>NZ_JAQJIN010000002.1:0-664045 GCF_027947425.1 Exiguobacterium sp. MMG028
AATTATTTTTTAAGGTTGTAGAACGACTTGATGCCGTCGTATTTCGCTACATCGCCGAGCATGTCTTCGATGCGGAGAAGTTGGTTGTATTTCGCGATACGGTCTGTACGTGAAAGTGAACCAGTTTTGATTTGTCCAGCGTTTGTCGCAACAGCGATGTCCGCGATTGTCGCGTCTTCTGTTTCACCAGAACGGTGTGAGACAACTGCTGTGTAACCAGCTTTTTTAGCCATTTCGATCGCGTCGAATGTTTCTGTGAGCGTACCGATTTGGTTAACTTTGATGAGGATCGAGTTTGCGATACCTTTTTCGATACCTTCAGCAAGTTTAGATGTGTTCGTTACGAAGAGGTCATCCCCAACGAGTTGAACTTTGTGTCCGATTTTGTCTGTGAGAAGCTTGTGGCCATCCCAGTCGTTTTCGTCACAACCATCTTCGATTGAGAGGATTGGGTACTTGTCAACGAGCTCAGCGTAGAAGTCTACAAGCTCAGCAGTTGTGAGTGACTTACCTTCGCCAGCGAGTTCGTATTTACCAGTTGACTTGTCGTAGAACTCAGAAGATGCAACGTCCATTGCGAGGTAGACGTCTTCGCCTGGTTTGTAACCAGCTTTTTCGATCGCTTCAAGGATAACTGTGATCGCTTCTTCGTTAGATTTCAAGTTTGGTGCGAAACCACCTTCGTCACCAACAGCTGTGTTAAGACCCATACCAGAAAGAACTGATTTGAGGGCGTGGAATACTTCAGCACCCATACGGAGCGCTTCACGGAATGTTGGCGCGCCAACAGGCATGATCATGAACTCTTGGAAGTCCACGTTGTTGTCCGCGTGCGAACCACCGTTGATGATGTTCATCATTGGTGTTGGAAGTGTCTTCGCGTTGAATCCACCGAGGTATGTGTAAAGTGGGAGACCAAGCTCATCTGCTGCTGCGTGAGCTGCTGCCATTGACACACCGAGGATTGCGTTTGCACCAAGTTTAGCTTTGTTTGGCGTACCGTCGAGTTCGATCATTTTCGCATCGATTGCGTTTTGGTCGAAAACATCGTAGCCGATGAGTTCTGGTGCAATCGTGTCGTTCACGTTTGCAACTGCTTTCAAGACACCTTTACCGAGGTAACGTGACTTGTCGCCATCGCGAAGCTCAACTGCTTCGTGCTCACCTGTTGATGCGCCTGATGGGACGAGGGCACGGCCAAAACCGCCGTCTTCTGTGAAGACTTCTACTTCTACTGATGGGTTACCGCGTGAATCTAAAATCTCGCGTGCGTAAATTTCTGTAATCATTGACATGAAAAATCGCTCCTTTTCGTATGAAAAATAGTTGTATTATTTTGTAACGATTGATGAACCAGTCATTTCAGCTGGTTGCTCTCCACCGAGAAGGTCGAGAAGCGTTGGGGCGAGGTCGCAAAGTGCGCCTTCGAGAACTGGTTTCAGTTCGACTCCCTCTTTTGTGATGATACACGGAACAGGTTCCGTCGTGTGCGCCGTCATCGGCGAGCCGTCCGGGTTCGTGACGATGTCTGCGTTCCCGTGGTCCGCTGTGATGATGGCTGCGCCACCTTTAGCAAGTAATGCGTCCACTACTTTACCGAGGCATTCATCGACTGCTTCGATTGCTTTCTTCGTCGGCTCAAGCTTACCTGAGTGACCAACCATATCCGGGTTCGCGAAGTTGATGATGTATGCATCATACTCATCCGACTCGATACGCTCGAGCAAGCCGTCTGTGAGTTCGTATGCACTCATTTCTGGTTGCAAGTCGTATGTTGCGACTTTCGGTGAAGGTACGAGGAGACGATCCTCGCCTTCGAATGGCTGTTCTTTTTGTCCATTCAAGAAGAACGTGACGTGTGGGTACTTCTCTGTTTCTGCGGCACGGAGCTGTTTGTATCCTTGCGCAGAGAGTGTTTCCCCAAGTGTGTTTTTCAAATCTTCCGGTGGGAAGACGATATCCGTGTCGATATCATCCGAGTACTTCGTCATCGAGACGAGAAGAAGGTTCTCAGGATGGTTGTCAGAGAGTGTAAAGCCTTCGAATCCAGCTTTCTCTTTGAATACTTTCGACAACTGGATCGCCCGGTCCGGACGGAAGTTGAAGAACATGATGGCATCGTTGTCTTGAATTGTTGCGACCGGCTTGCCATCTTTTTCGATGACTGTCGGTAAGACGAACTCATCCGTCAAATCGTTCTCATACGACTTCTTGAGAACCTCGACTGGGTCCGTACCGACTTCGCCTTTTCCGTTTACGAGGACGTCGTATACTTTCTCGACGCGCTCCCAACGGTTGTCGCGGTCCATGGCATAGTAGCGACCAGACACGCTAGCGACTTGACCGACACCGAGTTCAGCAAGCTTTTCTTCAGTTTCCTTGAGGAAACCAGCACCTGACTTCGGATCACAGTCACGGCCGTCCGTGAAAGCGTGAATGTACACTTTTTCGATGCCGTGGAGTTTTGCGAACTCAACGATGGCAAACATGTGTTTGATGTGCGAGTGAATCCCGCCATCTGACACGAGACCCATGATATGGAGGCTCGAGTCATGTTTCTTCACATGTCCTGCCAAATGGTTCATCGCTTGACGATCAAAAAGCGAACGGTCTTTGATTGCGTTGTTGACGCGTGAAAGTGACTGATAGACGACTCGACCGGCACCGATATTCAAGTGACCGACTTCTGAGTTCCCCATCTGTCCTTCTGGAAGACCGACGTACTCGCCTTTTGCGTTTAAGAGCGTATGTGGATACTGCTCCCAGTAGCGATCGAAGTTCGGTTTGTCCGCAGCCATGACCGCGTTACCGAACGATTCGTCACGCATCCCGAAACCATCTAAGATGATGAGTGCGACTGGTCTAGCCATTTAAATCGCCTCCAACAATTTGAGGAACGAAGCGGCTTCAAGTGAAGCACCGCCGACGAGTGCGCCGTCGATATCTTCTTGTGCCATGTACTCTTTGATGTTCTCAGGTTTGACAGATCCACCGTATTGGATGCGTACTGCAGCCGCTACGTCTTCACCGTAAAGACCTTTCACCACGTCGCGAACATACTTACAAGAGCTTTGTGCGTCAGCTTCGTCTGCTGATTTACCTGTACCGATTGCCCAAACTGGCTCGTACGCGATGACGAGTTGTTTGACTTGGTCAGCAGAGAGGTCAGCGAGACCGCCTTCGACTTGTGTTTTGATGACTTCTTCGAACTTGTCGCCTTCGCGCTCTTCAAGTGTTTCACCGACACAAACGATTGGCGTAAGACCGTGTTCGAACGCTTTTTTCGTTTTGCTGTTGATGAACGCATCTGATTCGCCGAAGTACTCGCGACGTTCTGAGTGACCGAGGATGACGTAAGTCACGCCGAGGTCAGCGACCATAGCTGGGCTAATTTCGCCAGTGTAGGCACCGCTATCTTTGTCGTACATGTTTTGTGCACCGAGCTTCAAGTTTGACCCTTTAGCTGCTTCTACCATCGGTGCGAGGAAAAGTGCCGGAGCACCAATCGCTGCATCTACTTTGTCAGTAGACGGGATGTTGTTTTTAACTTCCTCTACGAAAGCGACAGCTTCCGAGAGTGTTTTGTTCATTTTCCAGTTACCTGCAATAATCGGTTTACGCATCGATAACCCTCCTCTAAATTACTTGTCGTTAAGCGCCTCGACACCTGGAAGCTTCTTGCCTTCCATGAATTCAAGTGACGCGCCACCACCAGTTGAAATGTGACTCATCTTGTCAGCAAGACCGAACTTGGCTGCCGCAGCGGCTGAGTCGCCACCACCGATGATTGAATATGCGTCGCTGTCTGCAAGTGCTTGAGCGACACCTTTCGTTCCGTTTGCGTATTTATCGAGTTCGAATACGCCCATCGGTCCGTTCCATACGACAAGTTTCGATTCGCGAATCGCATCCGCGTAAAGTTCGACTGTCTTCGGTCCGATATCAAGACCCATGTGATCCGCTGGGATCGAGTCGATATCGACTGGGCCGACATACGTTTCTTCGCCGAATTCTTTTGTGATGACGCAGTCGACCGGCATCAAGAATTTCACGCCTTTGTCTTCTGCCTTCTTCATGAATTGACGAGCGAGGTCAAGCTTATCCTCTTCAAGGAGTGACGTTCCGACTTCGTGCCCGAGTGCTTTCGAGAACGTGTACGAGAGTCCGCCACCGATGATGAGTGTGTCAACGATGTCAAGAAGGTGGTCGATAACCCCGATCTTGTCCGCTACTTTCGACCCACCGATAATCGCCGTGAACGGACGGTCTGGGTTAGAAAGAGCTTTACCGAGAACTTCAAGTTCTTTTTCCATCAAGAGACCAGCAACGGCTGTGTCCACGTGGTGTGCAATCCCTTCAGTTGAAGCGTGTGCACGGTGAGCCGCGCCGAACGCGTCGTTGACGTATACGTCAGCAAGTGCTGCGAATCCTTTTGCAAGTTCAGCGTCGTTTTTCGTTTCACCTGGGTAGAAACGAACGTTCTCTAAAACGACGACATCGCCTTCAGAGAGTTTAGCGACCGCTTCTTCTGCGACTGGACCGTATGCTTCTTCGACGAGCGGTACATCTTTTCCGAGGAGCTCAGCAAGACGCTTCGCTACTGGAGCAAGTGAGAACTCAGGGTTCTTCTCGCCTTTTGGACGGCCGAGGTGGCTCGCGAGGACGAGTTTCGCACCACCGTCAAGCAAGTGCTTGATCGTTGGAAGTGCGGCTTGAATCCGAGTTTCGTCTTGGATGACGCCATCTTTGAGTGGAACGTTGAAGTCAACGCGGCAAAAGACGCGTTTCCCTTTTACATCGATGTCACGAATAGACTGTTTGTTCATAACTTTCGCCTCCATATGTCGTGCGTGTCATTTCATAAATAGAGCGGAGAACAATCTCTTGTTTCCGCTCCTATTTGATTCTATTTAGTTCACGAAATTACTTCGCGATGTTAGCGAAGTGCTTAACTGTGCGAACCAATTGTGCAGTGTAAGACATTTCGTTGTCGTACCAAGAAACTGTTTTAACGAGTTGCTTGTCGCCAACTGTCATAACTTTTGTTTGAGTCGCGTCGAAGAGTGAACCGTATGTGATTCCAACGATGTCAGAAGAAACGATTTCGTCTTCAGTGTAACCGAATGACTCGTTTGCTGCTGCTTTCATCGCTGCGTTTACTTCGTCAACAGATACTTGCTTGTCGAGTACAGTTACGAGCTCAGTGAGTGAACCTGTAGCAACTGGTACACGTTGTGCAGCACCGTCAAGTTTTCCTTGAAGTTCAGGGATTACGAGACCGATTGCTTTAGCAGCTCCTGTTGTGTTAGGAACGATGTTCGCTGCAGCTGCACGCGCACGACGGAAGTCACCTTTCGGGTGTGGAGCGTCAAGCGTGTTTTGGTCGCCAGTGTAAGCGTGGATTGTCGTCATGAGACCTTCAACGATTCCGAACTGGTCTTGAAGTACTTTAGCCATTGGAGCCAAGCAGTTTGTTGTACAAGAAGCACCTGAGATGACTGTTTCAGTACCATCGAGGATGTCGTGGTTTGTGTTGTAAACAACAGTCTTCATGTCACCTGTAGCAGGAGCCGAGATAACAACTTTCTTCGCGCCAGCTTTCAAGTGAAGCTCAGCTTTTTCTTTAGAAGTGAAGAATCCAGTACATTCGAGAACGATGTCTACACCGAGGTCTCCCCATGGAAGTTCTTCAGGGTTACGGTTAGCGAGCGTGATAACTTTCTCTCCGTTTACGAGGAAGTGATCGTCGTGTACTTCAACTTCTCCGTCGAAACGACCTTGAGTCGTGTCATACTTGAGAAGGTGCGCAAGCATCTTCGTGTCTGTCAAGTCGTTGATTGCAACAACTTCGATTCCTTCGTTTTTGATGATCTCGCGGAATGCCAAACGACCGATACGTCCAAATCCGTTAATACCAACTTTTACTGCCATGTTAATTTCCTCCTTAGGGTAGAAGCTATTTATTGAAGAGCCAACGGGGGGTCAACTCTTTAATAACAAGTTAATAATTCTTTCGCCGCACCTTCGTCTGTGACGAGGATGATGTTCGACGTGTGTTTCGCATAAGCGGCGATCGCCTGTGCCTTCGATTTTCCTCCGGCAACCGCGATGACGGTATCCATGTCATCCAGCTCTTCGAGTTGGATCCCGACCGTCTTGACGCGATGGACGATCTCACCTTCCGCATTGAAATAATATCCGAATGCTTCGGCGACGGCGTCATGCCGTTCAATCATCCGCAAATGCTCCGGTGATGCGTGACGGCGTTTTGCCATCGTTTCTGCCTCACCAATTCCATGTACCACAATTCGCGCCGCTCTAATCATTTCCAGTACATTTTTAATACTAGGTTCCTCCACCATCCGGTCGAACGTCTCTTGTGACACTTCATCCGGAATATGTAGAAGATGATAGTCTGCGTGGGCCCGGTCCGCCATGCGTGAGCAGACGGTATTCGCTTGAAGTTCAAGCGTTTCTCCAAGACCTCCGCGTGCGGGCACAAAATGCATCGGGCGTTCTTTTTTATCGGGCGACATCATCGCCGCAACCGATGCCATCGTCGTTCCACCTGTTACCGCAATCACGTTATCATCCGGTGCGAGCCGCGCTTTTAACTGCGTGACCGCTGCCCGTCCGATATCGCGTTGAACCCAGAATGTCTCATCTGAATCACCTGGTACGATGACGACTTGGCGAACCCCTAATTTCTTTTCGAGCTCTCTTGCCACTTCTGAGATCCCGAGAAGTTCTCCCATGACCTCGTGCAAGTCTCGTAAGACGTTTCGTCCCGTCTCACTGAGGGAAATTCCTTGAGTAGCGACGTAAAGAAGACCTTGGTCTTTCAAAAAGTCGACTTCTCGTCTGAGTACCCGTTCGGTCAGTCCCAAACTCGTTGCGAGTGTCCTGCGGCCAATCGGCTGCATCAAGCGGACATAGTGTAAGATATCGTAACGATGTCGGAGCGTATCGAGCAGGTCAGGGACAATTTGCTTCTGAACGTGAATCAGTTGCTGGATCATGCTCTTACCCCCTCGACTTTAAGTGTGGACAATTTTTGTCCCACTTTTTTATTTGCGTCCCACCGCTACGAGTTCATCTTATCAATCACTTTTCCGTCTGGCAACCCCTTCAAACGTTTTTTTTCGATGTAAGCGTATACTTAACAAAATCTTCAACTTTGTTGTCATCATATCGCCCTTGACTGATGACTTCTCCTTCGTGTATAAGAACAGGGATCTCGAAGAGGTACTTCGCCTCGAGACCCTCATCTCCCGTAATATCAATCTGTTCGAGCTCGATTGGGTAATCCTCCTGCAGCCATTCGAGCATGACGAGCGCCTCGTCACAGAGCGAACAATTGTCACGTTTATATAAAGTTAGTTTCATTTCCATCATCCCTTCCATAACTGCCGCTCACGCTCACGTGAGTTGCCGAATCCAAGTTCTTCCCGATAATTCGTCACGGTCCGTCTCGTCACTGGATAGCCGTATCGGGCGAGTTCGTCCGCGAGTGCCTGATCACTTTGTGGGGCCTTCTCCCGTTGAATCAGTTCTGCGAGCGTCCGCTTGATCATGAACGGTGAATGCCCATGACTCGTCGACCGGACGAAAAAGTGTTTCCACTCCATGATCCCGCCTTCAGTCTTCGCAAACTTCCCTTGAATGGCACGCCCGACTGTTGATTCGTGCTTGCCGATTTGTTGTGCGACAGTCCGACGGGTTAGCGGATTGAGGACGAGTTCTCCTTTCAGCCACTCGGTCTGACGTGACGCGATAACAGCCCATATCTCTCGTAACGTCTCGTTTCGCATCGCAAGGGATGTCATCCACCATTTCGCCTCGCGGTCATTGCCGACTCGCGTCGCGTCAAGTTCCGGACTGAGCCACGTTGTGATTAGTTCTCCATCTTCATATTGCACTTCGACTTCCGGAAAGACGTGACCCGTTTCTTCATATAATAAAGGACGTTTAGGCAGTGTCGCGACGATTCGCTCTAAATGGGCGAGCTCTTCATCTGAAATCGCGAGCACGCTCGCCATCTGTTTTTGGCTCACGCCACTCTCAATCGCATCAAATACATCGACGACGCGTGGGTCCTCATGTTCGATTGCATGCCGATACTGACACTCTCGTTCCGTTCTCGCCCCGATTCCCGTTGGTTCAAGAAATAAGAGTGCCTGTCTCGCCTGTTCGATTTGAGTCACGTCGACACCGAGTCGCTCTGCCAATACGTCATTCATATCCGGCAATAGTCCCCGATGGTCGAGCAACAGGACGAGCTGTCGTCTCAGCTCTTTCTCCGAGTCGCTGCCGCTTCCTTCTCGAATCTGGGTGAACAGCTTCTCTTCGAACGCGCTCGCCGCATCCGCTACCCATCCGAGATCCCCGCTCCCGATATGAATGTTTGGATTATGGCGCGCCAGACGTGCGAGACGAAACGAGAGCGCCAGACGGTCCGCCTCGAGCACCGGTAGCCGTTGCACAAGGTCTTGCGTCATCTGTTGCTGTTGCACTTGTTTTTGTTCTTGCCGTTGCATCGTCCTCCCCCCTCTTCTCTATTGTAACGAACCAAATCCATGCGCGCTCAAAAAAGCGTAATGAACAGGATTGCTTTTTTAATAAAACAAATGTATAATAAATTCGTGTCACACACATGCACCCGTAGCTCAGGGGATAGAGCACTGGTTTCCGGTGCCAGGTGTCGGGAGTTCGAATCTCTCCGGGTGTATCAGATGTAGAGATCAGGCAGATTGCCTGGTCTCTTTTTCGTTTCATAACGAGAAAATCGTGGAATAGGTGAAAAACGATGACTATCGTTTGACCAACATTGACTATACAGGTATGATGAACTTACAACCTACATAAAGGAGGCAGATTCAATGTTAATTCCAACAGTTATCGAACAGACAGGCCGTGGGGAGCGCGCGTACGACATCTACTCACGCTTGCTCAAAGACCGTATCATCCTTCTCGGAAGTGCGATTGACGACAACGTCGCGAACTCAATCGTCGCACAGCTTCTCTTCCTCGCAGCTGAGGATCCAGAAAAGGACATCTCGCTCTACATCAACAGCCCAGGTGGTTCGATCACAGCGGGCATGGCGATTTACGACACGATGAACTTCATCAAGCCGAACGTGTCGACGATTTGTATCGGAATGGCTGCATCGATGGGTGCCTTCTTGCTCCAAGCCGGTGAAAAAGGAAAACGCTTCGCACTTCCGAACGCAGAAATCATGATTCACCAACCGCTCGGCGGCACACAAGGCCAAGCGTCAGACATTAAGATTCACGCAGAACGCATCATCAAAATGCGTGAGAAATTGAACCAAATCATGGCAGAGAACACTGGACAGCCACTTGAAGTCATCGAGCGCGACACAGAGCGTGACTACTTCATGGCAGCTGACCAAGCGAAAGACTACGGTCTCATCGACAAAGTCATGACACGCTAATCATACAAAAGACGTTTCCCCATCAAACGGGAAACGTCTTTTTCTATTCGATGGGCATCCAGACTTCAATCATGTCGTCCGCTCCGCCTTGACCGTGAATATAACGTTCAAAGTCGACGGCGTCGCGAAGCATCACGTCTGGAACGTTTAACAGTTGTTCGTACGTTGTAGGAATCATCGGGATACCCCCTTCGACCGTCGCGACGATATAGTTCCCTTCGGTCAGTTCGACTTGTCGCGATTCTTCCCCACTCACAGGCTTCGTCATGCCAGCCACATAGCCGTTCTCTTGTGGGAGGCAGACGCCGTATGACTCATCTGTCGTCAATTCTGGTTGGAGTCTGGCCCACACCTTCGGGATTTCTTCTAACGTACTCCCATATCCATAGACTGTAATCGGTTCACGTAATGTTTCATATCGAATGTTCATGTCATCCCCTCCTGACTGCATCGACCGAATCTGTCTCTCGATTTGGCAAAGCTGTTCGATTTCTTTCCTGACTTCACATAACCGTGTTTCAAGTAGCGTATCAGTCGACTGACCTGATTGAATCTGCTCTAAACTGAGCCCGATTTGGCGCAATCGTTTGATTTCACTCAACCGTCGAATCTCTTTCATCCCATACATCCGATATTGGTTGCCCGATCGTGTCGGTCGAATCAAACCGCGCCCTTCGTAAAATTTGATGGCTTTGACCGATAATCCAGTCACATGTGCCACTCTTCCAATCGGAATCACTGTGTTCCCACCTCCTATCTTCACTGTACAGTCGTCCCTAAGAGGCAGGTCAACCATTAGTTTTCGGGTACCCTGACACCGAACACGTATCGACTGTCGCCCTGCGTCCATTCCCCGCCGACCTCGTATAGATAAATACCGGGTTCGTCTGGTACGACCGGTTCAGCCGGGACGAGCTCTCCGTCCTCAATCTGAAAGAAACTCGATTCCACCGGGTCAGCATGGTAGACAACGTCAATCGCGTCACCCGGTTTGACCGTGATGAGTTGCAGGTCATCCGCTTCCGGCAAGCCATAGTCGGCGCACGTCGCACGACTGCCGGCTTCCCAACAATACGTCGATTGTTCTACTTCCGCCGTCACCGAGCCGACACGAACCGTCGGCAGCGGCGGTTTGACAGGGTCGTCCCCATCACCGAACCAAGACACGGCGGCATAGATCACCCCTACACCGACAAGTAACCCAATCAATACAATCCAAAAACGTCGATTACGCTTCACGGTCTCATCTCCTTTCCTCACTCATTCCCTATCATGCAGTAAAATCCCTACTCCAACAAAAAAAGACCCACTTCCGTGAGTCTTGTGCGTCATTTCGGACGACGCAGTCCTTTCATCATATAGCCGCCTTTGAAGTCGATCGGGTCGAATGCGACGAGAAACGCCTTCGGCTCATGCTTCTCGACGAGTTCACGCAATTCTTTCATCCGTGTACGGGCTGCCAAGACGTCCAGACGATAACGGACACCGTCTCGACCTTGTCCTTGGTAATGTGTCACCCCGTAGCCATTGTCGCGCATCTGTTGAATGAGCTCTGCCGGATATTCTTTCGTGTGGACTTGGATCATGTTGTAGCCGATGGCGAGTTTACGTTCGACGTAGCCACCGAGTAAAATCCCGAGCCCGAATCCGACTGCGTACACGATCATACCGAGCGTCGTCAAATCTTGGAATACGATTCCGAGTGCGAAGATGTAGATGAGTGTCTCAAGCGTTCCGAACAGACCCGCGATGACGGTCTTCCCTTTCACGAGCATGATTGTCCGGAGCGTGAGCACCGGGACGTAGATAAGTTGTAGCAATAGGATGAGTAAGATTTGACCCATTCGATCGACCTCCGTTCAAATTCATTACCACCACTATTCCAAATTTCAGAGAGAGATGCAACTAAAAAAGGCTGACCGAAGTCAACCTGATTATTTCGTATCTAGATTTTTCACGCTCGTAAGCAATTCATAGTCTTTACGAATCACTTCGTAGATCGCGTTCTTATCTCCGTTCAACAACTCTTCTGCACGAAGTTGGTTCAAGAGAAGGCTTGTTGCGAACGTGACGAGTGCACTCTTCGGAATTCCGATTTCTTTTGCGCGCTCCGTGATGACTTGGTCGAGCTTAGCGTCAATCGTGAGCGATAATCTTTTCTTTTCATTCGACATAGTGATGAAGCTCCTTTAATTCCTATTCAGTAAACCTATTCCAGTTGCTTATTATATAGGAAGAATGGTTTTGGTGCAACCGCGTCACGATGAGGCAATCTCGTCGCCACTCCGCACACGCTCGGCAATTTGGTCAATTTTACGAAGTCGATGGTTAATTCCAGACTTCGAGATTGGACCTGACTCGAGCATCTCCCCGAGTTCTTGCAACGAGACGTCTTGATGCGTGACACGCAGTTCAGCGATTTCCCGAAGTTTTTTCGGCAAGACATCGAGTCCTACTGTCCGCTCCAAGAACTTGATGTTCTCGACTTGGCGTAACGCCGCCCCGACCGTCTTGTTCAAGTTGGCCGTCTCACAGTTGACGAGACGGTTGACGGAGTTGCGCATGTCCTTGATGATGCGTGCATCCTCAAATTCGAGCATTCCCCGTGTCGCACCAATCAACTTGAGGAAGTCTGAGATTTTCTCGCTCTCCTTCATATAGAGGATGTGCCCTTTTTTCCGTTCGAGCGTCTTCGCATTCAAATCAAATCGATTCGCCAAATCGCGTAGCGCCTGGTTATGGTTTTCATACAAGCTGTAGACTTCGAGGTGATACGACGACGTCTTCGGATGGTTGATGGATCCCCCAGCGAGAAAAGCCCCACGCAAGTAGGCGCGTGCCAAGTTCTCGTCACGTGTCATATCCGAGTTCAGTGTCCGGATCATCTCATAATGCTCCCCGAGAATCTCGAGGTCACGAAGCATCGTCTCCGCGTGCTGTGACACACGGACGATGTAGACGTTATTCTTTTTCAGACGCATTTTCTTCCGTACGAACAAATCTAATGGATGGTCGTAGAGACGTTTCATCAACGAATACATCCGACGGGCGATCGAGGCGTTTTCGGTCGAGACGTCGAGCGTCATGCCTCGTCCTAGGGCGAGCGAGATGACCCCGTTCATCCGAACGAGTGCCGACAATTCCGCTTTCGCCTCGGCGTCATTCACTTCAAGTTGTGTCAATTCTTTCTTCACATCTGATGCAAAGCTCATCGAGTCCCCCTCCTTTCTGTATTTCAAACAATTCTTATTTCAATTCTAACTGTTGGAACGAGCGCGGCTTCTTGATCCGAAGCACCCGTTGCATGACGAGTCCGGCGATGGCGTCGGAGTCGTGACGGATGTAATCCCGATTGTAATCGACGATATCTCCTGCAAGGACATTCGTTCCATAGTTTCGGAGTTTCTTCCGGTCGAAGCGGACCTCTTCCGATCCGTCCTCGAGGTAACGCTCTAAATATTCTTCATCGATTGGCTCGTTATTGACGACAATCGTATCAATCGACGCCTTCCCGAGATAAGCTTCGATGGATTTTAAATGTTTCATGGCGTCATAGCCCTTCGTCTCGCCCGGTTGTGTCATGACGTTACAAATATAGACGACCGGGACTTGCGAACGGACGATGGCTTCTCGCACGTCTGGGATGAGTAGGTTCGGGATAATGCTCGTATAGAGACTCCCTGGGCCGAGCACGATGACGTCTGCTGACTCGATTGCTTCTACGACCCCTGGGGCCGGCTTGATGCCTTCTTCGAGTAAAAACAGACGTTTGATCGGCTGCTGATGGAGTGGGATCTTCGATTCACCTTTGACGATCGTCCCATCCTCAAATTCCGCCGCAAGCGTCATGAGCGTCTCCGTCACCGGCAACACTTTCCCTTGTGCGTTCAAGAGCTGAGACATGACGTCGATCGCTTTGACGAACGAGCCTTCACAAATATGCGTCGCCGCCGTCAGCATCAAGTTCCCGAGGGAATGACCTTCTAGGCCATACCCCGTGTCGAAACGATACTGTAAGATCTTATCCATCAACGGCTCGACTTCTGACAGGGCCAGGATGACGTTTCGGATGTCGCCCGGGGGCAACATATGAAATTCGTCGCGTAGACGTCCTGAGCTGCCTCCGTCGTCCCCGACCGTGACGATGGCGGTGATGTCGAGCGGATAATGCTTCAAGCCACGGACGAGGGTGGACAAACCTGTCCCCCCACCGATGGCCACTACTTTCCGATCTCGTCTCATATTATTTCTCCTTCGTCGCGTGGGCAAGGTCACGGTGGACCGTCTTCACGTTGTAGCGTTCCGCGAAATGCTCCGACACTTTTTCGGCGAACGTAATTGAACGGTGTTTCCCACCCGTACAACCGAACGCCACGACAATCTGCGTCTTCCCTTCCCGCTTATATTGTGGAAGCAGGAATTCGAGCATATCGATCAACTTCTTATAAAACGCCCGCGCTTCCGGATGTGACATGACGTAGTCTTGCACTTCAGTCGTCTGACCCGTGAGCGGTCGCAGCTCAGGGATATAGAACGGGTTCGTGATGAAGCGGACGTCGAACAGTAAGTCCACATCGAGTGGGACCCCGTGTTTGAATCCGAACGACATAAAGTTGACCGTGAACGGGATGCGTTCCTCGTTGAACTGTTGCAAGATGCGGTCCTTCAGCATCTGCGGCTTCAAATCACTCGTGTCATAAAGCGTATGGGCACGGTCGCGGAACCCTTCCAACAGTTCGCGCTCCATCTGGATGCCGACGAGTGGCGCATCCTCTGGTGCGAGCGGATGTGACCGCCGCGTCTCTTTATAGCGACGAACGAGCACATCGTCACGCGTCTCTAAGTACAGAAGATGCGGGTGTACGTTCTTCTTTTCTAAATCGTCGATGACGATGAACAGGCTATCGATAAAATCTCTCGTACGTGTATCAATGGCGACCGCGATTTTCGGTCGGACCGAGCTGATGACATCAATCAATTGTGGCAAAAGAACCGGTGGCAAGTTATCGACACAGAAATAGCCGAGATCCTCGAAACTATTCATCGCGACCGACTTCCCAGCCCCGCTCATTCCGCTGATGATGATCAATTCTTCTAATCCTTTAAAATCTTCCATCTCGCTGACGCCCCCTTAAAATTGACAACCGAGCCGTGTGTGTAGCTCTCTCCATCTAGTATAACGAACGTCCGAAAAAAAGAGAAGGACCGCGGTTCCCCGCAGTCCTACCTTCTTGAATCATGCGTTTTGTTCTTGCAACGATTCGAGGAGCCCCTCGATGAAGTGCTGAGCGTTCTGAGCGGCAATCGATCCGTCGTTCGTCGCCGTAACGACTTGGCGGAGCGTTTTATCACGAACGTCACCGGCAGCAAAGATTCCTGGAATCTTCGTTTCCATCGCCTCGTTCGTGACGATGTAACCTTGCTCGTTCGTGATCCCGAGGTCTTGGACGAATCCAGTGATCGGGTTCATGCCGATATAGATGAAGACGCCGTCGATTTCGTGGTCTGTCTCCGTACCGTCAACTGTACTGACGAGACGAGCGCCACCGACTTTACCGTCTTTCTCTGTGATTTCTTTCAATGTGTGGTTCCAAATGAAATCGATTTTCTCATTGTCGAACGCACGTTTTTGAAGAATTTTTTGAGCACGGAGCTCATCACGACGGTGAACGATCGTCACCTTGTTCGCGAAACGTGTCAAGAAGACACCTTCTTCAACGGCTGAGTCGCCACCACCGATGACGAAGAGATCTTTGCCTTTGAAGAATGCTCCGTCACATACCGCACAGTACGATACGCCACGGCCGCCGAGTTCTTCTTCACCCGGTACACCGATTTTCTTATACTGAGCACCAGAGGCGAGGATGATGGCACGCGCTTTATAGTCGCGGTTGTGCGCATGCACGATTTTGTATTCTGTTTCATCCGAGATGCTTTGTACGTCCCCATACGCATACTCCGCACCGAACGCTTTCGAATGGTCGAACATTTTTTGAGACAAGTCAGGACCGAGAATGCTGTCGTATCCTGGGTAGTTCTCAATGTCTTCCGTGTTGGCCATCTGACCACCCGGAATTCCGCGTTCGATCATAAGTGTTGAAAGGTTCGCACGTGAAGCATATAGCGCAGCGGTCATTCCGGCAGGACCGGCACCGATGATAATGACGTCATAAATTTTTTCTTCTGTCATGTTGATTCCACCTCTGCAAAATATTGATTGCCTTTAGTATAAGAAACCTGTATGGGTATCGTCTATCTTTATGCTTGTTCGAGTGTCCGTTTGAATGCACGAACCGTCTCCGTCAACGTGTCGACCGGGAGATGGAAGGCATTCGCACAGTCCTCGAGAATCAAGGCGTCTCGTTTCGTATAAAACATCCAGACGAGCGCAGCGGCCGATGCCGTTACGTCCATGAATGCTTCGTCCGATAACAGAAGCGTAGCAAATCGTTCATAAAAATCACCTTCTAGGCTCATCCGTTCCGCTTCCGAAACATGCGCTTCGGCAAGGACGAGGGCATCAAACGCGCGTTTGACACGAGCGTCTCCTTGGAACGGTTGCTGACAGAGGTCGGCACGACACATCTCCGCAAACGCACGGACCGTCTCGTTCTCCGTCACGGCGTTCGTCAGCGCGAGCGCTTCAAACGCCTCATCGTCTTTCAGGTTAGAAATGATTCGAATGATCTCGACCCGAGCCAAGTCCGTCTCTTGACGAAGTCCTTGGACGAGCGCCGAACGAAACTCGAGGTTTTCTCGAATATCGAAACTTTGCTTCTCTTCGAACCGTTTCATCTCATCTTTGTTCAAGTAGGTGGCTGCCTCTTCTAATCGTCCTGTCTTATAGGCAGACACGCTGAGCCAATGCCCGAACAATGCGTCACCGCGAAACCCGCGTTCTTTCAATAGACGTAACTCTTCATACGCACGGTCATAATGACCGACGAGCGCGAGTGTCGTCGCCAATTTGTAACGTAAATCAAACTGGAGTGGACGAACACGTGTGAGTGGCGTCGATAATTGCATCGCCGCTTCGGATTGTCCTGCTTCATGCAATAGAAGAATCGTGTTCAAGATCGCATGCAAGTTGCCCGGATTTTGATCGAGCACGTACTCGAGCGTCCGAAACGCCGCTTGGTCGTCGCCGAGGTAAAAACTGACGACGGATAAATTGTTATAAGCCGGCCAAAACGATGGATACTGCCCGATCAAACGCTCGAGCGTCGCCTTTGCCGCAAAAAGCCGTCCTTTGTCGATTTGACGCTGCGCTTCTGAATGCCATGTGATCAATTCGTCTTCTTCCTCGTCCTCGAGCTCTTGTTCGAGTTCGATTAGTTCGAGAAGGGATTGCACGGCTTCTGCGTAGTGACCTTTCGTGTCACGGGCGAGATATTCAGATGCATAGTTCGCCGCTTCTTCATATTGAGAGACATAGGCACAGTTGCTCGCTAAATGATAGAGCGCCTCTGTCGCGGTCTCGTCGAGCTCTAATACTCGTTTCCACACGTCATTGGCGTGGTAGACCTCCCCTACTTCAAATAACAGTTCTGCGTACTGTTTATGATAGTCGACGCGATGCGTGGCTGCCGCTGTCGCTTCAGCCATGAAAAAAGTCGCTTCATCTAGGCGACCTTCCCGTAACGCACGACGACCTCTATAGTAGTGGAGCTCCGCAGCGAGCGGAGATTCTGGTTCGGGTAGCGTCATTACTGCTTCATAGTTCGCTTCCATATTCTAAATCCTCCACATCATCTCTAAATCTTTTTTTAGTTGCAGGGATAAGAATACCGCACTCGAACAACGAGGGCAACTGAAAAAGTTAAAAAAAATTGCGACTATATTCCCTCTATAATGAATATTTTTTACTAGGTTCAAAAATTGTTTTTGAGCGAAAATATGATTCCTTCATTTCGGTTCATTTTCCCATTAAAAAGCGGCATCCCTTTTAAAAAAAGTGATACCGCTCAAGTATTCTTTCATGTCTCTATACAAAAGAGGCATAAAAACATTTTGCGAAAAATTGTGTCAAATATGTGTCAGCGACTGGAGCTTCGAACCGACGACCCGCTCTCCCGGCAAGACGTCGCGATGCACGACCGCACCTGCACCGACGACAGCACCGTCGCCGATCGTGACGCCCGGTAAGATGGTCACGTTCGCTCCAATCAAGACTTCATTTCCGATGACGACATCTCCGATTCGATACTCATCGACGAGATACTCATGACAGAGAATCGTCGAGTTGAATCCGATGACCGTGTTCCGACCGATGGTGATCCGTTCCGGAAACATGACGTCCGGCGTGACCATGAGGGCGAGAGCGCTATACTCTCCGATGTTCATCCCGAGAAACGTCCGGTATAACCACCGCTTCGCCTTCACCGAAGGGAAGTAACGCCCGACGAGCACGACCGCTGTGTTTTTGAAGACACGTAGGAAGCGAATCGTCCGATACATCTGCCAAAGCGGGTTCGGCCCGTCGATACGAAACCGTTTCGTCTTACGCATGGACGCTGACCTCGTCGAGCCATGCCTCGAAATGTTCCATTGAGTCGATGATGACGTCCGGCTCGAGTGACTCGAGGAATGGGCGACCTTTTAAAGCCCACCCGACAGCGACCGTCTTCGTCCCAGCGTTCTTCCCACTGAAGATGTCCGTATCGTTGTCACCGACCATGACCGCTCGCTCCGGTGACGAGCCGAGCGCTTGAAGAGCACGTTCGACCGGTTCGGCGTGCGGCTTTTCATTCTCGACATCGTCAGCTGTCACGACGACATCAAACAAGTGGTCGATTTTGAACAACCGAAGGCCCCGTTCGACGACCGGACGCCCTTTCGATGTAACGACGCCCATCTTGTACCCTTTCGCATGAAGGCGATATAAGCCTTCGATGACACCCGGGTACTCAGCGACAAGTTGGTCGTGCATAGCGATGTTGAAACTCCGATAGAACGCCTGCATCTCTTTCCATTCTGCTTCGTTCAATTCACGGAACGATTTTTCGAGCGTCGGTCCGATGAAGCGATAGATGTCCTCATCCCGATACGTATGTTCCGGGAAATAATAGTCGAACGTATGACGGAAGCTGGCGATGATGAGCGGGTTCGTATCGAGTAACGTACCGTCTAAGTCAAATAAGAGCGTATCCATTAATCAAACAATCCTTTCTCTGATGGGTCATTGTATCGTTTCGCGTTACGGCGAAGGACCATCATGACGATACCGAAGAGGATCAAGACAATCGACACCATCTGAGCCGCACGCAAATCACCTGACATGAGGCTATCGGTCCGGAGGTCTTCGATATAGAAGCGACCAATTGAATACCAGACGAGGTACGACAAGAAGATGTACCCACGGCGCGGGTTGCCGATCATGCGCCATGCGACGAGGAGGATGACCCCGATGATGTTCCATACACTTTCATAGAGGAACGTCGGGATATAGTATGCCCCGTCGATATACATCTGATTGACGATCCAATCCGGTAGCATGAGCGTATCTTGAAGGAAGCTACGCGTCGTTTCGCCACCATGGGCCTCTTGGTTCATAAAGTTCCCCCAGCGCCCGATGGCTTGTCCGAGGAGAAGTGATGGTGCCAAGATGTCTGTGACTTTCCAGAACGACATCGATTTTCGCATACAATAGACGATGACGACAAGGAGTGCCCCGAAGATCGCACCGTGAATGGCAATCCCGCCTTGACGGATATCGATGATCTGTCCGAGATTCTCTGAGTAGTAATCCCATTGGAACGTCACGTAGTAAATACGCGCGAAGATAATACTGATCGGGATCGACCAGATGACAACGTCAACGAGTCGTTCCGAATCATAGTTGATGCGCTTCGCCTCGTAAAGGGCAAGGACAAGTCCGAGCATTGCCCCGAAGGCGATAATCATACCATACCAGTAAATCGGCAGAGACCCGATTTCAAACGCTACACGATCAAATGTCGGTTCTACCATAATCACAAGTCTCCTTCAGTGTCCTGAATCGCGTTCGCGAGACGTTCCGCAAACTCTTCAGCCGTATTGATGCCCATGTTTTGCAGACGATAGTTCATCGCTGCAACCTCGATGATGACCGCCAAGTTTCGACCTGGGCGCACAGGAATCGTGAGGAGCGGGACTTCACTGTCGATGATCTTCATCGTGTTGTGATCAAGCCCAACGCGGTCGTACACTTTTCCAGCGTCCCAGTTCTCTAAGTTGACGATGAGACTGATCTTCTTATGCGACCGGACCGCACCTGCGCCGAACAAGGTCATGACATCGATGATGCCAATTCCACGAATCTCAAGTAAGTGGCGAATCAGCTTCGGTGCTGAACCGACGAGGAGTTGGTCGCCCGTTTGACGGATCTCGACCGAGTCATCGGCGACGAGACGGTGCCCCCGTTTGACGAGTTCAAGCGCGGTCTCGGATTTCCCGACACCACTCTGTCCTTTGATGAGGACGCCGACGCCGTAAATATCGACAAGGACGCCGTGCATCGCTGTCATCGGTGCAAGTTCCATCTCGAGGAAGTTCGTGATTTGCGACTCGATTGATGTCGTCACCGCATTCGTCCGCATGAGTGGGACGTTTGCCGCTTCCGCTTCTTCTTCGATTTCTGTCGGAATATCAAATCCACGTGTGATTAAAATCCCAGGTGTCGATTCCGTACATAAAATACGGGCACGCTCGCGACGCTTTTCTTCCGATAAGCTCGCATAGAAAGTCAACTCCGTCTTCCCGAGCACTTGAAGACGATTTTTCGCATAGTGCGTGTAATAACCGGCGAGGACGAGTCCTGGTCGACTAAGGTCAGGTGTGGCGACCGGACGATGAAGGCCCTCTTCTCCCGCAATGACTTGAAGTTTAAAACGCTCAACGACTTGAGCTGTACGTACGATATTTTGCATCAGTATCTGCCCCTTTCACGCTCATTATTGTATCATAGCTCTTTCTCGGAAGCGTTAGGGAAGTGATGAAGAACGTGTCAAAAAATTGTTGAAACTTTCATACATGGCGTTCGTAGGAAGGGTATAGGCAAATAGAGGAGGTGAAAATATGGATGCGTTGTTTTGGATTGTCGTGCTCATCGCGCTCGTCATCGGAATCGGGACGCTCATCTACATCATCAAGTCATTGATTGATATGTGGAAAGAGTATGCGGCGACGAAAAACGAGACGGTCTTGCTCTTGTTCATTTTGAATATCATCGGATTCTTCTTATCCGGTGCGCTCATCTCGATGATTGTCGGGATCATCTTCTACTGGAATCGTTCGAAATCGATGCGACTTCTCGGCATCATCTTGCTCATTGCCGGTCCCGTCCTCTTTATCGTCTTTGCCATTAGTGCATTCACGATGTTTGATACACAGATGATGGATTGGCAACAGATGGAGTATGAAATGAATTTATAATCAAAAAAATCCCGAAGGCGGCGCCTTCGGGATTTGCTTATTGTTGATGGAACGGATTATTCAAATCGGCTGGGTCGACGGGATCGACCGGATCCGACGGCTCCGTCTGTTCTTCCTCAAGGAAAGTCGACGGTGTATACACCGATCCGTGTTCCAAATCGATTGTACCGGTACGTGTACCCGCTTCGACTTCGATGCGAGGTGTTTGACCCCGACCGGACAAGAATTCGAGACGACGCTGCGCAACGTCTTTTCGGTCACGAATGATTTCGAGTTCGTCGAGTAAGCAGTGGAGTCCCCCGAAGTTCGTCTCGAGTTCTCCTTCCACCTCGACGCCGTGTGGCAACACGAGTCGAATGTTTCCGGCGAGCGAGGCGAGTTCGAACTTGGCCGGACGTGCTGTCGCGAGTTCCGCGCGGATGTTGCCGTTCCCTGTCTTGAGGGATGCTTTATCGTACTTCCCTCCGACGATGACGGCCCCGTTTCCGGTACGGACGTGCACGAGCTCCGCCTCAACACCTTCTACCTCGACTGTCCCGTTTCCGGTATTGAGAAGGAGTTCAGACGCGTGTACTTCATGTAGGACAACGCGACCGTTCGCCGTTTGCACGCGGACGTTCTCGACGTCCAAACCATCGGCACGGACTTCCCCGTTCAACGTCTGAATATGAAGATGGTTGAAATGGTGGTGCGGGACGTACAGTTCCACGTGGGCCCGGACGAGCTTGTCACGCAAGGAGACGACGAGACGGTCCCCGATGACGGAATGCTTGACCGCCGATTGCAACTGTTCGAGAGCTTTGTCCGCGTCTTGTTGGCGAAGCGGACGACCGGTCACGATGAGCTCACAATCTTCTGCATCTGACGAGACGATGGTCGCCGATGCGTTGAAGAGATCGAGTGAGATGTCGCTACCCGTGAATGGGAATGATTTCGAATACGTCACTTCCGGCCCGAAGTTCGAGCTGAAGGAGAAGTCGCTGTCACGAAGCTTCGTGACGAGTCCTTCTACCGCAGACGTTAGTTTCGTCGTGAGCGATTCGACCGAATAGGCATCCACCTTTTCCGTGTCTTGTCGATCTTCTAACGCCTGGACTTGTTCTGGTTCGAGGCGCTCGAGACGCTCGAGTTGCGTCATCGCCTCCTCGATTGTCATCTTGCCTTCCTTCACTTGCTGGAGAATCAGTTCACGCATTTCTTGTTTCACGTTCGTTTTCCCCCTTCAATTTGGTTGCACGTCAATTACCTTCCCGTTTCTCACCATTTCTATACTTATTTCTTTTTTCCTGCTTTTGGTTTCACGCGAGCCGCATCTCGTTCGAGTACCGGCTTCAAATACTTACCGGTATACGAGCCTGTCACTTCGGCGACTTCTTCTGGAGTCCCCGTCGCGACGATGAGACCGCCGCCGTCCCCGCCTTCTGGTCCGAGGTCGATCAAATAATCGGCCGACTTGATGACGTCGAGGTTATGTTCGATGACGAGCACCGTGTCCCCGTTCTCGACGAGGCGCTGCAACACTTTCAACAAGCGTGCAATATCATCGACATGAAGACCTGTTGTCGGTTCGTCCAAAATATAAATCGTCTTTCCGGTCGAACGTTTATGAAGCTCCGAGGCGAGTTTGACACGCTGGGCTTCCCCACCGGAAAGCTCCGTCGCCGGCTGACCGAGTTTCATATAGCCAAGACCGACGTCATAGATGGTCTGAATCTTCCGCTTGATTTTCGGAATTTTGTCAAAGAATTCGAGCCCTTCCTCAATCGTCATATCGAGGACATCGGCAATCGTCTTCCCTTTATACTTCACTTCGAGCGTCTCACGGTTATAGCGTTTCCCGTGACAGACCTCACATGGAACATACACGTCCGGTAAGAAGTGCATCTCAATTTTGATGATCCCGTCCCCACGGCACGCTTCACAGCGTCCGCCTTTCACGTTGAAACTGAAACGGCCTTTCTTATAGCCGCGCATCTTCGCTTCGTTCGTCGAGGCGAAGACGTCACGAATGTCGTCGAAGACGCCAGTATACGTCGCCGGGTTCGAACGTGGTGTACGTCCGATCGGGGATTGGTCGATATCGATAACTTTATCGATATGCTCGAGACCTTCAATCTTCTTATGCTTCCCTGGTTTCGCTTTAGCCCGGTTCATGTTGTGCGCGAGCGATTTGTAGAGAATCTCGTTGATGAGCGTCGATTTTCCAGAACCGGATACACCCGTAACGGCGACGAACATCCCGAGCGGAATTGAGACGTCGACATCTTTCAAGTTGTTTTCTTCTGCCTTGAGAATCTTCAAGAACCGTTCGTCCGGCATCTTCCGTTCAGCCGGGAGCGGGATGAACTTCTTCCCGGCAAGGTATTGACCCGTGAGCGAGTTCTTGTTTTTCATCAGTTGCTTCGGCGTGCCGGCAGCGATGACTTGTCCACCGTGCTCCCCGGCACCCGGTCCGATATCGATCAAATAGTCGGCTTCCATCATCGTATCCTCATCATGTTCGACGACGATGAGCGTGTTGCCGATGTCCCGCATCTGTTTGAGCGTGGCGATCAAGCGGTCGTTATCTCGTTGGTGAAGACCGATCGACGGTTCATCGAGGACGTACAAGACACCTGTGAGGCGCGAACCGATTTGCGTCGCAAGTCGAATCCGCTGAGCTTCCCCACCTGAGAGAGTTCCCGCGGCACGAGACAGCGTCAAATAGTCGAGTCCGACGTTATTTAAGAAGCTGAGTCGCTCTCGAATCTCCTGCAAGATAAGACGGGCGATGGCGATCTCTTTTTCACTGAGCTGTTCATTCAGTCCTTCGAAGAACGCGAGTGCATTCACGACAGACTTTTCCGTCACTTGTCCGACGTGCTGGCCCGTGATCTTGACGGCGAGTGACTCTTCTTTCAAACGATAGCCGTGACATGTCGGGCAGGCGTGCGTCGCCATATACATCTCCATCTGTTCGCGGATGTAGTCTGACGTCGTCTCCCGATAGCGTCGCTCGATGTTACGGAGCACCCCTTCAAAGAAGATTGTGTTCGTCCGGACCTGACCGAAGTCGTTCTCATAACGGAAGAGGAATGACTCTTCCGAAGAACCGTTCAAGACGAGGTCCTGGTCACGTTTTGACAGACGCTCGAACGGGACGTCCATGTCGATGTTGAAATGCTGGCACATCGCCGCCAACAGTTGCGGATAGTACTGGGAACTCGTCGGTTGCCATGCAGCGATCGCCCCTTCTTTTAATGTCTTCGACGGATCAGGGATGACGAGTTCTGGGTCGACGTCTAGTTTCGTCCCAAGACCATCACACGTCGGGCAAGCCCCGAACGGTGAGTTGAAAGAGAACATACGTGGCTCGAGTTCTCCAATCGAGAATCCACAAATCGGGCAAGCGTGGTGTTCGCTGAATAGAAGCTCGGTCCCGTCCATTTTGTCGATGATGACACGGCCGTCGGCGAGGCGTAATGCCGTCTCAAGAGAGTCGGCAAGGCGCCCTTCGACGTCAGGTCGGACGACGAGACGGTCGACGACGACTTCAATCGAATGCTTCTTATTTTTGTCGAGCTCGATTTCATCTGTCAGTTCGATGGTCTCTCCGTTCACACGGACACGGACGAATCCTTCTTTTTTCAACGAGTCGAACACTTTGACGTGCGTTCCTTTACGACCTGACACGATTGGTGCCAAAATCTGAAGTCGCGTCCGTTCCGGCAATTCCATCACTTGGTCGACCATCTGCGAAATCGTCTGACTCGAGATCTCAATACCGTGGTTCGGGCAGACCGGTTTCCCGATACGTGCGAACAAGAGTCGGAGATAGTCGTAAATCTCCGTCACCGTTCCGACGGTCGAGCGCGGGTTTCGGCTCGTTGTCTTCTGGTCAATCGAGATGGCCGGACTTAAGCCTTCAATCGTATCGACGTCCGGCTTATCCATCTGTCCGAGGAACTGACGAGCGTACGCAGATAAACTCTCGACGTAGCGTCGCTGCCCTTCCGCATAAATCGTATCGAACGCGAGCGACGACTTCCCGGAACCGGACAAGCCCGTCAAGACGACGAGCTGGTCACGTGGGATATCGATGTCGATATTTTTTAAGTTGTTGACGCGTGCTCCTTTGATGACAATCGCATTTTTCTTTTCAGCCATTTAATTCCCTACCTTCAACTCCAAGATTAAGTCACGCAATTCGGCCGCTCGCTCGAACTGGAGATCGCGCGCCGCTTGCTTCATTTCTTCTTCTAATTTGGCAATCGCCGCCTCGCGTTCGGCTGGTTTCATCGTACTGAGCGATTCGAGCGCCTCTTCTTCGGCCTCGACCGTCGCCCGGATGACCCCACGGACATCTTTACGAATCGTCTGTGGCGTGATGCCATGTTCTTCATTATAAGCCTGTTGAATCGTCCGACGACGATCCGTCTCATCGATGGCTCGCGTCATCGAATCGGTCATCTTATCCGCAAACAGGATGACGTGTCCGTTCGCATTACGGGCCGCCCGCCCAATCGTCTGGATGAGCGAACGATCGGAACGAAGGAACCCTTCCTTGTCGGCATCGAGAATCGTCACGAGGCTGACCTCAGGAATGTCGAGTCCTTCCCGCAACAAGTTGATTCCGACGAGCACGTCATACTTCCCGAGACGAAGGTCACGGATGATTTCAATCCGTTCGAGCGTCTTGATCTCGGAGTGCATATAGTTGACCTTGATTCCCGCTTCACGCAAGTAGTCGGACAAGTCTTCTGCCATTTTCTTCGTGAGCGTCGTCACGAGGACACGCTCGTCCCGTTTGATGCGTTCGCGAATCTGGTCCATCAAGTAGTCGATTTGTCCTTTGATCGGATGAATCTCGATGGTCGGGTCGAGTAGCCCTGTCGGACGAATGATTTGCTCAATCATGTTCGGTGTATGTTCGAGCTCGTACGGACCTGGTGTCGCCGAGATGAAGATCGCTTGTGACACTTTCTTCTCGAACTCATCGAATTTGAGCGGACGGTTATCCTTCGCAGAAGGGAGACGGAACCCATGATCGACGAGCACTTGTTTCCGTGCCTGGTCCCCGTTATACATCCCGCGCACTTGCGGGAGCGTCACGTGTGACTCATCGGCGACGAGGAGGAAGTCTTCCGGGAAGTAGTCGATCAATGTATACGGGGTCGAGCCTTCCGGCATTAAGTTTAAGTGTCGCGAATAGTTCTCGATGCCTGAACAATACCCCATTTCACGCATCATCTCCAAATCGTAATGCGTTCGCTGCTCAAGACGCTGTGCCTCAAGTAGCTTCCCTTCTTCACGGAACTTCTCAAGCTGCTCCTCGAGTTCAGCTTCGATGTTGACGATTGCTTTTTGCAGTTTTTCGTCACGCGTGACGAAGTGGGATGCCGGGAAGATGGCGACGTGATCGCGGTCCGCGATGATTTCACCCGTCAACGGGTCCATCTCACGAATCCGGTCGATCTCGTCCCCGAAAAATTCGATTCGCATGCAGTGTTCATCACGTGACGCCGGGAAAATCTCGACGACGTCCCCACGGACACGGAAACGTCCACGCTGGAAATCGATATCGTTTCGTTCATATTGAATGTCGATGAGCTTACGAAGCATCTCATCACGACCCATCTCTTTACCGATGCGGAGACTCAATACGAGACTACGATATTCTTCCGGGTTACCGAGACCATATATACAAGAAACGGATGCGACGATGATGACATCATCCCGCTCGAAGAGAGCCGACGTCGCCGAGTGACGCAGCTTATCGATTTCATCGTTGATGGACGCATCCTTCTCGATAAACGTATCGGTCGAAGGCACGTACGCTTCCGGTTGATAGTAGTCGTAATAGCTGACGAAGTACTCGACCGCATTGTTCGGGAAGAACTCTTTGAACTCGGAATACAATTGACCGGCGAGCGTCTTGTTGTGAGCGAGGACGAGTGTCGGCTTCTTCACTTCTTGGATGACGTTCGAGACGGTGAACGTCTTCCCTGTTCCAGTCGCCCCGAGGAGTGTCTGATAACGGTCACCCCGATTGACGCCTTCGACAAGTTGTCGAATCGCTTCAGGCTGGTCACCTCCTGGTTGAAATTCAGATTGTAATGCAAACGGAATCGATTCCATAAGATACTCCTCACCTTCTCATTTCATAGTGTCTTGATTATACCATAGACACGAACAAATATTCGCTTATTAGCTTACATACAGATTTAAGCCTTTTCTCTTATATATCATCATTTCTTTTTCCTTTACTGTCTCAAAAGAAACATCAAATCTTGTTGCGTTTAATCTTCGAGAAACGCTTCACAATCATTTTTGTAGCATAGAACTTGGAAAGTCGGATCCTGGACCTTGTTCCTATTCAATTGAAATTCCCATGATTTTTAAAAAGTAGTGTCAAAATCATATACATGTCGCTCTCTATCTGACTCTTTATGTGAAGTTTACAGGTGTAAATGTGAACATTTGTAGGAAAAAAGTAGGATTTTTGAAAAACACTGTTTTAAAACGCTTACATTTTGGGCATATAATGAAGTGGTAAGTCAAATTGCATAAGGGAGAAAGGGGAGTATCACATGTCAGCATTTGTAAGTGAAATTATCGGTACGATGCTATTGATTCTGCTCGGTAACGGTGTCGTCGCCGGCGTCGTCCTCCGCCATTCCAAAGCGGAAAACTCTGGCTGGATTGTTATCACAATGGGTTGGGGTCTTGCCGTTATGGTCGGGGTCTACGCAGCCGGTATTTACGGAGGCGCACACATCAACCCTGCCGTCACGATTGGTCTCGCGACAGCAGGAGAATTCCCATGGGCGGATGTCCCACTCTACATCCTCGCTCAGTTTATCGGGGCCATCATTGGGGCATGTTTGGTGTATGTCCACTACAAACCGCATTACGATGCGACGGACGATCCAGGCTTGAAACTCGCAACGTTCTCTACTGCACCAGGTATTCGAAGTACACCGTACAACTTGATTGGTGAGATTATCGGAACTTTCGTTCTCGTCTTTGCATTATTGTCATTCGGGGCAAACACATTTGCAGACGGACTCAATCCGCTCATCGTCGGTTTCTTGATCGTCTCGATTGGTCTTTCGCTCGGTGGTACGACGGGGTATGCGATCAACCCGGCACGTGACCTTGGGCCACGTATCGCACACGCATTCCTTCCGATTAAAGGAAAAGGTTCTTCCGACTGGGGCTATTCATGGATTCCAGTTGTCGGTCCTATTATCGGTGCTGTCATCGCCGCACTCATTTACGGCATTCTCGTCCCTTAACACATAATTTTGAAGGAGGAAATCACATATGGCGAAAGAAAAACGTTATATTTTAGCATTGGACCAAGGAACGACTAGTTCACGGGCAATCATTTTTGATCATGATGGAAAGATTGTCACAGTCGCACAGCGCGAGTTCAAACAGTACTTTCCAAAACCAGGCTGGGTTGAGCATAACGCCAATGAGATCTGGGGTTCTGTCCTCGCTGTTATGGCGGAAGCGTTCGGTTCGGCGGATATCGACCCGAATGAAATCGCAGGAATCGGGATCACGAACCAGCGTGAGACTGCGGTCGTTTGGGAGAAGGAAACAGGACGCCCTGTTTACAACGCGGTCGTTTGGCAATCACGTCAAACTGCTGATATCTGTGAAGAGCTAAAAGCGGCAGGTCACTCGGACATGGTCCGTGACAAAACGGGTCTCCTCATCGACGCCTACTTCTCAGGTACGAAAGTCAAATGGATCTTGGATAACGTCGAAGGCGCTCGTGAGAAAGCCGAGAACGGTGAACTTCTCTTCGGAACAATCGACACATGGCTCATCTGGAAACTCTCAGGTGGTAAAGCCCACGTGACAGATTATTCGAACGCATCGCGTACACTCATGTATAACATTTACGAACAGAAGTGGGATGATGAGTTACTCGAGATTTTGACGGTACCGAAATCGATGCTTCCTGAAGTCAAACCTTCGAGTGAAGTCTATGCGAACACGATCCCGTATCACTTCTTCGGATTCGAAGTACCGATTGCTGGAGCCGCAGGTGACCAACAGGCTGCCTTGTTCGGACAAACATGCTTCGAAAAAGGTGAAGCGAAAAACACGTATGGAACGGGTTGCTTCATGCTCATGAACACAGGTGAAGAAGCCGTCAAATCGGACCATGGTCTCTTGACGACGATTGCGTGGGGCTATAACGGAAAAGTCGAATACGCGCTCGAAGGATCGATTTTCGTCGCCGGCTCGGCAATCCAGTGGCTCCGTGACGGATTGCGGATGTTGAAATCAGCGAAAGATTCGGAACAGTATGCGACACGAATCGAATCAACTGACGGTGTCTACGTCGTTCCTGCCTTCGTCGGTCTCGGTGCACCTTATTGGAACTCTGACGTGCGTGGTGCCATCTTCGGTCTCACTCGTGGAACGGAGAAAGAACAATTGGTCCGTGCGACGATCGAATCACTCGCTTATCAGACACGTGACGTCCTTACGTCAATGGAAAGTGACTCAGGCATCAACTTGAAAACGCTCCGTGTCGATGGTGGAGCCGTCAGCAACAACTTCCTCATGCAGTTCCAATCGGACATTCTCGACGTCCCGGTCGAACGTCCGGAAGTGAGTGAAACGACTGCACTCGGTGCTGCTTACTTGGCAGGTCTAGCCGTTGGTTTCTGGAAAGACCAAGCCGAAGTGAAAGACCAATGGAAACTCGACAAGAAGTTCGAACCGAATATGGACGAAACTCATCGCGAAGCACTCTATAAAGGTTGGCAACACGCTGTCGAAGCAACAATGGCATTTAAACCATCAAAACTTGACGTATAAGTGGCAAGGGCATCCTCACGGGTGCCCTTTTTCGTATGCAAAAAAAAGAGTACCCGTATGGATACTCTTACAATTTACGAAGTCGGACACGTGGGCTCGTCGGTTCCCCGACGAACAAGATACCGAGTTCGTGTGGATCGGTCTCATACATCGCCCGTTGAACAAAACGAATATCTCCGTTCAGATTCAACACCTCGAGCTTGATGTACGGTTTATGTTGCTGGAGCGCCTCGTAAAAACTGTGCCCTCCCGTGATGATTGTGCCGTTCACTTTATAAATCGACTCACCTGGAATGAGCTGCATCGCCTCTCCTGGTGAATTCGGAAGCGTGTCCACGATGACCGCCCCACGATTTCCATTGATGAAGACAGGTGTCGTACCCCGATTCTCTCGTTTGATCCACTGAAGTCCAAGCTCATAGAGAACGAACAAAGCGAACAACGCATAGTCGACATACGGGATTTCCCATACATACGAGATACCGAATAGGGCGAGAGCAATCAAAGCGAGCACCGCACGATAGTTGCTCAATCGTGCGAGAAGCGTTCCCGGTAACGCACCGGTCGACAGTAAACTGACTCCGATCGGAATCGGAAGAATGATTGGAACCATCGGCCAGTCGAGGCCGAACGTCGGTGGCAAGAAGACGACGAGCGGGAAAAACCAAATGCGTTTGACGACATGCCCCCCGATAAACTGACCGCGTTTGGATAAAATCAGTGTCGGGGAAGTCTCTTTCGGCCCGTTCCAGCGCAAGAGAATCGCTTCCGCGAGTGTGACGAGTCCGAACGTGAGCGCGTAGACCGTCCAATCGACTCGAGCGAGCTCTCTCACCCAATCACTGAGCGCCCCGTAAGAGACGACATCTCGCAACATGACGACTCCGAACAAGACAAGGAGCGGAAGCACCGGATTGAAGAATCGCGGATGCATCGTCAACACCACGAGCGTATAGAGCACCGTGAACGAGACGGCCCATTCAAACGTGATGGTCGTCTCAAGTAAAATCGTCGCGGCCGATGAGAGGACCGCTAGAAGAAGACTCGGCCAGATGAAATGCTTCCATTCCGACTTCGGCGAGCGTCGTCTCGAACGAAACATGGCTCGTTCTCGTTTGACTCGTGTCATCGATATGTATGTAAGGGCGACGAGTGTCACCCAAAACAGCGGACTACCTAACAACGTCAATAAAGCCGTAACACTCATTCGTACAACTTCCACGCGGTCCAACCCTTTCTTTCATTCAACGTTATTTTGCGGCTTCTTCGAGCGCCCGGTTCAATTGGGCATCGTTCGCCTCATCTTGAATCGCCTCGAGCAATTTCGATTCGAGCGCCGAAGCTGTCTCTTCATCGACTGTCCCAGAAGCCTCGAGACCATTGTCTGTCTGGAATTCTTTTACGGCGTCTGCCATCGTGTCACCATAGTACCCTGGTTGACCGCCTGGCTCATAACCGATTCCCGTCAAGATTTTATGCAAGTTCGAAACGGCATCGCCGTAATCCCCGACTTTCAGTGACTCTTCCTCTGTCAACACACGGGTCACATTGAAGAAGTCCGGTTGTTTCACTTCGATGTCCGGCTCAATCCCCTTTTTATTGATCCAGTTCCCGTCCGGCGTGAGCCATTTGCTCGTCGTCAACTTCAAGTTGCTACCGTCCTCTAGATCGAACGCCGTCTGAACGACGCCTTTTCCGAACGTTTTCGTCCCGATGATTGTCGCGCCTGCCCCTTCTTTCATCGCACCCGTCAAAATCTCAGATGCCGAGGCAGAGCCCTCATCCGTCAAGACGAATAACTCATACGGTTTCGCTTCGCGGGCGCGACCGTTCTGTGCATCACGGTCCCCGTCCGCATTTTCGATTTGAACGACCGGTTTTGATGTCGGCACGAATCCTTCCGACATCTCGATGACGGCCGGCAAGAGACCACCTGGGTTTCCACGTACGTCGATGATCAAGCTGTCGATATCTTCTGACTCGAGTTGTTCGAGTTGTTCAAGAAATTCATCGGCCGTTGGTTCTGAGAACTGCGTCACTTGCAGATAGCCGATTTTTTTGCCGTCTTGCTCTTTCACTTCTGAGAATACTGTTTCAATCGGAATCGTATCACGCGTAATCTCATAATCCGCCGTCTGACTGCCACGGCGAATCGTCAACGTGACGGTCGTCCCTTTTTCCCCACGGATGAGCTGGACAGCTTCCTGTACGTCCATCCCTTCAATCGACTCCCCGTCGACCGCCGTGATGATATCACCGGGACGAAGGCCCGCCTCCTCGGCTGGAGCGCCTTTTATTGGAGCGACGATTAAGATGTCTTCTCCTTTCTTCTCCAAAGTCGCGCCGATTCCTTCAAAACTCGATTCAATCGAGTCCGTAAATTGCGATGTTTCTTCCGCATCCAAGAAATCCGAGTACGGGTCATTGAGTGCTGCCGTCATACCATCGAGCGCACCTGTCAATAAATCCTCTTCCGAGATGTCTTGTAACGAATGTTCCTCAATCAAATCACGCACTTGGTCGACTTTATCCCAGCCTTCCGCATTCGTCTGAATCGGAAGTGATGTGTCTGTAAACGCCATCGTCGCAAGGCCTGCACCGGCCCCAGCCACGAACGTTGTGCCAGCGAGTAGTCCTGCGGTTGAATTTTTCACGGGTTGGTCCCTCATTTCTCTTTGTAAGTCTTTTCATTAGTATAGCAAAAACGAGAGGAAAAGCGGACGCGTTCCACATATTTGGGACGCGTCCGCTTTAGTCAGTATCCAATATACGGGGCTGGGTCAATCGCATTCGGTTGTCCCGGTGCCCATTTTCCTCGATGTAGCTCAAAATGGAGATGCGGTCCAGTCGACCAGCCGGTATTGCCGAGCGTCCCGACTGTCTGCCCTGCTGCGACTTGTTGACCGGCACTAACCGTGATCGCATCTAAATGAGCGTAGACGGTCGTCCAAATTTCTCCGTTCATGACGTGGGAGACGAAGACGACGTTCCCATATCCGGTCGCGGGAGCCGCCTTGATGACCACACCTGGCGCACTCGCGACGATCGGTGTCCCTGGGGCATTGACGAGGTCGATGCCTCGATGACTCTCAGGCACGCCTGTCAACGGATTGTTCCGCGGACCGAACGGGCTCGAGACGTAACCGGACACGGGACGTACGAATCCAGTTGAGGTGGACACGTTCGTCGGTGTTTCAACAGGCGGTGGCGTCACTTCAGGTGCCGCGACTTCCGTCTCCGCTTCCCGCGCCTCTCTTTCAGCGCGTGCCTGTTCTTCCGCAGCGCGTGCCTCGGCTTCCCGCTTCGCACGTTCCGCCGCCTCAGCGGCTTCGCGTTCAGCTGTCGCAATCGCCTCAAGCTGTTCACTGATGATACGGTTCTGTTCGGCCATGACGGCTTGTTCTTCGCTGCGCGTCATTTTTTCGAGTTCGAGCTGCTCGACTTGTTCGTTCAGTTCGACCAACAAGTCACGTTTCTTCTCGGCCGTCCGGTCAAGGTCTTGTTTCGTGATGACGAGCTCACGCTCTTTTTGTTTGATGAAGGAGAGCTGGGTACGCTGTGTCGTCTCTAACGACTCAAGACGTTCCATCTCACTCATATAATTATGTATGAGCTCCCGGTCCTGCTCAGCGATTGTGCGGGCCGTCATGACCCGGGTCACGAAATCGCCGAAGGAACGGGACTCAAAAATGACTTGTAAATAAGAAGAATCTTCATGCACTTGTAAGACGCGAAGGCGCTCGTTTAACAGTTCCTTCTGACTTTCCAAGTATTCTTCCTGAACGGAAAGTTGTTGGCGGGTCGCCTCAAGCTCTTCACGGGCCGTATCGACCTCGTGCTGTTGAATCGCGATTTGTTCACTCAAATCATTCAAGCGGTCATCGACAACGAGAATTTCCGTCTGCACGGCATCCCGTTCTGCCTCGGTGACCTCGAGCTCGGCATCCGTCTCGGCCTGCGCTTTTTTCGACTCCTCCAATTCATTGGACAGTCGGTCTTGTCGAGCTTTTAACGTGTCTTTCTCTGTCGCCATGACCGGCATGGCAAGTAACGATACACACAACCCTAGCGCAAGCGAACGTTTCATCCGCCAACTCCTCCTTATTTTAAGTTAGATTTTCAAGAAGCGACCGAGCGATGTCGTCGATCCCCAGATCCCGATGAACGCACCGAGTGCAAGTAAGACGAGCGATACTTGTACTGTGAGCGTCGATGGATCAATCAACTTAAATATATCACTATTCAATTGATCAAGCGATGGTTGTAAAGCACTATATGCGACGTCATATCCGAAATAAATGACGAGAATCGGGACGAGAGCACCAAGCATACCGAGAAGCAGTCCTTCGATAAAGAACGGCCAGCGGATGAAGCTGTTCTTCGCTCCGACGAGTCGCATGATTTCAATCTCACGACGACGTGAGAAGATGGTCATCTTGATCGTGTTCGAGATTAAGAACATCGCCATCAATGTCAATCCGACGATCAACGCGAGTCCACCAATGCGAATCCCGTTGAAGAAGGCAAACATTTTGTCGATGTAGTCTTTTCCGTACTTCACATCGTCGACATTTTCAAGTGAACTGACCGACTTGGCCACTTCCTCTAGTTCTGTCGGGTCTTGCGCTTTGACGATATAACGGGCGTGTAGCGGGTTGTCTTTCTCAACCGTTCCGTATGCCGCCGCATCGTCCCCGAGTTGGGTTTGGAACTTCTGCAATTCATCCTCTTTCGAGCTGAACGTGACCGTCGAGACGCCCGGCACCTGTTCAATGTTCTGTCCGAGTTTCTCTACCGAGTTCTCATCCGCTGTCCGGGTGATGAATACTTGAATCTCGACATCGTTCTCGACGTTGTCCGAGATCTCATTGACGTTGAACATGACGAGTGCGAAGACACCGACAAGCAACAAGGTGATTGTTACGGCGCTGATCGCCGCGAACGACATCCATCCATTACGAAGTGTTCCTTTGAACCCTTCACGCAAATGGCGCAATCCACTCTTAAACATCATAGCCATATGCTCCTTTCTCTTCATCGCGCACTACTTTTCCATTCTCAATCGCGATGACGCGGTGACGAATCTTATCGACGATATCACGGTTGTGTGTCGCCATGACGATCGTCGCTCCGCGGCGGTGAATTTCTTCAAATACTTCCATAATGCCCCATGCCGTTTCCGGGTCCAAGTTCCCCGTTGGCTCATCGGCGATGATGAGTTTTGGTTTGTTTACGATTGCCCGTGCGATTGAGACACGTTGCTGCTCTCCACCTGAGAGTTCATCTGGATAGTTGCGCGCCTTGTTTTTCAATCCGACAAGGTTCAACACATCCATGACTTGTTTACGAATCGACGTCGTGTCTGCTCCGACGACTTCTAATGCGAACGCAACGTTCTCATAGACAGTGAGTGTCGGAAGCAACTTGAAGTCTTGGAAGATGACGCCAAGTTGACGGCGCAGCTTCGGTACGTGCCGATCCTTAAGTTTTCCGACATCAAGCCCGTCAATCAACAATTGACCGGCCGTCGGTTTCTCCTCACGATAAATCATCTTCATGAAGGTTGACTTTCCGGCACCGGAAGGCCCGACCACATAAAGGAACTCGCCGTCGCGAATCTCTAAATCGAGGTCATCCATGGCTACGACGCCGTTTGGATATACTTTACTGACTTTTTGCATCGAGATCATAACGTATTCCCTACCCTTTTTAAAATATTTTTATGCATCTATGACGAAGTTGAATCAATTGTTTTAGTTACTGTATATTTCGCCTAGAGTCTTTTTTACAGGAAACAATCCCTTCTGTCAAGGTGTCGTTTTTTCATATTCGCCTGGTCAAAAAATCATCTAGGGCATAGTTGAAGCGACTACAATTATATCAATCCAACTTTTAAAAGACCATTACAGGATTGTTTCAGTTCGATTGAGTTCGGTGGGAAAATGTCGCGAAGAACCTCGCTTTCTCTATATGTAAGAAAAAGTTGAAACCGCACTTCAAAAAGGGTGCTCCCGTAGGAACACCCTTCACGATATCGTCAATAATTAGTCATGTGGTTTCTCTTTCAATGCGTCAAACGGAGACTTTTTCCGTTTCCGATATTTGATATGGATCGTCGACGATTCATAATCATCGGAGGCTCGGATATCCCGACTCGACACCCGGACGAACGACCAGGCCAGGAGGAACATGATAAAGATCAGCGGGAACCCACCGACGATACTCGCCGTCTGTAGCGTATCAAGTCCACCGAGGAACATGAGCGTGAGCGGCATGATCGCAAGCGCGAACGCCCAGAAGAGACGGTTCCAGACGATCGGCTCGTCCTCGACATGTTTCTGTGTGACCGATGCCAAAATGTAAGATGATGAATCGAACGTCGTCGCCAAGAAGATGATGGCGAGAAGCGTGAAGACGCCGACGACGACCTTACCGAACGGCAACTGGCTGATGATGGCGATGATGGTCGGAGCCGGACCGTTCGCCGCCATATAACCGACGACATCGAACGTGCCGCTCAAGTGGAGGTATAGTCCGTAGTTCCCGAGAATCCCGAAGAACAGGATACATCCGAGTGTCCCGTACACCATCGTCCCGAAGATCATATTCCGAATCGTCCGACCACGCGAGATGCGGGCGACGAACAATCCGACGAACGGTGCGTACACGAGCCACCATGCCCAATAGAATACAGTCCATGATTCTGGGAACCCGGTTGTCGTGAATCCACCGAAGTCACCAAACGGTTCCATCCACGTCGCCATACGGAAGAAGTTGTCCATGACAATCCCGACTCCGTTGAATGTCGTCTCCAAAATGAACCGTGTCGGTCCAAAGATAAAGACGAACGTCAAAATCCCGAGCGCGAGCCAGATGTTCAAGTCACTCAGTACTTTGATTCCGCCCTTCAGTCCGATATATGAACTGACGGCAAAGATGACCGTACAAATCAACATGATGACGGCTTGCATGCCGAGCGTGACCGGGATCCCAGTCAGTTCGTTGACCCCTTCAGCAATCATCGGCGTACCGAGCGCGAGCGTCGTCCCGGCCCCGCCTAATAATCCAAAAATAAATAAGATATCAATCAATTTGCCGAGTGGTCCGTCCGCCCATTTGCCGATCACGGGACGTACCGCTTCACTGACTTTCAATACTGACTTTTTACGGACATAGAAGAAATAGGCAATCGGTAATGCCGGTAACGTATAGATTGCCCAGGCGATTGGCCCCCAGTGGAACATGCCGTATGCCGTCGACCATTGGATCGCTTCAGGTGACTCGGGTGTCAATCCGAACGGTGGCCCCTCATAATAGTAGACCCATTCAATGACTGACCAATAAAGGATACTCGACCCGATGCCGGCAGCAAACAACATCGCTGCCCAGGAGAACGTACTAAATTCGGGTTCTTCATCTTCACGACCTAACTTGATGTGGCCATTCTTACTAAAGGCAATAAAGATCAAAAATCCGAATGCACCTAAGCCCATCGCTAAGTACAATACTCCGAAGTTAGAGGTCATGTATTCGTTCGCCGCCCCGACCCAGGCCTTACCGGTCTCCGGGAAGAAGATGAGCGGTAACGTCACCCCTAACAGTAGTACAAACGAGCCGATAAAAGTCGGCCAGTCAATCAACTTCGTCTTCAATTGTCCTCACTCCATTTCCATAACGTCTACTACTACCCTAACAATAATTCCCCAAGCAATAACACCCAAAACAAAAAAGCACGAGGTAAATGTTCACCTCATGCTTACTTGTCTTATTTTTTCTCAGCGAGCCAAGCGGCAACTGCCGTGATCTCTTCATCGTCTTCAATGACGTTCGCAGGCATTGCGCCTTGACCGTTACGAATGACGTTTTCAATCTCTTCTGCCGACAGACGAGCACCGACTTGCTCGAGTGACGGACCACTCATTCCTTCAAGGTTCGCACCGTGACATGCCGCACAGTTTTGTGCGTATACCGCTTCCGCGTCAACCGATGCCGTGTTCGAGCCCGAATCCCCGTTGCTCGACGTATCCTCTTCTTCGCCGCCGCCACATGCGCCGAGTGTCAGCATGGCGCCGAGGCCGATGGCCATCATCCATTTTTTCATAACCACGTTCCCCTCCTAAGTTGTAGAAATGACCTACATTTACCATTATAGCCGTTCACGTATACTTTCTAACCTAATCTCACGAAAAGTACACAAAGATTCCACAACTTACGGCACGTTGATGTAGCGTTTATCCGACGTGAACCCTTGTCCGAGCACCTCGTGCGCCTCGCTGAAGACGAGGAACGCCTCCGGGTCGATCCGACGGATGATTTCTTTCAGACGGCTCACCTCGCTCTGACGGACGACGATCATGAGCATCGGACGGTCGAGACGAGAATACGCCCCGATCGCCTGAATCTCCGTCGCGCCACGGTCGAGCTCCTCAAAGACGGCCCGGACGATGAAGTCCCGCTTCTCCGAGATGACATATGCCATCTTGTCCTGCGTGAACCCGAGCTGGACGAAGTCAATCATCTTGACCGTGATGAATAACGCAATAAGTGCATAGAGCCCGGTCGAGAACGAGAACGTGACAGCAGCGGTCAAGACGACCATACCGTCGAGGATGGCGATACAAAGATAGAGCGGGATGTGCGTGAATTTATGTAAGATCTGTGCGATCAAGTCCATTCCGCCTGTCGAGGCACGTCCTCGGAAGATGAGCCCGAGTCCGACACCGACGCCGACTCCACCGAAGATGGCGGCGAGTAACGTGTCGTTCACGGCAGCTCCCGCATCAATCGCCTCATAGAAGAGGATAACACCCGGTAAAAAGATGGAGCCGACGAGCGACTTCACGCCGAAGCCGAGACCGAGGATGGCCCATCCGATGATAAGTAGCAACACGTTCGCCACGAGTTGGAACGCCCCCGGCGAGATGCCGAACAGTTCATACGTGATGACCGAGATCCCGCTCACCCCGCCCGACGCGAGGTTGTTCGGCAACAGGAACAAGCTGAAGGCCGAGGCGACGAACACCGAGCCCGTCAACAAATATAGATAGTCTTTGACGATTTGCTTCATTAAAGAAATTCTCCTTTACAGACAACGTGGCCCAAAGACGGGTGTCTTTGAGCCACATGCATCACATATTTGTTTTACGAAGATAAGCATCGATGAACGGCATGACGTCGCCATCCATGACACCACTTGTGTTTCCGACTTCGTGGTTCGTACGGTGGTCTTTGACCATCGAATACGGGTGGAAGACGTATGAACGGATTTGGCTACCCCAACCGATGTCCGTTTTCTCCCCACGGATCTCGTCGAGCTTACGTTGTTGCTCATCGAGTTCGCGTTGGTACAATTTCGCTTTCAACATCTTCATCGCCGACTCACGGTTCTTGATCTGTGAACGTTCTGTCTGACAAGAGACGACGACGCCTGTCGGCACGTGCGTGATCCGGACGGCAGAGTCTGTCGTGTTGATGTGCTGTCCGCCGGCACCTGACGCGCGGTACGTGTCGATGCGGAGGTCTTCTGTGCGTACTTCGATCTCGATGTCGTCATCGAATTCTGGCATGACGTCACATGACACGAACGACGTGTGACGACGGCCTGAGGAGTCGAAAGGCGAGATGCGGACCAAACGGTGAATCCCTTTCTCCGCCTTCAAGTAGCCGTACGCGTTGTGCCCGACGATGCGGAGCGTGACCGACTTGACGCCCGCTTCTTCACCAGGAAGGTAGTCGACCGTCTCGACTTTCCAGCCTTGCTTGTCTGCGAAACGCTGATACATCCGAAGAAGCATCGATGCCCAGTCCTGTGACTCGGTACCGCCCGCACCCGGGTGTAGTTCCAAAATCGCGTTGTTCGCATCGTACGGTCCGTTCAAGAGGATCTCGAGCTCGAAATCATCGAACTCTTTCTTGAGCGATTGAATCGTCTCCGCGAGCTCTTCTTGCATCTCGGCATCCGGCTCTTCTTTGATGAGTTCGAGCGTCACTTCGCCGTCCTCATGCTGTGTCGCGAGGTCTTGGTACTTGTCGACCATCGCTTTGAGTCCGTTCGACTCGTCGATGACTTTTTGTGCCTTCTCTTGGTTGTCCCAAAAATCAGGGTATGTCATCTCGTTCTCGAGCTCGGCGATGCGTGCTTCCTTCTCCGTTAAGTTGAGCGAAGCTCTGTAGTTCTCGAGGCGCTTCGCCATTGCCTCAAGTTCGTTCCGAATATCTGAAATTTCCATAGTGTTGATTCACCTTTCCGTAGGAAAGAGGCGAGCGGACCCGCCTCTTCAATAATTAAGCCTGTTGTCTACCGTGACAGTTCTTGAACTTCTTACCAGACCCACACCAGCACGGATCGTTCCGGCCGATGCTGTCTTCTTTCGAACGACGGACCGGTTTTTTCTTGACCGGTGCGTCTTCTTTGCCTGAGACGGCGACTTCCTCTTCGACGACTTTCTCGCGTCGGAGGTTGTCCCCGACTTCGGCACGGAGCACGAAGCCTGTCACTTCTTCTGAGATGGCTGCGTTCATCGCATCGAACATGTTGATCCCTTCTGCCTGATACTCGCGGAGCGGGTCGTTCTGTCCGTATGCACGGAGATGAATCCCTTGACGCAACTGATCCATGTGGTCGATGTGAGACATCCAGTGCGAGTCGACGGCACGGAGCACGATGATCTTCTCGAACTCGTTGAAGCGCTCAGGCGGTGCGAGTTGACGTTTCGCCTCGTACTGCTCGTTCACGCGCTCCATGAGGAGTTCGATGATCTCTTCGCGTTCTTTGCCGAAGAAGTCTTTGCCTTCGACCGTTCGCTCGAGCGCGAGCGTCTGGTTCGCCCAGTGCGCGAGCTCGTCGATGTTCCACTCTTCTGGCACGAGTTCGATCGGCGTATATTGACCGACACCGAGTTCGACCGTCTGTGCCATCATCGAACGGACGATGTCTGTGACCGACTCGTTCTCGAGGATGCTCGAACGGTCTTTATACATGACCTTCCGTTGGTCGGCCATGACGTTATCGTAACCGAGAAGCTGTTTACGCGCATCGTAGTTGTTTCCTTCGACGCGTTTTTGAGCCGATTCGACCGCTTTCGAGACCATGCGGCTCTCGATTGGTTGCGTGTCGTCCATCCCGAGACGCTCCATCATGTTCTGGAGGCTGTCCGTTCCGAAGCGACGCATGAGCTCATCTTCGAGTGACAAGTAGAACTGGGATTTACCCGGGTCCCCTTGACGACCTGAACGACCACGGAGCTGGTTATCGATCCGGCGTGACTCGTGACGCTCTGTCCCGATGATATAGAGACCACCGAGGTCGATGACACCTTCGCCGAGCTTGATGTCGGTACCACGACCGGCCATGTTCGTCGCAATTGTGACCGAGCCTTTTTGACCGGCGTTCTCGATGATTTCTGCCTCACGCGCGTGGTTCTTCGCGTTCAAGACATCGTGACGAATCTTCTTCTTCGTCAAGAGCTTGCTCAAGTATTCAGACGTTTCGACGGCAACTGTACCGACAAGGATCGGTTGACCAGTCGCATGGACCGTTGCAATCTCCTCGACGACGGCTTTGAACTTCCCTTCCATCGACTTGAAGATGAGGTCTGAGCGGTCCTCACGAAGAATCGGTTTGTTCGTCGGAATCGTCACGACTTGCATGTTGTAGATGTTACGGAACTCTTCTTCCTCGGTCTTCGCCGTACCGGTCATCCCGGCAAGCTTCTCGTACATACGGAAGTAGTTTTGATACGTGATCGTCGCGAGCGTCATCGATTCACGTTGAATCTCGACGCCTTCTTTCGCTTCGATTGCCTGGTGAAGACCTTCCGAGTAGCGACGTCCGTCCATGACTCGACCGGTGAACTGGTCGATGATCATGACTTGTCCGTCACGCACCATATAGTCGATGTCGTGATGCATGACCGCGTTCGCACGAAGGGCGAGCCCGACATGGTGGTTGACCGCGACATGTTCGATCGCGAACAGGTTGTCGATGCCGAAGAACTTCTCGGCGAGGTCGACCCCTTGGTCCGTCAAGAGGACCGATTTCGTCTTCACGTCGACCGTGTAATCGTCTTCCTCTTTTAACGTACGCACGAATGCATCGGCACGCGTGTAGAGTTCCGTCGATTTTTGAGCCGACCCTGAGATGATGAGCGGGGTACGCGCCTCATCGACGAGGATTGAGTCGACTTCATCGACGATCGTATAGTAGAGCTCGCGTTGCACACGGTCTTCCTTATAAAGGACCATGTTGTCACGGAGGTAGTCGAATCCGAGCTCGTTGTTCGTCGAGTAGGTGATATCACAGTTGTAGGCCGCCTGTTTCTCGACACGGTCCATATTCGACACGTTGAGGCCGACCGAGAGACCGAGTGCGAAATAGAGCGGCTCCATGAGTTCTTTATCTCGCTTCGCCAAGTATTCGTTGACCGTTACGACGTGTACGCCACGGCCCGTGAGCGCGTTCAAGTAGACCGGAAGTGTCGCAACGAGCGTCTTCCCTTCACCGGTTTTCATCTCGGAGATGTCACCGTTGTGGAGCACGTAACCCCCGATGAGCTGGACACGATAGTGACGCATGCCGAGCACACGCTCTGATGCCTCACGACAGACCGCGAACGCCTCTGGCAAGATATCGTCGAGCGTCTCGCCTTTCTCTAGGCGTGCACGGAACTCTTCCGTTTTCGCTTGAAGCTGTTCGTCTGACAATGCTTTGATTGGTTCGGCGAACGACTCGATCAAGTCGGCCGCTTTCTCTGCTTTTTTCAATACTCGTTTCTGTGGAGCAAATAACTCTTTCAAAAAGTTCGCCATACTCATATCTCCTCTGCACTCACTAAAAAATGCATGTTTTTTCCCTAATGTACAGTTTAACCGAAGTGGTGCCACCTTTCAAGGAAAGGCAAAACGAAACGACCCTCCGAAGCCGGAGGGTCGTGTAAGGTCAAGTATATTATTCTGGTTCGATCAAGCCATACTTCCCATCTTTACGACGGTAGACGACGTTCGTGTTGCCCGTTTCCGCGTCAGAGAAGACGAAGAAGCTGTGACCGAGCATGTCCATTTGAAGAATCGCCTCTTCCGTGTCCATCGGTTTCAATGTGAAGCGTTTCGTCCGTACGAGTTCGAGTTCTGCCTCGTCCTCGTCGTAGACGGCCGGTGCATCATCAGGTCCTTCGAGGGACTTGAAGTACTCGCCGACGCCACCTTCTTTTCCGCGTCCTTTACGGTTGAGTTTCGTTTTGTGTTTACGGATTTGACGTTCCAATTTATCGACGACGAGGTCGATTGCCGCGTACATGTCGAGGTTGATGTCCTCGGCACGGAGCAACAAGTTCGGCATCGGGATCGTCACTTCCACTTTTTGTTTCTCGTTATACACTTTTAAGTTGACGTAAGCCGTCTGTGCATCCGTAGGAGTTGTGAAATACCGAGTCAACTTCTCCAGCTTTTTCTCGACATAGTCTTTGATTGCTGGTGTGACCTCAATGTTTTCGCCGCGAATGTTATAAATCATCTGAACTCCTCCTTAAAATAACCGCTTGAACCAATGATTCGTCGAACGTGACGGAATCTCCTGCTTCATTTCTAAAAGAAAGTGGAACCAGGTGGCTCACTAATATTATACCCCGAAATCGCTATGTTTGAAAACGTTATCATCAGAAAATAATGACAATTTTGTTCCGAATTCAACATTTCCTACAACGAGCGAAAGGTATAGAAAGAAAATACCCATTCCACCCATTTTTAAACGCGTTTTTTTATTATGCAGACAAAATAAAAAGCCGACTCCCGAGGGAGCCGGCTTCACGGTTTGAAATTATAATTTTACAACGTTAGCCGCTTGTGGGCCACGCTCGCCATCAACGATTTCAAACTCTACGTCTTGACCTTCGTCAAGTGATTTGTAGCCTTCAGATTGGATTGCTGAGAAGTGTACGAACACGTCTTTGCCGCCTTCTACTTCGATGAATCCAAAACCTTTTTCTGAGTTAAACCATTTTACTTTACCTACCATGTGTAAATCCATTCCTTTCACCATTGGAGAATACAGAGGGTTGTCCTCTACGGCTAATCTTACCACCTTCTTGTAAGCGTGACAAACACTTTCTCAAATATTTGTAAACGTTTCGTCATTTGGCTTTCATTGGAATTCTATTTCCCTACTTTTCATATTGTCTTGTTGAATTTACATTTTTTGTGATATATCATTGAAGGGATGATTTAGGTTTGTGCCGTTTGTCATTTAGCCGATCCTGAAAATCTAATACGAGGAGGATGGTGCAGCGTATGCGCTCCTACTATTCTGAGGAAAAATATCGCATCACAAAGCGAACCGTGGCGATTCTCCCTTGCTTTGACATTATGAAGCAGTCACGGATCATTCTCGAGGATGGCACCGAGATTTCAACCCCGCTCCGGCCGTACCAGTTGTTGCAACTTTCTTGCCGCCAGTACAACAGCTCGATCGAGGAAAGAATCTTCATCGCCAAACGCGTCGCCGGCGTAAAAGGGAAAGTCCCTGTCGTAATCGAACCGACAACCGGACTCGTCTTCTTCCCGACGAAGTCTCCGAAGCGAGACGATTGTGAATGGTATGCCTGGTCCCATATTCGAGACATACTGAACATCGAGGAGGAGCCGAACGGCCTCGTCCTCACAAAAGATGGACATCAAATCCAGACGAACGCGACACCGTACGTCCTTCGGAACCAACTGAAAGCGACAGGAGAACTCGTCGCCCGGTTCCAACAATTGAATGCGAGCCCAGCGCTTGAATCATGACACGCCTTCCGTCGAAAAGACGGAAGGTTTTTTTCGTTTGTTTCGCTTCATTTTTTGAAAAAGAGGTCGATATTATGGTCGAGGTGACAAACATGCAAATTCAAGCCCAAGCGACCGCCGTCAGTTCGGTCTTACCAGGCATCCAGACGAACCGGACCTATAAGGCCGAACTCGTCAAACAGACAGGCCCCGACTCCGCCATCGTCAAGATCAACGGCGAAGAAGTCGAGGTCACATTCAAAGACGGGCTTCCGAAGACGAACCCGTTCCACGTGACGCTTGCCGAACAGGACGGCGTCTTGCTCGCGACCGTCGTTCCACAAAAGGAAGAGACGCTTGAACCCGCACCACCTGCATCGTCAAAACTCGACACGAAGATCCAGACGCTCCTCGCTTCCCTTCCGCCCGAAGTCCGAAGCGCCGTCAGCCGTCTGCTCCAGTCCGGGCGTTTGCCGATGAACGAGGACACGGTACGCCTGCTCGAGACGGCCTTTAAAGGAGACATGCGCGACGTCATTCTTCATCTAAAGACACTCGATACGCAGACCGTCCCGCGTGAGGTCGCACGAGAGATTGCCGTCCTTTCTTTAAATGAGGCGAGACAGCTCCTCACACCCCCATCATCAGACGCGCCGTATCCTCAAAAAGAGCGATACGTCGAACTCGTCAACTTGTCACGTCCCGTGAGCGAACGGGTGACACCGACTCAGGAGACGATTGACCGGGTCATCCGAGACTTCCCTACTCCACCGAAGATGGAGCGCACCGAACCTTTGCCGCTCCCACCGGTGAACGGACGACAGGTGATGGTCAAGGAAGTGACGAGCCATCTTGCGAACGTGACGAACACGTTCCGAAACGAACAGGCGACGGTGACGAAACAACTCGGACAAGTCGCGGCACTCATCGAGACGAATCCACATGCGGCACGTCCCGCGCTCGAGACCGTCTCGACCCGCTTGACGCAACTCGTCCAAAAAACGGACGCGCTCCTTCACACGGATGTGACGCAAGAGAAGCAACTCGTCGCCATGACCGCGAAGCTCGACCTCGCCTTGTCGTTACTCTCGACAAAGCCACAAGAGAGCGCGGCACTCGTCAAAGATGTCCGGGCGACGTTGAACGACTTCCGTTACGCGCCGAACCAGGCACGGATTGAATATATCCCTCATGGTGCGATGCGCGCCGGGGAAATCCCGAGCGTCACGCCGCTGAAACTTGACGCGACACTATCCGGTCGGCACGTCCAAGAAGTGACGCAACGCGTCCAGGCACAGGCTCAGCTCGCACAGGCGAACAACACGCCGACGTCCGCCCTGTCCGTACGAAGCGACACGACAAACCCTGAAGCGCAGCGACTCGCATCATTCCTTCAGGTCCAACAGACGCTCAACCGCCTCGATGGCGGGCAGCTCCACCAGCTCCTCTTCGCCCTTCCGGCGAAAGTACAGGAGATCGACACCGGGATTCACGTCCACATCCAAAACCGCGAGGCCGGTGACGTCGTCGACTGGGAGAACAGCGTCCTCTATATCCGCTTAGAGACGCCTCGCCTCGGCGAGATCGGCGTCAAACTCGAAGCGAAAGATCGGAACCTCCGCCTCACGCTCGAACATGACGATGCAACGGTCGAACGACTCGCCCGCCCGCTCCTCGGCAAGATCGAACAGACGCTCGAGACAATCGGCTATAAGAGCGTGACGACCCAGTTCAAACCGCTCACGAAAGCCGAGCGCGTCGTCGATGAGTCGAAAGTGGCACCGACGACCGGCTATGACTTCAGAATTTAGGAGGCCACGATGTACCAACGCATGGATTTGACGAAACGAAAGACGGCCGCGGTCGTCCGCTATGACGAATCGACGGACAAAGCGCCCGTCGTCGTCGCCCGCGGAACGGGAGCCGTCGCTGAAAAGATTCTACAGGAGGCACGTGCCCGAGGCGTGGCGGTCGAGAACGACCATTCCTTGCTCGGACACTTGCTCGACCTCGACTTAGGGGACGCCATCCCTCCGCAACTCTATGACGTGATGGCGGAAGTGTTGCTGTTGATAGAAGAACTCGATTCCATTAAAGGAGAACCAAGATGAACCCAACCCAGTTATATGAAATGAGGCCTGAAGAACTGACACAGGCGATATTACACGCGCTAGTCTATCACTATAAAAACGCCCAAGGTTCAACCATTGCTGAACGAAATCGTCACCTGCGCCAAGCGCGCGAGCTGTTGGTCAAGCTCCACCAAGGACTTCATGACGGCGGCGGCATCATCGCGGCACAACTCGATGAAATCTATCTCTATATGGCAAACGCCAGCATCGAGGCGATCATCGACCAGGACCAACAAAAGATCGCAGAACTACATACACTCGCAAGCGACCTCGACAAGACGTGGAGCGAAGCAATGGAACGCGCGAAAACACAATCTGTCCCGACTGGAGGAAACCGCTATGAAAATTACCAATAACGTCCAAGCGTTGAAGGCCTATACGTCACTCTCGTTGAACCAGGCGTCGATGAAGAAAACGATGGACCGCCTCTCGAGCGGCGTCCGCATCAATAAGGCATCGGATGACGCGGCAGGACTTGCCATCTCCGAGAAGATGCGGATGCGCCTTGACTCGCTCTCGATGGCCGAGCGCAACACGCTCGACGGCATCTCGCTCACCCAAACGCTCGAAGGCGGGATGAACGAGACGCATTCCCTCCTCCAACGCATGCGTGAACTATCAGTCCAAGCGGCGAACGGAACGCTCAGCGAGGACGATGCGAAAGCCGTCCAAGAAGAGATCAACGCCTTGACGGAAGAAGTGACACGAATCGCCGAGACGACGGAGTTCAACTCGAAGAAAATCATGAACGGGGAATACATGCAGGGCGCGAATACGCTCTTCTTCCAAATCGGGGCCGGCAATAACGAGGCCGTCATCTTGAATGTCGAAGACATGCGGGCGCACGCGCTCGGCATCACGACGACGACAGCAGGTGGCGGAGCGTTATCTCCCGTCGACCACGACAATGATCAAGCGACAGCAGATGTTTCTTACTACTCCCTCAGCGTATTGACGCCGGACAAAGCAGGAGAAGCGATTGCGAAGTTCGATGCGGCCATCAACCGTGTGTCACTCGAACGCTCGAAGCTCGGGGCGATCCAAAACCGGCTTGAGGCGAACGTCAGCGTCGTCGCCATCGGTTCTGAGAACTTGACGGCGTCCGAGTCACGGATCCGTGATGCCGACATGGCCCGCGAAATGATGGATTTCGCCCGACTCAATATCTTGAATCAGTCCGGCATGGCGATGATTGCCCAGTCGAACGCGTTGCCGCAAGGCGTGTTACAATTATTGAACTAACCTAAAGAAAGGACGGTTGCCCATATGGACATTCGTCGCATCATGGAGACGCAATCGCTCCTCGGCTCAAATAAGGCGAAACGCCCCGAGGTCGAACCCGGCGTCTCCTTCCAAAACGTCATCGGTCAAAAGCGTGAAGACCGCGAGCACGAGCGGTTCCATCGTCAAATCGCCGCGATTCAGGAACAAGGAGAGCTTCTTGCCGAGAGCCAGACGGTCGAGGCGCTAACCGACTATAAGAAAATGATTAAAGACTTTATGAAAGAGGCCGTTGACGCGGCACTCCGCCTCGAGGACAAACGCGGGTTCAACCGCCGGGGACGTGCGAAGATTTACAAAGTCGTCGAACAAGTCGACCAGAAACTTCTCGCGCTGACGGACCAGGTCATCTCCGGGGAAGCCTCTCGCCTCTCCCTCCTCGACCAGGTCGGTGAGATTCGCGGATTGCTCGTCAACGTCTATGTGTGAGGTGTCGAGATGGCAGAACATTTGTTTTTGAAGAAAGTCAAATGTCCGTATTGTTTACAGGAAAGCAAGACCCAGCGCGTGTTGTCGCGTCACATCCGCCCGCTCGAAGTCGAAAAGGACGGCTATACGACGTATGACGGACCGAACCCGTATTTGTATGAGCCGACCGTCTGCGATCACTGTCACCTCGTCTTCCATGACTCGTTTGACAAGGTGCGAAAGCATAACCGAGAGGCACTCGAGACGCATTACTTCAAACAAGTGAACCCGGACGTGCTGAAAGGTGACCGGACGAACGAGCACGTCATCCTCTTATACAAGTTTGCGGTCATGACGGCCCAGTTGAGCGGACAAAAGCCGTCAGTCGTCGCCATGCTCGGGATGCGGATTGTCTGGATGTATCGATTGATGGGGAATACGGCGTCTGAGAAGGAATGGATGCAGCGGACGCTCGACAAATATAATGAGGTGCAAGAGGCGTATACGGACCCGATCCGAACTGGATTACCGTACGATCAACTTATGCTTCGGATTGCCGACCTCTCGGCTGCGCTCGACTATTACGAAGATGCGCGTCGCTGGTATGGGATTCTCCTCAGCAGTAAGGAAGTATCGGAGCGGATCCGGAATCAGGCCCGGACGCATTGGGAAGATTTTCGATTGGAACATGCGTAAAAGAAAGCGTAGGACGCTAAATCCTACGCTTTTTTCGTGGTCATCATTGAGAGGTTCGACGATGGGGTATAGACAAATAGCTTACATACTAAAGGAGGATTTCTCATGTTTGAAAAACAATATCTCGATACCGTACGTGCCACCTTCAAAAGCCAGAAACAACTCGCCGAGCGTGCGCTCGTCCAAGTGAGTGACGAGGACCTGCACAAGACGCTTGCGCCCGATACGCTCTCCCTCGCCCTCATCATCCAGCACATGGCGAACAACATGAAATCGCGCTGGACCGACTTCTTGACGACAGACGGCGAGAAGCCGGACCGTAATCGCGACGCCGAGTTTGAGGACCAACAACTATCCCGGGACGAACTCATGCAGGTGTGGGACGATCGCTGGCAGCTTTTGGACGACGTCTTGGCAGACCTGAAACCAGAGGACTTAGGGAAAAACGTCATGATTCGCGGAGAAGCCCACTCCGTGATTGATGCGATTGAGCGACAAGTGTCGCATTACGGCTATCACGTCGGTCAGATTGTTTACCTATCGAAACTATTTGCCGGTAGCGACTGGGGTGTCTTATCGATCCCGCTACCACATCAGCGGAAGTGAGATGCGCATCTTCGTGTTCGTGACGTTCCTTCTCGTCACATCCCTTCTTCCGTTGATCAGTTTTGACGGATACCATATCGTTCGTCATACGACGAGTCACTTAGGATCACAAGGTGCTCCCTTTGCATGGATGATGAATATCACTTTTGTCCTTTTAGGTTTCACGACTATTCTGACCACATGGCGAACGAGAATCTGGTACCACCGAGTTTGGGGTGGTCTGTTTGGGATAAGTCTTTGTTTCACAGGATTATTCCGTCACGCCCCACTCGTAGATGGAATCACGACAATCGTCTCGCAAGATACATGGCACTCCATCTTTGCGACGACAACCGGTATTGGATTTACATTGCTGGCAGCGGGACACACCGTGATGTCTCGTGGTGCCCAACGGTGGGTCGCCCTCATCATGACAACCTTGGCAATCGTCATCCCCATTTCGATGTTCGGTATTCCTGAAATCATGGGATTATTGCAGCGCGTGATGTTTATTAGTGGTTTTTGGTGGTTGTTCTTTTATATGAGGGCACCTAGCGAGCTCTCTGTTTAATCATGAAGCGGACCCATAGAGAAATGGGTCCGTTCGTTGTATTTCGTCTTATTTTCCAATGACCATACAAAAAACGTGCCGACACTCGTTCGGCACGCCTCATCTTATTTTGTCACGTTGATCGTATATTCGTAGCGTTCTTCTGCCACTTTGTCGAAGTTCTCGTTAAACGGTCCATCGATGACAACTTTTAAGTCCGTCAGCTCTTCTGGCTTCGCCTTCACGAAGAAGAGGACATTCCCTTCTTTCTTCACTTTCCCCATGAATTCGCCACCGACGTCATCCGAGAACCATAAGTCCGAAGACACTTGCTCCCCCGTGTTCGTCACGAGCGTCGCCTGGTTCGGATGGAAACTCATCGTCTCGTCAACTGTATTCTCAACCAGCATATTCATCGCGACGACGGTCACCTCTTCTTGTCCATCGAATGAATCGCTATAAGCTTCAGCGACCGTGAGGCGTGATGTCTGCACTTTGTCGATTGCGAACTGAATCGGTCCCATCGTCTCCGTGATGGTGACTGCCTTGTTCTTCATATAGATTTTGTTCGTGCCGAGTTCACTTTCTTGGACATCCGTCTCTTCAGCAGCCGTTTCCTCTGTCGCATTCGCTTCCGCCTCTGCCACTTCTTCCGTGTCCGTTGCCGTCGTCTTCAGTTCATCTGCTTCCCCGCATCCAGCGAGCAGTGTGAGCGGTACCGCTACCAGTAAGCCAAATCGTTTCATGTTCATGTTCATCTTCATCTCTCCTTTTTCATAATCAAAGTAAAGTGGTTAAGACGAATATAACGAATTGGCAATCCATACCGTGACAAGAAAACATTCCAGGCAAAATAAAAATCAAGGTCCACAATCGGACCTTGACATATACACTTATCCTCTTGATTTCAGCTCTTCTTCTTCGTATGGATCGGGACGTTCTTCAAGTGGCGTATCGTCCTCGACATACGCCTCGAGTTTCGGGTCCCGTTCCACATACTCATCGTACGCTCCTTCTGGACCATAGACGAAATAACGGCGTTTCCGTGACGATACCGGTTTGGACTCTTTCTCACGCATCTCGTTTCCCTCCTCTTTCCAGAAAAGAAGCAACGGCTACAATGATGTTTACCCGATTATATCTGAAAACAGACGTGATTTCATCTTCGCTTTTTATCCGAAACCTTTTTGCATGATGTTCGTATATATTCATAACAATTAATAAAGGATGATACATATGCAATTAGTGAAGAAAGGGTTCGTACGGAGCCTCTTATGGTCGCTGCCATTCGCGATACTCGCGCTCTATCAAGGCGTGTCAGGAAATACGGACGGCGTACATGCCATGCTCGTTTACGCCGGAGTCGCTTTCTTTCTCGGGCTCACGAGCGTCATTTATCAAGTCCGACAATGGTCGTTCAAAAAGCAGATTTTCATTCACTGGTGCGTCATGCACGTGACAATCCTACCACTCCTATGGTTCGGTGGGTCTACGCCAGTGACGTCACTTCAAGATGCCGTGCGCCTCTACTTAAATTTCACGGTAAGTGGGCTGATCTTGTTTACGGTATCTTATTTCATCATTCGCATGCGTCGCCAAGTCAAAACCTCTTAACGCACAAAAGCTCGAAGGCATATTGAACTGCTCCCCTTCAAGTAGACAGGGCAAATAATGAAAACCAAACTAGGCGGCTTGAGACCTGTATTCGACAGGGCTCAAGCCGTTTAGCCGTTTCTGGAAACGATCGTGGTTGTAGAACGATATGTAGGCCTCGATGGCCGATGTGAGTTCCTATAGGCCTGGAACTCACGCAGGTAGTACATCTCGACTTTCAGGGTACCCCAAAAGCCCTCGATCGGGGCGTTGTCGAGACAACGTCCGACCCGGGACATGCTGTGGGTCAGCCCCGCGTCTTCTACCATGCGTTTGAACCCTTTCGATGTGTATTGATATCCTCGGTCACTATGGATCATCGGACTCGCTCCTGTACGGAGCCCCGCGATCGCTAGCATCATCGTTTGGAAGACGAGCCCGTTGTTGTTAGACTTCCCGATGCGATAGGCGACGATCGAGCCGTCATACAGGTCGATGATCGCGCTCAGATACGCCTTCTTCCCGGCACCCAATTTGAACTCGGTGACGTCGGTACACCATTTCTCGTCAGGTCGGGACGCGCTGAATTCCCGATTCATCAGGTTCTCGGCCACATGCTGCGGTGACGATTTTTTGTACCGCTTTCGCTTCTGGCGGATGACCGAACGGATCTCATGGATGCGCATGAGACGATAGATGCGCTTCTCGTTGTATGCCGGCAGGCCATGCTGGCGTCGTCTGCGATTGACCGTCATGGTGATCCGTCGATAACCGTAGATCCCGTTCACCTGGTCGCAGAGGAGGCGGATGTCCTCTAGTAGGCTTAGATTCTCCTCCTCGCGTACCGAAACGGTACGCTTCAACCATTTATAGTAGGCAGCCCGTGAGACCTGCGCGATCTCGCACAGGAGCACGACCGAGAACGTATCGGTCGTCGACATTTCCTCGATGGCCATGTAACGCAATTGTAGCCGGATCTGGCTGATCAACCTCTCCTCTCGATCTCCTCTAACTTTTTTAGGAACAGGTTCTCGGCCCGCAGGCGCTCGTTCTCCCGCTCGATCTGTTGGATGCGACGTTCGAGCTTCTCCTCGTTGGTCAGTTCCTCTTCTTGCTTCGTCCGTCCACGCCGGTCCTCGAGCCCGTGCACGCCGTCGGCGTCATATTTTTTCGTCCAACCATAGACCTGTTGGTACGACACGGCGAACATCTCGGCCGTCCGTTGATAGTTCCGCCCATTGTCCAGGCAATACCTGACGATCTCCATGCGTTCCTCGAATGTGGTCTTTCTCCCTTTTGCCATAGCTCGATCCATCCCTTTTCTCGAATCTGTTAACTCGCTATGACCAGTATACTGCCTAATCCACCTGTAAAGAACAGACGAACTACTGATGTCGTGTTTGGAGAGGGTTTCCATTTTGGAGAGACCGTCGAGATAGTCACGGACAGCCGCGAGCTTCTGTTCTTTGGTGTAATGTCTCCATGTCCTCGATTCCTTCAACGCATCGATCCCACCGGTATCGAATTTCACTTTCCACACCTGGAGGGTATCCCAAGAGACGTCATGGGCCTCCATAATTTCCTTCCATGTATATGTTTCTTCTTCCATCATACGTAGCGCAGCCATTTTTTGTTCAATCGAATGCCGACTTCTCGCCATAAAAAAACACTCCCCAATCAGATAAACAGATTTGTTATTTCATCTGTCTACCTATTGGGGAGCATATCAATATGCCTTCGAGCTTTGTTATGTCTGTTGGTCGAATAGACCGGAAAAGTTAGAATCGACGTCTTCATATGGATCGACGTAGGACTTGACCGTCTTCCGTTCCATCCGGGCCGTCCCGAGCGTCATCCCGAGGCGCTGGTGTTCGGCTTCAATCAGACGGGCGATCTTTTGACTGTCGTCGACGAGTTGCCGTAGGACCGTTTGATCGGCTTTCTTCAGATCAGGACCGTGCGCCGCAAGCAACTGTTCGCGGTCGTCCAAGAGCTCATGGATTTGTTCCATCCACGTGTCATACGTCGGCTCTTCCGGAACTTTCGCCAACAACTCTTTTAAGCGCTGTGTCTTTAAGATGATCTCATCAATCGGTCTCATGACTGCTTCGCGAGTTTCATCGCTTCCTTCCACGTGTCACGGAGTTCAGTCGTGAAGTCGAGTACTTCGTCGAGGATGGTCGTATCGTTCTTGATGTTCGCATCGACGAGGCGGCGCCACATGTAGTCATAGAGCGAGTCCAAGTTCGCCGAGATGGCGATGTCTTTATTGAGTGTGAGACGAAGCTCTTGGAAGATGGCTTGCGTCTTTTGGATGTTGATGTTCTTCAAATCAGGGTTGCCCTGGTCGATCGCAAGCTTGGCGAGGCGCATGAACTTGAGCGCCCCGTCATAAAGCATAAGCGTCAGTTCCTGTGGGTTCGCGGTCGTGACCGCGTTGTTTTGATAAGCTGCGTATGGATTAGCTACCATTTAAATTCCTCCTCTTACATTCCGCCGCCTAAAAACTGTTGAAGTGAAGCGGCTTGCGAGTTCGCCTGGTTCATTGCCGTTTCCATCGCCGCGAAGCGACGGTAGTAGGCGTTTTCTTTATCGATGAGTAAATCGTTGAGTCGTTGAATTCTTGAATCCATCTGTGTCATCTCGCGGCCCATTGAATACGACGGAGCACCAGCACCGTCCGCACCGGCGATGCGCGTAATCGTCTCACGTGATTCTTTTGCCGTATCACGGATTTGCGGGAGGAGTCCCGTCTCTTCATCCGTGAAGAGCTTATACACTTGTTCCGGGTCTTTCTCGATAGCGGCTTTTAACTTCTCTTCATCCAGCTCAATCTTTCCGCCGTTCGTGAAGTCTGATCCGGTCGAGAGACCGATTTGGAACAAGCGAGACATGTCTAAATCATTTGTGCTCGATGTTGCGCCTGACCATTTTGAACGAAGAGTATCCATCGTCCCTCGAAGGATTGTGTCTCCTCGGAGCATTCCGCTCATTGCCTTTTCTTCCCACTTCTTGATCTCGTCTTCAGACAACTCATCGCGCTGTGCTTGCGTGAGCGGTGCAAATGAACGGAAGCGTTCTTCTCGTGTCTTCTTGTTCATGAGATCAATCGTCTCATTGTATTTATCGACGAATCCTTTGATGTTGTCAAAGATTTTTTGAGTGTCAGTTGCTGCGGAGAGAGTGACTGGTCCTGCCGTTGGATTTTGGGTAATTGGGAACTCCGCTTTCAAAGTAATTGTCATATTGTCAAAAGTAGTTGTATTGGATGATCGCGTCACTTCAATACCGTTTACTTTAAATTTTGCGTCTGTTCCAATCGGTGCTGTACTCAAATTCAATGCAATTCGCGTTTCAGCATCAAAATCGATTGTCGCAACTTCCCCTGTTTCTTTTGTAGAAATCGAAATTTTTCCACTGACAGGTTCGAAGAAAGCCGATAATCCCGAGTCTTTTCCATTCAATTGATTGATTAGATCTTGTACAGTCGATTCAGCAGAAAGTTGAATGGTCTTATGTGCACCTGTCGTCGACGATTTAAAACCAATTTCATAACCAGTACCTTGTGTATACTCTGCCACCACCCCTTTAGGAATGACACCATCCACATATGTGGTTGTATTCGTAGCGGTCAGTTTTCCTGTTGTCGCATCATACGCAAAGTCTGCTTTGTTCAACTGATTACCTGCTTGATCTTTTAATACAACACTAGCATCCATAAAATCCAGACCTGAAGCTAGTGTCATTTCAACTCCAGCCGTATCCTGATAAACTCGTTTCTGACCAACGACTAGTCCGTTTAAATCTGAGATTTTTGTTGCAGCTGTTAACTTCTGATTATTTCGATCGACAGTGTCAATTAAAGTAGATGCTGAAGTTGCTAATCGTTCGACTGAATCGATGCGTATGGCGCTATTTCCACTTGAGGGTCCTGTCACAACCGAAACGCGTGACTCGTCCGATGAACTAGACGTCTTCGCATAGAAGTTTCGGCTAAACATCAAGTCGACCGCGCTGTTCCTTAAGGTCATGAGTGAACGGTTGATTTCACGATAAGCATCGCGTTTCCATTCCGTTGTTTGTTTTTTCTGTTCCAGTTTATCGACCGGAGCACGCTCGGCCTGCATCAATTGTTTAATAATGGTGTCGGTATCGATTCCACTGGCGAGTCCGCCAAATCGGATTGGTGTTGTCATGAAAGTCCTCCTTTATACCCGTTCGTCAAAGAGATGGTTAAACTCCATGAACGCCGCAAAGAAATCAAGTGATTTCTTGCTTGGAATTTCGCGGATGACTTCGTTGTTCGTATCCACGATTTGAATGTAGTAGTCGTTCAATTTTTCATGTTTCATGAACTTTAAGCCAGTACGTTGTTGGTCTAGGACTTGATTCGCCTTCTCGACGGCTGCCTCTAACTTGGTAACGTGTTGAGGCGTCGGAAGAATGACGATGCCTTCGTCAGCGAGTTTCGCTTGGTTCGCTTCGACGAACACGTTTTTCGTTTGTTCATACGGCAAGACGGAAGAAGGTAGGTGAAGCCGGACTTCTGAAATGGTCGGGTTCATGTGCTTCTACTCCTCTTAATAAATGTTCTCAATTCATATATCGGTTATTCTATTGAATTTTTGAGGATTTCACGAAAACTATCCATAATCTCTGATTCGAGATAGCTTAATTGACTTTGTAAGTCTTGAAATGAATGATTTAAAACAATCCTTCTCGTCGCTTCAGTGTTTGTTGCTTCAAGTGCGATTGATTTCATCGTCAACAATAACTCTTCTTTTTTATCAAGCATTTCTTGTACTTGTTTGACTTGATTTAATTGATGTATGAGTCCTTCTCGATTCATTAACTTCAACCCTTTCTTTTTTCTATATCGGTTAAGGGAATGAGATTCATAAAGAATGGGAATAAAAAACTATGTGAAAACTATAACAAGGAGTGATTGAAGTGAAATGGGAGGAGTTGACGGTTTTCGAGAAGAGTTTATTACTCGGGACACTACTCGGAGATGGGACAATCGCACGGACAAAGTCAAAAAGTATTCCGAAAAAAGGGCTTCAATATCGAGAACATTTTTCTGTGAAACAAATGGAGTATCGAGAATGGAAATTAAAAGTGGCCCCTCGCATTTTTAGTGGCATTCGAATTCGAAAGACAGGAACGAGCGCAGAACTGTATTCTGAAAAAGATGAACTGTTCGCTTGGCTTTGGGAACAGTGTTACGGTGACCGCAAGAAACATATCCCCATTCATCTATTAGAAGATTGTACACATCCTGTCTTTTTACTCGCCCTTTACTTAGACGATGGAAGTTTATCATTGACCAAGTCATCACGGTCTAAATTGAACCAGATCATCATCACACCGCATATTTATTTATATCTCCAAGCATTTTATCCCGAAGAACTCGAACAATTGAGCACATTCATTGCTCGCACATTCCATCATCAGTTTGTGTTAAGCAAACGATCTGATGGTCATTTTTACACGCTACGTATTCAAAAAACAGAGGAGGCCATACGATTTTTGAATGACTTCGAACCTTATGCATACGCGATACCTTCAATGCGAAAGAAATTGGATTGGGAATATCGACTCGATTTGGAAGAAGCAAAACATCCCGGCATATCCGTAATCGTATCTAAAGCAAAAAATGACTATACAGACGAAGAGATTCAATTCATCATTCAAGCCAAACAGAAAGGGATGACAGATGCTAAGATTGCCGAAACATTGAATCGCACGTATTGGTCCGTCGTCTATAAATGGCAGGATATTAGGAAGAATATTTTAAAAGAAGAGAAAGCTTTATATGTAATATAAATTGAAGAACCCGCCTCTCAATAAGAGAGAGACGGGTTCAATTATGTGTTCAGTAACTTGTGTGTACTGATTAAAAAGTTTAAAGAAAGTCTTAACGAAGAAGTTGAAGAACCGCTTGCGGCTGCTGATTAGCTTGACTGAGCATTGCTTGTGCAGCTTGGTTAAGAATGTTGTTCTTCGTGAAGTTCATCATTTCTTTCGCCATATCAACATCACGGATACGTGATTCTGCAGCTTGGAGGTTTTCAGCAGAAGTTCCAAGGTTGTTGATCGTATGTTCGAGACGGTTTTGAGCGGCACCTAATTTAGAGCGTTCAGCCGATACACTCTTAACAGCATCATCGATTGTTGTAATTGCTTTAGCAGCATTGGCAGCAGTAGTAACGTCAAGAGCTTTTTCTGCCATCGTATTGTTTGTACCATTTGTGACGTTAGCAGCTGACGAGAAGCCAGCTCCATTGCCTGTCAAGCCTAAAGCTGATGCACGCATATCCGAGAAACCTAAAGACATAGATTGGTTTTCATTTGCACCAATTTGGAATTTAACAGATTTATCTGATGTAACAGGATCTTCTTGAGTTGCAAGTTTTGTAGAAAAATTAACAGCAGTTGCATCTTGTGCATCAAATGTAAATGAGATTCCATGGTTATCATATGATAGAGGTGCAGTACCATCTAATGAGAATGTATCTGTGTTAATTACATCTCCAGCAGCATTCTTAATAGAAACGACCGCATTAGTTCCGTCAAAATCAAGCTCTAAAGAAGCGGCATTTGCAAATGCTCCCGGATCTGTTGCATCTACAGTTAATCCAGTAATTTCACCGTATGCATCCGTACCTGGTGCTGCTACTGTATTTGTAGAGAAGTTACTTTTCGTTGTCAAGCTAGTTTCTGTACCTTGAATATTATCGATTGTAATTCCTTGACCAGTAGTAAGCTTAGAGAACTCATCTTTTGAAAGTGTAAAGCTTACACCGTGAGCATCATAAGTGAAATTACCATCAGCATCTGCAGAAATAAGATCATCTGCTGTCACAAGTTCAGTATCCGTTGCGTTTGTAGTTGTCAATCGAACTTGGATTGAGTCACCCTGTCTTAAAATTTCAATTTCTCCATCTGTGTTTGTCGCCGCGGCTGTGGCAAATTCACCTGAAGTATCGATAGCAATTTGATTTTCTGCAGTGCCATTCATAAATTTAGGAGTATTTTCAGCGCTCAATCCACCTTCTAACGTTACTGCAGCATGAGTAAAGTTTTGTGATGTACTTGAAGCTAAAACTGTATTTCCTGTTTTAGAAGTTGATGATAAATTGCCATCTAGAAGTTTTTTAGTATTGAATTCTGTAGTATTACCAATACGGTTAATTTCCGAAGTCAATTCATTAACTTCTTTTTGAATTTCTTTACGATCATCTACTGTATTACTATCGTTAGATGCTTGAACCGCAAGTTCACGCATACGTTGAAGGATTGAATGCGTTTCATTCAATGCACCCTCAGCAGTTTGAATCATCGAAATTCCATCCTGCGAGTTGCGAGTAGCTTGATCTAAACCACGAATTTGTCCACGCATTTTTTCAGAGATTGCAAGACCCGCTGCGTCATCTCCAGCACGGTTAATGCGCAGTCCTGAAGATAGTTTCTCCATCGCTTTACCTGTTTGCGTTGTGTTAAAGCCCATGTTACGGTGTGCATTCATTGCGTTAAGGTTGTGGTTGATAATCATTGTAATTTCCCTCCATAGGTTTGAGTTTTTCCGCTCTTCCAAATCCTTTTGTCCGAGCATGCAAGGTTTAGGCCGGCCCCTCACCTTGCATTTTTTGGAACGTTTTTGCGTTTCCATACTCTATATCGGAGTGTCATTTCAAATGTTTAATCTTCTTTGCAACTTTTATTGATTTTTTAGCCATTCAATCACTCGCAATTGACTTAAACGATTATTTCCATCTTTTGTCCGGCTAATGCGATATACACGGAATCCCGTTTGTTCTTTTTTTATATATAGCCGTCCCGGCACATGATGTGATGATCCCCATCCATATTCAAGGTACGTTGTCGTTCTTCCTTTGACACTGTTCGGTCGAAACGTCACGTTCCCGGTATGCCATCCAAGTGAAAGTTCATAAAGTGCTGCATCCACACCTGTCTGCTCTTGTTCGGACAATTCCAAATAGTCTTTTTCGAATTCTGGCTCAACGAGTATATTCGGAATACTCCCACCGATACGACGACCGAGCCGCTGTTCCAGACGAGTCTCTTTTTGCATATACTTCTTCTTATCCGAACTCCACTGTTCCATCATTTTGTCATATTTGCGATTGATTTCTTCCTTTTCAAGTTCTGTCGCTGTTCGTTTTTCAAGTTCTTCACTAAACAATGAATAGGCTGCTTCTTGTTCTTGTCGACTCGCTTGTAGTTGCTTTTGAAGCCGTTCGCTCTCTTGGATGGATAACCGAATCTGTTTTTCTTGAGATGCGACGTCATGAAGCAATTGCTGTTTCTCTCTAACTAAGCTTTCACGTACCAATTCCATTTTTGCAACTTTTTGATCGAGCTCCATTTTTTGATGCTGCACTTTTTGTAGTTCTTCTTCATAGTGTTTATTCCGTTCATGAATTGCCTGCTCTCGCGCTTCAATATCTTTAATTCTCGCCTCCGCTTCATGAATCTGTGCCTTGAAGAGTTCTTTCGCATTTGCTTGAAGATCATCGTCATAAAGTTGCGATGTCATTTTTTTTATTTGCTCTTCCAGTTGTTGTTTCTCCACAACAAATTGTCGCAATTTTGTTTTTTGTTTTATTACTTCTTCTTGAAGATGCGCTTCCCTTGTTTTTGACTCGTCCACTTTAAACAAAAGTTGCTGAACCGCAAGGCGACTTTTCATAACGACTTCTTCTTTTACTTGAAGTTCATGATGTAACGTTTCAATCCGATTCACTTTTTCACGCAGTGTTTGTTGAAAACGAGCTTGTTGATCTAAGCGTTGTGTATCGTCATGTTGGTATAAGCGAGTGATGAGTTCTTGAATAACGAGATCATGTTTCCTTAGCTTGTCCTCCAGCTCACGGGTTTGCCTCCGAAACGCGATGACTCGCTTTTCTTGAGCCATCCACTCAGCCAACGCTTGACCTAGCATCGAATCCATTCCTCGCATCCATTTTTCTATGTAGAGGGCCGTCCCTTCTGTCCAACGTTTCAACTGTTTTCCTAAATCATCCACGTTTCTCATCCTTTCATTCACTATAAAATTAGTATTGCGTTACCTCGTAGTGTGCGACCTAAAATCCCTCTCAGCGTTTACCGAGAGGGAGATAATGAAAAATTATTTATTTTACGTAAGCCGCGGCGTCAGCTCGACAAAAATATCTTTAGCCGCGTTAGCAATCATTTTTGTGGTTGTCGCATCATATGTCCCGCCAATCACTCCTCTTACGAGCGGAACCATTTTCCCCATATTAATGACTCCCTTTTGTCCGAACTTCGTCATCAATCTAAAACCAACAGCTTTATTAATTTTTTTGATCACTTCAAAAGGCAATTTTTTAATCATATTCACTGCTAATTTTTGTCCTACTTGAACACCTGCTTGCTTTATGATATCTGTTGCGGCTTTTCCAGTTAATGAAGCATAAACAAAGGTGCGCACTTGATCATCTTTCACATCGTATCCTCTCATAACGGCAATTGATGCAATCATTCGCATTTGAATGAACAAAACCGAACTAATATTAGCAGGAACTGCAACCGGTAAAGTAATCAATCCACCTAACCCTGTCAAAAATCCACTTGTTCCGCACTTTGCAAGTTGTATTGTAATTAACTTATCAATTCCTTGCTCCACTCCATACTTGTTCGTATACTCTTAAGCTAGTTCGTAAGCAGTATCCATTGTTGGTAGTCCAGTTAATGCTTTCTCATAACCCCAATCTAACAACTCGTTCATTTTACTAATCGTCAATTGATTTGCCACGGATGAAACTCCCTATATGTAATAAAATCATTATAAAGCATTTTTATACTTTAAATTACTTTTTTTATATTTAATGGAAATAAAAAACACCCTAATATTCTTAGGATGTTCTTTCAACCTTCTTACACTTCCACCTTCATCTGTTCCGTCTCATTCTGCAAGCTCTCCGCGACGCGTACAAGCTCAGACATCGCTCCATTCACTTCACCAAGGCTTGCCGCTTGCTGGCTCGCCGCTGACGTCACTTCATTCGCATAACGCGATGCTTCTTCGACCATTCCAACGATGCCTGCCGAGTTCGTCACGACCGAATCAATCTGACCGCGTGACTCATCGAGGAGTGAATCGACCGAATGGACATGACTGTATACTTCATTTGCCGAGTTATGGATTGATGCGAACGCACCGCCTGCTTTTTCGACCAATCCAACGCCTGTCTCGACTTCTGCTTTCACGTTCGCCATCGAAGATGACGTATCCCCAACGAGACGCTTCACGTCTACGATGAGATCCGTGATTTCTTGCGTCGAGTTCGCCGTTTGTTCTGCTAACTTCTTCACTTCTGCTGCAACGACTGCGAAGCCACGCCCATGCTCCCCGGCACGCGCTGCTTCAATCGATGCGTTCAAGGCAAGCAAGTTCGTCTGTGCAGAGATGTCACTGATGACATCGGTGATACGTGAGATTTCTCCCGTCATTTCTGTCAACTGACTGTTGAGTGTCGATGACTGTTCAACTTTACCAGCAATCGCATGCATCGCATTGACCGATGATGATGCGAGACCTTTCCCGCTCTCTGCTTCCTGTTGCATCTCGCTCGCTGAATCAAGCGCCGATGACATCTCTTGACGGATGCTCTCCATCGTCCGCGCGACCGCTCCGAGTAAGTCCATCGAGTTGTACGTCGCACTGACGTTGTCTTCTAACATCTTGTTGAGGGAATCCATCGCGACACGAATGTTTTCGCCCGCCACGTTTCCTTCTTGAACCGCTGCCGCGATCTCTTGCGCCGAACCGGTCAACTGGTCCGCCGTGTAACGCATGTTCGTCCCTTGTTCCCGAAGGTGCTCGACCATGTTGTCCATCGACAAGAGCAAACGTCCCATTTCTGAACGGTCTGATGTTTTCTCGTCCGCGAAGTGTACTGTCAAATCACCATTCCCGACCTCGACGGCTTTTTCAGAAGCCATCTCGACCGCTTTCAGTGGACGACGGGCGATCAAGTAGATGACGATCCCGCCGAGTGACGAGATGAGTAACGCCACGACCGTACCGACGAGCATGACCTGACCTTGTTCCATCTCGAGTTCTGTCAAAAGCAATAACGTGATGTAGCCGACCGCTCCGCCCGTGATAAAGGACGTGACCAAGATCCATGCGAGCAATTGCGTCGTAAAGTTTTTAAATACTTTCACTGTGTTGTTCCTCCTCATTGTGTTCATCACTCCCTATATCGTCCGATTTCCAATGAATGTATAGCGTTTTCAGTTGAACGTTTGGTCAATGAAAAAACGCACCCCAGAAAGGAGTACGTTTCATCAAAATGCTTCATCGTCACGTTCGACGCGAGTCACCCGTCGCGGAGTCGTCGCCGCGTCAATCGCGAGCGTGATCGCTGCCGCCCAGTGGAGCATCATCCCGACGATCGGAATGAACCCAAGGACCGAGGCCGTGATTCCGACGGCCGCACCGTACGAGAATCGGTTTAGTCGACTGAACGAGAGAATCAACACGATGACGTGATAGACGAACATGAATCCGAGGGGCGAATAGCCCATCCCGATGATGAAAAGACCACCGAGAATCGGGATCCCGAGAAATGCTTCAAACGCCGCACCGAGCCATTTCAGATTTTTCACCATGTGGGTCACCTCATAATTCGATCATGTAAAACTCGTAGCCGCCATTTTCTGCGAAGCCGGCACGCTTATAAATCTCGAGCGCTGCCTTGTTTCCCGTTTCGACATCGAGCTCGACCTTCGTCCGGCCCATGCGGAACAGTTGTTGCACCATCTGTTTCAACATCTTCGTGCCGTAGCCTTTGCCTTGTTCGCCAGCTTTGACACCGAACGCGTGAATGCTTGCCGCGTCGTCACCGACGAGAAGGGCACGGATGACGCCGACCGGTTTGCCGTCGACTTCGCCGATATACGTCACACGGTCCGGCGTGTCGATTTGTTGATAGATGTTATCTGTCACATCGACCGGGTCACCGAACGCCTCGCTGAGTGTCGCGATGATGAGCGGGCGGTCGTCTGCAGTCGCCTCACGGAGCGATACCTCGTCCGGCTTCAAGAAGAGTTCCGCCTTCTTCAAGACGAGATTGTATTCCGAGAACTGATACGCTGCCTGAAGATGTTCAAGCACCGCTTTCCCAGATGCCGAGTTTCGGTCGATGACGAACGTGAACGCCTCACAGCCGTTCAGTTTCGCATCCTGTTTCGCCGTCTCGAGCAGTGCCGTGAAGACGCCTTGCTTCCGATATTTCGGATGGACGAGCGCGTTCACCTCATACTCGTTCGGGAGATACGGGAAGAGCATAAGATACCCGACGAGCGTCTCGCCGTCGTATACCGCATAGTCGTTCTGTCCGACCGACTCATGACCGACTTTGACGTCAATCTTGTCGCTCGTATTGACCGCCTGTTCTAACGTTTTCACATCATCTGCTTGTTTGACTTCTTCTACTGTCCAATTCATATACATCACCTCATTTGTATTGTAGCACAAAGGAAAAAGCCCGCCGTAGCGAGCCCACTTACGAGATTATAACGTCCGGAACTCCAACTCAGGGAGCGTCTCGATCAATTCAGCGATTTCATTCGTATGCGCCTCCGCGCCCGGTACGGCCTCTGTCGGTTCGACCCAGAAGAACGTCTTGTCGTTCGTACCGAGGTAGTTACCGTAACCGACCTCTGTCGCGAACGCCTCTTCCGTCAACTCACGGTCAATCAAGTCCAAGTGGAACAAGAGTTGGTCGTCCCCATCCTCGACGTTATAGTACAAATCGAACGTGCTGTAGCTCTTCGTGTCGCCGATGTCGACGACGTCCTGTGCCTTCTCGATATAGACGTCACCGCGCTCAATCGCCGCAACGATTTTTGACGGCAAGATGATCTCGTACCCGAGTTCTCGGTCACGAATCGTCTGCGTCGTATCCTCTGTCCGTCCCCGGGACGAGACGACACCGACCGTTGCCACCAATGCACCTGTCACACCGAGCGCGAGCGCCCATTTCATCGATTTGTTCACAAGAACCACTCCCTAGTTGTTGATGTCTTCACTTGATTATCCCACAAGTTGATGACTTTTCATCAAATATTCTGAAAAAATGTTTCCCCTTACATTGACGACCGTCCGCCAATCCCATACGATGGTAATAACGTACTAGAGAAAAGAGGAACTGACATGTCTAACGAAACTACTTTGACGCGCGCCCAGCTCGACGCGCTCTTGAAAAACGTCTTCGCCCTTCAAATCCCGGTCATCGAAAAATTCATGACGGATTTGTTTAAACAATACGTCTCGACGGCTTCCACGTTCAAACAAGATATGGACACGATGAAAGCGACAGACTGGCACAAGCATTTCTTCGGTCAAAAGGTCATGCCGCACCTCTTCATCGAGAACCTCGGCTTCGGCGCATCGTTCCGCCACCAAGGTCAAGAGAAAGTCGTCAGCATCCCGGAGAACATGACGGTCGTCAAACCGGACTCGGACGCACAAATCAAAGAGATTTTAGAGAACCTCGACAAGACGCTCGCGTCGATGGACGGGATCAAAAACAAAGGACTCGTCAAAAAGTTCTATAAAGAAACGCTCGAACTCATCTGCCAGCTCGGTAGCCGTACTGGTATGATGGATGACTTCTACGACAAAGTCAAAGGCAGTTTGACAACAAGTTCATGACAATGCCTCGCTCGAAGGAGCGAGGTATTTTTTATGCCTCTTTTTCGATTGCCATCGGGAGTTCGATGAATTGGCTTCGACTATGGAAGACGACGCCGATCATGACGAGCGTGATCCCGACCAAGGCAATCGGGGACGGCATGACCGCATGGAGGAACAGGAGCTCGCCGATGAGGGCGAACAACACCTCGAGCGCCTGCGTCGCCTCGACGGACGCCAGTTTCCCCATGTCGTGTTTGACGAGGTCCGTCGCCTTGAAAAATAGGACGGTCGCGACAATCCCTGACAACAAGGCGACAAGGAATGTCTGTCCGAGCTGGCTCGATGAGGGACGACCCGTCGTCAACCCGTACCCGAACAGCAAGAACCAGACCGGGAGCGACCCGAGACACATGCCGAGGATGCGTTCGAACACGTCGAGATCCGTCTGTTGCATCATCTTGCGGTTGCCGAGCGGATATGCGAAGGCCGCAATCACGACTGGGACGACACTAAGCCAAAGGAAGCGAGGCTCGAACGACTCGAAAAACTCGACTTGCATCAAGACGACCCCGATCAAAATCAGGCTCGAGAACCGAAGTCCTCGCCAGGGAATCTGTTCGCGGGACCCGTCCGCTTTCTTAAAGAGTGGAGACAACAGTGCCCCGGCGACAATCGTCACTTGCCACGTACCCGCAATGAGCCATGGGGGTGCGACCTCGGCCGCGAGACAGATGGGAACGTAAAAGAACCCGAACCCGACCGTTCCCCAGACGATCCACGGACGCGGGTTGTCCGTCAGCGCCGAGATGACCCGCTTGAGTCCCCCCGTAAGGCGACGACAATTATCAACAGTGGAATCATCCATAAAAAGCGGAGCGAGGCACTATAGGCGAAGCTTCCTCCCCCGACTTGCATCACTTCGTTCAACACGAACGTGCTCGCAAAAAACAAGGCCGCGAAGACACCGAGTATGAGTGGACGCATACGTTCCCTCCTTTCCGAATCCTGTCTTGTTCTCGGTATTTATGTATTTCTCCTGCAAAAAAGACGGACGACACGTGGTCATCCGTCTCTTCATTCAATCCGTCACGTCCGCAGTTCGAGCGCGGCGATCCGCTCCATCCGCTCGAGGATAGGCTTCGCCTGATCGATATAAGCCCTCACTTCAGCCAGCGACAACGACGCCGCATGCGCATCCTCACTCCGCCACACTTCATAGACGAACACCGTGTCCGCCTCGTCGAGCGATACGTGGACCCGATACGATTCACAGTCCGACGTCGCCTCCATCTCTCGTGCCGCTTCCGATAAAATCGCCACGAGTCGGTCCCGTTGTCCCGCTTTTGTGACGAGCTTTCCGATCAGTGCATACATGCTCCATCCTCCCCTTTCCCTTGCATCGTCTCATTCCACTTTTTGCGTGCGATTTCCTGCCTTACGGGTTCACACGTGTGGAATGTTTTCACGGCACACGTATCCTTGTCATACAAAAAACGGACGGCATGTGGCCATCCGTCAGTGAATATCGCGTTTTTGGAAATTCCCGCCTTTGACCTCCGTCACCTCGTACACGACAACGAATGCTTTCGGGTCGACATCATCGATGATGTCCTTGATCTTTCGTTCTTCGAGCCGGTTGATGACACATGTGATTTCGTAATAGCTCTCTTTTGAATACGCACCTTGGATCTGATTCAACGTAGCACTCCGTCCGAGACGGTCCCGAATCGTCTCGACCATCTCATGCGGTTCACTCGTGATGATCTTGAACGTCTTCGCTCCGCTCAATCCCTCTTCGACGATATGAATCACTTTCGAGGCGATGAAATAGGCGATCGCCGACAAGACGGCTCCTTGAAGCCCGAACACCGTCGAGACGACGATGAAGACGAACGTATTCAAAAATAGAATCAAGTCACTCGTCCCGAACGGCAGTTTACGGGACAAGAGGACGGCCAGCATATCGATCCCGTCAAGCGCACCCCCGTTACGGAGAGAAATCCCCATCCCGAACCCAAGGATGATTCCGCCGACCACGGTGATGAGGAGCGCGTCGCCCTCGATGATGGTCGGGACATGGTGCATGATCACCGTACCGACTGACAACGACGCAATCCCTGTGACCGAAAGGATGGCGAAACTTTTCCCGATCTGTTTATACCCGAGATAGATGAACGGGATATTGAGAATCCCGATAAAGATCCCGAGCGGCAACCCTGTTAGCTGCGACCCGACGATACTGATGCCGGTGACGCCCCCGTCCGACACGTTGTTCGGGATAAGGACGGACTCCAACCCGTACGCCGCGATGAGTCCGCCGATGATGTTCATGATGATTTGAACCCCCATCAACCAGGCCTTATTCTCTCGTTTCATGTTGCATGGACCTCCTTCTCATGTTCAACAACCTTCTAAGCCTATCACAAAATAATACTGAAATAATTTACAGGGAATCATCAATCTATTCTGAATATTCATGTCAGATTCTCTGTCGCAAAGGATTTTGTATCGGCTCGTTTTGGTATACTTAAGAAAATGGAAAGGGGGCACCACGTATGCAGCGTACACCCATGCCTTCCCCGACACCGGAGGAAGTGCAGCGCTTAAGGCGCGAACATAATCCGATCAAAGCGTCCGAACTGTTTGCGAAAGTCGTCCTCTTGCTACTCGGTTCCCTCGTCTTCGCGGTCGGCCTGGAGGCGTTCCTCGTTCCGAACCAGATCATCGACGGGGGAATCGTCGGGGTCTCGATCATCGTCTCGTATTTGACGGAGACGAAACTCGCTATCTGGCTCGTCCTCTTTAACTTGCCGTTCATCTACTTCGGCTATCGGCAAATCGGGAAGACGTTCGCCGTCGTCACGTTGACGGCGATCCTGCTCATGTCGGCGTTCACGATCGTCTTACATGACATCAAACCGTTCACGGACGACCTCTTGTTGTCGACCGTCTTCGGGGGCTTCTTGCTCGGGGCCGGCATCGGTCTCGTCATCCGCGCCGGTGGGTCGCTCGACGGGACCGAGATTCTCGCCGTCGCCTTCACGAACCGGTTACCGTTCTCAGTCGGAGAGATCGTCATGTTCTTCAACATCTTCATCCTCGGGACGGCCGGTTTCGTCTTCAGCTGGGACCGGGCGATGTACTCGCTCCTCACGTATTTCATCGCGTTCAAGACGATCGATGTCGTCTTGGAAGGGATTGACCAGTCGAAGGCGGCGTGGATTATCACGACGGCACCGGAAGAGATCGGCCAAGCGATCATGGACCGGCTCGGTCGGGGCGTGACATATCTCCACGGAGAAGGGGCCTACACCGGAGACGGGAAGAAAGTCGTCTTCACGGTCATCAGCCGACTCGAGGAGACGAAATTAAAAGACATCCTCGACGACTATGACGAAAAGGCGTTCCTCGCCATCGGCAACATTCACGACGTCCGGGGCGGACAGTTCAAGAAGAAAAACATTCACTAAACGTGAAATCCCCTATAACCGCTGGACATCATTTGCCAACGGTTATAGGGGATTTTTAAACTGTCATATTAGTTCGGTTGAATGTCCCATGTGATGGATTCGTCCGTCCATGAGAAGCTTGGCTCATAAATCATTTCGTAATTTGATCCTTCTGGTACATCAAACGTCAATGTTCCTTGAAGTTTCTTCCCTTTGTTCAAATCACCGCTAAGATCCATTCCATCCAACCCATAATAATAGTCGAGTGCATTTCCATCTGCATCGTACAAGTTGAAGTCTGTACTGTCTACAAACGTAGAATCATCTGTGTTGTTCACTACTTCAACGTTCATTTGGAGTACTTTCCCTTTTTCAGGTTGTGAGTACTCAGATGCGGAGACGAATGCCGCATCTTTCACTGTAAGTACGACACCATTCAAGTCTACTACATCACCAACTTTGAAAATGGTATCGTTCACATCCGCTTTTGCCTCTGTCGCGTCAGCTTCCCCGACTTTGCTTCCTGTATTCGCCTCTTCGTCAGATGGAAGAAACATACCGATGACAATCAAACCAATTAAAATGATAACAAACCACTTAAAAAACTTTTTCATAAACAACAAACTCCTTATTTCAGAATAGTATAAGTCAATGACCTGTTTCCTATACTACAATAAATAACTGGATGAAAACAAGAATAAAATACCATTTATTTTGTCTATTTTTATCTTTTTTTCAATTAATATAGATTTTATCGCTTAAAAAACTAAAAAAGCTATGAATCGTGTATTCTCACGATTCATAGCTTTACGCGAACCTGACCTGATCCCGTCCATTTCGTTTTGCTTCGTATAATGCTGCATCGGCCCGTTCAAAGACGACCATGCTCGGCTCGTGCCCTGCGATCGCTACGCCAATGGAAACAGTCATTGGAATGGTCTCCCCCTGAAATCCGAACGTCGTGTGGCGCACCTTTTGTACGATGTCTTCTGCCACCTTTTCCATCTCTTCATTTCCTGCAACAACAAGCAAGAACTCCTCCCCGCCGTAACGACCAACGAACCCGCCTGGCGGACAGTATCGTTCGAGGGTCTGACCGATTTGTCGGAGCGCGGCGTCTCCTGCCAGATGACCATATGTATCGTTCAACTGCTTGAAGTGATCGACATCGATGACGAGTAACGTCCATGGCTTCCCGGACATCTCCAAGTCGTTCATCTGTTCGAGCGTTCGGTAACGGTTCGGCAGTCCCGTCAATTCATCGACGGTCGCCCGATGCGTATGCAGGAGGAACATCCATAGATGCGTCTCGAGCTTCTTCGCTCCCCAATAACAGAGCCATGCCCCGAGCGACAGCATAAGGAAATACGGGATGAAGACGTTCACGAAAACCATCGTATCCACACTGCCGGTCACGCGAATCAAGACGAGGAGCGCACCGAATCCGACATAGACGGCATATCCTCGTGACCGATGCATCGGGACACGCGAAAGGAGAAGCGAAAAGATGTAAAAGACGACGAACATGAGGATCGAATCGACGAACGGGGCACTCATCCCATGCAAGGTCATGCGTCCGATGAAGATGAGCGCGAGCGTGACGACGGCACCAAACGGTCCGGCGTATGTCGCCGACAAGGCGATCGGGATGAGACGGAGATCGATCCTCGCATCGCCAAGTTCAATGGCGTTTAAGGTCAACAAGATCGCCGTCAATCCGTTCGACACCCCAAACCAAAAACGGACGAACAGTGGGGAGGACGGTTGAATCGGCAAGACCGTTCGCATCACATAAAACGTGAGCGACATGAGTAAAAAGATGATACTGATATTAATAAAAAACTGGTTGATGACCGTTCCCATCGATTCCCCTCCTTCCCTTTCCGTTTCCATCCTATCCCAACCAGGTGAAAAATGTCACCCTTACATTCTATATTTACAAAAAAAGTCGAAAGCTCACGCTTCCGACTGCTTTTTGATCATCTGTTTCATCAAGTTGGCACTGTTTCGTGCCGACTCATTCTCTTCTTGCATCTGAATGTACACTTCATGACGATGGATATCGATATGGCGCGGGGCATCGATGCCGAGTTTCACCTGGTCACCCTCGATGGCGAGCACGGTGAGCGTCACGTCGTCCCCGATGTGGATGGCCTCGCCTTGTTTTCGTTTCAATACGAGCATCAGCGCACCTCCGCCTTCGTGCCGCCGAGCGGATAACGGGCCGGGTAAGCATCATCTAATATGACTTGCTTCCCGCGGCGTTCCTTCGTCTCGATGACGATTGGTGCCTTCAAGTTGAGCGTCGATGCATCGAACGGCTCACGGAGCGTGACGATCGAATAGACAGAGACGTGTTCCGCTTCTGCGATCCCGAGTTGATCCTTCGCCCCGTCCGACAGTTCGAACGAATAGTCCGACTTGTGCCAGAACGGATTCGTCACGACGAACGCGCACGCCTTCTCTTCGATTGACTGGAGCGACCAGAACGGCAGCTCTTCCCCGTATGGAATCAACACGAACGTCTTAGAGTCCGGGAATCCTGGAATCTCACTGACGAACGTGATCGTCTCCGCTTCATTTATTTCAATCTTGCCAAAGTAGTCTGTTTCAATGAACATGGATTGTCCTCACTTTCAACGCGTTTCATCATACATCCCACCGACCGGCCACATCTCGAGCGATGCCTGTTGACGGAGGGAAATGTCCGTCGTCCATGGCGTGAACGAGATGTCTGCCGGTGTGAGCGATACATCAATCTGTGGCGGTGTGATATTCCATTCGATTTTCACATCCGCTGGTGTATACGTCAACTTGACACGGTCAATCGATTTCGGCATATAGCCCATCTCGACGATCGGATACGGGTCGTTCACTTTCTCTGCCGCCATCGAGGCAATCGGGTTGCCGTTCTCGATACGCATCATCCGGTCCCCTTCACGAGCGATGTTCATCATCGCCTCGCGGGCCCCTTGTTCCCCCATCTGTCCGAACGACTTACCGAGTTCAAGCGCCCCTTTCAGGTTGCTCTCACTCCGTGCCACCGAAGAGTCGACTTCAAGTTTCCCTTGAGTCGTCTGTTGCGTCATCTCAGCTTTCCCTTGCTGCATCGACATGTCCGCCCGACCTTGACGCATCTCGAGCACCGGTCGGTTCGAGGTCATCTGGATGGCAGCAAACGTTTGCCGCATCTCAAGTTTAGCGAGATTCATAATCGATTACCGGAGGAAGTCAAGGAGCGTCGGTTGAATGATCCGAGCACCTGCCGAGAGTGCGGCGCGGTGTACCGTCTCATGGGATTTCAACTCCATGATGACTTTCTCGACGTCGATGTCTTCGTTGTCGGACATGATTGTCTTGGCGATGATTTCATGGTCTTGTAGACGGTTGTCGATGAGCTCCAAACGGTTCGCCCGGGCACCGAGTTCGGCACGTTCTGTGATCAAGTTTTGACCAAGTGTATCGAGCGTGTCGAGTTCAGCCGATAGGTCGGCACCACCCGTCGTTTCTTTTGCCAGTAAACCACTCATCTTTTGAAGTCCCTCGAACAATTCTTTCCCGAAAATCGTTTCCGGTTGCATATTCACTTGTACGGTGATTCCTTTTGAGACCTCGAATTCGATTTTACCACTCGGATTCAATTTGTCAGGAACTGGCGTCGTCATATAAATTTCATCAATCGTGACCGGACTTGCTGGATCAGCCGCCAAGAATCCCTTCAACTTCTCCATGTTAATGAGCGGTTGATCCGTTTTCGTCCCGTTATAAATATACTTCTCGCCCGCCTTCGAGTTGGCGAGTGAGCCGATATGTTCGATCAACTGGTCGACCTCACTCTTGATGATGGCACGTTGCGATGATTCATACGTATCGTTCGCCGCTTGCGTCGTCAATTCACGAATCCGCTTGACGGCTTCCGTGACCTCGTTGAGCGTCGAGTCCGTCAGATCCATCCAGCTCGTCGCCTCGCTGACGTTACGACGGAATTGGTCGACTTCACGTACTTCTGTCCGGTAACGAATGCCTTGCATCGCGACGACTGGGTCCTCCGATGCTTTTTGAATCCGTTTCCCGCTGATGAGTTGTTCCTGGACACGAGCGAGTGTGTTGTAGCTACTGGATAAATGCTTCAAGTTCGTCTGTGTGAGCATTGTCTGTGTGACACGCATCAGTCATTACCTCCCTACGACACCCATGCCGTTAATGATTTTGTCTAACATTTCATCGACGGCCGTGATGTTACGGGCCGCTGCATTATAAGCGTGCTGATACTGGATCATCATCGTCATCTCTTCATCGAGCGAGACGGCACTGACCGACTGACGCCGCTGGTCTGAACTGCTCAACAGAGCGAATGTACTCTTGGCGAGGTTGCCGTTCTGGCTCGCCTTGACAGCCATGTTCCCGATGACGTTCTGATAATACTTACCAATCGACGTGGTAACTAAAGCTGAACCACCTGAAAATGCAATTTGCGCATTCTTTAAGTTTGCCAAGTCAAGAGCCCCGCTACCGTCTCCGATGTTTTTGTCTTTTGAGATAGCGATCAAGTTCAAGTTCTCTAAAATTTTCGGATTGACCGTTACGGTCTTCGCATCGCTGCCAAAAAAGAAGTCAATACCGGTTTGGCGAGGATTGTCTTGAACGTTCCCGTCGTAAAAAGTCTTATGCAAATTATTAAATGCCGTCGTGAATTCTTTGGCCATGGCATCTAAATCCAACAGCATTTGTTCGAATTCGCCTTTATGCGCCTCTCCCCCCGACGTGGATCCATACATTTCGACAAGTGCTCGTAGCTTACCGTTCGGCATGTCTTGGAGGGTCATCGCCTTAGTTGTCGCAGCATCTGCCGCACGGTATGTCGACTCGGTCACTGCTCCGACACCACCCGTGATGCCATCGACCAATTTCACTTTGATAGGTTTTGGCGGCGCGCTCGGATTTGTGGGATCAATGACACCAGGTACGGAAATCTGAATATCAATCCGTCCTTCCGCGACACGTTGCGAGTTCCCGCGTGTTTCCCCGTTCGTGTAATCGACTGGGACACGTTCGAACTTGATATATTGTGACAACTCGTCCATGTAACGATCGCGCTCATCATACAATTCGTTCGGTAAGACCCCGAGCGGTTCCGCATCCCCGATTTGACGGTTGACGTCACCGATTTTCGTCAACAAGTCGTTGATTTTTTTCGTGACGACGCCCGCTTCTGCTTTCAAATCCTCTTGAACTTTCGATAACGAAGAAGACATGTAGTTGAACGTTTGTGTCAACGTCAACGCTCGCTGCCGAACCACGCTTCGCGCACCCGTATCATCCGGGTTGACCGCCAAGTCTTGAAGGGATGACCAAAATTTATCGAGCGCATGGGCGAGTCCATTCTCAGACGGTTCGTTGATGATGTCCTCCATCCGCCCGAACGCCGCTTCTTTCGTCGCATAGAACGCGTTCTTCACCGACTCGTCGCGATACTGTTGGTCGATCATCAGATCGCGAATCCGGGCGAGCGTCTCCCCGCGTACCCCGGTCCCGAATTGTCCGGCTTTCGTTCCGCCGAAGTTGACCGAGAGCTGTTCCGTCATCCCGAGGGTGAGGCGTTGGCGTGAATAGCCAGGGTTTGAAGCGTTCGCCACGTTGTTCCCCGTCGCCTGTAACGCCCATTGGTGTGTCGTCAGGCTGCGGCGCGCCGTCTCTAGTCCCATAAATGTTGAACCCATTCTGTACTTCCTCCTTAAACGTCACGGCTGAACGAGCGCGTTTCAAACGCCTGTTGTCCGTATGTGAAATCATCTGCTTCTGGCAAGAGCATGTCCAAGTGCCAGGTAATATAACGAAGGGACTGTTCGAGAAGCGATGCGTTCAATTCGTTCTGACGCTTCAACTCGAACAAGACCGGTCTCAGTTCCTCTATCTCTTCATCGTCCAATTCATACGTCCCTTGAAGTCGTTCCGCTTCTTTTTGTGAGATTTGTCGGACAAGTTTCGCCTCTTCTTTGACGAGCGCGCTAAAAGCGGCCATGTCATTTTGGACGAGTAACTGTTCTTTCGTGTAGGCCAATTCGAGTAAACGTTTATGTAATGTGAGCATGAGTCTCTCCTTTTTTCAAAAAAAGAGCCGACTAAAGAAAGGGGTGCCCCTTATTTAGTCAGCTTCCGTGCCGTGTTATTCAGTGCGAAGGCCTCAAACGGACCTCGCTTCCATTCATCCTTGTAGAAAGCGTTTGGCGATTTCACGCGCGTCCCGTGAATACGTGCCCGCATCAATCTCTGCTTTCAAAGCGTCGATTTTTGCGAGACGGTCCGGATGTTTCACCGGTTCTTCAAACCGGGCGCGGGCTTCCGCCGAGATTGACAATTGGTCCGTTTGGCGTGATGGCGCGGGCTTCGGCTCGACTTGCGTTTTCTTTTCATAAGTGTTCGGTAAATGTACCCACTTGGCTGAATCGATGCGCATGCGTCTTCCCCCTCTTCATGATGTTAATCCAAACGATAAGCGCGAGCACTTGACGACTTCGTCAAGCTCTCTTGTAGACTAGACAGTTCCTTCTGCATATCTCTCTGGCAGTTCGAACAGACTTTCCCTTCGTTCGTCGGTTGACCACAACGTACGCAGCCGACGAGGAGTTCCGGGTTGTCCTTGATGATCAGGCGTCCTTCATGGATATATCGCGTGATATCAAGTTCCGACACACCCGTCGCTTCGACGAGGGCGCCGATGTTCATTGATTTGTTTTCTGGTTCACGAATGAAGTCACGGACTTTCAAGAAGTTTTGGAAGTCGACTTCACTACATGATGGGCAATAAGGCGAGCGACCTTGTTTCATAAACAAGCGTCCGCACATTTGGCAAGATGCTGCATCCATTGGTTTCACCTCTGCCTTTTATATCGGACGGGTTTTTGATTTGTTTAGCGCCCGAAATAAGCAAATCGCAGAAACTTCTGTCGCACCCGCCTGCCGCAGTGAAAATGCCGCCTGATGGAGCGTCGTCCCCGTCGTATAGACGTCGTCTACAAGAATGATTTTCCCACATTTCACTGAAGTTGGTACAGTGAAAGGATTCGTTCGGTGTCGTCTTTCTTCTTTCCCGAGTTCGCGTTGACTCGAAACCTCGGTTTTCTCGATCAGTTGCCGGGTTGGACCAACCTTTCGTGCGAGCACTTCCGCTTGGTTGAAGCGACGCGACCTGTGTCGTTCGTCACTGAGCGGGACGGGCACATATGTCGCGCCAGGTTCTCGCAGTGCCCGAAGTTTTGGTGCGACCGATGCGGCGATGACGACGTCGCCACTGAATTTGAAGCGATGTAGCCACTCGATTCCTGCCTCGTCATAGGCGTACAGGCAACGGACGGTCAAATCAGAGCCGAGCGCGAGCCAGCGGATACAATCTGAGCACGTCTCTCCCGTCTCGTTCGGTTGACCACAGCGCGGGCAGCCTGTCCCGAGCGGCGTCAGTCGATCCTCACATGAAGGGCACACCCAGTCGCGTCGCCATAACGTGGCCGGTGTCCACGGGACGGTCATCGGTTGGTGACAGAGAAGACATTTCATCGACTGTTCGCCTTCACGATCGCCCGGATGGCGAGATCTTGCCAAAACGTCCGTTCACGATAAAAGAAACAGACCTCCCCTGTCGGCGCATCCGGCTTTCGTCCGGCCCGCCCCGCCATTTGGATGAGACCTCGTGTCGAGAAGAGTCGATGTTCGCTCTCGAGCACTCCGACCTGCACGTCCCGGACCGTCATCCCCCGCTCCCAGATCGATGTCGCAAGGACGATTCCCTTCGTCTCTTGAAGCCAGTGAAGCGCGTCGGTCCGCTCCTCGGTCTCGGCCGATACCGTCCGACACGTAAACCCTGCGTCTTCTAACGTTTTGCGATATTGCTCGAGGTGAGGCTTTGTCGGCACGAACAGGAGACGCGGTTTTGCGGCGTGACGTCGACAGAAGTCGGTAATCTGCTCGTCCGACTGTTTGACGAGTGTCGGGACCGGCAAATCAAATCCGTGATAACGGCGGGACAGATGCACCGTCGAAACCATCTGTTGCCAAGCGGTCGGAGTCGCAGTGATGAAGACAAACACCCCTTTCCCGACCCGATAGATGGTGCGCCATAACGTCACGTCAAAAGCGAACGGGAAGGCATCGGACTCATCGACGAGGACATAATCGAATACGTCACGTAGATTGAGTAGTAACGGTGCGGTCGCCACCGTGATCATCCCGATGAAATCTTTCTCTCCACCCCCGTACCGTCTCGTGATGGGCACGGTGAATGCTTGTTCGAGCCGTTCTACCCATTCGATGGCAACGTCTTTCCTCGGGGACACGATCAATACCCGCTTCCCTTCATTGACGACCTGCTCGATCACGGGGAACGTCATCTCGGTCTTCCCGGCGCCACACACCGCATGGACGAGACCGGTCTTCCGTTCGTCCCACCATGTGAGCAGTTGACTTGCGACCCGCGTTTGGGCTGGTGCGAGTTCGAATGGCATCGTCAAATCGGTCGTTTCGGAAGGTGTCGTGATGACTCGCTCCTGTAGAAAATCACAGCGGCAGACCCGCCCAAGATAAAGACAGTTCCGACAGTAAGCACACGACCCGTGATGACAAGTGAACGTCCGGACGTTCATGCTGAGACATCGTTGGCAGATGCCAAAACGGATGGCACGCGTCCCGTTTGATGCGACGATGAGTTCCCCCATATCTCTTTGCTCCTTTTTCCTTTCACGCTAACAAGACACACATGTGCGTGCGAATCCTCTTGATGTACAAATCCCTTTGGCAATCGTTCTTTTGACGGATGACGCTTCCGTATTTTATCCGTTATGATTATGGGAAAAATAGACTAAATTGTGAGGACGTGGAACGGATGCGACGATTCATCGGCTCTTTGGTTGGAATAGGTTTGATCTTATACGGTAGCTTCACACTACTCTCTCATTTTTTGTTCGGTTATCCGAAAGACGAACAGTTCGTTCGCCAAGTCGCTGCCACGTATCTCGAGGATCACCACCGCGATCAATCCCTCGAAATCACGAGCGCCACTATGATGATGTGGGGAAGTGACCTTTATCTCCTCACCATCGATTCCGACACGAGCATCGACACACATTTTGAATTGCACATTACGGCGGATGGTGACATCACGTTCAATGATTATGCGAACGTCACCTCAGGAGTGAATACGTTTGACCGGATTCATGATGCGTATCGTCGATTGGTCGGACCCGCGCTCCCAGAACATGTTCATCTGAGCGATGACGTCCTCATCCCAAAGGACGGACCCGATTCACCGGAAGAATCCTTGGACCTCCAATCTCTTCGCCTCGATCAGGACTATGACATTCAAGATATCGGTGATAACCATGGCAGTCTATTTATTTCTGTGGATGTCCCTACCACGACGGTCAATCGTGCAGCATTTCTATTACGAGATTTGAAGCATAACATGGACGCGGCTGGCGTTCCGTTCCGAACGATGTCCGTCACGCTTCGCGGGGAGGAGGACTGGTTTTATACGGGTAGCGTGTCACGAGAAGCAATCGACTCTCCCGAGCTCGAACAAATCATCCAGCGTCAGCACGATGAGGTGATGTCACAATGAAATGGAGGATTTTCTTTCTTCTTTGTGGCACCATCATTGTCGCCACGTTCGGGGTTCGCATCGTTTTCGGTACAGATGCCGAGAAACAGCGTGTATCGAATAGTGCAGTAGCATATGTTCGTTACACCTATCCCGCACTTGACGTGCGTGTCCAACAAGTCGACTACATGTTCCCACATAGCACACGTTACTTCGTCACATTCACTTCTCCAACGAGTCCTGATACGACGTTCACGGTCTACGTGAAACGCAATGGACAAGTCACACACGATGATTATGATCAGGTCCATCTTCGAGAAACGACTTATCAACGGTTGAATGATGAATACGCTGCATGGACAGAACGCGTCTTACGTTCTGACACGTTCCCCTACCCCATTACCTATGGACAGGGATTCATCCGTAGAAAAGAAGACGACTCAGTGGTGGAAGGCATTTCCCCGAGCGATTTAGAGTTAGACGAAGCATTCGATCTGATTGCATATGGAACCATGTATGGTCACCTCCATCTCGACTTGTCCCAACCGACTTCAACAAACGAATCACTTTCAGATATTGCGAGAGGAACGAGACGCTATTTCGATGACCATCAAGTCCCGTTCCATACGCTATCGCTCAGCGTGACCGATCAAGACGACATCTATTTCGTCCCCTCCCTCTTTTACGATGAATTGGAATCTCCGCTCCTCGAAGACATCATCGAAAGCCGGATCCTCACCGACTGAACGAAAAAACGGATCATCCGACATGCGGGATGATCCGTTTTCGTGCAAGCTGCACTTATTTCTGTTTGTAGAACATGATCGCCTCGTACGGACGAAGGGACAACGTCGTCCCGTCGAGCTCAGGCACGTCGTAGTTGTGGCTGACGACGCTCACCCGCTCGAAACCTTCCGGGATGGTGTACGTCGTTTCCGTTCCATAGAAGTTGGCGACGACGAGGAGCTCCTCGCGGTCCGTCTTCCGTGTATATGCCCAAACGTCTAACGAATCAGGTGTGAGGAGCGTGTAGTCCCCGTCCGTCAAGACGTCAAGTTCTTTTCGTAATGCAATCAAGTTCTTGTAGTGGTAGAACACCGAGTTCGGGTCATCGAGCGCTGCTTCGACGTTCACGTCCTGGTAGTTCGGTGCCACGTTGATCCACGGTGTGCCGTTCGTGAAGCCGGCATGCGTCGTCGCATCCCACTGCATCGGCGTCCGCGAGTTGTCGCGTGACTTTTGTTTGATGGCTGCCATCATGTCTTCATGCGACACACCTTCTTCGCGTTTCAACTTATAGTTGTTGAGCGTCTCGATGTCACGGTACTCGTTCAAATCATCAAAGCCAGGATTCGTCATCCCGATCTCTTCTCCTTGATAGATGTACGGTGTCCCTTGGAGTCCGTGGAGCACGGTCGCAAGCATCTTCGCACTCTCGACGCGATGGTTCGTGTCGTTCCCGAAACGGCTGACGACGCGCGGTTGGTCATGGTTGCACCAGAAGATGGCGTTCCATCCCTTCCCGTGCATCCCTTGTTGCCACGTCGACATGATGTCTTTCAACTGGATGAAGTCGAACGGGGAGGCGACGAATTTCTCGCCGTTCGGATAGTCGACTTTCAAGTGATGGAAGCTGAACGTCATGCTGAGCTCGTTCTCGTCCGGGTTCGAATAGCGCACGCAATGGTCGAGCGTCGTCGACGACATCTCCCCGACCGTGATGACGTCATGCCCGTCAAATACTTCTCGGTTCATCTCTTTCAAATATTCGTGGATGCGTGGGCCGTCCGTGTAGAATTTCCGGCCGTCCGACTCGTCTTCCGGGAAATCTTGTTCTTTTGAGATCAAGTTGATGACGTCGAGACGGAACCCTTTGATTCCTTTCTCGCGCCAGAAGCGCATCATCTCATAGACGTCTTCACGCATCTGTTCGTTCTCCCAGTTCAAGTCGGCCTGGGTCACATCGAACAAGTGGAGATAGTATTGCCCGCTCTTCTCGTCATATTCCCACGCGTTCCCACCGAACTTCGATTCCCAGTTCGTCGGCTCGTCGCGCCAGATGTAGTAGTCACGGTACCGCTCGTCTCCCGCCAATGATTTCTGGAACCATTCATGGTCTGTCGACGAGTGGTTGACGACGATGTCCATCATGAGGCCAATGCCCCGCGCCTCTGCCTCACGGATCAATTCGTCGAGGTCTTCCATCGTGCCGTAAGACGGGTCGATGGCATAGTAATCACTCACGTCATAGCCGTTGTCGTGTTGAGGTGACTGATAGACAGGCGTCATCCAAATGTATTCGATGCCGAGTTCTGCCAAGTAATCTAGCTTCGCCGTCACCCCTTTGATTGATCCGGTCGCGTTTCCTTCCGGACTGTAAAAGCTTTTCGGGTAAATTTGATAGACGACTGATTTGCGCCAATTTTTCTGTGTCATCAACGACATCTCCTTTTTGTAAGAGTTTTCATTTCAATAGGAAAGAGGGAAGAACTGCCGTCCCTCCCTCCCGAGTCAATGCTTATGCGACTTTATTTTCTTCGATTTCACCTTTCTTCATGTAGCGCTTCGACAAGATGAACGTGAGCGCGAACGGTACGATGATCGCGATGACCATCCCGACGATGAAGAGAAGGATTTTGTCTGTGAAGATTGAGAGGAATCCAGGGAGTCCTCCGACACCGATTGCGATTGCTTGAACATCATTCAGTGTGATGAAGATGGCTGCGATCGCTGACCCGATCATCGCAGAGTAGAACGGGAATTTATTCGGCAAGTTGACCCCGAACATCGCCGGCTCCGTGATCCCGAAGTAAGCCGAGATTGCTGAAGTCGATGCCATGCTCTTTTGCTTCGCGTTGTGCTTGTAGACGAAGAACATCGCGAGTGCAGCAGAACCTTGTGCGATATTTGAGAGTGCGATCATCGGCCAGATGAACGTACCGCCTGTATCTGCGATCAACTGAAGGTCGATGGCGATGAACAAGTGATGCATCCCTGTGACGACGAGTGGTGCGTAGAACAACCCGAAGAGGAGTGCCCCGACGACCGGTACGGCTTCAAACGTGTTGACGAGTCCTGTCGCAATCACATTACCAATTCCGCGTGTGATTGGTCCAACGATTGCAAGTGCAAGGAATCCAGTGACGACGATCGTCGTGATCGGAACGACCAAGAGTTGAATCGCATTCGGTACACGTTTTTTCAAGAATATCTCAATTTGGCTCAAAATATAAGCCGCAGCGAGAACCGGCAAGATTTGACCTTGATATCCGACTTTCTCAATCTCGAACAATCCGAGGATATCGAATGTCGGTACTTCTCCTTCAAGTGCCGCTGTTCCGTAGCCCCAAGCGTTCAAGAGGTCCGGGTGGACAAGCAAGAGACCCATGACAATCCCGAGCACTTCGCTTCCACCGAAACGTTTCGTCGCCGACCATCCGACGAGTGCCGGTAAGAAGACGAATGACGTGTTCGCCATCATGTTGATGAGGTCCCAAAGTCCTTGTAAGTTCGGATAAGCCTCGATGAGCGTCTGCCCGTCGATGAAGAGACCTTCAGAAGCAAGTAAGTTGTTGATCCCCATAAGGAGACCGGCCACGATGATGGCTGGAATGATTGGCATAAAGACGTCAGAGAAGACTTTGACGAGTTTTTGAAGCGGATTCATTTTTTTGCCGCCTGCGGATTTGACCTCGGCGACCGTTGCCGCCTCGAGTCCTGCGAGTTTGATGAATTCGGCATAGACGCGGTCGACATCACCGGCTCCGATGACGATTTGATACACGCCCGAGTTCTCGAACGCCCCTTTGACGAGATCGACTTCTTTCACACGTGCCTCATCGACTTTTGACTGGTCTTTGAGGGAGAGACGGAGACGTGTCACACAGTGTGCGGCTTTGTCCACGTTGTCTTTGCCGCCGATCGCTTCTAGGATGTCTGCGGCAATTTGACGATAATCTGCCTTCATGTTTATTGTCCTCCTTTGTTTGAAAACTTCTAATGAAAACGGTTACTTATGAGTACAAACAAAGTATAACTTATCTATATAAGTCAAGTCAACAACTTATATAGATAAGTTTGAGTGAAGGTTCTGTGACCGGATTTATTGTAAAAAATTCCCTTAATCGAGTTTACTTAAACAAAAAACCTCTTCCTGTTCGAAAGAGGTTTAGCGCCGGGCGACGTCACTGAACTGGAACTTGTCCAAGCGGTGACGGGATTCCGTATATTCGAATTGTTGTCCTTCATATAAGAACGTATCGTTTGTGATGACGATGACATATTCATAGTCGTGCAAATCAAGACGCATCCGGTCGAGCTCGGTCACGTCTTCTGCCGCAATCTTTCGTTTGGCGTAGCTGATCTGTAAGCCAAGCTCTCCTTCGATATAGCCATAAATCGATCGAGCAGCGATTTCTGCTGTCAATCCAGGAACGAGGTCTTTGACGAAATAGTTGATGTCGAGGATGACGTTCTCCCCGTCAAAGTTTCGGACGCGTTCGATGCGAAACACATGCGTTCCCGGTTTCAAGTTCATCCGTTCGACGAGCCAAGGTGGGGCCTCCATCTCTTCGAACGCCGCAACGTGCGTCTGGATGGAGCGACCGAGCATGCTGGCGTACACTTCTGAGAAACTGACAATCCCATTGAATTGAAACTCGATCTGGTCGCGCTTCAACACAAAGACACCTTTCCCGTGGTGCTTCCGGACGTACCCGTTTTCCTGTAAGAGATCGAGTGCCTTTCGGACCGTCCCCCGACTTGCCTCGAACTGATGCATCAGCTCCGTCTCCGACGGGAGTTTCGAGTCTGCAGGTCTCGTGCCGTTCCGCATCTCTTCTGCCAACCGCTCAAATATTTGGCGATATTTCGCCATCGCATTCCCTCCTCCATTGAAAAAGACGACCAGAAACGGTCGTCTTGTGGTTTACCATTCGCGACGATACCAAGTGATGCCGATTGCACCAGGTCCGAGATGCGTTCCGATGACCGGACCGAAATGGCTTCCCGAGATGTGTGCTTTCGGGAACTTCTGTTTCATCGAAGCGATTTCTTCCGCCTGACGCTCCGGGCAGTTGGCGTGAATGATTCCGATACAGTATCCCTCACCGTCACCTGCGATCGACTCGTCCATCATTTCTTCGATTCGACGTACAGCCTTCTTATACGTACGAATCTTCTCAAATGGAACAATCAACTTGTCTTGGAAGTGAAGGACCGGCTTGATTTGTAAGAACGAGCCGACGAGCGCTTGCGCGGCGCTCAATCGTCCACCACGTTGTAGATGATCGAGATCATCGACGACGAAATAGGCGCGAATCGAATCACGGACCGTCTCGAGTCGGGCGATGATTTCTTCCGGTGTGGCACCTTTGTCACGGAGGTTTAACGCCTCTTCGACCATGAACGCTTGCGGCATACAAGAAATCTCAGAGTCAAACGCATGAACGGTCACGTCGACCATATCATTTAACGCGACCATCGACTGGTATGTTCCGCTGATGCCACTTGAGAGTGTGATAGCAATCACGTCCGTCACATCATCCGGCAAATTCTCAATCAACTCGACCGTCTCACCGATGACCGGTTGTGACGTCGTCGGCAGTTTGCCTGCCTCGATTCGCTCATAGAACGCCTCCGTCGACATATCGATCGACTCGCGGTACGACGCGCCATCGAAGATGACACTGAGTGGAGCGACATGGACGTCATGTCGTGCCAAAAAATCATCCGACAGATAGGCGGTACTGTCGGTTAAAATCGCAATGTTTCCCATACTATATCCTCACTTTACGTCGTTTCATTTTTCCAATTATGTTAGGATTCCATTCCATATTGTAACACAAAAACGAGGTAAAGCATCGGTGACGCTCAAATCTCGACCCATCCCCGGCGAATCGCATCGACGACCGCTTGCGTCCGGTCGTTCACATCCATTTTACGGAGGACAGAGGACACATGGTTTTTAACCGTTTTTTCACTGATGAACAACATGTCACTGATGTCTCGGTTCGATCGACCATCCGCGAGAAGGTGCAGCACCTCGACCTCACGACGTGACAACAGTTGATATACCGGATCATCCGTGCGACTTTCGACGCCACGACCCGCTTGTTCCCCTTTGAATTGTAAAAGGCGACGGTATTCTTTCAAGACGTTTGTCGTCACTTTCGGGTGTAGGTAAGCCCCATCGCGAGCGACGGCACGGACCGCCGAAATCAATTCGGTCGATGCCACTTCTTTTAAGAGAAAACCAGACGCGCCCGCTTCGAGCGCATGCGTGATATAAGACTCATCATCGTGGATCGAGAGGATGAGGACGCGTGTCTCCGGTGACAGGAGCGACAGTTGCTTTGTCGCCTCGATCCCGTTCATGTCCGGCATGTTGATGTCTAAGATCATGATCTCCGGTTTTTGCTCGCCGGCGATGCGAATCGCCTCGCGACCCGTCCGTCCTTCTGCGACGACCGTAAATTCATCTTCTAAATCAAAAATCCGCTTCAATCCTTCGCGGAACAGTTCGTGATCATCCACGATTGCAATGCGTGTCTGTGTCATTTCCATGTATGTCTTCCCCCTTGTTCTCTCACGGAATCGGAATCGACATGCGGACGACCGTCCCCTTGCCGACTTCCGAGTCAATGGTGATACTTCCGTTCACCAACTCAATTCGCTCACGCATCCCGACGATCCCAAACGACTCTTCGCCAATCGAACTCGGTTCGAAACCGATGCCATAGTCGCGGATGTGAAGGTGAATCACATCGCTCGCCTGTTCGACATTGACGATGATCTCTGGCGTCTTGGCATGCTTGATCGCATTTTGTACCGCTTCCTGCACGAGACGGAACACGTTGATTTCTAACTTCTCCGGCAGACGGGCACGTGACCCGCGATAGTTGAGACGCGTCTTGATGGCCGTATACTCTTCCGTTTGGTGGAGATAGCGCTCGAGCGTCGGTAAAAAGCCTAAATCGTCAAGCGACATCGGACGCAAATCGTAAATCAGGCGACGTACGTCGACGAGTGCTCCACGAATCAACTTTTTCAATTCATGTAATTCGGCAAACGCTTCATCTTTCCCTCGTTTATCAAACGTCTTTTCAATCAAGTCGGCACGAATCAAAATGTGGGCAAGCGATTGCGCCGGTCCGTCGTGCATCTCGCGAGCGAGGTGACGTCGTTCACGCTCGGCCGCTTCGAATACACCGATGGCCATCTCCTGCTTTTTCATCATGTCCGAATATTCTTGTTGCAGGTCGTCCCGTAAGAAGTTCAAGACGACGCTGACACGACCAATCAGCTTTTCGGCACGTTCGATCGTGTCCTCTAAAATAAGAAGACGTCGTTCTAAATCGTTACGACGCTGCTGGGCCGCCATCTCTTCTTTTTGAACGAGAAACCGCTCCAGTTGCATCTGATTCGCCCGTTCATAGGCGTCACGAATTTCTTGCTCACTATGTATATGAAACTTTTTGCTGACTTGAACGAGCTTGGCTTTTGCGGCTTTCACGAGTCGGTCGAGTCGATCGGACTCCTCGATGTAGAACTCGATTTTATCCGTCAATTCTTTCAACTCGTTTTGAATCGCAGAATATTCAGTTGATGAACTTTCGGTTATACGGACAATCTCCTCTTTACTTTCCGTCACCGTATCAATCATATTTGTTATGATATGTTCTAAAGCTGTCCGATCGGTAATATGATTCACGATGCCATCCCCTAATAGTTCGGTAGTTAATCCTCATCTATCCTTATATATCGTCCACTTGAAACCAGGTTTACAGTGAACATGAGAGATTTTCTATAAATTGCATTCGCCAATTGAAGCGTGTGTGCCTACTTGAATTCTAAAAAAAATATTTAAAAATAGAAAGGAGAATTTTCAGAAATGTCTATTGAGTCAAATTATACTATAAAACAAAGTGGAACATACGAAGTCGTCATACAAAAGTCAAAATTTATCGCCCACTTCAAACGTGTCGAAACCGAGGAAGAGGCGCAGTCGTTTATCCAAGGCATCAAAAAAGAGCATTGGAACGCGAACCACAACTGTTCTGCCTACATCATTGGGGAACGGAACGAACACCAGAAAGCGAACGATGACGGGGAGCCGAGTGGTACAGCGGGAATGCCGATGCTCGAGGTGTTGCGGAAACGTCACCTCAAAGACACGGTCGTCGTCGTGACACGTTATTTCGGAGGCATCAAATTAGGCGGAGGTGGACTCATCCGGGCATATGGTGGGACCGTCAGCGAAGGACTCGATGCGATCGGGATTGTCGAACGCTTGCAAATGCAGCAACTGACGCTCACCGTCGACTACACCTGGATCGGTAAAGTCGAGAACGAATTGCGACAGTCTACCTACTTGCTCGACGACATCTCGTACGCCGACCTCGTCACGTTTCACGTTTCAGTACCCGTGGAAGAGACAACTGTAGCGCTCGATTGGCTGACAGATATGACGAACGGTCAAGGTGCGCTACAAACCCACGATATCCGCATCATCGAACGTGATTTCAAACGCTGAAACGCCTATACTAAAAGAAACAACTGAAATGAGGAATCCACATGGAAACACCCCCACGCAAGAAAAAGTCACCTTGGAAAATCGTCCTCATCGTGTTGGGTGTCGTCTTGCTGATCGGCGGTTCTGCTTTCGGCTATTTTGTCTTCAAAGCGAACGAGACCGCCGAGAACGCGAACAAAGAGTTGGAGCGTGGCGACAAGTCAGAGCGTCGTGACGAAACCATCGATTTGACGAAAGACCACTTCTCCGTCCTGTTAGCAGGGGTCGATGGCGGCGCCTCGCTTGAAGAAGGCCGAAGTGATTCGTTGATGGTCGCGACGTTCAACAAAGAATCGCGTCAAGTGACACTCGTCAGCATCCCTCGCGACTCGTATGTCGATATCATCCTTGATGAAGGAGACCCGTTCAAAGACAAGATCAACCACGCTTACTCGTATGGAGGCATCGATGCGACCATCGCGACCGTTGAAAACTTGCTCGACATCCCCATCGACTACTATGCGACCATCAATTTTGATGGCATTGAAGACCTCGTCGATGCGGTCGGCGGCGTCGAGATCGACGTCCTCATCCCCATTTCCGGAAAAGCGACCGGAAACGTCGAGTTAGAGCCGGGCGTTCAAGTATTGAATGGAAAAGAAGCGCTCGCATACGCCCGCATGCGAAAAGAAGACCCTGCCGGCGATATTGGTCGGGCCGGCCGACAGCAACAAGTCATCGAAGCCATCATCAACGAGGCGACCACGATCAACTCGTTCACCAAATTGAACCGGATCATGAACGCGGTCGGCGAGAACATTCGAACGAACATGTCCTTGTCGGAAGCCTCACAGCTTCAACCGTATACAAAATCGCTCAAGTCGTTCAATCGCGAAACACTTGAAGGAACCGATTTGACGTTGAACGGTGTCTATTATTATGAGCTCGACCCCGCTGACCTACGGGACGCACAAGCTCTTCTTCAAACGGAGCTTGGAATGCCCGTTACGGCGGACGAACCGTCAACCGATGAGACAGATGACTCGATGACCGAGACGACGATTTACTAAAATAAACGGCCGGTATCGCTAGGCGATACCGGCCGTTTACTTATGTTCGCGGTCGACCAAGTAGTCGCCGAGACGTTCGGATGATGGGTTTATAGTTCGGATGAATGAGTTCCGTTGATTCAACAATCAATTCGATGACAATCAGGACCACGACGAACGTGATGACGGCACCGAGCATTGTCGTCTTCGCAAACAAGATCGATGAGATGCCGAAGAATAGCGTCATCCCATACATGAGCAGCACGGCTTGGCGCGTCGTGAACCCCATGTCAATCAACTGGTGGTGCATATGCGACTTGTCCGGTGACATCGGCGGTCGACCTTGGACGAGCCGACGAACGATCGCGAAAATCGTATCCGAAATCGGCAACCCGAGCAAGAGGACCGGGACGACGAGTGAAAACAACGTTACGTTTTTAAAACCGATCAGCGAAAAGACGGCGAGCATATAGCCGAGAAACAGCGCTCCCGTATCCCCCATGAAAATCTTCGCTGGGTAGAAGTTGTGGACGAGAAAGCCGAGCGTGCTCGCGAGTAACAATAAGGCCATCATCGTTAAATAGACGTTCCCTTGAATGATTGCCAAGACGGCAATCGTTCCGAGGGCGATACTCGAGACACCCGCGGCGAGCCCGTCGAGTCCGTCAATCAAGTTGATTGCGTTCGTGATCCCAATCAGCCAGAGGACCGTGACCGGAATACTCCATGACCCGAGATACAATTGCTGATCGAACGGGAGATTGACGAGCTCGATGCGCATCCCAGAGTTCAAGACGACGACCGTCGCAATCATCTGCCCCATCAACTTCACACGAGCAGAGAGCTGGAAACGATCATCAATCAGTCCGGTCAGGAGAATCACGACGGCCCCGATCAAGATGGCGTCATTATAACGACTCGTCGGAAGCAGTAGCGCATAGCCGATGAAGAAGGCGATGAAGATCGCCAGACCACCGATTCGTGGCATCGTCCGTAAATGTACTTTTCGTGCGTTCGGATGATCGACTGCACCGATAAAGAATGCGAATCGACGAACGAGCGGTGTAATCAAGATGGCCATTACAAAACTGACCAACATGGCAATCCATAGCATGGGCCGACAGTTCCTCTCTCAAAAAAATAGACTCTGGCGAATTATATCATATTTTGAATCGATGAGTTGTTATCAGTCCGTTTACAACAAAAAGCCGATGGGGCGTTCCCCATCGGCTCAAGCTTATGAAAATGTCACGGCTACTTCTTCTGCTGGTTCATATGTATAGAGGCCGCGACCAATCTTTTTGATTTCTGGGTTGACCCCTTCAATCTTCACCATCAATTGGTAAATGTTACTAATGTGATGGCGGTAACGAAGTTCGAGTTCCATTTGGATATCACGTACGCTCATCGTCTGACGCTCTTTCAAAAGATCCGTCACTTGATGAACATATACTTCGAGCGGATAACGCTGATTGACACGACGTGGACGTAGGCGTTTTGATGCATCGGCCATTGAGTCTGTTTCCTCTTTGTCTCGACTCAGTTCCGCGATCAAATATTCTGCACGTCGTTGCAATTGACGGTACGATTCTTCGATTTCCATCAATTCTCGATAAATGTGTTCATTCACATTCGTAGATTCCATACACAAATCCCCTTCTACATCCAATTAATTTTAGGAATTCCCTATTTTAAATCAGTAATTCCTAATAATCCCTTGATATCTTCTATAAAAGTGTAACGGATTTGTAATGTGCTTGTCATCTCTTTTTGGGCAATATTGTCTATTCGGGACTTTTGGACTATAAAAAGACGGCGACTGTTCGGGGCAGTCGCCGTCTCACGGAAGATGATTGTAGTCCATTACACGCGAGCGCGGTCGAGGATGCGGTCGAGTGAAAGTTCGTCGGTAGAAGCAACGATGAGGTCTGCATGACCAAGCATCGATTCTTCCCCGACGGCGACAGCAAACATGTTTGCCGCTTTGATTGCAGTTACGCCGGCAGCCGCGTCTTCAACGCCGATGGCGAGTTCGGGTTTCACGCCAAGGGCAGAAGCGGCTTTCAAAAACACTTCGGGGTGTGGTTTTGACTGGGCGACAGTTGCTGCATCGACAATATGGTCGAAGTAATGACGGACACCTAGTGCGTCAACAACCGCAAATGCGTTCTTTGAAGCAGACGCCATTCCGATTTTAAGTCCCGCCTCTTTGATTTCATCCAAGAATGAAACGATGCCAGGAAGCAAATCGTCAGATGAGATATGTTGAATGAGTTCAACGTAATGCTCGTTTTTCTTTTGAGCGAGTTCTTCTTTCTCTTCCGGCGTAAAGTCGTTCTGTTTTCCGCCGAGCGTAAGGATCCGCTCGAGCGATTCAGTCCGACTCACCCCTTTGAGCGTTTCGTTGAATTCGCGGTCAAATGGAATTCCGAGCTCTTCACCGAGCTGCTTCCAAGCGAGGTAATGGTACTCTGCCGTGTCAGTGATGACACCGTCCAAATCGAAAATCACTGCTTCAATCGTTGACATACATGCTTTCCGCCTTTCCTTCAAATGCTTGTGTCGTCAGACTACATTTAGGGAACTTGACAAGTACCCGTCGCACGTTTGGTCAATGATGCAAACGGTTGCACTTGTTCGATTTCTATTATAAATGAAAACGTTATCTTGATGCAACCGTTTTCGCAAAAATCAAAAAAAGAGAAGAGCTCTCTGCTCTCCCCTCTCATTTACAGTTGGATCCCTACGACTTTCACGTTCACCGAACGTGGTGTCATCGCAAGCATCGTGTCCATATCTTGCGTGATTCGCTCTTGAACCGCCGTCACCGTTTTGATGATCGACTGCCCATATGCGATATAAAGTGACAAGTTGATAGTGATGCCTTCTTCTGACTCATCGACTTTCACATGCTTCATGAGCGCACGTTCTGACAATTTCGTGTCTTCTTGCGTGAACGATACGTGTTTCGTTTCTTTGACCGCGACTGCGGCGATCATTTCTACGACGTGACGTGAGACGTTCACGTCACCTTCTGTGCTGTGCATTCCATTTTCATATGGCATAGGGTCACTTCCTTAACTCTAGTTTCGTTTCCTCTTTATAAAGTGTAGCGGAAATGAAGCGTTTAGAAAAGACTTTACCCTTTCACACCTTTCGTATTTTGTACGCGCCTCACGTCAATCTCGACGAGCGGACGTAAGAGACGAACCATCGGCGGACTGATAATCACGAGTACCATCACGAATGCGACACCGAACAAGACGAGCAATTGCATCCACGACGTCGGCATGAATCCAGCCGGCACGAACGCTTTCCAGGCGACGACGAAGAAGACGTGAACGAGATAGACATACAAGCTATATCGTCCTGCCCTCGAGAAGATTGGTAGTTTTCGTCCCGGAATGATGAGCGCGAAACTGATTGACATGAGAAGTGACACCGTATAGACGATTAAGAAAGCGAACGGTCCGCTCCACATCGCCTCCGGCACCGCCGTATCATAAGCGAAGCGGAACTTGAACAAGTTTCCGATATGATAGAACGTGTCATCTTGTTGGACGCGCATGGAGATCAATAGGCCAATCGTCAACGTGACAAAGACAATCGCCCCCCCAATCCGGTAGCGGTTCCGTTGTTCAGCCCGTTTCGGCAATTCAAAGAAATTGAGTGTGTTCCGTTCGGACATCCAGTTCCCGATCAAGAAGAACGGATAGAACATGATCACTTTTCGTAACGCGAAATAGCCGGTCGCCTCCGCCTGGAACCCGAACAAGAGCGCAAATAGGAGTGCGTATAGCACATACCCTTTCAGCTGCGTCACGTATGGAGTGATGATGTACCAGAAAATGATCGCCATCAAATACCAGAGTGCCCAATACGGTTTCAACAGATTCAGCCCCGGATTCTCCAGCGAGAAAATCGGGATGCCTTCTGTGAAAGCGAACCATGACCCGAGAATGACTTGCCAAATGACGTAGACGACGAACAACTGGATCACACGTAAATAACGGTTCTCCCGATAGAAGTAACCGCTTAGCATAATGAATAACGGCATATGGAAGGTGTACAGGAACAAATACACCCACTTCGGAAGAATGTCGTCATAAGCGCCGCGGACGTCCGTCAACAAGTGACCGAACACGACGAGTAAGACGAGTACTCCCTTAATATTGTCATACCAATAATTTCTCATAACATTCCCTCTAGTTCTTTATGATGATTGCGATGAAGCTGACCTTCATGTTTTCACGTTCAATTCGCACACGGACTGCATGGAAGGTCAGTTGGAAAAATCCCTCACCTATCATAATCGATTCCCTCGCCAAGTGAAATTACGTTTCAACAAAATTTTCATGTCTTCACTGTCATCATTCCCATAATTCACGTATGGCAAGCCGAAACGTCAAAAAATCCTCACGATTCAGCACGTTGTGGGCGTATTCAAATAGACGGGATTGGGTACAGTATAGTATAGTAGTGTTACTAAATATTCAGAATATTCTAATAAAGGGGGTGGAGAGAATGGCTTCGATCATCCGGAATCGACATCATATGGTGCACGACCCGAAACGTTCATTCTCTAACTTCGGATTCTGGTGGTTAATCAGCAGCTTTTCCGTCGGGCTACTGATGGTGGCCTTTGAGTCGGTCCGTAACGGGTTCTCTGCCATTCATCCTGTGTTGTCTAGTATGACCTTCCTCGGTCTCACGTTCGCGCTCGGTGTGTGCGCCAAATTGGTCCGTGACGTCTGGTGGCTCAATTATCTGCTCGAGCGCACCCAAAACCGGTACTTATACATCGGTGGCGACACGCTTCAGAGCTGGCAGTATACGCTCGACTCGATCTGGTTGCTCACGCGAACCTCACAAAAAAAGCTCGGCCGATTGTATATCCAAATCGACCGAACCGTGCATGCTGAGGAAGCGAAACGTTTATTCGCCGCCTATTTGATTGACCGAGGTGTCCTCGTCGTCTATTCTCGTCCGAACAAACCGAAAAAAATGGCTTGAACGAATTAGTCGAGGTGAGCGGCGATCCATGTCCGTGCCGCCTCGACTTCTTCCATGCGCACTTCATGCCCACCCGTATGATAGAAGAGCTCGACGTCCGCCCCGGCATTCCGGAGTGTCGATGTCAGCTCTTCTGTTTCTGCTTTCGGGCAAATCGGGTCGCGCTCTCCTGCCGAGATGAATACGTTCGCACCTGACAAGTCAGGTAATGTGAGCGAACGGTCCGGGACCATCGGATGGAACAAGAGTGAAGCGGCGAATGCTGGTTGACGGTATAGTGCCGAACCGATCAAGTTCGCCCCGTTCGAATATCCGATTGGGATCATCTTGTCGCGTTTGATGCCATATTCCGCTGCCGCATCATCTAAAAACTGAAGGAAGCGCTCCGTCTGTTTCTTTAAATCTTCAAGGTCGAGCACGCCTTCCGCGTGACGACGGAAGAAGCGGGTCATCCCATTCTCAAGGACGTCCCCCCGTAGCGTCAGGACGTTCGATTCCGGTGATAGCTCTTTTGCGAGCGGGATCAAGTCTTGCTCGCTCCCCCCTGTTCCGTGCAATAAGACGAGCGTCGTCTCTTTCGTTCCTTGAATGAATTGATGAATCATATCCGTTCTCCTTTCGGGATTGTAATGGTTGGTAGCGTGCGCACAATCTTATCACGGTCCGTCTCTAACCATGATGGTAAACGAAGCGCCTCACCGAGCGTGTCGATGGACTCGTCCACGGTGAACCCAGGTACGTCTGTCGCGAGTTCGTGCAAGATCCGTCCGGCATCATGGAAATAAACCGAGCGGAAATAGTTCCGTTCTTTCACTTCGGTCGGTCTCAATCCAAGGTCAAAGATGGCGTCTTGCCACGTCGGATAGTGTTCACCGTCCGCGACCCGCCAAGCGATATGGTGGACCGTACCCGTTCCGGGCACACCGTTCGGAAGAATCGTCTTTTTGACGTCGATGACATTCCCATAGTCAGCCGTCCCTTTCAGACGTACCCATTCCTCGTCTTCTCCGACTCGTTCAAATCCAAACAGTTCCGTCAACAAGCGTACGGTTTCGTCTGGTGCTTTTGATAATAATGTCGCGCCCGCGAATCCGACGATCGCCTCATCCTTCGTGACGCCTGGGATTACCCAGCGCGTCTGTTTCGTCGTCGGTCGAGCGACGAGTTCGACGACGAGTCCGTCCGGGTCTTCAAACAGAAGTGACGGCTCCTCGAACCGTTCCGTGGCGACGGTCGCAATTTCATGCTGTTGTAGTCTTTCTTCCCAAAACGGTAAACTTCCTGCCGGCACGAGATATGTCGTCACGCCGACTTGACCGCTCCCGACCTGTCCTTTCCCTAACCCCGGGATTGGAAAGAAGGTGATGACGGTTCCCGGTGTCCCGACCTCGTCCCCGAAATAGAGATGATACGTACCCGGGTCATCAAAATTGACGGTCTGTTTCACGAAACGAAGACCGAGTACTTGTCCATAGAAATCAAGCGTACGTTGCGGGTCTTGTACCATCGATGAGATGTGATGAATGCCTGTAGACTGCGTGTTCATTGTCATCCTCCTTTATTATCTTGATTTCAAGATAAATCATTTGCCAGAAAAAGTGAAACTTTTTGCTCACGGTGGCGTACGATAAGAAGAGAGACATTCTAAGGAGGTATAAGAACATGGCATTACAGATTGAACGAGTCACCAAAGAATTCGGTGACTTCACCGCTGTCGACGACCTCACGTTCCGCGTGCCACAAGGAGAAATGTTTGGTCTTCTCGGAGCGAACGGTGCCGGCAAGACGACGACGTTCCGGATGATCCTCGACATCTTGAAACCGACCGATGGAAGCATCACCTGGAACGGCAAAGCGGTCGACCATCGGATTGTCGGATACTTACCCGAGGAACGAGGACTATACCCGAAGTCGCAAGTTCGTGAACAACTCGTCTTTTTAGCCAGTTTGAAAGGCATGCGTTCAAGCGATGCCAAACGTGCGGTCAAATCATGGCTCGAACGGCTAGAGATTCCCCAGTATGAGACGATGCGCGTCGAGCAACTGTCAAAAGGGAATCAGCAGAAGATCCAACTCGTTGCCGCCCTGCTCCACAACCCCGAGCTCGTCATCTTAGATGAGCCGTTCAGTGGACTCGACCCGGTCAACGTCGAGATTCTGAAACGCGAGGTGCTCGCTTTGCGTGACGCCGGAACGACCATCGTCTTCTCGAGTCACCGGATGGAACATGTCGAAGAGCTCTGTCAACATGTCGGTATCTTGAAAGGTGGACGTGCTGTCGTCAGTGGTGACGTACCGTCCATCAAGTCACGTTACGCCGAGCCAGCCCTCTTCATCGAGACGGATCAGATTCACGTACTCGAATCACTCCCGGTCATCGAGACGATCGAGCCGTATAAGTCCGGTCATTTAGTACGTCTGCATTCATTTGATGATAGCGACGTCGTCCTATCGACACTCGTCCGCCATCAGGCGAACGTGAAGACGTTCATGCGCCAACCGGTATCGCTCAATGACATCTTTATCAAGGAGGTCGGACAGCATGTTTCATAACTTTGGACCGCTTTATGCATTCACCCTCAAATCGAGGATCCGTTCGAAAGCGTTCGTCATCTCGACGGCGTTGACGATTCTATTCATCTTCGGGTTCACGAACATCGACCGCATCATGTCCTCGTTCGAGGATTCGGAGCAAGCGAGCGCCCTCGTCGTAACGGAAAACACAGCGCTCGTCGATACGATGCAGTCGCTCGGCTATGATGACGTTGCCACGAGTGACATTACCGAAGAAGAGGCACGCGCCGGAATCAATGACGGCGAATACGGAGTCGTTGCTTTTGTCGACGGTTATGACGCCCGTGTCATCTCGGAACGCCCGGAGCAGGAATTCACGACCATCTTGCAAACGTCGCTTCAACAATTGCGTAATGCGGAGTTGATCGAATCAGCCGATGTCGACCCGGCCGTCATCACAGCCCTCAGTGAACCGATTCAGCTCGATGAGTCGTATCTCGGGCGCGGAGGCGAGAACTCGGATGAGCTGCTTTCGTCTTCGGCACTCGTCTATGTCATGTTGATGCTCCTTTACATCTCGATCATCACGTACGGATCGATGATTTCGACAGAAGTGACGACCGAGAAGTCGTCGCGGGTCATGGAGCTGATCATCTCGACGACGCATCCGGTGACGCACATGCTCGCCAAAGTGACCGCCATCGGGACGCTCGCCCTCATCCAGATTGGCATATTCCTCGGGTTTGGTTATGTCAGCGCGAGTGGCAGTGAGTTAGCGACGACCGTCATCGAAAACGCCGGGAATGCGCGAGCTGTCATCTACTTGCTCGTCTTCTTCCTACTCGGTTACTTGTTGTACGCGTCACTCTTCGCCGTCCTCGGCTCGCTCGTCAGTCGCGTCGAAGAATCCCAACAGATGGTCATGCCGGTCATCATGCTTCTCGTCGCAGCGTTCTTAGTGGCGATGTTCGGCTTGAACAATCCGGACGCGACCATCGTGACGATTCTCTCGTTCGTCCCGTTCTTTGCCCCGATGCTCATGTTCCTTCGGGTCATGCTCGTCGATGTGGCCGTGTGGGAAGTCGCGCTCTCGATTGGTTTACTCATCGGAACGATCGGTGTGACGCTTTGGATCGGCTCAAAATTCTATCGTGGTGGTGTCTTGTTCTATGGAACGAACGCCATTAAACAATGGCGACAAATATTACAAAACCGCCAATAACGTTTACAGCAAATTCGTTTTCGTTTACTCTAAAGAATGTGCAAAATGAGGAGGAAAACGAACTATGCGATCACGATTACTCGCGGCCTTAATCTTTACGTTTATGACGACGCTCACGACGTTCATCTGTTATACCGTCTTCTTAGACGCGGATGCGTTATGGCAAATCCTGCTTGCGTATGCAGGTAGTACGTTTATCGGAACGCTCGCGTTTTGGTATCCGGTCAGCAGACGTCCACAAACGTCTCGCTTCGGTGGCGCATGGATCGGCATCATGATTACTGCAACGACACTCATTGGCTTCACCGTCATCCGCTTCACATTCCGCGGCGACGCAGCAGCTCTGCTCGACTGGCAAACGGTGCTAGCGAGTCTCGCTTACACGTTCGGGTATGTCGGATGGGTGCTCACAATCTTGAATATCGTGCTCGGCTTTTTACTGGCCGGCACTCGTCCGAAAGTACGCTACGAAGCGCGTCCGATGCGCTGATGAATGGAAATGACCAGGAGAGTAATTCTCCTGGTCATTTTTTCGTTCCATATCATTGCAATTTATATGATTTGTCCACGACGCCGTACTCTGCATATTGGAAGGAGTTGTCCGCGAACTGGTCGGGGACGAGTCGTTCCACATAGCGAGCGAACGGGACGATGTGTCGATTCGTGTCATGGGATCGTCCGAGGTCAAGGACGGCGTCGACGAGTGCTTCGAGGGCATGGTGCGACGTCGGCTCTTCGTCCTCTTCAAAGATTCGTTGCAATTCGTCTTCGTGCATCAAGTCGAAGATGCGCATCCGCTCCTCGAGTTGTCGTTGCATCTCCTCGACGGACTTTCCGTGCATCGCCTCCTCATAGGCGAGCTTCATCTGTTCGATTTCGGGTACTTTCCCTCGCATCAACACTTTGAGCGACTCTCCCGTCCAAATGTGACGCGCCAAATAATTGGAATCGATGCGCAGAGCTTCTGCGAGCGCCTCTATGTAAGGCATCGTCGGATAGACCTCACTCAGTTCCGTACGTCGAATAAAATAAGGGGCGACGCCGATTTGTTCCGCAAGCGTCTCAATCGATAATCCAGCCCGCTCTCGCAAGATTCGAATCCGGTCCCCGTATCCCCGGTATGGTGCATTTTTACCATCCATCTCATTTCCCCCTTCCCTCTCTTCATTATAATTCCCGAATTCACAAAAAAATACTCGGAAGCGTAGGCTCCCGAGTCATGAATCGTTCTCTTATTTCTTCGTCAATTCGACGACTTCTGAAGATCCAGCTGTCACCGTGTCGCCTTCTGCGACAAGTTTGTTCACGCCGAAGCTGTCATGGTTCGTGATGATGATCGGAGTGATTGTCGATGGAGCGTTCGCTTTGATGAAGTCGAGGTCGAACGTGACGAGCGGGTCGCCTGCTTTGACAGACTGACCTTCTGTGACGTGTGTCTCGAAGCCTTCACCCTTAAGGTTTACCGTATCCAAACCGATGTGGATCAAGTACTCTGCACCGTTGTCCGCGTTGATGCCGATCGCGTGTTTCGTCGGGAATACCGTTGCGATTGTTCCGCTAACTGGTGAAACGACTTTGCCTTCAGTCGGCTCGATCGCAATTCCGTCACCCATCATTTTTTGTGAGAATACTTGGTCCGGTACGTTCGTGATGTCGACGACCTTTCCTGTAAGCGGTGAAACCGCGTTGAGTTGTTCTTCTTTACCACCAAATAGTTTTTTAAAGAATCCCATAGCTTAATCCCTCCAACATGTTCTATTGAATCGAAGTCTTCACTTTTATACCCGAAAAGCTAAAACTTCAATCCCTACCTTATTAACGGTATAGTAGATATAAGGTAGTGCGAAATCGTTTTACACATCGTAAGAATACGAGTGTGCAATCGCTTTTGCAAGCCCTTTTTACACTTTATAAAAATTTCACACGATGGAGGCGCTTACAATGACGACTTTCACAAAATTGTCATATGAACGGCCCGACTTGGACGCTTTGAACAGCAGATTGTCGGACTATTCTGGCGAATTACAGCAAGCGAGCACACTTGAGGAAGCGAATGAACTCATTCGTCAAATCAACAAGGAACGGAACGACTTTGAGACACAAAGTCAACTCGTCGCGATCCGACACTCGGTCGACACACGCGATGCTTTTTATGAGGAAGAACAATCTTTCTTCGACGATGCACTACCGGTCTATGAGAAAGAAATTCAAGCATACTACCGCGTCTTGACGAACCACGAGCTTCGTTCTGAACTCGAAGCGGAATGGGGTAGCCAGTTGTTCTCTCTCGCCGAGCGTGCACTCGAGACGTTCGAGGAGTCGCTCATCCCGAAATTGCAGGAAGAGAACCGCCTCGCGACGGCTTATCAAAAGGTCATGTCAGCAGCACAGATTGAATTTGACGGCAAGACACTCAACTTGTCACAGTTCGGTCCATACCTTCAGTCACCTGACCGCGATGTCCGTAAAGCCGCATCCGTTGCCCGCTATACATACCTTTCTGACAACGGTGACGAGCTCGACCGGATTTACGGAGAACTCGTACGCGTGCGTACAGAAATCGCACACGCGCTCGGCTTCCCATCATTTGTTGAACTCGGTTATGCCCGTATGCAACGTGTCGGATATGACGAGTCGATGGTCGATAACTTCCGCAAACAAGTCCGCGACGTCATCGTCCCGCTCGCTTCTGCGTTAAAAGAGAAGCAGGCGAAACGAATCGGTGTCGATCATCTCTACTATTACGATGAGTCATTCGTCTTTCCAGACGGTAACGCGACACCTCAAGGGGATGAGTCGTTCATTATCGAAGGTGGAAACAAGATGTATCAGGAGCTCTCGAACGAGACGGACGAGTTCTTCCAATACATGCAGGAGCGCGGCGCCCTCGATTTGACGGCGAAGCCAGGTAAGGCCGGCGGCGGATATTGCACGTACTTGCCATCTGAAGGTCTCCCGTTCATCTTCTCGAACTTCAACGGCACAGCCGGAGACATCGATGTCCTTACACACGAAGTCGGTCATGCCTTCCAAGTGTATGAAAGCCGCCATTTGACGACTCCGGAATACGCTTTCCCGACATATGAGGCGTGCGAGATTCATTCGATGTCGATGGAGTTCTTCTGTTGGCCATGGATGGAACTCTTCTTCGGCGACCAAGTCGACAAGTACAAGTTCAACCATTTGGCTGGCAGCATGACGTTCCTTCCGTACGGTGTGCTCGTCGATGAGTTCCAACACGTCGTCTACCGCAATCCGGACATGACAGCTGCCGAGCGTCGTCAAGCATGGCGCGACTTAGAGAAGGTGTACCTTCCGCATCGTGACTACGAGACGAACGACTATCTCGAATCCGGTGCATGGTGGCACCAGCAAGGACATATCTTCCAAAGTCCGTTCTATTATATCGACTACACGCTCGCGCAAGTCTGTGCGTTCCAGTTCTGGGTACGCATGCATGAGGACCGCGAAGCGGCATGGAGCGATTACCTCACGCTCTGTCAGGCTGGCGGAAGCCGTTCGTTCCTCGATCTCGTTGAACTGGCTGGTCTCAAATCGCCATTCGCAGACGGCGTGTTGAAAGAAACGATTGATCAAATCGAAGACTATCTCTTAAAACATCCACTCGCGAACTAACGAGTCAGACCATCGAAAAAAATCGATGGTCTTTTAATTTGGGTTGATTTCGTTCTGCAGTTCAAACGGCAAGTCTTCTAAATTGATTTGACGGCTGTCGAACAGGTTGAACTGTTGGAGGCGACTCTCGAGATAGTCTTGTAAAATGCGAGCTGCCTGTTCGCCGGATAATCCATTCAAATCCGGTACTTGTGTCACGGACAATTCAATCGCATGTAGCCCATAGTCAGGCAAACGGGATTCAATCTCCGCAAGCTCTTCATTGGTCAGTCGTTTCCCCGTCGTCGTCACGAGAAGCAAATCATCATCTTCCTGATAGTCCTGACTGATAATAATGGCGTCTGAAAATTCTTCTTCGATGAAGTTATTGATTCCCGTCCGGACGATGCTATCTTGAACGAGCGTCGCGGCCGAAAAGATACTTGGAACGACGATGAGAACAGATAAGGCGATGAGAAGTCGATTAATTTTTTTATGGTTCGCATCCTGTTTCGTCAACACTTGAGAGATGCCCATAAACTTGACCCCGATGAACGTCGCGATGGCGATGAACGCACAGTTGATGACGAACAGGTAGCTCGACCCGATCAAATAATCGACGTTCCACGTCGCAATCGAATAACCGACCGTACAGAGCGGAGGCATCAAAGCGGTCGCGATGGCGACACCCGGGACGATGTTGTTACTCATTTTCTTTTGCGCCCCGATAATCCCGGCGGTCCCCCCGGCGAAGGCGATGATGACATCCCAAATCGTCGGTTCGGTCCGGGCGATGATTTCATTACTCGCATAGGTGATTGGGGAGATGGCAAAATAGATGGTTGCAACGGTGAGACTGACCGCGACTTGGACGAGCAGTAAACGAACACCTGCTCGAAGGAGCTTCATATCGTAGAGCGACAAGGCTAGACCGATACTCAAGATTGGTGTCATGAGTGGCGAAATTAACATCGCCCCGATAATGATGGGAATGGAGTTCATATTGAGTCCAATGGATGCGATAAAGATGGAGCACATCAAAATGACGGAATCACTCGGCCTTACTTTCAAATTTGAATACATCTTGTCTTTGAATTCTTCGGCAGTATACGTCTGTTCCATTTGGTCTTCAGCTCCCTTGTCGGATCAGTCTCCTTTACACAAGCAAGTCCTTCCTTTATTTACCCGCCATATGAAAACGACAATCGATTTTTGCAAAAGAAAAACTGGACCCATTGAATCGGTCCAGTTCGTATCGTCAAATCACATCGAGTGGTTGTTTCGTCGTCGGTGGTGGGAATGCTTCATCAAGCGCCGCAAAATCTTCCTCACTCAAATCGAGCAAGAGGGCTGCCGCATTCTCCTCGACGTGCGCGGCCTGTCCCGCTTTCGGAATCGCGATGACGTGTCCGCTCCGAATCGTCCAGGCGAGTAAAATTTGTGCGACCGAGGCACTATACGCCTCTGCGATTCGATTGACTGTCTCGTTTTCGAAGACGTCTTTTTTCACGTCACTTCCTTCGGCGAGCGGTGCGTATGCCATGACCGGGATGCCTTGTTCTTTCAAATAAGGGAGCAGGTCATACTCGATCCCTCGACTGCCAAGATGATAGAGCACCTGATTGACCGCACAGTTGTCTCCGTTCGGTAAGGCGAGAAGTTCTTTCATATCCTCGACATCGAAGTTCGAGACACCCCATGCCCGAATCTTGCCGTCTGCCTTGAGCTGCTCCATCCCTTGAATCGTCTCTTCGAGCGGGGCATCCCCTCGCCAATGGAGTAAGTAAAGGTCGAGATAGTCAGTCCCGAGTCGTTCAAGTGACGCGTCGCATGCTTTGACGAGTTTGTCGCCGTACGCATTGTATGGGTACACTTTCGAGACGAGGAAGACGTCTTCGCGTCGGTCTTGAATGGCTTCGCCGACCAACTTTTCCGATTCCCCTTCCCCGTACATCTCAGCCGTATCGATGACATGGAGTCCGCAGTCGAGTCCTGTCCGAAGCGCTCCCACCTCAGCGTCATGCTTCGATTTCTCTTCTCCCATACGCCACGTCCCTTGCCCAAGTGCACGCATCTCCCGTCCGTCTTTCAATTCGACGACATTTTGTTTCAATGCCGCGAGTAATAAAGAATGTGGTAGTCGTTGATTCATAACGTTTCCTCCTTTGTCCATGCTTCATGTAACGGTCCCGTCGTCCCGAAGACAGGGTCGAACATCGGTTTCTCGACTTGTTCGATTCGCTTTAGGTTATCTGGTCGTTCTTCCGTCTTCCCAGTCAATGTGTCATAATCACGACCGTCCGGATATGCCCCGACGACTTGAAAGTCTACGCTCGCCTCGATGCGCCGATGTCCTGTTCCCGCTGGCAAGACGAGGACATCACCTGCACTGACACGTACGAGATCCCCGTTCGTCCCTCCGAGTTGAAGGGTTGCCTCACCATGTAATACCCCCAACACTTCATGCGTGTTGCTGTGATAGTGATGATAATCGAACACCCCGTTCACCCAACTGTTCGTCCATTCATTATGAGCGAACGTTTCTTGCATCCCGCTCGGGTCATCAAAGACACCACGATACAGAAGCACCGGATAGTCGGGATGATTCGGGATCGAGCCGTCATCTGTAAACAAAAAAGTTTTCAAGTCCATCCTAAGTCCCTCCTTGTCTCTGTCCCTGTACCCGACTTCCCCACACAAAAAACGGTCGCCCTCTATGGACGACCGTGATTGTTATGAAATGACCTCTTCTCCAGACTGGTCGATATGGCACTCGCCCCAGGCGCACATGGCGTCTAAAATCGGTTTAAGTGACCATCCATACTCTGAGAGTGAGTAGATGACTTTCGGTGGAACTTGTTCGTACACCGTACGCACGACGACCCCGTCCGCTTCAAGCTCACGCAATTGTTGGGTGAGCATCTTCTGGGTGATGTTCGGCATGAGTTTACGCAGCTCACTCGTCCGACGCTCTCCTTTGATCAAGTGACACATGATGACGACTTTCCATTTACCGCCGATGACGTCAAGTGTCGCTTCGACCGGAATGTTATATGGCATATCAGTTCCTCCATTTCTCCCATAGGCACTTTTTGGTGCCTACCGCACTAAAAAGTACGTACTTCTCAAACGGTTTTCATGCCTTTATGATAACGACTATAGCAAATCTATACAAGTTCATTTTGCTTGTAACATCCTCTTGAGACGGTAAGGTACTTTTTTGACCGTACTGAACAATAGAGGAAAGTGAAATGTCTTTGCTATCCGGAGACGAAGGGCCCTCGTCTTCCACATCAATTTTTATTAACTAGGAGGAACTACTCATGAATCAACCTTATTCACAACCTGTTGAAGAACAGGCACCTAAAAATGGAGGATTGGCGTTACTCGCTCTCGCCATCAGTGCTTTCGGCATCGGGACGACCGAGTTCGTCCCGGTCGGTCTTCTCGCATCCATCGCAAGTGATTTAAACATCGGCATCACACTCGCGGGTCTCATTATCTCGGGATACGCAATCGGCGTCGCCGTCGGTGCACCGATTTTGACGGCACTCACAAACCGAATGAACCGTAAGACGTTACTCATGGCACTCATGGTCGTCTTTATCGGCGGAAACTTGGTCTCGTCCATGTCGACCAGCTTTGAACTGTTGATTGTCGCCCGATTTATCACCGCGTTCTCGCATGGTGTCTTCTTCTCAATTGGGGCAACGATTGCCGTACAACTCGTACCACCGCATAAAAAAGCGAGTGCCATCGCACTCATGTTCACAGGTTTAACCGTCGCAACCGTTACAGGCGTCCCACTCGGTACCTTCATCGGACAAGCGTTCGGATGGCGTGCCACATTCTTCGCCGTCGCAGCACTCGGTGTCGTTTCAATCATCGCAAGCTTCTTCTTGATCCCGAAAGATTTGAAACAATCACCACCAGCGAAGTTCTCTGATATGAAGAAATTACTCACGAACGGTCGTCTCATGCTCGGATTCTTAATCACAGCACTCGGTTACGGCGGAACGTTCGTCGCGTTCACGTACTTGACACCCATCATGCAAGACGTGACAAACATCAGCCCGAGCTTGATCAGTGTCGTCTTACTCGTTTACGGAATCGCGGTCGCTATCGGGAACGCGGTCGGCGGAAAACTCGCCAACGAAAACCCGGCGAAAGCATTGTTCTATATGTTCATCGTTCACGCAGCCGTCATGATCATCATGTCGTTCATGATTCCGTTCAAAGTGGCAGGTCTGATCGCCATCGTCTTGATGGGACTTCTCGCCTTCATGAACGTGCCTGGACTTCAGCTGTATATCGTGCAATTGGCTGAAAAATATGTACCGGCTGCTGTCGATGTCGCATCCGCACTCAACATCGCGGCCTTCAACATCGGAATCGCCCTCGGTGCGACAATCGGCGGACTCGTCGCCGATTCAATCGGACTCGTCCACACACCGTGGGTCGGTGGGATCATGGTCATCATCGCCGTCATCTTGACAGCCATCTCTCGTCGTTTGGAAGCAAACTAAGGAGGAAACTATGTTCAACAATCATAAAAGCTACAACCGGATGTATCGGGAGGGCGAGCTCACGCTCGGCCTCCACATCCCTTTAGAAAATTTTAAAATGCGTACCCCGACACTCGAACGTCAAGTCGAACTCGCTCAAAAAGCAGACGACTACGGCTTCACAGCGCTCTGGTTACGGGATGTTCTATTAAAAGACCCGAACTTTTTAGACCCCGCCGTCGGTCAGATTTATGACATGCTGATTTACGGGACACATTTGCTCGGTCAAACGAAAAACATCGCGCTCGGTACGTCCGCGCTCGTCTTACCACTCCGTCATCCCCTTCGTTCAGCGAAGGAAGTCGCGACAATCGAAGCGTTATTCCCAGAACGATTGATTCTTGGGATCTCGTCAGGCGACCGTCGGGCCGACTTCAAAGGACTCGGAGTCGATCATCCGACACGTGGCGATCAGTTCAAAGAATCGCTTCGCGTCATGGAACAGGCTCTCTATAACAACTACCCAACCATTGACTCTCCTTATGGGGAAGTCGAACAGGCAACGCTCGTGCCACGTCCGAAGAAACGGATCCCGACGATGATCACCGGGTTCGCCCAACAAGACATGGACTGGCTTGGGGCAAATGGTGACGGGTGGATGTACTACCCGCAGGCACCTTTCGCGCAACAGCAAGTGCTCGACGCGTGGCGCGCAAGCGGTGAAGCACATGGTCATGCTTTTCGTCCCTTCTCGATGCCGATGCATCTTGACTTGACGCATGACCCAGACGAGCCACCGACGCCGATTCGTCTCGGTTTCCGAATCGGTCGCAATCACTTGATCAAGTTGCTTGAAGCGTATCGCGCGATCGGCGTGAATCATCTCTTCTTCGCCCTCTTCGACGGAGAACGTCCGGCTGAGGAAGTCATCGATGAATTAGGAGAATATGTGTTACCCCATTTTCCACCACTTGATTAAAGAAAGGTGAGATTACATGGATTATCAAGTCATCACAGACGCCGCATCAATCCGCTATATGCACCGTGCGGATAAGATACTCCCCGTCTCTGGTGCATTCACCTGCTTTTTGTACGAGAACGGAGAACGTCATCATTTCTTTAAAGAACGGTTACAAGCCGTGAAACGGAATGCTGTTTCACTACCTGATCTTCGAGAACAACTTCATCGAATGTTTAGTAATGCACGCCACCTTAAACTTGGGATTCTCTATTTGACATCAAATGCTCACTATACAGTCAATTATCAAGAAGCTCTCTTGATTTCAAAAGAGTATGATATCCCGCTCCAAATTATTGATACAAAATCGTTTTTGTATGGACAAGCGTTTATTGTCGAACAAGCGATCGAGTTTCGTAAACGAAGTGTCTCGTTACAAGTCGCAGGTGCAAAACTTCGCGAACTAGTGAAGAGACGGGAAGAATACTTGTGTACACAAGATGAAACCTTTCGTTTCTCAAACAATGTGATGGACGCTGTCAATAAACGACCCGAGCAACTGCTTTGGTCAACTGATTCAACAAAGTTATCCCTAGATTCTTCAGCACGATTGCTAGCATCAGAGAACAATCTTCACTATGGAATTAGCTTTTCAAATGGTCGTCACTCTTAAACGAAAAATCCTTCATTTTCTGAAATGAAGGTTTTTTTTATACCGAGGTGGGTAAACAACTAGTGACTTAAGAAAAGGAGCGTACAATATGGCTACACAAAACAAAGAAGTCGATAAGATCGAACTCTTTTTTGACTTAGTGTTCGTCTTTACATTCATCCAATTGACGTTAAAGCTGGAACATCATTTAGATTTCCATACGTTTTTAGAGGTCTTCGTGCTTTTAGCTCTTATTTGGTATATCTTTGAAGGATATATTTGGTTGACCAATACGACCGAATTGACCGAACGAAATCATCGAATCTTTTTAGCACTCGGCATGGTTGGTTTTATGTTGATTTCAGTCGCTATCCCTGAGGCATACGGAAAAAATGGATTCATTTTTGGATTAGGCTTTTTAAGCATTGTCGCCACTCATTCCCTTTTATTCTTACTCCACAGTAACGATGAAACAAAGAAAGCAATGTCTGCGATTGTACCCTACAATTTAATCTTTGCAATCATCGTCCTTGTCTCCTCTTTATTTAATGGGGACATACGACTAATTGTATGGGGGATTGTCGCAGCAGTTGCCGTTTTGGGACCACTCGTTCAGAAAAATAAAGGACAGTTTGCCGTTTCTCCTTGGCACTTCTTAGAGCGACATTACCTGATCCTTGTTATCGCTTTAGGTGAAACAATTGCGTCGACCGGTAGAGCCGCCATTGATGAAGATTTAACCTCTGATGTCGTCTTGACGATGGTACTCGCTCTCGGTTTGACCGTATTATTATGGTACTCCTACGTCAAAGATGATACAGAGCGAGAAGAACAGTTTCACGAGATGGATATCAATAGACGAGACCAAGCTGCGAAAGCCGGATTTTATTGGTCCCACTTCGCGATGTTCCTCGGCATTATCTTACTCGCCGTCGTGAAGATTGCAATCATACATGACCCGATGCAAACGCTCGATTTGGCACATCGGATCACGTTGTATGTCTCCATCGTCCTGTTTGGATATGGCGTCATTTACTTTAACCGTCTCTTCTTCAAAGTGTCGTGGAAGCGACTCATGACTCTTGCCGTCCTTCTCATCATTCCACTGATTGCCCCTTATTTACCGGCAATCATTCTCTTGCTCGTCATTACATTCATCTACTATATTGCGATGGTTGCTCCTCTTCCGTTCTTGAAAACAAAGCAGAAAGAAACGTAAAACAAGCCAGAACCGGGATTCGGTTCTGGCTTGTTCGTTATCGGACTTCATTCTCCAGTTGTTTCAACTTTGACGAGTAATACTCGATGATGTCACGGCGTCGGATGATACCGATGAAGTATTTACCGTCATCGACGACCGGCACGAAGTTTTGATCCGTGATCGCATCGACGAGTTCTTCGATTTGGGCCGTAATGGATACCGGCTTATAGCGAACGCGTTGCTTGATGTCTTTTAGACGTGTCCGGAGCACTTTTTCATAGTCTTCTTCCCCGCGAAGCTGTTCTGCGAGTGCCCAGAGTAAATCCCCCTCTGTCATCGTCCCGGCGTAAAATCCGTTCTCCGAAACGAGTGGGACAGACGTGAATCGATGATGTTTCATCTTTTCAAGTGCTTGTCGTACCGTTGATTCGGGGTCCAAATATTTGACGTCTTCTTTCGGATATAAAAAGAAAGCGATATTCATTTAAATCTCTCCTCAATCTGTTAATCCACCCCGCTATTGTACCATGAATGGTCAGACAGGTTGAACTAAATCCATGTTCCTATTCTCTCTAATCATCCCCTTTCTCCTAAACGACACAAAAAAACATCGTGATTCTTGTCACAGCGATGTTTCGGTGCTTCAAAAGATTTGGAAGGGAACTCCAATTGATTTATACCCGTTTTAGATGGAACTTATCCGTCCAGACATACAAAAGGCCCCCATGAGGAGACCACAGATTATTGAATAAACTGCAACAGTGTATCGTTAAATTTCTCTCGTTCATCAAGTACCGTACCGTGCCCGCTCTCTTCAAAACGTTCAATCCGAGCATTCGGAATGCCCTGCTTCATCTGTTCTGCAAACTCAAACGGACAGATTTGATCATGTACGCCATGAATGATTAACGTCTCTACGTCAATCTTCGGCAAGGCATCGCGCAAATCTTCGTCTCGGAGCGCTTTTGCCGAGGCAATCGTTCCGTGACTCGAGGCCACGAGCGCAAGATGGTGAAACCAGTTTTGCAGCGGGTTTGAATGTTCTTTCTCGAAGAAGATTTCCCCGAACCCTTCGAGCATCTTCGGTCGGTCGGCTCGTGTATCGTCGATCAACGCATCGACTTCATCCGTCGTCATGCCGTATGGATAGTCTGAACGTTGTGTGAAAATCGGTGCCGCCGCTCCCGCTAACACTAACTTTTTCAGACCGTCCTCTTTATAATCGGCCGCGTAACGAACAGCAATCGCGCCACCCATCGAGAATCCGACAAGTGTGAAGTCTTTCAAACCAAGACCGTAGACGACCATGTGCACATCTGATGCCATCGTCTCATAATCATACCCTGTCGCTGGTGCATCAGATTTCCCGTATCCCCGGAAGTCAATCCCGATATAGCGATAGCCTGCTTCAACGAGCGCGTTCTTCTGATACTCGAACATGTTGTTATTCGCCGGCCAACCGTGTAAGAAGACAATCGGCTCCCCAGAACCGACATCCTCCACATATAAATTTGTCCCGTCATGCGCTGTAATGTATCCCATCATCCAACCTCCACATTTTTTATTAATCGTAAATACTCACAACCTACTTGTTCCCGTTTCCGAATCCTAAAAACCAACTCATGTGTCACGCCAGAGCGATTCTCCTTTTAAGTAACCTTCAATGGCTTTTGCCCCTTCCCGTAACACCGCTTCCCGCCAAGCCGGGTCGTCTGGATAAAACATCGCCATGAACTCGTTTTGAATCCCGTTACGCGCTTCGGGATCTTTCGTTCCTTCAAAGTACAGACGATTCTCCAAAATGATCGTCAAAAATTCGCGGATGGAGGCTTTCGTCGATGTTCCGAACGTCCCAAATTCAAATAAGGCAGAGACGAGCTCCTTGTCTGGATACTCCGTGTCTCTTACATAGTAGAAGTGGTTCGTCGAGTCCCCGAGCACTTCATCGGGGTCATACACTTTCACATTGTCGAGACCATACACCTGTTTCAACTCGTCTTCTTTGCGACCGTCTCGCTTACTGATGACCATCGTCACTTCGTTTGTCGGGCCGAGTGCGGTATGCCAGTCGAGATGGACCACTTTCTCGTAGCGCCCAAGTAGATCATGTTGAATCCCTTTTAAGAAGATGGCTGACGGTTCGTCTTTTTCTCCGCCATAGTACACACCTTTCGGGAATTGGTACTGTCCCATTCCCTTTGCTCCACTCATCGCTTTGAACCCATCGAGTTTAATCCCAGAGCCGAGGAATGAATAAATCTGTTCTCGCGCTTCATGGTAGTCGTCAATCACTCCGTCCGGTACGAAGAGATGGCGCATCAGCTCATATTCACGATTTACGTTATATGGAACAGATTCACGATCGATGACATAGTTTCGGTTTAAATCGACATTATGCTCATTGACCCGACGGAAGTGTTTCATTCCCCACGGATTGACGGCATGGATGAGACAAATGCCTGTCGTTTCATGTCGCAGTTGTGGCAATTGTGTTTGAACAAATTGATGCGTCACCGCGGCACCTGCATATCCTTCAATCCCATGTTCTCCGATGGTCATAAGAAGCATCGCTTTCCGATCTCGTTTCGGTTCGCCTAAGATGATGTCGATCCTTTCGTCCGCAATCGAATGCGTCAACAACTCCGCTTTCGGATAATATCGTTTCACCTTCGACAACAAGTTGATGAACTTCTCTCGCGACTCTTCATAGGATGATGAAAAATACTGGCTCATCGCACTCTCCTCCAATCTTTTCTCTATACTCCATTCCCATCCTACGACAATCTAAAAACGCCTCCTGAAAGAGGAGACGTTTTAAGTCAAGGCGTTCGGATTCGTTTCGTATGTTGACGCCGGAACGCCATCACGTAGAAGATCGGCCCAATCAAGACGGCACCGAATAACCAATAGAGACCCGCGTTCGCATACAATCCTTCAAACGAACGGAACACCCAGGCGAGGACCGTGAACGCGACGATCAACTCGACGGTCCACAACAATCCACGGCGAACCGCTAGGAGAATCGTATTCGTTTTTTGGAAAAAGGCTGCGACGAAAGCAATCAGAAATGCTGGGAAACTCGAGAGCCACAACATGCGATTGAGTGAGGACTCGGCAAAGTATGAGTTTCCGAGAGAGACGGTGATGAGGAAGTGCACCAAAATAACGAGCAAGACGACCATCCATCCGACGAACACATCACGTTCCATTTTTTTCATCACAACCAGCTCCCTTTCTAAAGAATTGAATACTTAGTACTTACCCGTTTTTTGAAGCCAATAAATATTACTTACTTGTCCTATTCGACATTTTTCTTACTCTGTCGAACGATTTATTAATATAATTTATGGTATTTTTCCCATATTCTTATTTGGATATAGTACAGTGGGTAACTGTTGGGTTTGATAAATTTTAAAAAGAAGTGAGTTGATTTTTCGTTATGTTGAAAAAATTGTTAAGTGGTCTTTATATCGCTTTTGGCGTAATTCTATTATTTTTTGGATTTGGTGCAATATCTGATGGGTTATTCTTTACGGGTCTTATTTTCTTAGCAGGACTGTATCCTCTTGCTAAATTGATTCTTCGACAGGGATCCACTCGAAAGATGGCCTTTTCAGCAATTGGATCATTCGTTATCGGGTTTATCGCATTGATGATTTTCTTACCGACTGAGCCGACTGAGCCGACTGCATCTTCTTCTGAAGTAGCGGTTGCAGAAGAAGATGCAAAAGCAGAGAAACCAGAGCCAGAACTGACAGAAGAGGAAAAAGTTGCATTAGCTGAAAAAGAAGCAAAAGAAAAGCAAGAAGCTGCGGAAGAGGCAAAACGGAAAGCGGAAGAAGAGGCGAAGCAAGCGGCAGCTGAGGAAGCTGAACGTAAAAAACGCGAAGCACAGGAAGCAAAAGAAAAAGAAGAATCATTCGCAAACTCTACAATCGAGTTCAAACATCTAAACAAGGGTGCGGATCGCTATGCGGGTGAAGCAGTTCGATTTAAAGGCGAAATTGTACAGATCCAGGAAGACGGCGAAGGTTCTACCATTCGTCTAGCCGTTACACAAACTTCATATGGATGGAGTCCAAATGATATTATCATGCTTTATTATCCTGAACTGACAGATTTCTTTACGGATGACGTCGTAACGATTGATGGTTATGTAGTCGGTGATTACACTTATACCTCACAAGCCGGATGGGACATTACAGTACCGTTAATTAATGCAGAACAAGTGTATTGAATAGATTACAAAAAGAGAGATCGCTAACGTGATTAGCGATCTCTCTTTTTCAATTCACCAACTCCCGTGCCCATACTTTCGCACGTTCGAGCTCGCCTTTCTTAAGCATCTCCGTCTCCCCGTCAACTAAGAACGATTCTTTCTGAACGTTCGTTGCGCCTTTTTCAATCATTTCCCCTTCGACACGGTTGACCGCATGACCGAACCAGTCGATGATTTTACCGAGAATCGGATTTTGCTTCTCTTTGATGACACTCGTATCAAACGCTGCCGTCCGCTTCCCGCGAAGGGCATTGTCCGAGATACCGTCTAGAAACACTTTAATGTCTTCCGTCTCATAACCCCCATGTGTCGGTGAACCGATGACGACAAGGTCGACGTGCGCCAAGTCACTCAGACCGATATTCAACACATGTTCCATGCGTGCCTCATGCTCTTTCGAAAGTTCTTCCTGCATCGCATGGGCAATCTTTTCTGTATGACCATACAACGAATCAAAGATAATCAAAATGTTCATGATGAATCCCCCTTTGCCGAACGTCTCTTTATCTCCTTCCCATTCCAATGTTCGTTCATGCATCTTTTTTGTACAGCGAACTTCGCTTGAAGAGTGTCCAACTCACCATAACAACACCGAGTACGAGCAAGATATAGCCGAAGAATGTGACAAAGTCGCGCGTGTGGTAGGGTGCTTCGAATCGGTATTCCGCCCGTTTCCATTCCGAGCCGTCCTCGACCGCAATGACGTCTTCAACGGGCTCCCCGACGACTTCACGATACACCGTCCCGATCGGATATCCGTTCGAAGCATTCCCGTAGTAACGTCCCGTCTCATCGTTGACCGTTGTTTCTACTTCACCAATCACGTCACCGAGCGAATCCTCATCTATTATCGTATCAAGCACTTCATATGCATTTCGGTCGAACACGACAAATATATATGCGTAGGAAAGTGCGGATACAGGAAGCGCAATCGATATAGCGAAAAGAGTCAGGATCATGGATTGCCTCATTTGAGACTCCAGACGAACGTGGCAGTGTCGCTCACATCAATGTCATCCGGTTCGATTTCTGGCATCCGTGATTCGGAATAGACGACGTCCTGACTATAGAGGACGCTCGTTGGTGAGAATACGTGAATCTCTCCCCACGTGTAGTCAATCTGAAGCAAGTCTCCTAACGTTGCGCCTGCTCCATTTGCGAGAAGTTCCGCTCGTTTCTTTGCATTTTCCGCTGCGTTCACTAACAGCTGATCTTCAATCGCGTTCGGGTCTTTCATCGTGAAGCGAATCGATAGCACTGGATTCGCCCGGGATTGACTGATTTGTTCGATGGCATCAGACAGTTTGGACGTATCTAGCGGAAACTCGAGTCTCGTCTTCTGTTTGCAGACATAACCGACAAAGCGTGACCGATAATTGTTATGTTTATCGTGATATCTTTCATACTCCGTGTCGATCGAAAAATCACTCGTCTTCAGGTCCTTCTTTTCAAATCCTGCGCGCACGATGGCCTTTTGAAGCTGCGCCACGGCGTTCGCTGCCTCAGTCATCGTCTCTTCATATCGTGGTGCTTTTGTGACAAGGTCCATATGAATCACAATCAAATCTGGTCGAGACGAGACATTTCCTGTTCCTTTTACCGTAATCGTACGTTCCATATCGTTCACCCTCCTAATTATATGAGATGTAGATTATTCTGATGCATTGAATCGTGAGATCATCCAACGTTCTATTCCATCTAAAGAATGCATATCTTGCAATGACGGATAGGCGTCCCGCTCAAACAACAATCCATTCGGAGTATCTAAAAACAGATAATGTTCCCCGTCCGGAAAACCGTAATCCGCAATATCTTTCAGTCGAAGCGTGGCCTCGTTTTGTTCCCAGATGAATTCGTCATCATATGGAATCGGCATAAAGATGCCCTCCATCCCTTGACGTACGTGTGAAATGACGCTCGTATGCTCTGTCTGTTCCATTCCTCCGATTGCATCGGCACGAACAACCAGTTCTTGCCCGACTTGCACATCCCCCCGATACACATCTGACACATGGATCGTGATGAGGGACTGATATTCGGTCTCCCCGTTGAAATCAATCTCAATGTGCTGGATGTTCGAGACCGTTCCTCTGATCACGACCGGACTCCACCGCGAAAAGAGTTCATCCTCTGTCATGTCCATCAAGTTTTCCTGGGAAGTACCTTGCCTTATTTCTGATTCATCAACGATATGAACCGAGTTTGCCGTCGAATCCGTGGATAGCGGCATACGTTCATTCCAGATATTCGATGTGAAGAGCATGAATCCCGCAGCGGTGGCGAGTACCAGTCCTGCCCCCCATTTGAATCGTCGATAAGGTCTTCGCTCTATCATCATGGATTCCTCTATAAAGCGGTCATCCACTTCCCCAATTAGTTGAAGCAACTGTTCATTCTTCATACGCGAATCCCTTCTGCTTCAAGCGCTCGCTGTAGCGCATCACGCGTTCGCTTCAGCGTCATTTTGACATGGCTCTCCCCGAGTTGATGGTTCTTCGCAATTTCTTGAATCGAGTGAAGATAAAAATAACGTTGCATGAACATCATTCTCGTCTGTCGAGGAAGGTCTGCAAGAAATGCATTTAACAGGTCGACGATATCTTCGTCTTTCATCGACATCGTGAGGACATGTTCTAGTTCTTCATAGACGAGTGGTACTTGTCCACCACCCCGTTTTTTCGCATGATTCTTCTTATAGCGTTGCAATGAAAGATTCCGAACAATCTTCGTCAAATACGCCCCGAGTCGAAACGGACGTGTCGGCGGAATTGATTCCCATGCTTTCATATATAAATCATTCAGACACTCTTCCGTATCTTCATGATTTTGTAGAATGTTATAGGAAACACGATGACAATAGCTTCCGTATTTCTTCTTCGTCGCGACAATCGCATACTCCGATCGCTCCCAGTACCAATCGATGATGACCTGGTCATCCATCCAGTTACCCCCTTCGTATAACCCCTCTATACCTATAGATCCCAATCTCATATCATCCGTCACAATTTATCAAAAAAACCTCGTCATCGAGACGAGGAATGTTCATCTTATTCATTATTTCTTCCAAATCGATACGGCAAGTCCTCCGATATAGCCAACCATCGCTCCGCTCGCGATGCCGTATGTCAGCTGTATATCGAAGAAAAACGAGAGGATTACACCGAGTGTTGTCCCCGCAATCAATCCAAAACAAATGATACAGTCCTTCCATTCTCGTGAATCCATCTTGCTCCTCCTTACCCATCCGCTCAATCTGACGACTTCATCTCTCCAATTGCTTTAAGACCTTTTAGTGTCCTGACTTTTCGTGTGTGATGCTGGACGGCATAGGCCAACATCGCGACGACACCTATGTTCAATAAGATGGTCCACTGCGCATATGGATTGGAAAAATTCGCTACCACCACAACAAAGTTGGCGAGTCCCACTGCGCCATACAGTTGGATGATTCGTTTTTCTCGCTGAATCATCGAGTCAAAATCCGAATACAATTGGAACGGCCCGTCACTCGTTCGTTTTCGTAAGAAGATCCACCGATACGACGTGTCGACCACTTCGATGCCCACTTCATCCAGGAATGCCATATACGCCTTCGACTCGGGGTGCGAAGGTAAGTTGGATAACAATTCGATTCGATACGTGTACGTCTCAGGTTCGACTTGTTTGAACACATATCGCATCAAACGAAAGGATTCGAGCGCCCATCCGGTTTGAGCCATCTCATTGAGCCATTTCTCTTCCTTCTCATAATCAACAAATATGCGATAGACCGTTTTCGTCTTCATGTGTCCAACTCCTTTGTCCACTCATGACCGTGCCGCACCAATTCTTCCAATCGTTTTAATTCAATCTGAAGTGCTTCTCGACCAGCATCGGTGATTTCGTACTCTTTTTTCCGTCCCGTTCCTTCAAGTGCTTGAATCCAACCTCTTTCAACCAAACTACTGAGAGCCCCATATAACGTACCGGGTGCGAGATGAACTCGCCCATGACTCAACTCCTGGACAAACTGCATCATGCCGTACCCGTGCTTCGGAACTTGAAGGGACAATAATATATAATAAACCGCCTCGGTTAGTGCGCCTGTATTCGACTGTTGTGTCACGTATCCTTCTCCTTTATATCGTGTTTCGTTATATCGTCATCCGATATATTAAAATTATCCTATTTTGGTCAAAAAATCAATAAAATCCTGTCTGCATCCATTGCAGACAGGATCATGTTTTAAATAATGTAAGGGCAAGATCACGTTGTTGATCCGATTGCATAAGCGATGATTGAGCATCTGAACGAAACAGTCCCATGACTGTCGACTGAAAGTCCCAATACGTAAATCCAATGCCCGCTTCATTTAATAATGTGATGACATCATTCACGTAAGCCAAACCACCTCGCCCATCTTCAAAACAATGATGAATCAAACCGAACTCGCTGATGAAAATCGGGACCTCATGCATCACTCGTAATTGAAGAAGCGGTTCGAGCTGTTTAGCAAGATATGACCGACAGCGTGGCATATAACCTGCAAGTGTAGGCTCTAAAAGAGAACGATCCGGATAAACGCCACCTTCTTCATGAACACCAACCCACTCCGCATACTGATGCGTATACGAAAAAGGATCGTAAAAGTGAAGGTCATACATCACATTCGGGTTATCCAGCAAAATCCAGTCTCTCAACAGGCCGTCGTGTTTCATACCATCCGTACCATAACATGGCGCGACAATGAAAATACGTTTCGAATCGAGAGCATGTAGTTCGTTCACAGTCGACTGAAGTAATTGACGATATGTTTCTCCAGTCCCATCGATTGTGGCGGGAGCATTGAATAAATCGAACGCTGCTATCGCCTCACCACGTGTCGTTCCTTTATAACGTGTCAGTAACGTCTGCCAAATCCAACGAAATCGTTCCTGTTTCGAGAGATCGCTCCAAAGTGAATAATCGGGTTCTGGACGATCGTCCATCCAGTCCGCTCCCGGCGGCAAAATTAGGCAAAGGATGACGTACAACCCGTTCGCTTGAGCGAAATCAAGTTGTCGATCTAACCATTCAAGGCCGGCTGTTTCCTCTAAAAACGGTTCACGTTCAATCAGGCGAGCATGGAACGTGAGACGCACGGCATTTGCTCCTACTTCTCGCATGACACGATATGGCTCGTCCGTTGGATACAGTTCCGTAACTACTTGTGTCGGCTCCCAATATAAAGCCGTCAACGTGAAACCACGCAACCGAACAACGTCTCCTGCCGCATTGACTAAATGTTGTCCTTGAACGTGTAGCATTTGCTTTCCTCCCTTTTTCACTCTCCTGTTCTCATTCGTCCCATAAATAACTTTTCCTGCAAAAAAAAGATACGAGTACGCCTCGTATCCAATAAGCTTATTCGGCAGCCAGCGCTGCCTCTTCTTCGTGATATTTCTCGACGAAGGCATCAAGCAACGCCCGTACCTCGTCCGTCGATTTCGTTTCCATCAGATTATGACGGAGTTCGCTCGCCCCGCGGAATCCTTTGACATAAATCTTGAAGAAACGATGCAAGTTCGAAATCGAACGTGGCACGTCTTCTTGGAATTTGTCTTGAAGGTCCAGTTGCAGACGCAATAGATCGAGATGTTCTTCCATCGAGTGTTCGCGCGGCTCTTTCTCGAATGCGAACGGGTTTTTGAAAATACCACGACCAATCATGACACCATCGACCCCGTACTTCTCAACGAGCTCGAGTCCCATTTGACGGTCGAGGATATCTCCGTTGATGGTGATGAGCGTATCCGGTGCAATCTCGTCACGCAACTTCACGATATCCGGGATCATCTCCCAGTGCGCGTCGACTTTACTCATCTCGTTGCGCGTGCGCAAGTGAATCGACAAGTTGGCGATGTCTTGTTTCAAGAGATGCGTCAACCAGTCGCGCCACTCGTCGAGCTTCGCGAAACCGAGACGCGTCTTGACACTGACCGGGATGCCGCCGGCTTTCGCCGCTTGAATGAGCTCAGCCGCAACGTCAGGACGGAGAATGAGTCCGCTCCCTTTTCCTCGTTTTGCAACGTTTGGAACCGGGCAACCCATGTTGATGTCGAGACCTTTATAGCCCATCTCGGCCATACCGATACTCATCTGACGGAAATATTCCGGATTGTCTCCCCAGATGTGGGCGACCATCGGCTGCTCGTCTTCCGTGAATGTCAAACGGCCACGAAGGCTGCCTTTCCCTTCAGGATGGCAATAACTGTCCGAGTTCGCAAATTCTGTGAAGAAGACGTCCGGGCGTCCCGCATGAGCGACGACATGACGGAAGACGACATCGGTCACATCTTCCATCGGGGCAAGTATAAAGAATGGACGCGGAAGGTCGCGCCAAAAGTTTTCTTTCATCGTAAAATCAGTTCCTTTCATCCATACAGTCCAACAAAATCACTCATCTATTCTATTATGTCTGTCGGATTGTATCAACTGACATTACTCATGATTCGTTTCTTTCGAACGAATGAGCTGAAAAAAGTGTGGGAATCCTTCGGTCAACAAATAATGAAGCACACGATTCGTGTATTCCAGTTCGATCGTTCCCGTCCGGAGTAGCGTCTGGAGGACCATTCCATCAATTCCGGCCATCGTCCACGTGGCGACCGCCCGAGTCATCGGTCCTTGTTCGACACCATAGGCTCGTACAAAAATCGCCTCAATTCGTATGATCCAGTCTTCATACTTCTCTTTGAATTTCTGTTGAATGTCCTCATTCCCAATCATCGCTTCATGGGCAAGATAAAACTGGAGTCGGCTCTCCGCATCTTTTTGAAGGCGCTCCTGCATGCCTTCGTAGATTTCTTGGATGATCACCGCCGCCTCTTTTCGATCGTCATGGGAAACGGTCTCAATGCGTTTGACTTCTCCAAGCCCCTCATCCATTACGTCATAAAGAATCGCTTCTTTGGACGTATAGTAATGATAAATCGCGCCCGTACTGAATCCGGCTCGCTCTGCGATTCCTCGAAGCGTCGTGCCTTTGATGCCTTGTTCGACGATGATTTCACGCGCGGCTTGTAAGATTTTTAACTTCCCTTCGTTCATCATCATCTAGCACCCTCCTCTGTTCTCATCGCTCATTATATCATAATGATGTGGCGAACTTTCGACACTTCCTTGTGAGCTACCAACTCAGATTGACAACGCTCCCAATACATTGTTACAATTTTCACATAAACATAACGAACGTTCGGTATGTTTAGTCATTGCATTTATTTCTGGTCATTTCATTTCGGAAAGGAGTGTCGTTTTATGTTTTTCTTCGAGTCGATTCCTTGGTATAACGTCGTCATGTGGTTCGTCGTACTTGGTCTTTTGATGGGTTTGAACGAGTTCGTCCGCTCTGGAAAACGGGCGAGTCAACTCATGTTCATGGCGTTACCGATTGCATTGACCCCGGTCTGGTTGTTTGTCGTCGATTCCGAAATTACATCCTGGTTCCACTGGGTGAAGGTGTACTCGGCACTCGCCGGCGCACTCATCTACATGGTCATCCGCTTCACAAACTACCATAAGAAACATCCATGGTATTTAGTACTCGTCCCGGCTATTCTTGCCATCAATATCATGGAGGCCGTCATTCGGGAGTTTCAAGTCGGCTTCATGGGATTTGATGGAGTCGTCGATGGAATGACTTACATCTCCGGTGGTTGGAACTATATCAACGCCTTCGCCGGGATTTTGAACATCCTCACGATTTGCGGATGGTTCGGTATCTTCGCGACGTCCGGTAGACGAGTCGATATGATTTGGCCAGACCAGACGAAACTGTGGATCATCGCGTATGGTATTTGGAACATCTCCTACGTCTACTCTTGTGCACCGGGCAATGCATTCTATTCCGGCTTCGCCTTGAACATTGCCGCAACGATTCCTGCTCTTCTTTGGGCGAAAGGGACATGGATGCAAAACCGTGCCCAGACACTATCGATTTGGATGATGTGGGTCATGACCTTCCCTTATTTTTTTGCGGTCGGCAGTACGTTCAACATGAGTGTCTCGTATAATCCAGCAGCGAACTGGACACTCGCACTCATCAGTCTTGTCCTCAACGTCGTGCTCGCCGTCATGCAGGTGTCACGTATTGTTAAACGACGTCTCAACCCGTTGAAAGACGAGCTCTGGACCGATACCGAAGAATACAAGCGAGTCGATGCATTACGTGAAACAGAATCGCCTAATCCAAAGACAGCATGACAACACCCCATAGTAGATGGAATTCGAATTCCGTTACTATGGGGTGTTTTTTATAGGACTCCATTGTAATCGTAGAGAATATAAACACGAAAGGATGATGACAATGATTTTGTGGATCAACGGCGCTTTCGGTTCAGGCAAAACCACATGTGCTAATATACTTCAGAAACAACTGCCGAACGCATTTCTCTATGACCCGGAGCAGGCTGGATTTTTTATTCGGGATCAATTACCAGAGAGCCTCCAACAGCCTGATTTTCAACATCACCCGGAATGGCGAGAGTTCAATTATCGAATGCTTTTGAAAATCGCAACGTCCTTTGATGGGGTTATCCTCGTTCCGATGACACTCGTTGACGCAACGTATGTAGATGAAATCATCGGACGGCTTCAACGGGAAGGCGTCGATGTACGACATATCATTCTCGAAGCAAATCGACGGACACTCGTGAAACGATTGAATAAACGATTCGAGTGGTTCAACTCTTGGGGGAAATCTCAAATCGACCGCTGCCAATCCGCATTCGAATCTGACATCCATGCAGAAAAAATTGTAACGGATTCTCAATCAAAACAAGATGTCGCGAGAGCAGTCGCTCAGCATGTTGGACTTACGCTTTCTTTAAAGTGATTCAGATTCATACATTTGTTCCACGGGTTCGTCTTCCCATTGGATGACGAGCTCGCTTGCATGGGAGAGATTCAACTCCACCGTCTCACATGTCGTATCCGTCAACCACATGCAACGGAATAACAGCTGACGATAACCATACAACTCGTCGACAATCTCGAACCGTCCGTTTTTGACGAACTGACCGAGTTGCCCGATTGGACACACCGAATAGGTCGATTCACCAAAGCGTGTAACGGAAGAAGAATCTCGATCTACGTTCGGAATCGTCACGGTGGCACGTCCTGTCCACACCGCTTCTTTCTTAAACAAATCACGGATCCCATCTTCAAAGACGAGACGGATGGTCGAACCCATGACGGTCACTTCCGTGATGACAGCGTCATGTAAGGAAATCGGGACGCTTCGGTTTCGCATCGTATATTGTTTCATTCAATCCCTCCTTTTCTGAAACACATAATTCTCCACTTGTTTCGTATATCGAGGACCTTTCATCGTCTTCTTCACTTCTGCGATATCGACGTCTTTCCCTTTTGGCAATTGGAAATACTCGTCGAGTCCCGTCTAATCGATTTTATTCGTACTACTCATGACCGCAATCAATTCGAACGTCTCATCAAATCGTGCCAACGTCGCGTCCCCGTGACTATCATTGCAGAGCAAGATGCCGCCCAGCTTCAAATAGTCCTTCGTTGCCTGACCAACAAATCCAGCATATTGCGAGATGATCAAATCGACCGGTTCAATGTCGAGCGGCTGCGTATAATCCTGACCAAAGAATCCAATGGTACACGGCTCATCATATTCTTTTCGTTCATTCACCAATTCCTGTACTATTTCGAGGTTCTTGAAGAAACGAATCGTCCCTTTGAAACTGTCGACATAGATGACGTGACTTCCAGGATAAAGCGCCCGCTTCCCGTCGAAGGTGCTTGCAATCGTTTCGTACACTTGTTTCCGGTCACCAATTTTTTGTGCATACGCCTCATACATGTCTGACACTTGTTCAAGATTCATCTAGATCCTCCTAATATAAATATCCGAGCAAATCGAGCTTCCCTTCCGTCCATCGCTTATCCCCGACCGATCGAACCATAAATTCTTCGAATGACGCCTCCCCAATCCCGCGTGTCGTTTGATTCTCGTCATTGATTTGAAGCCATGTGCATGTATTCGATACAGCGTGAAATCCAATTCGCTCGTAAAGGTCTAGTCGATCTGCGAACAACAAGAGAAAATCGATTGAGTACTCTTCCCCGAGCGCAATGACTTTTTCCATTAGCGCCCGTCCAACGCCACGTCCCCGAACTTCTTCCCTCACACATAAATCGATGATGCCGAGCACGTGAATCGGAGTTCCATCCATATTCATCACACGAAAATCTAATCCGACTTGCCCAATGATTCGTTGATCCTCATACGCAATAAGCCGAAGATGGGGCAATTGCTTAAAGTAGCGACGATTCGGATAAATGGAAGGAAATGAATGCTGTAATAGCTCAATCAGTTCCGTATCCATCGATTCTGAAAGGGTTATCTCGAGGTGTTGCTCGATTCTCATAGCCCCTCTCCATCTTGCTGAATACGTTCGTAGCGGACGATACTGACTCCGTTCGGCATCAGCTGGTGCTCGACTACATCAAGTTGAAGTGGCAAGATGTTTCCATCTGGGAAAAGACGTTTTCCGGAACCAATGATAATCGGATACATGATCAATCGGTATTCATCGATGAGGTCGTTCGCGAGTAACGTGTGTACGAGCTCACTGCTGCCCCATACATGTAAATCCGGTCCGTCCTCTTGTTTGAGTCGTTTCAATGATTCGACCGGGTCTGTCAGAAACGTCGTTGATTTCCATCGTGCATCCTCTGATTGCCGCGTAACTACATATTTTATTGCACGGTTGGCTTCCGGCCAAATGTCATCATGTTTTGGCCAATAACTCGCCCACTGATCATACGTTTTTCGACCAAGCAACAGATCAAACTCACTATGCATCTGCGTTCGAATCCAAATTCCGAGCTCTTGACTTGAAAACGACTTCGTCCACCCTCCATGCATGAAATCCCCACTCATGTCCTCTTCTATTCCACCAGGCGCTTGAATGACACCGTCTAACGACAGATGTTCCAGAACAATGATTTTTCTCATCTCCAACTCCCCTTTCGGCTGTTTGCACAAAAAGCCCCCGATTGAATCAATCGAAGGCATCATACATTCATCTTATTCTACTTTCTCCATCCATGCCACCGTCTCCACATGCGCCGTATGCGGGAACATGTCGACCGGTGTCACTTCCATCAATCGATAACCACGGTCGGCGAGGTAACGCATATCGCGCGCTTGGGTCGCGACGTTGCATGAGACGTATACGATTCGCTTCGGTCCCATCTCGACCATCGTTTCGAGGAATGACTCGGCACATCCTTTACGTGGCGGGTCGACGACGATCACGTCCGGATTCACGCCATCTTTCTTCCACTGTGGGAGCACATCTTCGGCCGCTCCACATGCGTACGTCACGTTATTCATCTCATTGACAAGCGCATTCTGTTTCGCATCCTCAATCGCTTCCGGTACGACTTCAACACCATACACATGAGCCGCCTTCCGAGCGAGGAAGAGACTGATTGTCCCGATGCCACAATACGCATCGACGACCTGTTCTGTTCCTGACAACTGTGCGTACTCCAGTGCCTTCCCGTATAGCTTCTCCGTTTGGACCGGGTTGACTTGGAAGAACGAGTGTGGGGAAATCGTGAACGTGAGTCCTGCGATTTTATCCTCAATCGTCTCATGTCCGTAAAGCAACTTGTTCGTCGCCCCGAGGATGACGTTCGTCTTGTCCGGGTTAACGTTTTGCATGATTGACGTCACGTCTGGGAGACGCTCGACGATGTCCGCGACAATCTCATTCACGCCTTTTAGTTTCGTCGTTTTCGTGATGAGAACGATCATGAGTTCACCCGAATGGTACCCGTAACGGGCCATGACATGACGTATGACCCCACGTCCTGTCTTCTCGTCATACGCCGGCACGCCTCGTGCGTCCAATACATCACGGACGACTTGGATCGCCTTGTCATTACGCTCATCTTGAATCAAACATTCGTTCATCTCGACGATGTCATGCGAACGAGGACGATAGAAGCCCGAGACAAGACGGTCTCCTTCTTGTTTGAACGGGACTTGTGCCTTGTTGCGGTAGCGCCAAGGTTCTGGCATGCCAATCGTGTCATGGACCGGTACATCGAACTGGCCGAGACGCTTCAACGCATCGACGACGCGTTCCCGTTTTTGGCGAAGTTGTCCTTCATAGCTGAAGTGTTGTAGCTGGCAGCCGCCACATTGATAAAAGATCGGGCACGGTGGCTCGACACGGTCGGCACTCGCTTCTTTCACGTTCAACAATCGGGCGAACCCGTACTGCTTGTTCGTCTTCGTCACGACGATTTCGATCGTCTCTCCTGGCAACGCGTTCGGGACGAACAACGTATAGCCATCGACACGCGCCACACCCGCTCCTTCATGGGTCAAGTCGTGCACGTGGACATCGAGACGATCATTCTTTTTCACTGGTAGCATACGAATGCTCCTTCCATTGCAAATAGGAATGACTGATGTCGTCATTCCTATCTTTTCACTCTGCTTTATCGAGCGAAACATTGAACAATTGCTTGATCATCTGTTCGCGTTCATATTGTGCATTCAAATCTTCCATCTCGCGGATCCGGGCGTTCGGTGCGAGCACCGTCAAGTGACGGAACAAGTTCCGCATCTCACCTGTGCACTCCCCGCCATACTCCCCGTCGATGTTCAGACTCATCGGCTCGGTCGTCTTCATCTGGACGCGGCTCGTCTTCACATGTTCGACGAGTGGGCTCGACAAATGTTCCCCGCGGAGGAGAAGACGGACGACATGGATGAATTCAAACAAGTTACATTTCCGAAGGATGAACAAGTCGAACAACCCGTCATTCAACGACGCGTGCGGTGAGATTTTTTCAAATCCACCGACTGAATTCGAGTTCGATGTGAGGAAGACCATGACCTCGCCTTGGAATGTCCCTTCATCGTGCTCGAGTTCGATGTACGTCGGTTTGATGAGTGGCAGTTTCTCCATTCCTTTCACGTAATACGCGAGCTGTCCGAGTGCCGTCTTCAACTTCGATGGCACCTCATACGAGAGCTCGGTCATGATTCCACCGCCGGCGATATTGATGAAGTAGTGGATATCACCTTTCTCGCCTTCGATCTCACCGAGGTCGACCGGCATCTCGAACCCGTCACAAATGACGTCGAGTGCGCCGACGACGCTCAGTGGAATCCGCATCGCCCGGGCAAAGTCGTTCGTCGTCCCGACCGGAATGAGACCGATTGTCGGACGATTCTCAAGCGGTGCGAGCCCTGAGATGACTTCATTCAATGTCCCGTCTCCACCTGCGGCGATGATGAGGTCGAACTCGGCCGCTGAGGCCCGTTTTGCTTCGAGCGTGGCATCACCAATCGCTTTCGTCGCATACGTCGACGTCTCATAACCCGCATCCTCGAGGCGGTTCAAAATGTACGGGAGTTCCCGTTTGATCACTTCTTTACCAGATGTCGGGTTATAAATGACCCGCGCACGTTTCCGTTGCATATTGATTCTCTCCCCTGTGCTCAACTCGAGCGAAAAGCGAGACACAAGTGTCTCGCCGCCTGCTTAGCGTTTCGCGATCTCTTCGTGGAACAAGCCATCGAGGAGTGCCGGGTTCGCCATCCCTTTCGTCTGTTTCATGATTTGCCCGATGATGAAGCCTTTCGCACGGTCTTTCCCGTTCTTAAAGTCTTCGATCATTTGCGGGTGCGCCTCGAACAATTCGAGGATGTAGCCGCGGAGCAAGTTCTCGTCCGAGATTTGGGCGAGACCGTTCGCTTCGACATACGCTTTCGGCTCTGCGCCTTCTTCCATCATCGCTGTGAAGACACGCTTCGCAATCTTCGATGAAATCGTCCCTTCCGCGATCAAGCGGATGAGTTCTGCGAGTGCTTCTGGCGTCAACTTCATCGTTTCGACCGTTTCATTCGACTTGTTCAAGTGACCGAGTACTTCACCCATGAGCCAGTTCGCTGCTGCCTTCGGTTCAGCTCCAGCCGCTGTCGTCGCTTCGAAGAAGTCCGAGAACTCACGCGTCGACGTGAGAGCTTTCGCGTCGTATGCCGAGAGACCGTATTGGCTCATGTAGCGTTCACGACGTGCTGCCGGCATCTCTGGAATCGTCGCGCGAATGCGCTCTTTCCACGCCTCATCGATTTCGAGACGGACGAGGTCCGGTTCTGGGAAGTAGCGGTAGTCCGCTGCCCCTTCTTTGACACGCATGAGAATCGTCTTTTTCGCTGCTTCGTCGTAGCGGAGCGTCTCTTGACGCATGACGCCACCTGAGAGAAGCAATTTACGGTGACGCGTCTCTTCAAAGTCGAGTGCTTTCAAGACGTTCGAGAACGAGTTCAAGTTTTTGAGCTCCGTCTTCGTCCCGAACTTCTCTTGCCCGTATGGACGGACCGAGATGTTACAGTCACAGCGAAGCGACCCTTCTTCCATCTTGACGTCCGAGACGCCAGCGAACGAAAGGACCTCTTTCAAACGCTCGAGGTATGCGACCGCATCTTTTGGTGAACGCATATCTGCTTCACTGACAATCTCGATGAGCGGTGAGCCGGTCCGGTTGAAGTCGACGACCGAGTGCTTCTCGCCCGTGTGGTTCATCTTCCCAGCATCTTCTTCCAAGTGCACGCGCTCGATGCGGAATCGTTTCATCTCGCCATCGACTTCGACATCGACGTGGCCGTTTGAACCGATCGGCTTGTCAAACTGCGAGATTTGATACGCTTTTGGCGTGTCTGGGTAGAAGTAGTTCTTACGGTCAAATTTTGTATCTGTCGCAATCTCACAGTTGAGTGCCATCGCCGCTTTGATGGCGAGGTTGACCGCTTCTTCGTTCAATTTAGGCAAGACGCCCGGGTGTCCGAGACAAATCGGACACGTCTGTGTATTCGTTTCGGCACCGTAAGTGCGTGAGCAGCCACACCAAATCTTCGACTTCGTGCTCAGCTCGGCGTGCACCTCGATCCCGATGATCGTTTCAAAGTTCATCGTACGTCCTCCTTAGAGCTGTGGCATCTTGAAACCGCCGTTTGCTTGTTCAAAAGCATGGGCCACGCGGTAAAGTGTTGATTCATCAAAGTAGTTCCCGATAATTTGAAGACCGACCGGAAGACCTTCTGAAAGACCTGCCGGGACCGAGATCGCCGGGATACCGACCAAGTTGACCGGAATCGTCATGATATCGTTCGCATACATCGTGAGCGGATCGTCGAGCTGTTCGCCGAGTTTGAACGCTGTCGTCGGTGCCGTTGGTCCAACGATGGCATCGTACTCTTCGAACACTTTCGCGAAGTCCTGCTTCATGAGGGTACGGACTTGTTGTGCTTTCTTATAGAACGCATCGTAATAACCAGAGCTGAGCGCATACGTCCCAAGCATGATCCGGCGTTTGACCTCGTCACCGAAACCTTGTTCACGCGAATACGTGAACACTTCGTCGAGCGTGTCCGCTTCGGCACGACGTCCGTAACGGATGCCGTCGAAACGAGCCAAGTTCGAAGAGGCTTCCGATGAGGCGAGCAAGTAGTAAGCCGAGAGCGCGTACTTCACAGACGGAATCGAGACCGTCTCAATCGTCGCACCGAGAGACTTGAGCGTCTCAATCGCTTTTTCAATCTGTTCGCGGACACCAGGCGCGACGCCTTCTGCCATGAACTCTTCTGGAAGGGCGAACTTCATCCCCGTCAAATCTTGGTTGAGCGCTGCCGTATAGTCCGGCACCTCAACCTCGGCTGACGTCGAATCCATGTCACAGTGTCCCGCAATCGTATTCAATAAGTAAGCATTGTCTTCAACGGTACGCGTGAGCGGACCAATTTGGTCAAGTGAAGACGCGAAGGCAACGAGGCCGAAGCGTGAGACGAGACCGTATGTCGGTTTCATCCCGACGACACCGCAATACGCGGCTGGTTGACGAATCGAACCACCCGTATCCGAACCGAGGCTAAAGAGGACTTGTCCAGCTGCGACCGATGCCGCTGAACCGCCTGAAGAACCTCCTGGTACACGTGTCGCGTCCCATGGGTTACGGACCGGTTTGAACGCCGAGTTCTCGTTCGATGAACCCATTGCAAACTCGTCCATGTTCAACTTCCCGATTGTGACGGCACCAGCGTCATGAAGACGCTCGACGACTGTCGCATCGTGGGCCGGGACGAAGTTCTCGAGGAACGTCGAGGCACATGTCGTGCGCATCCCTTTTGTGACGATGTTATCTTTCACACCGATTGGAATCCCGAAGAGCGGGTCTTCTGATGTTTTGGCGAGCTCATCCATGCGTTTCGCTTGCTCGAACGCATCTTCATTGAGCGTCAAAAACGCACCGATTTTGTCATCTGTCGCTTCAATCCGGTCGAACGACTCTTTGACGAGGTCCGTGACCGTGACTTCGCCTTCTTTTAATAGCGTATGCAGCTTCGCTACACCGTGGTCAAATAAACTCATGAAAGGCCTCCTTACTCAAAGACCGCAGGGACACGGACTTGACCGTTCTCCCAGTCAGGTGCCATCCGTTCGACTTCCTCACGTGGAAGCGATGGACGAACCTCGTCTTTGCGTAGTACGTTTTTCAAATCTAGGGCATGGGTCGTCGGTTCGACGCCCGTTGTATCCAGCTCATCGAGTTGCTCGGCGAACTCGAGAATTTTTGTCAATTGCTCCGTGAAGTGCGTCACTTCTTCATCCGTGATCGCAAGTCGGGCAAGTCCGGCGACGTGCCGAACTTCAGCTTCTGTAATACGAGCCAAAATTCCCACCTCCAACAGTTTTCAATACATCGTTCATTATCATACCACTTTTTCATAAGACAAAAAAGGAAATCTATCTCGTTCTAAATTGTCTCATTTTTATCAAACTAGGGGAATCCTCCCCGAATATTGACCCGCTTTCCAAATCAGCTATACGGTCGGAGTGCGATTCTGATTATGCTTATGTATAGAAACGATTCGTTAAGGAGGAATCATATGTCGATCCGAAATAAACTGATCACCGCTTTCAGCATCATGTTCGTTTTACTTCTCGGTGTAAGCGGTTACTCTTGGTATGCCTTGAACGCCTCAAAAGCGGCTCAAGAAGATATGACCGTCTCCTGGGTACCGGGGATGGACCAAATTCATCAAGTCGATAAACAATTGCTCGAAATTCGACGCCACCTCATTCGTCACGCCCTCGTCGACGATGCGGTGACGAAACAAAATATCGAGCGAGATATTCAAGCATCCGTTGCGATTTTAGAACAGCGGATGGATGGCTATGAAGCGACAATTATTATGGAAGAGGATCAACAGCTCTTCGACCAAGCTAGTGCGAACTGGAACGACTTTCAGACTGTCATGACCGAACTCATCCGTATTTCAAATGAAGAAGGTGAAGGAGCTGCGGAAGAATATATTCGTGATACGGCTACCGCAAGCGCGGATACCCTTTCGAACGCTCTCGGTCTTCTCGTCAACTTGAACCGTGAAGAAATTCAAACGGACACAGCTGCAGCGGCTAAGATGTTTGAACAGGTCCAGCTGACACTTCTCATCGTTCTCGGGGTCGCGGCTGTCATGACCATTCTCATGATGCTCTTCATCTTCCGTTCGATCTTTGAACCACTCAAAGAGTTCAAGACGAAGATGCACGAACTCGCAACGAGCGAAGGCGATTTGACGACGTCGATTCCCGTGAAACGTCGTGACGAGTTCGCAGGACTCGCGCGTGACTTCAATCAGTTCATCGCCAACTTACGTCAGTTGATTTTGCAAGTGAACGATGTGACAACAGGCGTGACGAAACAATCCAACCATATGTATGAAGAATTGAAAGAACTCGATACGTATATGACGACGACCGCGGCGACAACCGAAGACTTGACCGCGGGCATGCAACAGACAGCCGCGAGCGCGCAAGAGATGAACGCGTCTGCGTCGGATATGGAACGGACGATTCATCATATCGTGACGATGGCTGATGAGCGAAAAGTTGAAGCCAAACAGATTGATGAACGCGCCCTCTCTCTGAAGTCGCATGCGGTGGAAGCAAAAGAGAACGCCATCAGCGTTCTGCAGTCGACACGCACGAACTTAGAAAAAGCGATGCAAGACGCCAAAGCCGTCCGTGAAATCGCAACACTCACGAACGATATTCTCGACATCGCCGCTCAAACAAACCTGCTTTCCCTCAATGCTTCCATTGAGGCAGCACGTGCCGGTGAGGCCGGTCGTGGATTTGCCGTTGTTGCTGATGAGATTCGAAAACTTGCCGAGACGAGCCGGGCGACCGTAGAACGTATCCAAGCCATCTCGACGACTGTCCTACATTCGGTCGATCATTTGAATGAGAGCTCAGGTCAGATGCTTCACTTCCTCGATACGAACGTGTTGAAAGACTATGATCAACTCGAGGAGGCGGCCGGTCAATATAGCGAGGACGCGGGACGTTTCGAGACGACGGCGACCGAGTTTGCCGCTGCCGCGGGTGAACTTGAGCTATTGACATCGAACATGATCGGCGTCATTCAAGACGTGGCGACGACCGTCAATAATGGTGCTCTTGGGACGCAAGAAATAGCTGAAAAAGTGACGATGTCCGTCGATCGCTTCGCTGAATTGAACCGAGCGACCGAACAGTCACAACAAAAGATGGAAGAACTCGATTCATTGATTCGACAATTCAAGGTATGACAAAAACCCGCCGACACGTGCTGTTCGGCGGGTTTTCTGATCAGGCGACAGATTGCGCCGCTTCTTTTTTACGTTCGAGTTCGAATCGTTTTGTCTCGGCGACGACGACACCTGACAGGAACAAGAGTCCAATCAAGTTCGGAATCGCCATGAGACCGTTGAACACATCCGAGATGGACCAAATCAAATTCAAATTCGTCGTCATCGCACCGAGTCCTGCGACTAAAATATAGAGGACACGATACGGGACGATCACTTTTTCCCCGAGTAAATAATATGCAGAGCGTTCCCCGTAATAACACCAGCCAAGGACGGTCGAATAGGCGAAGAAGACGAGTGAGATCGTCACGATGATTTCACCGATTGGTCCTAAGAAATAAGCAAACGACGCTTGCGTCAAGGCAATCCCTTCGAGCCCTTCCGTATATTGACCACCCATGACAATCGTGAGTCCGGTAATTGAACAAACGATGAGCGTATCGATCAACACCTGTGTCATCGAGACGAGTGCTTGTCGTCCCGGGAAATCGGTCTTCGCTGCCGCGGCCGCAATCGGTGCAGATCCAAGTCCTGCCTCGTTAGAGAACACACCGCGCGCGACCCCGTAGCGAATCGCGGCACCTAACGCACCCCCACCAATGGCTTCGGCACTGAATGTGCTCGAGAACATCGTCGATAAGGCACCCGGTACCAATTCAAAGTTCATGATGAGAATCACGAGCCCGCTTCCGACATAAGCAAAAATCATGAATGGGACGAAGATCCCGACGACTTTTCCGATCGATTTAACGCCACCTAAAATGACAAACGCTGTTACCGCCATCATGACGATTCCTGTCACAACCATTGGGACGTTGAACGAGTTGTTCAAGGCGAGACTGATTGAGTTCGTCTGTACCCCGTTCCCAATCCCAAAGGCTGCGACTGATGCGAATAAGGCAAACAACATGCCGAGCCATTTTTTCTTTAGCCCGTGTTCTAAGTAATACATCGGTCCCCCGGCAATTTCACCTCGTTCATCAACGACACGATATTTGACCGCCAGGATGGCCTCCGCGTATTTCGTCGCCATTCCGACAAAACCGGATAACCACATCCAAACGACTGCGCCCGGTCCCCCGAGGACGATTGCCGTCGCGACACCGACCATGTTTCCGGTACCGACCGTGGCCGCCAATGCCGTCATCAATGCCTGGAAATGCGAGATGTCCCCACGTTGTTTCTTCTTCGGTTTCTCATTCTTTGGAATAAAGGCCTCTTTCAAGCCGACACCAAGCCTCGTCACTTGAATAAAGCCGAGACGGACGGTCAGGAAGATTCCAGTCCCGACAAGTAAGATTAATAAATGTGGCCCCCACACGAGATTTGATAAACTCGACAGCCAACTTTCAATTTGATTCACTGTGTTGCTCTCCTCCTACGTTCTTGATTTGAGCGCTCTCCCTATATTTTTCAGAACATTCACAATCGAGTCAAGGTACGCCACCTAAAGAAAGCGTTTTCAACACGTTATATAATTGTAATATTTTCCCTAAACCCTTGTTCTTAAGAGCTTCTTAAAATTTATTTCGAAATATGATTGTAATATATCTTGGAATCCAAAAGCAGTGATTTCACAATCCATACGAATCGTTGATCAAGAGACTATTTCTCGATGAGAAAGCGATGCAGCTCCGTGCCTGTACTTGGTCAAAAAAGACTGTAGACCTATATTGTCTACAGTCTAATACCGCTTTAGCTCATTTTACGAACGAATAGCAGACACGACTTCTTCAACGTGTCCCTTTACTTTGACGTTACGCCACTCTTCTTGAATGTAGCCGTCCTCGTTGATCAGGAACGTTGAACGGACGATACCGTAGTACTCTTTCCCGTAATTCTTCTTCAATTGCCAGACACCGTACAACTCAGACACTTCGTGTTCCTCATCGACGAGCAAGTCGAACGGCAACTCATTCTTCGCGATAAAGTTTTGGTGTTTCTTTTGACTATCCGCTGAAATCCCGATGACGACCGCGCCTTCCATCTTCGGCATCGCATCACGGAAATCACACGCTTCCGTCGTGCAACCCGGTGTCGAGTCACGAGGATAAAAATACAAAACGACTTTCTTGCCTAAATAATCTTCCAGTGAGACCGTCTCTCCATTTTGGTTCGGTAATGAAAATGTAGGTGCGAGCATCTGTTTTTCCTCCTTAACCGAACGACGGGTCGACGAGTTGTTCGTCAAAACCATCGATCGCTTCCTCTAATTTTGTCTTTAATGGATCGAGTACTTCGATATACTCGATTGGATCTTCAGTGGCGGCCGCTTTTCGAAGCGTCTCTTCATTGTCGGTGTACCATGTCTCATACGCCTTAAAGTAATCGGCCATGATGGCTTGGTTCTCTTCGACCGTCAACGTCTCTGCCATCAAGAGAAAAACGTTATTGTCCGCCTCGAGCGCCGTATAGTCGGTCTGGGCGTTGACTCGGTCATAGATCGGTCCTGCCTCATCTTCCGGAACCCCTGCAAGACGCGCGTTCGCTTCTGTGTTGACCCCATATTCGTTTGCCTGTATCCCGATGAGGAGTTCCCCGACTTCGGCGATGACCTCCTCTGGTAACGCAGTCGGCGTGATGACGAGCGACCAGTCGTCGCCTTCTTTCACAGCGACTTTACTGAGCCGGTTCGGGAGCGGATTGCCGTCTTGGTCGACCATTTCATGGACGAGAAACGCCACGTCTTCGTCCTCGTTGACCCAACTCTCATAGATGTCCCCCGGGGCAAGCTGACGCGTGACGGCACCGGTCGCCGGAATGTCAGTCAATCGACCCGCATAGTCGATGGCTGCGAGCGCCTCGGCATCGCCTGACTCGAGCGCGGTTTGATAATCCGCATACACTTCCGTGACGGCGTCAGGCAATGCGCGTTTCGTTTCTTCTACAACCGTCTCTTCATCGTTCCCACATGCGCCAAGCGTGAAGACGAGGAGGAGCAGAATGAGCCATTTTTTCATGTTGTTCGTCCTTTCTAAAGCCGTGTTCTCCCCCATCCTACCATGTCTCGAATCGTCGCTCCAATGGCATGTATTTCTGGAAAATTGTTTCACTAGGATTTCTACGATAATTTCGATACAATACAGACGTAAGCGCTTTAACGCTCAACATCACTTTAAGGGGGAACGAGAATGATTCCATACAAACATGAACCATTCACAGACTTTACACAAAAAGAGAATGCCGATGCGATCCAAGCGGCAATCGAGAAAGTGAACGGTGAGCTCGGGAAAGACTATCCGCTCGTAATCGGTGGGGAAAAGGTTACGACGGAAGGTAAAATCACGTCTTACAACCCAGCGAACAAAGAAGAAGTGATTGGTCGCGTCTCAAAAGCAAACCAAGAGCTCGCAGAACGTGCGATGCAAGAAGCACTCACAGCATTTGACTCATGGCGCCACGTCGACCCAGCCGTCCGCGCAGACGTCTTGTTCAAAGCAGCGAACATCGTCCGTAAACGCAAGCACGAGTTCTCAGCTTATCTCGTCAAAGAAGCAGGTAAGCCATGGAACGAAGCAGATGCGGACACGGCAGAAGCGATCGACTTCATGGAATACTATGCACGTCAGATGCTCGAACTCAAACCTGGTAAGAAAGTCGAGAGTCGTCCAGGCGAATACAACCGTTATGACTACATCCCACTCGGGGTCGGGATCGTCATCAGCCCATGGAACTTCCCGTTCGCAATCATGGCCGGTACAGCCGTTGCGGCAATCGTTGCCGGTAACACGATTCTCTTGAAACCAGCTTCAACGACACCAATCGTTGCTGCAAAATTCGTCGAAGTGATGGAAGAAGCAGGTCTTCCAAAAGGTGTCCTCAACTTCATCCCAGGACCTGGTGCAGAAGTTGGAGACTACCTTGTCGACCATCCAAAAACTCGTTTCATCAGCTTCACAGGATCGCGTGATGTGGGACTCCGCATCAACGAACGAGCTTCTAAGTTGAACGAAGGTCAAATCTGGCTCAAACGCGTCATCGCAGAGATGGGCGGAAAAGATACAATCGTCGTCGACGAGTCAGCGGATCTCGAACTCGCAGCACAATCGATCGTCAAATCGGCATTCGGTTTCTCAGGTCAGAAATGTTCAGCTTGTTCACGTGCCGTCATCGTCGACAGCGTTTATGATACGGTACTTGACCGCGTCGTCGAACTCACGAACGAACTCTCTGTCGGAAACACAGAGAAGAACGAACACTTCATGGGACCGGTCATCGACGCAGCAGCCTTCAAGAAAATCACATCGTACTTCGATGTGGCAAAAGAAGAAGGACGCATCGTCGCAGGTGGAAACGCCGATGACTCAACAGGCTACTTCATCGAGCCGACGGTTGTCGCAGACGTCGACCCGAAAGCACGTCTCATGCAAGAAGAGATCTTTGGACCAGTCGTCGCCTTCACAAAAGCGAAAGACTTCAAAGAAGCGATCGACATCGCGAACAACACAGAATACGGCTTGACAGGTGCAGTGCTTACGCGTGACCGCGCAAACCAAGAGTTCGCTCGCCAAAACTTCCACGTTGGTAACCTTTACTTCAACCGTGGTTGCACAGGCGCAATCGTCGGCTACCAGCCGTTCGGTGGATTCAACATGTCAGGAACGGATTCAAAAGCAGGTGGACCGGATTACATCCAACTCCACATGCAAGCGAAGACGACATCTGAAACATACTAAATATGACGAAAAGAGTCACAGATCTCACGTAGAGATCTGTGACTCTTTTTATACTATACTGATTGCGGTATACACCAAACTAAGCGACATGACGAGCCGAAACGGACGATCATACTGTTCAAATAAACGTTTAAAAACGTGACCAAGTCCAGCCCATAACAGTAAAGCGCCCCATCCAATCCCTACACTTAAAAAGACGAGATACATCGGAATTGAAGTCGATGTATACGGAAGAACAAATGTTACCCATACGGTCAAAAAGAATAATATGCTTTTTACGTTAATCAGTTGAATAAACATACCACTCATAAACGAAGATTTTTCTTTTGACGTATTCGCAGGAGTCATATTTGACTTTGCAATTTTATATGCCATAAACAATAGATAGGCGATCCCAACCAATTTTAAATAAGGAATCATAATCGGCAAGATAGCACTAAGTTGTACAGTAAATAGGCTACTCAACAGACCTAAACAAGCAAATCCAAACAAAACCCCACTCACAAACGGTATCGCCCTCTTGAAACCATATTGGCGAACTTCATTCATGATCAGTATGTTACTTGGACCAGGAGTGATGGATGAGATGATTAGAAATGCAATTAAGGAAATCATATTCAAGTTTTTTTGCCTCCTTGAATCATAATAAATCTAATTATAAAATGAAATTAACTATTAATAAAATTGAAAATAATGATCAACCTATCGATATTTTCGATAGAATCTTCAAGGAGGCATGTTATGTATGGAAGTACGCCACTTCATTACATTTCAAACCATAATGAAAACTGGAACTTATACTGCGGCTGCTAAAGTACTCGGATATACTCAGTCCACGCTAACCAATCATATACAGTCAATCGAAAAAGAAATAGGTGGTGCTTTATTCAAGTATGAAAATCGTACGTTAAAGTTAACCAAACTGGGGCATGATTTAATCCCTTTAGCAGAAGACTTAATTGCGACGCATCAAAAAATTAAACAGCTCCATCAACAATCAAAAGTTCAAGGACAACTAATTATTGCCGCGCCTGAATCTCTTACAATTACAAGACTAGGTCCTCTTCTTAAAGAGTTTTCAATTCAATATCCTGACGTAGAGATCATATTGACTAATGGTACATGTAGTCAAAATCAAAAAGATGTACTATCAGGTGTTGCGGATGTAGCACTTATCATTTTCCCCGAAATCAATGCACAACGAACAATTGTCTATAATCTCGGAGAAGAAAAGATGGTGCTTGTGAACGGAGCCGATTCCGAAACGTCTCTCGACAACTATTTGACTCATCCTTCTGCTTCAAAATTTATAACGAATGAAGCCAATTCCACCTACCGTATGTCATTTGAATCTGCAATGAAGAAGTCTCATAACCTCTCATTTCCGACAATGGAACTTTGGAGTATCACAGCCATTAAACAAACGCTAATAAACGGTTTTGGATTCTCATATCTTCCGTTAGTCACAGTACAAGATGAAATAAAGTCCGGCACATTAAAAATTGTTGAACATCAAGAATCATTTACTCCGATGCATGCATATATCCTCATTAAAGACGTGAAGTGGATCCCTTTACCGATTGAAGCGTTTGTTCATACAGCGAAACAATTTTGGCAAAAAAATTAAAGATAGCCACAAACAACTATAGTTCGTGGCTATCTTTTTCAGTGTGCTTTAAATGTTTGTTCGAACATGATTGCTATCTCTTCCTGGTGTAACAGGAACAGCTCAAACAATGTGGGATCGAACGCCCCGTTCATGTCTTTCATCGCGACAATCGTATTGTCATGGGAGAAAGCAGGTTTATACGGGCGAACCGTCCGTAACGCGTCATAGACGTCGATGATCGTGACGATTCGAGCCGCGAGTGGGATCTCCTCTCCCTTCAATCCTTTAATATATCCTGTCCCGTCCCAACGCTCATGATGATAGAGCGCGATTTGATAGGCCATTTGAATAAAGTAGTTTTGAGGGAACTGTATCTGGAGATCCTTCAACACTTCACCCCCGACGCGCACATGATCTTTCATGAAGACCCATTCCTGGTCGGATAACTTATTCGCCTTCAATAAGATCGAATCTGGTACAGAAATCTTCCCAATGTCATGAAGCGGTGCCGCGAGTCGAATTCCTTCGATGAAGAGTGGCGACACGTCCGGGTGATGATGGTCATATAAAATCGTCGCAAAGAGCGTCGACAAATCTTGTACCCGCTCGATATGGTTCCCTGTCTCATTGTTACGTAGTGCGGACAGCCGTAACAACGTCCGGACGAGCCCCTCTTGATAATCGATCATTTCTTTTTCCCGCTCGGCGAGGATACGCTGTGCTTCTTCCCGTCCTGCTTCGATCCGGTGCCGTTCGACCGCACCGAGAAGGGCGTTACTGAAATCTTGCAGTGCCTGTTGCTCGTATTCCGTGTACGTTCGCTCCGAGACGACGGAATCAAATCCGACGAACCCTTGGCACGTCTTGCCTTGCATCATCGGGACCGCCAGCAAGCTTTGAATCGACTGCGGTTCGAGAATGCCGCGGACGACACTGGTTTCTGGTAAATCTGCCACGCGTGGAATGTACATCGTCTCACCTGCCACGTGAGTGTTGACCCATTCGGGCAGCACGTCAATCGGCACGTCTTGAAGATTGTCCATCTCGGTGGTGATGCCCTCGGCGCACCACTCGAACGTGTTGTGACAAACCTGATTCGTGAAATCGTAATCGAAGACATAGACGCGGTCGACCGCGAAATAATGTCCAAGTTCGGCTAGCGACTGGTCAACCCGCTTTTTGAAATCCGCAATCTCTGTTGTTAAAAAGCGATTGAGGAGTGACGAAAGCAGGTGATGGAGTCGCTCTTGTTGTTGTAACTGTAACGTCAATGATTCATGCGAAGTTGCCATGTGCCAAACCTCCCTTTTGTCTGGAATATATGCAATCGTTCCATGAGTTTATTTTACCCAATTTTCAGTCTTTTTACCCTGCTTATCCCAATTGAAAAACCGGGCGGCGATGCACCCGGTTCTTCCTCACACTTGCTTCAATAAATTGGCCATTTCAATGGCTGACGTCGCTGCTTCCCAGCCTTTATTCCCTGCTTTCGTACCAGCCCGTTCAATCGCCTGCTCGATCGTCTCCGTCGTCAATACGCCAAAGATGACCGGGACCTCCGATTGATAGCTCGCTTGTGCAATTCCTTTCGCCGCTTCGTTACACACGTAATCAAAGTGCGGCGTCGCGCCACGGATGACGGCCCCTAGCGTGATGACCGCATCATATTTTTGACTCATCGCCATTTTTTTCGCAACGAGTGGGAGTTCAAACGCACCCGGGACGAAAGCGAGCGACACGTCCTCTTCTTTCACGCCATGACGCTTCAATGCATCTTTCGCACCGTCTAGAAGACGCATCGTGATCAAGTCGTTGAATCGACCGACGACGATTCCAATCTTTAAGCCTTCTCCAACTAAATTACCTTCAAATGTATATGTCATCTCATTTATCCTCCAATATGGTTCATTTTAAGTTGTTTCGTCATACGATATGATTCATTCGATTCGTGCGCGCCGACGTGAAGCGGGACACGCTCGACAACGGTGATGCCACATGATTCTAAGGCATCGACTTTTTCAGGGTTGTTCGTCATGAGTCGGACACGGCTCACCCCGAGGTCACGGAGCATCGCCGCACTGACACGATAGTCACGCATGTCGGGATGGAATCCGAGTGCCTCGTTCGCCTCGACCGTATCCAACCCTTCCTCTTGTAAAGCGTATGCTTTCAGTTTGTTCACGAGTCCGATGCCTCGCCCTTCCTGACGCATATAAAGGACAATGCCCGACTCCTGTTCGATTCTCTCGATGGCTGCATCAAGTTGCGGACCACAGTCACATCGGAACGACCCGAAGACGTCTCCTGTCAAACATTCCGAATGGATCCGAACGAGTGGGACGTCTGTAAGCGTCTCGGTCACGAGGGCCACATGCTCTTGTCGGTCGAATCGGTTCTCATATCCGATCATTCGAAACGTCCCTTTCGATGAAGGGAGTGACACGTCCGCTTCGCGCGTGACAAGGCTCGTCTCCATATACTGGACCAATGCTTCGATTGTGATGAATGCCAATTCGTGACGTTTTGCGACTTCGACCAAGTCCGGGACGCGGGCCATCTCCCCGTCTTCTCGAATGATTTCACAGATGACGGCTACCGGCTCACTACCAGCAAGGCGTGCCAAATCGACGGATGCTTCTGTGTGACCACGACGAACCGAGACCCCTCCTTTTTTGGCGATGAGCGGGAAGAGATGTCCCGGTCGTTGAAAGTCAGAAGGACGTGACGATGGGTTTGCTAATTCACGAACAGTGTGGGAGCGCTCGCTCGCCGAGATACCTGTCGTCGAATCGATATGATCGACACTGACCGTGAACGCCGTACCATGTGGGTCCGTGCTATTGGTCACCATTGGTGCAAGTTCAAGGCGCGCCGCCACTTCTTCGGCGACGGCCGCACAGACGAGTCCTTTCCCTTCCGTGATTAAAAAGTTCATCGTCTCGGATGTCATCTTGTCACCGAGCACGACAAAGTCTCCTTCATTCTCACGATTCTCGTCATCGACGACGATGATCGGACGTCCGCGTCTTAATTCCTCAATGGCCCGTTCAATCGAATCAAACATTACCATCCCGCCTTTCCATAACCTTGTGATGCCAAAGATTCGAGTGTCATCTTCGACTGTCCGACTAGTTTTTCCATATATTTTGCCAACAAGTCACATTCCAAATTGACGGGGTCACCGACGTGCTTCGACCCGAGAACGGTCTCACTATACGTGTGCGGGATCAACGACAACGTAAACCCACGTTCGGATACATCGAATACGGTCAGACTCGTTCCGTCCACCGAAATCGAGCCTTTCGGCACGATGTATGGGAGAAGCGAAGGGTCGCATTGAATGTCGATATATACGGCATTTGCGAGTGGACGCTTCTTGGTGATGCGCCCGACGCCGTCAACATGTCCGGACACGAAATGCCCGCCGAATCGCCCGTTCGCCGGCATCGCTCGTTCGAGATTGACGCGCGTTCCTGGCTTCACGCCATCTAGACTGGATGCTTTCAGTGTCTCTGGCATCACATCAACGGCGAATGTTGACGCATCAAACGTTGTGACCGTCAAACAAATCCCATTTACCGAAATGCTGTCGCCGATTTTTACGTCATCGAGCACCTTTGCCCCCGATAGGACGAGCCGCAAGGACGGTCCGTTTCGTTTCACCGCTTTGACCGAACCGATTTCTTCTACGATTCCTGTAAACATCAGAGCGCCCCCTTTCGAAGGACGACTTTCAGATCAGGTCCAATCGTCTCGACCTGCTGAATCTCAAAACGAGAAATCGCATCCAGCGAACCTTCCTGTTGTGAACGGTAAACACCGTTTTTCCCGCCGAACACGCGCGGTGATTGATAGGCAACCCATTCATCCACGTACCCTCCGTCAAGAAGGGACGTGACAAGTGTCGGTCCCGCCTCGATCAATAAGCGTCCAACTCCGTTCGCGTAAAGTGTCTCGAGCACGTTTCCGAGCGACGTATAATCGAATAACTCGATTCCCATGGCACGTGCCTGTTCCCGTTTTTCTCTGTCGTCTGACGAGGTGAACAGGAGCACCGGGACGTCTTCAGCCGTTCGGGCAAGCGTGCTCGCAAGTGGCAAGCGAAGGTCACGGTCGAGGACGACTCGCTTCGGTTGACGTGTCTCATGGTCCAATCGAACGGTCAGTGCCGGATCATCCGCTAGCACCGTTCCGATTCCCGTTAAAATCGCATCGGTTTTGGCACGCAGTTCATGGACGTCACGACGGGCTTCCGGACTCGTCACCCATTGACTCTCACCGGAATCCAAGGAAACTTTTCCGTCGAGACTCGTCGCCGTCTTTAAGATGACGTACGGTCGTTTCGTCTCGAGCGCTCGTAAGAACGCTGGATTCAGTGCCCGCGCCTCCTCTTCAAGTAAACCGACTTCCACCTCGACGCCAGCCGACTTGAGACGCATGATCCCTTTCCCGGCAACGAGTGGGTTCGGGTCTTTCATGGCGATGACGACTCGTTTGACTCCGGATTCAACAATCAAGTCGGCACACGGTGGTGTCTTCCCATGATGCGAGCACGGCTCAAGTGTGACGTACAGTGTCGCCCCGTAAGCTGCCGCACCTGCCATCTTGATGGCGTGAACCTCGGCATGCGGCTCGCCCGCCTTGAGATGGGCACCTAGCCCGACGACGCGACCGTCTTTGACGAGAACGGCGCCGACAAGCGGGTTCACACCCGTCTGTCCGTCGGCAGATTTCGCCAATTGGATGGCTTGTTGCATGTACTGTTTCATCGTTCTCCCTCCTTTTTTCCGTACAAACAAAAGACCCTAAGGAACGGTCCTTAGGGTCTTGGTGGGAGGGTTTCGTCGTTTTTGGACAAGCCAAATAAACGTTTTCTTTACAGAAAAGCGTACGACGAAGCACAGGTCACGCGGACCTGTTTTTTGTTCCTTCTCCCATCCAGACTATACTGTCGGCTCTAGAGTCTCACTAGATCCACCGTTCGCACACGTGCGCCCGGGTCACGGACTTAGGGCATGGCCCATCACCGCCGGTTGGGAATTTCACCCGACCCCGAAGGAATATTTGTTTGTACAGATTTACTGTATCGCAATTATTTTGATTTCGCAAAACAAAAAGCGCTACCCGTGAGAGTAGCGCCTCGATTATGCGAGAAAGAGGACGACGAGAAGCCCGACAATCCAGCAATAATAAGAGAAATACTTTAATTCGCCTTTGGCCATGATGTGCTGGAACCATTTCAACGAAATCGCAGTCAACGCATACGAGGCGACAAACGCCAAGATGAGCGGACCGAATAAGTCACGTGTTTCCGGGTTCGTAAATAACGCCGGACCGTCCAAAATCATCGTCCCGAGACTGATCGGGATGAATAGGAAGAATGAGAAACGAAGTGCTGATTCCTGCTTAATCCCGAGTAACATCGCCATGACAATCGTCGCTCCAGAGCGACTGATTCCTGGGATGAGCGCCACCGCTTGGGCGAGTCCAATCAATACTGCGTCACGTAACGTGATTCCGCCGTCTCCTTTATTTCCGCGCATGTTTCGAATGAACCAAAGCGCGAGACCTGTGATGATGAGCGTGTATCCGACCGTCGCGACGCCACCGAGTACTTCTCCAATCCAGTCACCAAAAATGACACCTAGAACACCAGCTGGAACCGTTGCGACGAGGAGCAAGCCGATGAATTTCACATCGACCATCGTCTCATCTGTACGATCTTTCTTGAACAGGAACGTCCATAAACTGACGATGAGGCGGATGACATCTTTACGATAAACTGTCAAGACCGCGAGGAGCGAAGCAAAATTTACGAAAACTTCAAATGACAATCCCGGCAAATCGATGTTAAATAATTCTTGGAAGATAACAAGATGTCCACTTGATGAAATCGGGATCGGCTCCGTGAATCCTTGGATCAATCCGAGCAACGTATAAAATAACCAAACTGTCATAATGGTAATCCTCTTTTCTGTTTTTCACTCAATGCGCCTATTTTAGCAGAACTCGACTTTCGTTGACCAGCTGTTAAAAATTTTTTGATGTAATTTCAATATTCGATTGATTAGTCTGAAAATTAAATTTATTATAGAAGGGTACTCATCTGGAGCGAAGGCGATGACCCCATTTCTCCAGTTGGGTACTTTTTTATAAAAATATGACATTTTTGGTTGATTAAAACTTTTTGTTTACATTTATCACGAAATTCGATTTAATTTGTAATAGAACTGTTACCATTTTTTGAAATGTTTATCTGTGACTTTAGACCTATCCAATTCTTAGGAATTGTTTAATATTTTTCAAAATCACGTTAATAAATCCGAAAAACCATCCGATAGTATGATTGTAGGAGCATTTTTTTCATCTTTGTCGGTTCAGAATTGAGTCCACGGAAGGAGGAACCATCATTGAGTCAAACGCTAACCACTAAATCCCATCACCTGTCCACCGAACAACAGAGGATGATCCATTGCATCCGCCTTCTCGGGGACTTGTTGAAGGAACGTCCACGCCGCTCTGTCTACCGTCGCTTTGCCATGGAACAGAATTGGCCATCTCCTGAATCCATCATCAGACAGTTCGGGTCATGGGCTGAGGCACTTGCCATCGCAGGCTATGAATGGCATGGAGAAGCAACTGTCGAATTGCCAGACAAAATGCCGAAGTATACACGTGAGGACATCATCGAGACGCTTGCACTTTATTCGCGAGACATGGGCTCGATCATCACCTTGAAGAAGTATCAGCAATGGCGAAAGCTCCATCCGAAGGCACCGAGCCATTATCATATAGTCAAGACATTCGGTTCGTGGCATGATGCCTGTGCCGAGGCAGGACTTGAGGCAAGTGTGACCTATTCGAAAACAGAATTATCCAACGCGCTACGTGAAGCTATTCAAGAAATGGGCTTCTCCCTCTCATTCGAAGCATATCGAGAATGGGCAAAACGCAACAACAAGCCTTCGACAAAAGCGATCCTACATCGCTACGGCTCTTGGTCAGCCGCCGTTCATGCGGTGGAATCAGAACTTTATAATACGAACTCATAATCTTTTCATATAAAAGGAGGATCCCCCCGTTTGGGTGGATCCTCCTTTCATCTGACTTCTGTGGATAGTTCTTGATAGTGGGCGACCCGGTCACGACCATTGAACTTGGCCCCGACATACATGGCTCGGTCCGCATGCCGAAGTACCGTATCAAGATCTTCATATTCATGAATCGTCTCGATTCCAATACTCGCCGTCACGGTGATGCGCGTCCCTTCCGTACCAAAATCATGGCGTCTCAGCGCTTCCCGTATCTTTTCGCCGACCAGATGGGCTGCCGCCTCATCCATTCGGGGGAACACGAATACAAATTCTTCCCCACCATACCGCGTCACCAGATCCGTCGCCCGAACGCTGCGCGTGAACAACTGTCCTGCTTCAATCAACACCTCATCCCCAAACGCATGTCCATACGTATCGTTGATCGACTTGAAATGATCCAAGTCGACGAGGAAAAGCGAGAGTGGATAGGATGCCACGTCATTCAATCGTTCTGTCGTCCAACTACGTAACGCTCGCTGATTATGTAAGCCCGTCAACGGGTCCGTCAAACTCTCGTGCTGCAAGCGGTCCCGCTCATCGATTCGCTCGATCGACCACGACAATGTTTTAATGAGCCGGTTCACTTCGATGGCGATTGGCGTCTCATACGCGCCGTTCGCTGTCGTTGACACCATACAGCTGACGGCCGTCGCTGCTCCCCAAACCGGCTGGATAACGAGCGCCGAATGATGCAGCTCTTGCTGCTGTTGTTGCAAATCCGGGTGCCATTCATGTAACGAATCATAAACGAAACATGGCTCATCCTCGTCTTGATAACGTTCGATCGTATAGGCGTCAGGTACACTCGGGATGATGCGTCCCGTCATGTCGTAAAACGTTCGCTCCCCTTTTCGGTTGACCTGCAGCCATCCACGTTCGACTTCTATGATGTCACGCAATCCGTTCCAAAACTTTTCAATCAACAGTTGCTCGCTATCGACACGGTACAGCTGTTCTTTCAATCGCTCGACCTGATCGACTTTTGTTTTCGTCTCTTCTGTCTCCGTTGCTTTTGACATCGTCATTTTTAAGACAGATAGCACGAAGAACGTGACGATGAGTCCGACGTACCCAAACACGTGATACGATTCGATGGCAATCATCGTGAACAATAGTTCGAGTGACACGACGAGCCAGTCAAATCGAATCAATCGCCACATGATTGGGAATGGAATCCGCTCCCCGACCATGAAGTAAGACAAGGCAAAACTCATCGTCAGGACCAGGAAAAGCGTGCCTAGGAACGCCAACATCGCTACTCCCTCTTGCATCAAATGAACAGGCTCCCCGATGCGTCCACCGAGCCCGATATAGGCCAGTCCCGGCAACAGGACGAGGAGGCACTCGATCACCGTATTCAACGGATAGAAATGTAAGAAACGACGACGTCCGACCCGACGATTGAACGTCCTCGCTTGAAAGGTGAACAGAAGAAGTTGACCCATCAGGAGGGCCGGGGCGAGCCCGTAAAGGAAGAACGTGATAAAGACGAACATCTCATGAAACGTGAAATGGAGATGTCTACGCTTGAGCGGGTTCATGACGAATAAAGCGCCTAGCGTATAGATAAACCAAAACAACGGCCAGTCGAACGATTCCAGGTGGTGTAAAGTCAAATACGTCACACCTGTGAAGACGATTGCCCATGCGAGCCAGCTCCGAACTAGATACTTCCGAAATCGCATCGTCTTCTCCCCTTTTCTCGTTCATTTTTTCTAGTATGACCCGTAATGCAAAAACATTCCAGCAATTGTTTGAAAGTTGAGACAATGAAATATTGAAAAGATTCCCAATCAAAAGTTTTATAGACATGAATGTCGGCAACAGTCAAGGAAAGGAGGCGATCACGATGGACCTTTCCATGTTTCTCATCACGTTCCTACTGATTTATTCGCTGACAATCACGTTTCTATTTTTACGAAAGCAAAAACAGAATTGAAGCATACAAAAGGCGATTCTCTCACGAGAACCGCCTTCATGAATTATTTCGCTTTCAAATACGAGATTCCGATTGATCCAGATCCCGTATGTGCCCCGAGGAGCGGTGCGAGCGTGTCGACCCGAATCGGAATCTTGTCACCGAGTCGCTCTTTCCACTCTTGCGCGAGTTCAGGGACGTTCCCGTGGAAAATCGAGACGTCTTTACACTCTCCTGACTCAATCGCCGCACGCAACACTTCAAATAAATGAGCTTGTGCTTTCTTATATGTGCGGACCGTCTGATAAGGAACGATCAATCCGTCCTCAAATCGGAGCACTGGCTTCAATTGAAGCATATTCCCAATCAATGCTTTCGATTTTGAGATGCGTCCGCCTTTTTGCATCTGCGTCAAATTTTGAAGCGTCAATTCGATTCGCACGTCTTCGACGCGCTCCTTCATATAGGTTTCCACATCTTCAAGTGCATCGCCTCGCTCAACACGTTCCACCAACTCTTCGAGCATGAGCCCCATCGTATAAATCCCCGCTCGTGAATCAAGGGCGAGTAACTTAAATTCTGCGATCTCAGCACCTTGTACAGATGCCGAGTACGTTCCACTCAAGTCAGAAGACAAATGAATCGCGATTCCCATGTCGTACTCTTCCTTCAACTTCTCATAGAGTGTGACAAAATCTCCAATGGCTGGCTGGCTCGTCGAGACGCGCTCCCCGGCATCAATCCATTCATAGACGGTCGTGGCATCGACTTCAATCCCGTCCTTATATGGTTGATCTCCTTTGACGACATATAGCGGGACGATATGAATGTCCGGGTGATTCACTAAAGCATCTGGAAGGACAATCGTGCTGTCCGTGATGTAAGCAATCTTCATTTAAAGTTCTCCCTTAAAAAAAGTTTTTAGTACCTGGTGATATTATTTTATCACACGTGAAGCGGTTTCACTATTTTTTCAAAACATCCTATGTGCAACTCGTCCAATCCGACCTCGAAACGGGTAAATGATACATAACGAACGAAGGAGGCGAATGTGACATGATTCAGCTCGAGAACGTCAATAAAATCTACAGAACTGGAGACGTAGAAACAGCCGCTCTGAAAGAGATTGACCTAACTATTCGTGACGGTGCATTCGTCGTCATCCTCGGACCGAGCGGAAGCGGGAAAAGTACGCTACTCAACGTCATCAGCGGACTCGATACCGTGACGAGCGGTAAAATCACGTTCGGAGACACGGTGCTCACCGACCTGTCTCCTGAACAGATGACGGCATTTCGGCGCGACCATCTTGGATTTATTTTTCAGCAATATAATCTTCTTCAAAATTTGACCGTCTATGAGAACGTACAAATCGGGTCCGATTTGACGAAAGACCCGCTCCCCATCGATGAATTGCTCGACCAAGTCGGGCTCGCGGCAGCGCGTGACAAATATCCTTATCAACTATCTGGGGGCGAACAGCAACGGGTGTCCGTCGCCCGGAGTCTCGCTAAAAATCCAGCCATCGTCTTCTGTGACGAACCGACGGGCTCGCTCGACGAGGAGAATTCGAAAAAGGTGCTCGAGCTGTTGGAGCGACTGAACGAGACGTATCAAAAGACGATCGTCGTCATCACGCACAATAACGGAATCAGTGACATGGCGGACGATGTCATTAAAATGAACTCCGGTCGAATCGTCGAAGTGACCCATCACGACACCCGTGTCGCAGCACGTGACATTCGTTGGGGATAAGGAGGTGGCGACATGCTGTACAAAAATGTGTGGAAGACGCTCAGTAAGAAATGGATGCAACTGCTCGCCATCGCCATCATCATCGTCATGAGTTCACTCACGTACACGATGATGTTCTATGGAATTAGCGGAATCGAAGTTCCAACCGAAGAATACTTGGAAGAATCGAACCAGGAAGACTTCGCCGTCGAGATGCTGAATCGGGTGACGGAAGAAGAATTACGTGATCCCGATGTCGCCGCACTCGCTGAAGTCGGAACGTTCACACTAGCCGACATCAAACAATCTGACGAGGAAGTCTTTAATCGTTTGATTGCGTCACGCATCGATGCGGTCGAACAAGAGATGCCAGAGGCGACGATTGAACTTCGTGACTTAAAAGCGATCACGTACACACTCGGTGACGCGGAACATCGGGGTCTCTTGCTAAAAGAATCCGATACAATCAACCGTTCCTATGTAGAGGCGGGAGCAAGACCAAGCACGAACGACGAGGTCGCCTTGAACAAAAAGTACGCAGAAGAGAATGGAATTGAAATCGGGGACACGATCGACCTCGGTAGACCGTTCACCGTCAGCGGGTTCGTTCTCTTTCCGGACTATACACTTCCCCTCTTCGACGACAACTTTTTCAATCTAGATCCCGGCTCCCAAACACTCTTGCTCATGACAGACGAATCATACGAATCCATCGTCGGACAAGAGTCGTTCCGCCTATCGGGCGTGACGGAACAGACAGTCGTGACCGAGCTCGACCTACCGTTTGTCGTGTCTGTCATGGAGACGGAAAATATTATCCGAAGCGGTGCGATTTATAGTGAAATCTCATCTGGGAAAGCGATGGCGCTCGGGCTCAGCCTCTTTATCGTCTCAATCGCCGTTATCATCGTCGCCATCTTGATTTCGAATATGCTTGAGGCGGAGCGCGGTCAAATCGGACTGTTGAAGGCGATTGGGTACAGTCGTCGACAAATCGCAGCACCTTATCTCGTCCTCATCTTAATCTTCGCTTTCTTCATGCTAATCATCGGCTATTTCCTTGGTCTTTATTTCGCAGACCCGTTGAAAGAACTGTATCTCGATTTTTATCTCTTACCGTCCATCACCATCGCCCAGAGTCCGCTCGTCTTTTTGACGGCCGTATTTGCGCCACTGCTTTTCTTTGCACTCGTCGCAGGAGCGGTCATCTACAAGATCATGGGAGAAAGCGCCCTCGCCCTCTTATCGCCTCGGGACAATGTTTCCTTGAATCGCCTGAGTCGGCTCGTCAGTCGACTATTGAAACGCGCGAGCGGCAAGACGAAGTTCAAATACTTGTATGCGGTCAAGAGCACGGGAAGCTTCCTCATTTTCTTCCTCGGCATCTTGTTCTCGACCATCCTCATCGTCTTCGCCCTCATGATGAACGGGGCCGTCGATCGAATGACCGTGGGTGGTTTGAATGAAGCAGTGTATGAATACGAAGCCTATACGGACGGTTCACCGCCAATCGAAGACGGACAAGAGCCGTTCCTCACTTACCCATTCGCATTTGTCGAAGAGAAATTGATTACGTTGAAAGGTTTAGAGATTGACAATACCTTGTTCCCGCTACGTAACGAAGATGGTGACACATTGACACTTGAACCCGACGGACTAATCGTCTCCTCGTCACTCGCCCTCAAACTCGGACTTGAAGTCAGTCAGGACATCGATGTCGAGCTAAACGAAGAGACGCTGACCTATCCGATTGTCGGGATTGCTGATGAATTCTCTGGAGACTTCGCCTATTTGCCCCGGGCGACGCTAAGTGAACTGCTTACCGACGGCGCGACGGACGAGTTGTTCAATGGCATTTATGCGACGGAGCGCCCGAACGACTCAGACTATCCGACCATCCTGTCCCGTCAAGGGTTGATTGAACAATCCGAGTCCATCAATCAATATATGAACTTCATGATGAACGTCTTGATTGGTGGCGCGTCTCTCATCGCCTTCAGCATCTTGTTCGTCCTGACGGCGTTGACGGTCGAGAAGAACTACTACGTCATTTCGTTATTGAAAGTGATGGGGTACCAAAAACGGGAAGTCCGTTCGATGATTCTAAATAGCTACTTCATCTATGCGCTCGTCTCGGCCCTCTTGAGTATTCCGATTGCCCTGTTGACGCTTCAGGTCATCATCATCGTATTTGCAGAAGATTACGGGCTCGTCCTCCCGCTTGAATTCGAATGGATCTATATCGTCTATACGCTCGGTGCGGTCGTTCTCCTCTTCTTCCTGAGCACGTTCGTCAGCCGACGGAAAATCGATCAAATCCCACTTCAGGAAGTATTAAAGACATATCAAGAATAATTTATGCCAAAATAGGGCATAATAAGAGATAGACCAGGCCTCTCTAGAAGAGGGGCCTGACTTTTGCAGAAAAGGATGATTGACATGAATCGTACACAAGTTATGCTCGCCATTCCCGGAAACTGGTCTTCCGCAGAAGGCGTGAACGAACAAATCAGTTTACATAGTGAAGGCTACACGATGGCCGGCTTATTGCTACTCGAAGATGAGACGGGCAAAGCGTTCACCGTAGAAGTCGTGGAACGTGACCCGGCTCTCGCCGAGGCCATGATTCACGCGAGTTCTGGTGGATTCACACCGAAAGTCGCAAAAGGAATCGCCCGGCACACGCATGTCGTCTACTTGATTGTCGACGTCAACGATTTGACAGACGTCGCCGCTGCGCGCCGTGCCGCAAACGCCGTCTTGAATGCCGGTGGGGTCGGCGTCATGGTCGAGTCGGCTGGTGTCTCCTTCTCGAAAGATGAATGGCAAGAGTCGAAAGAAGAAGATCTCGCGCTCGACTACTCGCTATTGACGGCGATTACGGAAGAAGAGAACGCCTATATGTCGTGGGGAATGAAAGCGTTCGGACATGCGGACGTGGCCGTACCGATGACACTCGAGATCGAAGATGCCATCCACGTGATTCACTCGTTCAACTTCCACCTCATCTCAGGCGGAGCGATGTTCGGTGATGGCGACCATTTCGCATTCGAAGACGGACGTGCTTTCACGGTCGAGATGGGTGAAGATGAGCGAACGACAATCGACAACTTGTTGCATAATCCGTTCGGCTTAATCTACCTTGTCCCACAAGTAGCAGAATAACTCGAAAATGGAGCGCCCGATGGCGCTCCATTTTTATGTGGTCGTGAGTTTAGCGTAGACAGCGAAGAAGATGGCAAGTTCAATCATAATGACTAAAGGTGAAACGAGTACTAACAAATGGATGCCGGTAAACACAAGAATGAGCGCGATGAAAAACACGAAATAGCCCCAGTGCAATCGACTTTCCGGGAAACGATGATTATGAAACACGAGCGTTGTTGACAAAAAGTAGACGAGCACCGCACCAAACGTCACAATCACTTCGAACCGTTCGTTCAGTTCGCCCAAGTACATGAGTTTCATCATACTCGCGAGTACACTGAGTGACATCCAAATGAACAAATGACCGTAGAGAATGATTTGACCGGTACCGACTGCTTCTTTGTCTACTTTCTTTTCAATGTTGTCAAAGTATTGCCACCAGATGGCGATGAGGACGATGAATGCCAAAATTGAAAAGCTGATGGACCGGATGTCCCCATCTTGTGGTTCGAGCACAGCGAGAATACTGATGATGGATTCGCCCAAGACGATGATGGTCAAAAGACCGAAACGTTCGAGCAAGTATCCTAAGTGAATCGGTGTCATCGCAAGGCGCTTTCGACCTATGATGGGTACGACCAAATCGATGATGATGCCCAGATACAATACGACATAGCGGAAACTTCCATCAAAGAATAGGGATAATGCCGATACTCCAATCCCAATCCACAAATACGTCCCTAAAAAACGTGCCGCCGGGTCTTGAATGCGTCGGTTCACCATCGTATATTGCAAGACCGTCATCACACGTAGTCCCAGATAGCCAATCAAAAATGAATAATAATAGTCATCAAAATCGACGTTCAGGCTTGCCGTCATGATGAGGACAAATACCATTTGTCCAATGACAAAGAGACGCTGGTGGACAGCGTCTTCAAAAAATCGATTGATAAACATCGTCTGCCCCACCCATGCCCACCAAATCGGGATGAACATGAGCACGAACTTCGAGGCGTATTCGAAAGGGATGACACCGTGGTGAGTGTGAAGTAAGACATGGGTCGCTGTCGCAATCGCTGCGACGTAAACCAAGTCATAGAAGAGTTCTAACCACGTGGCTCGTTTTTCTTCCATTTAGCCCACCTCGGTTCACGTCGCCAACACGTCGTGATACTCCTCATGACGGTCGAACTGATTTTTTGTGAACGGACAGAGCGGGATGATCGTCTTCCCTTGCTCCCGTGCATATTCGACGACAGTGAGGACGAGCTTCTCCCCGATCCTTTGTCCTCTCAGGTCGTCACTGACATACGTATGGTCGACAATGAGTTTGTCGGGACCCGTCGGTACGTAATGCAGTTCTGCCGATGGCTCAGCCTCGTTTCCTACATAAAACGTGTTTTCTTTTTGTTTAATATCCATTCACTCAGCACTCTCCTCGTCTAGTTTTAGCGGGATGAAGAAATGATCACGCGTCGTCCAGTCCATCTCACGCATCAAGATATCGAACGAGGTGGACAAAAAATCTTGGACGTGACCACTCGTCGCTTCATCAAGCGTCAAGAAAAATTCGCTCTTCTCCGCATCATAATAAGCCGCTTCCGGCTTCAACGTATCCGTCGGCAACGGTCTGAACAAAAACGGATACGGCAACACGAAATAACTCGGACGATCCGTCACGTCGTCTCCGAGCCAAAATCCAAATTCAATCAACTGCTCATCAAAGGCGACACGTTCGATTATTTTATCTTCCGGAAACGGATGTTCAATCGGATAAATGACAAGTGATGAAACATCAAACGTTCCCCAAAAGAGAGCCGGTTTGATTTTCCGACATCGCAATTTTGATAAATATGTCAGTTGTTCGTGCGCCGCCCGCTGAAACAGTCTCAATCCTTTCCGAGCATACGTCGCGTCATAGGCGAGCGGTGTCTCATCCGTATCGAGTAACCCTTTGAAGGCCATCTCTTGTGGTTTCGGATTGATGTTCACGTGTACCCCATGTTCACGAAGGCGCGCGAACAAGTCATCATGATAAGACTTAATCGTTTTTCCCGCTTCAATCGGAATGGCGTCCGTCTGTTCCTCGACATGGACGACGAGGCAAGACGTCAATAGGTCCACATCAATCTGTAGCGCCCGCTCTCCTTCAAATAACAACCCTGTCGTGAAACCTTGCACCGTGAGCGGCAACGAGACGTGTCCCCATTGCGGTTCCGGCGGTGCCAGTTTGAGCTTAATTTTTCCGAGAAGCTGCGAGATCAAATGTAAGGTCAATTTCGTATCGTGCCATTCTGAATGCAGTGGAATGTGCATCCCCCATCATCCTCTCATCCTTTACACGCACCACTATGGTCACAAATCGGACGTTTCCCCGACTGTCCGCATCCACATAGTGTCGCTCGGTAAGTTGAAATGACCTTATCGCCTTGATCGATCTGGAGGTCACCCCGCACTTCGATTTGTTGCCAATCGTTCAATTTTACGGATGTCGGTACATCTGGTGTCTCCGCATCCCCTCCATCTTTTCGGACGAATTGGAGGGCACCGCTCGGACAACGTTCAATCACCGTCGCGACATCTGGCGCCTCGGCACCACCCGGTAAAATCCACGGTTTTCGTTTTGTATCAAACACTTCCGGTAGCCCACGGACACATTCTGCCGCATGTACGCAGAGCGACACGTCATAGTACACGTCAATCGATTCTCCCACGTATTGTTTGCCTCGCATCGAATCACCCCTTTTGTGTTTGCGGGTCTTTACCCGTTCACTTACGAAAAAAACCCATCATCCTCTAAATAGGATGATGGGTTGATCTCAGGCTTGTCTCATTTCTCGCATGCGTTCGAGTTGATGCGTCAGTTCACCGATCGGGACAAATCGCGCCCGACGTAACATCTCTTTCCCGTTGATGAAAAAGAGGACGACCGGTACCGTGAAAATGGAGAAGGATCCCGCAACTTCCGGGACTTCGTCCGAATCCACCGCGACCGCCTCGATGTCAGGGAATTGATGAAGCATCTCTTCGATTTGAGGTTTCAGCGCATGACAGACACTGCATCCCGGATGTGACACGTAGACGAGCAGTTGTTCCGTGCTCGCAATCCGTTCATTCAATCCAGTCAAGGTTGTCATTGCTTCCATCTTTCATTCCTCCTATTGATTAAGCGTCGAGCCACAAGACACCGACCGTCTCAAACCCGGCATGTACCGCAATCGATGGACAGAATCGTGTCCGTACCACTTCAAGACTCGGTAATTTCGACTCGATGAGCGCGACAAGGTCGTCTTGCATCTTCGGTGCGAGTGCCGTCTGGACGAACACCCGGTTATCCTTCACACCGTTCTCCGCGTGGCGACGTTCGAGTTCGCCGACCATCTCTGCATAAGCCTTCTTCAACGAGCGTGCTTTTTTGAACGGGATGACTTTCCCTGTCTCATCGAGCGTGATGATCGGTTTGATGTTCAAGATGTTCGCAAGGAACAGCTCACCCGAAGAAACACGACCGCCGCGGCGCATCGTTTCCATGTTTCCGATAATCATGAAGAAGTTTTTCTTATCGCGCCATGCCTCGAGCAACGCGACAATCTCTTCGACGGATTTGCCTTCTTGCTCAGCAGCCTTGCCGATTCGAACGAGCTCTTGTTGCGCTTCGAGCGCGGCGTGCGAGTCGATCGTATATACTTTGAAGTCAGCCGCCTCTGCCGCTGCCTTTGAGTTTTTCGCCGTGCTACTCAATCCGTTTGAACAGTGAACGGCGATGGCACAGTCATATCCTTCTTCTTTCAAGCGCTCGTAACGGCCGATGAAATCTCCGAAAATCGGTTGTGACGTCTTCGCTTCTTTCTTTTGGTCAATCATATACCGATGCAAATCTTCAAGCGAGAGATTTGTTTCACTATAGCCGTTGCCATCCACGATCAATTGAATCGGGACGATATCGACACCGAGACGCGCTGCCTCTTCTTGTGAAAAGTTGGCCATGCTGTCGGTAATCCATGCAATTTTTGTCATAACTAAAAAGCCTCCAATAGTCGTTCATTTTAACTAAATCAGGCGAGAATTCTCCCTCCTCTAAGCGTCTCGGGGCGAAGCCCAGCGTAGGGGGGAAATGAATCGCCCGGTCCAACAGTCTTCTCCCCCTGTGACAGATGTAACGAACAAAAGTTCGTGATTCCGTCAGATTCTCCCTTCCCTTCCGCGGGTATCGGACGAGGAGGATACATCACGATCTTCTGAAGGGAGAAGGGACGGACATGCTGAAAGGTTACACATACAGGCTCCACCCGACGCCTGCACAGGCCGAGTTCTTCATCAAGACGATCGGCTGCGCCCGGTTCATCTACAACAAGTTGCTCGAGGACCGCATCGCCATCCGCGAGGAGGCGAAAACGGGGAGCGGAACGAGACGGAAACCGGCGACACCCGCCTCCTACAAGCCCCTGTTCCCGTTCCTCGCCGAGGCGGACAGTCTCGCGCTCGCGAATGCGAAGCTGAACCTGGACACCGCGTTCGCGAAGTTCTTCGCCGGGACGGGTGGCTTCCCGAACTTCAAATCGAGACGACGGTCGCGTGCCTCCTACACGACGAACAACCAGCATGGCACGATCCGCATCGAGTCGGGAAAAGTCCGGCTGCCGAAGGTCGGGTTCGTGCGGTTCACACAACATCGCCCGTTCGAGGGCGTCATCCGGTCCGCGACGGTCTCGATGACCAAGACGGGCAAGTTCTTCGTCTCCATCCTCGTCAAACAGGACGATGAACCACGGATCCCAGCCAAGAACAAGGTCGGGATCGATCTTGGCCTGGAACACTTCGCCGTCATGACGAACGATGCGATGGTCTCCGAAAAGGTCGAAAACCCTCGCTTTCTCCGACAATCCGAAGCAAAGGTCAAGAAGGCACAACGCGCGCTGTCGCGAAAGAAGATCGGGAGCAAGAATCGTGAGAAGGCCAGGTTGATCCTCGCCAAGAAACACGAAAAGATTGCCAACCAACGCAAGGACTTCCTTCACAAACTATCGAGACGGATCGTTGACGAGAACCAAGTCATCGTCGTGGAGACATTGAAATCGAGCAACATAATGAAGAACCGACGCTTAGCCAAATCGGTTGGCGATGTCAGTTGGTACGAGTTCGTCCGGCAACTCGAGTACAAATCAAACTTCTTCGGACGAACGCTCATCAAGGCAGACCCTTGGTACGCATCCACTCAGATCTGTTCCACTTGCGGCGTGAAAGGTCAGAAGAAGGCGATGGATGTCCGTGAATGGACATGTGCCTGTGGCGCGCATCATGACCGTGACATCAACGCGAGCATCAATCTGTTGATGCTGGCAAACTAAAACGAATTCCTTCAGGGTGGGAACCACCCAACGAGCTTGGTAAACAACCGTGGCTGGTAAGAGCACGGTCTTCCCAAGAAGCTCCCCCTTCAATTTGCGAAGCAAATAAGTGGCGAGTAGTTCACTCCAATCCCATTATACCTTATTTTCTATCCCGATTCCTACCCGACCGAACGAGACACAAAAACAGAGCGACACGAGGCCGCTCTGTTTTTTCACTTGGTCGAGATGAGTTTCGTATGGGCAAATTCGTCATGCGGCAACTCGAGATCTTTATTCGACTTCATCTGTTGAAGCGCTCGAATGAGTGGGATCCCAAGCGTCGCCGGATAGACGATATCTTTATAAAGCGTCCGTTTGATGACCTGCTCAAGGGAGAGCGGGCGTCCGTCCGCACTCACGACTTTGATCCCGACGACTCGGTCTCCGAGTGTCTGACCGTTTTGGTACAGCATACAGTAAACCTCTCCGGCCATCGTCACAACGGTCGGTAAGTAATACCGCTTCACTTCCTTGTCTGGCCATACCTTTTTACGGATAGCCTTTTCAATCAATTTAGCCGGCGTCTGAAAGACGACTTGGTCGATTTGACCGGCGACGGCTCGTTTCCAAAGTGGGACTGCCACAGCAATCATCCTTTCTCTCGGTTCTAGCCTTTTATTTCCTCTTTTACCGGCTGACGAAACCCAGAGAACGGACATCCGCTTCGTGCGAACAAGTTCGGCGTTTTGATGATGTTGTCATACTGTTCATGAAAGACGTGCGTCGTCGCAGGCGATAGAGGGGGGATGAGCCAGCTCCACTGCCCGGTGACGTCACGCCCTGCTTCCCGTTCATTCTTTTCGAATCGTTTGAACTGTTTGGCAGCGGTATGGTGGTCAACAATCGTGACCCCCGCCCGCTCGAACGATTGGAGGACGGCAATATTCAATTCAACGAGCGCGCGGTCCCGCCAGAGCGAGCGCTCTTTCGACGTATCGAGCCCGAGTGAGCGACCGACGAGCGGCAACAAGTCATAGCGATTGGTGTCTGCCAAGTTACGGGCACCGATTTCCGTCTCCATATACCAGCCGTTGAACGGCACTGACGTAAAACGGAGACCGCCGATTTCAAGTTCCATGTCAGCGATGGCCGGAACGGCATGCCATTTGATCGGACGACCATCAAACAAGTCAAACTCCTCGTGAATGATTTCCACTTCGAGCACGGCATCACTCGGCAAGTCATATAGACGAACGTCCTGACCGTCCGTGATCATGAGCGGCAACATATCAAACGGGGTGCCGACCCCGACCCATCCAAGTTGTTCGGCCCGTTTCGTCATCGGTACGGACATCGGGTCCCCGATGATTCCGTCCGGTGTCTCATATCCGGCATACCGAATCAGCTGCGTGTTCAACAGTTTGAACTCGTTCGGAAGAACCGTCATCGTCGAGCGGATTTTCCCGCCGTTTGTGGCGAAATGAAGATGTTCCACAAGCCGAGCGTAGACGTCATCAAACGTTTTCGCATCCCGGGCATCGATCACATGAAGTGTCTGCCAAAACAATCGTCCGATGCAACGGTTCGAGTTCCGCCACGCCATTTTTGCGCCTTCACCCAACTCTTCCGTCGTCAAGGAGTAGGAACCCGTACGATGCAACATGTCCTCAACTTCTTGAAGGCGAGCAGACCAATCTCCTTCTAGCTGTAAGAAAAATTGTCGCGCTGCTTGTAATAAGTCCATCATTCAATCTCCTCTTTTCGCTTTCTCTTTCTCAATCATATTGAATCGAGGTAAATTGCGCCACCATTGCGCACAAAAAGAGCCGTACGTCAGACGGCTCTCGATTTTTCCTATTTCAATTTTATTTGTAAATCTTTTGGTTGGTGGATTGAAAAGCCACGTGGTTTTTCACGTTCAAGCGTAGTCAAGCGCTTCTCTAGCTGAGCCGTTTGCTCGTAGCTGGCTTCATACTGATATAAACCATTGGCCAATTCGGTCAAGCGAGTGATGTTGATGACAAAGGGACTTTGACCGTCATCGAGTAAAATAACGAGATCCATTTCACCGTCTGTCGGCAAGCGAATCGAGGCGTAAAAAGCAAGTGTTTTGAAGCCACGACGCATAATGACGATTGGGGATGTTCCGACAGTGACCTCTTGGTTTCGAAGTCTTGTAATCGTAATTCCGGCATGTATGAGACGGTTTGATTGCTCAATGGTTTCGATATATTCTTCAATCGGAGTCAACGTTCCTTGTTGAAGCGCTTGTTCGAATTCGACTTGTTTTAACGGACGACTGAAAATATATCCTTGAACGACATGACAGCCAAATTCGCGTAGGCGAAGTAAATCATCCATCATCTCGACCCCTTCGACTACGACATTCATATCAAATTCTTCCGCAATTAAAAGAAGACTCCGAATAATTCCTTGCGCTTTCCGACTTTGATTGACATGATGGGCAAACATACGATCAATTTTTATCGTCTGCGCATTGTAGGTTTGTAGATAGGCAAGTGACGAATAACCTTTTCCAAAGTCATCAAACGCAATCGGGATCCCTAAGTCGTTCAAGCGAGTGAACGCACTTTTGATTTGTTGCGCATCCTCAAGTAGCGACGTCTCAGAAATTTCAACTTCTAAGTAACTTCTCGGGATGTTGTAGCGGTGCAGAACATCCTCAAAGACACGTTCAAAATGTTCCTGATACAAATATTTCGCAGATACGTTAATGGAAATAGGAACTTTGTTAGGAAGTTGGGAAAGGTAGCTACACACCTCTTCAATCAACCAATTTGTTAATTCAAGATGAAGACTGCTTTCTTCAGCAAGTGGAATGAACTCTGCCGGCGGAATCGACCCCCATGTCGGGTGCGTCCAGCGCATCAATGCTTCGCCTCCGACAATCTGTCCCGTCCACGCATTCGCTTTTGGTTGATACATTAAGAAAAATTCTCCGTTATTCAACGCTTCACGCATATCGCGTAACAACTCAAAGCGTCTCAGTGATTCAATATCCATTTGAGAAGAATACAATTCCAGTGACTTCCCTACTTTTTTATCGACCCGATTCATAGCGGTACAAGCATTTTTGATGAGTTCCCCGGCTTGTGCCCCATCTTCTGGATAACGACTGACGCCAATCGAGATTCGCGCATACAAGTCGTACACACTTACACGGAACCGATATGTCGACAACGAGCCTAATTTATTTCCTAAGGCGAGCACTTCAGGGTCGTCCATTCGTCTCGGGATGACAATCAGCACGTTGTCCGCATCCAAATGACCGAGTTGCGCATCTGTCGGAAGGAATCGAATCAACTGATTGATCGTCTTCACTCGCCATTCATCACCGAGTTCGTAGCCGAATGTGTGGTTGATTTCTTCGATTCGATTAAAAGAAAGAGAAAAAAGAGTAAAAGGGTCTCGTCTGCGGGTCAATTCATATACGGTTTGCGTAATCGACTCCCGGTTCGGCATATTTGTAATCGAATCAAGTGAAGCGAGACGCCATATCTCTTCTTGTTGCGCTTTTAACTCCGAAATGTCTTTAACGAGCGTACGGAATCCGATCACGGTCCCGTCCTCTGTGAAAATCGGTTCTCGATTCTCTTCAATCCACTTCACTTCTCCTTTCGCAAAAATACGATAGGAGAAAGTAGACGCTTTTCCGTTCAACGTCACTTCTCGCGCTTGCTTCACTTTTGGCACATCATCTGGGACAACCACGCGTTGCCAATAATCAGGATGTGTATTGAATTGGTCTTCCGTATAACCAAAAATACTGGAGAAGCCTGGTGTCAGAAACTTAAACCGTTTTGAATCAAAATAGCGTTCAAAGATGACGGAATCCACAATTTCGCAAAGCTGCCTCACTTTCGATTTCTCTTTTGAAAGCGCCTCTTCCGCATGCATCAAATTGGTGACATCAAACATCGCCCATGTCACTGTACCCCGATCTTTCGAAACTCCCACTTTGACGATGAGGTCTAAATATTCTTTTGTGCTGGAATGAAGCACCTTAATTTGCGTTTCATATTCGAATTGACTCGGGTCATCGATCAATGCTTGAATCGCTCTCGCAAACGCGGGGCGATCTGACTCATGAATCAAATGACGAAAATGTTCCCTCTTCATCTGACTGAGCTGACGTGACGATAGTCCAAGTACACTACTCGTCTGGGGCGAATGATAGAAATCTCCCGTTCGGATATCAAGTTCAATCAACACTAGCCCTGGGATTCGCTCGAACAACGCTCGACTTAGCTTGAATCGATTATAGCGGTCTCGAAGTTCTATTTGATCCGTTAAATTTTTAACGATGCCATAGAGACCTGTAATGACACGTCCTGTATAAAGAGGCGTATTTGTAATGGATAAATGAATCTTTCGTCCTTCCGTATTCGTGACCTTTAATTCATAATGTACCGTTTCTCCCTGCAATGTTCGCTCATAAAATTTGTATACCCGTTCACTGTCTGCCTGTGGGAGCCACTGTTCTAAGTGTACAAAACGTTCTTCCATTCCATTGAAAAGCAAGGATAACTTTTCGTTTGAATCAATGAGTTTTAGCTCACGGTTTAATACGAACACAGCGTCTGGATATTGGTCTAACAGCAATGAATCAATATTGATAATTTCGTTTCGTTGTTCAACTTCAATATCTGATTCCAAAATCTGTTTCCAATGACGAAAGAATCCCATATGATAACCTCCTGGTGTGACAAAAGTCACAAAGCATTGTTCACATTTCCATTATATTAAATTTTCGCGTCAAAAATATGTCTTTATTTTGAAAATAAGGTTAGTAATCTCTCTTTTCATTAAAAAAATTTTTTCTACAGTTCAAATCACATCATCTGAAAGACAAAAAAACACCACAATCATCTCAGCAATGATTGTGGTGTTTCAGCTTATTGTTTTTCCAACACATAGCTCGCGTAGGCAGGGACTGTGACTCTGCCCGTCGTACGTTTGATTGTCTTCGTTCCAGCGCGGTCCCCGTCGACAATCACGTTCCACGTTCCTGTTGGAAGCTTCACGGATACAGCGTTCGGGTTTGCGTTATGTGTGATGTACAAGTCGTTCTTTTGTCCTGGTGCGTCTTCATCAATCAAGTACGTGATGACGTTCGCCTCAGACTTGTAGAATTTCAAGAAGCGCTTCACATCAGTCGCTTTCGTCATGCGGAGACCAGGGTTGGCTTTGCGCATCTCAATCAAGCCTTTCATGTATTGGACGTCCGCCTTACGGTCGGCTGCCCGCTTCCAGTCGAGCTGGTTGATCGAGTCCGGCGATTTGTACGAGTTATGGTCGCCTTCTTTTGTACGCATGAACTCCTGACCAGCGTGAAGGAATGTCGTACCTTGGCTCGTCAAGAGAATGCTAGAAGCGAGGCGGTGCATGTCGGTACGCACTTCTTCAGAGGCGTCAGGATTCGTCAATTCTAACTTATCCCAAAGCGTATGGTTATCGTGCGCTTCGACATATGTGATCGCTTGCGTCGGTTCTTTCGTGAAGCCTTTGATCATGTCGTTATACGTGATTTCACCGACGATTCCTGTCTTCACGCGGTTCTCCATGCCTTCTTTTCCGTTGATGAAGCCATTGTCTTCATCATAGAAGACGCTACCTTTCAATCCATCACGGATGTTGTCATTAAAGTGAGCAACACCAGGCATGTCGTAGGCGTTCTTTTGATTCGCTTTGAGTTCGGCGTCAAGTGGCGTGCCGAGATCCCAGCCTTCACCGAAGACGAGAATTGATTTGTCGACTTTATTCAATTCTGCACGAACTTTGTTCATCGTATCGACATCGTGGATTCCCATCAAGTCGAAGCGGAAGCCGTCCCAATGGTATTCTTTTGCCCAGTAGACGACTGAATCGACGATGAGTTTTTGCATCATCGCACGCTCAGACGCTGTATCGTTCCCGACACCTGTTCCGTTTGCGAAGTCGCCACCTGCCGTATAACGGTAGTAGTAACCCGGTACGATTTTGTGAAGGTTAGATGCTTGCGCGTCGAACATGTGGTTGTAGACAACGTCCATGACGGCACGTAAGTTGTTGTCATGTAGCCCTTGAATCATTTCTTTCATCTGACTGATCCGCACTTTGGCATCGTATGGGTTTGTCGAATACGATCCTTCTGGTGCGTTGTAGTTTTTCGGATCGTAGCCCCAGTTGTATGTTGCCGTCGGGTTCGTTTCGTCGACAGAAGCCGTGTTATAGTCATAGACCGGGATGAACTGGACGTGTGTCACGCCAAGGTCTTTGACGTGGTCGAGTCCCGTCTTCGTCGCTGTCTTCTTCCCGTTCTCGATCAAGCGAGTTCCTGGTTGAACGACACCGAGGTATTTGCCTTTATGGCGGATTCCTGAATCATATGTGTTCGATGTGACATCAAAAATCGAGAAGTCACGGACGTGTGTCTCATAGATGATGGCGTCCGTCGCGTTTTTCAACTTCGGCTTCATCGAGTTCCAACGTTTCGGATCTGTTTCTTTCAAGTCGACGATGACACCTTGGTCACCGTTCACACCGACAGCTGTTGCATACGGATCGACCGCACGGACTTTCCCTGTCGCATGTGTCACTTGATACGTATACCCGACACCGTCGAGGTCACCGCGTACTTCAGCCACCCACGTGCCACGTTCCCCACGTTTCATCTGGATGACTTTTTTCAAGTCTTTGTCGTTCGCTGGTCGGTCTTTCGGCATGTTCCATAGCTCGAGCTCGACTTGTTGAGCCGTCGGTGCCCAAAGAACAAATTGTGTTTTTGATTTTTGGTATGTGATGCCGAGTTTTCCATTATAGGCATACTTCGCATCAAACTCTTTCGAACGAAGTACTTTCCCTGCTTGAAGCGTCTGTTCACCAAACTCAGGATGTGAGGCTTTGATGACTTTTGCTAAATCGATATCTTCTTTGAATTCGATTGTGACTGACTTGTCACCAGCCTTTGTGATGGCAGCGACAGTTGCACCATCTACCGTCACTTCATCGATGAACGCATCCGTAATGACGCGGTTCGTCGTGAGTGTTGCTTGACGGAACGTGTCCGCCGAGAATGAGACGAGTTTCGGTGAGCGATCGATTTCAGGCTCTGAATAGTAAATCGTCGAATCGCCTTCAACGAGCCAAATTTCTTTCGCTGAACCAAGAACGAAACGGTCTTCCCCATCTTTCTCCGTCCATTCTCCTTTTTTCGTGATTAAGCCCATAAGTTTTTTCGACTCTGGGTTGGCGAGCTTGACGTTCGCCACGCCACCGAATGCATCCGTCTCGTCAAACGCGATGCTCTGACCGTCCCCACCGTCTGGCCAAGCCCATAAGCCCCAGTCCGTGTATGTATTGTCGTAACGGAAATAGTGAACTTTCATATCGATCTCCGTTGAAGCCGTCTCCCCGTCCGGGTTCGACGTATAAATCTTCGGATCACCTGACTTGATCCACACTTCTGCTACACCATCTTGAATCATGTCGCTCGTGATGAAGCGGTCGTTCTCTGACCCTTTATCTTTGTCCCAGTTGTCCGTTCGAACGATGAGACCAATTTTTTCAGGTGAATCGACCGGGAATTCGTAAGCCGCCACCTTTCCGAATGCATCTTCCCCATTAAATGTGAAGCCTTTGTTCGGGAAGTAATCTGGGCCATTCGCCCAAAGCCATAGGTTCCAATCCTTTTCGTTATCCGGCGCCTCTTGATAATGGACGACGACGAGTGTCGACTTCCCTTTATCCAAAGCGGACGTCGGCATCGGAAACATTGACAGAATTAGTGCAAACGTTAGCACAACTACCCATACGGGTTTCCATTGCTTTTTGACCATGAGGGTCCCTCCTTGTAGCACTATTTTGAGAAAACGCTTACACAAAAATTGTAAACGGTTTCCTTTATCGAAGCAACGTTATTTTAGAAAAGTGGAAATCAATTGATGTTTTTTCTCGAAAAGTGATTGCTTTCCATGAATGCAGACTGTATATAGAATTTAAGGAGGAAAAAATTAATTGCTGTCACTTACAAACTTAATCAATAATTTGATTGCCAACGCGAGCCTCTTACTCGTGGGCCTGTACCTAATTTCACGTTTTACAAAGCTTGGATTCACGAATAAATTGCCGATTCGTCGGCAGATTACCATCTCCATCCTATTGGCCGGGCTCTCCATGCTGATCACGCTTCATGGTGTGCTATGGAACGCCCAAGCGGACTTTCAATACGGATTCATCCCGCTCATCATCTCTGCCTTATATTTTGGAATTCCTGGTTTACGCATCACGTATGTGACGAGTATCATTCTCCTTCCGTTCATCGTACCTGGAGAAACGCTTCTGATTGTAACGCTTCTCGATTATTCTGTCGCGGCGGTTACTGCTTTCCTTTTTTTACGAAGACGTGAACGGATCAAACCGACTCAAGATATTCGAACTGTCAATGTGATTAGTCTTATCTGTATCGCACTCTTCTCTGGACTTAACATGACCAATTACGAAGAACCAAGCACATATGCGATCACACTCGTCTGGTTTTTATTGATTGGATACGCAACTGGCTTGTTCTTGCACATCGTATATGGCGGAATCCGTAAAATCGAACGGTCTCGACGTTTAATCACGAAGTATAAAGAAGCTGCATATACCGATACGCTGACTGGTCTAGGGAATCGAAGACAATTTGACGAAGAAATGAAACGAGTTGATGAAGAAGTGTTTGCATCACCGCATGAGATTGCATTGTTGTTAATCGACATCGATCACTTTAAATCGGTCAATGATACGTACGGACACGATGCAGGTGACGCGATTTTAGTCGAACTCGGTCGACGTCTCTCTGGAATCGCACGAGCAGATGACATGGTATGTCGAAACGGCGGAGAAGAATTCTCTGTTTTACTTGCCGATTGCAACCTTTCACAAGCTGTGTTAATTGCAAACCGCTACTTGCAAGAAGTCTCAAAACAACCTTTTCAATTACCCGATGAAGCGATGTTAGATGTCACCGTTTCAATCGGAGTATCGAGCACTTCTGAACGCAAAGTCGTCACGTCCGCTCAACTGATTAAAAAGGCAGACATCGGTCTTTATGTCGCCAAACGGAATGGGCGAAATCGGATCGGAAAATGGAATCAACGGAAAGCCAACTAACCTCTCACACGTGCGTGAGAGGTTCCTTTTATAGCTTATTCCATTCCTCGAGTGATTCTAAATACCACCGATAGCTCATCTTGAATTCTTCATCCGTCAGATCGGCTGGTAAAAGCGAACGTGGCACGAGACCCGTAAACTTGGCACCTCCGACATGTGCGAAAATATAGGATCCGACTTGCTCCGACATGTATCTCGTCAAAAAGCCGGTCACATACTTTCCATCCTTGCTCTCGAAGACGATATCGAGTCGGCGTCCTTCCTGTTCATCGATGATCAACTGATTGTAAAGTCGATGTGCATCGTCTTTGTGCTTGTATTTCATCCCACGTCTCGCATTGTCATCAATCTCCCACTGATGGTCTGCTCTCTCTTTCGCCGTGAAAATTTTCTCGAGTATGCTGGGGTCATCGATCGTTAAGCAACAAAAGATATGTTCATACGACAGTTGATCGTCGTTCACTAAGTCCATGATGTCCGTCTTCGGGATGATTCTCGCCTTATAGCGCACCATCACACGCCGGACGACTTCTTCCTTATCAAAAATGAGCCACTGCTTCCTACGTTCAAACTTTTCATGTAATATTCTATAATCCATACGACTCACCTCACGTTTCAGCATATCAAAAAACGACGCCCGCAATGGACGTCGTCTTATTTAGTTCCCGTATTTTTTGAACAACTGATAGTTCTTGTTCCCGCCTGACAAGTTGTACACGTCGGTGAATCCGAGGTTACGGAGCACGTTTTGTGCCGCATTTCCTGTCACTCCACCGTTACAATAGACGACTGTCGGCTTGTTTTTGTCCATCTCTTTCGCCGCTTCCCGCAAATTGCCGAGTGGGACGTTGACCGCACAATCGACACACGCTTTCTCGAACTGTGCTGCTTTCCGCGTATCGATGATTTGCATGTCTTCCCCTGCATCGATTCGTGTCTGCAGCTCGGCTGGTGTGATGAGTCGCGCCGCCTTGTCGATACTGTTCGAAAGGACCATTCCCGTATACATGACCGGATCTTTCGTCGTCGAGAATGGCGGTGCGTATGCGAGGTCGAGGTGGAACAAGTCATCCACTTTCGCCTTCAGTGTGATGGCCGTGACGAAGACGTCGATTCGTTTGTCGACTCCTTCGAACCCAACGATTTGGATGCCGAGCAATTGACGTGTCGAACGATCCGCAACCGCTTTGATCGTCATGTCTTTCCCACCCATGTAGGCAGGCTTATCCGGTTTCGTGTTATGAAGCACCTCGATGTCGTAACCGAGTTCGCGTGCTTCCTTCTCGGAAAGTCCCGTCTGCGCCACCGCAAGTCCGAACACTTTGAAGATACCCGTTCCGAGAATACCGCGATGCTCGAGATGCCCGCCCGTGATCACGTCCCCAGCGGTCCGTCCCATCTTGTTCGCTGTCGAACCGAGCGGACGCCAGATCGGCTTTCCGGTCACAATCGAGAAGCTCTCCGCGACGTCTCCGGCCGCATACACGTTCGGGATGTTCGTCTCCATACGTTCATTGACGGCAATCGCTCCCGTCTCACCTAGTTCCACTCCCATCTTCATGGCAAGTTCGACGTTCGGACGGACGCCGACCGATAGGATGACGAAGTCAGTCTCGATCGTCTTGCCGCTCTCCGTGACGACACGTTCTACATGTCCATCACCGACAAGTTCCGTCACTGTCTCCCCGAGCATGAGCTCGATTCCGTTCTTCTCGAGGTGTTCCTCGACGCGGCACGCCATGTCTTTATCAAGTGGTGGCATCACCTGCGGCACGCGCTCGATGATTGTCACGTCCACACCGCGTAGCTTCAACTGTTCGGCCATCTCCAAACCGATGAAGCCGGCACCGATGATCGTCGCATGTTTCGGGCTCGTCGAATCGACGAAAGAACGAGTCGCCTCTGCGTGTTGAATGTTTCGGATCGGGAAGACGTTATCCGATTTCACACCCGGAATCGGGGGAATGATGCTCGTCGCCCCTGTGGCGAGGACGAGGACATCATACGAGTCTGTGAACGTGTCACCTGTCTCTAAGTTTTCCACCGTTACTGTCTTCGCATCCTTATCGACCGTTGTCACGTTATGACGTGTCATGACGTCGATGTTGTAACGTTTCTTGAAGAACGCCGCGTCACGAGGTGTCAAATCGTCACGTGACTCTACCTCGCCACCGACGTAGTAAGGAATCCCACAACCTGAATACGAAATGTCGTAATCCCTGTCGTAAATCGTAATCTGGGCGTCCTCGTTATTCCGACGTGCTTTCGCTGCGACCGATGTCCCGGCAGCAACAGATCCAATGATGACTAGTTTCATATAACCCACTCCTTAATAAAGTAATAAGCTGATATAGAGGCCGAGCAACGTGATGGCCAGTGTCGGAATCGTCAAGATGATCCCGACTTTGAAATACTCACCCCATCCGATCTTAAGGCCTTTCGTACGGAGCACATGGAGCCAAAGAAGCGTCGCAAGTGATCCGATCGGGGTGATCTTCGGTCCAAGGTCGGACCCGATGACGTTCGCATAGATTAACGCTTCCCGAATCTGACCGGTCGTATGCGTCAAGTCGATGGCGAGCGCGTCAATCATGACGGTCGGCATGTTGTTCATGACCGATGACAAGATGGCAGCCAAGAAGCCCATCCCGAACGTCGCACTGAATGCATTCACTGCAAACCAATCAATGAAGTTGGCGAGTACTTGTGTCAGTCCCGCGTTTTGTAAACCGTAAACGACGATATACATCCCGAGCGAGAAAAAGACGATGGCCCACGGCGCGCCTTTCACGACTTGAGTCGTCTCTACCGCAGATGATCGATTCGCCATCACGAGGAAGGACAAGGAGATGACACCGGCAACAAGTGAGACCGGGATCCCGAGTAAGTCACTCGTGAAGTAACCGATGACTAGCAAAGCGAGTACGACCCACGATAAGCGGAACATCGTATGGTCTTTGATGACCGACGCCGGTTCAGCCAACTGAGACGCGTCATATTGTTTCGGGATGTCTTTTTTGAAATAGAGATACAAGACGAGCAGACTACCCGCGACTGCGAACACGTTGACTAATACCATCCGCGCCGCATACTCGGCAAACCCGATACCAAAGAAGTCAGCCGAAACGATATTGACCAAGTTCGAGACGATGAACGGGAGACTTGCCGTGTCGGCGATGAAGCCGGATGCCATGACATATGCCAATACGACCGCGTCCGGCAGTTTGAGTGCTCGTACCATCGCCAAGACGATTGGTGTCAAAATGAGTGCGGCCCCGTCGTTTGCGAACAATGCTGCGACGAGCGCGCCAAGTAAGGTGATATAGACGAACAGCTTCACCCCACCGCCTTTAGCGATTCCTGCCATATGTAAAGCGGCCCATTCAAAAAATCCAATCTCATCTAAAATGAGTGAGATCAAAATCACGGCGATGAACGTGAATGTCGCGTTCCAGATGATGTCCCATACCGTTCCGACGTCATCGAGGTTGACAACGCCTGAAAGGAGGGCGATGACGGCCATCCCCATCGCCGAGTAACCGATGCCGAGGCCTTTCGGTTGCTTGATGATGAGAAAGAGCGTCACGAGAAAAATTAAACTAGCAATCCACTGCACAATGAGTTCCTCCAATAATCTCTATTTATTCTTTTAGCAAGATGGTTGTAAACCGTGCAACACGAGCGTGATGCCATCTTCTGTCGATTCGACGTCGAGCGTAACATTTTCCGCCAACGCTTCAGCTTCCTTTGCAACAGCAAACGTGAGCGTGTCGAACTGCTTCACCTCGTCTGTCTCTTCTGGTGTCGCCACGGCTAGACCGAGCGTTGGTCCACAGCAACCCGCCTCTGTGATGATGCGGACAGATTTCGTTTCTTCCTCTTCTAACGCGGTTTGTAAAAAGTCGATTGCTTCGTTCGTGATGTTCATTGTATTTTCTCCTTTCCTAATTGAGATAACGCCGAGTATCCGACTGGCAGTTGTTCTTGCCATGCGAGAATCGTCGGACGCGGATAGTTGTTCACGCGCTCTAGCCAAATCGCCTCGCTCGCGACTTTCGATGTCAAGAGCTTACTCGTCACATCGAGTGGCGTAAACGATTGATTGACGACCCAAGCGAACGGTTGAATCGCTGCCCGTTGCAAGTCTACTGTGAGACGCTCCGCTTCATATACTGGCGTCGCCTCAGGCAGTGTCGTGATGATGACGTGCGTTTGTTTTGGGTCACGCAGTTTCGGTAACAACTCTTGGACCGCTTCCGGAACGACGCCGGTCGACCGTTCGAGTTCCCGATGATAGCTCTCCGTCGCATCTAATAACAGAAGCGTATGTCCCGTTGGAGCTGTATCGATGACGACAAAGCGGTCTTTCGCTTTCGCCACTTGATCGGCAAAGGCACGGAAGACAGCAATCTCTTCTGTACACGGTGAGCGCAAGTCCTCTTCGAGCATCATGCGCTGCTCTTCGTTCATGTCCCCTGCTTCCCGGAACACATCCGTCCGATACTTCTCAATCTCGGCTTTCGGGTCAATGGCATCGACGGTGAACGTATCTGAAACGTCTGCGCCAATTGTGAGTGCGACATGAGCGGCCGGGTCTGTTGTCGTCAAATGGACAGCATGCCCTCGTTCGTGAAGCGCGACAGCAAGAAGCGAGGCGAGTGTCGTCTTCCCGACGCCACCTTTCCCCATCGTCATGATCACGCTCGGACCGTCCGCCTCCATTTCGTCAACGAGTTGATCGATCGATCCGTAACGACTCGTGTCATAGCATGCATCCGAGATCACGACCGACTCCCCGCCCACAAAACGCTGGAGCGCCGAAACCCCGACGAGATTCTCGTACGCATACGGGAGCGTAAACGTCTCGAGGTCGACGATTCCATGCGGGAGATCATCGAGTGCTTGTTGTTGGCGTTCAATGAACCGTTTCGTGTAACGGTCTGTTCCTTCACTTGGCTCGACGACACCGTTGATGATGAGCTGCATTCGCTCAATGCCGATGGCGCGAAGTTCTGTCACGGCTCGCGCTGCTTCGACGAGTGTCGACTTCTCAGGACGAGCGACGAGCAATAACGTCGTCTCGTTGTCATCGATGAGCGTCTCGACGGCTCGTTTGTACTGCACTTGCTTATCCGCAAGACCAGCCAGTGGTCCGAGACAAGATGCACCTGTCGTATTCGTCTCTAAAAATTCATCCCATGCGCTCGGTAACGTCAGTAGTCGCAACGTATGCCCGGTCGGTGCCGTATCAAAGATGACATGGTCGTATCGTTCCCGTGCTGCCTTGGACGTCAACAGCTCCGTGAACTGATCGAACGCCGCAATCTCAACCGTACAGGCGCCAGACAACTGTTCTTCCATCGATTGGATGGCAACGTCCGGTAAAACGCCCCGATACGGACCAACCATGCGTTCCATATACTGTTTGGCCGCCTGTTCCGGGTCAAAGTTAGCGATTTCGAGCATCGTCCCTGTGACGAGACGTGGTGTCTCATCGAGCTCCATCTCAAACACGTCTTGTAAATTACTTGCCGGATCGGTCGAGACGAGTAAGATCTGTTTTCCACGATTAGCGAGCGTCAAAGCGAGACTCGATGCCGTCGACGTCTTCCCGACGCCACCTTTTCCGGTCAAAAACACATAGCGGGTCGGTTCAATCGCATGAAAGTCAAATGGCTTCACTGTGAGCATCTCCTTATTTTTTGAGTGAGATTCGAACTTTTGGTTTTTCTCCATCTTGTTTGGCGAATGCGGCGATTGGTAACCCCGTCAACTCCGCCATCTCTTCATTCGACAAATAAGCGCCTCGTTTCACAATTTCTCCGTCGACGAGCGTCATCGGGAGCACGTCGAGCCCGTTCATGATTTCGGCTTGGACGATGGCATTCTCGACGAATCGGTTCGGTTCCGATGCGAGATTATAGCGCGACACATCAAAGCCGCGTTGTTGTAACACGTAATGGATAGTCGCCACCCGTGTCAGTTCCGGGTCGATGGACGGTCCACACAATCCCGTCGGACAACACATGGCTGGTTCAAACACTTCAAGTTTCATCGTTAACTCCTCCTTAAATCGCACATTCACTGTCACAGTCACAACTCACATCGACCATCTCAATCTTGTCGAGCAAATCGATGACCGTCCCATAAAACGGACTCGTCTCATTCAATCGATAGTGAATCCATTGTTTGTCTCGGCGCTCGAGCAAGAGCCCTGCCTGACGCAACATCTTCAAATGGCGACTGATTGCCGGTTGCGAAATATCGAAACAATCGACGAAACTACAGGCGCACTGTTCACCGGCTTCCATCTGTTTCAACATCGTCAAGCGGGTCGGGTCCCCGAGCACTTTGAGCACTTTACTTAATTCTTCTGCGGTGTACATCTTCATGACACTCCTTTTGTATAACAAAATTGTTATATAACGTATCCGTTATGAAGTTACCATATTTTTTACCTGTATTCAATTGTCTTTTCGAAAAAAATCCGTTATGATGAAACACGTTGTGAAAACATGTGACGTCAGAACATTTCCTTTCATATAATGCGGCGTTTGATCTTCGTGAGACTCGAAGGTCAAAGTCAAAATAAAAGAGAGGTGTGTTCTTCTTGGAAAAAATGAATACAATCAAACAAGATTGGCTCGGTAACGTCCGAGCAGACCTTCTTGCAGGAATTGTCGTCGCGCTTGCCCTCATCCCTGAGGCCATCGCGTTCTCCCTCATTGCTGGCGTCAACCCGATGGTCGGGCTTTATGCTTCGTTCATCATCGCCATGGTCATTTCAATCGCCGGCGGTCGACCTGCGATGATTTCAGCTGCGACCGGTGCGATGGCACTCGTCGTCGTCTCACTCGTTGCCGACCACGGCCTTCAGTATTTGCTGGCTGCCGGTATTTTAACGGGGATCATTCAAATCGTCCTCGGTTATCTCGGCATCGCCCGTTTAATGAAGTTCATCCCACGTGCCGTCATGGTCGGATTCGTTAACGCGCTTGCGATTTTGATTTTCCAGGCACAGTTATCAAACTTTGAAGGCGAGAGCTGGATCATTTGGGCAATCGTTGCGGCGTCACTCGCCATCATCTTTTTGTTCCCGCGAGTCACGAAAATGATCCCTGCCCCGCTCGTCGCCATCGTCGTCATGACGATTTTAGCCATCACACTCGGTCTCGATACGAAAAATATCGGAGACATGGGAACAATCTCAGCAACACTCCCGGAATTTTTATTCCCGAACGTCCCGTTGACGTTTGAGACGTTGTTGATCATTCTTCCTTACTCGATTTCCCTCGCATTCGTCGGATTGATTGAGTCGCTCTTGACGGCACAAATCGTTGATGACATGACAGGCACGGACTCAAACAAGAACCGTGAATCTCGCGGCCAAGGGATTTCAAACATCATCGCCGGGTTCTTCGGTGGGATGCCAGGATGTGCGATGATCGGGCAATCGGTCATCAACGTCTCCTCTGGTGCACGTGGACGTCTTTCGACATTCACGGCCGGACTCGCGTTATTCATCATGATTATGACCATGAGCGACATCTTGATGCTCATCCCTGTCGGCGCGCTCGTTGGTGTCATGTTCTTCGTGTCGTATGCGACATTTGACTGGGGCTCGCTCAAAGCAATGCGGACCGCTCAAAAGTCAGACACAGTCGTCATGCTCGTCACCGTACTCGTCACGGTCATTACCCACGACTTATCACTCGGTGTGTTTGCTGGTATTTTGACAGCAGCGATTCTCTTCGCCGCGAAAATCTCAAAAGTCGAGCTCGACCGCAATATCGAGGCCGACCAGGCTCGATATATCGTGAACGGACAATTGTTCTTCGCCTCGACGTCTGAATTCGTCAACCAGTTTGATGTGACAGAAGACGTGGATGCAGGTGTCAAACAGGTCACCATCGATTTTGCGAATACGCATCTTTGGGATGACTCGGCCATCAGCGCCATCGATAAGGTCGTCTTCAAATACCGTGAAGTCGGAATTGAACCTGAACTTCTCAATTTGAATAAAGACTCTGAAAAACTGCTCAACACGCTCGCGCTTCACTTGAAGCAACAAGACGCGAACGCAGGACATTGATTCGGCATTCCCCCGCTTCACCAAATCACCTATACTAAATGTAGAACGTGCGAAAGAGGAGGAGTTTTCATGGGAAAGGTATTTTTAGCGGCAGATGGTTCTGCCCACTCGAAACGTGCGCTTGAAAAGGCGATTCAACTCGCAAAGGCGTCCAATGCGTCGATTGACATCGTCCATGTCATCAGTGCGAAAGAATCAAAAGAGGCCGCCCTCAACTCGACGGGTAAAATCGACTTGGAAACAAAACGGAAGCAGATGCTCAAACCGTTATTCGATTTGACGGAAGCAGAAGGCATCCCTTACGAGTACATCGAACTTCGTGGTGAACCGGACGTTGAGCTCGTCAAATATGCGAACCACGAGCCGTACGAATATGTCGTCGTCGGATCGCGTGGATTGAACACGTTCCAAGAGTTCGTGCTCGGTAGCGTCAGTCATAAACTCGCCAAACGTGCACTCGCTCCTGTCATCATCGTCAAATGATTCGTCTTCCCCGTCTCTTCGTGAGATGGGGATTTTTTGTGTCTCATACAGGGGACGCACTGTTCGTGTAGAATGTGTAAGGACAGTCCAATTACTGAAGGAGGTTCTCGCTATGGACATCGCAAACGACCCGAATACACTTTTTCTCATCCTGTTACCTGTACTCATCCTGCAACTGATCTTACTCGTCGTCGCGTTGATCGACTTGTTCAAACGGGACATGACGAACGGCCCGAAATGGGTATGGCTCCTCGTCATCGTTTTCATCAACATTCTCGGCCCAATCATCTACTTCTTATGGGGACGGACGCCGCGATGAACGTCACACAGTTAACCAAACGATTCGGCTCCTTCACGGCACTCGATGATGTCAGCTTTGAACTGCGCCCAGGATGTACCTCGTTACTCGGGGAAAACGGTGCCGGTAAGACAACTTTGTTGAACTTGCTCGCCCGAGTCACAGACCCGACGAGTGGAGACATGAGCGGACATGACCAGATTCGGGTTGGCTATTTGCCACAACGCCCCGCTCTCTATCCATCCCTCACGCCAGTCGAGACAATTCGCTACGCTGCTGAATTGACGGGAACGAAACACGTTGATCCTATCCAACTATTAAAACGCGTCGGTCTTGAGCCGGTCGACCGTCCAGCCTCGAACTTATCGGGTGGGATGCGTCAGCGTCTAGGCATCGCCCAGGCACTCGTCCATGACCCTGAATTACTGTTACTCGACGAGCCGGTCTCAGCTTTAGATCCACGCGGTCGACGGGAAGTGCTCGACTTGTTGAGCGACTTGAAACGAGAGCGAATGATTCTCTATTCGACACACGTCCTCCCGGATGCTGAAGAAGCGAGCGACTGGGTGCTCTTGCTTCGACAAGGTAAACTACTGATGGAAGGCACGGTGACGGACTTGCTCGGATCAAAATCAACGATCGAGTTGCGTCTCTTCGACGACCCGACGAGCGGGACAGATTGGGAAGCGTTGAACGGTGTGCGTCGTGTGACGAAAAATGGCTCGACGTGGACGTTCGAGTCGACGGACCGGGATATCGCTGAACGTGCAATCTTGAACCGGATCCTTGAACTGAACGTCACCGTCCAATCGTTACACGTCGGGCATCCGTCACTCGAGTCCTTGTTCTTGGAGGTGAACGCCTGATGCGCACGGCAATTTTCAAACAAGAATGGCGGGAGTCGTGGGCGAACAAGCGACTAATCTGGATTCCGATCGCTCTCATGCTCCTCGCCTCCATGCAGCCGCTCACGCTTTATTTCTTACCAGATATTCTCGCTTCCGGCGGGAACTTACCGGACGGTGCCGTCATCGAGATCCCGACACCGACACCGGAAGAAGTATTGATTTCTGTCAGCGAACAGCTTCGCCAAATCGGGCTCCTCGTCGTCCTCTTGTCGGCGATGCATACGTTCAGCCATGAACGGACGAACGGGACCCTGGCCTGGCTCAAGTCGTTACAAATCCCGACGTCACGCATCGTCGTCAGCAAATGGGGACATTACGCCCTACTGACCGTCGGTGGCATCTTGCTCGCACAAGCGGCAGCCGCCTATTATACGGTCATTTTATTCGACGCATTCGATTGGCTCGACTTTCTCATATCGACCACACTCCTCATCTGTCATTTTGTTGTTCAGTTATCGATTTTCTTCCTCATCGCCGCGATGTTGGAAAGTGGTGTCGTCGCGGTCGTGTTGACGCTCGGTCTCCATTTCGTCATGTCGCTCCTCATCGGTTGGGTCGACCTCGAATGGATGCCTTGGATGCTCGGTCCGTTATCGAGTGAAGTGCTCCTGACAGAAGTAGATCTCATGTGGCCGCTCATGACCGGAATGCTCGTCGTCATCCTCTCGCTTTATGTGGCGTCGAAACGTCTTCGGTTCATGAGTAAAATACTTTAATTGATTTTCTAATATATTAATAAAGGAGTTTTTTTGGTGAATAATAGAATTAGTTTTTACAAGTACTATTTCAAATTAAATAAAGAAGAATCCATTACATTACTGATTGATTTTGCTCTTTTTTTACTTTCTCTAAAGGTTTTTCTCAAATTCTTAAACGATACAACGAACGTCCTATCATTAAATTGGGCAGTAGTGAGTGTTCTCATTGGCACTTTATGCAAATTTATATACGATACTTACTTAATAATCGATAAAATTTCAAAATATAACAAAATATCATATGGGGACATCAGCGAATTAAAAATAGATATGACAGAGTTACAAGTTAGTGTTTTAGAGAAGCAAAACGGCTTTGAAATGTACACTATCGACAATACCCCTACTAAAAAAGATTACGTTACAAGATCGCATAATCTGAACCGATTATTACAATCTAAAGAAATAACTGGTGTTCGAAATAAAATAATGGAGACCAACCTAAAAAAGTACTTGAATACAGAGAAACATCATTTAATTCCATTTTTGCAAAAACAATATCGAGAAGCTCAATTTCAAGGAAAAAAATTTTTTAACGAATCAAAACTCTGCTTATCAAATGACTTTTCAGTAAAGAAAACGAATGAACTCACGAGTAAACAAACCAATAAACTACATGTAGCTGTTCACAAGGGTTACTATTATGATACTTTTTTAACGAATATAATATCTGGAAGAAAATTCATGTCAAATGATAACGACTCAACTATTTTTAATCTCGTTGATCAGTTTCCTATAGAAGTTGCTCAGAACCAAACTTTTTTAAAACCGATTTCTTTGTCGATGATGAATAACGAAATTGGTGTTTCTACAATTGGAATCACGAAAGACATGTTCTTAGTTCTTTGGAAACAAAATAGAAAAGCTCAATCAAGTCAAGGGATGGTTGTTCCTACGGGGAGCGGATCATGTGATTGGAGTGATTTGATAAAATGTGATTTGAATACATATGATTTTAAAAAGACAATTGAATCGGCTATGCAACGTGAACTTTGGGAAGAAAGTGCTAAAACATCAATTAGACTTGCTGCACATGAAATAGGAGATACTAAAATGTTAGGTTTCTTTAGATGGGCTACAAAAGGCGGTAAACCAGAGTTTGTAGGCGTTACTAAGTTAAATCTAGATTATATTGAGCTTTCATCAAATAATCATGAAGTCTATAATCATAGTGTGTTTGAGGTTCAAGATTTAGATACTTTAGACAGAGTTATAAAAGAACTTCTTCGAGAGTCAGATAACATTTCAACACCACTTCACCAAAATCTATTGACACTTTCCGAAGTAATTAACTCTGAAGATTCTGTTTTTAAAGAAGAATTGATTACTTTTCTCGGGTATTGATTATAAAAACTTTTATGTTTAACTTAATTTGTCCGATTTTGATTTTACACTGTATCACGAAGTGTTCGAAGATCGTATAGTTTTTATGATATAAAAATCGTTCCGTTCATCGATAGATAACGACCAGAAACCATGTTTCCATAGTGATACCACTAAAGAGAAATTTAAGAAATATAAAAACTGTAGGATTTCTCCTTAGAAGTATTTAAAAAGATGAGTTTGCAAAAAATGCGAGCTCATCTTTTTGATGTCATCACAAACAATCTCGATCACTTTTGACTAACAAAGTATCTCAGTAATGAATAGATAGGTGTCATACCTCATGCTCTTTCACAAGCACACGAAAACGCGGTCGGACGGTCAATTCGATTGACGTCACGGTCCGCTTTCGGTCTTCCGCGAGGACGATCAACAGCTCCGCATGGTCACGTCGGTCTTCTAAAATTTCGACCTTGCTGACGGTCCGAAGCAATTGGTAGTAAAGAAGTTCCCCGTTTCGGTCTTTCACATTGATTTCAAACTCGTGATAACTCGGGGAAATTTTAAAGTAGAATGTTTCCTCTTTATTGGTGAATCGAAAAATCGACTCGTCATAGTAAAATGGTAACGTCGAATCCATCCGTTTCGGTTCGACTGTACAAAATGCAGACAGTACGATTTCGTCCGGGAATAACGCCCCCTCATGTTTATTGAATTGCCACCCTTTCATCCCAATCCCTCATTTCAACACAATAATTATCTGAATAATTAGATTATTGCACATTTTAGTCGATTCTGACAGGTATATTCGTGACAATCCACGAACACCTTTGTGTAGAATGATGAGTCTTTCACATGAGAAAGGAGTACATCTATGTCGATCATCTCGCTCGATCATGTCACGAAACGGTTTGGAGATACCGTCGCCTTGAACGACCTTAGTCTGAACGTCGAAGAAGGCGAGCTGTTCGGTCTTCTCGGTCCGAACGGTGCCGGTAAGACGACCGCCATTTCTGTCATGTTGAATCTATACGAGGCGGATTCCGGATCCATTCACATCTTCGGACAATCGATGCCAAAAGACGAACTGTCCATCAAGCGCCGTGTCGGGATCGTCCCGCAGCACGTCTCCGTCTATGACCAACTGACCGTGTATGAAAACATTCAATTCTTCGCTGAATTATACGGATTCAGTCCAAAGGAAGCGCGACAAAAGACCGAGGCCGCGATTGCGTTCGTCGAACTCGATGCCCATCAAAAGAAACGCCCACCAGAACTGTCCGGCGGTCTTCTCCGCCGCCTCAACATCGCATGCGGAATCGTCCATGAACCAGAACTCATCTTTATGGATGAGCCGACCGTCGCCATCGACCCGCAATCACGGAACACGATCTTAGAGAATATCCGTGAACTGAACCGTCGCGGGGCCACCATCATCTATACGTCACACTACATGGAAGAGGTCGAGCTGCTCTGCGACCGTATCGCCATCGTCGACGAAGGAAAAATCATCGCTGAAGGGACACAAGATGAGCTGAAAGACCGCGTCATGACGCTCGAGACAGCCCGCATCAAAGTTGATGCGCTTACCCCGCACCTGCTCGAACGGCTCGATGCACTCGACCACGTCCAAAAAGTGCAATATGAGGAACCGTATATCGAAGTGTCGCTCGATAAAGATACGCCGCTCGCTCCGCTCCTGGATACGCTTCATCAGGAACATGTTCACTTCACGTCCATCACGGTCGACCGTCCTTCCCTCAATACCGTCTTTTTGGCATTGACCGGGAAGACGCTCCGGGAATAGGAGGCCCTTTCATGTGGACATTTATCAAATATGATGTGAAACAGCGGCTCCGGGATCGTGCGACACTTTTTTGGATGCTCCTCTTCCCGCTCATCCTTATCTTCGGACTCGGGACGATGCTATCTGCCGTCTTCAGTGACACGTTCAAACTCCCTGTCACGAACGTCGCGTACGTCGAAGCATCGACCGATCAGTATCGTGAACCGCTTGAGAACTTTTTGAACGACGAAGACATTCAGGCGTTCATCCGCCTTGTCCCTTATGAAGACATCGCGTCAGCCGAACAAGGGGTGAACGATGGGGATGCAGACGTCATCTTACGGCTCGACGGCAGTGACCTCACGCTGTTATACGAAGAACCGACGACCGTCGAGTTTGACGTCCTTGAAGCCATTCTCGGTCAGTATACGGCAATCGCCAACCAACAGATTACGCTCGCGGAGTCCGGTCTTTCGGCCCCGTATGAGAATGAGGCGTGGCTTGATACAGAGAGCGTCGATTTAGCGGGGCGGACTCCGACATCGCTTGAATACTTCACTGTCACCATCTCCATCATGACCGCTCTGTTCGGGTCGTTCTATATCACGGCGATGGCACGAGAAGAACAGCCGAACACGGGTAGCTATCTACGGATTCAAGCCGCTCCTGTCCGAACGGTCCAATATCGGCTCGCACGGACGTTCAGCCGCTACGTCATTATTTTGCTTCAGCTCATCTTGTTGTTCTGGTTCAGTCATTTCGTCTATCGGACGTTTGATTTGGCAAATATCCAGTTCGGTTATTTGATTCTTGCCTGGCTCGCCTTGACCGCGTATGGGGTCGCTGTCGGATTTGTCATCGTCAACCTGCCGAAGTTGAGTACGACGACAAAAGATGCGGTCGTCAACGGATTTGTTGCCATCATCATGATCTTATCAGGGGGCTACGTCCCCGGATTCGATCAAGTGACGCTGAACTATGCGCCATGGGCCGCGTATGTGTTCATGCCGATTTTCATGCGAGACGGGATGCTCGCCGTCATGCTTCGTGAAGGCGACATGAGCATTTATTGGGAAAGCCTCGGTTTACTCGGGATTCATTTACTTATCTTCATCGCACTCAGCTATCTTCTATCGAAAGGGGTGAGACGTCATGGTACTCATTAGGCACGTCGCCAAACGGATGCTCCGAAAGAAAGGGCTCTGGGTGTTCACGTTTGTTTCGATGTTCGGGTTTGCGCTCATCCTCTCCTTTGTCGGAGGGACGTCGAGTCTCAATGCGTCGATTGGCATTGTCGATGAGGATGAGGGCATTCTCGCCGAGCGCCTCATTGAAGAAGCCGAGCGCTTCGGTCGCGTCACCCTGCTCGAGACGAGTGGCGAAGACGTCTTGTTAGAAGGAGAAGACATTGTGCTTCTCATTCCTGAAGAGTTTACAGAACAATCGTTCAACGGCGATATGCCTCGCCTCTCGTTCTCCGCAATCGCCGGCAGTGACGCTTCTTTAGTCGAACAGGCATTGAACGGCCACTTGTCACGTGAACGCCAGCTTCTTGAGGCGAGTGAATATGACGAAGCCACATTCACCCAACTCGCGACCGAGGAGACAGATAACGGATACACGCTCTCTAGTGAACCGTTCCAAGAGAGCGTCGCGACGACCGCACGCACACAAGCGTTTTTCGGTCTCTTGTCGTTCATCATGATGTCGACGTTCCTCCAGTTCATCCCGATGTTTGTCGCGGATGACCGGGACGAGAAGATTTATGCCCGCCTGTTCGCCTCACCGGTGTCACCACGGCGGTATTTCGCATCACTTCTTCTCGCCTTCTATCTCGTCGGCTTCGTCTATGTCATGCTGTTGATTGGCGTGAGTCTCGCGCTTTACGGTCAAGACGTGTGGACCCATCTCCCGACCGTCTTCGCATTGTTCTCGGCCTATCTGCTCGTCTGTCTGGCATTCGGTGGCCTCATCGCGGTATTTGCGACGAATCGAGAGAAAGCGAACATTTTTCAAATTTCGGTCACGATGGCATCGGCCATCACCGGAGGCGCATTCATCAGTCTGCTTTGGTTACCAGATTCATTGAAGATTGTCGGACGTTTCCTGCCGACCTATTGGCTAAATAACGGGGTCATCACGATGTACGAAGGACAGTTTCCGTTCCTCTCCATTCTCGTCATGATCGGTATGACCGCCGTCGTCTTCTTGTTGACGGTTCTCGTCTTGAAGAAGCGTCCACTCACCGTTTGAAAAAGCGAGTCCTCCCAAAATAAGAGAGGACTCGCTTGTTTATTGTTGTAGGGTTGGGACGACTTTTTCAAAGAAGACATCGACGAGCGTCGGGTCGAACTGCTTGCCCGCCTCTTGTTGAATGATGGCAAGCGCCTCATCAATCGTCTTCGCCTGCCGATAAGGACGACCCGTCACCATCACATCAAACGTATCGGCGATTGAGATGATGCGGGAAGCGAGCGGAATCTCATATTCACTGATCCCTTTCGGATATCCTTTCCCATCCCATCGCTCATGGTGCGCCAAAACAATTTCAGATAATGAGACATACTCAGGTACCGTGCTTAAAATATTATAACTAATCTCAGGATGCCGTTTGATTTCATACCATTCGGATTCAGTTAAGGTACCTGGTTTATCTAAAATATCATTGCTGATTGCCACTTTTCCAATATCATGAAGGATGGCGGCTGTACGGATTTCATTCACTTCAGCACTTGTGAAGCCCATTGCTTTCGCAAGCTGTTCTGCCAAATTGGCGACACGTTGAGAATGCGCTTCTTCGCGTGGGATTTTCTCGTAAAGCGTACGCATGATGATTTGGATGGAATGGTGACGTCGACTCTGCTTTTCAGATACTTTATGGTGATACATCTGATCTTCCGCTAAATTGAACACTTCGGTCAATTCGATATTCGAATCGTGTTTGACCGCTTCACCGAACGACGCAGAAATGGGTAACCCTTCAACCGTCTGCTCGTGGAAGAGACGGCCAAGACGGTCTGATAGTTGTTTCGCCTCATCGAGTGTCGTGTTCGGGGAGATGATGACGAACTCATCACCTCCGACTCGTGCGACTTCATCTTTGGAACGCAATTCATTTCTTAAAATATTCGCCGCTTCAACAAGCAACTGATCGCCAACCAAATGTCCGAACGCATCATTCGTTAATTTCAGTCCGTTAATATCAATGACAATCAGTGACAATGGATAAAACGAATCGTCGTCATAACGTTCCAGCGCTTCTTCAAAGTAACGTCGGTTTTTGATACCTGTCAACTGATCGTGATAACTGAGATACTCGATCTCTTTCTCGTATGTCTTCTTCTCCGTAACATCTCCGATATAGCCGTGCCACAATACATGACCTTCCGCTATCTTCTCTGGTCGGGACGACCCTAAAATCCAAATCGTTCGGCCATCTTCGGTCAATACGCGAAATTCGGCATCCCAAATCGTCAAGTTCCGATACGATTCATCAATCGACTGCATGACGTGAGGATAGTCATCGGGATGCATCCGACGGAAGACGAGACCTGCGTCTGCTTGTACTTCTTCCGCAGAGATTCCGATCATGTCCTCAAAACCTCGACTGAAGAATGGGAAATTGAAGCTACCATCCGGCAACAACTCGAACTGATAGATGGCACCTGGGATCTGGTCGGACAACTTCGTCAACAAACGGTCCCGTTCGGCCAATTTTTCTTCCAACTGAACGCGATCCGTCACATCTTTCGCGACAGCGTAAATATAGTTCCCTTGAAGTTTACAATGCCACTCGATTGAACGATATGTGTCATCAATCGTCCGGAAGCGATTGACGAAACGGAACAACTCGCCCCGTTCCTCGAGTTCTGCAAAAGCAGCTTCTGTGATGACATCATCGTCTGGATGAATCAAACGGAGGAAATCCATATTTTCAAGTTGTTCTAATGAATATCCAAGCACCCGCTCCCACGTTTCATTTAAATGTAAGACTTGACGCGTATTGAGCGCCATGATGCATTCCAAGTCAAGTGTCGCAAAACCATCAAACATAGATTTTTTCGTTTCCCCGACTTGGTGATCCGCTTTGACTAACTGCTCGAGCACATGGACAAGATACAACTCGACAAGACCAAGTCGATTCGCCACTTTCCCTTCTTGCATCACAATCGTCAAATCTCCATATAGTATCCCATCCTTCTCAATTTTGAAGAGGACGACCTCTCCAAGCGAGAAGATGCGTAGCAAGTTTTTGACAAGTCGTTTGGGTAAGACTCCATCAATCAATGGATCAATTCCATCGAAGACGAGCGGATTCGGTCGATTGAACAGTTCCCGGCGCTGGGCGGTCATCGGCCACTTCTTCCCGACCGGATGAAACCCTAACACATCGAGACTTCGTTCTAACATCTCATCGATGCCGGATAAGGCGACCGTCGTATACGTCTCTCCGTCGCTTTCCATCAAATTGAGTGCGACCGCTTTCGCCCCAGTGAAATCGCGAATCTGGTCAAGGAACTGTTGGTTCATCAACAAATCACTACCGGTGGAAACGAAACGATGCGACACGTTCACAAGTTGCTTCAAGGCATTGTTTTCTTGTACATGTCGCGTGATGTCATGGAACATGACAGAGACAAAGCCTTTTCGTTCACTAAAGACGGACATCTCGTACCACGATTTATTGCGGCGAGAGAAGTGTTCAAACGTCACCGTACCGCCATCGCTGACTACCCGTGCCACTTGAATCATCCATTCCCGCTCGCTATATTCAAAATCCTTCAATGCCGCTGACACTTTCTGACCGATAAAATGTTTCCGTTTCCCTTTCATCATCTTTTCGAAGGCAGGGTTCACTTCAAAAAATTCGTAATCAATCGGCTCCGAAGCGTCGTCGTAAATCACTTTAAACTCGACGTAGCCTTGGGGCATATAACGCAACAATGTATCGTATGAAGAATGCATTGGGTTTGTCACGTCACTTCCTCCTCAGCAATTAAACTCAATACCTAGTTTACCTCATTTGTGATAGATTCCCTATTTTTTCCGAACTCATTCCCATCTTCTTATTATAAGTTTTCGTAAACTGCAGACAGCGTGCTTGTCTCCTTCTCACTCGTCTGTTAGACTGATTTCGAAAATCGATATCGAACTTCGATAACAGGGGGTGACATGGATGGAAGACCGCGTTTTGCGGAAGCTGTTCCTCGGATTTATCCACATCCATATCTTGCATCATGCCGCTGAACATCCGGTATACGGGGCATGGATGGTCGATGAACTACGAGAGCACGGTTATGAAATCAGTGCCGGTACGCTTTATCCGATTTTACATGGGATGGAGAAGGATGGTCTCCTCGTCCGTGAAAATGAGACCGTCGATGGGCACGTCCGAAAAAATTATGTGACGACCGAAAAAGGGCTCTCGGTTTTACAAGAAGCCCGTCAAAAAGCTTATGAGTTATTCAAAGAGATTAAGGAGTGAAGGTATGACGACACAACGTGTGACGTTCAAGACGTTACTAGAGATTTTATTCGTTTCGACCCGACTCGGGCTGACATCGTTCGGCGGACCGGTCGCCCACCTTGGCTATTTCCATGAGGAATATGTGAGACGGCGCAAATGGATGGATGAGAAGGCATATGCCGACCTCGTCGCCTTATGTCAATTCTTGCCCGGTCCCGCGAGTTCACAAGTCGGGATTGGAATCGGCATCGTCCGCGGTGGGATACTAGGTGGCATCACCTCGTTCATCGGCTTCACGACCCCGTCGGTCATCGCCCTCATGCTGTTTGCTTTGGTCCTATCCGGTCTCGACGTCTCTGATGCCGGTTGGTTATACGGTTTGAAAGTCGTTGCTGTCGCCATCGTCGCCCATGCGATTTTAGGCATGGCGAGTAAGCTCACACCTGATCCAAAGACGAAGACAATCGCCTTCTTCGCACTTGCCGGCGTATTGCTTTGGCAGACGACATTCAGCCAAGTGCTCGTCATTCTCGTCGCTGCCGTCGCTGGGTTCTTGTTGTTCAAGCCAGATCGTCTCGATGCAAAATCAAGCACGTTCCCAATTTCAAAACGGCTCGGCGCCGTCTTGCTGTCGGTATTCGGGGCACTTCTCGTCATCTTACCGATTTTACGGGAAACGTTTGAAAACCAGGCGATTGCCTTGTTCGATAGTTTTTATCGCGCCGGTGCGCTCGTTTTCGGTGGCGGGCACGTCGTCTTGCCGCTTCTCGAGCGTGAACTCGTCCCAGCAGGTTTCTTAAGTGAAGAAGCGTTCCTCGCAGGATACGGTGCCGCCCAGGCCGTTCCGGGACCATTGTTCACTTTCGCTTCTTACCTCGGGACAGTCATCAATGGGATTCCGGGTGGGATTTTGGCGACGGTCGCTATTTTCTTACCGGCGTTCTTGCTCATCCTTGGGGCACTCCCGTTCTGGGATGCGCTTCGACACAACCCGAAAGTCGCTGGAGCCTTGATTGGGGTGAACGCTGCGGTCGTCGGTATTTTGATTGCGGCATTTTATAGCCCAATCTTCACAAGTACCGTCAACGGTGCGGTCGACTTCGTCTTTGCCGCTTTCTTGTTCGTCATGATCGCCTACTGGAAATTACCACCTTGGGCACTCGTCATCGCTGGCGTCATAGGTGGAATGTTGATCAATATGGTGTAATCACTAAGGGACCTTGTGTCCCTTTTTTTGTGGACTTTTTCGCTTAGTTGATTGTTAATCTTTTGAAACCATTCCCTCTCCCCCACTCGTTATACTGAAGAATGGATTCTAAAAAAAGGGAAATGTCCGCTTTGACTAGAAAGGAAGTGGGGGCATGAAACCACTTAAACATACAACGTATATGCCCGGTCTGGACGGCTTACGCACGTTCGCCGTTTTGGCTGTCATTTTATATCATTTAAACGTACCTTACATATCCGGGGGATTCCTCGGTGTCGATGTCTTCTTCGTCCTGTCCGGTTATTTGATTACCGGTATTCTCATTCGAGAGTGGACGAAGACCGGCACAATCGACTTAAAAAGATTCTATATCGCCCGTTTCCGTCGCTTGCTCCCGGCGCTCGTCTTGATGTTGTCTCTCGTGATGACATACGTCACGCTCTTTGACCGCTCGTTGCTTGATACAGTTCGGCAAGATTCACTCGCCGCGCTCGCTTACGTGAACAACTGGTGGTACATCTTCCATGAAGTGTCATATTTCGAGAGCTTCGGGAAACCGTCACCGCTTCAAAACTTGTGGTCTCTCTCCATCGAGGAACAGTTTTACGCGGTCTGGCCGCTCATTCTACTCGTCGGTCTCGCTTTCCGGAAACGATTGCTTCAATTGGTCGCAGCGCTCTTACTCGTCTCCGCGACATGGATGGCGTTCCGTTACGTTCCAGAAGCGGACCCAAGCCGTGTCTACTACGGGACAGATACACGCCTGTTCGGTCTGCTCATGGGTGCCATGCTCGCATTCGGCTGGCGACCAGATACGTTCAAAGCGGTCATCCCAAACATCGGACGACATATTTTGAACGTGGCTGGTGCGATCTCTCTCATCGTAATCGTCGGAATCATCGCCACGGTGAATGCGTATGACGCGTTCCTCTATTATGGTGGCTTCTTGCTCGTCGCCTTCTTGTCCGCAATCTTGATTGCCGCGGTCGCCCATCCGGCGACAATCTGGTCACGCCTATTTGGAAGCGCTTGGCTTCGTGTGATCGGTACGCGAACGTACGGGATTTATTTATGGCACTATCCGATCATCATCTTGTCGACACCGCTCGAACGACTTGGAACGTTTTCACCGCTCCTTGCGGTCGGTCAGGTCGCGCTCACGTTGTTGATCGCCGAATTGTCATATCGCTTTATTGAGACACCGATTCGTCGGGACGGATTTATCGCCTCGTTCCGTCAACTCGTCTCGACACCGACGCATCCAAGTGCCCGTTTCGCGGCTACGGCTTGCGCGACGGCACTCTCACTCGTACTCGTCGGCAACTTGACCATCTTGGCCTTCTCTGAATCGAAGCCGGCACAAGATGAGATTCCGATTGTGAAAGTACCGATGCCAAAGGAAGAGACACCTGACGTGCCGAAAGAACCTGAAACAGATGATTCGGAAGAAGCGACCACAGAGGTGACGCCTCCAGCAACTGAAACGCCAGAAGAAAAGAGTTGTCCACCGGCCCTTGCGATCGGTGATTCGGTCATGCTCGGGTTGAACGAGTACTTGGCAGATGCGTTTCCGAATATGACCATTGATGCTGAAATCGGGCGCCAAGTCCGCGATGCCATCCCTGTTGCATCTCAGTATGCATCGTATAATGCGCCAGGTCATGTCGTCTTCCTTCACCTCGGAACGAACGGGGCGTTCAAAATGGAACAACTCGACACGCTCCTCAAACAGTTCGAGCGCGCGGACCATATTTATTTAATCAACACCCGCGTCCCTCGTCCGTGGGAGAGCGAGGTCAATGAGAAACTCGCTCGTGCTAGCGAACTTCATGAGAACGTCTCCCTCATCGACTGGCATGGTCAATCCGTCGGGAAGGAATCTTATTTCGAGAGCGATGGCGTCCATCTGAATGTGGAAGGCGCCGAAGCGTTCGGTGAGGTTTTAAATCAAGAAATCGGCTGTCAATCAAACTAGGCTCTTGCGGATGCAAGAGCCTAGTTTTTTTCTTTGAACAGATAGCGGACAAGTAGTTTCACATAAGCTAACACCTCACGGATCACGTATCGCCCTTTTGCCAGCGGCGGAGTCGGTGCATATAGGGCATCGCTCTCAAGTTGGAAATAGAGCTTCGCAATGAGACGGGCCCGCGGGACATGAAAGTCATTCGTCACGATGGTGAGACCTGTCTCGCCTTCCCAAAACGGTCGACTGTGCTGAAAGTTCTCGATTGTCGAGGTAGAGGTTGCTTCGACATGGATCCGGTGTGGTTCAATGCCACATGCCATCAGTTCTCGTTCAATCACAAGCGCCTCGGCCATCTCTTCGTCAGGACCCTTTCCTCCTGTCGCAATGAGTTCTACGTACGGATGCGCCTTCGCATAGGCGACAGCGACGTCAATCCGATGTCGGAGCGCTCTCGATGGAGAGGTGCCGTTGACTTTTGCTCCAAGAATCAATACGAAGCGATAATCCCCCGTTGCGTTCGTTCTCATGTGGTCACCTACTTTTCATACTTTCTCTTTTAACCATACTCTAAAGAAAGAAACGAATGCACGGATTCGGCACTTTTACAAATTTAAGTAAATGTATTGGGATTAATATGAAATAAGATTCCAAATATCCAAAAAATGTTTTATGATAATGGTAATGAGACTTTGAAGGGAGGACAGGTGACCCATGACTGATTCTGATAAATGGCTATCCACCCGCTTCTTATATACACGTGATGCGCGACTGTTTGCAGAGATTGAAGTCATTGAGCTCGACCCGTCACACTATAAGTTCGTTATTCATCCGACGCCACTCGGAGCTAATGAATCGTCTTACATGCGACAAGGTCCTCTCGACTCGGATCACCTTCCCTCTGCGTTCGCCGATGTGAGTCGTGTGTATGCAAGACAGCTTGATTGTTTACGTGCCGCAACCCGACTCGTGTCGTCGATTGGACCGGCCCGTTTTACACCACATTAATTAAATAACAGCGTAGCTTCAGCACATGTGATGATTCCTAATGGATAGACAGAATACATTTAAGTCTGTTTTCCTGTTAGGGATTTTTTTGGTCCTCCTTCGATTTGTTTAGAGATGTGAAATTCCTACGTTATTTGACAGAAAGCCCAAAAACTGATGTCTTTCAAACGGGTGAAAATGCAAAATTCATTCAGTTTCTTTATTTACTATTCAATCCTATGCGCATATCACGACCATGTTACGTCCCGCCATTCAAATAGCATTTTCGTCTGAAAACGTTAAATTAAAAGTGACATATTTTTGTTAATTAAGTTTGCCCATTTTATGTTAAAATTTCTAGGTGTTTGTTTCTATGTCGCCTTCAATTAGTTTTGTAAAGGAGAGCTTTTATGCAGCAACCTGTACTATCTAATACACAAAGTTCACAGCCCAACAATGACTTAAATATTCTAAAACGCTTTATACAGTTCCTTTTCATTGTATCGTTCTTATTATTTATTTTTATTGGTGCATATCTTACTTATTACGGTGAAAAACGTAGCATTTCAGTTATGGAAAATCGCGAACTCGCTGATGCTCCTGAAATTTCAATGTCTTCACTCATAGACGGGACGTTTATGCGAGAATTTGAATCATTCGTCACTGATCAAATCGTTTTTCGTGATAAATGGATTGGACTCCACGCATTCTTTACAAAAGATGTGTTACAGCAATCAATTAAAAACGGGGTGTATGTTTCTGAAAATGGGACAATGAACTCACCGATTGGAACGATGACGGATCCACAACCTCTGATTGACGATTTAACTCGTTTCGCCACTGATTTGAATAAAGCAAACATTCCAATCTATTTCGGTTTAGCTCCGAATAAAGCAACACTTGACTCGTTTGATTCGAGTTTACCAACGTATATGACAAACGAAGCACCCGCCATGTATGATTTAATCGAAAATAAAATGTCTACATTAGAAAATATTAATTTTATCGATTATCGAAATAGTCTATCCTCAATTCAGGACCTAGACGATGCGTTTTATAAAACCGATTACCATTGGAATGTGTTCGGTGCGCAATTAGCCTACGAGGATACGATTCAATCCATGCAATCTGAATTTAGTGACATTCCTAGTCCACTGACTCAAGAAGAGCTCGTCCGGCATACGCATGACCAACCTTACTATGGCTCATTTGCAAGAAATACAACTCTTCAGTATGTAAAAGAAGGGGATACATTCGAATGGCTTGAACCAAAAAACGGTTTCACTCCAACCAATGCATGTTTTAATGGCGAATGCGGAATCGATTTGATTAACACGGCACCACTGGCATCAAAAGAAGTGTATACAGAACTGTATACTGTATTTTTACACAGAAACTGGCCACTCCTTACCATTGATCAGGTCAATCCAGTAAACGACCGCCGTCTTTTAATCTTAAAAGACTCCTATGCTAATCCAATGCTCACATTACTCCCTGAGCACTTCGGACATATATCCGTGATTGATGTCCGTCATTATAAAGGAGAAACGATTCGTGAATATGTAAAAGAGAATGATATGGATGCAGTTTTATTTATCCACAATGTAAATTTAAAAGACTTCATTCCGCTTTATCATGAAAAACTCGGGGTTTAAACAAATAAGAAAGTCCATTCTGATTCAGAATGGACTTTCTTATTTTCGTTATGGGGTAATATTCACAATCCGATTTTCAATCTTCGGTTCAACTGTTTTTAGCTTAACTAAGTAATCACGCATGATCTCCCAATCAATCAAACCGAGGTCATTTACTCGACCTTCTACATAAGCTTGTTTAAACTCTTCGTTGCTATCTCCACCTTTAGCAGTAAAGAAGTTTGTTGCCACCTTATATGTTTCACCCGGCTTTATGTCAACAAATGAACCATTCTTCATAACTTGAGCAGTGACAATTCGTTCACCTGCTGGTTTTGAAGAATCAAATTCAATCTTCATTCCTGACATATGAAGGAACCCACCATTCTCGATTGGATATAATCTCACACTACGTTCGAGAGCACCTAATAATTCACTGCCATCGAGTGACATAATCGCCAATGTGTTTCCGAATGGAAGTGTAGTCAATACTTCACCAGCCGTAACTGGTCCTGCATTGATTTCATTTCGAATTCCTCCACCATTTTGAACGGCCGCTACTACCTCTGAATCAATTTGCTTCGCACGATCTAACATGCCATCGGTAATCAAATTACCGAGCGCAGTTTCATTTTTACGCACGCTAGGCTTTGAAGCATCTCCTCTGTCACGTGGGTTTTCAAACAGTGCTAGTGTAGTTGCGCCAATTTCAGTATTTTTCAATTCACTAATCTCTGCTGCGTACGGGGCAAGTAGTTCTGTTGCTCCTGGGTCTGCCTCATAGTCTTTCACGCTGATCAATTTCCCGTCATGCGACACAATTTTACCGTTGCGGTCGAAGACTACATCTAATGTTCCAAGGTAATCTCCATATTGATAAGCTTGAACAATAACCGTCGGTGCTTCTTTCCCTTCTGAAATCACTACAGGTTCTTGTAATTCCGAATGAGAATGTCCTCCGATAATGATGTCAATGCCTTCAACATGCTTCGCCAATTCTAAGTCATTGTCAATTGCAGGATTATCATCAAAGCCTAAATGAGATACCGCCACGATTTGGTCGACACCCATCGACTCGAATGCTGAAACTGCTTTCTTAGCTTCGTCAATATAGTTTTGGAATTGAATAGGTCCTGGACTTGCGATATTCGCAGTGTCTTCAGTCGTCAAACCAAAGAATCCAACTTTCTTCCCATCAACCACTTTAATAACACCCTCATATAGTTTCCCATCATAAGGTTTAGTTGTTACTTCATCATTAAAGAGATTCTGCATGTATTGATCTTTGCTATAATCAACGTTCGAACTAACAAAAGGGAAACTCGCTTGTTTTACAAATTCAGATAACTCTTCATGCCCGTTAGCTGTACCTAAATCAAATTCATGGTTTCCAGGAACCATTAAATCGTACCCCATGTAATTCATCAACTTCAAATCAGCCTGCCCTTTGAACTGGTTGAAGTACAACGAACCTGAGAAGACGTCACCCGCGTCTACCAACAAACGATTCGAATTTTCCGCGCGAAGTTTTTTGATTAACGTTGCGCGTTTTGGTGCAGAATCGAGAGCAGCATGAGTATCATTCGTGTGCATAAATGACAACTCGTAGCCTTTAACTTCATACGGAACTTCAACAGAAACCGTTGTTCCGCGACGTGTATACGTAGCAGTCGCTACAAATTTCCCGATTTTATCTGTCGAAAGATTTGTCCATGTTACAGGTTGTGGAACTGTGCGATCAACAAATTTCACCGGAAGAGTACGTAGCGTCCCGTTAATTTTATCCCCTTGTTTAAATGTGAGCGGCCCTTTCGGAGGAATAATCGCAGATGGGTAGTTGATGAATCGAACTTGTTTTTCCACATATTTATTCGTCCCAAGTACTTTCCCTTTTACCGACTGATAGCTTGTGACATTTGTTGGATCAACCCACGACGTATACCATTCAATTTTGTGTCCTTTGTATGTACGATCAAGCACTGAACTCAACTTACCATTCCAAACAATTTTGGCTTTCAACTTTGTCGTTTTCGCGACTGGCGCAGCCTCTGCAACCGCAACCGGCGCAATCGCCGATACAGTTAACGTAGCCGCAAGTATCCCCTTATACAACTTGCGAGATTTAGAATGAAGCATCCCTGTTCCTCCTCTAGTTTTCATTTAATGACCGTTCACAAAGCCTAAGAAGACTTTAAAGAAAGCGTTTTCACAATTGTCCCAGGCTTCACTATTAAAGATACGCAATATTTACCATAAACTCAATTATTTTTTTGTAAATATTCGGTCATTTTACTTATGTATAAAAAGCATAAGCGTTGCAGACAAAATATCTACATCGCTTATGCTGTTTAAAATCTAAAGTATATGAAAGGGTTGAAACTACTTGCCACAACATAGGCAACGGCAAATATTAAAACAAGTGAAATATAACTAAATCTCAACATGCCCGCCGATAATACAATCCACCCTTTACTGCTTCGTTCTTCCAAGGTCATTACGTATGACCCAATCATTTTAGGAATCGGTGTGGCTGCCACAATCGAAATGAGTAGAATAAACCCATACTGTGATAAATAGTACATCGCTTGTGAGTCCCAAATCCCTGCTTTTCCAAATCCGAACATTGCTTGTAAATATGTTAAAGCATATTCAAAGTTGTCTGCTCTGAAAAATACCCATCCAATTATTACGATGAATAATGTAATACTCAAAGCGATTGAGGCCGGCAAAGCTTTAAGCCATTTCCCAAGAAATGCTCGCTCTAGCATGATGAACATACCGTAGTATGCTCCCCATGCAATAAAGGTCCAGCTCGCTCCATGCCATACGCCCGTCAACACCCAGACAATCGCTAAATTACGATAGGTTTTGAATGCCCCATCTCGGTTTCCACCAAGTGGGATATACACGTAATCCCGGAACCAACTTCCAAGAGAGATATGCCACCGACGCCAAAATTCTGAAACCGAACGAGAAATATATGGATAATTGAAGTTTTCAAGGAAGTGGAATCCAAACATTCGCCCAAGACCAATCGCCATATCTGAGTATCCTGAGAAATCAAAATAAATTTGTAAGGAGTATGCAATGATTCCAATCCATGCGAATCCTAATGATAAATCGTCTCCCGCTTGTGAGAATGCTTGGTCCGCTACATAACCACAACTGTTTGCAAGGATCATCTTTTTCCCCAGACCAATCACAAAACGCTGAACTCCGTACGCAAAGTCATCGACCGTTTCTTTGCGTTCATTAATCTCATCAGCAACTGTTTGATACCGAACAATCGGTCCTGCAATCAACTGAGGGAACAGAGAAATATAAAGTGCTAAATCAAGTGGATTGCGCTGCACTTTTCCATCTTTCCGATACACATCGATCACATAACTCATTGCTTGAAAAGTGAAGAAAGAAACACCAATCGGGAGAGGAATCATCGGGTCATCGAGTGAGAGACCAAGAAGGTGATTGACGTTTTCGATAATGAAGCTTGTATATTTAAATACCGAAAGCAGTAATACATTGCCAAGTACCATTCCTCCAACAAGCCACTTGGCAATTTTACGTTGTTCTCGATATCGATCAACAAATATACCAAATGTATAGTTCATCACGATTGAACCAATCATGACGAAGGTATAGATCGGTTCTCCCCATGCATAAAAGAGAAGACTGGCAACGAGTAGAATGATATTTTTTAAAAACCGTGGTGATAAATAATAGAGAAATAAGGTCAGTGGTAAAAAAACAAATAAAAAGATTGTTGAACTAAACAACATAACAAATATCCTCCCTGACAAAATAAAAGACTGCCTCTGCTACAAGAAGCAGTCTTTATTCGGATTACATGTTCGATCCAAAGCGTTCGATAATCGCATCCGCAATCCGTCGCGACGCTTCCCCATCACCATAAGGGTTTGAAGCCTTCGCCATCTCATCATACGCCTGTTTACTTGACAACAACTCATCTGCTAACCCAAAGATTGTTTCTTCATCGACTCCAGCGAGTTTGAGCGTACCTGCTGCCACACCTTCTGGACGCTCCGTTGTGTCTCGTAAAACGAGGACTGGGACGCCTAACGATGGCGCTTCTTCTTGTACGCCACCTGAATCAGTCAAAATTAAATGTGATCGAGAAGCATAGTTATGGAAATCGAATACGTCCAACGGTTCAATTAAATGTACACGTTCAAGTCCGTGAAGTATTTCATTCGCGAGTTCACGCACCACAGGGTTCATGTGAACAGGGTAAACCACTTCGATATCATCATACTTTTCAATTAATCGACGAACAGCACGGAACATATTGCGCATTGGCTCGCCTAGATTTTCACGACGATGCGCTGTTAAAAGAACGAGTCGTTTTTCTCCTGTCATGATTGAACCGAGCAAATCGCTTTCATAATCTTCGCGAACTGTCGTTTTTAAAGCATCGATTGCAGTGTTGCCTGTTACAAAAATGTCTGCTTCAGTTTTATTTTCACGCTTCAAATTTTCAGCAGATGTTTCAGTCGGTGCAAAGTGCATATCCGCCATCACGCCTGTCAATTGTCGGTTCATCTCTTCAGGATATGGAGAATATTTATTGTACGTGCGAAGACCAGCTTCCACATGCCCAATCGCAATCTGATTGTAAAATGCAGCCAGCGATGCAGCAAAAGTCGTTGTCGTGTCTCCGTGCACGAGAACGATGTCTGGTTTTGCTTCTTTCATCACTTCATCAAGTCCATGAAGAACGCGTGTCGTTACATCAAACAGAGTTTGCTTATCTTTCATCACATCAAGATCGTAGTCTGGCTTGATTTCGAAAAGAGATAGTACTTGGTCAAGCATTTGACGATGTTGGGCTGTGACAACAACAATAGGTTCAATATCTGAACGCTTTTTAAGTTCCAATACAAGAGGCGCCATTTTAATCGCTTCAGGACGTGTCCCGAATACTGTCATTACTTTAATCATTAACAAAATCCTTTCTACCCGCGCTTCATCGGTGAACAGATGAAGGAACGGCTATTCATCATACGCTATTGATTATATCAAATCTAATCAACTGAAAACGTTGGTAAAATTATCCGCCAAACCACAAGAATTATACGCCTATTTCAGTATCGGAATCAATTACAAGAAGATGACATTTTTGAAATCCATTTCAACTCGTCAGATACTACACGTTTAATCCCACATTTAGCTCGAATGGACTCACTCGCCTGCATAGACATTTCAAGAAACGTTGACTCATTCTCCACTAAGCGTTTAATATGGTCAGCTAATTCTTCTGCGCTCTCCGCTTTAGCTAATAATCCCGATTTTTCATGTTCCACAAATTCTGAAATCGCTGCGACATCATTCGTCACTGGCACAAGACCACTACTCATCGCCTCACACATCGAAACTCCCTGTGAGTCGAGTCGGGTCGGACACAAGAAAATTCCATGTTGCTGATGCAATTCGTATATCTTTTCTTTCGTTAAAAATCCTTGTTGAATGATCACATTTTTCATGCCCGACAACGGTTGTAAGATGTCATCAAATAATGGTCCATCTCCATAGAATGAGAAGGTCACGTCTTCAAACCAAGGTTCGTTCTGTAGCAACTCGACGGCGCGAACAGCAAGATCATTCCCATATTTTGTTGTATGATATGGTCTGATTGATAGTACGTTAAAACGAGCGTCACTCTTCTTCGTCTCATATTTAAAATGCTCATCATCAATAGGATTAGGAATGATGGTACTATGTCTTGTGACACATTTGGCATCGACTTCTGCAACACGAGTTTTAAACCATTCAGATACATGGACGAAAGATACATAAGGATCGTCTCCTCGGTAAAGTCGATGTATCAACTCCAATTGTCTTTCTTTTCGTCCTTTTAACTCAATCGCATGCTTTAAGTCAGACGCATTGTCTAAAAACTGGAACCAGCGTCGATACCAGGCTTCTGTCTCTACCCCATGAATCCAAACAATCGAAGGTAGTCTCGGTTGAATTGTTTGCATGAGTTTATAAATGTTTTCATTAAGAAAATGAATGAGCAATGAGGATACTCCACTTTCTTTAATAATCCAGTCACCATATCGAGAAGCTGCTTCAATCACTCTTATGCCTTCATGAACATATGATCGAATTACGTTTTCTTCCGATTTCAACACCAATACAATCGGCTCCACATCATTTTGTTGATACGCGACAAGTCTTGTGTGAATGAAGCCATGTCGATAAAGATGATCTTTATGCGGATAGGCGGTGGAAACGACAAGTGTATCAGCTTTTGATATATGAAACGGATAAGGCTCAGTCTCTCCATATAAGTCGAGTGGAGAAACACTCAATTGCCCTTCTCCACTTATACGATAATGAAGAGCTACTTCTACCGTATCAGGATGAATCGCTACCCAGTTTGTTTTTCTCGGCTCGAGTACTGTTACTTCTATCTCATTATTCTTTAATGTTTGTTCTAACAGATAACGAACTGATAATGTTCCCCGTTGTTCGGATTCGAATGTGACGGATAACCATTTAAGTCCACTTTGAGGAATCGACTCGAAAGCATGTCCAATTTTCTCAGCTTCTTTTTTTGAAAGAAAGAGTTGGTCTTCTTCATCAATATGAGACTGTACTAGCTTTCCTTGGATATGAACATGTCGTTCCATATTTATTCACCTCTCCGAAAAAGCCGATAAATCATTGAAGACTGGAAACGTTCGAGCTCGGTGCGCATTTCATCATTTTCTTGTTGTAATTCAACCAATTTCTTTTTCATCTCACTTGATTCTATTTCCATTTTTTCACAACGGGCAAATAATCCTTTGTACTTTTGAAGTTGTGCCTCGAGTTCTTGCTCCACTTCTTTTTTTTCATTTTCAGTTTGCTTTTGATCACGGGCCATTTTCCCGATTTTCTTTGTAGCTTCTGCTAGTTTTTTCTTTTCGGCTTCGATTTGACTCTCGTACGCCTCATATCGCAGCAATGTTTTTCGCATCATTTGTTCGATTTCAATCTCGAGCATTTCGTACTCTTTTTCCCAATTGATGTCACGCATACGTTTTTATCTCCTTTTTTTGTATATCACAATCTTATTATGCCAAACAAAAGAAGTGATGTACAAAAGATGTAAAGATGAAACGAAAGGACCTCCTCACATAAAGTAAGTCTGGCCCTTTCGTAAAAAGTTTAAAATCAACGATGCACAATTAAGTTTTGATTATCAATACTCAGCATGCGATATCCTTCGACACCGTATTCAGCAGTTGATTCACCTTTTGTAATCTTATTGAATGATTCGTCAATCGATTCTTTTAAGAAAATATGCATTTTTGCAATAGCCTTATCAAACTGGAGAGATGGTACATACTTGAACTCTGCGTCTTCATTGATCATTTTAGTTTCTCCTGCCTCTTTCACCGCATAAGAGGCTTTTCCGATCAATTCAGCTGTACTGTACTTCGTAGCGAGCATTAAGTCTTTCAAGTAATTCTCTCCATACTCAGTTTCTGGACTAAAGCTTGTGACATAATCTTCACGGAGCATTTTTCCGAGCGTTTGGTATTTCGAAAGACTATCTTTCCAGAAGACTTGAATGGTTTCATCCGACTCAAAACGCTTGTAAATATCCTTCATATCCTCAGATGCTTCAACCATCAAGTAAAGTGTTTTATTTTCATAAGTCTGGCGTTTGAATTGCTCTACAATTCGATCAATATCGTCAGATTTCACTTCTTGAAGAACAGCGACTGTAGGAACATGAATTTTATGCGGAATATTCGCTTTATCAAGAATAAAACTTAAACGTTTTTCATACGTATGATGTTCGAGCACCTCGCGAATACCACGCACTTGTTTATCGTGATAAATCTCATCATTTGTCATCAATTCTCGCAAAGCTTCTTCCATCTTGTCTTCATCTTCTGTTACACTCACCAATTCCCCAAACATTTGCTCTACACCTAGTGAATAGGTACTGATGATTGGTGTTCCACAAAGTAGACCTTCAAACACTCGACGCGAGAACATCGTTGGAGATTGTTTAACAGTATTGATGTTTAACATCACTTTATAGCCTTTATACGCTCGATCAATTTCGTAAAATTCAAGGACGCCCTCAATATTTTCTTCAAACTCTTTAGGGAACCGATGATTCGGCATCAAGTTAAACTGGTTTTTCTCGTAGTTCCGATCGTAGATGGTCAATCCATATGGTTTGGCAACCCGTAATAAGCGGTCCATATCTTGCGCCCGCTCTTTATGGAGTGAGTAATACGATCCAGCGAAACAAGCTTTAGGAATTCGTCCCTCTTTTAGACTGATCGGGTTTTGTAACTTCGGCTGACCCGCGAATGGTAAAGCATATACCCGGTCATGCCCGCAGTCTTGTTTATAGGATGGGACGCGATTTTCATCTGTCGTCAATACCAAATCGACAAGTTTAGCGGTTTCTATGAAGCGATCATAGTGAACCGGATCCTCTTTATTCCAGAAGACGGTTGGGATGTTTCGGCTCTTACACCATGCGACGAGCGCACGAATCGTTTCCGCATTCGCTTCACCGTAATAACCAATCTTTTTATTCCACAGCCCGTCGTTTCCTTCCCAAGCCGACTCAATGAAGACGAGATCAGGACGTTCTGTCATGAGTTGTTCTTTCCAATAATCCGGATGCAATTGCAACAAGTCTGCTTCGAGTCGATAGTTCTCAAATGTGAACTTGTCCATGATGACTCCCATTTTGATACGATTCAGCTCTCGTGGAGCTAAATAGCCCGTTTGATATGCTTCATGGTCATTAATCCATTCTTTCTCTTGGTTATTCACAGAAATCTCCTCTTCAATCTTTGATAGTTGGATTTCGCGGATGGTAAAAGTTCCGCTTCCTTTCACGTTTAAGGCGAGGCGCCACGTATCTACATCCCGATTCGGACGGACACGCGTCACGCCATTGAACATCAGGTTGACGATTTCTACCTTACGCTTTGTCTTCGATTCGTATCCGACAAGCATCGGCATGATATCAACATCTGGTGAACGCGATCCTAAAATGGAAAACTCGTAATATCCTTCATGCGTGACTTCTGCAAATGGTTCACTCGGTAACAAAGAATAATTATTATTCGTTTCTCTGAATGAAATATATTTCTTTTTACCACTTGGAAGGTTGACCATCGCCTGCAGTTCCCCATCCTTGTCAGAAAGGCGATAATTCGCATGATACGTTCCGCCATACCACTGTTTAGAGTCAATTGGTAAACTGATTCGCTCGTCAGGTAACACGGCAATTTGTTGATAAAGTGCTTCGACTCTTTCATATACCCCTTGCCCGTTCAATCTGACGCTAAAAGTGAAAGAGCTATCTAATGCCCCAAATTGAATGGTACGAGATTCCTTTGCTTCAACGATGTGACGACGCTTCACACCATTTGTCGATTTAATTTCTACGACTAAATCGATCCCTTCAGGCGACGACACTTCACCTTCGAGTCCGCATACAATTGACATCTCCCCAAGTACAGGAATCGGGGTCTTCGTCAAGAGGATATAATGGTAAGCCTCTTCACCAAGTGACGCAGTAATCGTCTCTTCCTTTACCGAAATTTCATCCGTCGGTTCAACATGTTCTGCCAATGCAAATCGTTCAGGCAAGAAAATTGTCGGACACGTCAATCGTGTTATTTCAGTTGAATTCATCATGCACCCTCCACACTGACAGGTTCGAGCTCCATTAAAGAAACTACCTCTTCGTATACTGTTTCAATATCGTATCGATTTTCTACAAATTGTTTTACACGCTCAGACTCTTCCTGAGGCTGAGTCGATAGGATGCGTTCAGCTGCCATAGACGAATCCTCTACAATCCATTCACGATTATAAATGGTTTCCGCACCATTCCAATGACGGATAATCGGGTATGCACCGCTCGCCATGCCTTCCGCTACAGCCAAATGGAAGCTCTCAAAATCGCTCATTGATAAAATATAGCCAATTTGCTCGTACCATGAAGCCATATCGTCTCCATGTCCACTCCATTCAACATTCCCTGACCACTCAGACTCTGCTATACGCTTTTGGATGGCCTGATAATGATATCGTTCATCAGCATTGTTCCAAATCCACGCAACTTGTTCCGGACGACGACTTTTTATGACAAGGCGATAACGGTGATCCTCTTTCCATACTTTTTCGAATGTATCTAATGCCAAATCAAGTCGTTTTAATGATGGTAAGACACCAACCATACCAATTGTAAACTTCGCATCCTCCCAATCTTTAGGACGATTCAATTGATTTGTATCTACATAGTTTGTGATCAATCGCATCTTTTCTGAGTCAATTTTGAAAATTCGACGGAACTCTTCCAAAATATATGGTGAGATGGCAACAATCGAGTCAATGTTTTCATAAGTGAAGCGCTTTGGAAAAATGGTTTTGCGCTCCTGTGCATGCATACGTACAATCAATTTTTGATGTGGACGTTTATACCGTGAATACCATTCGGCGTTTCCAAGACCCCATTCACAAAAAATCACATCTGCCCACTCTACCATTTTTCGGCTATGTGATTCGTCGTGAACACTATGGCTTGACCATTGATCAATTTGGATGTCGTATCGATTTTCAGCTTCTAGACGAGATAAAAGGGGACGAATGAACTTAAGGTCATGACCTGCAAAAACGATTTTTTTTCGTGCCGTCTGTGTAGTCTCATTTACAGAGACAATCCCATTCAGCACATCACGTCGGGCAGTAGCCCGTTCAAGTTCAGCCTTCACTTTTCGTTGTAGCGCATTAAAATCTAAATCTAACATAGGTCATTTTTTCCTTTTCTTCTTCGTTTTATTTTTATAGTTCACGACTTTACGTTTAAAAGTCCAGTACGATCGGCTCAAACGACCAAACTTAGACCCCGCAAGCGCCTCATACTTTTTGGCAACGCGCTCATAATCCATTTCGAGCTTTTGATATTCCAGTTCAATCTCGCGTAGTTTTTCTTCCGTATCCACGATGCGAGTCAGTAATTCTTCATTGAGACGAAGACTCTCAATATAGTCATTTAAGTATTTCTTTTCTATTTGTCTATCCAAAATTCAATCTCCTTTTCTTAAAAAAAATCGAGTCTTGCTTCGCCCAATGTCACATCGACGGGCTTGACGTCATGCAAAATATACCGATACGCAAATTTTAAAAATTTCGTTTCAGGACGAAGTTCAAACGTTTCGTCTACTTGATACATATTTTCATGTTGAACGAGCGTCCGCACATCCATGTCGAGCTTACGACGCTCATCATATTGTAGCAAGAATAATTCAAATTCGTGTGGTTCTGTTGAATTAATTTGGAATGATGACTGAATTCGTAAATTTTGTTCTCCACGAACAAATAGCTCATCTCGATAGATTTTGCTTGGCGGCAAACTAAAAGGTTGATCGAATGATTGAATATATAGTTTGTCATCAAGCGATGTTGGTCGTAGTTCAAAGATGACCGTCCACGCCTTTTCGATTGATCGTACTTTGTCTTTTACACCGACGTTTGGATAGTAGTTGTAGATTGCCGGCAATAATTTGACTGTTCTCATGCTTTTCCCCTTCTCCTAAAAAAAGGCCCCTCTATATTGAGGGGCACTCTCATTTGTTGATTCGCAAAAGATGCGCCACCACTTCATCGAGTGAGGATTGTCGTCTCCCCAAGGCCCGTCTCCGATAGTACGGTCGTACGAACCGTCTGTTTGGATTGTTTGAACTGTGCTTGTTGCTCTTTTGACAAATGTCTGAACCAAAACAAAAATTTGTTATATTCTTTGATCACTTCTTTTGATGGACCGTACATACGGATTTCTCCATATTCTAGCCATAGTACTTGCGTACAGAAATCACGGACTTGGTTAATCGAGTGACTGATGAAGAAAATCGTCTTCCCTTTCTTTTTAAACTCATTCATTCGACGAATACATTTATCCGTAAACGTCTGATCTCCGACAGAAAGGGCTTCATCCACAATTAATATATCAGGATCGATATTAATTGAAATCGCGAAACCGAGACGTGCCTTCATACCACTCGAGTAGGTTTTTACCGGTTGATGAATAAAATCCCCGATATCTGCAAACTCGATGATTTCTGGCGTCAGTGCCTCAATCTCTTTTTTCGTTAACCCAAGCATTAATCCTTTGAGTTCAATGTTATCCATTCCTGACAAGTTTCCATTGAGACCTGAAGAGATCGCGATAAGAGACGGCTTGCCAGCTAACGTAATCTGACCATGGGTCGGCGGCATCACGTCGGCTAGTAAGTTTGACATCGTCGACTTACCTGAACCGTTAATTCCAATAATCCCAACGACTTCACCAGGCGGCACTTCAAACGATACTTCTTTTAAAGCGTAAAATTGCTTACCACGCGCTTTACCGGTCATCATTTCCGTTAGCTTATCCATCGGCTTGCGATAGAGCGTATAACGTTTTGACACGTTCTCAAATTTTACATGTGCGCTCATAACGAACCTCCTAACGGTTTAAATGTAATCGATAAAGTAACGGCGGAATCGGACATGAACAGCCGCTCCCATAAAGAAAATCACAAACACGATAAACCAATAGTACATCCCGTATTGCCAGTTGTCAGCAATCCATGACGTTCCTAAAAACATCGACCGATATCCCTCGACTAAATAGTATAGTGGATTGATCATCAGGATTTTTGCAAATAGACCGGTCGGGACCCAAAAAATCGGAGTCAAGTACATCATCATCCGCATGATCGACATCAGCAAGTTTTGCAAATCGCGAATAATCGTCGTCAAGGCCGAAGTGAGTAAGGCGAGCGCGTAAAGAAGCGCCAATGCCGAAATGACCAAATAGATTAACCAGAGCGAATGTAGCCCAGGTGTATAACCATATGCCAGCATGAGAACGAATGTAATCAAAACCATTCCCAAATGTCGATAAAAGAGCGAAAGAATGACATAAGCCGGAATCGTGCTAATTGGGAAACTCATCTTAGACACCATCGCCACTTTGGAGAACACAGAACGCGCCCCCGTCGTGATGGCTGGACTAATAAAGAACCAAACGACAATCCCAGAAACGAGCCATGGAAGAAACGGCACACCATCGATTGGCGCGCCGCTTCGAATTCCAAATCCGAATACAAACCAGTACACCGCGACTTGGAGTGTCGGAGTGAACAGTTCCCAGAAGAAACCGAGGTATTGCATACTATTGTTACTTTTCGCTTCATATAAAGACAATCTGAAAATCAGGTACAAATTCTCGTAAAGTTCGAGTAATACTTTTTTCGCAGATTGCATCATGTTCACCTTATAATGTAACGTTCGCTTTCGTATGGTTGTACAAGTTGCCATAATTGACAACTGTCACGCCTTCACCTTCTTTGACGATATTACGCGTGTCAAAGATCATTGGGCGACGCATTTTATCTTCAAGTTCAGCAAAGTCCAGCGCTTTGAACTCGTTGTGATCAACAAGGATCAAAACGATATCAGCTCCTTGAATTGCTTCTTCTTTTGATACGAGGTCAAAATGCTTCGAAGATGAAACTTCAACATGAGGGTCATGTACAGAAACATTCATCCCTTGTTCAAGCATCATTTCGATGATTTCAACTGCTGGACTTTCACGCATATCATCTACGTTACCTTTATATGTCACTCCGAATGCAGCAATTTTCGCATCATTTCGTCCTGCGACGAGTTTTTGTACGTTCTCAACCACGTAAGCAGGCATAGACACGTTTGTATCGCGTGACAACTTGATGATATTCGCAAGGTCTGGCTGTTTCGCAACGATAAAGTATGGGTCAACAGCAAGACAGTGTCCTCCGACACCTGGACCCGGGCTGTGCAAATTAACACGCGGGTGTTTGTTCGCCATCTCGATTACATCGAGGACATTAATGTCGAGTGCGTTACATACTTTCGCCAATTCGTTGGCAAGAGCGATGTTGACATCACGGAATGTGTTTTCCATTAACTTCGACATTTCTGCTGTTTTAGCATCTGTTTGAATGATTTCGCCTTTAACAAACGTACCATATACTTTCGCTCCTGCATCTGCACAAGCTGACGTAATTCCGCCGACAATACGGTTGTTGTATACAAGTTCTTCAAGAATCTGACCAGGAAGAACGCGTTCAGGGCAATGTACGAGGAAGATATCTTCTCCTACTGTAAAACCGGCTGCTTCAACAAGCGGTTTCACGTGATCATCCATTGTACGAGGTGCGATTGTCGACTCGACAATAATGACATTTCCTTTTTCTACGTATGGAAGAACGCGTTTCGTCGCTTCAAGTACGTAAGTTAAGTCACATGATTTATGTTCGTCATCGTTGTTTGGCGTCGGTACGGCAATGATGAACGCATCAGCTTTTTCAGGCTCAAGTGAGGCACGGAATTTTCCTTTTGCAACAACGTCTTTCACTACGTCCTCAAGACCTGGTTCTTCAATGTGAATTTCACCACGATTTAACTTATCAACAACTGACTGATGAATGTCTACTCCAAGCACATCGACACCATACTGTGCAAACACTGCTGAAGTAGGAAGTCCAATATATCCTAATCCAATTGTACAAACTTTCATTGTTCATATCCTCCAATTTTCAATCCGCACGATATCTCGTACATTTACTCTTAGAAATCGAGCTAGAGCAAACAGATTATACTACCGCACGGTCCGATAATCAATACTGTCTCATGCCATCTCACATAGATGAAATTTTACCGCAACGTTTGAGCAGGGTCAAATTACAACATAAATACATTTTATTAATAGAAACGTCACAACTTTTATACTCGTTAACATTCACGCGGGTTCTACATCTAAAGGACTAAGAATGACGCAAAAGGACGAAGCGACTACGTCGACTTCGTCCTTTACACAAGATGGTCTATTAACCTACTTGAACCTCTACATGCGCAACCTAAGGGAAGGTTTGCCCTTTGATATTACCATACTACGCTATGATTCGGACAGTCTTTTCCTTAAATAAGCGTATTTTTCAAGAGGAGTCAACACTAAAGGGAGTTTTAGACATTGACTGACAAGTATGTCTAAACTGCACACTATTTAAATTTCCCATTTTTAAAAATGTCAAACCGTAAAACGTCACATTTCTTTCACATAATGGTTGTTATGATAAATCATCATCTCTAGAAAGCAGCAGAATCCATCCTTGATGACAATCAAATCCCGTAAGGACGTTTTCGATAACTAGGTATGTATTCATCGAAAACGTCTATTTTGTACATAACAACCATTATGCTCAAACTACCTAGGAATCCAGGAAGGGCCCTCGTAAGGATAAACGTTCATGACGATTGATGATCAACTGAAACTTTGGGAGCCAATGATTTATTACGTCATCCGCACCCTTCAAATCCACCCGAACGAGATTGAAGATTGTGCACAAATTGCAAGGATCGCCCTATGGAAAGCAATCTCACAAGGAAAAACTCTCTCCAAGACCTACTGCTACATCAGAATACGCGGATCCATTCTGAACCATCAGTCAAGCCGCAAAAGCGCATTATCCAAAGAAGTGACGCTTGAACATATGCCTGAAACAGGTCATACGGACATATCCGTCATTGAATTTTTCGATTGGGCAAAAGATGTTTTACCCACTCGTCATTATGCGTTACTCTGTCACCTCTTAGACGGTCGAGAGCAAGAGCTTGGATATTCACCGAGCCGACTTCGTGCATATCAGGCCGAACTAAAGAAATTATTACTTCAGGAGGTTCATCAATGACATTTCAGGACGCAGTTAACAAGCATATGGATTACTTACAAGCAACCAACCATGCGAACAGCACGATTTCCAACGCACGCTATAAGTTCCGACAATTCGAAACAATCATGGTGCGTTTTCATGGGCACCCCTTAATCCTTTCCTCATGTTTGACACGTGAAGCAATCATGCCTTATCTGACGGAGATGAGACGAGGGCGAAGCGGTCGAACGCTCAATAATTATCTGAGTGCTCTTCGCACATTCTTTGACTGGGCAATCGAAGAAGGTTATGTCGATACGAATCCGTTTAAGCGGATTCATGTCAAACATGAACGTGGTAATAGTGATATCCCTCTCTCTAAAAATGAGGTCGAAACGATTCTGCAACACGTTAAAAACCCCATCTACCGAGCGCTGTTCACCGTCCAATATCATGCCGGTTTGCGCGTGAGCGAGGTCGCTCGTTTACAACTGGATGATGTGGACTGGGAGCATCGTACGCTCTTGATACGTCAAGGGAAAGGGAGAAAAACGCGCATGGTACCCATGAGTCACACGTTGACTACGTTTCTCTCTCATTATATTGAGGAAGAACGACCAAGAAATAAACATTTCCCTTACCTCTTCCCATCAAAGCGTTGGGATATCATTAGTACGACCACGCTAAACAGTCATTTAAAAAAAGCTTCTTGTTTAGTTACCGGCCAACCGAAGACTTCCCATAAATTGCGTCGGGCATTCGCCTCCCAATTCTTAGAGGCTACGGGTGAGGAAATCTTGCTCGCCGATATACTCGGTCACGAAAATTTAAATACGACACGTCAGTATGTCATGCCTAGTGCAGAAAGAAAGCGAGAGGCGATCGAGAAGATGATTCGTAACACGTAAATCAAATGAGCCTTAAGGAAATACGCCTGACACCTTGAGTGAAAAGGAAAAATTAAAAAATCGATCAAACGGCTTCAGCCTCAAGTCTAAGAGGCGGAGCCGTTTCATCGTTCTACACAAGGCACCCATATATTCGTAATGGATTTACTGCGCCTACTCCCTAGACTGACTTTTTTTAAGACTTGCCTAGTCTTGATAAACGAGGTATTATATATTTGTAATCACATCTAATCACATTTGAACACAAATTAAGGAGGAATTACACATGACTGCAGACAAACAAGTATGGATCGTACGCCCTTTACCACACGGGAAGAATCGGATGCAGGAATTTCTGCAACAGGATCGCATTGCAATCGGTTATCCGACAGGTCAATCATTCGCAAATTCCGGTGTAGAAGATTTACGTGAAGCTTTGAAAAGAAATGATTGGGAAAGCAGCTTGAAAAACGTCACTCAATTTGTCTTAAAATTTGAAATCGGTGATTACGTGATTGTTCCTGATGACAATCAACAAGACGTTTACTTTGCAGAAGTAACATCTGGTTATCAATACGAGGAGACATTGGATTCTGAGGATCAAGGTTATCCGCATCAGCGTTCAGTGATTTGGCACTTCGACAAGAAGCCGCTCAATCGTCAAACATTGCCGGACGAATTACGAAGTTCACTCCGTTTCCCCGGGGCAATCGCTAACGTGACAAAACATCGAGAAACAATCGAACAGCTCCTGTTCACTAAAGAAACGGCAGATGGAGAGAGCCCACAAACGAACTCCTCTCGTCAAGACAAAGCATATGATGCATTGGAACAGTTACTCGACCATGAGGATCCGGCTGTCCGATTGCGGGCGGCAGAACTACTGCTTCAATACTAAACAAACAAGGGAGCCGATAGTGGCTCCCTTGTTTATTGTTCGACCGTTTCCTTTAGCAGGAAAACGGAGATGTTTTTATAGCTTGGTCAACATCTTTCTCAACTGCGGTATCTCGTTCATTCACAAAATGAATATCGAGTGCAGATGTCAAGTGCCCGATCTACTCTTCGTAGTGACGAATCCCCTTTCAAACGATTCTAGAGAAGAGCAAGACCTTTCGAGCAAACTAAAGGCAAAGGAAGTAGACGACCCATTTATTTTGCTCGCACTTCAAACGCCTGCCGTAAACGGATTTGAATGGAAGGTTATTCATATCGGTTATGATGAGCACTCAGACATCAACGTTTCCACAACCACCGTACCGCTCCAAGGTATTCCGTTTTTTGTGGAGCAACTTTTCATGAACATACCCAACATTCATTTTTCACGATTCTTGAAAGAACAAGCCGAACGTTTCGTGAACGCTTAATCTCATATGTAAAAGCCGCTATCCTTCACGATAAAAGGATAGCGGCTTCTTGGTAAATCGTTTTCTTTGTACAGGTCACCTGTTCCGTTCGAACCATTCTCTAGATAGGATCTGGCACCAATCAGATTATTTTACTCTGACCGTCATTGTCCGCTCTAGATAATCCGGATGACTCATCTTGATCGTCACAGGCGTTCCTGCCTTCAGTTTCGGGATATCCACACGATACGTGCTAAAAGAAGTAACCCGTTCCGGTCGACTAATTGCCTTAGACCCAACGAATGCTTGAACTGTCGCACCGGGTTGCCCCATTCCATAAGCTACCGTCTGCGTCGTTCGGATCGGGCTCACTGACATCACCCGGATCAAGTCGAGCACGCGAATCGTCTGCGTTCGGGTGATGTGAGCGGGCTTCTCTTCGACGAGCGTGATTTCTGTACCGACTGATTGAGGTGGGATAGAAATCGAAAACGCGCCACTATCTCCGATGAGCGTCGGTTCACCAATTCGCTTCGAGCCAACATAAGCAGTCACGGTCGCATCAAACGTACCGACTCCCCTGATGACATCGGAGCGGAATGTCGTGGCTCGCATAGACATCAATGGTAACGTACCCATCGTTTGTATCGTCTGTTTCGCCCCACGATAACCCGTCTTCCAATATCGAAGTTCAATCGATGTCCCGACTGGAAGTCTCGGCATGTTCAGCTCAATTCGCGAAGCGTCACTGGCGATGTCTGTACTCACGATTCTATCGTTTACGACAGCTTGTACAAACGTACCTGCAGGGGCCAGCGCATACAATACGGTACTCGAAGTCGTAAATGTCGCAACTGCCAGGTCTGTGAATCGGTTCAACATCTCTGGTTTGTTCAACTTAAAGGAGTCCCCTCGTGCATTCGTCACATGAAGTGATACCGGATTGAGTGGAAGTGGCTCGTGGGAGATGTTGAAGAGTCCATCTTCCGTCACCTTTTGCTGATAGGTTTCGTCCCCTGCGACGAGCGTCATTTCCGCTCCGTCAAGGTACGGAACGACTTTCCCTTTCGTCCGAAGGTCTCCTTTTGTCGCGATTCGGTCAAGTGTGACAATTCGGGGCAAGTAGATCGGGCGGCTCATCCCTTTTGATGTAGACAATAAGTTTAACTGGACGACCCCCGCCCCTAACTTGCTAGCCGGCACGGTAAATTCCCCGTTAAAGTCGGGATGGATGGTCGTGATTCCTTTGTTTGATCGTACACTGACCCGATACCCACGTTGGACGACACCTTTCAATTCCTGTGTCGATAAGGTCGGGACTTCAATTTCCTTAACCTGTTCGCGCATTTCCGATTGAACTGGGATATCATAGGAGGACTTGATCCCGTCACTCCCAATCAGCGTAAATGTCCAGACCTGACCGGGTATGAGCGGGAGGGACTGAACGGACATTTGGATACTCCCCTGTGCGTCAGCCTGTTCCGTCCGCACGATTTCTCCCTCATGACTTAGCTGCAACGTCGTCCCTTGTCCAATATCGGCACGCAACATGCTGATATAGTCATCCCACGTGACGGAGAACACCTCTTCTTCAAATCGTTTGACCGATTCGTATGTTATCCGCCCTTCCCGGTCTTTCACACGGAAGATGAATTGTTGCGTTGAAATATAAGGATGCGCGAGACGATAGGTAAGTGTCGAGTGGTATAATACATCATCTACTTCCAATAATCTTTCTTGCCCCATGTCGTCTTTCACCCATAGTTCGACACGTTGCTCATCCGCGTTGAAAGGATGGTAGGTCGAAATGGTTTGGACACTCTGGTCAAAAAGATTCCACGTCACATTCCGTTTCGACACTGTCACCGATTTCGCGTTGTCCGCGTCCCCTTTCATCCAATATGTGAGTGTTTCATCGACTTCGAGTGGCGTTTCAAGATTAAAATAGAACAAGTCGTCACGTTGTTCGACCGTCTGTTCCATTCGCTTCCCATCCCGTTCGACAACGACCACATCACCAAGTTGTGCTCCATCGAACGAGAGTGTTCGTCCACCTTCATACAACGCGCCATGATGCGTGACCTCAGCACCGACCCGAGAGACACCCATCTTCGTCGTTGCCGTGTTTCCCTCTCGGTCAGTCGCTTCCACCTCTACGAAACGAACCTCCGCATAATTTTGTAAATCACGGATTTCATACGCACGCTGCCATGTGGAACCCGGAAGCGTCCCTTCCTGTAACAATCCACCGAGCGCGTCGAGTGTACGATACGTTAGAGAAGACGACGGCTCTGACATGGCGAGGATCACGGTTTCCCAGTTCGTCCGTTCCACCGATTCGAGAATCGGGGCAGTCACATCTTTTACTTGGACGGTATGACGATAGCGCTGGGTCCCTTCCTGATTCCGGACCTCAATGGTCTCAGAGCCGGTCATCGGACGAAAAGGTAGGCTGAACGTCCCATCCTCTGCGGACGTGACTTGTTCGCCTTCCATTTGATAGACGATGAGTCCCGGGCCCGTCTTCCCGTTAATGGTACGATCTTCATTCGTTACCGGCCCGAAGATAACCGACTTCCCGACGACTGTATCAGAGAGTGACACGTGTGCGTCTGTACCATCTTCGATATTGATGGTAAATTGGTCACCATCCGCGAACACGTCCCCTGGCAGCGTATAGACGAACGACTCGCTCCCGTTTTCCGAAAGTGTCATTTCAAAGTTTTGGAACGACCCATTCTTTCGTTCAAGCAACAAGGACGCGCTCGGCGTGGTCGTTTTTTGCCGTGATAGCGTCACTTTCATCTCCTGATCCGTCAATTGATAAGCCGGTTCAGGCAACGGACGCTCGTCGGTGAGCTGAATCTCTTTTGTTTGCATCGAAAAATAAGGGGCACCGAGCTTTGCTTCGACCGACAGCGCACCATTGTGGGCAATCGGCGGGACGGTGACAGAAAAGTTTCCGGCTTCATCTGCACGGTCACCAACGAACAATGTTCCGTTATTTATGCGGACAAACGCATGCGGTGCCGTCTGACCCGTTACAAACCGGTCTAGCGCTTTCGGCTCATTCACATTCAACGTAAGCGCATCAACCGGGATTTCGTATTCATCCGACCCGATTGTGAGATATACCTTACTCGGGGTATCCTTATAAAAATTATTGATTGAACACAAAAACATATCCGGACGACTGCCGTAGCAGTTCTGTCTGAGAGAAGATTGATCGGTTCGGTAAGACACCGCCGCACCGTCCGGCCGCCATCCCCCTATCATTCCGTTTGCCGGGTGAACTGGTAAAATATGCGGGAGCGTTTCAGGTCGGGTCGGTTCATATGTAAATGAATGCTCTTCCTGAACAATGCCGTTCACCGTGTAGATATACCGGCCCGACTTTCCAATAAACTTGAGAAACTTACTTTCAGGGAAAGCTACCTGAAAAATCCCGTCCGCCTGAACGTCGGCTCTAGCAATCCCGATACTCGAATCGGTTCCATCTTCGATGAACGCCAACTCTACAGACAGACCGGGAAGACTGCGTCCGTATAACCAGGAACGCTCGGTCGGTGACTCAAACAATTCGAACGGAGTGTCCGCAGGTGTAGACAACTCAAATTCGACTGTCTCTGACTTTAAGTTACTGGAAGAGCTATAAACCCGGTAAATGGCCTGGTCGCGGATGGGTACACGTAACACATCTGTTCCCGTGAACACTTCCCCATCGACAAGAGCGGAAATATTGTAACCTTGCGAATAGAAATAGGCGTGGTGCTCATTTTTTCCGATATATACCGGTGGCGGCAACTGTCCGACACTCGCTGAATAATATTGCTCCCGAACGAGATCATTCGCTCCGACCGTCACGAGACGGACGGACGAGCCGACCGCTCGGGTCAACTCAAAGGAGAATTTTCCTTCTGCATCAGCTGTGGTTTCACGATACGATTCATTCGCAACGAGCCCCACAATCGATTGAGCTGGCGCCTCTCCTGTAACGATAGCATCGGTCGCGCGAAACGGGTCGAGCCGAACCGACTCGACCGCACCGACTGATGGGATACCTTGCAACAATTGGGCAAGGACTAGACAAAAAACGACCAATAGTTTCCATGGCCGTTGAATCAACGGATTCATTCGATCCCTCATTTCCATTATTAAGTATATTTTATATCTTAACCTACAATAATGGAAAAATCATTGGTTTTCGGGAAAAACCAATAGTACATGATCGATATGTCCCTCATTTTCATTTAAATAACAATTCAAAGGTTATTAATATGACCTAATGAATTTAGTACTTTATCGGTTTAAATCAGTGATTGTCTTTATTTCACAATTCATATTATACTTCCAACCGTCTGCAAAACTTGATGAACATGGCATTCAAAGATTCATTAGTTTGCAAGCGTTCAAAAATAAAGGGATGGTAATATACGATTTTCCCCTTCAAGCGTATATGTTCACTGTTCATCAGATGACAGTGTAAATTCAATTAATTGAAAGTAAGTGTGATAAATTTGAACGTAAACGAACTAACACGTTAGATTCAGAAAGGTGATGTGTAGTGCAAAATACAGGTGAACATTAATTGAAGTAAGATCAAGATTTAACTCAACTTCTATGAGTAACCTAAATGAGAATGTCAGAATAATAGATTGATTTGAATTAACTGATGAACTATAAAATTAAGTGCAGCACCTTAACGCGAATATAAAAAAGCCCATGACGCTCCCCTCATGGAGAATGAAGTCAACACAATACACGTTCATATGGAGGAATCGACATGAATTACACCTATCTTATCGCAACGGAACGCTTAAAAATAGAGACGCATCTGGAACTCGGGATGCCAATCTGGCCCATCTCGAGACGGATCGGGGCAAGGAGTTCAGCTGTTACGAGCGCATTAGGTCGTCACTCGTCGTACAGCTTTATTTCATCGACCCCTACGCGTCCTGAAAACGAGGCAGCAACGGTCTTCTCCGCGAGTTCTTTTTGTAAAGAACTCGCGGATGCGCTCGCCAAGATCAATAGGCGACCGTGGAAATGCCTTGTCTGGGAAATATCATCAAGTCATTTAACAATGAAATGTTGCGCTCAAAAGGAAAACAGAGGAGCGTCATCCCTTGTCGGGACGACGCTCCTCTGTTCAAGATCATTTTGAGTTTTTCAGTGCCCTCGTTATTAGCACGGAGGTTTTTTAATGTTTTTGATTAATAAATATTATTCAGCAGCAATCGTGATTGTTACAGCGACAGTTTTCCCGTTTGGAGCAACTGCAGTCAGTTTAAAGCTATCACCAGCGACCACATTTTCACTTACAGTGATTGTATCGACATAAGTATCAGCATCCTCACTATCTTCGAAAGTGAAATCAGCATCAATTAAGTCATTTCCAGAAGCATCAACAATGTTAGTTACAATGAAATCACTAGGAACTAGTGAAGTACCATCGAACTGATCTGTCACTGTGAAGTATAGAAGACTTTCATCACTAGTTAAATCTAAGCCCTTCAATTCAGCAGCTGTGAGAGATACATTGTTATCTGCATCGTTAGATTCTATTTTTTGAGCCACTAAGACATCATCAGAGACTGTGACAGTTTGAGTTAATGTTACTAAACCTTCTGCACCTTGAATAACTACTGTTACCGTAGCTGTACCTTTTGAAACACCTTCCAACTTCCCACTATTCACCTTAACAATACTATTGTTGCTAGAAGTGATAGAACGAATAGAGGTAGATGGAATTGCCACTACATTACCAGTAGAATCTTTTGCAGTAACCTTCACTGCCTTTTCGTAAGAATCGTCTTCAGAAGCATAAAGAGTTGGAATTGTAGCTAGTTCATAAGTTTTAACATCAGCAACTGCTTTAGTGTTGATCACCAATTCGAATTTACCACCTGCAACCGCGTTAGTTCCATCATGCAATTGAAGAACTAAAGTCTCAGAACCAGTAGTAGCAAGACCAGTTAGTGTCACAAATGAAGAATTTGTAGCATTTACTGTAGTTGCATTAAGTAGATCAAGACCTGTAGATTCACCAGCAGTGTCAACGATATCTAAAGAAGTTTCAGAACCATCTTTCACATAAACTTTTACCGCTTCATCACCTTTTAATTCGTAAATACGGTTATATTGATCCTTAATCACTACATTTTCTGTCTTAATTGTGTCTGTAGCATCTTTAGTAAGAACTGTAGCCACACCTGTAACACCTGTAATAGATGAAGGTTTTGCAGCAGCTTCCACTTCAAGCGTTACAGTACCAAGAACCGTACCATCTAATTTCTTAGCGGTTAGGGTTGTTTTTCCATCTTCATTTGTTACAACTTTGATTTTACCTTTTGCAAAGTCAATATCATCGTTTGCCACTACATCAGTGTCTGAAGAAGTCCAAACCGCTTGTGACAATAATGAACTGTCTGCTTTCAAAGTAGTACCATATTGATCTTCAGCAACGAAGTCAAGTTCTACTGTTTCGCCAGCAGCCACTAACTTAGTAGCTCCAGAGATAGATAACTTATTGAGCTCAGCAGATTTGTTAACCGTTACTTCAACTGAAGCAGTTTGACCTGTTGCATTAATGATTGCAGTGATACGTGCTTTACCATCACCTACGGCTGTGAAAGTCAGTTTCCCTTCGCTATCTACAGCAAATGAATCAGGATCAATTACATTTACATCAGAACTTGTAAATAACACTCCATCAAATGTAGCAGTATTATCATCATTGTTGCTAGAAGCAGCAGAGAATTTGATCGAATTTCCATATTGGTCAGCAAGAGTGTAAGGAAGAACCAAGCCACTGTCGCCTTCAGTAATCCGAACTGTATCTTTTAAAGGTTGAACTTGAGAAAGTTGTACACTTGCTGTCGCAGCTGGTTTGATGATTTCAATTTCTTTTTGAGCAGTGATACCTTTATAAGAGATTGTCACACGAACTTTATCCCCTACCACTGCATCTTCAGATGTTTGAGAATCATTATCATCTGTTAAGTTAGCAAATTTAATTTTACTCTCGTCAGCATCGCCTGTTACAGATACCGTTTTGCCTTTAGTTACATTATAAGCAGTAACAATGACATCACTACCATCAACTTCCATATCAGCTCCATATTGATTTAACACTTTAAAGCTGATTGTAGAATCATCTAAAGCTTGAACGAGAGCTGAAGTGATTTCAATTGCATTTTCCACTTCTTTAACAATCGTTACATTTTGAGTTAATGCAGTTTCAGTCAATCCCTCAACCTGTACTGTATATTCACCTTCTGCAAGGTCGATTGGAGTTGTAATTGTAGCAGATTTGCTATCGGCAGAGAAAGCAACAGTTGCATTATAAACTACTGCGCCTTTCTTGAGACTAACTTTAGCTTTTGTCGAATCAACAGCTTTGTTGAAGTCAACTTTTAATTTATTTGCATCAATAGGAGTCACACTCTCAACCTTCGGAAGTGCTTCTGCAACCATCACTTGGATTTCAACAGGCTTCGCTTTGTTGCCAGCCTTGTCTTCAGCCATGAATGTGATTGTGTACTTGCCAGCGACTTTCGTGTCGATTGCGTCAAGTTCTTTACCTGAAGCGTCTTTGATCACGTGTGTGACTTCGATTTCTTCGTCAACGTTGTCCATTGCTTTGACTGTTGGCAATTCGAATTTCGCACCGTTTTCGATGTCGTAAACGCCTGGTCCTTCATATTTAAGTTCTGGAGCTTCTTTGTCTTCTACGCCTTCTACTGTGTAGAGTGCAGATGTGACAACTGTGCGTCCGTCTTTCGTGTATGTTCCTTTGACGAAGAATGTACCTTCTTTGTCAGCGACAGGAGCTTCTTCCCACTTGATTGCGTTCGGGTAGAACTTGTCAACGAACTTGATGTTGAGGCGCTCAGGAAGAACTGGCTTCTCTCCAAGTTTGATGACTTGTGGTTCTGCCTTCTCAGCGAAGATTGGGTAGTTGAGCAAGTTGATTTGCATTTGGATCGGACGTTCCTGTGATCCAACTACACCGTATACTGTTTGGAACTTGTTGATTTGGTTCCAGTCGATCGTTGAACGATCCCATACGATGCGTGAGTTTCCGTACATTGTTGGAAGTTCAACTACTCCCCCACGGAATGATTTTGCTTTGAGTACTACCGGGTTTACTGCTGCAGCATCAGCTGTGATTGCTGGTGAGACTGCCGCTGCTGACACTGCGAGTGCCGCTAACGACGTTACGAGCTTTTTAGACTTCGCCATCTTGTGTAAATCCTCCCTTAAATTATGTGCATTTTTTTCACTGCTCACTACTCCCCTTGTCTCCTTGAGCCATGCCAGCCATCCTGTTATGTATGACCAAATCGCCGCCGATCTCAAAGATTGTATGAGCTAGTGGTAAATCGAGGCAATCGCCCCTTGTCAGTCACCAAGTATTTACTTGGAAAACCTTACATTCATTAATATACAGAAGCCTTCCAATTTGCACAAGTCTTTTTTTCCTCAAAAAGGTTAATGAAATTGAATTTTGGATTTTTTTATACAATTCATTAACTCATTACCATCTTTTTGAAAAGTCCAAAAATCGCATAGAAACAAGGTTTTCGTCATTATTCGACATATAAATCATTCATTTTAATGATATAAATGGATTAAATGGCTATTATTACTATAAGTTAAATTTTACAGTAGAGATTTCTTCTTTTGACCATCATCCGCTCTATTCAAATCCATATTTTTTCATTAACCAAATTTTTAAAGAAAAAAGTTCCATATGCAAAAAAAATACTCTCTTCCTTAATATAAGGAAGAGAGTATGTAGACTACCTATTAATAACCAGCATATTGAAGGGCATCTTTAATTGCCTGACGTTCCGAGGCGCTCAAAAACCAAGCGACGTATCCATTTGAACCGTCCGCGATGACCGTGACATGATTTGTCGTATCACGAACGGCTTTTAAGGCGGTGATGAGATTGCGATCCGGTTGCATTTGAACCATCTCATAGTTCGACGTATCGTCATCTGCGATTTCCGCATCATAGTACAGCACATTATCAAGCGTCATCGGGATCCAATATGTTTTTCCGTCTACCCGGAAACGAATCCGGTCGAGGTCAATAAATTCATTTCCTTCGATATTCACATTCACTTCAACGGCCATTCGCTCCTTAGTCGGCATACCATAAAAGATCGGGGACACAGAAAGTGACTGACGAGGCGCGCCGTAGATATTGAATGTCTTCTTATGAAGGACGAGACGGTCAAACATCTCCGTGTCGATGCGATAGAAGTTCTCGTAAAGAGCACTTTGTACAACAATCGTACGGATCCCGCTCACATTTTTTGCGGCATCCATCGCACGGAGTGACAATTGACGATTGATCGGTTGACGCGGGAAGTCTATCTTAAACATGCCTTTCGCGTCGGCCTGGGCACGATACACGGTCGAACCGGCTGTTAACAAAAGCGTCGCGTACGGTTCCGTCTTGCCAGTCACCGCAGTCGACATCGTCTTGACGATGCTCGTGACAACCGGGATGGCCGGTGCTGTCTTATCCGCTTGAATCGTCGTCGTCGTTTCCGCACTCGTCCCCGAAGAGGTCACCGTCACAGCACGAATGATCGACCCGGCACGTTGTGGCAACATCGTGAAGCGATAGACGCCTTGGGCATCGTATGTACCTGTAAACTTCCCTTGATTGACCGAGAATTTCACTACCGCTCCTGGTGTACCCGTAAATACAATCTGGCGTGAAGTATTATATACGGCTGAAATTTTTGGGGCGATTGCCACGTTCGGGTCTTGCGCGACCGTCACCGTGACCCGTTCGCTCGTTGTGCTTCCTGAAACAAGCGTAACGTGAATCACTTTCCCTATAGGTTGTGGGTTCATCGCAAACGTCGCATGACCGTTCGCATCGAGACGACGTTCATACACTTTAAACCCAAAATCGATTTGGGCGAGCGCATTCGGCGTGCCTGTTAGTTCAAGAGCCGTCGATGACGTCGTCGGTTGAGATACTGTCAACTGCAATGTTTGTGCGGACTCTGTCGCTGTGACATAAGTCGCAGGGACAATCGTCCCGACGAGCAGGCTCGCAGTCAGACTAAGGCTAGTGATTGTTTTTTTCATATTATTCTATTTTCCTTTCTTGATGAGATGAATAAGTGCTACTTCTGTAGTATATCCTCATCTTTTAAAAATGACGAGAAATTTCTATATTATTGAATATTTTTTAAGTATTCCCTTTATATCTTTTGGAAATATTCAAGTTTATCCTGTTCGAGGTTGAGAGATGGCAGACATTGCTGATCATTTCATGTTCAATTCTAAAAAACTGATTGACTCATCACATGAATCGACCACAAATTGCCGCTTGAATCCTTTTATACTAATGAAGGTACATCCCACTTCGAAAGGAATCGACTATATGAAAAAGATTGCTATTCTTCTTTTAGGATTATGGATCGTCTGGTCGCTTCAGTCTCCCACTCTAGCAGCCGAACCAACCGTCAAAAGCATGACGCCTTGGTATGACGGATATTTTGCACTAAATCGTGATGGGACGCTAGACCGCTATACGTTCACTTCCATTCATCAACCTTTAAAACGGGAGCGACTCCCATATTCCAACATTCGTCAGGTTGATCGGAATGCATCATCGTTTCACCTCTTGCAAGGAGATCGACTGTTAGACATGAAGGTCGACCCTTTCGAGCCACAAGGAAAAGTTCTTCCGGCGATGGATGTCATTAAAGTTGCGAGTAGTCCCCTATATAAAGTGACCCTCCATCAAGATCGGACAATCAAAATTTATAGCGACTTTACAAAAGAATGGATTGACCTATCCATGACAGACGTGTCCGACATTGCAATCAGCATGCTCGATCTCTTCGTCGTTCGCACAGACGGGACACTTTGGTCAATCGAACTGCCTAGATGGTCACCTGATACCGAACTTCGTTTTCAAAAAGAATCGGTCGACCACGTGAAGACTGTTCATTTCGTAGATAAAAGCATATGGCTTATTAAGCGGGACGGGACACTTTGGTCGAAATGGGCCACTTATCCTGGCGTGAATAAAACTTCTCCCACGAATACGTTCGTACATGCTTCTTCATTAAAAGAAGTTGTTTCTATCACGGGTGGTTCTAACCGTGTCCTCGCCCTTACATCCGACGGTTCCGTTTGGCAGTGGGGAGAAGCCAAAGAGCAGATCACCCGAATACCAGAACGTCTGAAACTTCCGCCGATCCAACAGATTGCGGCTACAAATGACATGACGTTCGCGATAACAAAAAACAACAACCGATTACATTGGATGAGCTCGCTCACACCTTATTACAACGAGCAGAAAAAAACACTGGTCTTCCCACATCTCCCTACAACGTTGTACTCCCCACAATTTATGTCAGGTAGTATGTCAAGCGAAGGACGTATGCATGTCTCCACTAGCAGAAATGATACGTATGTCGTGGATATGTATGGAAACAAGTTATTTGATACCCCGGGTGTCTGTAGTGGACAATACAGCGCGTATCAATTCGGGCTGCTCAATGTATGCACTTACAAAGATAATGAGTTTTATGCGAGCATGATTGACCGAAACGGAAAAACGGTGATCCCGCCTCGTTACGCCGGTCTCGATTTTGCTTCTTCTTCTCTCATCACGTTTAAGTTAAGACAGAATCGACGTTGGGGATTAATGGATCGAGCGCAACGTGTTCGTTTTGAAGCTTCGTCTTCAATCCCCATCTGGTTCGGAAAAGAACGAGTCGCACTTGTTAAATCAGAGTCTCGCTTCGGTTACATCAATCAGAACGGAAAGTGGATTGTTCGACCGACGTATGAAAATGCTTATCCTTTCGGTAACGGCCATGCATTTGCCAAAGTGAAAGATAAACTCGGTATTCTTAACGAACGAGGACAGTGGGTGGTTTCTCCGCGTTACGACTATATCGTAACGGATGATTACGGCTCCCCTTCTTTCAAAAATGGATTAGCTGTCGTCTCGTTAAACGGAACAGTTCGAATCATCGATACAAAAGGACGAGAACTGAAAGCCTCGGTCAACTTAAATAAACAGAAATACCAAATCGCAGGTCCCTATCAAAATGGGCGAATCCTCGTCCATAAAAACGGGAAATTTGGATATGCTGATGGAAGCGGTAAAATGATCATCTCCCCTCGCTATGATCTGGCATCCGATTTTAGTCAGTATCGCGCAAAGGTGATGATCAAGTCGAAAGGTAAAGAACGGTGGCATATGATCAACTTACAAGGACGCACCGTCGGTAACACGGGCTATGCGTACATCGGTGAGATTCAAAGTGCGGCCACACCTTTTGAAGATGCAACCGGAAAATGGGGATATCTTGGACTCAACGGGAAACCTTTCGTTCCCGCGATGTATCAATATACGTTGCCGCTCTCTGAAGGAGTCGGTATGACCGTCTTTGAAGATCGCATTGGTTACCTAAAAATCAGATAACATGAAAAGCCGACGGCGTCCGTCGGCTTTTCAATACGTGAAAGTGTACGGTATATATCATCGAATGACTATTTGCAAAGTGATGATACATAGTGACCAATCCGGCGGTCACCTATCCCCCTATTCATCTCTAGTCATCGATCAATACTATAATGATAGCGGTATGCCTTTTTCGTTTTGTCATACGGGACTACATAAAAATACTCCCCTACTATATAACTCATCCCTGCAGGCGTCTCACTGACGTAACTCAATTCCATCTCAGGACTTACATAGGCATGAATAAGCTCTTTTTCCGTTACAGGCATATCAAGCCTACTGCGCTTGATGCTCATTTTTACATAGGTGACTCCTTTGCTAACATAGGTTGTTCCTTCCTCCGCAAAATATAACCAGTCTTTATAGACAGCAAATCCTCCGGAACTAGAACTATACCGTGTGATGACCTCACGTTTTCCCGTTTTTAGTGAATGTCTGATTAGTAAATTCTCCCCGTTCTTTGTTCGTGTTGTGTAAAACACAAAACCAGGTCCTATCCGAAAATCTCGGTATACGGTTTCCCCGATCAGTTTCATTTTTTTAGTTCCATCAATCCCAATCCGATACAGGTGCTGTTCGTAACCGGCTGTAAAATAGATCGTACTCCCATTTACCACCGCATCTACAACGCCTTTATGCGGGTAGACACGCTTATTTTTACCGTTATGATCCATAGAAATAATGACGTCATCCCATCCTGACGATCCGTAGCGCTTTTCAATGTAATAGACTCGTTGTTTCGTCACGGAAATAATCCGAAGAGAGGGACTCCCTTTTGAGACCTCAGCAATCTTCACAGCGCTTGTCCCATCTGTACGAATGCTATAAATAGACTGCTCCATCCCGTCCCGATAAAAAATACGATGATTTACAGCTTGTGGATATGCTGTCGTACAGTGACCCGGGACAGTGGCCCGAACCATCTTGTATTTCGTCTCATCTCCCCGGACAATGTATAGATCGTCTTTACCGTTTGTAAAGTTCGGGATACATCGATATTGGCGAACATCACGAATTGTTGGATGCTCATATTCTTTAGATGGAGAAGACACGTCCCAACTGGCTACCCAACCTATGACCGTCCCGGCTTTCACCTTCGTCCAGCTCCCCTTCACCATGAGGATACTCGCCGATTCACCTTTCTTCACGTGCTTCAATACTTTCGCCGAACGATACGCGCCCGCCTTCAGCGACGTGTCTTTGTTAAAGACTTTGACCACACTCGCGGCCGAGACCGTTCCCTCTTTTCCCATGAGTGGATTCGGGCTTACTATGATGAGTGACAGGGCCAGTAGCCCCGCTCCAATCCGTTGAATTAATTTCATGTTTTTGTGACCGGCTAGACGGTCACACACCTCCTTGTTATTGTTGATCATCTCCACTGTATAGACGTTACTTGAGAAACAAAGACACCGCTTTCGGATTTTTTAAAAGCCACAGATTAGCGTGTAATCTGTGGCAATTCATTATTGATATTCGTAATAAACGTATAGCGCCTCATTAAAGAAGAGGTAGCTAAATTCATCATTTCCAATTTGGAATGACCCTGTCACTTCTGGATGGTCGTCCGGCGAGTGCTTGACGATTAGTTTTCCAAATTCATCATATAACAGGTTAAGTTGTGCTTCGAAAAGTCGTGATTGCGTCGTGTCAATCCCGTACACGATTTCGCCAAGGTATCGAGAATGGGATTTGACAAGACGTAAACGTCGCTCTCTTTCACTAGCAGGATATGGTCCCACAAACAAATCGACCACTGAAGCATTTACAGAAGCTCGCCAATGACCCTCTTCACTCTCAAACGTCGTGATATAGAATGAAGATGTCATTTCGCCATTTTCAATTGTATATGCGGACAAAACATCAAACCCATTATCATCAATCATTTTAAACAGTGGTTTGTTGTTCTCTAGTCTATAAGCCAAACCTACCTCTAAGATCTTACTTGGTAAAACCCGAGTCCCTTCCGTTAGCGACTCATTCCCCCACTTGCGAATACTCCAGTTAGCAACGAAGCCTCGTTTCCCTTCATAGATAACCTCACTCCAGGACCCTCGGACCGCCACCCGTTCCACTCGTGCTCCGGCAGGCACCGTTAAGACGACTCCTGCATTTCGGTACGCTTCTGCCAATAATTCAAATGATTCGATAGCTTCATAGGGCTCCGTCACGGCCGAAGATAGGTCCCAGCTTGCAACCCAGCCCGTGACCGTCCCGACTTTTACTTTCATCCAGCTTCCCTTTACGGCGAGGATACTCGCCGACTCACCCTTCTTCACGTGCTTCAATACTTTCGCCGAACGATACGCGCCCGCCTTCAGTGATGTGTCTTTGTTGAAGACTTTTGACGTGACAGCTTGAACCGGTTCTGTCAGGTCCCAGCTTGCAACCCACCCTGTGACCGTCCCGACTTTCACTTTCGTCCAACTTCCCTTTACGGCGAGGATACTCGCCGACTCCCCCTTCTTCACGTGCTTCAATACTTTCGCCGAACGATACGCGCCCGACTTCAGTGACGTATCTTTGTTGAAGGCTTTGATTACGGTCGCAGCCGAGACCGTTGCCGGTTCCCCCATGAGTGGGTTTGGGCTTACTGTGATGAGTGACAGGGCGAGCAATCCCGCCCCGATCCGTTGAATTAATTTCATGTTTTTGTGACCGGCTAGACGGTCACACACCTCCTTGTTATTTTTTCCATATTATTGTATCGAATTCAATTTGGCATTTGGACACCGTTTATTGAAACAAGGAAAGCGTTTTTTCAATATCCATAATAAATCGAGAAACTTTTTGGGCTGGTCTTTTTCAACAGATGAATTGAAACGTGAGACACATCACGTGAACGCAAAAAATACTCACCAATACATACACAGAGTTATTTCATCTGCTTCTCCATTGGCGAGCATATTCTAAATTATAGTCGTTTTCTTTGTGCATTCACTTGAACTCAATCACGAGTGACTTCGTATAGAGACGGTATGTGAATAAGTCGTCACCAATCTTAAACGAACCAGGAGTGCCGTAATTTGCTTTCGGGAAGTTTGGATATTGTTTAATAATTGATTGATGCATGACATCGTATAAACGATTAAACTCGTTCGCAAATTGACGAGATTGAACCGTATCCACGCCATATATAATTTCTCCGTAATTCAGTGACAATTTTTTCACTTTAACCATATCTTGTGCGACATTTGAGGCGTACGGTCCTTTTGCATAGATTTGACTCACGATTGAAAGAATGTATGTCTCACTTTTTCTTTCATTGCTCGTGTAAGCAAAACCCATCTGGTCTCCCTTTGGAAGGTCTGCAACGTATAAATCCTCATCATATAAATAAAACGGGTTTCCTTCCGGCGGATTATAGGTTGCAGTCGCCTGAATAATATCCATGGCCCGAATTCTCTTCCCTTGAACGAGTTTTTCGGCAGTCTGTTGACGGATGCTCCAATTGGCGACAAAACCGCGCATGCCGTTGTAGATGACTTCACTCCATGATCCGTGAACGGCGATACGTTCAAGTTTCGCACCCGCCGGTACATTCGCGACGACCCGTGCCGCCTGATAGCGTCCGGCCTTGAGCACAAACGCCTCCACCGCTTCATACGCTTCAGCCATTTTGTCAGATAAATCCCAGCCTGCGACCCAGCCCGTCACAGTGCCGATGCGGACTTTCGTCCAACTCCCCTTCACTTCGAGCACGCTCGCCACCTCACCTTGTTTGACGGATCGGACGACTTTCGCTGCTCGAAATGCTCCTGACTGAATTTGTGTGTCCTTGTTGAACACTTTCGTTATGACCGGTGCAGTCTTAGCGGACAAGTCCCAGCCTGCGACCCAGCCCGTCACAGTGCCGACGCGGACTTTCGTCCAACTCCCCTTCACTTCGAGCACGTCCGCCACCTCACCTTGTTTGACGGATCGGACGACTTTCGCTGCTCGATAAGCGCCTGCCTGAATGTTCGTATCCTTGTTGAACACTTTCGCCTGTGTTGCTGCCGAAGCAGACTGCGGTTCGAATGAGATCGGGTTCGGGCTCGCTGTCACGAGCGATAGAGCGAACAATCCCGCCCCGAGTCGTTTAATAAATTTGTTCATGTTGTCATGGCCGTGAATCGGCCACCCACCTCCTTGTCGATTTCTCCCATTTTATTGTAACGAAATTAGACATATGAAATCGGTCTGATTACTCTAAGAGGTGAACCGGTTTTTTAATTTCCACAAAAAAAGTTGACCCCCTACGGGATCAACCTTCATTGACGAGTGTCGTCTGGCCACCTTGCCACATCCAGACGTCGCCTTCCTTCTTATAGATATGGAGCGCCCAAAAGCGACCCTCATATGCATTTGTCCCAAGGACGAACTTCTCTTCGAGTAGTGTCTCGACAATCGCGACGTCGCCATGAATATTGTCTTGGAACGTCACCATTTCTTGGCTGATCCATTGAATCATAGCTGGATCGACGAATAGGTCCAAATACGTTTCTTTATCGAACTGACGACCGCTCGAGTCGACGTATCGGAACGTTTCGCTCATCAAATCGCTCATTTTGCCGAGATCACCCGCTAGTTGGGCCGCGAGGCGCTCGGTCGCCAAATCGCGTATCGTATCTGTATTCAAATCTTCATTCACCCTTTCAGCGAAAGTGTAGCACACTCTCCTATCCAAAGGCACGTTTCACTTTCATATTTACCTGTTTCCCACGATTTTTAGCAACTATTCCTATAATCCTTTGACGATAACAACCAGTCAATCTATTTCAAAAGAACAACTGATTTTAGCGTACGGTCGTATAGGTAATTGGACTGACTTTTCCATTCGCGTCCATAACATGGACCGTGAGCGGCTCTCCCTTTCTCAGCAGGCGCGTTTTGGCGATATACGTACCACTCAGACTAACCGTCGTCTTGCCGATCACTTTCCGCTTTTTGTCACGGACGATGACCGTCATTCCTGCTGTCGCTTTGCCGGTGACTTGTCTAGCGTTCGCACGAATCGGAATGACACTCGGTTTTGCGGGACGTATTCCTGCATGAACGACAAGACGCTCCCCCGTTCGCAATTGGTTCCGGCTGTAGTCGACACGTAAGACCGTCCCGATTTTTTGGGCGGGCACGTAGAAGATAGCACGTCCATTTTTCGATACAGCACTTCCTAATCGTTTTGTCCCGGCATAGACAGTGATTTGTGTTCCTGTTTTCGCTTGAACGTTCACGATTGGGGCGTTATCAACGACTCGGACCGTTTTTGTTCCAAGTTGCATCATCGACTCGGCACGAAAAATGTTCACCTTTCCATATCCGCTCACAACATCATAATATGTCGGTGGGCGAACAGCTGCTTCTTCTAGCACATAGTCGAGCCCATCTCCTGTTCGCGGATCCTTCGGTACGTCCCCGCCAGAGAAGGCAATCGGGTCAGCTGTCCGTTGCAAGAGAGCGCGCATCTGTTCGACTGTCAGACTCGGATATCGGGATTTCAACAGGGCCGCAATAGCCGTGACATGAGGTGTTGCCATGCTCGTGCCGTCCATATAGACGACGTTGCCGTCTGGGACGAGACTCGCAACTTTCGAGCCCGGTGCGACGACATCGACACCGAGACCGTAGTTTGAATAATCCGAAACGAGGCCAAACGTGTTCGTCGCTCCGACCGAAATCGTGTATGTTGATGACGCTGGGTACGAGAGTTGTGATTGCCCATCATTCCCGGTCGCCGCGACGATAGTAACGCCACGCTCATACGCGTACTGCAGCATATACCCCATCGTCCGACTTTCGCCGCCACCAAGACTCATATTGATGACTTTCGCCCCGGCATCGACTGCATACTTGATGCCGAGTGCGATTTGGTCAGTGTCCCCCGACCCGCTCGCATCAAGCACTTTCACTGGGAGAATGGAAACGTTCGGCATGATACCGCGCATCGAGACGCCATTATCCCGAACCGCACCGATGATTGAAGCAACGTGTGTCCCGTGCCCATGATCGTCAAGCGCGTCACCTTCTCCGTTCGGGTCGACGAAATTTTTCTCATTCGCGATATCGATTTTCCCTTTTAAGTCGAGCAGACGGTAATCGACACCCGTATCGAGGACCGCGACTTTAATCGATTGCCCTGGCAGGTTGAGCGTTTCGTAAGCATCGAGACCAATCCCTGAATCTTTAAATGGCTTCAGGAGCGAACGTTCATTGATTGCCCATTGGTAGTCGAGGCTCACGTCCGATGCGAACGCTTGATACGTTTGAACGGGTTCGATGTATTCAACGTTTGCGTCCCTTTCAAGTGTTGCCTTTGCCATCGCCTGCGTTTTTAATGACGCCTCTTCGACATCGACGAGGGCGAAGTGATCGCCTGGCGCACCGATAGAAAGACGCTCGGCCGAGACATCATTCATCGCGTTCATCTTACCGAGCGACGTATGCGGCGAAGATTTATATTTGACGATATAGCGTGGTGGGTGAGCCTGCTGAACTTCAATCCCAATTTGGCCGAACAAATCGGCGAGTGGTGTACCGGCAAGACTGTCCATTCCGAGCGCTCCTGCGATGTCGGTGACTTCAGCTCGCAACGCTGAAGGAACGCTCTCCATGACAAGGAGATGAAGACGTTTAATTGCAGCGGCGTCTTGCGTCTTCACCGTGTATTCTTCGTGTTCAACAAGGGCTGTGAACAATGGACGTAACGTCTTTAAATCACTCAACGCCGTTTTTCGTTTTTCACCATTGAATGTAATTGTTTTGACGATATATGGAGAAGCACGATAATAAAGCGTTGATAACTCCCGCCCTTTTGGCGAATTGCTTAAGACTTCTGACTGAATTCGACGAATCACTTTCAACATTGAATCTCGTTCTGGAGTGGGTTGTAGAATAGATTCTACGGCACACATATCAACGCCAACCTGCTCATATTTGACCGGTAATTTGACTGGGTTGTAGACGAGCTTAATGTTTGAAGCGAAGGTCGACAGGTCTTGATTTGGCGACTCTTCACCCTCAGGAAACTCATCGCTCGCCATGTTCATCGGTACGTCCATGGGCATGTACTCGACTTTGATGAAATACGGACCTTCCCAAGCATATGGCAATTCAATTTTTGCCGTACGTTGTTCTCCATCTTGTGTCGCACTCGAACGGTATCGGTCAAACGTTTCGTCTTTGGCTGCCATGTCCGCACTTGGATAGACTGAGACATTCGTTAACTTCGACGCGTCGAGAGTGATTTCCATATGTGTCATTGATGAAACCTCTCGTTCCATCTTGAACCAGTACGTGTTCACCTTCTCTGTACCTGTCGTAAATTCGACGGCCTCTCCCGGTGTAAGTAATGTTGCTTCGGTCATCCCACTCCCGGCATCTGCATACGTGCTCGGTGGCATAAGTGAGACGATGAGGACGAGTGTGGTCAAAATCACAATAATTCGTTGAACTGTTTGCTTCATGTCGTTTCCTCTCTTCTTATCAGATAGAGCATTTCGCTCTAGATGCTTCTACGATATATATCGGTTAATGTTTCAAATATGTAACAAAAAGATTTCTTTAATGTTTCGAGGTGACTTAAATCATCTTTTGACGACCGATTCCGGGGTCTTATCCCAATCCGTTCAATTCGATTTCATCGACATGAACAAATGAAATGACGAATTGATGCTTTCGTTTTTACGATCCATTTCCCTCATCTTCTAAAACCGCCTTCCCTTTCCCCGACGGAACAGTATACTAAAAAATGGAAAGCTTACATATTTTCGTATACTACATTATTTGATTGAGGTGCTTTTATTGAAACGATTGTTTAGTCTTTTGTTTTTCTTTAGCTTATTTTTATCAACATCGACCTTCGCCTTCTCGGCCGAGTCTCGGACAGTCACGACCATCGAGACATCTGTTTTCGAGGAGATTGATGAAGCGACAAGTCTCCAAGTCATCCCTGCCGGTACACCGGTCACTATACTCGAACGACTCATGAGCCACACTCTCGTTCGTACCGAAACGATAGAAGGTTATGTCCGTAACGCTGACCTCGTGACGGCAACATCACGCTACGTCCTCCGAGAAACGTATGCAGTCGATGCGAACGGTGAACGTGTCGAGTATCTCCCTTTCGGTAAAAAAGTCGAAGTTTATGATCTTCAAGGAAGCGACTTTATGAAGACTATCGATGAAACGTATATTTCCCGTGACGCCTTGAGCGAGACGGCCCCAGTTGTGACGACAGAAACGAGATATGCAAAACAATCTGCCCCAGTGTTCGAGAAACCAGAGACAGGAGACTCGATTCGTTACACTGAACTGGCTGAAACCCTCACCGTTGCAGGCGATATCGACGGATACGCACGACTACAAACATCGGATGGTTACGCTTATGTTGCACTCGAACAGCTAAGTTCGTCCCCTATCAAAGTCGAGCAACGGTTCGTCGTGACGACTGCTCACATTTTTAGTGACCCTGCCCAAACGAGCACGATTGGTACATTGCCACGCGGGCAACGAATTAATGTATACGGGTCAATTGGAAAACTCACACGTATTTATGCCGGTGGTCGCTTCGTCTATATCGAAACTGCACATACTTCCCTACAAAAGCCGACATATCAAAAGTCGGGACAGCGTTATGTGCAACGGGACACCATCGTTTACTTCGATGTCGATCGTAAAAAAATTGTCATCACGTTGAAGCGCGGACGTCTCGTCAACATATACGGGACGGAAGGTACACTCACTCGTTTGTATGTCGGAGGACAGTTCGTCTATATCGATTCAAACGACATAGGGACGACAAAACCGACGTACCAAAAAACGGGTGTCCGCTATATTTTGAAACAGACTCCCATCTATCGGCAGGCTGCACCGAAAAATAGTATTGGTACTTTCAAGAGAGGGCATCTCGTAAATATTTATGGAACGGAAGGCGCATACACGCGCGTATTCATAAATGGCACTTTTCACTTCATACCAACGAACGTGCTCAGTACAACAAAACCTCCACTTTACGAGGCAACAGGCAAACGCTTTGTAAAATTCAACGATGTCAGTGTCTATGCGTCCGCTTCGACAACATCGCGCGTCACCCGACTTAAGCGGGGACAGGTTGTCGAAACGTTCGGAACAAGCGGGTATTATACACGGGTGCGAATCGGAGGACAGTACCGATATATGGCAACCGGATATCTTAGCTTGAATAAACCGCCCGCAAAATCGAAGGCAGGTACTGTATTTTACGTCCAGCTTGATGGAACACCACACTTCTCAACCGATGTCGCCTATGCACGCCCGGCCGGGACGTTGAAACGTGGCACACGCCTTGTCGGTATCCGTTCCATTGACGATGACTTTTGGCAAGTGCGTCTGCCGAATGGAAAGACCACCTATGTGTTGAATCCCTATATCGCCAAAACGCAACCGAAAGCCATTCTTCATACGAGGGTGAACGTTGCGGCGCACTATACTACGACAACGCGGACGCCCTTTTATGCCAACCCGAACGACACACGACCAATCGGCTATCTCGACACGAACCGACGCGTTTATCCACGTTCTAAGAGTGGTGACTCGTACTTGATCCAATACAACTGGCTTCCGGTCTACGTGAAAGTTTCAGACATTCGAGTGAAAGTCGATTCACTCCTCACGAAACGCGGAAACACCCAAAAGGAACGACTCGTCGCAGCCGCGGTGCGCCACCTCGGGACACCATACACGTGGGGATCGCAATCTCCATTGAATGGCGGTTTCGACTGTTCAGGACTTGTTCATTATGCGGCGAACCAAGCCGGGAAGGTCGGCGGTCGGACGAACGTCGCCGGTTACTGGAATAGCAACCATTTTAAAAACAAGAGAACTTCCATCACGAGCGGGCGCCGCGGCGATATCATCTTCTTTGCCGGTACGTATCGGAACGGTCCATCCCATATCGGCATCATGCTTGATGACGAGTTCTTCATCCATGCCGGGGGCGAAATGCTTCAAATTAACTCGATTTATGATCCGATGTGGCGGACGTATTTCCTTGGATATAAGTCACTTTAAGAATACGTTCAACAGGCAGCTGTTTCTCATGCCGCTCCTCATGTCCGATACCCGTGTCATTGGTTCCATCATAATTCTTTCCATGAATTCACATCGCAATGATCAAATAAAACAAGCACCGGACGAATAGTGTCCAGTGCTTGTTTTCATGTCTAGATGTCGTCGATTCAATACAGTCCTACTTTCTATCAAACCTTTTTCGTTCAAGATATCGTTGCTCGATGAATGTTAAAGCTGTTGCAATTACTATATAAGTTGTTCCTGTAGTTACCGGAAATAGAAACGGTGACATGAATAGTATCGAGTCGGTTGAGAAATAGCCAATCACATTTATGACAGATAAGATAAACATCAACTTCAATGACGAAACAAGGAATCCTTTATACAACACTTGTCGCTTTAGTGTATGCGACCATATGTGCGGAGTCTCGTTCAGTTCCATGATTGGGCTATGGTGAAGGACCGTGTTTTCCCTAGTTTTCTTGACTATTGTTTGGACGTCCTGAACGACTTCTACCGCCATATCGTTGACTTCAAACCAATCTTCATCATCTGAATCGGATTTTGGTAAGTGATGAAGCACCTCGTGTATACGACTCGACATCGTATGAAGCTCCTTGACCGCCTGTTGACGCTCATTCTCCCAAAGTATTGATTCCGATCGAAACGTCCTCTTCAGATATTCTAACTTTTTAAGAGCGTGTCGAACGGCACGCCAAGGTGAAGTTTTCACTTCGGTTTTATTCGGTAATTTCCAAATTTGGCGTGGAGCGTCGCTTAATATTCGTTCCACTCCTTCCACATTATAATGATTCAGCGATAATAGTTGTCTTTCAATTCGCTCAATCAAGATGATATTTTTGTCTCTTCCCGGTTGCGACATCAGCGAACTGTTCAACACAACGGTGTCTAACGGATAAGGCTCGTCTTCCGTAGCAAGTTCACTATTGTCTTTCACTTTTCCGATATCGAATAAATAATCGCGTTCCATCTTTTGTTGAATCATCTTTAGGATTTCTTCCATCTTGTCATCAAGACGTGCAATTGATTTTTCCCACTCTTTGACAAGTTCCTCATGTAATATCATATCTTCTTTTTCAAGCAGCTGTTCGATTTTACTTAATATTTTTAGAACGCTACGTCTGGTGCTTTGGTGTCGATTATTCAAACCTCGTTTTATCACTTCTTGAAGTGACGGCATATCTAAGATTGAAGTGAAGGTTTCAAGTTTTACTTTCTCGTTTTCCATGAAAGTGCGATCAGAAGACGGTACTTCAAAATCATTATGCGCTTTGAATAGCATAAAATGTGTCCGTCCCATTTCTCTATATGCATCAGCAATCGAAGGAACCTTTTGTTTCAAAAGAGTAGCCTGTACAACGTTTCGCCACTCCCATATAAAGTGATTGTAGACGTCGCCAAATTCAGCTTCTACCGATTCAATCTTCTTTAAATAAGCTTGATAATGAGTATAAAGTGGGTGAACTTGTCGGTCGATGCTTTGATACGTCTGATTTATCTTGTTTAACAGAGATTCCCCGACGAGATATTCCACTTTTGAAACGAATGTATCTACCTCATCATTTGATATTGAAGTACGCGTCGTCCATTCGTACAATGCGCTCCAAAGTTTTTTTGATTGTTCTTGATCTGCTGACATCCATGTTGCCGAAACAGTTCGCACGTCAAGAAATTGGATCTGTTGCATAGTATCCGCTACTAACTCTTCCACCTCATCGATTTCGTCTTCGTCAACAAGATCGGCTTTCGTAGCTAACCAATACATGTCCGACACAGCCAATTCGTTCACGGCAATTAATTGTGTTTCGCTCAGCGGCTCTCCATAAGGTAGGCACCAGGCATATAAAGGGGTAGGACAAAATTCAAGAGTAAAATTAGTCTCCGCATTCAATCCTGGTGTGTCAATTAAATTCATTATTTTCAACTCTTTAATCGGGAGTGTTACCATCATCCAGTCGATGTTTTCAGATGTATTCCGTGTCACTTCTTTTAATTGTGAGAAGGGGATTTCATCGATTCCGAATTGTTTGTTCTTTCGAACCAGATAGACACGTTGACTTTCCCCGTAAACAAAGTAGACGGGCACTTTTGTCGCTTCGAGTACACTTATGTAACCAACCACGGTCTGTAATAATGATGCAACTAAACTTGTCTTACCTGAACTAAATTCACCGACAAAAGCAACGGACGGAACTTTCGTCGATCGCGTATAATCTTTTAAAAAGTTGAGCGCAACCTTTGCTGAAGGCACTTCAAGCATTTCGCTCACTTCGTGTAATGATTCATAATACTCCATAAGATCCCCCCTTATTTTTTTGATTTTAAAGGTCATCGATTTTACTAAGAAACGTTTGAAGTGTTTTACTATTTTTTTACATTACGCTCACTCTTCTGTGTTAAACTAAAAAAAATTAGAAAAGGAAGTGTTCGTATGGACCACGATTTTGATTTATTTGACCTCAATCCGCTCAGTGAACTGACGGCCCAAGACGTTCACAATCATCCGTTTGTCCTGTCAGAATCTATGGTCGGACACCTGAGCGCATCGGACTGTCTAACCAAACTCGATCCACTTGCCCATGTACATCATGTTTCCATTGAGCCATTGAAACTGACGTACGTCGAGCCTCACTGGGTGAACGGCTATTTTAAAGCCGATGGCACATATGTACAAGGTTATTTCCGTGATGGTGATGGAGATACAAGAACCTTTGATGGAGATGGTTATTATCGTCGTTCGTAAGCTCCATAAACACATCCCCGTTTCTTGAAACGGGGATGTGTATGAATTTACATGTTGCCGTTTCCTGCCAACCTCCGCTCTAGTTCCCGACCGAATCGTGCGATTGCCGTTTCAATCTCACGTACGTCCGCCGAAGATGTTTGAAGACGCATCGTTTCGGCATGTTCACTTTGTTTCAACTGTCGTTCGAGCTGTTCTTGTTGTTTCTGGTAGTAACGAGTTGCCTGTTCATGAGTCACCGACTCCATTTGTTCGAACATGCGAATCACATACGACTCGAGTTCATGCTTCAACTCTTTTAAGATGCTGGAAACGATGCCGTCTATCTCAAGAAGAACGAGCTGTTTCGCCTCTTCAAGCGCCTTCTCTTCTAGGTGTTTCCGAATCATTGGATACGCCGCAAGCCCAACAAACGGTAGCAATAATCCACCTCCAAGCCCCATCATCACAGCGGCCGCACCACCTGCGAATAATCCGGCTGTGATTGTCGGATCCTGACCTTGAACCGTGAACGGCGGACGAAACAATATGTCATGCCTGCCGATTTCTGTTTCTTCAATCTGTTTCCACAAAACAACAGTCTGTTCAGTCGTCGCTTCCCGGATGGAACGTTTAACCTCGCTCTGAACATTTGCTACATAATGTTCGAGTTGGGGCGTATACTTTTCAACCCACCGTTTTCGCTCAACATTCAATAAATGCTCTAGGTCCTGTTCAATCACGGTCATGAACTGTGACGCTGGCCCTTGGTAGCGTCTGACAACGCGGTTACACGCCGTTACCCATTCGTCATGCAGATAATCAACCGACTTATCAATCATAAGGAGGAGCTCATTCCGACGTGTATCCAGATAAGACGAAATTTCAATAAAGTGCGCTTGAAGCGTCGTTTCTGTAACTTCAAGAATCCCGACCATCGCCTCGAGCTCGTTTCGCTTCATTTCGGAAAGTTGTTCCATCAGTTCACGTTCATAACTGAACGTATCAAGGATTTGTTTGTACATCAGTTCATAGCGAGGCCGTCGCAATCGGTCTGTCCCTTCCTTTTGGAATGCTTCAATTTGCTGGACGAGCACGTCAACGGCTGTCGTGTCACCATCCATCGCTTCACGGAGTGCTCCTTTTGCATCAAATGGGATAATGACAGGATTTGTGATGCCATCTATCGTTTCTAATGTTCTGCGAAGATCGTCCATCATTTCCTCGAGCTCTTCCTCCTCGTCTTCAAAGACATCCGCAAAGTTCATGACGAACACGATTCTCTCAAGTCCTTCTTCAAGCAACGTTTCTTTCAAAAATACGAGCTCAGTTTCAGAGATTGGTTGATCTGCTTTTAACAAGAAAAAGATGATATCTGCTTTTGGAATGAAGCGATAGGCCACGTCACTCCGACGTTTATTCATATCGTTCAACCCCGGTGTATCGACCAGGAAGACAGGTGGTTCGAACGGAACAAGCGGATCGCGAATCGCAATCCAATCGATTTGACTGACGTCCGCATCACCGATATAGCTTACGAGTGCTTGTGCCTCAACTGTTGTCGCGCTCTCTCCGTCATGTACCTCAATCTTTCGATTGCCTTTACCGATGATATTCACAGTTGCTGTGGTCGGCAAAATGCCCATCGGTAACAAGTCTTGTCGGAGTAAACTGTTGACGAACGTCGTTTTACCGTGATTGAATTCACCAACAACGACAATCAAAATTTCTTCTTGATTCAAAACCGCCTCTGCTTGTGAAAGTTTATCTCGTGTCAATTCCCACATAGGCTCACCTCACCTTGATTGATTGAATTTGTTCTAGTCGACTCTCCAACATGCGTTCCAGGTCTTCAACGACAACCAGTTCGTCTTGGAGCGACGTTTCGTTCTCGGTCATCTGATGCTCGATTTGTTTCAAACGTTGTTCGGTCCGCTCATATTCGAGTTTCAAACTTTCTTCCATTTGATGAATCCAAGCATCTACTGAGTCATCGAAACCTTTGTCGAGCTCACGTTTCAACTCTTTTCTCGCTCGGACATACATTTTGCTTAACTCTTTTTCCAACCGTGCTTTTGGTTTGACCGACGATGAGCTCTCGCTGCCACCAAGAAGCATGACCGCACCTACAGCAGCGATTGGTGCAAGAAGCATCGCACCGAACACCCCAGCACCGAGCAAGGCAGCCGCTCCAACCCCTGCGACTGCTCCGCCCGCCGCGACATAGTCTGTATTTTCTTGCGATGATGTCGATACAGTCGGTAAGAAGTCGGTTTGTACCATGGACAAAGCAAACCCTGTTTCTTTCGCAACTGGAAGCTTCTTTCCATACTCTTGTTTATACAAATTCCGAATTTTTCGTTCGATTGCTGGCAGCTCTTGCCCGACCCATTTCTCAACCGTTTTCGTCACCTCTGCCGAGCGTAAATCAAGTAAACGACTGACACCTTCTTCCGTTTCGACGATTGTTAACTTCATCTCTTCATTTACTTCCAGTTCGATTGAATTCATCAATTCCATAAATCGTTCGATTAAGGCGAGTTTTTCTTTGTTCGCTTCGCCAAGAAATTTCTTCCTAACTCCCTTCATCGCATCAATCGCTTGTCGCCGTTCTTTTTCGTTCGCTTCTAACGTTACTGCGATATCTGCTCGGGAACCATTTAAACGTATTCGCGTGTCCTCGAGCACTTTCAGTAAACGTTCGCCAATTAAATTAAATTCCGCGTTAACTTTTTGGATGCGCCCTTCTCCCTTGTTCGTTACGAGGAACGTTTCAAGTTGTGTAAAAAATGTTTCGAAACCACTGTCTTGACGGAAAGTCTTGCTTTTTTCAACAAGTACTTGCCTGGCTTCTTCGTTTGTCAGACCGTCCGTTAATCTACGGAGTAATTTTGATGATAACTCGCCCGTTTCCGTTTCGAGATAAGTATCGATTGCGTCTGCCTGTGTTGCTTGCTTCGCAGACACAAAGAAGATGTTCTCTTTCGGTACGCCGATTTCCGTGAATTTTTCAAAAGCCGCTCGTTTCACGTGCTGTTGGTCTATTTCAGTCAATTTGTCGAAACGGTTGACCAGGATAAATACATGCTCGAGGTGTTTCTTTAATACAAAATCTTCGAAAAAGCTGGCTTCCGATCGAGACAACAGTTTGTCAGCCCGCAACAACATGATGATGGCATCTGCTTTTCCGACAAACATTTTCGTCATAACAGAGCGAATCCCGCTTGCATCGTTAAGACCTGGTGTATCAATCATTTGAACACGATGCTGCAAAATCGGATTATTGGCTTGAATCTCAATATAACTATCTCCTTGTTTATCTTTCTTTGTCATGATTTGCTTGAAACGCTCGAGACGCGACATTTCTTGTTCCTTTACCGCCTCTTCTTCCACCCACTTTTTAGAATTAACCGTATAATGAGCATTGAACTCTTCAACGTCATACGACTCATGGACGAGCTTTCCATCAATATGGAGCGCTGCCTTCAAACGTTCGCCTCGTTTGATATATGTAACAAGTGCAGTCGATTCTTTGACTGCTACCGGTAAGACTGGTTGACGCAGCAATGCATTCATAAACGTTGACTTTCCGACCGAGACCTCCCCAACCGTCGCAACAAGCAGATCTTGTTCTTCTATCCATTGCCGGACCCTTTGGAGTTGGTTTACCACTTCGATTTCGTTTAATTCAAGAGCAATCGACTCAAAGGCGATTGAAGCGTCCGTCAACTGATTGAGCGCATGTTTGTATCCTTTTAATTCATTCATCATATCGCCACCTACGAATACATATTTTGTAATTAATATTACCACATTTTGATTTTGATGGATTAATTTATATAGAAAACCCTTGAGTTTTTCTCTATAGGTCAATCTTTATACAACTCGTTCAGGTGAAGGAGAAAAAATCATCAATGCGACAGTACACTCTGTAGCAAATCAAATATCGTCACGAATTAGCTATCTGACCCAATCATCCAAAAAGTCGAAGGTCACAACTAGCTTACTTTTTATTTTTAATTGACAGTTCATTGATTCTTCAGTAAAGTAACGATAACATTCATACGAACTCGCGATGAGAAAGAAGAGTAGCGCGAAGGGACGTTTCCAGAAAGCCGGTGGTCGATGCGAACCGGTGTCGTGCCTTGCGTGAATGGGCTTTTGAGCGTTCAGACCGACATGTAGGCTCTGACGGGTCCTCCCGTTATCGGGGACAGCGAATGATGGTTCGCGATGAGTGGGAAGACAAGGCGTCTTTCAACGAAGGTGGCAACACGGGGAATCTCCTCGTCCTTCATGTCCGATCGGACATGTGGGACGGGGAGATTTTTTAGTTTAAGGAGGAGATTTCGATGCAACAACTGATCATCAATGGCGACGAATTGACACCGGTGGCAATCTTCCACCGTCTGCAAGGTGAGCGTAAGGTCCTGCTCGAGAGTCGGGCGGAAGGCAAGCACGGCCGCTATTCCATCATCGCAGCGAATCCGGTCGAGACGATCCGCGTCGATGGGAACGACGTGACAGATTCGACCGGCACCATCTATGCGGACGATCCGCTCCACGCCCTATCTGAACGTATCACACGTGAAGATATCACTGCACCGTATCCGTTCATCGGGGGTGCCGTTGGCTATATCGGCTACGACTTACTTCGCGTGTATGAACCGATCCCGAACACACCGACGGAGACGCGCGATTTACCGGACGCCCTCTTCCAGAGCTATGAGACGGTCGTCTTATACGACCATCTCGAAGAACAGGTCGTCTTGATCGATACGAGTGAAACGGATGCGACCGAGCGACTCGAATCCATCCGTGAGCAACTGGAGACACCGGAGACACATGCCCTTGAACCGGTCGTTCGGACGAGCGAACACATCTTGACGACAAAAGATGAATTCATCGACCGCGTGCTCCAAGCGAAAGAGGCCATCCTCGCCGGAGAGGTGTTCCAACTCGTCTTGTCGCAACGCATCGATGCCACATTCACCGGTGACCCGTTCCACTTTTACCGGACGCTCCGCAAACAAAACCAGAGCCCGTACTTATTCTATATCGACCTCGGGGAAGCCATCGTCCTCGGTGCTTCACCAGAGAGTCTCGTCCGGGTCGAGAACGGCAAAGTGACGACGAACCCCATCGCCGGCACACGTCCACGTGGAAAGACGGTTGAGGAAGACATGCGTCACGCGGAATCGCTTCTTCAGGACGAGAAGGAACTCGCCGAGCACCGGATGCTTCTCGATCTCGGACGGAACGACATCGGTCGCGTCGCTAAAGTCGGCACGGTCACGATCCCGAAACACATCGAGCTCGAACGGTTCAAAAATGTGATGCATCTCGTCTCAGAAGTCAAAGGTGAACTGCGGGAAGACGTGACGCCAATCGATGCGCTCCGCGCCTGTCTTCCGGCCGGTACCGTTTCGGGTGCCCCGAAGATTCGGGCGATGCAACTCATTGACGAGCTCGAGACGGTGAAGCGCGAAGTGTACGCCGGGGCGGTCGGTTATCTCGATGTCCGGGGCGGATTCGACTTTGCTCTCGCCATTCGGACGATGGTCATCCAAGGTGACACGGCGCACGTCCAAGCAGGTGCCGGCATCGTCTATGATTCAGACCCTGTATCAGAGTATGAAGAAACGTTGCATAAAGCCAAATCCCTTTTGGAGGTGTTCGCATGATTCTCCTCATCGACAACTATGATTCGTTCACGTATAACGTCTATCAAGACGTCGCTCGATTCAGTGACGTCTGCGTCATTCGGAATGATGAACATACTATAGAAGAAATCCGTCGCATGAACCCGAGTGGGATCATCCTTTCCCCAGGTCCCGGTGGTCCAAATGATGCCGGTGTCTCCCTTGCGGTCGTTCGACAATTGTCCGGGTACGTCCCGATTCTCGGGGTCTGTCTCGGTCATCAAGTCATCGCCGAATCGTTCGGCGGTGTCGTCGGTCGAGCGAACGAGGTCATGCACGGGAAAGTGTCGCGCATCAATACATCACCGGGTGTCCTGTTCGAAGGCCTGTCGATGGATGTCATGCGCTACCACTCTCTCGTCGTACAAGAGACGAATTTGATTGTCACGGCAGAGACGACAGATGGTGTCATCATGGCAATCGAACATCCGACCCATCCGACGTATGGCGTCCAGTTCCATCCTGAGTCGATCGGGACACCAGATGGTCGCAGTATCTTCGAGCGATTCGTCCAGGTGTGCACGAAAAAACCGGGGAATGTTTCCCCGGTTTGAGTGTCAGCCTAAAAAGTCTTCACGTTGAAAATCGTGCTTATCGATTTTAATGTTGTCACACGCCACCCCGTTCGTCTGGAGCACATGAATCGTCTCGCGTAACAGTTCGTCACTGCCGACGACATAGAACAATCCATCTTGATCGGCAGCCAACGCTTCAACTCGTTCATAGTAATCTTTCCGACTCGGGACGAACTCGGACGTGAAGGTCTCGTTCGATTCGAAGACGTCAGCGAATAGATACGCTTTCGACGAATCGACGTTCAACGAATGGAGATGCGGGACGCCTTCCCCATTCGCCAAGTACTCGAGGACGATTGGACGGAATGTCGCGAGTCCGACACCCGCCGATAACAGATAGACGTTCTTTCCGCTCCGTTCAAGCGGAACGTTCGAATGTGTCTTGAACAAGGCGACCTTGTCCCCTGGTACCATGTCGCGAAGAATGGATTTGAACGGTGAACATTCTGACTTGATGCGGGTCGTGATGCCGATTGCCCCTTCGTGCGGCAATGTGGAGATCGACATATGGCGGACGAGGCTTCGGTTCGGCTTGTCCCCAGCGTTAAATCCTTCGAGCGCAAGATGCGTATGCGCCCCTTCTTGCCACGTGAACTCGGGAGGTAACGCGAGATGGAACGTGTATGTATCGGGTGCTTCGTTTACGACTTTTGTGATGGGTGTCCAATCAATTTTCATATGAATTCTCCCTTTCGTTAATACACCGCAATCGGCCCATACGGCCCTTCGATGATCTCGAGTTTCGTCTCAAAAATATCCGATAAAATTTTGGCGTCCATAATCTCATCGACCGTCCCGAATGCGGCAATCTGTCCATCTTTCATCGCACAGATCCGGTCCGAGTATTTCGCCGCGAAATTGATGTCGTGAAGTACCGTGACAATCGTCCGACCAAATTCGTCCGCGACGTGGCGCAAATATTCCATCATCTGCACTGAACGGGCGATATCCAGGTTGTTGAGCGGCTCATCGAGGAGGACGTATTCCGTTTCCTGACAGAGCACCATCGCCACATACGCACGCTGACGCTGCCCACCTGACAGTTCGTCGAGATAGCGATTCTCGAGAGCGGTTAAGTCGAGGAAGTCGATATATTTCGAGATGATCGCCTCGTCCTCTTTCGTCAATCTCCCTTTTGAATACGGGAATCGACCAAATCCGGCGAGTTGCCGGACCGTGAGCCGCGTCACGAAATGGTTCTCTTGACGAAGGATTGTGATGATTTTTGCCAAGTCTTTCGACTTCGTGCTCGACACGTCCATCCCGGCGACTTGAATCTGTCCCTCATCTAAGTTGAGTAACCGTCCGATCATCATGAGCGTCGTCGACTTCCCTGCCCCGTTCGGTCCAATGAGTGAGGTGAACCCGGCTTTTGGGATGTCGAGCGTGAGCGGTCCGATGTGGACGTCATCTGTATACGATTTTTTGACTTGTTCGATTTGAATCATAGCGACCTCTTTCGTAGAATGACGGCCAAGAAGATGAGTCCGCCGAACAGTTCGATGATGACGGAGACGACACTTGGCGTCTGGAATATGTGATACATAAAGAAATATGCGCTCGTCAGGACGAAGAACCCTAAGGCGAACGCCATCGGGAAGACGTATTTATGGTCATACGTCGAAGCGACCTGATAACTGAGCGTCGCGACTAAAAATCCGAAGAACGTGAGCGGCCCGATGAGCGCCGTCGACACTGACATCAAAAGTGAGATGAGAACGAGCGTGTAGATGACGCTTCTCCGATGGTTCACGCCGAACGTCGTCGCGATATCCTTGCCGAGTGCCACGATATTGAGTCGGTTCGAAAACAAGAACAACAATGTCCCGGCGATGATGACAATCGGAATCACAATCGGAAAATAGGCCACGTCGGCATTTGTCACCGATCCGAATAGTCGCGCCTGAAGGATATCGAATTCGGACGGTGCGAGCATGCGGCGCATGAACGACGACACCGAATTCAGTCCCGTCCCGATGATGATCCCGACGAGCAACATGAGCTGAAGATTGGCGTACTTCCCCGATAAGAGCCACCCATATAAGAGAAGACTCATCGTCACCATGAGCCCGACTTGCGTCAAGAAGGCGCCTGTTCCCGAGAATCCGATAAGCGCCCCTGCCCCGAAGAAGAACACCATGCTCGTCTGAATCGTCGAGTAAAGCGCATCGAATCCGAGAAGCGACGGCGTGATGATTCGGTTGTTCGTCACGGAATGAAACGCGACCGTCGCGAGACTTTGACACAGTGCCGCAATCAACATCGTCACAATGGCAACGATTCGCCGTTCGACGACCGGCACAAATGAAGGCGAGTCAATCGAGACCGGATTGTTGTAAAGGAGAAGGCCGAGCGCGCATAAGAGTCCTCCGAGAATGAAGGCACTTAAGAAGAGCCAATAGCGTCTGCTCGCCCGTTTCGATTGAAACGCCGAAGCATGACGTTCTTCTGTCAATGCCCCGACCTTCACTTCGACGCCATCTCGTTCAATGACCGTACTCATCGAACCCCTCCTTTTTTACGTTGCCGCAATAGAATCATGATAAAGACGAACGCACCGACCGTTCCGAGAATGAGCGAGACTGGGAGCTCGAACGGCATGATGATTGTCCGTGAGATCAAATCACTCACGAGAATCGCGCCCATCCCGACAAGACAGACCCACGGCAGATTGCTGCGTAAATCATCCCCACGAAACATCGAAACGAGGTTCGGGACGATGAGGCCAAGGAACGGTAAATTCCCGATGACCGTCGCCACGACCCCGACCGACAAGGCGATGAGCCCGGTCGCGATCATCATCAATTGGTTATAGTTCACACCGAGACTCGTTGCGATGTCTTCCCCGAGCCCGGCGAGCGTCAAGCGGTTCGCCAGTAGAAAGATGAGCACCGTCACGACGATGATGACCCATAAATATTCATAACGCCCGATTTGTACCGAAGCAAACGACCCGACGAACCAGCCCTCGATTGCCTGACTGGCTCGGAAGAATAGACCGAGGAACGTCGAGATGGCAGAGATGACCGCCCCTAACATAAGTCCGATAATTGGGACGATGAGTGACGAGCGGAGTTTGACCGAACGTAAGAACCAGAAGAACACCATCGTTCCGATGAACGAAAAGACGATGGCCCCGGTCATCCGCATCATGAGGCTCGGTGCCGGAACGAGCAAGTACACGGTAAGTAAGCCTAGCCCTGCCCATTCAAGCGTCCCCGTCGTCGTCGGTTCGACGAGTCGGTTTTGCGTGATGAGCTGCATGACGAGCCCCGCCATCGCCATCGCCGCACCAGTCAACATGAGCGCGACCGTACGAGGAACGCGGGTGATCCAAAACATATCGAAGCCGTCTGTACGTGATAAGTCATATACGCCTGTGAAGAGCGACAGCACCGCCAAACCGAGGACGATGATAGCGGTGAATACGAACGACTTCGTCCACAATTTAGAAAAGGAGGGCTGAGACATCGTCTCAACCCTGGCTGTCAATGGTTTTTGCATAACAAACCCTTACTTCGTGAGTGCTTCCGCAACACTGTTGAAGAATTCCGAATACGTTTGAATCGATTCGTTCAAGTACGTGTCTTTTGGCGCGTAAACGATTTGGTCTTCTGTCACAGCCGTCGTCTTTTGAAGGGCCGGAGCGTTGTCGATGACGTCCTCTGCCGGCACCGCTCCTTCTGCATCACCGAGTGGTGCATCGCGGTCTAGAACGAACAACCAGTCCGGGTTGCTTTCTGCGATGGCTTCAACAGATACTTCATCACCTTCGTGGTCACCCGTCGTCTTCTCGACTTCAAGGGCCGGTACCCATCCGAAGATATCGTACATCGGTCCGAACACGCGTCCCGTCACCGGTGCTGAGAATCCGATGTCTCCTCCTGATACGATGACAGACATGATTGTGTCTTCTCCGTTATACGCTACCTTTGCATCTTCGATCGACTTGTCGAGATCAGCGACAATTTGTGCCGCTTCTTCGTTCTTATCAAAGATTTGGCCGAGCGTGAGTGTCGTGTCTTTCAATCCTTTAACCAAGATTTCACCCGGTGTCCCTGCATCTTCTGGGATTTCAATGTTTAAGTCGATGACCGCTGCTTCTGGTACCAACTTTTTGATGTCTTCGTAGTAATCCGCGAAACGTTGACCGACGATGACGACGTCCGGGTCTACTCCCGCAATCGCCTCTAAGTTCGGTTCAAAGTGCATACCGACGTCTGCGATGTCTTTGTCTGATGCGTATGGTGACTCAGCTGGAAGGAGTCCAATCGGCGCCGCCACCAAATCGATGTCCCACGCTGCCAATGTTTCGAACGTACGGTTATCAAGGGCAACGACTTTCTCCGGATTGACCGGTACCTCGATTGTGCCGTGCGCGTCTGTAATCTCGACTGTCTCTGTTTTTGTTGCACCGTCGACGTTCTCTTCTTGCTTCATCTCACTCGTTCCGCCACATGCGGCGAGTACGAAGACGAGTAACGTCAACATGAGTGAAAGTTTAAATTTCCCCACTTCATCCATCTCCTCTGTATGTAAGTTTCAATGATTCTTCCACCAAAAAACGAGTCATGTTGGTTATGTATGTCTCTTTTTCTTTCTCGTTATCAGTGATAATGATTATCATTGTCGTTTTCATCAAGTAGCATATCAAACAAAAAAAGGATACGCAACGTCAAATTGTAAAGATTCGGATAGGAAAAATTTCCTTTCTATAGAGAGCACAAAAAAAGAAAATGGAAAGATCCATTTTCTCAAACCAAATAATAGAGTAGACCATCTGTAAAATAGTCGAGAACGTCGAATAACGTGAAGAAGAGCGCAGCAATCAAATAGATGATTCGTTCATCTCGTTCCAAGCGTCTCCACATGAACAGCAGAATCACCAATCCGATTGGTCCAAAAATCAGACAACCAATCAAAAATGGGACTGCTTGAGCCACAAAAGGTAATTTTTTCTCGTTTTCAGTCATTCAACTCATGCCTCCGAAATCCCGTTCGCCAACAGCAACAAGAAAATCCAAATCGACAGCGGGATGATCAATCCAATCGTCGCAAGGATTGTGTATATTTTGACGACTGGATCTTTCCAAAACAATCCCCAAATCAATGTGACGAACAACCCGACATCAATTGCGACGTATACCCAGATGACCGGCATCAACTCGAGGTTCGGAAACACCCGTCCGTTCAGCGTGAAGAATGTGATGACCGTCAAGATGAAGAGTCCGAGCGTCGCATATAGCGGTGCAAATCGCTTCTTCATACGAGTATCGCCTGCTTCCGTTTTACCATCTCCAGGCAGCGACGAACACACGTATCGACATAACCATCGAACTGATGCGGCAAGAACATTGTGTATGTCCCCTCCTCTGTCATCGCCGTGTCTCGCTCGATTTTTTCGATCAATTCATCGAAAGCCGGGTCCCCTTTTAATCGTTCGAAATCGAACGCCCCTAGTCGTCTCGACAGGCGGGCGTTATAGGCATCAAAATCTGCATAGTAGGCAGCCTGTTTCTCTGGATTTTGGGTAATGATTTCTTTCAACCAACTCTTGTAAAACCCTTGTAGCCAAATCTCATCTGCGACGAGATGCGCATAGTAACCGAGTCGAAACGAGCTGTCCTCTCCTAAGCTATCACACCAGTACTGTTCGAGATCGAGACGACGTGATAAATCGTCGTGTTTTCCCGCATAGTAATGCGAATCTCCTTTTTCGGTCGTCGCGTCCGGCGCAAGACTCCCGAGTGTGAATGCAACTTCATCGAGTTCTGGTAACTCATTTATCATCTCGTTTGCGATAACGAGATGCATCAAATGTGAGCCCATACCGACACCCCCTTTCCCACATTATTCCATCAGTCATTTCGCTAGACAACCTGAATCATTATTTGGTAGGATGACTTTACTAAACGGTCAGTAAAGTAAAAGTGGGGTGTGAATCGATGAGTAAAAAACAATTGTTGTTGCAGACGGCGGCCCAGATGATTCGAGAGGATGGCATCAGTCAGTTGTCACTCGAACGATTGGCGACGAAAGCAGGGATCACGAAAGCCGGTGTCCTTTATCATTTTGATAGCAAGGCCAACTTATTGCGTCAGATGAACGAAATGGCCATCGAGACGTTCGAAACACGAATCAGCGACCATTTGTCGGATGGTCCGTATCCGTTCACTCGCGCCTATGCACTGGCGACGTTGGATGATGTCGATCATGGAGACACAGCTCTCATCGCTGTCTTCATCTCCTCACAAGAAGATGCGGCGAGCGAGTCGATTTGGAGCAACGTCTCGACCGGTTGGAACGAACGGTTCGCAGAAGACGGTCCCGACCAAAATGCGATTTTAAAACTCCGTCTCCTCTGTGACGGTTTTTGGTTCGCCGTTCTTTATGGATATAGCGAATCGTTCAAAGACCGCGCAGCAGCCCTCATCCGAGAGGCATGTGACGAGTTACTTGAAGGAGGTGCCTGACATGGGATTCATCTATTTGATTGGGGCCATCGTTTCCGAACTATTCGGATCGAGCATGTTGAAAGTGAACGCCACCTCGACAAATCGACTTCCGATTCTCGGGGTCGCCGTCGGCTACGGGACGGCGTTTTATTTGTTATCACTAGCGCTCTTCACGATCCCGCTCAGCTTCGCCTATGCGTTTTGGAGCGGTGTCGGGACGGCGCTCACGGCTGTGATCGGCTTTGTCGTCTTCCACGAACAAGTGAGTCGTCAAAAAGTTACCGGAATTGCGCTCGTGATCATCGGGCTCGTCTTTATGAAATTGTGAGGTGAATGAAGATGAAAGCTTATTTTTTACTGTTCTTTTCCATCGCATTCGAGGTACTCGGGACATCGATGTTAAAGCTATCGGACGGATTCACGAACTTTGTGCCGAGTGTCATTCTCTTGGTTAGTTTCGCCGCCTCATTCACCCTCATGGGCATCGTCTTGAAGACAATCCCGCTCAGTATCGCCTATAGCATCTGGGCCGGACTCGGCACGGTGGCGACGGGTCTAATCGGCGTGTTCGTATATGGAGAAGTCCTCTCCGCATTGAACGGGATTGGTCTGTTATTGATTGTCCTTGGGGTCATCGTGATGAATCAACGAGGGCAGAAGGCCGCAGCTTGAACCATCTTCGTTGTACTTGAGAAGCAGTTGCTCACTAGAAGCAACTTGATTGCCGAACGTCCTCGCCTTCCGCTACCCTGAAAAGGAATCTAAGCGTGACGAAAGGGGAAGTTTTCACATGAATATTTTACTTGTAGGGGCAAGCGGTACGGTCGGTCAGGCCGTCGCAAACGAATTGGAGAAAACACATACAATCATCCGAGCTGGGCGTAACGGAGCGGACGTGCAAGTCGACCTCGCTTCTGAAGACAGCATCCGTCAGATGTACGAACAGGTCGGTCGCGTCGATGCGGTCATCAGTACGGCAGGAAGCACACATTTCGGTCCACTTTCCGAGATGACGCCGGCAGATAATCAAAAGAGTATCGACAGCAAGATCAAAGGGCAGGTCAACCTCGTCCTTCTCGGGCTCGATCATGTAAACGATGGTGGCAGTTTCACACTGACGAGCGGAATCTTGATGGACGATCCCATTAAAGAAGGCGCATCGGCCGCACTCGCGAACGGTGCCATCAAAGGATTTGTCACCTGTGCAGCGATTGAGATGCCACGGGGCATCCGTATCAACAACGTCAGCCCGAACGTTCTCGTCGAAGCCCTCGATTCATATGGCCCATACTTCCGTGGCTATGCGGCGGTGCCAGGTGAACGGGTCGCCCTCGCCTACGTGAAGAGCGTCGAAGGCGCGCAGACGGGACAAACGTACGAAGTGTATTAACAGCAAAGCATCTCGTTGAGAGGTGCTTTTTTCGTACCTTGAACGTTATTTTACCTACTCATTCATATGAACTCCGCTATACTCAGGACAACTTATATGCGAGAAAGGTTGAATGTTCATGAATCACAAAACACTGCGCAATCTTTTTGACATTCCTCCACCATTCGTCCGCCACCCGTTCCCAAGTCGACTACTTCGCTTCACCGGTCGATTGAAGCGTCCGGAACAATCGTCCATTGAGGCCGTTTTTCGTGTCGGTGGCTTTGGTGTGTTTGATGTGAGTACCCTGACCTTTTTTGAAAATGGTACCGTCCTTCGTCACGTCGATCAATCCGCCCTTTCGATATCCGAGGAATTCGAAGGCGAAGAAGCAGAACAGATCCGCGTGGCGTTTCAATCACTCGGAACGCATCGCTGGCCGATCGTTTTCGAAGAACCCGAAGGCGTCATCACTGTAGATGGTACGCAGTGGAACCTTAGCGTATACGCTAACGGAAAACTCATTCATGAACATAGCGGTAGTAACGCCTATCCCGACCAATGGAGACAATTGACGCAGCTATTCTGTATTTCTTGAAGAACGACAAAGGGAGCATCCGCGCTGGATGCTCCCTTTTGTTATAACGCTTGAATCATTTCGACCCGATTGCCGAACGGGTCCCGGAACTCGAATCGGTCGAATCCTGGAATCGGGATACCTTCGAAGTATACAATCTCGTTTTCTGTGAGGGCCGCCTTCCAATGACCTAAATCCGTCACAGCATACGCCATGTGTGCTTTCGTCTTCTGTCGTTCGACGCCGTCCTCAGTACCGACATGAACGGAACGGTCGCCGACTTGAAGCCAAAATCCACCGCGCCCTTTCAGTGAGTCCGGCTTCTCGATTTCACGTAAACCGAGAAAGTCGCATTGACACTCCCACGGCTAAAGCCGCAAGCTCACCCTTCAGGATGAGTGGGATTCTGAAGTGCTTGTGCGAGCGCAGTCCATTTCTGTTTTGCTCAAACCTCCAGATGAGGGTGTGCCATCACCCCTCCTGAGACAGATCATATAGATTCTCAGGCTGATTGACTTTTACCATCAACCACAGGTGCGGTTCGGATATTCATCGCACCGACTAAATCTCGATGTTTATTAAATCCGCAAGAACACGAATAGGCACGGTCTTTCGCTTTATTCCGACTCCCGCAAGAAGGGCATGTTTGAGATGTATATGCAGGATTGACATATTCAACCTTGATTCCTTCTAGTTTCGCCTTGTACTCGATAAATAATGCCAAGCGATAGAACGACCATGTATGCAGATTCTTATTGTTTTTACGGCTTGTTCTTGCCGTCTGCCGGATATTCGCTAGCTTCTCTAGGCGAATGACAGAAATATTGTTCTCTTTTGCGAAGTCGACGATCTCACGGCTCACCTTGTGATCCTTGTCTTTCATCCAACGCTGCTCCTTGTTGTTCAGTTCCTTGATTGCGTTCAGCTTCTTCTTTTGACCGAGTTCTTTCCGTTTCGCACGAAACTTGCGTTTCATGTACTTGTTTTCACGACCGTTCCCAAAGAATCTTACCTTATCGCAATCAGTCGATGCGACCGCCGGGACTTTCAAGCCTAAATCCACACCAAGGATCCTTGAGCCCGTCTTTTCGATTGTGAGGATTGTAACGGCGATTTGGGCAATCCACTTATCAGACTTTTTCGTAATGCGCACCGCACCCAACTTGTTATTAAGAAGCGAGAAGTTGCGATTGTGTTTGTCGACCATTTCTGCTCTAATTGGTGTTTTCTTTGCTTTTCCATCTACCATGATAGGAAGAGAGATGGACTCGAAGTCAAACGAATAGTTCTGATTGTTCCATGTGCAGTAAGGTTTCTTTAGGATTGGGACTATTTCATATTTCGATTTCTTCGCTTTTTTAAATACGCTTTGGGCGTCTTTAATTATCTGATTCTTGACGGCACTAGGCAAATGAGCGCAAACACTTTTACTTGTCAATTTGAGCATCGCTTTAGCATCCACCATATCAGAGATAAGTTGATTGACCGTCTCGATATATGTTTCTGCCATGCTTTTTAAAACAACTTCCTGTTCTTTTGTCGGCTTCAGTTTAATGTTAACTGTCAGCGTCTGAGACACGGTGTCACCCCCTTGTTTTTTGTTGTTCAACATAACGTTTGATCGTTTCGCTCGATACATTTCCAGCGGTGGAGACGAAATAGGATCGTGTCCAGAGACTCGGCAAATGTTGAAGATGAGGAAATTCCTCTCTTAACTTTTTAGATGTTACTCCCTTTATTTTTGCCATGATGTCGGCAGGACTCAGTGTTGGAGGGGCGTTAAGGAACATATGCGTATGATCTTTATCGCATTCCAAGGCTATAATTTTGATATTCAGTTCTTCGCATATTTCGGACATCAAACCTTTGAAACGTATTTCTACATCGTCACGAAGGAATATCTTTCTTCTGTATCGAGGACAGAAAACGAAGTGATAATTGATTAGAGAAACAGTGGTATGAGTTCTTCTATAGTTGGTTTCCATATTAATATCGTGTCAGTTTAACCAACAAACTGCAACAAGAAGATTTCCAGATACTTGAAGCGCCAAAACCTTCGGATTCTTTACTGACACTCCGCATCCTGCCGAGCTTTCATCCCACCCCTAAAGGAGTGGGATTTCCCGCTCGGAAATTCTGTAAAACGCCTTCGCTTCTCGTTCCGCTCCAGTTGGAATCGTGAGCTGTACATGATGAATCCCTGTAATCATGTCTCATTTCCCCTTCCGATAGGTCAATCCGATATACTGCATCTTCTCGTTAAACAGGCGTGGATACGCCAAGTAACCGACAAGTGTCGCCGAAATAGAGGCAGTCGTCAAAATCAAGAACAGAATCAAGAGTTGGTACAGCACCGCTTCCATCGGGTCGGCCCCACCGATGATGAGACCGCTCATCATTCCCGGTAGCTGGACGAGGCCCATCGTCTTTTGCGCCTCGACGGTCGGAATCATGCTCGTGCGAATCGCATTCTTCAAGCTGCGGTCGATGGCCACTTTCGGTGTCCCGCCTAGCGAGAGGATGAGTTCGATGACGTCGTCACTCCGTTCGACCTCGTCTTTGAACTTATTCAGGAAGAGGAGCGACAACACCATACTGTTCCCGATGACCATCCCACTGATCGGAATGACCTTTTCCGGTTCAAACGGGATGATGCCGAGCCCGAGCATGAGACCCATCGTCAGCGCTTCAATCGTCACAAGCGTCAAGACGATGATCCACATGATGCCCGGAATCCCGTCCCCTTTCCGTCGAATATTCTGTGTTGCCGCGACAATCATGAGTAAGATCATCAACAGCATGAAAATCGGACTGTCGCTCTCAAAGACGAACGTCAAGATATAGCCGATGATCAGCAGTTGAATGATGGAACGGACGGTCGCGATGATAATATCTCGCTCGAGTCCGAGTCGTAGGACGAGCGTCAAGGCAAGCGGGATGACGACGAAGATGAGCGCTGTCGCGAGTTCAATGTATGACATCAATCTTCCCCCCTGACGAATTGTTGGATGACGGGATCGTCCGATTCATCGATGAACGAGGCGTCCCCATAGGCAAGCAGCTCCCCATCTTTCAAGAACCACATGTCGTCACTCACCCGACGCGCCTGGTCTAAGTCATGGGTGATCCAAATGACGGTCACGCCGTACGATTGTTGCAGTTTTCGGATGAGTCGCTCGATCTCTTTCACCGTCCGGTAATCGAGGCTCGCCGTGATCTCATCGAGCAAGAGCACGTCCGGTTTATTGACGAGCGTCCGGGCGATGGCGACCCGGCTCCGTTCCCCACCCGACAGTGATTTGATGGGTTGGTCGAGGAGCGCCTCACTCAAGTCGACGCGATGGAGCAATTCGGCAGCCCGGTCTCGGTCGAGTGTCTCGTCAAAGATAGCTTTTGGAAGATTCAAATTGTCGTATACGGTCCCTTGAATCATCGGCGCACTTTGGAACGCCATCCCGATTTTTTTTCGAAGTTCGAGGATGTCCATCTCCGCGATATCTTCCCCTTTGAATAAAATCATGCCCGTGTCGGGTGACAGCAATCCATTGATATGCTTCAGACACGTCGTTTTGCCGGCGCCGCTCGGTCCGACGAACGTCGTGATTCGCCCCTCTCGAAACGTCCCGGACACATGGTGCAGGATGTCTTGATGACTCACATCTTTGAATTCAATGATTGACATGCTTCTCTCGCCTCCTGGTTCTAGTGTACAAAAAAGAGAGGATGAGGTGGTCAAGAATGCCGTTTGTAATCGGTTATAATCAGATTAAGGGGGTGTCTGTGATGGAAACGATAAATATCCATCTCAATGAAGAAGATGCGAGATTCATCAAGGAATATGTAGAAGCGAAACAGCTGCACCTGTCTACCTTCATTCGCGATGTGATGATTGAACATATTCAAAACGAAAGAGACCTAAATCGATATCACGAAACGATGTATCATCATCAAAAGGCATCGAAAGCAATCTCATTCGAAGAGATGATGAAAGAATTGGACGAGGAATAAATGTTTTGCAAATAAAATCTACGCTATACCACCTTTGTTATTGTTGGAGCATCAACCGATAGCACTTCAATCACATCATTTGATGTTAGAAAAACATAATGCTCCATTTCAACTATACTTTCATACCGTTTAAGAGACTCTCGGTTAAACCATTCCAGATAACTAGAATTTTTTACTTTGAATAACGTCCAGTTCCCGTACTCAAGATGTGCATAATGCTGATGCAGATGCTCTAACGTCCTCAATCTTGAACCTTCGTCCGAGTTTCGATAAGAAAGTACAAGACCATCAAACAGGAATGAATATTTCTGCCCCTCTGTTTCATCACTTAAGATAATTCGCAAAGAATCACCATCATCAATTAATGACTCTTTATACAGACGTGCTGGAATAGACTCTAACGGAATCCATTTTTCCCATTCATTCATCTAGCTTCCTCCCCTCGCCATCCATTACTTGAATTTATTCTCTTCAATCTTTTGAACGAATTCCCAACCCTAAGAGCAAGAGACCCAAAATTAGAACACCAATAAATGTAGTTACGGTCATATTTTATCACCTTTCGAATTATGTCATCTGTTACAACATTCGAGTTACATTTTGAAAACCCTTGTCTGTAAAATGATTTAGATTCGTACTTATTTCATCGATAAACATAGTCATCTCAGACCAAAATGAACATGATTCTTTTTGTTATAGGTGAAACGAACAAAGCGCTCGACCGTTTCCATACGAAACAGTCGGGCGCTTTTGTTAGTTATAATTCCGTTCGATGACGAAGCTCGTCTTATCCCCACGGAAGTAGGAGCGTGAGTATTCAATCGCCCGTCCCGACTCATCCTCTGTCACCGTCTCGATATGGAAACATGGCGACCCAAGTGGACAGTTGAGGAGCGTACTCACCTTCTCGTCAGCAAGGGCAATCTCCAATGCCTCCGTCGTCTTCGCGACATGGACATCATGGACTTCAGCGAGTGTTCGGAAGAGCGAATGCTCCGCCTGTTCTTTCGTGATCCCCGGTGCAATCTTCCACGGGATGAATGAGACCTCATACTGGGTCGGTTCCCCGTCCGCATGACGAATCCGCTCAATCTTTTGAATCGGCGCATTGTCCTCTGCTTCGAACACTGAAGCGATTTGACCGGATGCCGAGATGACGGAGATGTCGATCAACGCGACCTGACCACGCTTCCCTTGAACGGCGAGCTGGGCCGCATAGTTGTTCGGTGTATACGATAGCGTCTGTTGGACTTTCTTCCCGGCGACGAACGTGCCGCGACCTTGTTGGCGGACCAAATACCCTTCTGTCGTCAATTGGTTGAGGGCGCCACGCACCGTCGTTCGGCTCACATCAAACTCCTCGCAAAGCGCGTACTCGGTCGGAAATTTCTCCCCTTCTTTATAATGCCCACTTTTGATGCGGGACAACAATTCATCCTTGATTGCGGTTTGGAGCGTCGATTGCGACATACCTCCATCTCCTTTACGTTAGGTTGGTTCCTTTATTGTGATACAGCAAGCATACAATTGCAAATACAAAAAACTAATTGTATTATTTGTATTTTTTATATTGCCGAAAGTTGTACTATTTGTTATATTTGTTACGACAAAAAGAAATCGCTTTCAAAAGGAGGAGTTGACACCATGGCAGTCAAGGTCGTCATCATCGGCGGTGGGTCTAGTTACACCCCGGAAATCATCGAAGGATTGATTGATCGGCAAGCATCGTTCCCCGTTCGGGAGATCGTGCTCGTCGATATCGAAGAAGGGAGGGAGAAACTAGAGATTGTCGGTCGTCTCGCTCAGCGGATGATCGAGAAGGCCAACGCCGAGATCACACTCAGTTGGACGCTCGACCGAAGAGCCGCACTCGTCGGCGCAGATTTTGTTTCGACACAGATTCGGGTCGGTGGACTCAAGGCACGTGCGCTCGATGAACGCATCCCGCTCAAGCATGGCTTCATCGGACAAGAGACGAACGGCGCAGGTGGATTATTCAAAGCGTTCCGTACCATCCCCGTCTTAATCGACTTGGCCAATGAAGTCGCCGAGATTTGCCCGGACGCCTGGCTCGTCAACTTCACCAATCCGGCGGGCATCGTCACCGAGGCCGTACTCAAGCACTCATCTCATAAGAAGGTCATCGGTGTCTGCAACATCCCGTTCAACATGCGAAACTCGGTCGCAGAGATTCTCGAGACGCCGGTCGAACGAGTCGCGATTGAATTTATCGGATTGAACCATTTCGTCTTCGGTCGTCACGTCTGGGTCGACGGCGTGGATCGGACAGGTGACGTCCTTGCTTCGCTCAATGCAGGCAACGATTACTCGCCAGCGAACATCGTCGGTCTCGGATGGAGCGAATCGTTCCTATCGTCACTCGGCATGTTACCGAACCCGTATCACCAGTACTATTTCCAGACGAAGGACGTGTTGAAAAAAGACCTCGAGGCGTACGAACAAAACGGCACCCGTGCCGAAGTCGTCCAACAAGTCGAGGCGCAGTTGTTCGAGAAATATAAAGACGTCGATCTCGCCGTCAAACCGGAAGAGCTTGAAAAACGTGGAGGCGCCTACTATTCAGATGCCGCCTGCAATTTGATGGACTCGATTCACAATGACCGTGGCGACATCCAAACGGTCAACACGCTCAACAACGGCACGATTCGGGACTTACCAGACGACGCGGTCATCGAAGTGAACGCCGTCATCACGAAGTCTGGTCCTCGTCCGATCTCAATCGGGTCATTACCACTCCCGATTCGTGGACTCATCACGAACTTAAAAACGTTTGAACAGCTCGCCATCCAGGCGGCTGTATCCGGTTCTTACGAGGACGCCTATCTTGCCTGCCTCATGAACCCGCTCATCCAAGACGAGAAACGGATCGACCCGCTTCTCAAGGAGCTGTTCACAGCGCACGAGGCGTACCTACCCCAATTTAAGAAGGAGGTCTATTCATGAACAAGTTTATTGAAATCGCGGGACGTATCGGGTCCCAAAGGCACTTAGTCGCCATCCGTGACGGGTTCGTCTCCGTCATGCCACTCATCATCGTCGGGTCGCTCGCCGTCCTCATTAACAACTTCCCGGCTGTCAACATCGGTAGTCTCTCGCTCGATTTCGTTGGCTCGATGAACAGCATGTTCGGCGAAGGAAATTGGCAAGGACTCGGCGGAAGCATCTGGAACGCTTCGTTCGCCATACTCGGTCTGCTGATTGCCTTCTCCATCGGGTATAACTTGGCCCGTTCGTACGGAATCGACGGACTTGCAGCGGGGATCTTGTCGCTCGCCTCATACATCATGCTCGTACCGGTCACTGCCGACTGGGGTCTCAATTTCGCATGGCTCGGTGCCCAAGGGCTCTTCGTCGCCATCATCGTGTCGATTGCCGTCACGGAAATGTTCCGCTATCTCATCAATACGAAACTGACAATCAAGATGCCAGAAGGAGTACCGGGTGGGGTCACACGTTCGTTCCAGGCACTCATCCCATCGATGATCATCTTGACAGTCGTCGCAGGATTCCAGCTTTTCATGACGCTCGTCGTCGAGCTCAGTGTGTTTGAAGTCATCTTTAAGGCGATTCAACAACCGCTCCAAGGTTTCGGAGATTCGCTCCCTGCTGCCCTTGTCATCGCGTTCTTGAACCACATCCTTTGGTTCTTCGGACTTCACGGGACAAACATCATCGGTTCGGTCATCGAGCCGGTCTATCTCCCGCTCATCGAACAGAACTTGGCTGCTTTCCAAGCGGGAACGTCAGCGTTTGATGTGCCGTATACGGTCACAAAACCGTTCTTGGATGCATTCGTCTTCATGGGTGGATCGGGTACGACGTTCGCGCTCTTGCTCGCCATCTTCATCGTCGTGCGGAAGCAACGGAATCACCCATATCACCAAGTGGCAAAACTCTCGACACCAGCCAGTCTCTTTAACATCAACGAACCGGTCATCTTCGGTCTTCCAATCGTCTTGAACCCGATCATGCTCGTACCGTTCATCTTAGTGCCGGTCACGCTCACGATTATCTCATACGTCGCCCTCTCGACAGGTATGGTTCCGAAGACGGTCGCCATCGTTCCTTGGACGACGCCACCAATCATCAGCGGTTACCTCGTCACTGGCGGTAGCGTCCGTGGTGTCTTGCTTCAAATCGTCAACTTGTCGATTGCGACTGCGATGTATATCCCATTCGTCATGGCAGGAGCAAGAGCGATGACAGCCGAAATCAACAAAAACAAAGCTGCAACTGAGGAAGGAGAAAAGATTTCGTGAAAACCGAAACGATTCAAGAACTCTCATTTATGATTATTTTGCACGCTGGGAATGCCCGTTCGTCGGCATTCGAAGCCATCGCTGCTGCAAAACGTGGTGAAACGGACGAGGCGACAACCAAATTAAAAGAAGCCGATGCGGCTTTTCTAGACGCACATAAATTACAGACGGAACTGTTACAAGAAGAGGCACGGGGGACGACGAGCGATATGAGCGTCCTCCTCGTCCACGCCCAAGACCACCTCATGACGGCGATGACCGTGAAAGAACTCGCCGTCGAAATGATTGACATGATCACCCGTTTGAATCGATTGGAGGAAACAACATGAACATCTTACTCGTCTGCTCGGCAGGTATGTCGACATCGATCTTAGTGGAAAAAATGCGAAAAGAAGCTGCGAACCGCGGAATCGACGCAAGTATTGACGCCATCCCGGAGTCTCGTTTGAAAGAACAGACGAACGTTGACGTCATCTTGATTGGACCACAAGTCCGCTACCTTGAAGGGAAAATCAAATCGTCCGTCGACGTACCGGTCGCGGTCATCGACAATATGGCGTACGGGATGATGAAAGGTGACCTGGTCCTCGATCAGGCACTCGGTCTCGTCAATGCCTAAGACGTTCGTCTTGGTCAACGCCGATGATTTCGGATTGACGACAGGTGTGAACGCCGGCACCTTGGAGAGTCATCTGAATGGAATCGTGAATTCGGCGACGATGATTATGAACGGGTATGCCGTCGAGGAAGCCGTCAGACTCGCGAAACAGCATCCATCTCTTCGCGTCGGTGTCCATCTCGTCTTGACTTGGGGCAAACCGCTTGCCGACACGAGTGCGCCCCTTACAAAAGAAGACGGCACGTTCCGCTACACGAGCCGTTTCTTGAAGGAAACACCACCTGATCCAGAGCTCGTCTATCTCGAGTGGAAAGCCCAAATCGAGGCGTTTCTCGCGACAGGTCTCCCGCTCGACCATCTCGATAGTCATCACCACGTTCACGGATGGCCGGTCCTGCATGACGTCATCATTCGTCTCGCCGAAGAATATGACACGACGTTTCGGGCCTTAACGACGCTCGGGTCGCGCCGAGACTTGTGGGTGACCGAACGGTTCAGTGATCAATTTTACGCGAACGGTGTCTCCCATGCGACGCTTGATGCCATCGAACCTGGAGGGTCCATCGAAGTGATGGTCCATCCGGCCGACATCGACGATGATCTTCCGAGCATCACCTCTTACCTCGTGCCACGCCTCCTCGAAAAACAGGTGTTGGTCGACTATCAACGCCCCGATTGGTGGGCATGACAAAAGCGGGTTCCCTTGTTGGGGACCCGCTTTTTCATAGGTCAAACGCTCGTTGAATTTGTGCAGCTGTCTCTTCCGGACTTAAATGGGTGTTATCGATACGGAGATAATGCTCGACGTCTAATTCCCCAGGACGCGAGTTCAAACGATACATCGTCGCCGTCTGTTTGAGTTCCGCCTCTGACCAGGCGATGTCCCGCTTCGACGGTTTATGCGTGAGGCGATTTTCGGTCGTATTGCGCGCGAGCCGCTCTTCCATCTCTGCCTCGAGCTCGACGTAGTAGATGTCCGCCCCATGTGATTCGAACAAATCCGTCACGTTTTTCACGTAGTCCCAGTCTTCCTGCATATCAAACGCCCAGACGAACGTGAAGATCATACCGGGTAGATCACTTTTTGCGACCGACTCGAACAGCTCTTGACGGAACAGTTGGACGAGTCGTTTCCCTTCTGCCGTGCCGTAATTGAAGAACGGTCCGACGAGATCGATCGTCATATGGTTATGGAATAACTTGAGCCCGGTCCGGTCGGCGAGTTCCTGTCCGACGGTCATTTTACCGACGGCTTGCGGACCGAATAAGATGATGAACTTCATTAAATCTCCCCCTGCGCTTTTGACGATTTTACCACGAACGTTCGAGTGGAGAAGCCTCCTAAAATATTTGTTTACCTCTATCCAATTGAAGGAATAAGCATAACATCGAACTTTTTGAACTACCTCCACCTACGCTTCGCTTAGAGGTGGAGGATTCCTGAGTTATCCGACCTATCGGTCGAAACCTGATCAGGCTAACCCCGTCGTCCCGACGGTTGAAGCAGCCAAGATACGTTCTGCTTCTTGTTTGAGATTCAGTCCTGCGTTCACATCGCGGTCGTGATGGACCCCGCAATTCGGGCATGTCCATTCACGCAGGCTTAGATGCTTCACGTCTTTGTGTCGATGGCCGCAACCCGAACAGAGCTGGCTCGAGGCGAAGGTCTTCCCGACCTTCACGACGGTCTTCCCGTACCAGTCGGCCTTGTATTCAAGCATGCGGAAGAACTCCGACCAACTCACCTCGGAGATGGACTTGCTCAATTTGCGGTTCTTCTGCATGTTCTTCACCTGCAAGGTCTCGATACCGATGACGTCGTGGTTTTTGACGATCTCGGTCGATACCTTGTGCAGGAAGTCTGTCCGCTTGTTGGCGATCTTCTCGTGGATACGGGCGACCTTCCGCTTCTGCTTCTGGTAGTTTTTCGCCTCGGACAGTTTCACCTTCCTGTTCAAGGCGATGAGCTGACGACGGGATAACTTCCGCTGCTCGCGCGCCAGCTTCTTCTCGAGCGTACGGAAATAACGGTCGTTTTGGTATACGGTTCCGTTTGACAGGATAGCGAAATTCTTCAGCCCGACGTCGACGCCGACGGATGAGCCGGTCTTCGGCAGTTCGTCGATCTCCTGCTCTGCGAGCAGGGACACGAAGTATTTTCCTGAAGCTGTACGTCGGATCGTGGCGTTCAAGATACGCCCCTTGACCTGCTTCGAGTTGGCGAAACGAACCCACTTCAGCTTCGGGAGCTTGAGTTTGTTTCCGATGATCGAGATTTCGGGGATCTGATTATTCTTCTCGATATTCGTCTTGTATGATTGAACAGGGTTCCGCTTCGACTTGAAGCGAGGGCGCTCGTTCTGTTTCTTGAAGAAGCGTTCATAGGCGTCGGCCAGATGCTTGACGCTAGTCTGAAGAGAATGGCTGTCGACCTCTTTTAACCAGTCGAACTCCTGCTTCAGCAAAGGGATCTCTTTCGAACAAGATCCGTAGGAGAGTCCTTTACCAGTCGCTTGATAGGTTTCATCCCATTTCGCCAAGAAGTGGTTGAAGACGAAACGCGAACAACCGATCGTCTTCGCGATCAGGATCTCCTGCTCTTTTGTCGGGTAGATTCTGAATTTGTAAGCCTTGTGTTTCAGCATGATGTTCACCTCCTTGAAGGTAGTATACCCGATCACCTCCCACTTACACTTCGTTTAGAAGTGGGAGTACTCTCGCTTAATTTTGATAGAAAGAAGGTGCCCCCGTGACTTGTCCCCACTGCGGAAAGAAGACACGATCGAAAACGGTCTGTCCGACGTGTGGCCGCCGCTCACGTCGCACAATTTGGTTACTCGCCGCCCCGCTCGCCATTGCACTCATTGCTTTTGTCGCCTTCATTGGAAACGCCTATTTCACGGATATGTTGCGTTCGACCGACTCGCTCGCCGATCAGGTCGACTTACCGATTGGTGAGGATACCGTTTCTGCTGACGAAGCAACGACCGCCGACTTCGATACGTTACAGGACAGCCTCTTTACCGTCAGTTACGGGACTGGCTTTTTGGTCAGCTCCCGCGACGTCGTCACTGCGGCTTCGAACGTAGCCGGCTTGACGAACATCATCATGTACCATGACGGACAGGCCGTCTCCGGAACAGTCGTCGGTCGTACGAGTTTCATTGCCGTCATTCGCATTGAAGAAACCGACAAAACACCGTTCTTGCTGACGCAAGCCATCGCCGCAGAAGATGAAAACCTTATCACATTGACCATGAAGGAACGCATGAATGGTACGGTCACATTCGCAGAGAACGGCTACATCCGAAACTTTGAATTGCCACGTCATGCGTATGGCAGTCCGCTCCTTTCAGCATCCGGTCGGGTCGTCGCGATTCATTTACGAGGGATTGCCTTACCGACCGCCTTGTTCGAACGAGATCTCCGTACGTTGATCGATTCAGACGTAGCCGCGCCACCACCGGTCGAACTCGCACCGGTCGAGCCGATCCGACCTGATTTGACAGAAGAACCAGTCGTCATTCCGGAAGCTCCAAGCGTTCCAGAGACGCAGCCCGAACTACCGCCAGCGACTGAACCGGAAGCACCTGCTGAAGAGAACGTCGAGGAAGAGGTGGTAGAAGAAGAGACCGAACCGGCTACGCCTGAGGTGTCACCTGAAGAACCAACAGAACCACCTACTGAACCCGAAACCCCGGTAGACCCTCCTGAAACGGAAGAGCCGATTGAGGATGACCCTCCGGTGACAGAACCAGAAGTGCCTACTGAGCCCGAGGAGCCGGTCGAACCTGAAGAGCCAATAGAGCCAGAGGAACCGACCACACTTGAACCAGATGGTGAAGACGACTCCATCGTCGAGGATGAACCAGCCACGGAAGAAGAAGTAGAGGAAGAAGAAATTGTTGAAGAAAACGACACAAGCACACCATCCGAATGATGGTGTGCTTGTCATTTGTCTTGCGTGAATCGTCGTTGCAGATTACCGAGCACGGCCCCGAGCCCGAGGAGCAAGATGGATAATGCCCAAAACGGAAGCGCGTCTTGCAACAACCAGACGACGAGGGCACTAAATCCAATCACGGCTCCGAGCCACAAAAAGTTACGTTGTCCCATATGGTTCACCTCGTTCTCATCATAACACATCGATGCGATGCGCCGTCGTCTGCGGCGGCAAGGAACGCGTCATCCGCTCATCGTGCTCGACTTTTACATACTGACCGACAAGAAATGGTGTTTCTTCAGGAAATGGTTCCTCTAGGTGAAACACGATGCCGTCGAACGGTTCTGCCTCCCGTGACGGAGCGACCCGAATCTTCCTTTCCATTACTTCTGCGATATAACCTGTGAAAGTCGCCATGTCCTCCCCTCCTTTTCACGCCTTACTTTCCATTTCCCGTTTTTCAAAAAGATGCTACTCCCACGTTCCGAGAACAAGTATAATAAAGCCACACCTATATTCGTGAGGAGGAGATCTTATGACACACACCATCGATTTACACAGCCCAGACTTCCAACGCACGTTTCTTGAGATGATGCTCCTCGCAGAATTAACAGATGCGTATAACACAGAAGCGATTACGGCACTTGCGACACGTGGCGAGACGGCTTTCCCAGAAGATCCATTCTTTCCCGCGATGCGCGCCTATCCGTATATTCGTGAAGGGAACACCGCAAAGGCAAAGGAGTGGCTCGATCGAGCAAGCGAACTCGGTGACCACTTTATCCTTCACATGTTGAACGGGATCGTCAGCGAAGATACGGGCTTCACGTTCGAGGCGGAGCAACACTTCCTCCGAGGTGTCGAACGCTATCCTGACGTTCCGCTCATGCACCGTGCCATCGCCATTCATTACTTCGAGCGGAAGTTCTACGGAGAGGCCGGCCTTCACGTCATGCATTACGTCCGCCTTGCCGGACTCGGACCAGATACCGTTCCGATGCTTCTTGAGTTTTTCCAAGTATACGATGACATCCCGATTGAGATGGTAGACGAATTGATGAAAACGGCGAGCGGCTATTTAACGGCCAATCCGCATGACCCACATGCCCATTCTCTATATGCCGCCATCTGCAGTCAACGTTTCGCTTCCCTCTCCGTCGCACTTGAAGACGAGGACCCGCTCACCGAAGAGATGATTTGGATGCTCCTCGAAGTCGAGAACCACGGGATGTGGAGTGCGACATATGACCGCAGTGAAGACCGGACGTTCCGCCACATGTTCGCGGATTATGTGAACAACGTCATTCTCCCGAACACGTCACAGTTTTATGTATTGCGCCTTCGGATGCGTTATTGGACACGCCGCCTGACACACCGCTTCACAGGTGGCTACACTGTCCCGATGCCATGAAAAAATCACGCCACAAAATGGCGTGATTTTTTAGGTTATCCGGCGTACGGTTTAATCGGTCCGCGTAAACTGAACGAGTAGTCCTCTGGGTCGACAATCCCGACGACCTCATCCCCTTCGAGAAGGTCATATAAGAACTCAGCCATTTCGCGTGCCGTATGATATTTCGCCACGTTCTCACTATAGTCGAATCCTTCCGTATCGCGTGCCCGGTCGGCAAAGCTCGTCTCCGTCGCAGCCGGTGCGAGCACTTTCGCCCGAAGCTTCGCGCCACTATTCATCAATTCTTGTGCGAGCCCTTCCGTATACGCACTCACGTAAAACTTCGTCGCACAATACGTGACTGAGTTCGGTACGATGCGATAGCCACCGACAGACGACACGTTCAAGAGCTGTGCTCCCTCAACATCGTGGTAGTCGCGGACGTATAGGCTCGACAAGACCGTGAGCGCCTCAATATTCAGGCGAATCATATTCTCAATCTTGCCTAAATCGACATCTTTGATGAGGTCTGCGTCTCCGAAGCCGGCATTGTTGATCCACGTCTCGATATCAAGGTCGGCGAGTGATTCATATAGACCGTAGACGTTCTCGCTGTATGAGAGATCCGTCGATTTGATGATGACGTCACTTTCTGACGAGATCGACTTGATTTCATCTCGCAGCGATTCGAGCTCATCTTTTCGTCTCGCGACGAGGACGAGTGACTTCCCTTTTTCAGCGAGCAGCTTCGCTGTCTCATAGCCAATTCCTGAACTTGCTCCTGTAATGACGGTATATTTCATGTGATCCACTCCCTTTTTTTCGTTTACCCTGTTCTCATTTCCCTACTTTTTGCTTCATGAATCGTCTCGATGTGAATGAAAAAATCCTGACTCCGAAGAGACAGGATTTCCCTCACATCATGTCGTGAACCTTCCGATCAATGTCTGTAAGTCGCTCGTCATATTTCCGAGTGACTCCGCGACGCCGTTCAGTTCTTGAATCATCGCAAGTTGTGCGTCAGAAGTTTCTCCGACCGAACGCATTGTTCCGGCCATCGCTTCACTATCTTGTGACATGCGAAGAGAGGATGTCGCGACTTGCCTTGTCGTCTCTGCAATCTCGTTTGACGCGATACGGATGTGTGACGTGTTATCGACCGACGTCTCGAGTTGACGGACAATCTGTTCGAACGCACGTGTTGCTTGTTCAAGTAACTGTGAATTCGTCTCGACACGCTTCGCACTGACGACATGTTGGTCGAGGACGGCATTCGACTGCGCTTGAATCGACTCGATTAGTCCAGCGATTTGCGTCGCCGACTGTTTCGATTGCTCCGCGAGTTTACGTACTTCTTCTGCGACGACCGCGAATCCTTTTCCTTGTTCGCCGGCACGTGCCGCTTCGATGGCTGCGTTCAGCGCCAACAAGTTCGTCTGGTCGGTGATCGACTGGATGACTTCTGTAATGAGGGCAATCTCATCCGACTGTTGTTTCAATGCCGAAATCGATTCCCCGGTGAGACGTGTCTCCCGCTCAAGCGCACGCACTTCGTCTTTCGCCTGCGTCATCGTTGCCCCGCCTTCTTCAGCGAGTTTCAAACTTTGTGACACATCATCATCAATCGAACCGATTGAACCGGCGATTTGACCGATGCCTTCGTCCGCAGCTGCCACGGACCGCGCTGAATCACTCGCTTCTTTCGCCTGGGCGACCGTTTCTTCCACGACCCGGTCGATGAGGCGAGTCGTCTCTTCCGTCTGTGACGCCATCTCTTCTGTGCTCGCATAGAGCTCTTCAGATTGTGCTGTGATTTCTTGTGCGTTTTGTGTGACACGGTCAATCAATTCGCGTAAGTTCCCCTTCATGCGGTTGAAGCCGGTCATCAACTGTCCGATTTCATCTTGCGTGAGTGCTTCGAGGTCGTCACGTGTCAGATCACCTTCCGCGACCACGGCCACTTCTTTCGCTAAAAAGCGTAACGGAGCCGTCACCATTCGACTGATGGCATATCCTGCCCCCACCATCAACAAAACACTCACGATGGCGATGACAATCGAATACAAGAAAGCACTCTCGCCCGCCTGTTGGAGTTTGGTTTGCATCGCCAACATGTCTTTCTCCGTTTCGGCTTGAAGCGCCTCCCCTGTCGACGAGATCGACTTCGTGACGTCCGGCATGAGACGGAGCGTCAAGCGGTCGATTGCCTCTTGGTCATTCTCATCGATCGCGGTGATTGCTTGTGTCGCGAGCGCATCATAGCCCGTCGCATATTCCAGCAATGCTTCAAATTCGTTTTTTTCAGATTCGTTTTCTGCCAAATCAATCAATGATTCGATGGCCGCTTTCTTTTCTTCTCCGCCTTGAATGATTTGTTGTTTGCGTTCATCGTCCTGAACCAAGACATAGCCACGGACCCCGTATGCTTGGCGTACCATTCCGAGCGCCAAATCGTCTGCCGCTTTCATTTTCATGACATCGTTTGAGATCATCTGCTCATACTGACTCGTCATGCGTTCAAGCGTCCAAAGGTTGTATCCCATCCCGACGAACGTCAAGATGAGGAGCAATCCGATGCTCGCCATGATTTTTTTGGACAACGTCCATTTGTTAAATACTGTTTTCACGACTTACGAGGAGTCTTCTCCTCTTCCACCTCTATTTCTCTTTGTTTTTATGTACTGCCTTTTCTTATATCGGACACAATAACCTAATTTGTACCAACAATTTGAAATTAACAAACGCATTGACCTATCTTTCTAAAAGTCATAAAAAAAGAACCAGACGTATGCCTGGTTCCGATTACAAATTATAGTTTGAATTGAGCGACACGATTCGATAGTTCGCTCGCCCTTTTTTCCGTCTCACTCATCTTCGCCTGGACGTCATTGAAGCGTTCGACCGAAAGTTGAACTTTCTCTGAGATCGACTGCGTTCCGTCCGCGCCCTCTGTCACGGTCGTCGCGACTTCTTGGATGACGCCGAGAATGTTATCTGTCATATGTCGGAGTTGAAGCGCATTGCCTTCGAACGTTTTCGCCGTCTCGCCGAACACCGTTGCGTCTTGCTCATATTGCGTCGCGGCCTCTTCGAGACGATCGTAGTCGGCCATGACTTTCGTGTTCAAGAACGTCAGCATGTCAGCCGAACTTGTATTGAGGCGCTCGACCGAATCGATAACCGTGTTCGATACGTCACGAATCTCGTTCACCGTCTGACGCGAGTTTTCCGCAAGTTTACGAATTTCAGAAGCGACGACCGCAAATCCACGACCTGCTTCACCTGCTCGTGCTGCTTCAATCGATGCGTTCAATGCGAGCAAGTTCGTCTGGTCGGCGATGGCGAGAATGGCCGTCGTCAAGACGCGAATCTCTTCGACAGACTGTGCTCCCTTGATGGCTTCCGCAAGTTCAACCTGCTTCTTCTCGATAATCGTTACAGCCTCCGTCTTCGAGACGACAGCCTGTTCACGCATTTCGTGAGCACGTGTCTCGACACGTGTCGCCGTTTCGGCACTATCGTTGGATAAGTCGACGATGGAATCGATTGAGCTACCCATCTCGGTCGTCGAAGCACTCATCTCTTGCGAAGATGCTGCCGTTTCTTCCATCCCAGCCGTCAATTCTTCGACCGTTCCAGATGTTTCTTCCATATAGTGACTGAGTCGCGTCACTTCAGCAGATACGTCTTTTGAAGATGACAGGACGACTTTTGCCGTCTCATCGACATCGATCATAATTTCGCGGAGTGTCCCGAGGAACGTGTTGAACGAGCGACTGACTTGGGCGATCTCATCGTTCGACGTCACCGGGATTGTCATCGTCAAATCGCCGCCCTGCGTCGCGAGTTCATCGAAGCGAGTCTGTAGCGTCTGCATCGGTCGGATAATCGAGCGTAACAAGCTGAGTCCGAGGAATAACAGAATGACCACGGCTCCGACCGTCACGGCAACGAGCGCCATGAGTGACTGTATGAACTCACGCTCCATGTCCTGTCCGACACGTTGCGACCCTTCTGAGTTGTATGCGACTAGGTCACTCAGTTTTTGAGTGAAGTTGTCATACGTCGCTTGCGACTGGGCATCATAATATGATCGTGCCATGCCCGTGTTCCCAGTCGTACTGAACGTCAACATGTTGTCCGAGACGCGTTGATACATTTCCCATTGACGTGAAAAATTTTGGAAGAGCTCTTTATCGATTTCGCCTGTCGCTGTTTTTTCATACTTCGGCGCAATCGTATTGATTTCATCCCGAATTTCTTTCATCTGCGCCATCAATTCTTCTTTTTGCGCCGCATCCTCTGTCACGATGTGATCGAGTTCGAGCGTACGATAGTTCGCTGCGAGTGTGTTGAGTTCATGGGCATAATCGAGCCCTTTGTTCCAGTTGTTCACGATATCGTCCGCTTGGCGGTTCGCGTCGTTCATCGAAAGTAATGCATACCCACCGACGCCAATAACCATGACGAGTGAGATGATGACGAGTCCCCACAATTTTTGACGAATCGTCAAGTTCTTGCCGACGTTCGCTCCGAAAGATGTCGTGCGTTCACGCTTCTCTCTGCGTTTTCGTTTGAGTATCGGTTTCCACGTCCATGTCGGTTTTCGTTTGATCCGACTGAGTGTCTTAGACCAGATTGATTTCCATGCCATCTATGTATTCCCCTCTCAATCATGCAGTGTTTCCTATACTATCGACAATTTTCTGAAAATAGTGAAGGGGATTGACCAAACTTAAAAAAGGCGACTCCAATTGCAAGAGTCGCCAGTCGCCAGATTATTTTGCACTCAATACCGTCTGCGTGCCTTCAATCATTTTGATTTCCGTCCACTCCATCACGTTTTTCGCGAGTGGATCGTTAGCGACCATGAAGTCCGCCAATGCTTCGATTTTTTGTGAGTCGACGGGTTGCTTCACGTTGTTGAGACGGAAACGAACGACCTTATGGAATGCGTCTAAAAATGAGATTTCAAGTTTTGTGTCAGTCATGGGTTATGTCCTCCTTAGGGTATGGGTTAGACTAAATCGTATTCGCGGATGATGCCGAGGTCTGCGTCTTCTTGAATCACCAAGTCGATCAAGAGACGACCGAACGCGTTGACCGTATCGGCTGTGAGATCGGCACGGACTGGACCGAACCGTTGTGCTTTTTTCGTTGGTTTTGCCGTTTCAATGTCGTGGTGCGTCGTCAAGACGAGTGTCGCTTTCTTTTCCGTTAAGACAGCCATAGGGGGATGGCTCCTTTCAATGGGGGATTAGGTTTCTGACAAGGTCGAATCATCCATGCGCTCGAGGAGCTGGATCATCCGATCGAGTTTCGTCTCGATTCGATGAAGCAAATAGAGCGAAACGACGATCGGGAACCCGAGATTCGAGATGAGTTCGGGCCAACTCATGTGACCACCTGCTCATCATTCCGAATGTCGGTGCCGGTACGAGTGAGGTTTTGCATAAGTCCTCCGTGTTAATACACGATTGATTCTTTAGCGACGACGTAATTGACGGATTCGACATCGATGAGTCCCGTCAGTAAATCTCCGAACTGCCGCATCAACGCCTCATCCATTTGATCGCCAAGCGGTCCGTAGCGGACAAGCTGCTTCTTCTCTTTCCCATCCACGAGTCGACGGGTGTCCAAATAAAACATCGTCGCCACTTCTTCGTAAGTTGCCATCTGTCTCACCTCCTTCGCCCTTATTAACCGTTCACGAGAAGAATGTGCTCAATCTATTTTCAAGTTGATTTCAAGACAAAAGTCCCATATTGTCTGAATTTTTATTCATTTTTCAAATTTTTACTGCGAAGCTTGAGTTTTGATACCAATTAGGGTATCTTAATGTTCGACAGACCTCGTTCAAAATTACGCCAAAAGTCCCATGAATCATTTCCCCACTTTGAAAAAACTGTAAGTTAAAATCTTATAAATCGGGTACGATACGTAAGAAGACATTTTGAAATGACCAGTCAGTCTTGAAGAAGGAGATCCATCATATGAACAGCTTAGACCTCGCACGTACTACTTCTATTCCTTCCGCTCAACACGACTTCGACCAGGCCGACCTGACGTTTTCAGCGACCGAATGGGATACATACCGACCGGAACAAGGAAAACCAATCTCGTATAAAGAGCAACATTTGATTGTCTATCCGCTCAAAGAATTGAGCCGTGCCTTTAGTGTGGCTGGCATTCCACGCAGCCAACAACAGTTGATCAAATGGGAGACAGATGGCGTATTGCCACCTACCCCATTCACGTTCGGCCGGAAGCGATTCTATACGGAAAATCAGATTCGTACCATTGTCGACATCGCATTAGAATGCGGATTGCGTCCACGGACACATGTCAAGAAGACAAACTTCTCGGAATTGGCGCATCATGAATTGACTTACATATTACAACTCGAACTGAACGCCTATGAAGCGCCTGTCGTCTGAGCAGGCAAAAGCCATCCGCCATGATGCTCATGACGAATGGCTTTTTTGTTACTGATTTCGAATGACCGGATCTGGGACGTCCTCGCGGGAGACTTCGTCATACGACGTGACAGTGTCCCCGTCCTTAACGTATAAGCGCAAATACGCGCCTTCTCGAAGTTCTTTTCCTGCGGTAAACGTGACTTCTTTCGACTCCCCTTCTGGTGTATAAGCAGGTTGGATGTACACATACCGTGTCATCACATCCCCATTTTCAAGTGTCGTCTCTTCCACGTCACTCGCCTCCTGAACTTCCACAAACAAGGTTTCCTTTCCAAATCGATTCCAATCCACTTGCAATAAACCCGCGAGGAGTAGGATGGCAACTACTCCCATTCCAATCCATTTCTTCATCGTTCTTCTCTCCTTATCGAATGGCCGTCATGAACCGACGAACCGTTACTCCGTAATACACCGCATAGATGGCCGTATAGACACCCATCCATGCGAGAACAGGCACTGTGAAATTCATACTTAACAAGTTCGAAAAGGCGATGAGAGCGACCGTCGCATGCAAAATCCCGAGTGCGAACGGTGCGAGGAAGACGACGATGATCTGTTGACGCACCGTCCGTCGCACGTCCCGATTGGATATCCCGATTTTTTGTAAGATGGCGTACTTCGCCCGGTCATCCTCAGCTTCCGTCATCGTCTTGAAGTAGATGACGCTTCCTGTCGCGACGAGAAAGACGAGTCCGAGAAATGTTCCGACGAAAAGGAGTGCCCCGTTCATCGCCATCGTTTCCGTGTATACGTCTGGTGCGCTCGAGAACGATTCAAGCCCGAGATTCGCCAAACGTTCAGATTGTACTTGTTGATCTTTGAACGACTCCGTGAGGGCGACGTGATATGTCTCGCTCGGCTCCGTCATCGCTTGAAACACATCGTCTGAGACGACGAGGAACGTCCCACCGAACGTCATGACGTTGAGCGGTGAGGTTTCGGCACGTGTCGCGACGTCAAACGTCCCTGCTGAAAGTTCGACCGATTCGATCTCCTCCGAGTAACGCTCGTCATAGAACGGGTCGACCGACAACACCTCGTTCTCCGGAAACGATGCAGGCTCTTCCTGTCCGAGCCCTTCGAGAAGGTGATGATAGGTCGACGCATCGATGACACCAAGCTCTCGTTCTCCGTATTGCGCTTCCATCCGGATCGTCTTTTGTTCCACGCTTGATTCGAACATCGCCCCTTTCACATCGACCGCTTCCCCTTTCCAGGCGTACGTGTACGGAGTATAGGATGCGACATTCTCTTCTGCGTAATAGTAGACACTGAAAATGGCACCGCCGGCCGTGATCGCCGTCGCACTGATGATACTGATCAGCGTGAGCGTCTTAGCATTGCCACGGATGCGATAGAGAAGTTGTGACGTCGTCAACAAATTGAGTCGTTTCCACGACCAGCGCTCATGTTGTTTGAGCCACGAAAACGCAAAGATCAACACGCTATGGAATAAGAGCGCCGAACCGATGACGCTCAATCCGATGATGAGCAGCGGCATGGCGAGACCGAGCGTTCTCCAAAGCGAGGACGTCATCAAGTCTTGAAGCGCGAGCCAATAGGCAACGCCGATTGTGAAGACACCCATCAAAGCGACCCATCCTCTCGCCGTCGGCACGCCTTCCCCGCTCTTATCCGCATGGAACAGCTCGATCAACTTGAAGCGATAGATGACCCGATACCCTTGAAACGAAGTAAAGAGGAAAATGGCAAGAAACACGAGGAACGTCTCCACGAGTGCCGACGCCGAGAAGGCGAATCCGATGTCGAGGTCGCTCTTCATGAGACGCATCAACAGTTGGAGAAGCGCGTTTGACCCGAAGAGCCCGAGAACGATTCCGACAATCAAGGACACCGCTCCGATGACGATGTTCTCAAACAAGAGCAACAGCCCGATTTGTTTCTTTCGGACCCCGAGTAGCGAATAGAGCCCGACTTCTCGCTTCCGACCTCTCAAGAAGAAGGCGTTCGAATAGGCGATGAAGAGCGCGACGAACAACATGAGGATGAACGTCGACGTGCTCATCAATCCACTGATTTTCTTCGACGTTTCTGCGAGTGCGCTGATCTCATGGCTATGTTTGAGCGTCGCGAACGTGAAGTAAATGACGATGGAGAAGATCGTCGTCCCAACGTAAAGCGCATATCGCGACAAATTACGTGCGACGTTCTTCTTCGCGAGCTCAAATAGCGTCATCGACGGCACCGCCTCTCGCTAGCTCTTCGAGGATGGACTGATAGAACGCATCCCGTGACGCATTGCCACGAATCAATTCCTTGTTCAAACGTCCATCCTGGATGTAAAGGACACGGCGACAGAAACTTGCCGCGAAGGCGTCGTGTGTCACCATCATGATGGTCGTTTCGGCCTCGTTCAACCGCGCGAGCGTATCCAATAAATCCGTCGCCGACTTTGAGTCGAGCGCGCCGGTCGGTTCATCGGCGAAGATGAGTTTCGGGTCCGAGATCAAAGCCCGACAGACGGCCGTCCGCTGTTTCTGTCCTCCTGAGATTTGATACGGATATTGGTCGAGGATCCCTTCAAGTCCGAAACGCTTCGCCAACCGTTCGACTTTCTCTCGTGTCTCGTGAACAGGCGTCTTCGAGACGGCGAGTGGGAGCAACATGTTTTCCCGTACCGTCAACGAGTCGAGCAGATTGTAGTCTTGGAAGATGAAGCCGAGATGGTCGCGCCGGAAATCGGCAAGCTCCTCCTCATCCATCGACGCGATGTCATCCCCTTCTACTAAAATCTCACCAGACGTCGGCGTATCGATCGTCGCGAGGACGTTCAATAACGTCGACTTCCCGGCCCCGGATGGTCCCATGATTCCGACGAACTCACCATGTTCAATCGTGAACGAGACGTCATCGAGCGCCTGAAACGTCGTATTTCCTTTCCCATATGTCTTTTGAATCGATTTCACTTGTAATAATGTTTCCATGTTCAGCACCTCTTTCTGTTCCTTACATTACGCCCCCTGTCTTAACTTCAACTCACGCGTACCTTACAAAATCCTTACATGATATGCTTGAATAGAGGTGATAACGATGGAACAACCACGGATTCTCATCGTGGATGATGAACAAGATTTATGTACGTTGATGCAACGCGCACTCGAAAAGGAAGGAATCACGCAAATCCGGACCGCCCACACGTTGAAGGACGGGTATGACGTCTTCGAGACGTTCCATCCGCATTTGGCGATTTTGGACGTCATGTTACCGGACGGGGAAGGTTATCAACTTTGCCAACAGATTCGGGCACACTCGAACATCCCCATCCTCTTCCTATCTGCTAAATCGGAAGAAGTCGATAAACTGCTCGGTCTCGCCATCGGGGGTGACGATTACATCACGAAGCCGTTCAGTCCGAAAGAAGTGGCCTTCCGCGTAAAAGCACAGTTAAGACGGCTGTCGATGATGGAAGCACCGATGGAAGAGACGACCGTCGGACCGTTCCTTATGAATGAAGATGAGACGGAAGTGTATATGAACGGCGAACGATTGGAATTGACGGCGAAAGAAGTCGGTCTCCTCGCCTGCTTTTTACGAAACCCGAATCGAATTCTCAGCAAAGAGACACTGTTCACACAAGTATGGGGCGAATCGTTTTTCGGTTCGGATAACACGGTCATGGTCCACATACGGCGATTGCGTGAAAAAATCGAGCCAAACCCGTCTGCCCCGACCTACATCAAGACGGTCAAAGGTCTCGGCTATCGGTTGACGGTGTAAGGAGCGATCATGATGAAATGGAAGCTGACCGGTCGCTATTTACTGTCGATTGTATTGATTGTCGCCATCGTCGTCTTTCTGAACATCGTCATCTTATTTGTGCTACTCAACGAGCGAACAGGTATCGATGATGTCGAAAGCAACTCAGGGGAAACGTTCACCCGCAACTTCAGCACGTACCTGTCACTCGAGGACGGAGAACCCGTCGTCTCAACTGAAGGTCAGGAGGCGCTCGAGCAGTATGGGGCCTTTATCCGTTTTTTAGATGAGACGGGACGAGTCGTCAGTGAGATTGACGCACCGAGTGGATTGCCAGACGCCTATTCGCCGATCGAGCTGATTCAAATTTATAAATACATGGATGATGAGCTTCGTCTCTACTTCATCGGAGAGTTTGACGATTACAGCTACCTCATCGGTGTCCCGGACGCTAGTGAACGCCGGGCACTCTTTATGCTAGATGAACAAGCAGTCCTCTCCTATATCGCAAAGGCGTTCCTCTGGATTCTCATCGTCGATTTGCTCGTGGCCGCCTTGATCGGTCTTTTGTTTAGCTCCAGATTGACCCGCCCCGTCTATCGGCTGACCGAGCGCATCCACCAGCTGAAACGTCGGGATTTCTCGACATCCGAACCGAAACGTGTCGGCATTTATCGCCCTGTCTTCCACGACTTGAATGCGGTCTCGGAGACATTGACGACGTACGAACGACAACGCGAGGAACTCGATGAACGACGGAAAGAATGGATGAGTAATGTGTCGCATGATTTGAAGACTCCACTCGCCTCGATTCAAGGATATGCTGAACTATTGGATGATGAATCGCTAGATGTAGCTGAGCGCAGCCAATACGTACACGTGATTGAACGTCAGGCGAAATATATGAAAGAATTGCTCGATGATTTCAATTTGACGATGCGTCTTCAGCATGGCGACTTCCCGCTCGCGTTGGAAGAGACACGCCTCGAGCCGTTCGTTCGCGAACTCGTCATCGACGTGTTGAACGACCCCCGTTTCGGTGAGCGTCAGATTGAATTCGAGGCGACCACGGCAGCGACCGTTTCGATTGACCGCCACTTTATGAAACGTGCCCTGCTCAACTTCCTGTATAACGCCCTTCTTCATAATGATGAATCGGTAAAAGTGACGGTTCAGGTCCGTGATGATGTCGTGACGATCCAGGATGACGGGAATGGGATTGCCGAAGCCGAGTTGCCTTATATCTTCGAACGCTATTACCGTGGAACGAACACGGACGATGCCCGCGGGAGCGGTCTAGGAATGGCCATTTCGCGTGATATCATCGAAGCACACGGTGGAAAGGTCGAGGTCGAAAGCGATCCTGGACAAGGGACGACCATCCGAATTCTCTTCACTCCATAGCAAAAGGGACGCACTCAGGCGTCCCTTTTTTGTGTCATATAGTGATCAATCCATGTCTCTAGTTCTTCGAGAGGTAACGGTTTAGAGAAGTAATACCCTTGCATCTCATCACAACCGAGTTCGCGTAACGCATGCCACTGCTCAATCGTCTCGATCCCTTCACAGACGGTTTTCAAGTTCAATCCTCGCGCGAGGTCGACGATTGACTCGACGATGACGTTCCCGGTCGGGTCGTTCTCCGTCACTTGGATGAACTGACGATCAATTTTAATCTCGTGAATCGGATAATGCTTCAAGTAGACGAACGCCGAGAATCCGGTCCCAAAGTCATCGATTGAAATCGAAAACCCTTCTTCTCGGAACGCAACAAACCGATCGATGACATGCTGTTGGTTTTCCATGCCGACACTCTCGGTGATCTCGAGCGTCAAATAGCTCGTAGAGACCCCCTCTTCACGGGCAATTTGAGCGAATTTCTCGACGACTCCTTCAGACAAGAAGTGACGTGCTGATAAGTTGAGAGCAAGTGAATACCGGTCTCCCCGATCATGCCACCGTTTGAGTTGGCGACAGGCCGTGACGAACACCCACTCTTCTAAGTCAATGATGACTCCCGTCGACTCGGCGAGCGGAATGAAGTCGAGTGGCGGGATGAGGCCACGCTCTGGATGATTCCAGCGCATCAAACCTTCGAACCCTCTGAGCGCCCCGGTCGTCGCATCGATTTTCGGTTGGTAATACAACATGAACTCATTCCCGGCGAGCCCACTTCGTAAATTCATCTCTAAAATCAGTCGGTTCGCCGCTTTCGTCCCCATCTCTTCTTCATAGAAGACAATCGCAGCCCGTTGAAACGCTCGTTCACTCGCAGCGATGCGTGTTCGGTGAACCATCTCGAGCGTCGTGATGTCCTTTTGCTCAACGGCGATAAACGCGCTCATCGTCAAGATGACTTCCAACTCATCGACAAGGAACGGGTCGCGCACAAGAACTTCACACAACTCATCCGCGACGGCATTCAGTTTGATTCGATCCCCGTACGGTAACCAAATCGCAAATCCTGACTGCGACATGCGACTTAGATTCGATTCGTCGACATAACGACGTAGGCGATTGGCCACTTCTCGGACAATCTCATCTGATTTTTCGATTCCAATCGCATCTTCAATCGACCGAAAATCGTCGACCTTCAAATAGACTAAAGCGCCAAGTTGTTGCGGTTGAAGCTGGCGTTCCTCGTCCATCTTCTCGATGAAACCCGTATCTTTTAAAAGCCCCGTCAATTCATCTATATAGGCAAGACGACGAATGTGTGTCTCGACCGCCTGTCGATCAAGCCGGAAGTAGAGAATCGAAATAAAGTCTGTCAGTGTACTAATAATCAACTCCTCGAGATAGGTCCATTCCCTTGGGAGGAACGTCTCACAACAAATCACACCTTTGACACGATTATTCGCATAGATCGGGGCATCGAGCATCGATCGGATTCGCTGTCCTTCTACGAAATAATCGGTGTATAGTTCCTTCACACAAGGATGATTCCGAACATCTTCAATCGCAAGCACCCGATCTTTTTGAAGTGCATCAAAATAATCTGGAGCGAGGTTACGATGAATGGTTAACTTTGGATAATGCGTACCTTTTTCATGAGAATAGGCGACTTGGCATGAAATCGACCGATAGGATGAATCAAAATGCCAAATCGACACCGTATCGACCGCTAACATGTCGGCGACAATCTCACACATATATCGCGTCGCCTCTTGTACCGTGTCTTCCGTCACGATTGGCATGCGTACGAGCTCGAACAGTTTCTCTTGATGTTTACGATATGTTTGATTTGAAAAGTTCTTCTCGATCATCAGTCTTCTACCTCACCACTTTTGATTTGACATTATGATAGCACGAAACCTTCTGTTACAAGTTTTCCAAAATTCAACAGAAAGTCAATGCTTCCTACTTTTTCGAATGAATAAAATAGGTAGTTATTCCCACTTCTAAATTATTGACCTTCTTTACAAGAAAGAGACCCAAATTGACCATTTGTCCCATTGCTTGCTCGTTTCATCTCACCGTACAATGAACTTGTATTGTTTCACTTGTTGAATGTTTCGCTCTCATTTTTGAAAGGAAGTGACGCTATGAATCCAAAGTCAGGTCTCACCTATTCATTCGCGGCTCTCGCAGCGGTCAGTGTATTGGCTCATGCAGATGAAGCAGCCGCCGCAAGCACACACACGGTGCGATCCGGTGATACGTTGTGGTCCATTAGCCGATCCTACGACCTTTCCGTTTCAGCTTTAAAATCGTTGAACGGATTGACGTCTGATTCCATCCGAATTGGTCAAACGCTTCAAGTATCCGGTACTGGGTCGACAGGCGGTTCGTCACTCTCAACGTCGAGCACGACGCGCATGGCGACGACGGATGCGTTAAATTTACGTTCGGGCGCCGGGACGTCCCATCGGATCTTGTTGACGATCCCAAAAGGAAAAGTTGTCACACCGATTCAAACGAACGGCTCGTGGACAAAAGTAAGCTACGGTGGTCAAACGGGGTGGGTGCACAACGGATACTTGAAAAAGACTTCAACGTCGACTCCCACAATACCTGCACCGACGACACCGCCTAGCGTGAAACCGAGTGCGACCACTGCGAAGACGAAAGTCAATTTGAACCTTCGTGCTTCTAAGTCGACGAAAGCCAGTATCGTATTGACGATTCCAAAGGGGAAAGCCGTCACGGTGCTAAAACGAGAAGGTTCATGGTCACAAGTCAAATATGGCTCACGCACAGGTTATGTCGCTCATACATATTTAACGACCTCAGGATCCGCGACACCGTCCACACCAGTCACGACTACGCCAACTCCGAGCACACCTTCGGAAAATACGGTGAACCAGCAGTTTGTCACGACGGCGAACTTGAACGTACGCCAAGGAGCCGGCATCGGCTATGCACTCGTGACGAACATCCCGAACGGTACGGTCGTTCAGGCGACGAAGCAGTCAGGTGACTGGTACTACGTCACGTATAACGGAAAATCCGGTTACGTGAGTGCCGGTTATTTGAAGCAGACGACAACAACTCCAAGCAACCCAACCCCGAACGAAGGCGATGCGGGTGCGGGTAGTGCAGAAGTCGATTATATCGTGAACACGCCCTCGTTGAACGTTCGGTCGAGCGCGTCGACGAATGCGACAATCATCGGGAGCGTCAAGGCCGGACAGACATTACGTGTCGTTCAAGCATCAAACGGCTGGCTTCAAATCTACTACGGCAATACGGTCGGTTTTGTCGCTTCCGCTTACGTCAAAACGGTCTCTAAAGGCTCGACCGGAACCGAAGGACCGACGTGGGTGGAAGGTTCGTATGATGCGAATTCTTACTACACCTATTACCCGACGGCAATTCGGGCACAGGCGAACGAATCAAGCAGTACTGTCGGTTCGACACTACGCGGGGAATTGTTGAACGTGATCGGGGAAACGACGACGCACTACAAGCTCGCGTCAGGGTTTGTCGCAAAATCAGCCGTCACCGAAATCAAAGGTCAGAACGCACAGGCGACACGACTTGCTACGATTCAGGTTGCCAAACAATACGTCGGTACCCCATATGTATGGGCATCATCTAGCCCGGCAAATGGTGGTTTTGATTGTTCAGGTCTCATCTATTATGTATTCAATCAGTCAGGCGTCAGCATCCCACGCACAAACGTGGCCAACTACTGGGCTGGTGCTTACTTTGGTCCACAGTTACCGACATCATTCGTCCCTCAGGCGGGTGACCTCGTCTTCTTCGAGAATACGTACACCACGGGACCATCGCATATGGGCATCATGATCAATGCTGATACATTCATTCATGCCGGTTCGTCCGGATTAGGTTACAACCAAATCAGTAAAGAACCGTATTGGCAATCACGCTTGATCGGTTACAAACGACCGTGACTTTGGTCACGCCATAAAACCCGACGAAAGTCGGGTTTTTCTTTCGTTTTGCAGGATTTTCATCCAGTGAAACGAAAACGGAAGTATGATGAAGGAAAAAAAGGAGGTGCCGGATGGGCCAACCCCGTTTTGCTAAAATTCCATACCGTATCTACACGATGGTACTGGCAATCGCTTGTCTCATCGGTGTCTTGTTGTTCGGACTCGGGACGAGTTATTACTGGCATGAAAAACAAGAAGCGATTGACGAGACGATTATAAACTTGAATCAGGCGGCAAACCTCGCTGGCGTCGAAGCATATGTCACCTTGTTCGAGGCGGCGACTCGTTATGAGGATCAATCGAATCAGACGACATCATTCCTTTCTACCCCTTATAAAGAGCGCGCGCTTCAATACAATGAACGACTGCAGAAAGACCTGGAAGCCGGGGTGAATGAACGAGAACGGGAGACGCTTCAGACATTTTCGAATAACTTGGAAGGCGTTCTCGACACGGAACAGTTCGAAGCGGTCCCATCTGATGTCATCAGTTCAATCAATCGGCGTTGGCTCTATCAAGCGCTCGAACAAACCAATCAACCGAACGCCACGTATGAGCTGACGGATGCGATGATGCGAATGCAGTCGATGCTCATGCGCAGTAACGATACGTTGCTCCAAGAACCGATTGAAGAGGAACAATTGATGAGTACCGTTGACTTGATCGTCAATGAAGCGATCATCACCCAAAAAATTATCGACCAGAACGAAGCGTTACAAACGAAAGCCGTCATCGATGTCGCAGAAAGTGGTCAATCGTTTGCGAATATGGCCAGTCGTGAAGCATCACTTGAAGCCCGTTACGTCAATTCGACGAACGTTTACGAAGATGCCTACGCTGCCCTTCGCTCGATTCGTTCCACGTCCGAGACGATGTTGCGAGAAGAAAGTAAGCATTATCAAGTCCTTGCCACGGCATCGTTTGTCATGACACTCCTCTTATCGCTCGGACTGCTTTTCCTGCTCTACTATACGCGTAAACGGTATAATCACGATTTGGCGCATCTGAAAGCACGTGCGCTCGCCATCGACCCAAGCTTAGAACCGGTCGAAGCGACATTCCCGAAAACACATGACTTCCGTGGCATCGAGGACGAATTACGTGAGATCGCGGTGAGCGTTCATTCGACCGTCCATGAGCTCGAAAATCGCTCACAAGAACTCGTCCGCTATCACGAACGTTGGTCATCGCTCTTCTCCGAGACGGGTCTCGCTATCGCCTTGATGGACGATTCGTATAACCTGATGGAACGCAACGAGATGTTCCGTCAATTTTTTGGGGACCGAAACTTATACGAAATCAATCAGCTGTTCACTGATACGGGACGGCGCATGTTCGAGCAAGCACTTGAAGGCGTGACCGACCAAGGGACGAGCGCACAGTTCATCATTCATTTAAAAGGTGAACACACACGCTATTTGAACATCAAGCTCACCCCGCTCAAACGGGAAGAAAAACTGACGTATTATTTGATTGTCGAAGATGAGACCGACCGGGTCGAACGGGAGCGAAAAGTCGACCGACTCGTCCGCTTCGATTTGGCGACGAATCTCTATAACGAGTATGGATTCATCAGAAAGTGGGAGCGTAAAGAGATTGACGGAACGTTCGTCCTGATCCGACTGCACGACTACCATCATCTTGTCGACTGGTACGACCCGGCGTATGCGGACTTACTCATGACAGAGTTCGCCCGCTCTGTCGAAGCCCGTCTATCGAAATATGCGCACCATCTCTTCGGTCGATATCGAGATGATATGTTCATGCTGTATGTCAAAGGCTTCACTGCCGAGGATGAACATGAACTGCTTGAATTGTTCCCGAGCGAAGTGACGGTCAATCACAAGCGACAAAACGTACACATCCAAATCGGCGCGACCGAAACGAAGTTAGCGTATAATGATTGTCTATTCGAGGCGATGAAAGCTTTGCAGCACGCGAAAGAAACACGAACGCCACTCGTTTGGTATGACTCAGACATCTTAGCCCAGATGCAACTCGCCGCCTTGATTGAACAGGCACTTCCGGATGCGATTCGAAAAGGGGATTTGACGGTCGCCTATCAGCCGCAAGTCGAGCTAAAAACCGGACGCGTCGTCGGTGCGGAAGTACTCGCCCGTTGGACACATCCTGAGATAGGCATCATTCCACCGAATGAATTCATTCGCATCGCCGAACGGTCCGATCAAATCCTGTGGCTGTCGCACAACATCCTCGACCAGACGATTGAACAACTCGTCGCTTGGCAAGGAACTTCGTTTGAAGAGATTTCTCTGTCGTTCAACTTGTCGGCCCACTCCGTCGACCCATCCATCGTGACGAAACTTCGCGATTCGATTGAGAAGTATCCATGGTTACCGGACCGTCTGAAAATCGAATTGACCGAGTCATCGGATATCATGTCGTATGCGAGCGAACTCGAACGGTTAGAAGATATCGCCGACCTCGGGTATTGTCTCTCGATTGATGACTTCGGGACTGGGTATGCTTCATTCGAAGCGATTTGGCACTTACCGATTCAGGAAGTGAAAATCGACCGGATGTATGTGAGTGGGAAAGCGAAAGAGAGCACGTCCTTCTTACGCGCCGTCTCACGCTTTGCGAACGAGCAACAGTTGACCGCTCTCGCTGAAGGAATCGAGACCGAGAGCGACCTGTCCCGTATGATTCGGGAAGGGGTCGAACTCGGGCAAGGCTACTACTTCTCACCCGCACTCGATGCGGCTTCATTTGAATCATGGGTCAACACGAAGGGACACTCGAATTGAGTGTCCCTTTCTTCAGCGAGAACGAATGTCCTCATATAGCTGCCTCGTCGCTTCTGCCGAGGATTGATTCAGATAAATGGGTTCTTCCGACCAATCGAGTCGAATGACCGGCTCGACATCACGGTCGATAAAGAGAAGAACATCCTCCCCTGCTTTCGTCCGAAAATGTCCCGTCAGACGGGATCCCGATTCCGCCCCGTTCGTCCGTCGCGCGATTTCAGGTAACGTTGTCCATGTCACATCTTCGAGTTCATCGAATGGAATCTCACGGCTATAGCTCCCTGCTATGACGATCGTCGAATCTGTCACGGTCACCTCGGTCGGTTGACTGAACCAAAATAGGAGCGCCGGCACTCCGACGAGTAAGACGACGGAGACGATGACAATCGGGATGAGACGTTTTTTACCACCCGGTCTCAAGCGCCCCGATTCGTCATAAATATTGCCGTCATACTTTTGCATACGCCAAAGTATAGCTACGATGAAGACAATCATCACGATAAAGAATGGAGCGAGCGGAATGTCCAATTCAAATCTTTCGATGAGCGCGATGAGGATAAAGATGGCACCAATCCCATAACACATCCACGCGACGAGACGTGCCACTTTCTGAATGTTCACCCGCTCCTTCTTCTCTCTCGACATCGTATTGTAGCCTGAAATCAATTCATGCCACCCGAGACGGTCCACTGCAAAACCGAGTGCGATGACGATGACCGCCGCCAATACAAGAACCCACATCTGCCACACCTCCTCTACTTTTCTACGTCACGAATCCTGAAAAAGATTCACCTTACACAAAAACAGGACCGCCTATCGGGGCGGCCCTTCAGAAGATTTAGTTTGATGTCGGGGTGTTGGACGGACGTTGCATCCGACCGATCCCTTCGTACGCGACGTCACCAGGGTCACGCACGAACTTCCACGCATTTCGCGCATCGATTAACCGACGTTGACGCATACCGGAGAAGGCTTCTGGTGCCAAGTTGACAAGTTCTTCCCATTCCGTGACGAGAATCGCATAATCTGCACCCTTCAAGGCTTCTTCAACAGACGCTGCTTGTGGGTATTCCCATGTTGCGATTGGGTCATAGCCGATGACCTCGACATCTCGGGCGACCATATGATGTGCGAGTAGAATCGACGGTGCATCTCGCATATCATCCGTTCCTGGTTTGAATGCCAAACCGAGAATGGCGACACGCATTTTAGGCTCTAGATGGAGTTTTGACAATACGTACGGTGCTTGTGTTTCGTTCACTTTCGCTGCAGCCTTGATGATGCGAAGATTGACATCGTTTTCTTTTGCGACATGAAGAAGCGCATCCATATCTTTCGGGAAGCAAGAGCCCCCATATCCGATTCCAGCATTAAGGAACGAACGTCCGATCCGTGGGTCGAGCCCCATGCCGTCCGCAATCGTCGTGATATCCGCACCTGCCTCATCGGCTAGACGGGACAGGTCGTTCATGAAGCTGATCTTTGTCGCCAAAAAGGCGTTCGAGGCATACTTGATGAGCTCGGCATTGATTGGTGTCGTACAGATGAGCGGAACACCGAGTCGGCCATAAATCCCTGCCAACTCTTCAGAAACCTCAAGGTCCTCACATCCGATGATGACACGATGTGGTTTCATCACATCTGCGAGAGCGCGCCCTTCTTGTAAAAACTCAGGTACGATCGCAAACGTATGAGAAGGATACATGATTTTCAACAAATCTGTCGTGCCAGGTGGGACCGAGCTACGAATGATGACCTTATGCTTCGTCTTCAATTCAGATAGAGCTGTCTCGATATAAAAGAGGTCACAACTTCCATCGGGCTTGCTCGGTGTGCCGACCGCGAGAACCAAATAGTCGACATGATCTGCATCCGCGATTTCGTCGGTCAACGTGATTTGATCGGCGTGCTCTTGTAACACGTCCGCCATGCCCGGTTCGTGGAATGGAGGGTGACCACTCTTCAGGAGACCTAACTTCCCTTGGTGCGTCTCGACCCCGATGACTTCATGACCAGCTTTGGCCAATCCGCATAGTGTCGCCAATCCAACATATCCTAAGCCTATAATTCCAAATTTCACATCAGTTCCTCCTTCAATCATCTTTTCTAAGCGTACTCAAATACGCTCAAAAAGTGAAGCTTCTAACACTCTCTTGATGTTCTTTGCTATAATGAGTCAAAATGATGGGTGAAAGGACAAACCACATGGGCTTAATCGCTTTCTTTTTGGTGACGTTATTGATTTATTTTTGGCTTCCGGTCCGGGGGGGACTGAAAACCTTTTTACTTGTATTGATTATGTTGAGTGGTTGGCTCTCCATCTTTGAGCTCGTTTCAATCTTAGAAGCTCGGCCATGGGTATTCGCTCCAATCCTGATTGTCATTGCGTCAGTGATTTGGAAAGTGCAACGCGACCGAAAACAGCAAATGAAGAAAAGTGTTTGACCTCGGTCGGGCGCTTTTTCTTTTTATCCTATTCGAGAAAGCTTCTGAATTTCCTGCTCTCAATGCTCGAAACCGTATGTAAACGTCTTCTATTTCTGTAATGAACATCGTCTAATTGAGCGGATTATATTCTGTATAATTTACCACCTAAAATATGAGCTATTTTTGAAGTGTATAATCGTACAACTGAATTCACATCTAGTATAATGTAAAAATATCCATCTTATTTTATATAAGTTCAATCTCCTTATGTATTCTATTTTTGATAGAAAGGAACTTGTTTATGACCTTCTACTTACTAGAGTTCGCCCCATGGATTGAACCCCTAGCACAGTTCGTCTTTTGGTATCCATTTATCATGGCCATGTTTTGGATATCGGGGGCTTTATTATTCAGCGTCACCCGCGAACGTGAGAAAGAACTCGATTTAAACGAACGAGAGTGGCCGCTGATCAGCATCCTCATTCCTTGCTATAACGAGGCAGAAACGATTGAGGAAACGATTACGTATCTCGACCATCTCACATACCCTAACCTAGAAATCATTGCAGTGAATGACGGAAGTTCAGATGACACGGGAAACATATTAATTGAATTAGCCGATAAACACGAACGCCTCCGTGTTATCGATTGTCATGAGAACCGCGGGAAGGCAAATGCGCTACATATGGCTGCGCATGCCGCTCATTCTGAATATTTGCTCTGTGTGGATTCTGATGCATTTTTGGCGGAAGAAGCGCCATATTATCTTGTGCGTCACTTCCTTGAAAAAGGAGAGCGTGTCGGTGCCGTCACTGGAAATCCACGCATCCGAAATCGTGACACCCTACTCAGCCGAATGCAAATCGTCGAGTATGCTTCTATCATCGGTTCAATCAAACGGACGCAACGCGTCATGGGAAAAATCATGACGGTATCTGGTGTCATCGTCATGTTTCGTAAAAAAGCACTACTCTCTGTCGGCTTGTGGGACCGCGACATGATTACCGAAGACATCGCCGTCTCATGGAAACTTCAACGTAATTTTTGGGATATCCGTTATGAGCCGCGCGCTCTTTGTTGGATGCTCGTACCAGAATCGCTATCTGGAATTTGGCGACAACGCGTCCGCTGGTCTCAAGGGGGACAAGAAGTCGTATTACGTCACTTCGACATCTTCAAAGATTGGCGACAACGCAGGATTTGGCCGGTCTATATTGAACAAGTCATCAGCGTCATTTGGGCATACGCGTGGCTCATCGTCACTCTTTATTTGCTCGTCACAGCAGACACGATTCAAGACATGTTGATTTGGTTCACGTATAACTCTTTTGCCCTCGTGATGATCAGTCACATTCAATTGATTATCTCACTTTGGAATGATGCCAAATACGATAATGTTTTCCGTTATTATGTATGGGCAGCTTGGTATCCAGCCGTCTATTGGATGTTAAATACGTTCGTCGTCATCGCGGCAACACCGAAAGCGATTCGTTCAACTCTGAAAGGAGGATATGCGACATGGAATTCTCCCGATCGCGGAACGAGACGGAGCAGCTTATAGGACAAAAGGTTCTAGTCAAGACGAAGCGTTCTTTCCTTCGCTCGTTCATTGAGATTTTACTGACTGTCCTTTTTTGGGTTTACACATTCGTTGTCACTTGGTTTTTCACAAGTGCACTTCTCAATCAAAATGACCGTTACATCGCCACATTAAAATCTGCGCTAAATGTGACCAACACAGATATTCGGGAGTTGATTAGTTTCGGCGTCCTAGTCATGATTGGTTTATCCGTCTTACTCATTGCATGGCGGATTTACAACAAAAAAAGATATGGCCCATTAAATCGCCGAAAGCCGCCTGTACCATCTACCATCGAAGACTTGAACAACCTCGGATTGATCGATGCTACGACAATTGAAAGACTACAACATGATAAAGTCATCATATTCGAAAAAAATCCTGTCAAGGAGCTCGACGAATGAAACGTTTGGTCAAGTGGATAATTGTATTGGTTGTCATCCTCTTCATCGTCTGGAAGGTACAGGACGTCATGTCTAACGATTCAGAAGTACCCAATCCTGAGCTTCTCGCGAAAGAGGGCGTCTGTCTCGGTCTCAATTATCATCGGATCAAGACACCGAATGTATGGAACAAAGCGGTTGAAATGGTATCCAAATCTGATAACCTGACCAAATATAACGTGTATGAAGATGAATTCGAGGAACAAATAAACTGGATGAAACAACAAGACGTTCACTTCGCAACAGCGGAAGAGTTAGCCGGATATGTTCGCGGTAACCCGATCCCTGACAACTGTGTCTGGTTATCCTTTGATGACGTCGACCATACCGTTTACGAGAATGCCTACCCGATTTTAAAAGAAGCACAAGTACCATTCACATTATTTGTCATCACGAATCATGTAGGCGAACGTTTTCAAAATTTAGAACTCTCGACATGGGATGAATTGAGGGAGATGAACGAGAGCGGACTTGCCGATTTTGGGTCGCACACGCATGATTTCCATTACATCAAAGACGGGCAAGCGACGTTTTTGGATCCGACTCAACACGAAGCTTTTCGGGAAGATCTCAACAAAAGTCGGGATACTTTAAAAGCAGAACTAGGGGTGAATGTGACCTCGATTGCGTATCCCTTTGGAGAAACAGATGATGCGGTGACGGCCATCGCACAGTCTGCAGGCTTCACCGATGCATTCATCTTGAGTCCGAATCCGATTACGAACGAGAATTCACCTCTTTTCATCAATCGGTACTTACTCGACCAACAACTATTCGACAAATTCGTTAAACCTTACTTTACATCAAAACAAGACGCCCTCATCGACTGAGTGCATCTTGTTTTTTCTTCACTTCGCTCCCCATAAACGCCTCCATCGTCGCGGACGTTTCGGATGAAATCCCATCTCGTTTTAACACTTTATTCACTGTTTGAAAGATAATCTTCCAGTCTCCCAAAAACGTGATGTGTTCGACATAATGAACATCTAATTCAAACCGTTCTTCCCAGGATAAGCGGTTTCGCCCGTTCACTTGTGCGAGACCCGTCAATCCTGGTTTCACATCGTGACGCCGTTTCTGATCATCATTGTAAAGAGGTAAATAATCTACTAGCAGAGGCCGAGGACCAACGATAGCAATATCTCCTTTAATAATATTGATCAGGCTCGGTAACTCATCAATACTAAGCGAACGTAGTTTTTGCCCGAATGGTGTTAAACGTTTGTCATCGGGGAGCAATTCTCCAGTTTCATCTCGTTCGTCTGTCATTGTCCGAAATTTAATCATTTCAAAGACTATTCCGTCTTTTCCTGGACGTTTTTGTTTAAATAAGACTGGTCCTCCTAGTTTTTTACGAATCAGAAAAGCTGTCACTGTCATCACCGGAATCAATAAAATCAGAGCAATCGTTGCGAAAAAAAAGTCTTGTGGTCTTTTGATATATCGGGCATACATGCTCATCAAAACTCCCCTTTCTTCATACGTTTTGGTAAAAGAATTGATCGAATCAAATCTTTTTCAAACGAATTCATTGTAAAGAGCCAAGTAAAAATCACATATAAAACTGTCAGACCTATTCCTTTGTAAAAGAACTCAATGATATTTGATGATGAATGTAGGTGTTGAATCACCAATCCTATAATTAATATCAAAGTTAATCCTGGCAGTAGTTTTAAATGACATTCTTTAAAAAATCGAAGAATATCAAGATGTAGTATTTTCACGTAAATAAGGTTCATGAAGAGAGCGTTTCCACTTAAATACCCAATCATCAAGGCAAGTGCTGCCCCGCTTGCTCCAAATGGTCCACTTAAAAATGTTGCAAGAATCAAACCAACCACGGCTGAAATTACCATGCCATAGGCGCGATAGCGAACTTGATTTGTCGTCACCAAATGTATATTTGCAATTTCTTGTGGTAGCGTAATAACTCCCATTGATATAAGGAGTGCTGCTACAACGTAGGATTCTCGAAATGAATCCCCCACCCAAAAATGAATGAACTCTGATCCCATCGCAACAAAAATCACTGTAATAAAGCCCACAACATATAGTTGTATCCGTCCTACTCGAATCATTAAATTTTCAATATCTTTTAAATCACCAGAATGGTTGATTCTTGAAACTTTAGGTAAGAAAAGAGAATTAACTGCTGTAGCTATTAGTAATACATACCCTTGAACAACCATTCCGATTGAGAAAATAGCAACGGCTACTCCGCTCGCAAAAATAACAAGAACTGTAGGCATGATATTCATGAGAAAATTGTGAGTGGCCGCAACAGTCGTTTGCCAGGAAGCAAAAACAAAAATTTCACGGTACATCCCTTTTCCATCGGCCATAAAATCTATTTTTGTATCTGTATATTTCATGATATACGCTATTTTAAATAAGTCTGTACATAGTATTACGACGGCATTAATGACAACAAGGGCATACACACCATAACCCATTAAAAGTGCTACAATGGTACAAAAAACGATAGTCACTTTTTCAAAGAATAGTATTGTGTTAAATTGAATAAACCGTTCATTTACAATAAACACTGCATCAAGTGGCTTAGCAATCAGCGTAATTAAGATATAAAAAGCAACAATCGGATACATGAATTGAAGCTTTTCTAAATCACTTGTGCCAAGGTTGCTATAAATTTCGTCTAAAAAAACATATAAAATCGTTAATATAACCGCTAAGATAAATGTCAGAAGAAAGAATAGTTTATAGGCAATTCCTAAAAAACGAATTTCCCCTTGACGATCGCCTCGATTCCGATATTGACTTAAAAACCTTGCCACAACTACCTCAAGTCCTAAATTAAATGCAAATATGGCAATGATTGAAAAAGAGAGGACGTACAATCCATAATTGGCTTGTCCAATCTTCGAAATCATCCATGGTGTATACAGAAAACCAGAAATGATATTGAAGCCTATTGAAAAATAGGATACCAAGGCACCATATTTAATTTGTTTCGAACTATTTTCTTCCGGTTCGAGAGCATATTTGGTTGCCATAGGTATACCTCCGTGTCATTGGTAAGCATAATAATAGTTTTTATCTTTTCGATGAGCCCGACGATTCAAAACAATACCTAATATTTTAGTGCCTGTCATCGTTAACTGATCACGGGCCTTCACCACTTCGTCTCGATCCGATGATTCGCAATTTACAACGAGAATGGTACCATCTACCTCAGTCGCAACGACCCGACTATCTGCGACTTGCATTACGGGTGGTGCATCTAAAATGATCATATCGAACTCTTTTTGGAGATATTTCAACATTTCTTTAAATGTTGCTGCTGAGAGTAACTCCGATGGATTTGGAGGAACGATTCCTGCCGTTATGACATATAGATTTTCAAGTTGTGTGTGTTGGATAGCAGTATCTATTGCAACGCGTTTTGCTAGAACATCCGATAGTCCATTTCTAGTATCTAATCGAAAAATTTGATGTACTGTCGGTCGTCTCATGTCGCAATCGATAACAAGAACACGTTTCCCTAATTGAGCATAGACTACCGCTAAATTTCCGGCAGTTGTAGATTTCCCTTCTCCAGAAATTGTTGACGTAACTAATATGGTTTGTAACCCTGTACCAAGTGATGTGTACTCTAGATTTGTACGTAGTGTACGATACTGTTCAGAAACCGGGGATTTCGGATCTGAAATCGTAATCAAGTTTCGTGCCATATCTCTATGATAGTTTTCTTTGCGTTTTCGGAACATACTTCTCGCCCTCCTTCAACTCTTTTTTGTTAGTTAACTCATGTTGACCTTTTTTGAAAGATTGACGTTCAAATATTGGAATTGAAGCAATCACAGGAATGCCTAGAATCATTTCTGCCTCTGACTCTGTTCGTATCTGCTTGTTAAACAAGTGACGAATTAAAACGAAAGCACTGCTTAATATAAATCCAATCATTACGCCGATAGCAGTATTCCGTGTAATATTTGGTTCAGTTGGTGCATTTGGAACAAATGCAGGCGATAGAATTTGGGTGTTATCTACTTTCATTAGATTCGGAATTTCATTTGAAAATACTTCCCCTAATTCATTCGCAATATCTGCTGCCATCTCCCCAGATCCAGCAGTAGCTCTGATTGTGATAACTTGAGAATTCTCTTCACTTTCAATCACAATTCGCTCTTCTAGATTTTCAGGGGCATTTCGAATGTTTTCTCGAACTTCACTTAAAATGATCGGGCTTTTCATAATAATCCGATACGTATTAATTAGACCTTGCGATGATTGAATTTGATTACTGTCCAATACCTCAGTTCCATTTTCCTTTGGGACAACTAAAATTTGTGTTGACGCTTCATAAGTCGGAGGGATGACGTATCGACTAATGGAATAAGCTAATGCCCCAAATAGAACCATTATCATTAAAATAATCCACTTTCTAGACTTCAAAATAAACCACGTATCCTGTATCGAAGAATTAATATCTTTCACGACGATTCTACCTCCCTAATTTCTACGATTTCGAAAATGTGCATTAGATTAAGATATTGAACTTTTCCCTTAAAAAAAATCTTCAATTCAAAATAGAGAAGAGATGGTTATCTTTTTTTGAAATCTTTATTGCTGAGGAGATGACACTGACTCTTTCTTAATCTCTTCTCGGTGACGACTATAAGCAACAGCAAATACCAGTAGAATTAATAAATATGCAATCGCCCTTAGTCGTAAAGCTGTTCCAATATTGTCATTTGTAATAGCGATTAACCCATTCCATACAAAAGCTTGAGTCAGAATAAAACCTTGAATCTTTGTTAAAGATGCTCTTTTCAACCAAATAAACCAAATGATTAATGTCATCGGAATTGCTTCAATCAAAAATGCAATTGCTGTGGAGGCACTCTGAATATGCCACGGTAATGGACCGATTAAGTTTCCTACGTAACTGTGTGTGTAATGAATAAGAAACCCAATATAATTGGTGGAATCCAATTGAATTCCCATCTGACTTCCACCACCCAATTGACCAAGACCACTTGATCGATACTGTAGGGCCGATCGAAGCGTTCGGTCAACAATCGGAACATTCATATCCATAAAGAACGTATAAATGCCACCGAATAAAATTATAAAAAGTGTAAAAAATAAGAGTGGACGTTTCACTATTCTTAAGACAAACCAGATTCCCATAGCTAAAACAAAGGAAAGTAACGCGTAAGTTCGAAATTGACCTAGCAACCAAATTGTCGGAAGAAGCAGAATAAAATACGTCCAATTCTTTTCAAAAATCCAACGAATCGCAAGATAAGTTGCAGTTATGAATAGCATGTAAATCCAGACATCACGAAAGATCGAAGTCGTAATATTGAAAAATAGACTAATGTAGGCAACATAACTACCGAGAGCCAATAAATAGGCATTTCGTTGAATTCTTGAAATATTTTCTTGTGGTGATATTGACGTTATTTGAATTGTGACTAGTTTTAGTGAAAAGTGTAACAAGAGTGCTACTCCAAAAAAGTTAAACATACGAATCGCGAATACACTTTCTGTGCCAATCAGCTGCATATATTTTCCGATAATCCATGGATAAATAGAGGTACGAATCCATGTTAAGTCATAAAAAACATTCATCGCTTGTTCCCAGTAGAACGCGCCGTCATCTCCTCCCCCGAAAATTTGAAACGATACACCATTACCGTTAACAAAAATTGCGAGCATATAAAAAATGATCGTAGCGAGCAAATAATATATGAGTACTAAGTAGCGCACTATACTCACTTCTGTACCTGGTTTCACGACGACGCCTCCTTACTTTAGTGTTTTGATGGATGAATAGACTCATATATTCGCCGCATCTCTGTATTCGATTGTTCAACATCGTATGATTTAGCGGTCTTCATATTATTAAAACCCATTTTCTGAGCAAGCTTAAAATCAAGTCGCATCGTTCGAATAGCGCGCGCGAATCCTTGAATATCATTCGGAGCACACTTGAAACCCGTTACCCCATCGACCGAATAGTCGTTGATACCGTGCACATTCGAGGTGATGATCGGTAACCCTGCCGCCATCGCCTCAAGCGCCGCCATCCCGAGTCCTTCTCGTTTAGACGGAAAGACGAAACAGTCTGCCGCTTTCATCACTTCAAACACATCATCCCGGAAACCTAGGAGCTGTACTTGATTCGTGAGGTTCGTCTCTCGAATGACTCGTTCTAATTGAGGTCTCGCGTTCCCCGTCCCGGCAATCCAGTAACGGATGCTTGAATCACCGAGTTCGGCAATCGCTCGAATGATTGTCTCGTGATTTTTGTTCTCGTTCAATTCTCCGACGGACAGTAAGACGAAATCGGTATCAGTGTCCACGCCGAGCGATTGACGTTTCAACGGACGATTGATATGAACCTGTTCGATTCGTTTCGTGTCGACCCCAATCCCCGGAATGCGGAACGTGTGCGTCGTTTTAAATGTCTGCGCTCTCGAAAAGTCTTCCTGATTGATTGTCACGATGGTATCGGTCAATCGGGCAAGTGTCCGTTCGACCGGATAATAGAGCATCCAGTTGAGAGAAGGACTGCCTTTGAAGAAGTGGAACCCGTGAGCCGTGTACATGCATGGCGTATCTGTTTGCCTTGCGACGAGACGACCAATCACGCCACCGATCGGGGAATGACAGTGGAGAAACGCATACGACTGTGTCGTCATGACGCGTTTCAATTGTTTGAATGCCCGAACATGCCCGTTCATCTTTTTAATGTCTCGCTCGAAGTCGATTTGAAAGATGGTGACCCCTTCCTCCCGTAAACTTTGCTTGACGCGTTCGACCTTTTCTTCGCTATACATACTGCCCCATTCAAAATTCGTGGCGACGTGCACCTCGTATCCCATGTTTTGAAGGGTGCGGATGTTGTCACGGTTGAAACTTTCAATCATCGATACGACCGATGCGACCATGAGGACTTGTTTCATGTTTATCTCCTCCTCAAATGTGCTTCCGCAAGTAGTTCACACCATGAAGCATCAAGACGAGTGGAACAGTCTGTTCATGCTTACACAATTGAAAGAACGTGCGCCATTTTAAATCAAAGTACTGCATATCCATTTGAGAATAGGCTTCTTTGTATTCTTCTTGATTCAGCACTTGTCTCAATGTTTCTGCTTGTGAAAACATTGACTTATTAGAACTCAGCTCGTTGAGTCCAATGCCGATCATGCTAAGCGCGATACGATTATACAGTGCACGATTATAATCTTCTCCTAAGTTTCGTTCCTCAATGTAGCTCATGAGGACTTTAAAAAATTCCATGCGGGAGCTAACTAAGTTTTTTTGATAGATACTCGTCATAGAATGTGAATTCGTTTTACGATAATGGTATACAGGAAAATTAATATAGATAAATCTTTCGCAATTCTCTAAAGCTCGAATTTGATAGTATAAGTCGGCAAATGACCCATACGTATTATCAAAAGATATATTTCTGATTAAATCTCGATGATAAAGCGTAATACAATTTGAATTCATGGCGTCAATAGTTTCTGGGTGAGCTAACTCTTCTTCTACCAACCCAAACAGACGTCGATGAACATAACGTTTCGTTTCTTCAGCATCATATGACAAGAAGTCAGATTGAAAGATTCGCTTTGGCAAGGAACGTCCTTCATACTCTCTAACGTAAGTACCCATTACTGCATCTGCTCGTTCTGCTTCAGCATGTTCTACCAATGTGCGAATTGCATCAATATCAATCCAATCATCACTATCAATGAACATCACATACTCACCATTCGCTAAGTCAAGTCCTCGATTTCGACAAAATGAGCATCCTCGATTCGTCTGATCATACAATTTTACGCGTGAATCAAAATCGTACTTCATTAACACCTCAAAACTGTCGTCTGTACTGCCATCATTGATGCAAATGATTTCAAGATTTGAGTAAGTTTGATTAATGAGGCTGTCAAGACACTGCTCAATATAAGGGGCTGTATTGTATACAGGAACAATCAAACTAATCAATGGTGAATGCTTTGACATTCTTTTCACTCCTTTTATGATTTGGTCATATCAGAAAATATGAAATGTTTAACCTAAAGGGTTATACGACATTGTTCCCATTCAAAAAATCGAATAAATCCGAAATAAAAAGAGCCATGTATAATTTTTTAGTGAATTATCAAAACTAAAACCCGAGAGCCTGAAGCAATCGGGTTAGGAGAAATAATTTGTGTATTGTTGTAAATTTTTATAAACATTTTGGAAAAGTCGATTATTCACTTGATCGGACACATAAGAATTATGCGGTGTCAGATTCACCCATTCAAATTCATAGAGGGGATGATCGGATTGAATCGGCTCCGTTTCAAATACATCGAGTGCTACACCAAAAAATTTCCCATCATGAAGTGATTTGACAAGCGCCTCTTCATCAATAACCGCGCCTCTTGCTACGTTCATTAGAATTGAATCTTCTTTCATGACAGCAAGCGCATCTTGATTGATAAGATGATATGTGTCATCTGTTAAGGGAAGCGCGAGAATAATAACATCACTTACTCGCAAAACGTCATATAAGCTATCCATCAACACATAGCGATCCACGAAAGGTACCTCTTTCTCACGATGACCGACTCCAATAAGATGCATGTCAAAAGCACGCAATCGTTTGGCAATGGCTTCACTTACATTTCCAACGCCAAGTATCGTGACCGTCTTCCCACTCAATTCGAGCAAACGACGTTCTTTTTCCCAATGTCGATTTTGTTGTTTCTCTCGAAATGCAGCTCCATACTTCATAAAATCGAGTAATTGCCAAACGACCCATTCCGCCATAGGCACGGCGTATGTATCACCGGCGTTATAAACCCGAATATCTCGCTCCTTTAATTGTTCAATCGGTAAGCGATCAAGTCCCGCACTTACCGCCTGCACCACCTGTAATCGTGGAAACTCGTTTAATGTTCGATAAGTAAAAACATTTTGACAGACAAGAGCCTCTACTTCAGATACGTCACACTCTATGATGTCTGATTCTCGCTGTAGCATCGTGATCTCGTGCCCCAATTTTTCAAGCTGTTCACGTTGATCAAGGGATAGGTGCATCCCTGTAACCCATATCTTCATGACAGAATCCCTTTCTTTAATTGCCTTTCCGAAGTGAGCGCCTGTACGTCTGCTACTAAGTCTAGACGATTCTGCTCAAACCACTCCGATGACATTGACTCGAGCTCTTGTTCATATGCTCTAATTCTCCATACCCCTTCCCGAAACAATTGAGCCTGTTCTGCTGTCAATTTTTCAGTAGAACCGATGTTGCAAAAGCTCCGAGATAAGATGGCGAACGATGAATCAAGGCGCATATGCTCGGCAATAATTTTTTCTGCCCGTATCCGTCCTTCTCCGATACGAGCAATTCCGCCAAATCCGTAAGGAATATTCGCTTCACGTATTTGTCTTACAATATTATCGACAAGTCCAGTCGAAAGCGGTTCAAAAATAAATGTTTGCCCATAACTCAAATGCATATCGTTTAATCCTATATGAATGAAATCAATTCCGTTTAAAGTTAATATGTTTGGCATGCACTCAACCGCCTCTTTCGTTTCACACAGAAGACATACCTTGACACGCCCATCAATAAGTTCTATAAACGTTGTCACTTCATCTACCGTTTTGTAATAAGGCAACATAAGGATGTCCGCACCACGAAAAATTGCCTCGTTGATTTCAAAACGAGACCCTGAATGAATGGGATTTAGTCTTACGAGTAGTTTTGCATGTTTTAATACAGCACGAATACGACTGACATCATGCATCGAGTGTCTAGATATAACCGTGTCAAGATGTCCCTGCCTCTCCACTTTTCCGTTCAATTCCAAATCCACAAAAATCAAATCTACTCCATTTTGTTCAGCCAAAAGTGCCACATTTGGTTGGTTAGTAATATACATAAAGGTTAAGGACATCTTTGTATTCCTCCCCTCGAATGGTTACCTTTTGAAATTAACCAATATAAAAAACAATGAAACAGAAAATAATAGCATCTTTTTGAAACGACACTTGTCTTTCAAAGTGGCATTTTAAATTCATGTTCGTCAATTCTTTTTGGTTTTGTTTGAAATCAAAGGAATCGGAAATAATGTCATTACAGACAAATCATTTCGACATTTTTCAACAAAAGGGGTGACTTCCACATGGAATGGATTGTAATTTTTGGTGCAGGCGGTCACGCACAAGTATTGATTGATATTTTAGAATTGATGGGGATTTATCGAATAGCTGGAATATACGATGATCATCCAGATTTAATTGGGAAGTTTATTTACGGGTATCCTGTAATTGGTATGATTGGCACGACCACCGTCATTCGCAAAGGCATCATTGGTATTGGAGATAATGATTACCGAAACGCTGTCGCTTATCGCGTGCTCGATCGTATGCCAGATTTTGAATTCGTCTCTGCGGTTCATCCAAGTGCCATCATCGGAAAGAACGTATCTATCGGTCCTGGCGTTGCGGTCATGGCGGGGAGTGTCGTGAACCCCAATGCAGTCCTTGAAGCACACGCTGTCGTCAATACCATGGCTTCCGTCGATCATGACTGCCACCTCGCTCCGTTCTCATCCGTTGCGCCAGGAGCTCATCTCGGAGGAAATGTCCGTCTCGGAAATCGATCTTTCATCGGAATGGGTGCAACGGTCATTCAAAACATTCAAATCGGTCAAGATACGGTCGTTGGGGCAGGTGCCACCGTCGTCTCCAACCTCCCCAGTCAAGTGATTGCATTTGGTACACCGGCCAAAGTCACACGAAAGCGTGATACGAACGAGCGCTACTTATAATGAAAAAGCTGCGATTCCCTTTTTGAAGGGCTCGCAGCTTTTCGCTTTCCGTATGAATCGCTCTGATAAAATCGTCATTCATAGGTGCTTGCAATCATTGATTTCTATAGACTCCATACATTCAATCCTAATGCGACTGCCTGTTCTTTTGGATAAATCGCTTTCAAATCATACAGAGTAGTCGATTCCGGTTTCAACATAGATTTTAAATCAATCAATGAATAGTGCTTCTTAAAGACATCATGTCCAACCGCAATGATGATAGCATCTAGGTCACGTAGTTGGTCACGTGTCACTAATGAATGATGATAATATAAGCTCACATCCTGAACATTGGCTTCCGGGTCATGAACAAGTACATCGATGTCGTAATCAACTAAAGAAGACACGATATCAAACACTTTCGAATTGCGTACGTCACTACAGTTTTCTTTAAAAGTGGCACCTAATATGCCCACTCGGATTGAAGTAGACACACGCTTTTGGCGAACTAAATCTTTAATGACTTTTTGGGTCACAAATTCGCCCATCGAATCATTGACGGCACGTCCTCCAGAGATGATCCGTGAATGATAGCCTAGCTGCTCCGCTTTGTAGATAAAGTAGTATGGGTCCACTCCAATACAATGTCCTCCCACTAAACCAGGGGTGAACGGGAGAAAATTCCACTTCGTACGCGCAGCTGCCAATACTTCTTGCGTATCAATCGCCATTCGTTCGAACACCATCGAAAGTTCGTTCACAAAAGCAATATTGATATCCCGTTGCGCGTTCTCAATGACTTTGGCCGCTTCAGCCACTTTAATAGAAGGTGCTTGGTACGTTCCCGCTTCAATAATCGTTTTATAGAGTGCATCAATTCGTTCAAGCGCTTCTGCATCTGAACCCGACACAATTTTTTGAATCGTGGTCAATGTATGAATTTTATCTCCCGGATTGATTCGCTCCGGTGAATAGCCTACTTGGAAATCACTATGGAACTTGAGTCCGCTCTCTTCCTCAAGAATCGGCACACAAATCTCTTCGGTCGTACCCGGATACACCGTAGATTCAAAAATCACCAAGTTTCCCGGTTCGAGAACACGTCCAATCTTTTTTGTCGCCTGAATGATTGGGTCAAGGTTTGGTGTTTTATCAGTATTGATTGGAGTTGGGACCGTGACAATATACGTTGTACACGTTGCTAACATCTCATCCTCAGAGGTTAACGTTGCTGCTGTTTCCAAAAGCGCTTGTTCTCCCACTTCTTGCGTCACATCGATTTGATCTAAATATGCATTTACTTTCTCTTGGTTTATGTCATATCCGACAACTTCGAAATGCTTCGCAAATTCAACTGCCAACGGCAATCCGACATATCCCAAACCAATAATTCCAATTGTTTCTTTCACTGCCACGACGAGACTTCCTCCTTTAACTACTTCGATAAAACCTTCAACGAATCATCGGACCATTCTCCTGCCCGCCAAAGAGAAAACTTATGGTATCCATAGGTTTGTTCCCAGTGATTCATCCAATCTTTAAGTGTTTCTCCATCTGCCCACCATACAGATGTCACTGAACCCTCATCTGTAAAAGTTGCATGCAACACTCCGCTAGACTCATCTCGAACAATTTCCGTTCCTTTCGGGATTAAAGCGAGCGCATCTTTCTCCGTTAATGAAGTAACCTCGCCTTCGGAAAATGCAAAACCGCCAGTTGCCAGCGCAATTGTCCAATCGGTTCCTTCTTTTAGACGACCGTGTAATTCATCAAAGAATGCATAGGTCGCCTTCGGTCCAGGATCAGCAGGTGTGTGAAATCCATGCAAATTGTAGGCCATGATCACATACTCAATTTCATCCGGTAGCTCCATGTCTGAAAACGATACACTCGGCTCGAATACCACCCGTAAACGAATACCTCGCTCGTCTAATCGTTCTTTCGCGCGCACTAAAAAGTTCATATATGAGGAATAGCTCATTGGCGGTATTTTTTCGAAATCGATTTCAACTCCTGTAAAAGGGTGCTGTTCAAGCACCTCCATCACTTGTTCCCAATATTGTGCTTCAAGTGATGAATCTTGAAGTAACGCTGTAATCACGCCCGGATCTTTTTGGATGACGGACTCACCTGTGAACCGATCGTTGACCAGAGTCAAATAGATCGGTTTCTCTTGGAGAGATTCGGTGGAAAACACCTCTTCCATCAATTTTTTACTTTGATCTGTTTGATAGAGGTTGCCAACGTCGTCGACATATCCACCGAACAAGACAAGGCGATCTAACTCTGAGTGCAGTTTGACCGTCTCGTCTACACCGTCTTCAATCGCCCAATCAACGAGCCACCACGATAAATCTGTATCGATTGATTCTGTAACGCGCGGCGTACTTATTTTCTCAACTGGAGCCTCGTCACACCCATATAGACTGACAAGCATCGCAATCGCTAGTAGATAAATCATTTTATTCATTCTTTGACTCCCTTTAAAACGTTTCGATAAAGAAATCAATCGTACGATCCCAACGTGTCTTCACTTGTGTCATCATTTGTTCCGATCGTGTAGGAGCTGAATCGTAAATGATTTGATCGCCTTGTTTGATTCGTAACCCTTCAAATGAGGCATCATAAATCGTTCCCTCATCCTTTTGATATCCCGACTTTGATTGAATGGCTCTTCCTCCTAATTTGACGTAGAACGAGTCGTTCATTTCTACAGGAATGTCCACGTACCGTTTTCCGTCGACCCAAACCGACAATTGTTTTGATTCAACACTTAACTTGACGTGTCGATCATTCGGTAACGTTCTTGGATATTCTCCGTCCTTAATACGTGAACCTGATTGCGTATCTTCATACGTATAGTTGGTCGCTTTGTTAAACGAAAAATCTTTTCCGTCCCACTTGATTTCCGGAAGCGTGATTTGCTTGATTTGTTTTGTGTCCCATGACTGCTTTTCATCGATGGTCAACACATTTTTCATCAAGGCAATACGATATGTCTTTCCTGTTTCAGCATCTTGAAGGGAAATGTTTTGTTCTCCCATCACTGCTCCGGTCATCCGCGTTTCGATTGTAGAATGGAGTGGCACCTCGTTTTGTAGAGTGATTACGCCCTCTTTACCAGGAAAGGTCGTCACAATCAGAGATTCTTTATTTGCTTCTAAAACGGCGTTTGTCGCTTTAAAGCGAGAAGCCAAGGTCGAATCTCCCTCAAAAAAGTCAATCTCATAAGGTGAATCTTGTCGAAGCTTCATCAACAAGTGGTTGACTGACCACGATGGAATTGCTTGAATACGTGTCAGATTATATGGATCGGCTTCACGATCGTTGTAGGCTTTTTGGTCACGGTTGAAGTGAATTCCAAAGGTGTCACGAATATATTTGTCATTCACGGCTTCAACATTTTCATTCATATTGTTGTACAGCGCATTCGCATGCATGATTGCATAACTTTTTGGCACGAATCCAAATGCGGATTCATAAACCTTTTTCATTTCAGTATAATCCTTCGCGATTCGAGCTTCCATTTCTTGCTTGGACTCTGTTGAAATCAAGTACTCATCTCGTAAATAATCCATCAAATAGTGGTTATAGTATTCAATATCTGTTTTATCGGGAACATCATTTTCTGGAATGACACCTAAAAGTTCTCCTCGGTCGTTGAACGTGTTGATATATGTCAATCGATATCCGTTCGAACCAAGCTCCCAATAACCACTCCGCATCATTGGTTTTAAATCACGTGGCTTCAAAAATTTTGTGTCCGACGTGTTCATCTTATCTGCGTACGTAAACATCGTCGCTTGATAATTTAAAGCTTCCAGGACAGGCTGTGCAAAGATGCTCGAATCATTGCGTCCATCTTCAAACGATAAAAAGAGTGCCTTTTCCGGAAGTGGCTCTCCTTTTTCTAAAAAGCGCGTTACCTGATCTTGAGAGATTGTTTCAAACCCTTGATCTTTTAACAGCGAAAGTTGTTGTCGAAGTGTGTCTCTACCGACATATTTCGAAGATTCATTACGAGCCACTCCAAAATAAGAAAGTGCCACAAATCCTTTTTTGTTGGTTAATTCACTTTCATCAGCCGGTACATATCGATCAGTAATCCATACGATACGCACTAATGTGATGACAAGCAGTAACAAGATGATGCCTTGTATGACTGCACTGATTCGCTTTCTTCTGTTTTTGGAAGAGACGTTATACGTTTTACTGCTCATCGTCTTGACGCTCTCCTTTCATGGTAATCAGCGAAAACGGTCGGCGTAGTGCGCGCCGTTCTTGCTTCTTGTTCTGTTCGAGTACATCTTGAGGTGTGTCCCGCGTTCCCCACGTCGACTTCCAAAACGTCACCCATGCTACAGGCATTTGCCAAAGGAGGACGAATTCATAGAACAGGACAAACACGACCCCAAATGACCACAGTTTACTCTTACGGAAAAAGAGATGCGCAAAACTCATCATCAATGCCATCAACATCAAGCCTAGTAAAAAGGTCATCGGAAAAATACCATATCGGGCAGGTACATAAATTAAGTTGTACGTTACCACGATCGGAGCGGCAATCGGAACGATCAAGCCGACAATGAAAAACACCGCCATGAAGGGTTCTTTTCGCCAAACGAATCCTAGCGCACGAAGAGATTCTCGCAACCACGAGCGCTTCCAACGCATTTGTTGGCGTAAGAAAACTCCTGTTTTGGATGGAACGATTGTCGAGCACACTGCTAAATCCTGATAGGTGGTCCGATGCGTTTTTAAGATGAAGTTTGTCATGCTTCGGTCATCTCCAAAGGTTGCCGGATGACCTAAGAATCGTTGGTCGAGCCAGGCTTGCGAATGCTTCATCACTAAATCTTTTCTGTAGCAAGAGAGCGGCCCGGATAAACACGTCACACAGTCAAACCAGGATTCAGCAGCCTTCATAATTCTGAAGGCCACATAATAGCGGACCGTTTGTAATTTTGTAAGGGCATTCGTAAATTTGTTCTCGACTTCAGTACGGCCAGCAACACCACCCATTTGCGGGTCTTGAAACGGTTGAACGATGTTTCGGATAGCTGTCGGTTCTAAGAAACTATCTGAATCGACAAAGACGACCAAGTCATGTTTTGCCATATTGACCCCAGCTACCAACGCCTCTCGTTTCCCAGCGTTCTCACTTAATATATGAAATCGCATCCTTGCTTTTGTATTGAACCGCTCCCCGTTCTCATCGATTTTTTCAAATGCACGTCTAACTCGTTCAGCCGTCTGATCGGTAGAACAGTCATCAACGACGATGACTTCGAGCTTGTCAGTTGGATAGGATTGGTCGATACAACTGATAATCGTGCGCTCAATCCACTCTTCTTCGTTGAACACCGGAATGATAATCGAAACACCGGGCTCATAATCCATGTTGATTGGCACATTCCGATAAAGCAGTCCAAATATATATCGGCTCAGTAAAAAGGTAGCAGCCAATAGACTATAAAAGTATAAAAATTTATTAAATCGAAAATAAATGACACTTTCCGCCCGCATCAAAAGGACAAGTAGCGTGATAAATAAGAGGAACGCACTTGCCATAAAAATCGACAATCCCCAACGACGGCGTTTGAAATAAAGGTCAAGTGGCTTCTCAAATATAAATGCCATGAACCTGACTTCTTTGCCGTCAACACGCTCAACAAATGTCCGGACTTTCTTCGCCGGCATACTAACTTTTGCCTCATATCCTTCAGGCATGGCACCGTCAGGAATCACAAATTTCAACTGAACGGCTGATTCGAACGAGGATTCGTTTTCTCCGTCTGGCAGCTCAAGCAAAATACCTGTCGTTGAAATGTTGTGACACCTTAGTGTTTTTGTCTGTTTATTGAAAGTCGTTTTCACAGGGAAATTGACCATATACCGTTGACCTTCTAGTTTTTTCTTATACAAGTCATTCGGATTCTCACTAACCGCCTGTTCAAGAAAGCCTCTACGGTCAACCGTCCGACGAACGCCTTCTGGATCCGGGATATTAGATAGGAGCCGTCTGTCCTGTAAAGGTTGAAGAATCGTTTCCTTTGGATTATTCATGTCACTCGCTGTCGTAGACAGCTCCCTCTCTTTCTAACATTGTCGAAAGCGGTTGAATGGAGTAGCCGTCTCGATGTAATGTTTCAATGATGTCTGGCAATACGTCAATCGTGTGTGAATTGTCGAGAATATGCATCGTGATAATACTTCCTGGTTTAACCGTTCCGATAATTCGGTCATATACTTCATCCGTATCAATCTTCATATTCCAGTCCCAAGAGGCGACGTCATAAAGCATAATATAGTCTACGCCGGTAGCCGTGATCGTCTGAGCAGTCTCATCCGTCATGATTCCTTGCGCAGGTCGGAAATAGTTAAGCGGTTTTTGTTGCAACGCTTCTGTCAAAATTTCATCAGAACGGACGACATCTTGTTGTAATTCCTCTTTCGTCATTTCTGTCACGACTTTGTGATGATACGAATGACTAGCGACTTCATGACCACGCTCTAGAATCAATCGAGCCAATTGCGGATTATTTTCCACACCTCGCGTAATCAAGAAAAACGTTGCTTTAATTTGATAGCGATCCAATATATCGAGTAGTTCGAGTGTTCTCGCCTCACTTGCCCAATCATCAAACGTCAAAGCCACTTCTCGTTTATCTGTATTGAACTGACGTATGATTTTTGGTTTGATGTTTTCACGTACCTTTTGAACTTTCAATCCGTTCGACGATACGGTACGCCCGCTCACGTAACTCGTATCTTGTAGTTCGTCCAACGTAGAAAAGCTATAGTTTCGCTCACCCATTCGTTTTGCTAACTTTTCAATCAGCGGAACGACCTCCGGATTTAAATACGTGTTCAATTCAATGATTGCTCCTCGCGATACAAAACGATCAATGTACGTCAGCATCTCTTCCGCAGACTGCATATTTCGATCTTTCGGATTGATTGTAGATGTGACAACTCGCTGATCCAATTGTGCTGCGGCCAACTCAAAAGGTTTCGTGCTGTCACCTGATTTTGAACGGACATACTCCGGATCAAGACCGAACTGTTTTTGTAACACTTGATCGGCTAAAAATATTTCCCGATAAGCTTCTTCATACGACAGCTTGTCGGGCACCACCATATTGAGTGTGTTATTTTGAATCGAATGACCAAATTGCATCATACGCTTAATCATGTCGGGATTCTCTGCCGCTTTCATACCCGGAACAAAAAACGTCGCTGTGATATCTGCTTTGTTCAATGCTTCTAATAATGCCAACATTGTTTGATCATCTGCCAAACCATTGAAGGTAAGAGCAATCGAAGGAATAGTCGTCTGTATATTTGTCAAGGGAGGTAACGCTGGATGTGAGACTTTAGGGATTTCAAGCGATGGTTTGATTGGGTTAATCACTTCTTTTTCCTGACAACCCGCAAGTAGGAATGCACCAACTAAAAGCGAAGATAGCAATGAATTGAATTTCATATCATGATCCTTTCATTCATATAATGATGATTCGATTTTATTTATTACATTTATCATATGAGATTGTTTTTATATTGAAGATGAGTTTTTTTATGTTTGGTCAATGATTAGGTTAAAAGGGCTATTGAAAAAATGAAGCAATCCATCTAATTCCCTTACTTTTTCATTAAATCACAACTATAATCCAAAATTTACAAAATTATATGCGAGCGATTACATTTAAGTTTTATTCATACTACATTTTCAAGTATCAAATAACTGAACGCTCTCCTGAGTAGGAATGTTATCTTTAATGGGCATAACCTGGCTCGAGTCAGATGAATGACGTGATATTACGTTCTTCGTCTGACACGGGTCAGGTTTTTTATTTGACGCAAACCCAAAAATCCAATGAAAAGGTAGGGAACGGACATGAAGTATGAACAGCTCGCACGTGACATCATCCAGCAAGTTGGCGGCAAGGAAAACGTCAACAGCGTCATCCACTGTATCACCCGTTTGCGTTTCAAATTGAAGGATGAACAAAAAGCCAATACGGAAGCCATTAAAAACATGGATGGCGTCGTCACGGTCATGAAGAGTGGTGGTCAATATCAGGTCGTCATCGGAAATCACGTACCTGAAGTATACAAAGCAGTCGTAGAAGTCGGTGGGTTCCAACAACAGTCCCCGATTGAAGAAGACGCTCCGAAAGGCTCTTTGTTCAGCCGATTCATCGATATCATCTCAAGCATTTTCACCCCTGTCCTCGGCGTGTTGGCAGCGACCGGGATGATCAAAGGATTCAACGCTTTGTTTGTCGCACTCGGTTGGCTCGACAGTACTTCCGGTACGTATCAATTGTTGAATGCCATTGGTGATTCACTGTTCTACTTCTTCCCGATCTTCCTTGGCTATACGGCCATCAAGAAATTCGGCGGGAGCCCGTTCATTGGTATGGCCATCGGGGCATCACTCGTCTATCCGACGTTGTCCACGCTCACGGCAGGAGACCCCCTCTATACCGTCTTTACGGGAACGATGTTTGAGTCTCCGATCCATATCACGTTTCTTGGTATCCCGGTCCTCTTGATGACGTACTCGACATCGGTCATTCCGATCATCATCTCGGCGTTCTTCGCAGCGAAACTCGAGAAGTTCTTGAAGACCGTCATTCCGGACGTCATCAAAATGTTTATCGTTCCGTTACTTACGTTACTCATCGTCGTACCGCTTACATTCATCTTAATCGGACCGATCGCGACATGGGCTGGTATGTTGCTCGGTAGCGCAACGGTCGCCGTGTACAACTTGAGCCCGCTCGTCGCCGGTATCTTCCTTGGTGGCTTGTGGCAAGTGTTCGTCATCTTTGGTCTTCACTGGGGGCTCGCTCCGGTCGCCATCAACAACTTGACGTCACTCGGAGCCGATCCTGTACTCGCACTCGTCTTTGCAGCATCATTCGCTCAAATCGGTGCCGTGCTCGCCGTCTTCTTGAAAATTAAAAATCAAAACGCTTAGTATCCCGGCCTTTATCTCAGGTATCTTCGGTGTCACCGAACCGGCTATCTATGGTGTGACGCTTCCGCTCAAGAAACCATTCATCATGAGTTGTGTCGGTGGTGCCGTCGGTGGCGGGATCATGGGTGTCATGGGCACGCAAACCTATATCATCGGTGGTCTCGGTGTCTTTGGTTATCCATCAAACATCTCACCTGAGGGCATTACGATCGGCTTCTACGGTTCACTAATTGGAACAGCCGTTGCCTTCATTGTCGGATTCGTCTTAACGTACCTCTTCGGTGGCGTCAATAAAGCAGCCGCTGCGACACCACAACCAGAAGTCACTCCGGTCGCCAAAGAAGTATCCGCGACAACTGTCGGCCAGGAACAAATCGTCAGTCCGCTCAAAGGATCTGTTATCCGTTTGAAAGACATCTCAGACGTCGCTTTCTCATCTGGTTCACTCGGTCAAGGCGTCGCCATCGAACCGACGGAAGGCAAGCTCGTCGCCCCGGTCTCCGGTACGGTGTCCGCACTCTTCCCGACACATCACGCCATTGGCATCACGACGGAGTCAGGGGCTGAAATCCTCATCCATATCGGCATGGATACCGTTCAATTAGAAGGAAAGCATTTCAAGGCATACGTCACGCAAGGTGAATTTGTCGAAAAAGGACAACTGTTGATCGAATTCGATATCGAGGCAATCGAACAATCCGGTCGTGCATTAACAACACCGGTAATTGTCACGAATCGAAAAGCACTTTCACCGAACAATGCCAACAACGTCCAGACGGGCGATCCCATTTTCAGCATTTAATGAATCAAGCGGGAGGAATCTTCCTCCCCTATTATAGAAAGGATGGATTCGATGAGTTTTCCAAAAGGATTTTTATGGGGCGGCGCGATTGCCGCAAACCAAGCGGAAGGTGCTTACTTAGAAGGTGGCAAAGGGCTGACAACGGTCGACTTATTGCCGACGGGGAAGAAACGCTTTGACGTCATGTTCGGAGAGCTACCTTCTTTAGAGCCGGTGCCCGGTGAGTTCTACCCATCGCACGAGGCAATCGATTTTTATCATCGTTATAAAGAAGATATTGCGCTATTCGCCGAGATGGGATTCAAGGCACTTCGTCTCTCCATCGCGTGGTCACGTATCTTCCCGAACGGAGATGATGCAGAACCGAACGAGGAAGGATTGCAGTTCTACGATGACGTCTTTGATGAACTATTGAAACATGGTATTGAGCCCGTGGTGACGATCGCTCACTTCGACGTCCCAGTCAGTCTCATCAAAAACTATGGAAGCTGGCGCAATCGCCGGGTCGTCGATTTCTTCGAGACGTATGCGACAACCCTCTTCACTCGCTACAACGGAAAAGTAAAGTATTGGATGACGTTCAACGAGATTAATATGCTGTTACACTTACCCTTTATCGGTGCGGGAATCGTATTCGAGGATGGAGAAGACAAAGAACAAGTGAAATATCAGGCGGCACACCATCAGCTCGTCGCAAGTGCGAAAGCGGTCAAAGCGGCCCATGCCATCAATCCAGATTTACAGGTTGGCTGTATGCTTGCCGCCGGTCAAACGTATGCCTATTCGTGTAACCCGAATGATGTGTTAGATGCGATGGACAAAGACAGGGAATCGTTTTTCTTCATCGACGTTCAATCGCGCGGGGAATATCCGGGATATGCGAAACGTTATCTAGAAGAACACGGGATCACACTTCAAATGGAAGACGGTGACCTCGAACTGTTGAAAGAGCACACGGTCGATTACATCGGCTTCAGCTATTACGCGAGCCGGACAACGAGCACAGACCCAGAGATTAACGCATCGACCGAAGGGAACATTTTCAGCTCACTTGAGAACCCGTTCCTCGAGAAGTCGGAATGGGGCTGGACAATCGACCCGACCGGTTTCCGAATCACAGCGAACCAATTGTACGACCGCTACCAAAAACCATTGTTCGTTGTCGAGAACGGACTCGGTGCGGTCGACACACCGGATGCGAACGGATTTGTGGAAGACGATTATAGCATCGACTATATGGCAAAGCATATCGAACAGATGCACGAGGCCATTAAGGACGGTGTCGACATCATCGGCTACACGAGCTGGGGTCCGATTGACTTAGTGAGTGCGTCGACAGGCGAGATGAAAAAACGCTATGGCTTCATCTATGTCGATAAGGATAACGATGGGAACGGAACCCTCACCCGCTCGAAGAAGAAGAGCTTTGATTGGTATAAGCAAGTGATTGCGACGAATGGAGCAGAAGTGACTTCTCCAGTTCAGACAAAATCATGACACGATTCAAAACACCCGAAGACTTGATGGCTTATCATCAAATCTTCGGGTGTTCTTTATGGTTGCAAACTTTCGACGTTCTAAACTTTTCATAACCACACTATTTTGTGCACTTCTAACAAAAATAGTTCTTACTTAGCGACTATCAATTCACCACTCGTTTTCTTTTTATAATTCAATACTCATTTTTTTCAGCGTATACTAAAAATAGTACGAAATGCAGCATCCTTACCTCAATCAGATAGAAGGTTCATCAAAAAGAAAGCGATATTTGAAGAGATAATGAGGAGTAAAATGACAATCATGAACTAATCAAATATGGACTGGTTATTCGAACGGGAATACACTTCATTATTAAAAATCTGACTCGTGTTCGTACTTTTTGATAATTCATCTTCAATTTCTCGATTGATTTGCTTAATCTCTTCTGGAGTCATAACATATCCTCCTCTCTGACCATAACTAGACCGGTTGATTAGATAACTAGCAGATGTTGTAGAAGTGAAATGATACAAAAGCGTCGTTTTACTTCTTTTAAATTGCTCCTACTTATCTGATACACGCTACCCAGATCACACACGATCAAATGATTAATGAAATATTTCATCTTCCCTTAAAGCAATTGTCTCTGGAATGATGTTTCAGGTTGACTGTATGAAAGAGAAAAGCACCCCATCATTATGATAGGATGCTCCTCGGTTAGCGGACGACCTTTCTCGTCTTCTTCAGATCTTGATACCCACTCTGTTTCATCTTCACTGTGACCGTCACACCTGATTTCTGACGTGGAATCACTAGTTTATAATTTCCACGGGAATCGACTTTAGCCGTCTTGCTGATGGCTTTCGAACCAACAAATGCTTGAACTGTCGCCCCTTTGTTCCCTTTACCCGTCACGTAAGTCTGACTCGCTCGGACCGAGTTGACTGAAAACGTACGGAACGTGTTGAGGACACGCAGCGAGGTGAGCGGTGAAAGATTGCCTGCAGCGTCTAACGCACGAACCGATACGGTTGCACCTACTTTTGTCGTCTTCATATCGTAGCGATACACACCCGTACTGCTTGCTTTCGCTTTATACGTGCGGTTGTTGTAGTAAATGTACACCATTGCTTCCTTTTCTGCTTTCCCTGTCACGCGAGTCGATTTGTTCGTGAGCGTGAGAAGGGTCGGTCGAGCAGGTGCCTGCTTATCGATCGTGAACGTAAGTTGTGTGATGTTTCCAGCGGCATCCGTCACACGGAGTGTATAGGCTCCAGAAGTACTTACTTTCGTTTGATTAGCGATCCGTCTTCCGTTCAATGTTGCCGTTCCTTCATTGAACTTGATGACGAGATCTTTATTCGTCAATTGGCGATGCGTCACACCAGATACGTCTGGGGAGGTGCGATCGATCGTAAACGTTTCGCTCCGCTTGTTCCCATGCTCATCTGTAATCTCCAACGTATACTTCCCAGCTGTGGCAATCGTTGTCCCGGAAAGGAATGGCTTCCCGTTCAACATTGCCGTCCCTTCTGTAAAGGTTGGTTTCACTTCTTGATAGGCGACTTTTCCTGACGTGAGGCCACTGATTGCGGGAGGTGTCGCATCAATCGTGAAGTGAACGACCGTCTGATTTCCAGCTCGATCGGTGATGATTAATGTATAGTTTCCGTCGGTTGTGATAGCTTGACCCGATGTGAACGGTTTTCCGTTCAGCGTTGCCTCTCCCTCACTAAATGTCGGGCTAGCGGACGGGTACGTGCCATCTTCTGTCACACCTTGAACCTCGACTGCTGTCTTATCGATGGTGAACGTGATTTTTGTGACGTTCCCTGCCTTATCCTTGACCTCTAGTTCATAGACGCCTTCTTCCGGAACGACCGTCCCACTTGTGAACGGTTTGTCATTCAAGGTTGCGGTTCCTTCTCCAAAGACTGGAGTAATGTTTCGGTTAAATGATCCGTTTTGAACATTGCTGACGACAGGCGCGGTACGGTCAACCGAGAATGATTGCTTCGTTTCATTTCCAGCTTTGTCTCGAACAATCAGCGTATACGTTCCATCTGTCGAAATCGATTGACCTGACGTGAACGATTTCCCATTCAACAACGCTACTCCTTCATTGAAGGTCGGTGTCACAATTTGATTGGTCAAACCGTTCGGCACACCCGTCAAAATAGGCGCTTGCTGATCCAACGTGAAACGCACGGTTGTCTGATTGTTCGCTTCATCCTTAACCACCAACTCATAGGTTCCATCCGTTTCAACACGGACAGGTGACGTGACGGCATTACCATTCAACGTCGCTGTCCCTTCATTGAACGTGAACGAGACAGGTTGAGCGTAGAAATGGTCATGTGACACACCTGTCACGATTGGTGCGATCACATCTTGGATTGACTTCGTCCAAACGTCACTCGCCAGCATCCCGTGAGTCGCTTGGATTGAGAATGTGGATTGATTGGTTAACTGTAGGCCGTCGAAGACGAAACGACCCGTCTCATCGGTCGTCACTGTAGATGTGTCTGCGCCGAGTGTCAATGTCACATGTGCCCCCGGTTCCGCCGTTCCTTGAATCGACGTATCTCGGTTCGTCACAGGATCAATCGTCATGACTTCATATCGACGGGATACGGTCTCAGATGTACGATCAATTTCATCCTTCACATAAGCAGAGAGGCTCACGGTCTCATTGAGCGTGAAGGGACCTTCATAAACAGATGCTTGATTGTTGCGAGTGACATGAATCGTTCCATCGGTCGCCGTCAATCCAACCGTCTGACCTTTCAAATAGATACCACTGTCGAGTGTGGCAGTTACGACTGGAACGTCCGTCTTATACACTCGATATGACCATCGGTGAATCTTACCGTAAGCATCGGTCATCGAGAAACGTAACGTCCGATCTTCCGGAGTCTTCAACTCGACACGTAACGTCCCGTTCGCTTTCGTTTGGAGCGGTTCTCCATTTAAGTAGAGCGTCGACAACGGAATGAATGATCCCGATACCGACACCCTTCCATCTTGTTCGAATACAGGTGTGCTTTCGAGTCGGAAGGGTAACGTGTCATATAATTGATTCGTTGCAGTTTTTGAATACACAAGATTCGACCCTGAGATGACAATCATCCCATCTTGAGAAGGTATATAATACCCGTTAATAAAATATGTCCCACGAACCTGACCGTATGCCGTCACGCCCCCAGTCATTCGTAAGCGTCCACCGACATATACCTTACCGTTAAGAACAGTCCCTTGTCCGAGCGTCAATGTGGCACCTGGCATGATGTAAATATCCTGGTTCACCGTTGTGTAACTCCAAGACTCATTTGACTTAACGATGCGAGCATCGATAGGCGTGATTGGAGCGAGCGTTTGAACTGTGAAAGATAACCCTTCTGTCACGATTGTTTCATTCGCATTCATATCTTGAATACGCAAGGACTGGAGTTTCCATGTTGCTACTTCTTTAGGGAATGCGTTACGAGGCAGCTCCATGTTAAACCCGTCTGACGTGACATTCGTACTCGATAATGTCATGGATTCATTGGACTCGTTCACAAACGTAGCATTAACTGACTTTAATTTTGAATTGTCAGAAGCAAACACAGTTAGTGAATTGAAATCCCCATCATCCAGTTCGAGTGAGGTTGAATCGATTTTTTCGAACACAGGATATATAATATCCTCAACTAATTCAAAGTTATAATCACTAAAATCTTTCTTGTTCCAAGAATAAAGAACGCTATCATGATTTGAATTATACGTCGTCAAATAATTCCCCATGTTGTCATAAATTGACACGTAATAAACAATCCAGGTTCCCAGCTCGTCGTTCGATGCCAATGCGAGCTGCCCTCGATACTTTCCATCCTCGTCCAAGGATAATCGCGCACTTTTCGTTTTTTTGGTGACCGGGCTACTGTAGTAGACATCGACGGCACGGATACCACTCCCGCCCTCATCAACGGCACCGACTGTGATACCGACGCTCTCCCCCGGTACAACAGACTTCTTGTCGAGGCTGATACTTTCCAGCACTGGTTTGACCGTATCTGCCTGCGTTCCGCTCAATTCGAAGTTAAGTGCACTGAAATCCCTCTTATTCCAGGAAGAAAGTACATGGTCGCTGTTCGAATTATATATCGTCAAATAGTTCCCCGTATTGTCGTAAATCGACACGTAATAGATAATCCACGTTCCCGACTCGTCGTTCGATGTCATCGCAAGCTGTCCTCGATACTGACCGTCCTCGTCCAATGTTAGGCGGACGCTCTTTGATTTGGCGGTGATTGGGCTGCTATAGTAGACGTTGACCGATCGGATTCCGCTCCCACCTTCATCGATTGCCTCGACCATGATGCCGACGTTTTCCCCAGGGACGACTGACTTCCTGTCGAGACTGATACCTTTCAATTCCGGCTTGATTGTATCTACCTGCGTCCCGCTCAATTCGAAGTTATACGCACTGAAATCTGTCTTGTTCCAAGAAGAAAGTACTTTGTCACTATTCGAGTTATAAACTTCTAGATAGTTCCCGATGTTATCGTAAATTGTTACGTGATAGATGATCCAAGTACCTGACTCGTCGTTCGACGTCATCATGAGTTGACCTCTATACTTTCCATCCTCATCCAAGGTCAATCGCAAACTTTTCGTTTTGCCAGTGATCGGGCTGCTGTAGTAGACATCGACCGCACGGATGCCACTCCCGCCCTCATCAACGGCGTCAACCGTGATACTGATGCTCTCCCCCGGGACGACAGATTCCTTGTCGAGGCTGATGCTCCTCAGTTCCGGTTTGAGTGTATCCACTTCCGCATTTACTACTAAAGAAAAAGAATCGATGTGCACGCTAAACAGTAGTATCATACAAATTAGTAAACTCATGAATTTCTTCACATAAATATCCTCCTTTATTACTCAGTTCAATCTTTACTTATACTTATCAAAAATAGTATCTGTTTTAATTAGTTACTCTTAAAATTCACTTAACCACTTCTTCATATGTTTTCCTCTTCTCTTTTCTTATATGTAGGTTTTTGAATATGAATCCTATAAATCCAATATAAAAATATAGCACGTTTTTCAAAAACGAAATGACCTATTTTATAAAAATAGAGGCATAAACAACAAAAAAAGCGGAGTGACCAGTTTCGGTCACTCCACATTTTCTAAATTGATTCATATATTAATTTCCCACTCCACATTTCATGCGTAGGATTCCTACTTTATTCAGAAAACTCAATCTCAATTCCTGGACCAGCCATGTAATATTTATAAGAGTCTCCATTTGCACGGAACGTTCCTTCTTTGAAATAACGCATCCGATTATGCCAGTCTTCCATAACAAGACGTTCCACCTCAGTCATATGTGCAGATGCCACGCTCGCATAGTTTTTAGCTTCTTGTGTACCAGGTCCGTACATCAACTCACCCATCATTTGAATCGATTCATATTGATATTTCATCATCGCCTCACGTTCTTTTGGCCTCACACCTGGTTTATATGCATCACCGAACCAATGTCTCATGGCTATAATTCCTTTATCTTCGAGGTGAAACACCTGAAGGAAATTCTGTTCTCCCTTTTCATATTTATAGCCAATGAGACGAATACCCTCAAATTCGGCGAAACGGGGATCCAGCTTCACCTTTTCAAATAGAGCTGTTGGGGAAGGACGATCAATCTCACTCTTCGGCTTCACCACACTCAAATCTCGGTTTGCAGTCCATCCCGTTTTCTTACCTACACGCACCTTGCTCCAACTACCGACTGTCTCAAGAACCGTGACAGCCTGATTCTTTTGGACGTTAAGGATGACTTTTGCTTTTCGACTACGTGATGCATAAATTTTACTCGATTTGTTGAACTGCTTTTCAATCGCTGCTTCGACTTTACTCACATCACCTTGAGAAAAAGGAATCTGAGCTGGTGAGAGTACGGCTGTCAAACAAAACACTGCTAACATAACGCCACTTAACAACTTCTTCATATGTATAGCCTCCATGACTTTATTCTTTATAAGTAGTTTATCAAGTGATCATATTGCTTTTTCGGAGATTTTAGGAAATAAGAAAATCGTTTTTTGATTTTTTAACTCCCATTTCATAGCTATAGCAATTTCATTAAAGGATATGGATTCATTGTATGATTTAATGGACTTACAATATATGTTAAGGAGGCTACTACATGAATCCCACTTCTGAACAATCGATTCAACTGGATACCATTCTTCAACTTGAAAATGCACCTGAATTTAATCGACTTCATCAACAATTCGAGCAATTCAATCCATTGAAAGTGTTACGGGTCGACCATTATGAGATTCGACACTCGAACGTACTCGCCTGGTTATTAGACCCTAACGAAAATCATCGCCTCGGAAGCTTCTTCTTGAGAAAATTACTGATGCATCTCATTACAAAACAAGACAACGAAGATAAAATTCATTTGTTCGATTACTTAGCCTTCTCTCATCAAGCTCTCTCGGACGTGATTGTTCACCGTGAATGGTATACGGGAAATGGATCGATTGACTTACTCATCGATATCCCCACTCTCAATATCACCTTACTCATCGAAAATAAGTTCCATTCTAGTGAGTCGTCTGGACAATTGACTCGATATATCACTCACGTGAAAGACATGTTTCCGAATCGGAACGTGCTACCCGTCTACCTCACCTTATCGAGTGACCTTCCTTCGCATGAAGACTATTGGGTACTCGACTACGGTGATGTGTTGACCATCATCAAACAAGAACTTGAATTGAATCGTGCAACGATTGCTGACAACATTTATGATTTCTTAACGTATTACACGAATCTGTTGGAAGAGCGGCTCGTCGATAACGAAGAAGCGGACCGAACGGCACTACAGCTGTATCAAGAGAACACGCTTGCCATTCAACTGCTTTTTGCGAATGCCAATCCATCAAAACAAAAACAAGTCGACCTTCGAAAAGCGACGCGTATCTTAAAGACGTTAGATGAGGATACCAAAAGACATCTACGCATCATTTATAATCGAAAGCGGCAGACCATCGATCACATTATTAAAGTGAGTGGGAACATTCTGCCTCAGGCATTTGAATCATTCGCAAATGAACTGCAATTGAATGTGTACAGTGCACATTCACGTGTTCCAAACTTTGTGATGAACGAGTGGTTACCTACACTTGAACGATTGCCTCGCTTGAAACGCTATTGGCTCAATTATGCGCTCATCATGTGGTTTGAGCGAAAAGGCGATAAGCGACTCAAACTATATGTCGAAGTTGGTCCGATTCCTTACGAACAACGCCTTCATCTTCTTGAGACAGTTGAGAAGAGAGGAATCACTTTTATGAAATCAGGAAAACAAGAAGGGAAAAAGTTTACTCGAATATACACAGACACGATGGACGTTCCAGATTGGACGACCGCCAGCCACGTACATCAAACGATGAAAGACTTAGTAGAAACCGACGCATTTCGAGATTTTAATGAACAATTATTAGATGCACTTCACCGTGTTTAGTAGTAATTCAAAACTGCAACACGCCTTGATTGTCGATTTATACAATCAAGGCGTGTTGCATATATTTCTTAATCGAATTTTGTTACTGACCATCAATCACATCATTGAAATTTGACACGATATTCGTCTGTTCTCGATTCTATCTCGTTTAGTTTTTCATTCGTTTCGGTAACCAATTCACCAGACTCGTCCAACACATTTGTTTCCAATAAACCTTTAACAAGCTGTGCTACTAAAAGTGTAGTATGGACTGTTTCCTTTTCATATTTCGTGAACAATGTCCAATCAATTTTTTCTTGAATAATTGCTTTGAGGGCTTTATCTGACTTTAATTGTAATTTTCGAACATCTAACAATAATTTGTTAAATGAATTAGTGACCATATGGATATTTTCAAGTGCCACTGCTAGTAATTGTTGTTGTTTATGTAGACTCTTAGCCTTTTCCGCTTCTGACTTCGAAGTTTCTAATTGCTTGTCTGCCATTGCGTCTAATGCAAAACCACCTACCGCAACAGCAGGTCCTGCAACAAGTCCCCCCAGGATCATTGTTCCTCCTGCCATGCCATAACCTCCAGCTGCAAGAGATCCTCCACCTAAATAAGCCAATGTCGCATTAGTAGCGGCAACACCTGTGAGTCCTTTAATCGCAGCACCTGTAGAAGCTGCTCCAAACGTCATTGCTCCAGAGTATGCGCCAAATGCCGTGAGAACGCCTGATCCTGCAGAAAGACTAACACCCGCAAGTAAGTTAGTAAGCTTTATTGTATATGTTTCTAACTGATGAAATGCTTCTTCGTTAGCGATTTCAGACGTTGATAAATCAATTTCTTCTAAATCAATATTTCGAATCTGATTCATCAGTCTAACATATCGTTCAAGCTGTTTTACGAGTTTCACTTTCCCGTCTCCAAGCTTTTCTAATGCTTCATTCACTTCATAACGATTATTGTTAATTTGAGATTGACCTGAAGATAATAAAGATTTTGCATCTTTCGAGATTCGATTTGCCTCAATGCTTTTTGTTGCAGCATCGACGCCTTTTTTGACTCCAACAGCTCCTGCAACAGCAGCAGCCCCTCCTAAAATAAATGGAATTGGCATAGTAACTCCTCCTAAAAAGTTAAAGTGTAAATGGAATATTTGAGTCTGACATCATTTCATCAAACTCTTGAAAGTTTGTTAGACGTAGTTCAATCTTTAAACGTTCAGCTAATTGACTAATTGATTCATTCATCTGTATTGGTGTGATTGCTTCACGAATGTCAGTCATTAAATCATGTATTGCGTCCCACTTTGACGCATTTTTTTCACAGACTTGAATCAACTCTTGATATATTTCATCCAATTGCTGATTCATTTCAAAGCAAAATGCTTCAATTTCTTTACGTTTTGCCATTGCAAGTTCAGCATCTTTACACAAACGGATAAGTTCTTTGACAATATATTGTCCAGCGGCATACCCAATCATTCCAGGTATTGTAAAGGCAATTGGATTTATATTAGTCGGCAGGACTTGCTTCACTGCAGTGGTTAAAAATGCAGCCGACAAAGTACCAGTCACATGTTCACTTGTATCAGTTACAAAATCAATGACATGATAATTTGGGTCTTTAGCTAATTGTCGTATGTTCTTACTGAGATCAACCGAGGCGGTAAGTACTTTTCCGATCGCGTTTGTATTTGAAATTTGGTTTGCTAACTTTGAAGTAGATGCACTCAATTGACCTTGTATCAATACTGTAGTCCCAGTAACAACATAAGTAGATAGTGCGCTAGAGGCTACAATTTTTGCGTAATCTCCACCAGCGTCTTTCCATAAATATGTGTCATCAGTTATTAAGCGCTTAGCAATAAAAGGCATAGTCAAAATACTACTTATTGCAACACCTTGCATAGTGGCTTGCTTCCCAGCTTTATGCGCCTCATAAACTCTTTTATTCATATGCTGCTGAAGTGGTCGTAAACGATACTTCATTGCCTCTTCGGCACTTCCACCATCAATCAACCTAGATTTAACTGATTCCGCTTCATTCCTTTTTTTTATAAGGTGATTCACTTTATTAGAATCTCCAATTTTTTTTTGCTTTTCAATTTGTTGATTCAGTTTTTGAATCTTTAAATCTATATAGTGATGTGCTTCGTACAATTGCTCAGTCGGTATTGCTAACCAATGATCACTATATTTTTCAAATTCTTTTAATCCTAATAACTGTTTAATATTTTCTACACCAGTTTTCCCTCTAAATTTCACTTGAATATTTGAAGAAGGAATACGTTCTCCAGTGGTCTTATTGATTAAAACAATGTCAGTTTTCGGATTATTAACCTGTCCTAACTCATCAGTTCGATACGCATGAATATTTGACTTCTCTCTTATTGCTTTAATATTTTGCTCGGTAACCATATTAATCTCTGCATTAAAACCTGCTTGTTGCTTTAAATTTTGAGATTTGTAACTTGGATTTACTTTACTTTTCGCAATAGTTCGATGTCCTTTAGCACCATTTTGTCCATTATATCCACGAATGATTTCTTGTTGCACTTGCGTTTCAGTTGTAAATATATCTACAAGACTTTGCTGAATTCCAGAATCGATCAATTCTTTTTCATCCCGCACCTTCACTCACCTCACATTTCAACGTCTCACACACCGAGATATTTTTTAAAACATATTCTTCCCAGCTCATGAAAGAAGAAAAAAATACTTCATATCCCTCATTAATTCTGCATTGCAAAGGGCGTGTTTTATAAATCGTACATTGGTTATCCATACCTAAATACATACATGTTCCATCACCAGAGTCAAACGCCTCGAATCCTGGGACGTCACCAATTTTCCTACAACATAAACCACATGCATCACACGGGAAATGACGTTCCTCCAAATTTATTGCCCGCCTTTCTCCATTTTGATAAAACTAGTATATATCATTATAGTGGGTTATATTGTAAAAAAATATTACAAGGTTACTCTTTTATCAATTAAAATCAAAAAAATTCATCACGCTCTTGCGTGATGAATTTTTTTCTTCACTCCACCCCAAACCGATACACCGTCCGCGAGTGATACAATTCACCCGGTTTCAGTTCGATTGAGGTCGCGATGTCTGGAAGATTCGGGGCGTCTGGGAACGCCTGTGCTTCCAGACAAATCGCGCTATGTTTTTGTCGGCCGTCGAGCGTTACCGGTGTCTCTTCACTGAGGAAGTTGCCCGTATAGACGACCATGACGGGTTGATTCGTCTCGACCGTCATCGTCCGTCCGCTCCCCGGGTCATGTAGCCTCGTCTCCCCGTCCTTCAAGATAAACGGATGATCGAGTCCACCGGCTTTTACAATCGCCTCGTCTTCTGACTCGAGCGCCTCTCGGATCACTTTCCCGTCCCGGAAATCAAACGGGGTCCCGCTCACATCCCGCAACTCCCCTGTCGGCAGCGACTCCGTATCGAGCACTCCGACCGTATCGGCTGGTAGCGTCAGCTCATGGTCGTGGATGGTCGGGCGTCCCCCGAGATTGAAGTAGTTGTGATGGTTCAGGTTGACCCACGTCAATTGGTCCGTCTCCGCCGTCATCGTGACAATCAGTTCATTGTCATCTGTCAGTTCATATAACACTTTGAAGAAAATGTTTCCGGGATATCCTTCTTCCCCGTCCGGGCTCACATACGTGAACTGAATACACTGCTCGTCGGCATCCATCTCCCAGTGACGAGCCGTGATGCCTTTGTCGCCTCCATGGATATGATGAGGCGCCTCGCTTGGGGTCAAGGCGACACCATCGATCTCCGCGTCACGGATCCGTCCAGCAATCCGCCCGACGACCGATCCGAGATAGACCGGGTTTTCTAAGTATTGAGAGACGTCCCCATATTTCAAAATGACCGAGTCGAGATTGCCGTCTCGGTCCGGGGCCGTCAGTTCCGTCATCGCACAACCATAGTCGATGGCGGATAGTTTCATACCGTTGGTGTTTTGAATCGTTGTTTGTTTCATGCCATCACCTTTCTGACCCATCATCGGTCAATTGATTTACCATTTCCAATGCCCTCGCCAATTCTTCTCTGGCAAATGAGGTGGGTTCGTGACGATTGGTTCATTTGCTAAGATTTGTTCCGTGAATCGGAGATGTTGTTGCCACATCTCTTTCTCTAATTCATTGATGACTTCTTGTCTTGCCGCCAACCAATTGAAATCACGATGTTCCACGTTATGGGCATCCGACGCAACGATGTGACTCAATCCGTTACTGATGAATGTGAGCGCCAGTTCCCGTACTTGTTTCCCGAACTGTCCCGTCAAACTGCTTGTTGTCACTTGCGACAACGCACCTGATGATACGAGACGATATAACTTTTCAGGATGGTGTGAGAACTCGTGATTCCGCTCCGGATGCGCAATGATGGGAATATATCCAGCCGTTTGCAGTTGAAAGAACAGTGCTTCCGTATAGGCCGGTAAACTTTGACTCGGTAATTCCACGAGCACATATCGGGACCCAGCGAGCGAGTGCGCCTTCCCGGACTCGAGCGCATCAGTCAATTCCCCAAAGATCCGAATCTCTTGTCCGACATACAAGGTTAACGGAATCTGTTCGTCATCGAGCCGTTGTTGTAGATGCGCGACTTCTTGTGTGACGTCGTGATTCTGTGTCTCAAAGTATGGATGATACGCATGTGGTGTTACGACAATCGACGTCACCCCTTCTTCCACAGCGCGTCTCGCGAGTTGCAGGGACGCTTCCATTGTACGTGGTCCGTCATCCACCTCAGGCAACAAATGACAATGTACATCAATCATGAAGGTTCACTCTCCATTGTGTGATAGTTTTAGCCAAACGTATTCATAGGGACGAAGTTTCACATTTTTTATCCATTCTTCTGTAAAGAGATTCGTCCCTTCACAATTCGTCTGCACCGTCTCTTCACTCATGTTAGTCAATAATAGTAGGGTCTCTTCTCGATGCTTCCTTTTTACTGCAAAGACGCGTCGGTCGAGAGTTAGGACCTCTTGGCCGATATACGGTGAAAAGGCAGGATGTAGTCGCTTCACATTCAATTGGCTCAACACACCTTCATAAACACGGAGTCGGTCTGAATCACGTTTTAACGCTCGAATGAGATCTTCCTGTTCAATCGGTTGTGATATACCAAACAAGGTTCGGTAATCAATCACCGGGATTCCTTGCAACGATAAGAGCACACTGTGGGCGGCGAGAATCATGTCCGGGTTAGGATTTAACACATCTTTCTCAAACGGGGAACGTTCTGCCGAAGATAAGAAATTAAAATATGTTTGATCAGCTCTCAACGGCTGAACCTGTCTCGCCCAATCTGCTAACCGTTTCACATTCGACTGTGCAAAGGCTAAAATCACATGGCTGGATAAGTCAAAATGACAGACGACGTCCGCCTCTTCTTCATAGATGAGGGCAGAATCCACACGTTCATCGGCAATGATGAGCTGCGAATTCGGCTTGTACGTATGCATGACCGTTCTCCATAACTTTAGGATATGTTTGACTCGTTCTGGTTCCATTCCCCTGAATGACTCAACATGAACCCGAATTTTCGTCGCTCCATACGCTAGACGTTCTATTAGTGCATCCGTTACGGCTATAAGATCAAATTGCGAATCATTCCATGCTTCAGGCATCATCTCGTAAATCAAATCGAACTCGTCCGTGAAACGTCCTAAGTCTTCGAACAGTTGCACCCTCGAGTCGATGGCTGTGTCCTGTTGTCTCGTTTGATATGGAAACAAGGAGACGAGATAAAGATCACTCACCGTCGTTTGGACGCGATCGGCTAACCATTGGTGGAGAGCCTCGAGGTCGGCTCGTCCGTCGGTCAGAATAAACCCGGCATCCACCAACAAAACATTTGTTTTTTCAGAAGGGCGTTCATGGTCGTGCCAACGATGATTCGACCACTTCTCAAACAATCGCTCCCACTTTTCTTGTGAGGTTCCCTCAAGTTTGGGGAGCACCTCTTCAATCGTTTCCCATTTCATGGTCCATCCCTCCTTTTCATCTCTTTATTTCTCCCACTTTCTGTTTACTTTGAAACACAAAAAAACTGTCCGACTTGGGTCAGACAGTCTACTCCATTAATCGTTGTAACTCTTCCTGCACACTACTCAGCGAAGAAGATTCCGGATTCCAATAATAGATGCCGTCTCCTTCTAACCCGCCCGCACCATCGAGCCGTAAGACACTCGCGTTGCGGAACGCGTTCATATAGTCTGTCGACAAAGAAACGAATTCATTGAGTTCGATATTCGTCTTTGCCCGATTGCCGACGACATCGAGTAAGGCAGTGACTTTGTCGAGCGAGAAATCGGTACGCCCTTTTTCAATGATTGCCGCGACGACATCACGTTGACGTTCTTGACGTCCGAAGTCACCGTTTGGATCGTTATAGCGCATCCGTGTATAATCTAGTGCCGCTTCTCCATCCAATGTCACTTCACCGACCGGGAACGTGTAATCTTCTGTCGTGAACGCAAATTTATTCATGACCGTAATACCGCCAAGTGCATCCACTACATCACTGAATGCCTCCATATCTGTCTCGATGACATAATCAATCGGGATATCGAGAAAGTTTTCGACCGTGTTCATGGCCATTTCGGCCCCTCCGAACGCATATGCATGATTAATTTTGTCACGTGTCCCCTTCCCAATGATTTCAGTCTTTGTATCACGAGGAATAGAGAGCATTGCACCTTCATCGAGTTCTGGATTGAGTGTCAGAACAATGATTGAGTCACTTCGTCCTTGCTCATTACCGCGGCGATCGATTCCAAGCAAGAGAATAGAAACAGACTCTTTTTGTTCAATCGTCTCCACCTGTTTACGCTCCTTGCTAATTTTCAAGCTGTCATTCACTTTTGAAACAGTCTCATCGACTTCTTTTACCATCGACCAGACAAACGCGCCACCTGTGATGAGCACCAAGGACATGACGCCTGCTACAATCCCTAGTACAACTTTCCACTTTATCGGTTTACGATGTTTCGTCATGTGACCACACCTTCTTCCATAAAATAATACTCTTCTATTCTCACGTAACAGTACTATTTTATTCCCATACGACGCGTTGTTTTAAAATATGTTCAAAAAGAATAATCATGATATCCCTTTTTTTGTTATGGGAAATGGGTTCGTATCGGTTGGCGACTCATATAGTGTGGCCAGGCCGCATTAATTTCTGCTCCAATTAGCATTGTTGCAGCCGTAAGGTAGAGCCAAATTTGTAACAAGATGACCGCTCCTATCGTGCCATATGTATCTCCGAGAATCGAGAAACGCTCGACATATATACTGTAACCAGTCGACAGTAATTGCCACGAGATGACCGCAAACACGGCTCCTGGGAACGTTTCGATGAATTTCACATGCTGTTGTGGCGCAATTTTATAAAAAAGTGAGAACGCCATGATTAAGATAAGCGTCGAAATCGTATAACGAGTCACTGTCGACAAACGGTCGAATTCTTCAACCTTTGGATAAAAGGTATAGATGAGTTCAACAAATTCTTGGCCGAATACATGAAAGACAATCAAGATGACCGCGCCTATACTCCCTGCTAAAATCACGAGTAATCCAATCAAACGACGAAAGATGTAACCGCGCGCTTCGGTCTCCCCGTACGCGAACACGGTCAGTTTGACGAGTCGGGCGGTGCCATTCGAGGCTGACCAAATAGCGATAATGGCACTAACCGATAACAGACCACCGTTCAAGTTACCGCTAACATCATAGACGATTGACAGTAGCTCACGCACACTGGACCCCGGAACGAGCGTCTCAATCTGCTCAATAAGTAACGCATCGTCGATTTGAAACCATGCCATCACCGCAAAGAGGATAAAAAAAGTTGGAAAGATGGCTAAAAACCAAAAAAAGGCCAGTGTGGCACTATAGTCGTTAATGTGATGTTCTTTGAATCGATGCCTGACGTCCACTGCTAGTTGAAACACATTCTCTAACATCTTCACTCTCCTCTCATCACTATTGCACTTATATCATTCTACACCTCGGACAATCTGTCCTTTTGAGCGAGCTTTATTTAGGGTATCCCTATAGAGAAGTAAATCTTAAAAATGGGGTGGAACGAGTGGAAATCGGAATGATTGGGCTCGGAAAGATGGGGCTAAACTTGGCATTGAATTTGACGGACAATGGACATCTCGTCTTTGGGTATGACCCAGGGAACGTCTCGACGAGTCAGTTCGAGACGAAACAGTCATCGGAAGAAGTCGTCGCTGCACTGAAGGCGCCACGCGTCATCTGGGTGATGGTACCGGCAGGGGACGTGACCGAGCATGTGTTGAACGACTTATATGAAGCGCTCTCACCTGGGGACATCGTCATCGACGGGGGCAACTCGAATTATAAGGAGTCGATGCGTCGCGCCGAGCACTTCAAAGAAAAGCTCATCTATTTCTTTGACGTCGGGACGAGTGGCGGCATGGACGGGGCACGGAACGGAGCCTGTACGATGATCGGTGGGGATTTGGAGGCGTTTGGCAAAATCGAGCAACTGTTCCAAGACGTCTCAACGGATAACGGTTATTTATACGCCGGACCGAGTGGGAGTGGACACTTCCTGAAGATGGTCCATAACGGGATCGAGTACGGCATGATGCAGGCAATCGCCGAAGGGTTCGAAGTGCTCGAGAAAAGTCCGTTCGATTATGAGTATGAAGATGTCGCCCGTGTCTGGAATCACGGCTCCGTCATCCGTTCATGGCTCATGGAACTAACCGAGAGTGCCTTCTCAAAAGATGCGAAGCTCGATGAGATCCGTGGTGTCATGCATGCGTCAGGGGAAGGCAAGTGGACGGTCGAGACGGCGCTCGAGTATGACGTGCCGACACCGGTCATCGCCCTCTCGCTCATGATGCGACAACGATCGCTCCAAGACGACACGTTCTCCGGCAAGGTCGTTGCCGCGCTCCGAAATGAGTTCGGGGGACATGCGGTGGAGAAAAAAGAATAACGAGATATGGCCTCGGCGTTATGCCGAGGCCATTCTTCATTCCATCGTATTTCCTTCTGCCGGGATCGGATGGGCTTTCAACATGCGTGCAAAGTGGACGAGATTGTACGCCATCGTTTTTCCGTGCGACTTCGTGAACGCATTGTCGCGCCCGGCGTCGATGTACGAGTCACCTGGTCCCGCTTCCCCGACCCAATACGTGTCGACGTTCGGCGGTACGGTGAACCCGATGTGGGACAAGGCATAGAGAATGCCCGCACATGCATGTTTCGCCCCGTCTTCATTCCCCGTGACGACGACCCCGCCGACTTTATTGTAGTAGATTGCCTGACCTGACTTGTTCGTCAAGCCGCTACCGCCGTATAACCGTTCGACCACTTGCGTCGCGACACTACTTTTCTCCCCGAGCCAAAGCGGTGTCCCGATGACGATGATGTCCGCCCCTTTCACCTTCTCAAAAATCTGCGGCCATTCATCTCCGTCCCCTTCATCTTCTGTCACCCCGAACGCGACGTTGTAGTCGACGATGCGGACGATCTCCGACTCGACGCCGAGCGCGTCAAAATGGGGCAAGATGTCTCGAATCAACCCTTCCGTATGCGACGTCGTGTCGCCACCTTTTAATGTACAGTTCAAAAATAAAGCTTTCATAGAATCCCTCCTCAACTATTTTGACAATTACGTATTCCCGTTCATTCCATCTCTTAATACGTTTACAAACATTTCATTCAGTCGAATGACAATGTCTGATGCAAAAAGTTCCTACACATTCTAACCGTGTCACGTTCGGAAGCCTATTCTTCCTTTGCACAGATGAAGTGTCATACATAGACTTCTTCGACTGACGTGATTCGTTGACGGCAAGCCACCCTAAACTAGCAACTCTTCGTCTTTCTAGAAAATGTTAGTTTTCAAATCGATTTGCTTCATTAATGAAAATCATTATATCCTTCCCTTCTGCGAAATTCCCTATAAAAAATGCATACTTTTAGGGCTTTCGTACCTTTCTTCACGAATCGACCTCATACTGATTTACTATTGAATAAAAAATGGGTATATTAAAATCCGTCTCAAATATTCAAATGAATGGAAATGACTTCAAAAAAACTAAAACTGTATAGGAGGAATATATGCCACGATTTCAATGGAACAAACTATTAAAACCTTCATCTCCATCCGTCAACAACTCTTCGACCGACCTCGACTATGTCGCTACGGACCGCCAATTTGTAGAAGGACATCTCGATCCGGTCTACTTGCTTGACGTAGATGGTCATCTGATTGATTTCAACGAAAAGCTTGCGTTACTTCTCGGCTATTCGAAAGAGGAGTTGTTTCAACATTATGCTGCCTTCATGACAACTGAAGAAGTGGAACGAACGCTCCCTTATTTCCATCGTGTCCTTCAAGGTAGTGAGGAAACGTATACGGTCGAAGTTCTCCATAAAAGCGGGCGACCTCTCACGTTACGGGTTACCAACATCCCGAAATTCGAGCACCAATTGATTGTAGGGGTATACGGGATTGCCCGAGATATCACAGAAGACAAACAATTGAGAAAACAACTGGAGCACTTGTTCATCGAACGAGAGCTCTTTCGCGACACCTCTAACCTCCTTTCGTTCACGATTCAACAAGACGGTCATCTTACTGAACGAAACAGCTCATTTAACAAGTCCATCGGAACGAACGTGACCACACTTGATCAGTTAATCGGCTTCCTTCATCGAGAGGACGTTCTGTCGTTTATGACTGCTTATGAGGAGGCACGTACGTCAGAACAAATCGAACACGCCTTTTCCTTTCGCTTAGGGCGAGCGAATACCGAATCTCATTACATCGGAAAGTTTGTCGGACACGACGGAATGGTTCGTGCTGCTTTTTCAGACGAGACGCAAATCGTTCGATTATCCGAAGCTTATGAAGAGTCCAACGAACGATTGCAAGATTTGTATAAACATTCAGGCGCATCCATTTACCGTCGCGATCTTGCGACTGGTCAGTTGGAGTTTTACACAGATGAGTTCGAATCTTTGTTTGGAGTGACGCCTGACATGATGAAGAAGAATCCAAAGGCTTGCCATCATGTCATCCATCGAAACGACCGTCAAAAAGTACGCGTCGCACATGACAGGGCTGATGCCGGGGAAGAAGTACGAATGTATTATCGAACCGTCAAAGACGGTCAAACGAACTGGATCGAAGAGCGTCTCGTGCCGAAACGAAACGCAGATGGCGCGGTCGTTTCCGTCATCTCCATCTGCTATGACGCGACTCGTTTGAAACACCAAGAAGAACAAATTTGGCAACTCGCCATGTACGACTCGCTCACGGGACTACCGAATCGCAGTTTATTCCTCCGTGAGCTGGAAGATTGGATGGATACCTACACACATGTCGCTGTTCTAACACTTAGTTTCAATTCCATCCATGCGATTAATCGAGATTTCGGTTACGCCGTAGGGGACGATTGGATTGTCGCCACGACCTCTGCTCTTCTCGATTGTATTCCGAAAGGCAGTTTTGTCGGCCACCTCGGGGGAGATGAATACGGGATTCTCATTCCACACTGCTTAGAAGAGTCTGAGATGGTCCAATATTGCCAACCTTTGATTCGCTTGAACGATCAGTACATTCGAGTCGGACCGTACGAATGGTGTCCTTCTATTTCGATCGGGGTCAGTCGATATCCGGAAGATACAGATGTGCCCGTCGAGCTCCTTCAATACGCGAACACCGCCCTTGGTCGTACACAAGGGACGAAGATGGAACCTATCGTCTTTTATGCGTCAAACTTTAACATTGACTCATACCGAAGACACCAACTCGGCAATGATTTACGGAGGGCCATCGAGGAACATGAACTCTTCCTAGAGTTTCAGCCGAAAGTCGATGCCTGGTCAGGACGAATCGTCGGAGCTGAAGCGCTCGTACGCTGGCAACATCCAGAGTGGGGACGGATCCCCCCAAGTGACTTCATCCCCCTCTCTGAAGAGACAGAGCTCCATATCAAGCTCGCCGATTGGGTGTTACATGAAACGTGTCGCTGTCTTCAAGCGTGGCAGTCACAAGATTTACCTGTCGTGCCGGTTTCGATTAACATTTCGCCGAAGCGCCTCCTACATGGAAACTTTGCAGAGACCGTCATCCGTGCATTGCGACGATCAAACATTCCCCCGTCACTTCTAGAGATTGAAATTTTAGAAACCGATGTATTGAGCGATAATTTAAAAATCCATGAGACGCTCGATCGCTTGAGTGACGCAAATATCCGGATCGCCCTTGATGACTTTGGCACAGGATATTCATCACTCTCTTATCTACAGCGTTATCCGATTAAAACGATTAAAATCGATCAACAATTCGCAAGGGACTTGCATGCGAACAAGAAGACGCAGTCTATCGTGCGTACCATTTTATTCATGGCGGATGAGTTTGGAATGGACGTTGTCGTCGAAGGTGTCGAAACGCTCGAGCAACTTATGATTCTTCGACGACTGAACTGCCGCATCATTCAAGGATATTTGTTCAGCCGGCCGCTCGACATCCGTAATTTCGAAAGCGCTTTAGAGAACCGCTTCTTGTCAACGACGGAGACGGGACCACATGTAAGCCGTCAATCGTTCTCTCTTGATGCTGCTGTGACCATTCATAAATTACATGATCGGGAAGTCACGGTCGGGTCGACCCCAATCCTTCTGACGAAAAGTAGTCTCCGCTCCCTACACTTTTATGCGACCGTTCGATTGCCGATTGCAGATACGATCGAATTAAAAATTACACTCACACATCGCGGGGAACAACTAGCACTACTCGTTTCCCCGAACTCGATGATTGAACTCGAGAACGGGATCTTCGAATATGAAGCAAGTTTTCTCGAGACGGGCGATGCCCATCGAATTGTGATTGCGCTTCAAGAACGTATGAATACTCCTTGACGAAACAGAAGCCGCCCTCTCTCACGAGAAGGCGGCTTGTCTTATGATGCCGAGCGTTCGTTGAGCCATTCCCCGACACGACGGAACGTATCCGTCCGAGGCGGAGATTCACTACGGCTAAACGTATGGTAATCAATCTCCGACACGTACCGAATCAAACGAATGAGCGAGAAGGCGAAGGCAATCGTACAGCCGATCGCAAAACTGAGCCCATAGCTGTCCGGTCCGAGTGGAAGGAGCAAATAAGTCAGTCCCGCGTTCATCGTGATGAAGAGGGCCGACGTATACGCCGCTCCCTTATGGTCTTCAAAGTAAAGCAACACGAGCGTGAGGACGAGAACCATCGCGTTTGAGAACGCGCCGATCGTCGTCATTTGGAAGACGTCCCGAATCTCAGGTGAGAGCCCAATCAACGGGAACAAGACTGCGGCGAACACGACGAACAGTAGCGAGACGAGTCCCTGGTTCCGGAATAAGCGTTGCAACTCTTGACGCAAGACGAGCAACATCGCCGCCTTCGACCGTTGAATCTGTTGATACGTCCCGCCTTCATTCACATACCCATAAAATACTCGATAGCGCTCATAAAACACACCAAGCACGACTTGGGAAAAGATGAAGCTATACGAGACGTCGTCCGTTCCTCGAGCGTCGCGATTAACAAGTAACTCGTCAGCCACTGCATGAGCGCGATCGTGACGATGACAATCAGCCACGGCCCGGACGTGACGAGACCGGCAAAGGCATACGCTTTAATGCGTGAGGAAAAATAGTCTTCTTGGAAGAGCTGTTGTAACTTAAACCCGACGCCCGCCATATGCCGCTCTCCTTTCTTCATATAAATGTAAGTACGCATCAATGAACTGGTCGGTACGATAGTATGTCTCGACGCGTTGTTGCCCGTTTCGTCCGAGTTGGCGCGCGTCTTCTCGGTTCTGGTGGAACCAAACGCAACGTTCCGCAATTCGGCGCGGATTGACCGGTGGGACGACGAATCCGGTCGGACCGAACGGCTCGTCCAGCCGCCCGTTTACAAGCTCTGCACAGTCCTCGACGTCCGTCACGATCCACGGGACGCCTGCGGCCATCCCTTCAAGTACGGCGAAGGGTTGTCCTTCCAAGATACTCGTCAAGAGACAGACATCGAATTCCGGAAGGTGGTTGCGGATATCGACTTTCCCGACAAAGAAGACGGCTTGTTCGAGCTCGAGTTGTCGGATGAGCGCTTCACACTCAGCCGCTCTCTGATCACTATCAGGAGGGTTTTTTTATGGGTATTTTCTCAGTCAAACGCATTGTCAGCATCTGTTGTGCATGCATCATCGGCGCCGCGTTGTGGACGCCGCAACCAGCGGTCGCCAAATCGAGCAATCCGCTCGAACACATCGAGTCGTACAAGATTTATTACGACATGCCAAGTAAGAGCAAGATCAAAAAGATGCAACAATATGACCTCGTCATCATCGAGCCTGTTTATTATACTGCAGCTCAAATCAAAGAGTTACAAAAATTCGGTACGAAAGTGTACGGCTACATCAATACGATGGAAGCTGACAATTGGAACGTCGATTTCATCAAGCAGATCTTCTTCCACCGTAACGGACAACGTGTCCATTATGCGGAGTGGGATTCTTATTTGGTCGACATGACGTCGACGCATTATCGTGAGCTATTGACGCGTGAAGTGGAGAAACAAATCGTCGCCAAAGGATTAGACGGTGCGTTCTTAGATACTGTCGGCAATATCGACAACGAGCATTCGGAACAACCGAACATCTTGAAAGCACAGCGCGACGGGATGAGTCAGTTCATGAAGACGATCAAGGCCAACCACCCTACCCTTTCTCTCATTCAAAACTGGGGATTTGCGACATTGAAGACGTATACGTATCCGTATGTGGATGGTGTCATGTGGGAAAGCTTCAACTATACGACTATTTCGAAAGACCAATGGTCAAAAGACCGGATTCAAGAATTGCGTGACCTCGATGCGCGATACGGCATCAAGGCATTGACGGTGTCTTCGAAACAACGTCCGAAGAGTGCTGCATACGCGGAACAAAACGGGTTTATCCATTTCCACTCAAACGCCACTTTAGATTATAATAAATTCTGACTTTCATTTACATGATTGTACAAGTATCTGGTAGTTTCTACAATGAAAATACTGTAAAAACATCCTACGGGTTTGCCTTCTTTATCGGCAAATTCGTAGGATGTTTTGATGAAATCCTTTGATTCAACGGTTATTAATCATGCATCAAGCGGATGTGACCGTCCGGCTCTTGATAGATCACGTGTTCTTGTGACAGTTCCGTTGGGGAACGGACCCCTGCCGCAGCTGTTAGATTATACAGTCCTTCCCGGAGCGAGATGATATAGTTCGTGACCCGAAAGCTCTTCTCGTCGACGACGAGGGCCCGCTGCAATTTTGGGTCGGTTGTCGCGACACCGACCGGGCATCGGTTCGTATGACACACCTGCGCCTGGATACAGCCGACGTTGAACATGAGCCCACGGGCGATGTTGACGAGGTCGGCACCGAGTGCGAGGGCAATCGCCACCTTGTCCGCCGTGATGAGTTTCCCCGAGGCGAACAGTTTGATGCGGTCCCGAAGACCGTGCTCGATCAAGAGGCGATGGACGTATGGAAGTGCCGCTTTCAGCGGCAACCCGACCGTATCGGCGAGTTCCTGATACGTCGCCATCTCATGGACGAGCGATTCGATATCCTTCACATTGCCGACGACGAGCTTGATGCCGACCGGCTTCCCACCGATCTCACGCAACTTCTCGATGAAGCCCAACAGTTCCTTGTGAGTCTGAAACTCGGAGAATCGGTTCGGGCTGTCAATCGTCTCCCCGACGCGCACGTGGCGGATACGGGCGATCTCCTCCGTCACTTTCGAGCCATCGATATGTCCCCCACGCGTCTTCGCCCCTTGTGCCAGCGCCTTCACTTGCGGGAGTGCGCTCTTCTGTTTGAACGCTTCCACCGAGAACGCCCCGTCTTCATCCCGGACACCAAACAGTGCCGGACCGATTTGACAGATGATGTCGACATTCCCTTTCAAATGATAGTCCGAAAGACCACCTTCTCCCGTGTTCATCCATGTCCCACCCGCACGGCCGAGCCCGATCGAGAGAGCCGTGATCGCCTTGTCGCCGAGCGAACCGAAGCTCATCGCCGACTGTCCGACGAGGCCGCGGGCGTAGAACGGCTCCCGACACGTCTCTTTCCCGATGATGATGGTATCTTCTTCTGTTAATAAGTATGGGGAGATGTCTCGTTCGACGAGATGCTCTTTTCGGGTGAAGAGGTTATCTTCGTCGAGTTCATACACCCACGTCGACACTTTTGTTGAATTGTCGATGCGTAGTTCGTTCCGATTTGTCGGATAAAGGGCGTTTTGAAGATAGAACCCACCCGCGTCAAAATCTCGCTCCGAACCGAAGCCGATGATGCGTGACTTGTATTCTCCGGCAATGACGGCCGCCTCGTATTCGTTTCGCGAGAACGGTTTCGCCTCGTTGTCGTTCAAGAACAAATATTGCCGAAGCTCTGGACCCATCTTCTCGAACATATAACGCAGTTTTCCGAGAATCGGGAAGTTACGGAGGACGGAGTGCTCACGTTGGTTTCGGTCACGTCGCCACAAGTAAAACAGAAGTAGCGGTGGAGCTGTCATAATCATTAACAAGAGCACAAGCAATATGGTCAACATCGATGTATTGAGTGACACGATTTCCCCCTCCTTTTTCACTAGACGAAAAACACCCTGTCGTAAACGGAACAGGATGTCATCAGTCGCTCGGGATCGTGACCCCGTCAAATTGTTCATTTCGGCACAGCGTGATCGCCTGCATCGCTAGTTTATAGTCCTCTTCCGGCAAGGCAATCAATTCGGTCGGAAGGACCCATTCTTTTGAGTTATACAAGTGAATGACGAGTTTGGCGAGTACAAACTCTCGTTTATCGAACGTGTTGTCATCGATGATCGTGGAGGTTCGAATCTTCCCAGCTTCGAGGTCTATATAAGGAAGCAAACATTCTCGGATATGCGGATGACCCGCAAGTACATATAGCGCAGCGAAGTATTCGCGACTGGTACTGCCAGGATCCGTGAGTCGTTGTGCTAACCGTTTGAACTCGTTGTAGTGGTCGGAAGACAAAAAATCAATATGGTTCATCGGTCCACCTTCTCTCTCTAAGCCTCGCTTTGCCCTCAGAGTTTATAATTTCCACCTTTTTGTAGAAGTTAACCCTGTTTTCTTTAGATTCGGCGCATTGAAATCGCCTCACGCATCTGTTGGAGAGACGCACGTGCCGCGTCCCCACGTCGCATCATGACAGCTGTAAACAAGGCATCAATCAAGCTGAGCTCCGCGATGCGGGAAGCGAGCGCCTCTGAGCGGAACGCCGTCTCTTGGGACACGGTATAAAGCGAGACGTCGGCAATCTTCGAGAGCGGTGATTTCGCATAGTTCGTGATGGCGACCGTCGGGACACCCTTCTCTTTTAGGAGTTTGGCGATATCGAGCGTTTCCTTAGAAGCCCCGGAATGAGAGATGACGACGGCGACGTCGTCTGTCGTCAATTGTGAGGCCGACATGAGCTGCATATGCGACTCAAGCATCGCACTCACCTGAAGCCCGCTCCGCACAAATTTATGGTACGCGTCGAGGGCGACGACCGCTGACCCACCGCTCCCGAAGAATTCGATGCGACGTGCCCCGAGGAACAGCTCGACGGTTTTCTCCAGGGAGGTCCCTTCTAAAATCTGACGCGTCGACTCGATCGTCTTCCCGTTCGTCGAAAAAATTTTCTCTGCGATTTCGAGCACCGTGTCCTTCTCCGTGATATCTTCATGGATGTCTTGAAGCGGTGCGACGACATCCGAGGCGAGCGCAATCTTTAACGCCTGATAGCCCTTGAACCCGACGCGCTGACAAAAGCGGAACACGGTCGATTCGGCGACGTCGAGGTCATCTGCCACTTGATTGATCGTATGATGAATGATTTGTTCTGGTTGTTTTAAAATGTAGTCGGCAATACGCTGTTCTTTCTTGCTCAGTGTCGAATAGGCGCCACGGATGCGGGCCGTCCCGTTCATCGTTTCCATCAAGAATCACCCTTTCTCTTCTTCATCTAACGATACCGTTTCGAAAAAAATTCCGCAATGTATGATTCGCCTAAAAGATTGACCCACCTTACAAAAGGAGGCAGGAAGTGGGATTCTGGAATGTGCTACTCTAATTAAGCACTTTTTTACTAATTCACTCTTTGAACCATTTGAAATTGAAAGGACTGTTTCGAATCGAACATCACCTCAGTAGCTCGTACAACTTACCACTCGTCATTCTTTCCATCGCTGTTGCCATCTTCGCTGCAGGTGTCGCCCTCGATATTAGCAGTCGTTTGAAATATGCGAAATACGCCTCACGTTTTAGCTGGATCGTAGCCGGCGCATTCAGCCTCGGGCTCGGAATTTGGGCAATGCACTTTATCGGCATGCTGGCGTTCCATCTAAACGATGATGTGACGTATCACCTCGGCATCGTCTTGTTGTCAATCGTGCCAGCCGTCGTCGCCTCCGGGCTCGCCTTTTGGATCATCAGCCACTCGAAGACAACCCGGATCCAACTGTTCTCTGGGGCTGCCTTGATTAGTATCGGGGTCGTCTCGATGCATTACATCGGGATGGAAGCGATGCAAATGAACGCCATCCTCACGTATGACCCGGTCATGTGGATTGCGTCTGCACTTGTTGCTTATGTAGCATCGCTCGTCGGACTGTATATTCTCTTTTATATCCCAAACGTCTCGCGGTTCCATTGGCGCCGTCTCACCAGCTCGGTCTTGATCGGTGTCGCCGTATCAGGGATGCACTACGTCGGGATGGGCGCCGCACAGTTCACCCCGACAGAAGGAGTCAGCAAGGCGATGAGCGGTTATGCGGTCGATAGCACCCTTCTCGCCTACGTCATCGCAGCGAGCGTCATGACCTTGTTCGTGATCATGTACATCTCACTGAGAACGGCGTCACAGCTCGAGGCACAATCGGAAGAACTCGAACTGAAGTTTGAATCGATCATCGAATCGGCATCGGATGCCATCATCGTCGCCGACCATAACCGTGTCATTCTCCAATGGAATCACGGGGCGACCGATTTGTTCGGATATACGTATGACGAGATGATCGGGCAATCGATTGTCGCCATCATCCCGGAACGCTTCCGAGATGCCCATGAGCGTGGGATGAAGCGTTACGAGGCGACCGGTGAAAAACGTGTCATCGGTCAAACGGTCGAGCTCATCGGATTACGAAAAGACGGTGTCGAAGTCCCGATTGAGATGTCACTCGGAACATGGAAGACGGACAAAGGCATCTTCTTCAGTAGCATCATCCGTGACATCAGTGAACGGAAACGAATCGAGGCGCAAATCAACGACCTCGTCTATTTGGACCCGCTCACCGGTCTCCCGAACCGTCGTCTATTCAGCGACCGGCTGGATGCGCTACTCGATCAGTCCCAGCAAGAGCCTTTCGCCCTATACTATATCGACCTCGACAACTTCAAAGTCATCAACGACCGATTCGGCCACTCGATTGGCGACCAGTTCTTAAAGCAAGTGACGACCCGGATCCAGTCGACGATTCAAAAGTCGGACACGCTCGCCCGTCTCGGTGGAGATGAGTTCATCATCTTGTCGCCGCATACGAAAAGTAACCTTGCGGCCCATCGTGCTCAAGAGTTGATCAACGTCCTCCATCCCCCGTTCGAACTCGAGCACGAGGAAGTGTTCACCGGTGCTTCAATCGGGATCAGTCTTCACCCGTCCGACGGGGATACGGCAGAAGATTTGATCAAAAACGCGGATATCGCCATGTATCGGGCGAAGGCCGACGGGAAAAACGGCTATCAGTTCTTCACCAATGAATTGAACGAGTCCGTGTCCCGTCGCTCGAACTTGTCGATGGCACTCCGTAAAGGAATCGGACGTGGCGAGTTCACCGTCCACTATCAACCGCAAATCCAGTTGGAGACGGAGATGGTCATCGGGATGGAAGCACTCGTTCGCTGGAATCATCCAGAACTCGGGATGATTTCGCCTGGCGAGTTCATTCCGATCGCCGAAGAGACGGGAAGCATCCACCGTCTCGGTGAGTTCGTCTTGAATGAGGCGTGTCGCCAAAACAAGGCGTGGCAAGATGCGGGCATCCCCCCGTTTCGGGTCGCCGTCAACATCTCGGCCATTCAGTTCGCTCAAAAAGACTTGCCGGAAGTCGTCAGCCGCGCACTCGACGCATCAGGTCTCGACGCAAAGTATTTAGAACTCGAGTTGACCGAGAGCGTCATCCAGAGTGCAGACCGTGCCATCGAGACGATGCACGAGCTCGTCGCCCTCGGGGTCCATCTCTCGATCGATGACTTCGGTACGGGCTACTCGTCTCTCAGCTATTTGAAGCTGTTCCCAATCGATACGCTGAAGATTGACCAGCACTTCACGAAGAATATCGAAAGTGACGAGAAGGACGCCGCCCTCGTCAAAACGATCATCCGCATGGCACATGAGCTTGATTTGAACGTCATCGCAGAAGGTGTCGAGACGGAGAATCAAGTCGCTTTCCTAAAAGCCGAATCGTGCAACCAGGCGCAAGGGTATTTCTACAATCGTCCGTTGCCGGCGGAAGAGATCGAGGTCTTCTTCCAGCAATATAAGAAAGTATCATCGAATTGATTCATTCGACCTCCACCTTGGGGGTCGAATTTTTATATCCGAAAAAAGAAAAAAATTCCGCGATTCGACTTGTAAATCGAATTTATTTTGATATGATGAATTTAGAGACGGAAAAAAATTCTTTTTTAGGGGTGACAATATGGAAATTGGTTTGATTGGTTTAGGAAAAATGGGGTACAACTTGGCCCTCAACTTGAGCGACCACGGACATACGGTCGTCGGGACAGACGTCGGGGACGTCACATCGGACGCGTTCACAATCGTGCCGACGCTCGAGGATGTCGTGAGCAAGTTGTCGACACCACGCGTCATCTGGGCGATGGTCCCTGCCGGCGACGTCACGGAAGCGGTGCTCGCCGAACTATATGAGCGACTCGAACCAGGTGACATCGTCATCGATGGCGGAAACTCGAACTACAAGCTTTCAGTTGCACGTGCCGAGCAGTTCGCCGAGAAGGACATCAAGTTCTTCGACTGCGGAACGAGCGGCGGGACGGACGGTGCCCGAAACGGTGCCTGTACGATGGTCGGGGGTGACGCGGACGCGTGGCCGACGATCGAACCGATCTTCAAAGACTTGTCTGTCGAGAACGGATACCTATACACGGGACCTGCCGGAAGCGGTCACTTCTTGAAGATGATCCATAACGGGATCGAGTACGGGATGATGCAGGCAATCGCGGAAGGTTTCGACATCTTAGAGAAGAGCCCGTTCGACTACGACTACGAGCAAGTCGCACGCGTCTGGAATCACGGGTCGGTCGTCCGTTCTTGGCTCATGGAGCTCACGGAGAACGCCTTCAAGAAAGATGCGAAGCTCGATGAGATCCGTGGCGTCATGCATTCGTCGGGCGAAGGCAAGTGGACAATCGAGACGGCGCTCGACCTTCAGGCAGCAGCACCGGTCATCGCCTTGTCGCTCATGATGCGCTACCGCTCACTCGAAGACGACACGTTCTCAGGTAAAGTCGTCGCCGCGCTCCGCAACGAATTCGGTGGTCACGCGGTCGTTAAGAAGTAAGAAATGCGGAAAAGGTCACGGGGAAATGGCCTTTTCCTTTGCCAAAAACTGTAAACGGTTACATATTTGGAATTTAGGGGGAATACTCAATGTCTGGCTCAACACTTATTTTGATCGCCTTAGCCGGGATCTTCTTGCTCTTATTTTTAGTCATTCGTACAAAGCTTCATGCATTCGTTTCGTTGTTACTTGTCAGTTTAATCGTCGGGGTCGCAGCCGGCATGCCGCTCGGAGATGTCATCGCCTCCATCCAGAACGGGATGGGCGGAACGCTCGGCTTCGTCGCCGTCGTCGTCGGTCTCGGCGCGATGTTCGGGAAGATGCTTGAAGTGTCAGGTGGCGCGGAACGCCTCGCTCAGACGCTCGTCAGTAAGTTCGGAGAAGATAAGGCACAATGGGCACTCGGGATCACCGGGTTCATCGTCGCCGTCCCGGTCTTCTTCGATGTCGGTTTCATCATTCTCGTCCCAATCGTATACGGTCTCGCCAAAAAGACGGGACGCTCGCTTCTCTACTATGGGATTCCGCTACTCGCAGGTCTTGCGGTCACGCATAGCTTTATCCCGCCGACACCTGGTCCGATCGCCGTAGCGAACTTGATTGGTGCCGACCTCGGTTGGGTCATCTTGTTCGGTGTCCTAGCCGGGATCCCATCGATGATTTTAGCCGGACCCGTTTTTGGGAAGTATATTGCTAAGAAGATTCATGTGACGATTCCGGACTATATGGAATTTGAAGAAATCGATACATCGAAAGAGCTGCCGAGCTTCAAAATGATTTTGTCGCTCATCTTGATTCCGCTCGTGTTGATCTTGGCGAACACGCTCTCAGCGGTACTCTTGGATGAAGGTAACGCCGTCCGTGACTTCTTGACGTTCCTCGGACACCCGTTCGTCGCCTTGACAATCGCGACGCTTCTCACGTTCGTCTTCCTCGGGACACGCCGTGGCTATTCACGTGACGAAGTACAAGAAATTGCAACGAAAGCACTCGAACCAGCCGGGATCATCATCCTCGTCACTGGGGCCGGTGGCGTGTTCAAACAAGTCCTCATCGACTCAGGTGTCGGTGACGTACTCGGTGAAATGATGGCTGGTTCACCACTTCCGGCAATCGTCCTCGCCTTCTTGATCGCGACGGTCGTCCGTGTCGCCCAAGGATCGGCAACGGTCTCGATGGTCACGGCAGCAGGACTCATCACACCGCTCCTTGAAATCCAAAACATCACGGGCGCGGCACTCGGTTTGATCGTCATCGCCATCGCCTCAGGGGCGACAGTCCTCTCACACGTCAACGACTCGGGCTTCTGGCTCGTCAACCGTTACTTCGGTCTCGACGTGAAAGACACGCTCAAGTCATGGACGATCATGGAAACGATTATCGGACTCACCGGCTTCGCCGTCGTGTTCTTGATTAGCCTATTCATCATCTAAGTTAGGAAGTGATTGTGTGTTTACGATTGGGGTCGATATCGGGACGACGAGTACGAAAGCCGTCCTGTTCAATGGTCATCAACAATTGGCGGTACATAACGTGTTGTATCCGCTTCTCACGCCCGATACGGAGACGGCCGAGCAAGATCCGGTCGTCATCTATGGGGCCGTGCTCGAAGCCGTCTCGGCGGTCCGTGCCAAAGCGGACGGTCCGATTCGCTTCGCATCGTTCAGCTCGGCGATGCACAGCCTGATCGCACTTGACGCGTCAGGACGTCCGCTCACGAACAGCATCACGTGGGCCGACAGTCGCGCAAATCCTTATACGCAAGAAATCAAACGCGATTTTGACGCGAGTGCCCTCCATATGCGCACCGGCACCCCGGTCCATCCGATGGCACCGCTGTCGAAATTGCGCTGGTTGAAATCAGAACATCCTGACGTCTTTGAACAGACGGCCAAGTTCGTCTCCATCAAAGAGTATGTCTTCTATCGGTTGACGGGACGCTTCGTCGTCGACCACTCCATCGCCTCGGCGACAGGACTCTTCAATTTGAAACAACAGGATTGGGACACAGAAGCACTTGAAGTTGCCGGTGTGACATCAGAACGTTTATCCGAGCTCGTACCAACGACAGAGATTTTACACGTGACACCTGACGTGACCGAGACGCTCGGCTGGGACTTCCCGCTCGTCATCGGGGCAAGCGATGGTGTGCTTTCGAACCTCGGTGTCGGTGCCTTCGAACAAGGGGTCGTCGCCGTGACAATCGGGACGAGCGGCGCCATCCGGACGGTCGTCTCGGAACCGGTCGAAGATCCGAAAGGTCGCATCTTCTGTTATGCGCTGACGGACAAGCATTGGGTGATCGGTGGTCCGGTCAATAACGGCGGGATCATCCTCCGTTGGCTCCGTGACGAGTTTGCGGCGAGTGAGGTTGAGACGGCGAAGCGGCTCGGCATCGATGCGTACGACGTGTTGACCCGAATCGCCGAGACGGTCAAACCGGGTGCGGACGGACTGTTGTTCCATCCGTATTTGATGGGCGAACGCGCCCCACTTTGGGATTCGAACGCCCGCGGTTCGTTCTTCGGGCTCAGCATTCACCATAAGCGCGAACACTTCATCCGCGCCGTATTGGAAGGCGTCATCTTCAACCTCTATACGGTCATGCTCGCACTCGACGAGTTGACAGGCGCACCGAACCGCATCCATGCGACGGGCGGCTTTGCCCAATCGAGCCTCTGGCGCCAGATGATGGCGGACATCTTCGACACACCGGTCGTCGTACCGGAGAGTCACGAGAGCTCATGCCTCGGCGCCGTCATGCTCGGAGAGTATGCCTTCGGGGACATCGATGAGTTCCAAGAAGTGCCGCAAGTGACCCACGAGCATGCACCGAACATGGAAGCGACAAACGTGTATCGCGAACTCTTGCCGATTTACATTCGCCTATCGCGTCACTTGTCAGAAGAATATGAAGCCATTTCGGCGTTTCAGCGGAAGCATGTGTGACGTCAAACCGAGTCCTTCGAGGGCTCGGTTTTTTGAATCGTGACAGGAGATTTCGTTATAGGCATAGAACATAAAGACGAGGTTGAACCGTCGATATTTAGAGAAGGGACTGATGGAATGGCGATTGCAATCGGATATCTCATCGCAAGCATAGGCGCATTCGTAGCGTATTGGTTCAGTACGGGCAAATCACGAAAGACAACATATAAAATATGGGGAGTCGCACTCATGATTCCCATTTCACCAGCACTGGCCTTTTCAATCGGACTCTCCTACGCCATCAGTGTGCAGAACGGTTGGGCCGCACTAATCATGTGGTTTATTTTCCCTGTGATCTTCTTTAGTGGTCTTGCGCTTCTACTAGTCGGTCTATTCAAAAAAGAAAAGAAAGTCGTTTGAGCGATATGATGATCACGCTCACGACAACCCGCTGCCTCATCCGCCCTTTCGAACGACAAGACATCGAGTCGTTCATGGCCTATCGGAACGACTTGGACTGGATGAAGCATCAATCGTTCAAAGGTCTTAGCTATACCGAGTACGAGGACGCCCTACTCGGCGAACAATCACTTCAACACGGCATTCAACTCGCTATCATCGACCAAGCGACGGATGAGTTGATTGGGGACGTGTATATCCACCAAGAAGGTCTGACGTATTGGATTGGCTATACCATTACACCCGTACGCGCTCGCCAAGGCTATGCGTTCGAGGTGATGTCGAGATTGATTCATCACTTGACCGACCAAGGAGCAGAAGCGTTCAAAGCTGGTGTCCTCGAGACGAACAAAGCGTCAATCGCGCTATTGAAGAAATTGAACTTCACCTATCTCACGACAGAACTCGACGAACACATTTATCGTCTCGATGTCTCGGATATGTGATAAGGTATGTGTCATATGTCACTTGTTTTTTTGACTCGAGGGAGCTATTGTCAGAATGAAGAAACGCGTTCTATTACTCATGTTTATTTTTTTGTTGATTGGTACGTTGTCACAGGCGGCGATTCCGGAGCCGAAAACGTATAACGACCCGAGCCTCATCTATCTGACGCTCGATGATGGACCGAACTGGAAAACGGGAAAGCTGCTCGACGTCTTGAAAAAGCATCAGGTAAAGGCCACTTTCTTCATCCTCGGGAAAAATATCGACGGGAATGAGCATCTGCTCCATCGTATCGTCGAGGAGGGCCACCTGATCGCCTTACATGGGATGACACACGAGCGTGAGGAGTTTTATGCGTCACCGATGACGGCCGTCCGTCAGATGAAGGACGTACAACGTCTCATTTACGAGGTGACGGGCATCCATACGAATATGGCCCGGACGATTTACGGGAGTGATGAAGGCATGACGCCTGCGCATTGGCAAGCGATGAACGAAGCCGGCTTTGAGATTTGGGACTGGAATGTCGGTAGTCTCGACCATATCTATAAGAAGGACAACGCCAGCGTGGAGCAACGCGTGTTCGATCGTCTCGAGGCAAATCGTGCGGCGAATATCGCCTCGATCGTCTTGGCGCATGACCATTCCATGACACCGGAAGCACTCGATACAATCATCCGCTATGCGAAAGAGCGGGACTACGAATTTCGGACGCTCGAAGGCGTTCACCCGCCCCATAACTTTTCAGATGCTTGGGAACCACACGCTAGCGAAAGCACAATACCATGACTGTAGGCCATCTTGTGGTCTACAGTTTTTCACATGAAAAAGCGCATCGGGATTCCGATACGCCTTGTCTATCCGACGACACTCTCTGTCACGTGTGTACGGTTTCTGCCACTATTTTTCGCCTCATACAAGCATTCATCTGCCAGGCGAATCATCTCGCGAAGGTGCTCGCTCTTCCCGTTCGCAATTCCGATTGAAACGGATAGATGAATCCGCTCGCCATCGAGTAGCTTGAATTCATGCTTGGAGATGCTGCTACGAATCCGCTCCGCCACGTTGACTACCTCGGTCTGAGAGAGCATCGGAATCAAAATGCCGAACTCTTCTCCCCCAATCCGCGCCTTAATGTCTTGATTTCGCGTCTCTCGGTGCAACAGTTCCGCAAACTGCTTCAACACCTCATCCCCGTTCGCGTGGCCATATTGATCGTTGATCTGTTTGAAGTGATCGATATCCAAAAGCAAGACATTACATGTCGCATATTGCACTTTGAACTTTTTCATCTGCATCTCCCATGCCCGACGGTTGGCGAGACCCGTCAAGTGGTCCGTCTCCGCCGAGATTTTATACTCTCGCACACGGTGATGGATGAGGTACAGGTCAATATTCAACATGGTGATCAATAACCCGATCGGGAAGCTGATCAGCGTGACCAACAACGCGACATCGAGAGCACGTTCCGTAAACCCGCCGCCGACAAGGATTCCCATGGCTGCGACCAAACACGTCCACACATTCAACGTGAGACCAAATTGGAAAAGCCGCTTCTGTAGCCAAACAATCCGATATGTCAGAATCGTCCCGATCACCATCGTAAAGAGGGCAACGCAGGCCACGATTGAGTAAAAATCGATGCCGTAGCTGAATCGATGAATCGACATGATCGTGGCTGCGATGAACAGCGGAGAGACTAAACGATAAAATCCGAGTAAAAGGAGAACGAGAAAACGAAAATCAATTTTTACCGCATTCTCAAATTGGATACTTTGCGTGATTAGAAAAATCCCGAAACAGCCTGATAGCACACCGATGAGGAGTTTCTGGATATGCACATGTCTCGTATGATAGTTCATGATCTTTGAGATGAAATAGATGCCATTGACACTCCCACGGCTAAAGCCGCAAGCTCACCCTTCGGGATGAGTGGGATTCTGAAGTGCTTGTGCGAGCGCAGTCCATTTCTGTTTTGCTCAAACCTCCAGATGAGGGTGTGCCATCACCCCTCCTGAGACAGATCATATAGATTCTCAGGCTGATTGACTTTTACCATCAACCACAGGTGCGGTTCGGATATTCATCGCACCGACTAAATCTCGATGTTTATTAAATCCGCAAGAACACGAATAGGCACGGTCTTTCGCTTTATTCCGACTCCCGCAAGAAGGGCATGTTTGAGATGTATATGCAGGATTGACATATTCAACCTTGATTCCTTCTAGTTTCGCCTTGTACTCGATAAATAATGCCAAGCGATAGAACGACCATGTATGCAGATTCTTATTGTTTTTACGGCTTGTTCTTGCCGTCTGCCGGATATTCGCTAGCTTCTCTAGGCGAATGACAGAAATATTGTTCTCTTTTGCGAAGTCGACGATCTCACGGCTCACCTTGTGATCCTTGTCTTTCATCCAACGCTGCTCCTTGTTGTTCAGTTCCTTGATTGCGTTCAGCTTCTTCTTTTGACCGAGTTCTTTCCGTTTCGCACGAAACTTGCGTTTCATGTACTTGTTTTCACGACCGTTCCCAAAGAATCTTACCTTATCGCAATCAGTCGATGCGACCGCCGGGACTTTCAAGCCTAAATCCACACCAAGGATCCTTGAGCCCGTCTTTTCGATTGTGAGGATTGTAACGGCGATTTGGGCAATCCACTTATCAGACTTTTTCGTAATGCGCACCGCACCCAACTTGTTATTAAGAAGCGAGAAGTTGCGATTGTGTTTGTCGACCATTTCTGCTCTAATTGGTGTTTTCTTTGCTTTTCCATCTACCATGATAGGAAGAGAGATGGACTCGAAGTCAAACGAATAGTTCTGATTGTTCCATGTGCAGTAAGGTTTCTTTAGGATTGGGACTATTTCATATTTCGATTTCTTCGCTTTTTTAAATACGCTTTGGGCGTCTTTAATTATCTGATTCTTGACGGCACTAGGCAAATGAGCGCAAACACTTTTACTTGTCAATTTGAGCATCGCTTTAGCATCCACCATATCAGAGATAAGTTGATTGACCGTCTCGATATATGTTTCTGCCATGCTTTTTAAAACAACTTCCTGTTCTTTTGTCGGCTTCAGTTTAATGTTAACTGTCAGCGTCTGAGACACGGTGTCACCCCCTTGTTTTTTGTTGTTCAACATAACGTTTGATCGTTTCGCTCGATACATTTCCAGCGGTGGAGACGAAATAGGATCGTGTCCAGAGACTCGGCAAATGTTGAAGATGAGGAAATTCCTCTCTTAACTTTTTAGATGTTACTCCCTTTATTTTTGCCATGATGTCGGCAGGACTCAGTGTTGGAGGGGCGTTAAGGAACATATGCGTATGATCTTTATCGCATTCCAAGGCTATAATTTTGATATTCAGTTCTTCGCATATTTCGGACATCAAACCTTTGAAACGTATTTCTACATCGTTACGAAGGAATATCTTTCTTCTGTATCGAGGACAGAAAACGAAGTGATAATTGATTAGAGAAACAGTAGTATGAGTTCTTCTATAGTTGGTTTCCATATTAATATCGTGTCAGTTTAACCAACAAACTGCAACAAGAAGATTTCCAGATACTTAAAGCGCCAAAACCTTCGGATTCTTTACTGACACTCCGCATCCTGCCGAGCTTTCATCCCACCCCTAAAGGAGTGGGCTTTCCCGCTCGGAAATTCTGTAAACGAAATGCACGAATTGGCGATTAGACTCATGAACATTAGTTGTACTCCTTCACATTTGTCATGTTACTTCCACTCTCTACATATATCCAATTTCGATCATCCGCTAACGTCTCAAAGTGTAAAACTTTCTACAACATGAATATTTTTCCTTTTTCCACAAAAAATCGAGCCTTTGTGGACTCGACCCTCTCTTATCGTTCATATGTCACCATCACAAATTGACCGGATGCGTGCTGACTCGTCAGTCGAAGTTTCGTCTCTTTTGTGCCTTCTGGGAAGAGTGGGATCCCCTCACCTAACACGACTGGGGCAATCGCAATCTCATACCGGTCAATCAAGTCATATTCCATCGCTGCTTTGATGACTTCACCCCCACCGATGAGCCAGATGTCTTGATCGACTTCTCCTTTCAACCGATGAATCAGTTTTTCGATTGGTTCATCCGTGAACGTGACATGCTCTGCCTCACGGTCAGGCTGACGCGTCAAAATATAGTTCGGGATGCCTTTGTACGGATAAGCCCCTTCTTCTAACTTCAGTACTTCCTCATACGTCTTTCGTCCCATGATAACGGCACCAACGGTCTTAAAAAATTCAGCGTAGCCGTTGTCCCCGTCTCCCTCCACGGCGAACAACCAATCGAGTTGGTCGTTCGAGCGGGCGATTTTCCCATCTAAACTCATCGCAATATACAACACTACTTTCGGCATCGTATCTTCCTCCTTGATTCGTGATATATTCAGCTTAACCAATAAACACGACAAAAGATGACGGGAATGATAACTATGAAAAAACGACATTTACAACTGATTCGACTGCTCAATCGAGGACGACGTGTCACCGCTGAAGAACTGGCTCAAGAGACAGGCGCCTCCATTCGGACGATTCAGCGGGATATGCTGTCGCTTGAGGAGCTCGGTTATCCGATTTGGAGCGTGCTCGGAACTGGTGGTGGCTATGAGATGTTGCCGAACCGACTGTTGCCACCCCTTCATCTCCGCGAGCAAGAAGCGGTCGCCCTCTATCTTACGTTCAAATGGATGGAACACATCCCGGACGTGCCATTCGGGGATATACGACATACGCTGTCCGACTGGTACGTGAATGAGTTGCCACAAGACTTGGAGACGAAGATTCATCGCTTAGAACGAAACATCCTGTGGCTCGGGAACAAACAAATTCCAAAGGCTCCGTTCACAAAGGACATCTATCAGGCTGTCGAACAAAGAAACAAGATCGAGATGACGTATCAAACAACGAAAGGCTCACGTACGTTCACCGTCGCACCAGTCGGCATGGCACTCCTTGACTTAAAGTGGTACGTCTTCGGGCTGTCTGAACTGGGGCTTCGTCAATATCGAATCGACCGAGTGGAAGCGGTCAAGTTGCTAGATGAACCGTTTGAGTCTGAGGATTTGGTGACCTTGCTTCAGGAAAGTGATGAACGAATCAGTGTGACCGTTCAACTCGAACTCACCCCACTCGGACGTCGTTTACTTGAAGATGTATTACCCGATATCGAACAAAAGAATGAATGGGACGTCCCCGAAGAAGAACTGCCGTTTTTGTCGAGACAGTTGTTGAAAGCTGGTGCGGAAGTAGAGGTCAAGGCGCCGAGTGCGTTGCGGGAGATGATGAAGGAGCATGCGGAACGTCTTGTAGCACTATATGTATGAAGACTGAAAAAGCTCAACCCGTGCGGTTGAGCCCGATTTCAATTCGCTTCATCCATTTCCTTATGAATGCGTAGCAACTCATTTTTGTATAGATCAGAGCGACCTCCAAAAATCGCTTGAATGTTATTTTTCACTTTGACGACTCCAGCTGCTCCGAGTGCTTTTAGTTCATCCTCATTGATTTGAGAAACGTCATTTACTTCAACACGAAGGCGTGTGAAGCATGCATCGATATCACGGATGTTCTCTCGTCCCCCAAGTGCCTCTTCAATCGCAAGTGCTGTCGTTTGAATCGCTGATTGACCTGACTTTTTATCATTGTAGTCTTTACGCGTAAACAGTTTCGCTTCTTGTCCGCCACGCCCTGGTGTTGCCAAATTCCACTTCTTGATAGCGAAAGTAAAGATACTATAGTAAACGATGAAGAAACCAATGCCGACGACGATATTCATCCACCAGCGTGGTGTTCCTGGTAAGACGTTCACTAAAATATAGTCAATCAACCCTGATCCTCCAGCCCAACCGATATGTGTGTCGAGCGCATACATGAGCGCAAAGGAAATCCCCGTCAACACACTATGGATGACATAAAGGATAGGTGCCACGAATAAGAAAGTGAATTCAATCGGTTCTGTAATTCCTGTTAGAAAAGCTGTACCGGCTGCTGCGATTAATAAGCCTCGAACAACAGGACGTTTGTCCGGATCAGCTTGACGATACATCGCGAGCGCCGCCCCAAGTAAACCAAACATAATGATTGGGAACTTACCTGACATAAAACGTCCCGCCGTCACTTCGACACCTTCTGCGATTTGAGCAAGGAAAATATACTGATCACCGTTCACGACCGCATCACCGACCGTTGCTGTTCCACCGAGAGATGTCCAGAGGAACGGAGCATACCAAATATGGTGTAATCCTGTCGGAATCAATAACCGCTCCAACATCCCATATAACCCTACGTATGCAGGATTGGTCGCATCACTCGCGATGACGTTTGCCATTGAAGTAAGTACCGATTGGATTGGAGGCCAGATGAGCATCATGACAAATCCAAGTAAAATTGAGAAGAAAACCATCACAATCCCGACAGAACGATCACCTGCAAAGAATCCCAACACTTCTGGCGGATTGAACGTATGGAACTTTTTATAAACCCATACTGCGAGCAATCCAACCGCAATCCCTCCGAGTACACCGGTTTCAAGGGAAGGAATACCAAGTAACATGCCATACTCCCCACTCTCAGCAGCCATTTCTGCCGTGATACCGAGAGAGATTGAGATTGTCGTATTCATAATGACATATCCGACGAGTGCTGCGAGTGCGGCAATCCCTGATCCCCCTGACAAACCAACTGCGACCCCGATTGCAAAAATGATTGGTAAGTTCGCAAAAATACTAAGACCAATTTGTAACATCCCAGCACTAATCGCTTCTACTGTTCCGTTCTGTAAAAAAGTCCAGCTATCGGCTAAAGGACCTGTGAGTGCCGCACCTAGTCCTAGCAAAATTCCGGCAGCCGGTAATAAAGCGACCGGTACCATGAGCGCCTTCCCAAACTTTTGAAAAACTCCAAACCATTGACTCATTCGATTCACTCCTCATCTTGTAAGCGTTATCAATCTGGACAATGAGAAAGGGGATTGCCTCCCCTCTCTAGTTACCGTATTGCTACTGTCTCGCCCGATTTTAATTCCGGCCAGTACGTTCTGTTTTCCTCAATCAAATCATCTAAGATTCGACGAGCTATTGGTGCATCGACGACTGTACGATTTAGCGTCAACGCCTGAAGTGCCTTCTCATAACTGTTTTCGAAGTATGCGTCGACGACAAGTTGCTCGTAAGCAAGCTGCCCTTCAATCATTCCTTTGTAAAAACGAGAAATCTTTCCGACTGCGAATGGTTTCGGTCCACGATTGGTAAGCATCGCAGGCACTTCAACCATCGCATCGTCTGGCAAGTTCGAAATGATACCATCATTTTTCACCATGACAATGAAAATATCACCGTTATTATAGGCTAGCGAAGCAGCGACCCGAATCATATAGCAGCCGTGAATATCGACCTCAAGGTGAACATTTTCGAGCGAGTCATCTTGAATAATCTGATCGCACATCGAGAAGACACGCTCTTGACGTCCGTTGATTACTTGCCGCGCCCGTGTGTTCGTGACATCTTCTTTTTCTGCCATGTCAGATGGATATAAATAATATTGAAGGTACGTATTCGGTAAGTACTCTGGGAAATCCGTCAGCATCTTCTCTACTTGTTTGAACGTCTTGATCCAAGATGGGTCATTCGCAATCTCCGAATCTTCCGGGATGAAACCGTCTTCTAAAATGGCGCGTTTGATATCTGCAGTCAATTCATTTCCTTCTTTATCGAAGATACCTGTGAACCAACCAAAGTGGTTGAGTCCGAAATATTCCGGAACGAGATCCCAAATCTCTTTACCAAGAATCTTCGCATAGCTCACCATAATTGCTGCCGGCATGTCGCAAATGTTTAATATTTTTTGATCGTCCGGGTATGCACGTTTGAGCGCCTCGGCGACAATCGCAGCAGGGTTTGTATAGTTTAAGATCCAGCCATTCGGTGAGCCGGTGCGAATGTCAGAGACGAGTTCAATCATATCTCCGATTGAGCGCATCCCGTATGACATTCCGCCCGGTCCACACGTTTCTTGTCCCACCACGCCATGTCGAAGCGGAATCTGCTCATCTTTTTCGCGCATCTCCAAACCACCTGTCCGAATTTGGACGAAGAAGAAATCCTTATCCTTAAAAGCATATTCTTTGTCCGTCGTGTATTCGAACGACTCGAGTTCTGGATAATGCTCACGCAAGATGACTTCACTCGCTTTCGCGACACGTTCTTGACGTAATTCATCTGTATCGTAAAACGTGATGGAACGAAGTGGGAAGTGTGCTTTTTCCTCAATCAAACTCATGATCATGCCGATTGTGTACGTACTACCTCCACCGACGACTACGAGACGCTGTGGTGTTTTCATGTGTGCGTTCCCCTTTCAATACATACCTAATTGATTACAATACAAATTTAATACATATTATTTAAACCGTCAACACCTTTTTGAAAACGTTTTATTTTTGTATACTATGAGTAATGAACGTATACAATCAGGAGGTTATCTACATGAAAGCCAAATCTCCGCTATACCAGCGGATTGCTCAGGAGATGCGCACATTTATCGAGAGCGGCGATTGGGCGCCCGGTGAAGCGATTCCGACAGAAGCACAACTCGTCGAGGAATTCAAAGCGAGTCGAGTCACGGTTCGACAAGCCGTCAAACTACTTCAAGAAGAAGGTTTGCTTTGGAAGCGACAAGGGAGCGGCACGTATGTACAATCCGAAAAGATTGAACATAATATGTACGAATTAAAAAGCTTTACTGAAGACATGAAGCGAGAAGGAAAGGACGTCACGAGTAAAGTACTTACTTTCACCGTTCAACCTCCGACTGAAAAAATAAGGGAAATACTCGAGCTCGATGAAGATGCTCTTGTCTACTACATTCGTCGTTTACGCTTTGCGAACGGAGAACCACTCATTGTCGAAGATACGTATCTTCCACTCCAACTATTTCCGGATTTAACGTATGAGGTAATGACACGGTCGAAGTACGATTACATTGAAAATGTCAAAAACCTGAAGATTGCCGATAGTGTTCAGGAATTTATCCCCGTCTTACCGACGAAAGAAATTGCTGAAATGCTCGAGGTGAGCGATCGAACACCGATACTCAAAGTCGAACTCTATTCGTTTCTCATGGATGGCAGTCGCTTTGAGTTCACCGAAACCTATTTCAAGAGTGAGGAGTATCGCTTTATCATCCGTGCCGGTCGAAGACATGAAACGACAAACACCCAGTGAATTCAACGATTCACTGGGTGTTTGTTAATACAAAATCATATGTTTCAACATTAGACTAATGCTATTCAAGCTGCTTTAGGGATTCAAATAGACGCTCAGCATTTTTTGGACTGCTCGTCAGGTAAATGGTTTCTAACAAGCTATTATATTCTCGTTCAGAAATGATAACAGCATTCTTCCCGCCTTCTTTCGAGATGAAAATCGTCTCGTCATTTTCACATACTTGATGAAGCAAGCGGTTCAACTTTTTTTGCGCTTTCTGGTATGGAATCGTAGACATTCACATCACTCCTCATTTACGCCTATTATATTATGATTTTTTATGAATGACGAAACATCTATGTTTTTAGATTCGTATAAAAGACCACTCATACACAAAGGCGGAATGCACATGCATCACGAGAACAAACAGTTCATCCACTTATTCAAAAACGGTCAGTTCGATGACATTTATCATCAAATGACCGATTCGTGCAAATCTCATTATTCCATGGACACGTTTCATCACGAAGCGTCTTCGTTTCATCATGGAATTCGGCGCTATCGTCTGCTCAATGAGATGGTGTTGAATGGGAATCGGTGTGTATTATGGTCGGATTTCCGAAAAGAGAAGTTATTGTCCGTTCAATTCAATCGCGTAAATCAGATTGAATCCATTCAGATGACGGTCACATCCTCTTCAAAAGAGACCAATCCTTTCACGAAAAACAAATACCACCTTCCATTCAAAGAGCAGTGGTTTGTTGTCTCGGAAGGGACGAACGTCGGGATGTATCTTCATGAACCGATTCGAAAGAAACGTGATGGCTATGACTTTTTGAAAACAAAAGATCAGCAACCTTACAATCGCAGAAAAGTTGGGATGAATGGCTCGTATGCGTTCGGAGAACAAGTTCTGTCACCACTCGATGGTACAGTTTATCAGGTCGTCGATGGGTTACCAGATGAATCAAATCCTGATCATCCACTCGGAAATCACGTCTTCATTCAACATAAACATGATGAATACAGTCTTCTCGCCCACTTAGAGAGCGGTTCGATTATCGTCAAAGTTGGAGACCAAGTGAAAACCAAAAAGGTGATTGCCCGCTGCGGACGCTCTGGAAACACATTAGAACCGCGTTTGCATATGCGTGTCATGAATCACCCAGATGTGGACACCGCGACCGCCCTCCCGATTCGATGGAAAGGCCGAAAGCGACCTGTGCGTGGAAAAGTGGTCACTTCCCGCGAAGAGGATAGTTGGTCAAATGGGCTCGTAGCTCTCGATTTTTCAGAACTGCTTTTTTACATCATTCAGGCCATCCCGCGATTATTCTTTCGCTTTTTCGGATAAGAAAACCCCTCAGAAATCTGAGAGGTCCGTGATCACATATCCAAATCTGTAAACGCGAGCGGAACGAGTTCCCCAAGCGTCACTTCTTTCACATCGGCGTTGCCGTTTGTGAGAAGTACTTTGAAGTCAGGGTCACCGAATTCGACCATGACTTGGCGACAGATACTGCAAGGTGGCAAGAAGTCTTCCGTGTCCCCAGACACGGCAACTGCTTCGAAGTCACCTTTTTTGTATCCTTGAGCGATTGCTGTGAAAATCGCAGTACGCTCTGCACAGTTCGTTGCTCCGAACGAGACGTTCTCGACGTTGACACCGTCGATGACCGTGCCGTCCTTCATGAGAAGTGCCGCACCGACGCGGAACTTCGAATATGGTGAATACGCATTGTCCTTCAATTGGCGTGCGCGCTCGACTAATTGTTGTTGGTTCATCTTAAGTCATTCCTCTCGAATATCGAATGAACTGATGCCAGTCCCCATGCCTCTCATTTTTGGGCAGGATTTATAGCATACACCCGCCCCAAAGAGAAGTCAACGACTTTTTTAGAACGCTTTCATAGAGACATAAAAAAGAAGGAACTTCCGCTCCTCCTCCCTTCAGATTCATCTTTATACCAACTCAAGCTGCGCGACAGGCGCTTCTTCCGTTTCTGGCTGCACGTGATGGCGACCGATTGGAATGACGGACGGTGAACCGGATACCGGGTCACACATGACCGAACAGCGAAGATTGAAGACCCGATGAATCAAATCACACGTGATGACATCCGACGGCTTCCCTTCGGCAATCAACTTCCCTTTGTCGAGTGCGAAGATATAGTCCGCATAACGCGCCGACAAGTTGATATCGTGAAGCACCATGACAATCGTCGTGCCGTACTTTCGGTTCAAATCCGTCAACAAGTCGAGAATTTCGACCTGATACGTGATATCGAGATACGTCGTCGGTTCATCCAAAAAGAGGACGTCCGTCTGTTGGGAAAGAGCCATCGCAATCCAGACACGTTGGCGCTGTCCGCCTGACAACTCATCGATTGGACGATCCGCGAACTCCGTGATGTTCATCATTTCCATCGCCTCGGCGACAGCCTCATAGTCAGCTTTCGTCCATCCCTTTAAGAACGATTGATGCGGATAACGACCGCGACCGACGAGATCAGCGACCGTGATTCCTTCCGGTACGACCGGGGACTGTGGCAACATCCCGAGGACACGTGCCAGCTTTTTCGGTGCCATCTTCGAGATCGGCTTATCATAAAGCGTCACTTGACCGGCACTCGGTTTGATGAGCCGTGCCATCGTCTTCAGTAGCGTCGACTTCCCGCAACCGTTCGCACCGATGATGATGCTAATCTGGTTGCTCGGAATTTCAAGACTGATATCGTTCAAAATCATCTTGTCCTCGTATCCTGAGGTGAGATGTTCCACTTTCATAATGGATGCCATTTAGAAGTCCCCTTTCTGGTTCATCCGAATCAACAAGTATAAGAGATAAGGCGCGCCGATGATGCCGGTGATGACACCGACCGGATAGCGTGCCGTGAAGGCGAATTGTCCGACGAGGTCGGCTGCGAGTACTAAGATGATACCAACAAGCGCTGCCGGCAAGATCCCGGCGTGACTCGTCCCGACGAGGCGTTTGGCAATCGGTCCCGCCAAAAAGGCGATGAAGGCAATTGGTCCCGTCGTCGCTGTCGCGAGAGCGAGCATAAACACCGCCGCAACGATGAGAAGTAATCGGGTTTGGTTCGTATTGATCCCGAGCCCTGTCGCCGCCATTTCACCGAGCTCGAGCATCTCGAGCTGACGGGTGAGTAACAATACAATCGGTAAACAGATGAGTACCGTGATGATTAAAGGCGGCAACTCTTCTAGCTTCGCCCCATTTAAGCTTCCTGTCAACCACCGCATCGCCATCGCGACATCATTTTGTCGGCTGATGAGCAGTAAGTAATTGATGACCGCTGTGAGCATCGCCTGAATCCCAATCCCGACCAAGACGAGGCGACCGATGGAGAAGGCTGCCCCTTTAGAGAGGAAATAGATGACGAGCACCGTCACGAGACCTCCGATAATCGACGCAATCGAGATGACCGCTTCACTCGACTGGAGAACGACGATACAGAAGACGGCCGCCGCACTCGAACCGGTCGTGATGCCGATGACGTTCGGGTTGGCGAGCGGGTTACGAAGCATCGTCTGGAAAATCGTTCCCGCGGCACCAAACGCCGCCCCGGCGAAGACACCGGCGAGCATGCGTGGTAAACGAAGAACCTCAACGGCGAACGTCGCCCCTTGCACGTCTTCCCCGAGCAAGACGCGGATGACGTCCTGAACGGGATAAATCGTATTACCTAGCATAAGCATCAAGCCGCTCAGCGTGAGCGCGATGACGGTCAAGAGAAGCGTCATCCCAACATAACGACGGCGGCGCTTCATGCGTCCTTGTCTGATTTGTTCAATCGCTGGTTGCATCATAATCCTCGTACTTTCACTTTCATCGTCAATAGAATCAAGATCGGCGCCCCGATGAACGCCGTCACAATCCCGACCTCAAGCTCTCCCGGACTCCCGAGCAAACGTCCGATGACGTCCGAGAAGGTCAGAATGATGGCACCGGCTAGAGCAGACATCGGCATGAGATAACGCTGGTCTGGACCGAGCACGAGTCGAATCAAATGCGGGGCGAGTAGCCCGATAAATCCGATCGGTCCGGCGAGTGCCGTCGCCGCCCCACACAGAATGACGCCTGCGAACGAAGCGGTCAGCTTCAACGTACCCGTTCGAACGCCAAGACTCTTCGCCATCTCTTCCCCGAGCGCGAGTGCGTTCAAGGAAGGGGCGGTCACGACGGCGATCACGAGACCAATCAATAAGAACGGTAAAAACGTATAGATGGAATCGATGTTTCCTGCCCCGACGCTCCCGACTTGCCAGAAGCGGAACTGGTCCATGACGTTCGAGCGCGGGATCATGAGCGCCATGACGAGAGACGATAATGCCGCGCTCGTCGCTGCTCCCGCCAAGACGAGTTTGAGCGGGGTCGCCCCACCTCGACCGAGCGAGCCGATGCCAAAGACAAAGATGGCCGTCAACAACGCCCCGACGAGCGCGAACCAGATGAACGCACTCGCTGTCGAGATGTTGAAAAACGCGATTCCGATGACGACGGCGAGCGCCGCTCCCGTGTTGACCCCGAGAATACTCGGGTCAGCGATCGGGTTACGCGTCACCGACTGCATGAGTGCCCCCGCCACACCGAGCGCTGCCCCGCACATGAAACTGAAGATTGTCCGGACGACCCGTTCCCGGACGATGTCCGCTTCATACGACTGAACAGCCGGGCGGAATAAACCGTCCAGCAGTTCATTCCACCCGACTGTCCGTGAGCCGAAGGCAAGGGATGCCAGAATACATAGCACCGTCAGTACGAGCGTCCCAATCAACAAGAGCGGGAAGTACTTCGGGGTATGCATCTGCTTCACCTGATGTTGCATCATTTTACTTTCGCGAGCGCATCCGATACGCGTGAGACGTACTCATCAATTGTATATTCAATCGAGAGTGGCGTCGGTGTTCCTGCCGCTGCGAGTGGCGTGTTATCTTCGATCAAGACGACCGATCCGCGTTCGATGGCTGGTACTTTACTGTAGAGCGGGTCCGCTTGAAGCGCCTTCAACGTATCTTCATTTCCGTAAGTGACGAAGATGTCGACGTCGTTCAAGATATCAGCATTCTCTTTGCTGAGCTCGAGATAGAAGCTGTCTGTTTTTTCTGCTTCGTCTAAGATGTTTTGTGGATACTCCATCCCGAGTTCTTCGATGAAGGCACCACGTGGGTCACCCGTTGTATAGATATAGAATTTTGAAAGGTCTTCCGCGCTCATCGAGACGAATGCGGCTTTCTTTCCAGCAATCTCAGGAACGGCTGTCGCTTTGTCGGTGATCAACTGCTCCGTATCCTTGATTAACTGTTCGCCTTCTTCACCGAGTCCCATTGCGAGTGAGTCATAGCGAACCATGTCTTGCCATGAAGTGACCCAAGGTGTTTCTTGGTACGCCACGACCGGTGCGATTTGGCTGAGCGTGTCGTAATCTTCTTGCGTGATGCCTGAGTATGCCGCCAAGATGACGTCTGGGTTTGAATCCGCGATTGCTTCAAAGTCTAATCCGTCTGTATCTTGATAGATGTTCGGATTCTCTTCTCCGAGTGCTTTCAACTTCTCTGCTGTCCATGGAAGCATACCGCTGTCGTCTTGGACACCGTAGTTCGCAGCCGAGAATCCGACCGGTACGACGTCGAGGGCAAGTGCGACGTCATGGTTCCCCCAAGAAATCGTTGCGACACGTTCTGGTTTTTCTTCGATGACCGTTTCACCGAATGCGTGCTCGATTGTGATCGGGTAACCTTCTGCCGATTCTTCTGTCCCTTCATTCGTAGAAGCGTTCTCAGCTTCTTCCGAACCACAACCGGCTAAGATGAGTGCAAAAGCCGATACAAAAATGAACATATGTAACCATTTCTTCAATGTGTTGTTCACGTGATTTTTCTCCTTTTCAAACTTCTCTATTTTCTCGATACTGATAATCATTATCATTTATGAGTATAGACCTGCTCCTAAGTCATGTCAACCGCTATTCGGCAAAGAAATATGAAAAAACCTGCCGTTTTAGGACAGGTTGCTTAGGTCTTTCGATGCCGTCGCATGACGTCTGCGATTGGTTCATCTTGTTTTTCAAGCTCGGACACGATTCGCTCATGGTCTGTGTCGCTTCGGTTTTGGCTCAACTTGAACGTCGCCTGCATGTCGGTGATGTCAATCCGAAACCCGACGACGCCCTGCATCTGTCGCTTCACCGGTTCCGATAATGTTTCCCAACGCACCGCATGCTCACGCTCCCCTTCGTGCTCATGGAGCAATCCTGCGAGTTCTTCAATCAATTCGTTCTCATTGAGAATCGTCGCACGTCCATACACGTGTACGGCTTGATAGTTCCATGTCGAGACGTCTTCATGACCGTACCACGACGCCGAGACGTAGGCGTCTGGTCCTTGAAAGATGACGAGAACGGTCTGATCTTCAATCGTTCGCCACTGCGGATTCGCTTTCGCAATATGTGTCGTCAGTTGTCCATTTGCCTCATCGAATCGTAACGGGACGTGTGTCGCAATCGGTTTGTCCCCGTCATGCGTCACAATCGTGCCGAACGGATGGGCATGGCGAAATGCATGAATCTCAGCTCGTTCTTTGACGGAATATTGATTTGGAATATACATGTCGGACCCCCTTTCTCCTATTATATTCTGAACAAGACGGGTATAACGACACAGAAGGAGGAATGTTTTTATGAAACCAACTATCAAAGCCATCGTCTTTGACGTATACGGCACTTTATTCGACGTCCATTCGGTGAAGGACGCCTGTGAACAAGAGTTCCCTGAAAAAGGAGCAGCCATCAGCCAAGTATGGCGGACGAAACAACTCGAGTATTTCTTTTGGCGCCACATGATGGGGCGCTACGAAGATTTCGATACGGTTACCCGGGACGCACTCCGTTACGCGCTCGCCGTCCACGACGCAACATCAACGAAGGACATCGAACAACGACTGATTGAATCGTATGCGCACCTGACCCCATATGAGGAGGTCGAATCAGTCCTGAAAGAGTTGCATGACGTGAAGACCGTCATCCTCTCGAACGGGACGGACGAGATGCTTGAGGCACTGCTTCACAACGCCGGTCTTGCCGATTATTTCGATGAGGTCGTCAGCGTCGACGGAATCAAACAACCGAAACCAACGCCAGCCGCCTATATGCATTGGTTCAAGACGTCCGGTCTCCGTCGTGACGAGGTGCTCTTCTTATCGTCGAACGGATGGGACATCGCCGGGGCGAAAAACTTCGGCTTCCATGCGACCTGGATCAATCGGAACGACTTGCCGTTTGAAGCGTTCGATGTGGAACCGGATACGATTTATGAAGGTTTGAACGGGATTTTGGAATGGGTCTAACCTGCTTCGGTCGAAATATGAGAAAATAGAGAAAATAGGACCGAAACGAGGGAGAAAGATGGCACATCGTATTTACACGACGAGCTTTGCGAGCGTCTATCCACATTACGTTTCGAAAGCCGAACGAAAAGGACGGACGAAACAAGAGGTCGACACGATCATTGAGTGGTTGACGGGTTATGATGAGACCGGACTCGAACGTCAAATTGAGGATCAAGTTGATTTTGACACATTCTTCGCTTCAGCACCTCGCCTGAATGAAGATCGCGCCCTCATCAAAGGCGTCGTCTGTGGGGTCCGTGTCGAGAACGTCGAGGAGCCGCTCATGCGCGAGATTCGCTACTTGGATAAACTCATCGATGAGTTGGCGAAGGGGAAGAAAATGGAGAAGATTCTACGGGGAGGCGAATTATGATGGACGTGACGACACTTGTGGACGAGGCACGGCTCGATTCCTTCATTCATTTAATCGAGGTCATCGATGATCATTTACCAGAAGGCTTTGAAAAGACGACGGACGGACACGGCGTCCATTACGTCGTCCCGCTCGAGCGATATCCGTCTGGTTATCATGTCACTCCGGGTACACCGCTTCCCTTTGTCAGCGTGATTGCGCAAAAGCGCCATGTCGGACTTTATCATATGGGGATTTACGCCGACCCTGAATTGCTCGACTGGTTCGAACAGGAGTATGCGAGTCGCGTCCCGACGAAACTCGATATGGGGAAAAGCTGTATTCGCTTCAATAACGTGAAACGGATCCCGTTTGATTTGGTCGGGGAACTCGTCGAGAAGATGACTGTCGATGAATGGATTCAGCGCTATGAAGGAAACCGAGGCTAACGCTTCGGTTTTTTCGCACATTCGTTTTATTTTGTGAACCGAGTATACGGTATGCTTAGAAAAAAGGAGGGACGCCTCATGCCACGCTGGCTGAAAATCACTTTGTTCTTACTCGTGTTTGGCACGTTGTTCTATATCACCCATTTCCACTATGAGTTGCGTCCGTCTGACATTCGGGACATCGTCTTGTCGTTTGGGTTTTGGGGTCCTCTATTCTTTATATTCCTTTACGCCATCGGTCCGGTCGCATTTTTACCGACGTCCGTGCTGTCACTTGGAGCCGGTCTCGCGTTCGGCGTCTGGCCAGGGGTCCTCTATATCATCATCGGGGCGACCGCTGCTGCGACAACCGGTTACGTCATGGGACGCTTCTTTGGACGTTCGGTCGTCAACGTCGATCGCTATCCGTGGTCGGAAAAGCTATTCACCCAGATGGAGCGCCGCGGTTTCTTATACGTGTTCGTCTTACGACTCATCCCGCTCGTCAGTTTCGACTTGCTCAGTTACGCCGGAGGCATCTCGCGCGTCCGTTTCCGCGCGTTCGTCCCGGCGACCGTGCTCGGCATGATTCCAGGGACGTTCGCCTACAGCTTCCTCGGGGCGAGCCTCGCATCAGGTAGCGTCACGACGATCTTCATCGCCGCACTCGTCTTCGTCGGATTGATTGTCATCACATACATCTTCCGTGAGCCCGTCAAGAAGTGGCTTGGCTTAAATTGAGAAACCGATTTTCCTTCCTCGCAAAAAGGCGTTTGAATCCATAAACCCTAATCCTGTAAATTATATGTGGGAATAATATCCACTTTGTAATTGAAGGAGAATCGATTCGTGCTAAAAAAATCAATCATCTGTCTATTCACTGTGTTCCTCTTGGTCATTTCCTCTGTCCCGGCTTCCGCAAACGAGTTCCACCCTCGTTATAACAAAGGTGAGATGGTCTATCTGACGTTCGATGATGGACCGAATCAGTACACACCTAAATTGCTCGACGTCCTGAAACGCTACAACGTGAAGGCGACATTCTTTATTCTTGGAAAGAAAATCAAAGGAAATGAAGCTATTCTTCAACGGATTGTTGACGAAGGACATACCATCGGGCTACATAGCATGACCCACGACAAAAAGTCCTTTTATCGTTCACCGAAAACGGCGGTCAACGAGATGAAACAGGTTCAACAGTTGATTTTTGATATTACCGGTGTGAAGTCGACGACGATTCGCGTCCCATACGGAAGTGTGCCCCATATGACAAAAGCACATCGCCAGGCGATGGAGAAGGCCGGCTTCCACATGTGGGACTGGAACGTTGATACGCTCGACTGGAAATACAAAAAGGACCAGAAGACGATGCGCTACCAAACGATTAAACAAGTCCGGGCCCATCGTTCTTACTATCAGGCGTCTATCGTCTTAATGCACGATCACGCCACTTCTCCAGAATCTCTCTCCTATATGTTGAGACATTTGACACGTGAGAAGTTTGTATTTTTGACAACAGATCAGGCAAAGGAATCGTATCATTTCTACAATAAATGGTATGGCAAATCACATTGATCAGATTAAAAGGAGCCCGCGCTCCTTTTTTTGTGTCGAACATGCAATTTCTATAAACTTCTATGAACTTCGTCCGATATGTATAGAGCTACAACTAATGAACACCAGAATGTGAGGAAAGAAACATGAGTTTGATGAAAAGAAATCAGTTGATGTTGTTGACGACGTTATTGATTGTGGTGACGTCGGTTGTCGTCCATTTGCTTCACCGTTTCACGGAATTTGCCTATACGTATACGATTTTACGAAACGGTGCGGATGGTTATGTGTACTCGAATGTGACATGGGTGCTCTTCGCACTCCCACTCGTCTTCCTCGGGATGATGCTCGTCAGCCTGAAGCGAGAAAGCAAGATGTTCTCATATTGGATGATGCTGACGCTCACCTTTGCGAGCATCTCGACGGTCGCCGGCGGACAAGGGCTTGTTGAGTATCACTTCTCCATCTTTGTCGTCTTGGCCATCCTGTCGTTCATGCGCCGCATCGACTTGATTTTGTATAGTGCCGCCATCTTTACGGTACAGCATTTAGCAGGGTATTTTTTATTCCCTGCGCTCATTTGCGGAACGAGTGATTATCCGTTCAGCTTGTTGCTCGTCCACGCGGTATACTTAATTTTGCTCAGTGCCGTACTCGTCGCCCAGATCCATTTCCGCAACAAGGAGACGGAACGTGTCGAGGCGCACGAACAAGAGACGCGACAGTTGTTGCGACAAGCGATTCAAGACGTCAGTTCCCTCGTTCAATCCTTGAATAGTCATGCGGAAGAACTCGAATCGGCTGCGAATCAGTCGCTCGAATCGGGAGAACAGATCGCCATCACAGTCGATCCGATCGTCGCCCACGCTTCGTCTCAACAAGCTTCCATGGTACAAGGTGCGGATGAGATTCAATCCATCCGTTCGCTGACCGCACTCATCCAGGAACGGATGGCGCAAACGGCAGCAGCCTCATCCCGCATCGCCAAAGACGCCCTCTCCGGGAATACGGATATGCGTCTCATGGAAGAAAAAGTACATGAAATCATTACGGAATCCGAGCAACTCGAGCAGATTGTCGCAACGATGACGAATCGTTCCTCTGAAATCCAAGGTATCTTGCAGCAAGTCGGTTCGATCAGTGAACAGACGAATATGCTCGCCTTGAACGCATCGATTGAAGCGGCCCGTGCCGGAGAAGCTGGTCGTGGATTCGCCGTCGTCGCCTCTGAAGTCGGGAAGCTTGCCGTCCAGTCTCGGGAATACGCATCGGAAATGACACGCGTCCTCGGTGGATTGATGGAAGATACGACGGTCGTCTCGAAGTCGGCTCACCTCTTCAAACAAGCGACTGAAAACTGCCAAACGGTCACGAACGACGTGACGGCTGTCTTCGGGCGTCTTACGGAAGACGTATCGGAAATCGATGCACAAATTGCCTCGATTCAAGAGACACGACAACTCGTGACAACGCAGATGGAGACGCTCGAGACACGCCTCGAATCGACGAAACATGCTTCAAGTGAACTGCAACAACAGATTCACCACGTGGCCGCCGCAACGGAAGAACAGGTCGCTGTCCAAAAAGAACTCAGTTCTATGTCGGACCGCCTCGCCGTCACGGCGAACGCACTTGAAGATGTGACGACTCAACTCGAAGATCACGCATCCCGCGCCTAACACAAATGCCCCCGACCAACCGGTCGGGGGCATGTTGTTTATCGGTCGAGCAATTGACGAATTCCTTCTTGTAATGGTGTGACCGGACGTCCGAGAACCGGTTCAAAGTCGCTCTCGTGAATCTCGAGCGTTCCTTGACGGATGCTTCGCTGGATGCCGGCGAGAAGTGCGACCACGTCATCAGGCATCCCTGCCCCGCGCATCGTCTCTTCATATGCCTCAAGGTTCAGCTCCTGCATCATGACGTCACGTCCTAACACTTCACTGAGTGCATCGACTAAATCTTTTTGCGTATGGAGCGGTCCTGACAATTCATACACCGCACTCTCTTGCTGTTCTTTCAACAGGACATTCGCCGCCGCTTCCGCATAGTCTTGTTGAAGCGCCCAGCCGACCTTCCCGTCCCGAGCCGCCGTAATCCACGGTGCCCCGTCAACGACTGCCTGCATGCTCGGCAATTCGTTCTCTAAGTACCAGTTGTTCCGCAAGAACGCATACGGAATCCCCGATTCCACGATTGCTTCTTCTGTGACGACGTGTGGGGGTGCCATCAAGTTCTCACTGTCTGTCGCATCGGCGAGACTTGTATAGGCGATGAAGGAGACACCAGCCCGTTTTGCCGCCTCGACCGCGTTCGTATGTTGACGAATCCGCGTGTCGTTGTCGCCATCTGCCGAGATGATCAACAGACGCTCGACACCTTTGAACGCTTCATCGAGTGTGTTCGGCTGATCAAAATCTCCGTGGCGTACATCAACCCCACGTTCTTTCAGCGATGTTGCTTTCTCCGGATTTCGTACACTAACCGCGAGGTCACTCGCATCAATGGATTTGAGTAACTCCTCTACAATTTTTGATCCTAATTTACCGGTTGCCCCGGTGACTAAATATTTCATGCGGTCATCCCCTTTCTCATGCTTCAGACCATATTCCCGTTCTGTTCATGCAATTAACGTAACGGCACCTGCCAACAAAAATAACATTTGACTTTAAGTTCATATGAACTTAAAAAATAGGAATTGTTATTGACCCTACTCATCGGGTTTTTACTCATCATCATCTTCATGCTTGCGCTTGACCTCGGGGTGTTCCACCGCAAGGCACACGAAGTCTCGCTCCGCGAGGCATGGACATGGACGTTCGTCTGGATCGGGGTTGCCATCGTATTCGGGGGATGGTTGTTCTATACGCAAGGTAGTACGGCGGCAACGGAATATGCGAGCGTATACTTCATCGAGAAGGCACTCGCCATCGATAACGTCTTCGTCTTCTCCCTTGTCTTCGCTTATTTCGCCATCCCGCTCAAGTATCAGCACAAAGTGTTGTTCTGGGGGATTCTCGGAGCCATTTTCTTCCGCGCCGTCTTCATCGTCGCTGGGGTATCGCTGTTAGAAAACTTCGGTTGGGTGTATTACGTGTTCGGGGCATTCCTCGTCTATACAGGTTGGATGATGTACAAGAATATCGGAAAAGACGAGTCACTTGAAGAGAACAAGACGATTCGTTGGCTCGAGCAACGTCTTCCGATCACGCAAGATATTTCATCTGGGAAGTTCACGAAACGGATCAACGGGAAGTTGTTCTTCACACCGCTCTTCATCGCGCTCATCTTTATCGAATTGTCGGATATCGTCTTCGCCGTCGATTCGGTCGCCGCGAGCTTTGCGTATTCGCGTGACCCGTATATCATCTTCTATGCGAACATCATGGCGATTCTCGGACTCCGTAGTCTCTACTTCGTCCTCGCCAACTTGATTGACCGCTTCTATTACTTGAAACACGGCCTCAGTTTCATGCTCGTCTTTATCGGGGCGAAAATGATTTTAGGCGATGTATACAAGATGCCGATTTGGATGTCACTCGGGACGATTGTTCTCGTCATCTTGATCAGCGTCCTCTATAGTTTCTACAAAACGAAACCTCGTTCGTCCAAACACGTATAATGAATCAATCGGTCCATTTCGTCGGTGTTCTTTCTTTGAAAAGCGGGTAATCATTGAGGTGCACAACTATAGAAAAGGGGATTCACTATGATTGATCGGATTGGCCTCATGAGTATCGGTCTCGTCTTCGGGATCATCCTCATGTTACTCTTTAATAACTTATTCGGATTGGTGTTCGGTGTCGTCCTTGGCGCGAGCCTGATCGTCGCCAACCAAATCGGACGAAACAAGCGAACGACCATCCACTAACCAAAAAGCACGCGCTCCCAAATATGGGGCGCGTGCTGTTGCGTTAAAACATCGTATACGGATTGATGCTGTTTGCTGGGGATGAACTGCTATACACGTAGCTGTTCCGGTGTACTTCGAAATGGAGGTGGTTTCCGAACGAGTTGCCGGTATTCCCGACGGCTCCGATTGTCGCACCTTTTGCGACCGTCTGTCCTTTCACGACATTGAGGCGGTCGAGGTGCGCGTACACCGTGATGTATGTTTGTCCGTTCAACTGATGGGTCATCATGATGTGGTTCCCATACGCCCCGTAATTTCGGGAGACGATGACTTGTCCAGACGCGGCTGCCACGACCGATGTCCCTCTCGGTGCCGCCAAGTCGATACCGTTATGGAACGTGTAGCCGTATTGCCCGCTCGCCGGACCATATTTTTGCGTCAACGTCCCTTTTGTCGGGATGACCATCTTCGCTGTCGACGTCGTTGAGAGTGTCGTCACACTATACTTCTTCACATATGTACTTGATACGTAACGGGCTGTGCCATTAAAGTTGATTTTCGTCCATCCCCCGCTCACGCCAAGGTATTTGAACGATTGTCCTAACTTGGCACTGCCGACGATTGCATACGTCGTGCCTGGGCCCGAACGGACGTTTAAACTGTTGGTCGTGACTTTGACATAATAGGTGGTCGCCGCTTCAGCAGGCGTACCGGCTGGGGTGAAGATTCCGACAATGAGCAACGCAGCACAGAGGAGGGAGAGCATCTTTCGTTTCATATTATGGTAAATCCTTTCAATTATGTATTTAAATTTTTATTTTTTATATTATCTTGATGAAAAAATTTTACCACCAAAATGAACCGACAAATATGTCATTTATATTTCAAATAAAGGAAAACAAAATATAACTTACTTCCCTTATTTTTCCTTAAGGCAAAAAATACACAGCCGCTCGGCTGTGTATATCTCTTACTCTTGATTCTCTTCTGCGTTCTCTTCTTCCTCTTCTAAATCTTTAATCAATTGCTTCATCTCTTCGATTTCACGACGCTGCGCCTTGATGATTTCTTCCGACAGTTCTTTGACGCGCGGATCTTCGATTTCAGCGCGCTCACTCGTCAAGATCGCGATCGAGTGGTGAGGAATCATCGCCTTCATCCAACTGACGTCATCGACCGTCGTCTGACTACGTACGAGCCAGAGCGAGGCACTGAAGACAAGGGCGCTGACCCCTAGGATGATAAAGTTGAGGGTTTTATTCTTATACATCCCCCACATGAAGAGAAGCATGACGAATGCCATGACCGATCCCATGATGAGTGCCATATACAACCTCGTCTGACTATAGAAGATATGATTGAACTGAAACACGTTTAAATACATGAGCCAATACATAATAAATGTAGAGACCGCGATCATAATTCCAAATTTACCGTACGATTTCATCTCATTCACCCTTTCTTGTTATGCATGTAGAAAATCTTTTACCTAGTTGCTCTACACTCAAACCTACCTACTTTTTAGTTACGGCGTATTCTCATAGCTTTTCACTTCTTTTTCACAAACGTCGGGTACACTAGTGAAATTGAGTTGACGCAAGGAAGGGGAACGACAATGCAAGAGCTGACGTTACATGATGTATTGGCAACACTGGATTCTGTCTTATCTTGGTCGTATCTCGACCGTCCTGAAGAGATGGCGATTCACGGCATCGGAACGACACCAGAAAAAATAAAAAAAACTTTTTTATATGTATGCGAGCGTCCGATTAATGAACGGGGTGTTGATTTAGTGAAGGCGGCCATCCGGAACGGGGCAGTCGCCATTGTCACGGATCGCCCGATTGACGCGAGAGTGCCTGTCATTTACTGTCGAGACGTCGCACGCGCACGCGAACAACTCCAGACTCTTTTCGCCACGGAAGGAAATCACGCGAAGCACGCGGAACGATAATAATAGGAACATAGAAAGGAGGAGTACAAGGTGAAGATTCTCATTGTAGACGACGAAGAAAAGATGAGACATTTGATTCGTCTGTTTCTTGAGGGTGATGGGTACTCTTGCATAGAGGCGAGCGATGCTCGTTCCGCACTCGACAAAATCGAAGAGCGACCGGATCTTGTCCTTTTAGATATTATGATGCCAGAAGTAGATGGGATCTCACTTTGTCGTCAGTTAAAGACGATGGACCCGGCATTACCTGTCGTCTTGTTGACGGCACGTTCAGACAATGAAACAACGATCCAAGGATTAGATGCCGGAGCGGATGATTACGTCACCAAACCGTTCGATGGGAATGTGCTCCTCGCCCGTATTCGCGCTGTCTTGCGCCGAACCCGTGTCGTCAACATCCAATACGGACCACTACGTTACGATGAAGAGAGCGGACGCGTTTTGTATGAAGAACAAGAGATTGTCCTCACACCAAAAGCGACGGCCATCTTGAAACTGTTCCTTCAGCACCCGAATCGCCTCTTCAATCGCCTAGATTTGTTTGACCTCGTCTGGCCCTATTCTGCAGAATCCGACCCACGCACCGTTGATGCGCATATTCGTATGATTCGAGAAAAGTTAGGGGATGCAGGATTTCCGATTGATGATTATTTAAAAACGGTATGGGGACGTGGTTATCGATGGACAGAGGAGCGTTCCGGATGAAGCGGAGTCGTAACAGTCTACCGTTTCGCATCAGCCTCGTCTTTCTCCTATCCACCCTATTGATTGAAGGTGTGTTGTTCCTTCTCCTCTATCATACGCTTCTCGGCGAACGCGTTGTAGAAGAAATCAATCGACTCGAATCTCGGGCCGAGAGCCATGCGAGCGTTTTGGCCATGAACTTTTCGGAAGAAACAATCAGTCACGTGGCCACCATGGAGAGTGAGACCGACACGAAAGTCGCCATTACCGATCCGACTCATGAGGCGCTACAAACTTCACGCTCTTTTCCTCAAGTTTTAGTCGACACCGTCGATGCGAAAAAACGCACTGGTCCCTTCAACGACACGACTATCCTCGAGGACGACTGGGAACACGAACCGTATTTGAGCGTTCGTACACCAATCACAGATGATACCGACACCCGTTATGGATACGTCTATATGTTTTTACCGACCGAAATCATTCATGGAATTAGCCATCGGCTCCAGTGGCGATTCCTATATATCACGGCGATTGCACTCGTGACGACCGTTTTGACGTTCATCCTCTTGAGCCGACTGATTTCAAAACCGATCCAATCATTGAAACAAGCAACGGAGAACGTATTGACAAACCCAGACGATTTACAGTTACCGACGAATCGTGTCGACGAAATCGGTGAATTAGCGCGTGCCATCGAATCGATGTCAGTGGAACTATCAAGACTACGGCGGGAACGTCGCCAGTTTTTATCCGACCTATCGCATGAAATCAAGACCCCTCTCACGTACTTGAGGGGTTACGCCGAAATCGCTTCGAAAGAAAGCACACCCGAATCATTACGCAAACAGTCGATTCAAACGATTTTAGATGAAAGCCGGTCGCTCACGGAACTCGTCGAAAATGCGTTTCAATTGGCACAGCTCGATGAAAACACGTTCTTGTTGCACCGAGAAGAAGTGACCGTCACGACGTTTTGTGCGGACTTACGTCGAATGCTCGATACGATGTTCCGGATGACAACGATTCGCTTCGATGCTGCACCGAACGCGGGACAACAAGACATCGCTCTTACACTAGATCGGCACCGGATGCTCCAAGTCTTCCGCTCCATCGCCCATAATGCGATTGAGCATAGTGAGGCCTCTCATGTCTCCCTGCGTTCAAACGTCACGGACACTCACCTGATCCTGACCATTACAGACAATGGGAAAGGCATTCCTGAAGAAGATTTACCGCACATTTTTGACCGCCTGTATCGTGTGGAAAAATCACGGTCCCGACAGACCGGTGGCAGTGGACTCGGACTCGCCATCGCCGACCAAATCGTCAACCGTCACGGCGGAGAATTGACAGTCACCTCTGACGCATCGGGCACCTCTTTCACAGTCACGCTTCCACTCGACAAAAAGACGCCTATCCTTTAATGGAAAGGCGTCTTTTGATCAGTTGAGCTCACCTTTGTCGAGGCGCATCTCCCATTCCCCGTCTGTAAACTCATATACACTGTTATCCGATGTGACAAGCAACATGCGCTCCTCTTTGATGGCCAATTCGATTGGCACAGCGTCCGCTTGAAGCTCTGGAAGATTGAACGTCTCTGTCGATTCATTGTCTAAGTTGAAAAGAACCCCTTCGAATGAACCATCTGTCTGTCGAATGTAGGCCAACTGCCCATCGTCCGCACCGACCGTGACAACTTGTTCCGACTCGATGAGTGGCTCGAACGAATCTCCAGAGTCATTCGAAACGAGGATGCCTGACGGGCCGTACAAGAAGACGCGCTCCGCATCCGTCGCATCGGCGACGATTCCTGCCACTTGCGTCTCCTCTATTCCTTGTACCTGCATCGGTTCAAATGAGCTCCCACCATCGATGGAACGATAAAATCCCGGCTCTAGCTCCGAGGTCGCTTCTTCCAAATAAACGTAGAGTGTACCCGTGGCATAACCGGCGCTCATATAGTGAAAATCTGCCTCGCCTTCAAGCGACCGACTTTCGAGTACCGCCCCATGATTTTTTCCATGCATGACCCCAAGTGGGTTTTTGAAATCTGTCCGACGATCGGGGTGACCACTCGCATAAAATCCATCTTCGACGACTTCAAATCCCATGTAGTCATGGCGATTTGTCGGAAGCGTATACCAACCGTCTTCTCGATATTCCATCAATCCGGCATGCGTCGCGATGACAGGACGTTCGTCATCTTGCCAAAATCCAGCCCCGTGGATGTGGGAGACCGTTTCATCCGCTCCTACCCGTTGCCATGCGTCTTGTGTCGCTGTCGTTTCGTTTTCTGATTGGTTTGTATCCGATGGCGACTCTTCTGCTCCACACGCCGACAAGAGCAGGGGAGTCAGTAATAGTGATAACATTAACGTTCGTTTCATCTCGATCCCTCCATCATTAGCATCCCATCTAGCATATGTGCTAAAGATGAAAAACTTGTTAAATCTTCAAAAGTCGGGCGTTGATAGCGACAATGACCGTACTCAAGCTCATCAAGACCGCACCGATGGCTGGTGATAGGATGATGCCAATTGGCGCCAACACGCCCGCAGCGAGTGGGATGGCGACGATGTTGTACCCAGCGGCCCACCACAAGTTTTGAATCATTTTCCGATACGTGTTTTGTGAAAGTTCCAAAATCGATAGGACATCTTTCGGATTACTGCGGACGAGGACGATGTCTGCCGTCTCGACAGCAACGTCTGTCCCGCTCCCGATCGCGATGCCGACATCCGCTTGCGCTAAGGCCGGGGCATCATTGATCCCATCTCCGACCATCGCTACTTTGCTTCCATCTTTTTGGACGTCTTTCACTTGGTTCGCCTTGTCGTCTGGTAATACTTCGGCATACACGTCATCGATACCGAGCTGACCCGCGACCCAATGCGCGACCTTCTCGTTGTCACCCGTCAACATGATGGAGCGGATGCCTTTTTCACGAAGGGCCTCGACGGTCTCCTTCGCCTCTTCCCGTACTAGATCGGCCATCGCAACCATTCCGACCCATTCTCCGTCCTTCAAAACAAAGACGACGGTCTTCCCTTCTTCCGAAAGTCGTGCGAACGTCTCTTCATCGATTTGAATATGTTGATCACGGATATGACGTGGACTGACGACTTGTATATGCGCATCGTCGACCGTCCCTTCTAACCCGACACCTGTCATCGACCCAAAGTTGTCGACAGCCGACAATTTCAACTCCCGTTTCTCGACTTCTCTCAAAACTCCTTGAGCGAGCGGATGTTGCGACTCCCGTTCGACGGCACCCGCTAATCGCAATACATCTTCTTCTGTGAAAGATGAGCTCGCCTGTACGTCCGTGACGCCGAAGTTCCCTTCCGTCAACGTACCGGTCTTATCAAAGATGACGGCATCGAGGCGACGTGCTTCTTCAAATTGGGTCCGATTCCGGATGAGAAGGCCTTGTTTCGCCGATAGCGCTGTCGAGACGGCAACGACGAGCGGTGTCGCCAGTCCGAGTGCATGGGGACATGAGATGACCATGACCGTTACCATCCGTTCGACCGCCGTCCCGACCGAGTAGCCGAGCATGAACCAGATGGTGAACGTGATGACTCCAGCAGCAATCGCGATGTAAAACAAGTATTTTGCTGCACGATTCGCTAGGTTTTGAGCACGTGACTTCGATTTTTGTGCTTCGCTCACCAACTCGATGACTTTTGACAAATACGTAGTTTCTCCCGTACCGATTGTTTCAATCGTCAAACTACCTTCTTGGTTGATGGAACCTGCGATGACGTCCTCACCTTCTGACTTTTCGACGGGGACCGATTCACCGGTCAACATCGACTCATCGATTGTCGTCTGTCCTTTGATAATCTTCCCGTCTACCGGGACCTGTTCCCCTGGTTTGACGAGAATCCGATCTCCTTCCTTCAGCTCAGAGATTGGGACATCTTCCGTCTCTTCCCCGTTGATGCGATGCGCCTCGTTCGGTAACAGTTGGACGAGTTGCTCCAACGCATTTGACGCCCCCATGACCGAACGCATTTCAATCCAGTGACCGAGTAGCATGATCACAATCAGTGAAGCGAGTTCCCAAAAGAAGTCATGCCCACTTCCGTATCCAAAGACGACAGCTGCGCTATAAAAGTAAGCGACGCTGATCGCCAAGCCAATGAGCATCATCATACCCGGGCTACGATCCCGCAGCTCCTCCACACTCCCTTTTAAGAATGGCCATCCTCCGTATACATACACAATCGTTGCTAAGACAAATAAGATTGTTTTTTCAAATGGAAAATCAAGTTCAAATCGAAGCCATTCTTGAATCATATCCGACAACAACAAAATCGGAATCATTAGACCGAGCGAAACAAAAAAGCGCCGTTTAAAGTCTTCAATCATATGTTCATGTCCATGTCCGCCATGATGAGAATCGTGACTCTCCTCATGATGTTCATGATGTTGATCGTGTTCATGTTCCATCATTTATCCACTCCTTTACACGAATTGTATACCCCTATGCGGTATGCTGATAAACGGATTTGGACTTTCATGTTTCTTTCACAATTAGGTGGTACAACAAAGTGAGGACTGAACAGTGAAGGAGTGTTATAAGATGAAATCGAAAGGAATATGGTTCCTATTGACGGGGATTTTGATTGGGGTCATCCTCGTCCTGTTAGTCGTCCTCTTCAACGGGACGTGGAACCATAATAACAATATGGATCAAGATCATATGATGGGCAATGATTCGTCAACCGGGCAGATGGGTGACCACATGATGGGCAAAGATGGAATGACAGGAAATGGCGGACCGATGGGACACGGAACGACGCAAGCACTCGAGGCATCTGACGAACCGGAACACCCGCTCCCGATTCCGAAAGCCTTACAACCAGATCGAGTCACGGAGGACACTGTCTATTACACGGTGGAAGCGACTGAAGGCGTGTCTCAATTTTTCCAAGACGGGAAGAAAACGGAGACGCTCGGATATAACGGGAACTTACTCGGACCGATGCTCGAGCTGCCGAAAGGAAAGACGGTCGTGATTGATACAATCAACCGATTGGATGAACCGACGACGTTCCACTGGCACGGTCTTGTTATTCCTGCCGACATGGACGGAGGGCCGCATCAAGCTGTAGCAGCGGGTGACCGTGCTCAAGTTCGACTCGATATCGACCAAGAGCCGAGTACGCTATGGTTCCACCCCCATCCGATGGGATTGACAGCTGAACAAGTTTACAAAGGGCTCGCCGGTCTTCTTTATGTGACCGACGATGCTCAGACTGGTCTCCCGAATGACTACGGTGTCGACGACATCCCGCTTATCGTACAGGATCGACTCTTCACAAAAGATGGTGAACTTGACTACGATGCCCATATGAATGTCGACGGGACGACGGGCGATACGATTCTTGCGAACGGAGCCATCAACACTACGTTTGATGTTCAGACCGAGACGCTCCGTGTTCGGCTCGTCAACGGTTCAAACGCACGTGATTTTGACTTCACGCTATCGAACGGGGAGGTTATGACGCAAATCGCAGGAGACGGCGGTCCGCTAGAACGTCCGGTCGAGATGAAGACCATCTCATTGACACCAGGAGAACGGGCCGAGGTGTTGATTGATTTTTCACAAGTAGAAGATGACGTGGCCTTAGAAGCGGACGGGGTGACGTTCACCACGTTTCGTGTCGGTGAACTCGACAAAACGTCCATCGATATTCCAACGACCAAAACAATGGAGCGTTCGACAGATGAGAAAGCAGATCGCCGGCTCACGCTGTTTGGAATGGGGAATATGGTGTCCATCAACGGCGATACGTATGATCCAGACCGAATCGACATAAAAGTGAAACAAGGGGATACAGAGATATGGGAAATCGAGAACAAACCTGACATGATGGGTGGGATGACGCATCCTTTCCACATTCATGGCGTCCAGTTCCGAATCATCAGTCGGGACGGCAATCCACCAGCCGAACATGAGAAAGGTTGGAAAGACACGGTCGCTGTTTCTCCTGATGAACGGGTAAAAATTGAACTTACCTTCACCGAAACCGGCACGTTCATGTATCATTGCCACATCCTCGAACACGAAGAAAATGGAATGATGGGGCAACTGAAAGTCACTAAATGAATCGAATCTCTCCGCTTACTACGCGGGGAGTTTTTTTGTTGTGATTCGTATAATTCGTCCCAATTCCAGTCCGTTTCTGTTAGGACTATTGGCTGTATAGGGATTCTTGCTCCGATGTCGTATACTTGTTGTGAATGAATGTACAAATGTTTGCGAGGAGGTAATTGGATGCACCGATTTCGAAGGGTAAGGCAAAAACGCTCCGCTCGTCAAAAACAGGAACGCCATACGTTCTCCATCGCTTCGATTGTAGAAGAAGTGCAGGATGCGATGTGTTATATCGATTTCTCGAAACACCGTCTCTATACGAATGATCTCCTTCATCACTGGTGCCCTTCGATGACGACCCAATCGTTCACCTCGATGGAAGCATTGACTCGATTTCTCTATACGACGTTCGAAGAGCATGGTGCCGACATGGCGCAAGTCACCTATTTGATCCAAGAATTGCTTGAGTGCGAGACAGAGAAATGGCCAAGCATGACGTCACGTCGAATTCAATTCGATGACCGAACGCTACACCTGATTTTCAATTTCACCCGGACACCGCGGGGCGTCTTCATCATGTGGCGTGATCAGACGGAAGCCGTTCGCTTTGAAGAACGAAAAGATGCATTTCTCGCTGAGTTGTCCCATGACTTCCGTACCCCGTTGACCGCAATTCATGGCTATACCGAATTGTTGATGGCGCGTCATGAAGGTTCCGAGAAGTCGTATCACATGTTGGAACAAGTGAAACAAGAGTCGGAGCGGCTCGAGCGACTCGTCGATAATTTTTTGGACTACCAAAAAGAAAACTATTCGGCCGAACAATTGAATGTATCAACGTTTGCGTTTCGTCCTCTGTTAGAGGAAGTTATGGAGAGTTATCAATCGACTTCGCCGCTTCATACGGTGACGTTTGAGGCGAATGACGTATGGATTCAAGCAGATGCAGAAAAATTGCGGCAATTGCTCCATAACTTGATCGGCAATGCCATCAAATATTCTCCAGACGGTGGGACGGTTCATACACAAGTCGAGGAATGTGACGGTACGGTGGTATTGTCTGTATCTGATACCGGCATCGGCATTCCGGAAGATGCGCTTCCGTATGTGTTTGATGAGTACTATCGCGTCGACTCGATTGCCCATCAATCGATTAAAGGTACAGGACTCGGTCTACGAATCTGCAAACGAATCGTTGAAGCCCATGGTTGGGTCATCCATGCGGATTCCGTTTACGGCGAGGGAACGACCTTCACCATCGAGCTTCATACCCGACACACATGTCCCTTGCCACGAACATCTTTACAAATCACGTCCGACTGATTCGTTTAGTCGGACGTTTTTTCATTTCGTGATGTAAAGCGATTCAATTTCGGGAATAGAGAAGTGATGAAGAGAGGAGGAACTCAAGATGAAACAACGTGGATACTTATCCATCCCGGTCGCCGTCGTGTTCGCCGTCGTGTTTGGTCTCACCCTCGATAACTGGTGGCTCGGGATTGGTATCGGCATCGCTATGTTCTTTGCGTTTCGAGGCACGAAGAAAAAAGCGTGAAGACGAAGTGAATTTTTGCACATCTCTGATTGACATTATTTTGAAGACTGCTACGGTTAATGTATAGACTATCGCAAAGGTCGTGAAGAAATGACGCTCACTGTCTTGTTACTGAACGCCTGTGTTGCGTTCACCGGATTTTATATCATCTCGAAGATTTATCACTCTTCACTATTCAATTCGCAACGTCTTCGCAGTTTCGTGATTGGATTATTGGCCGGGGCGCTCGGTCTCTTTTTAATGTACAACGCCGTCGAGGCCAACGATACGGTGCGTGTGGATTTACGCCATCTACCGCTCGTCTTACTCGCATTTTACGGCGCTCGGATGCCATTGTTTATTGCGACACTCGTCATTGCGAGCACGCGCTTCCTGTTCGGGATGACGGAACAAGCGTTCATCGCCTTTATCGCGACGTTCATCGTCAGTATCGGGATGCTATGGATTCATCGTCTCCTTCGCGAACGACTTTTCATGCAAAGTATCTTCTTAAACGTATGGGCGCTATTCGTCATCTCGATTGCCGTCTACATCAACATGGGATGGAATACAGCATACGTGTCCCTCGTCTTGACCATTTGGATGGTCGGGATGCTCGTCGGTCTGCTGTCGAGTATACTCACGATCGACTTAGAGAAGACGACTCGACGTGCGCTCGAATATAAACGCTCTGCTGAACGAGATCATCTGACAGGTCTGTTCAATCGTCGCGTCTGGGACCGCTACACCGCCTCACTCGGTGAGGACGACCGCACGTACAACATCCTTGCGCTCGATATCGATCATTTCAAGCACGTGAACGATACATACGGTCACGGAAACGGTGACCTCGTCTTGCAACAGTTCGCTGATATCTTAAAGGTGGAGACTCGCGCACACGACACGGTCGCTCGGATTGGCGGCGAAGAGTTTGTCATCCTGATGTACGATTTGACGCCAGAGAAAGTGGATAAAGTGGCCAACCGGATTCGGGAACGGATTGCCGCTGAAACGTTCTACTTGAACGACTTTCCACCGATTCAAATCACGACGTCCGTCGGGGTCGCCCACGGTACCTCGCTTCCTATCAAACGGATGGTCGACCTCGCAGACTCGGCGCTCTATCAAGCAAAAAATGAAGGGCGCAACCAAGTCGTCGTCTCGACGGTTGCATCACCAGAACCGATCATGACATGAACGAACCCCGCTCCTTCATTGGAAGCGGGGTTTTTGTCTGTTTACTTTGCGAACCGTTCAACTTCATCCGTCATGATGGCTGCCACCGGTATCAAAGGAAGATCTTTCACGTCGTTGATCGTGTAAAGACGTGTCTCGAGCGGCGTCCGTCGCATCTCTTCCCATGCTTTTGAGCCGATAAACTCGGTCTGTGCGTGAATCGCCTCGGCTCGAATCGTTTCAGCGAACGAGACGGTGTCCGACTCTCCTGTTAGCGTCAACACGGCAAGGCGTGCGTGCGGTGCCACATCCCGCATCCGGACGAGCGTCTCCCGATTGAACGAGGAGAAGACGACGCGCCCCGTCATGTGAAACTCGTCGACGGCGAGCCAGGCGAGTCGTTCGATTCCCGGATACGCGTATTGATCTGTCTTCAATTCGATGTTCAGCGTGATGTCACTCCGTTCGATCAAGCCGAGCACTTCTTCTAACGTCGGGATTCGTTCATACCCGTCAATCTTCAATTGACGTAGCTCCTGAAGTGTCATGTCTTTCACCCACCCCGTCCCATCTGTCGTCCGATCGACCGTCTCGTCATGGATGACGATAAGCCGACCGTCTTTCGACAGTTGCACGTCGAGCTCAATCCCGTCCACATATGGGAGGGCCGCCTCGAACGCCGACAACGTATTTTCCGGGTAATTGGCGCTATACCCACGATGTGCGTAAATCAACATCTCACTGCCCCAAGGTGGAAGTCGTCTCTTCGGCCGCACGCTTCAATGCGTCTTCAACCGATACGCCTTGATACAAACTCTCCATCGCATTGACGACGCTCTGACGCGATTGTGGGAACGTCGAGATGAGTGCGCCTTGTGTCGCCGGTGACGCTTTCGTCTCACTCAGTTGATCGACCGTCACTTTGAGCTGTGGATATTTCGCCCACATCTCTTCGACAACGGGCTCGTTGTAAGCGTCAGGATTGATAGCAAAGTAACCTGTGTCGACATGCCACTGGGCTTGTGCTTCCGTTGAGGACACGTACTTCATGAACTCCCATGCACCTTCTTTCGTTTCTTCGGCGATGCCGTCACCCATCCAGAGTGATGCGCCACCGATGACGACGCCTTGACGGTCAGCTTCGTTCGGTACTGGTAAGTAAGAGGCACCGATCTCAAAGTCTGCGCTGTCCGCTACGGTACGGATACCGGCTGACGAGTCGAGATACATGGCGACTTTACCCGATTGGAACGCTGCACGCATATCGTCCCAGTTTTGACCGACGTTTAGGAACGTCTTCTCATCGTACATCTCTTTGATTAAGTTGAACGCATTCTGCCCTTCTTCCCCATCGAACACGGCTTTCGTCGGATCTCCACTGCGCCCGTTTTCGTTATCGACGTAAAGTCCACCTTGCGCGGCGACAAGCTGTTCGAAGAACCAACCATAGTTGAGCATCGTGAAGCCGGTCTGATCGTCCGTCGTCAACTTCTTCGCTGCCGCTTTCAACTCGTCATACGTGCGCGGCGCCTTCTCCGGGTCAAGTCCTGCCTCTTTAAATGCATCCTTATTATAGATAAGGACAGGTGTTGAAGAGTTGAACGGCATCGAGTATTGCTTGCCGTCCACTTGGTAATAGCTCAAGATGTTCTCTTCCCACACGCTCGTGTCAAAGCCCTCTTTGTCGATGAACTCTTGCACGGGTGTGATCTTGTTCGAATCAATCATGTATTTCGTCCCGACTTCGAACGTCTGCATGATGGCCGGCGCGTCTTCCGAACCGGCGACGGCATTGAACTTCGTGAGTGCTTCCTCATACGTTCCTTGGAAGATTGGTTTCACTTCATAGTCGTCTTGCGACGCGTTGAATGCGTCGACCTGCGTATTGAGCGCTGTCTCCAAGTCCCCGCTCATGGCGTGCCAAAAGACGACTTCTGTCTTCCCGTCTTCCGTTGTCGCCGCGACCGGCGCCGCTTCTTCACTGCCACATGCCCCGAGTAATAACACTGAACTTGCCAACCCTGCGAATAATCCAAACTTTTTCATTTTGTCATGTCCCCCTATTATTTGATTGCGCCTTGCGTCAATCCTTCTTGTAGATGTTTTTGTCCTGCGAATAACAATAAAAGTGTCGGAATGATGATTAAGACGACCGCTGCCATGACAACGCCCCAATCCGAGGCGACCTCGTTCGACTGCATCTGTTTGATTCCGATTTGGACCGTCCGCGCCTGTTCCGTGTTCGTAACGAGAAGCGGCCATAAGTACATATTCCAAGTTGTCAAAAAGCTATATACCGACAATGTGACGAGCGGTGTCTTCGATACGGGCAAGACAACGTTCCAGAAGAAGCGGAACCGACTGATCCCAGCGATTTGAGACGCCTCATACATCTCATATGGAATCGTCTTGAACTGTTGCCGGAGTAGAAACGTTCCGAATGCGAGTGCGAAGAACGGCACCGATAGACCCCAGACGGTGTTAAGCCATCCGAGTGACTGGATCGTTAAAAAGTTCGGCACCATCGTTGCTTCCCATGGGACCATCATCGTCGCGAGGAAGAGCATGAAGATGAGCCCTTTTCCTTTAAAGTCGATGAAGACGAATGCGAATGCCGCAAGACTCGACAAGACGACCTGCCCCATCATCACGAGGAGCGCGACAACCAGACTGTTCACCAAGTAGGTCATCATCGGGATTCGTTCGAACGCGGCGATATAGTTTTCAAATGACGGGTCGCGTGGGAGCAGATGCCCCTGAAGTACTTCCTTCCCGTCCATCAGACTGATTGAGAACGCATAGGCGATCGGGAACAGCATGACGATGGCGCTCAAGACGAGTAAGACATATACGCCTATATTCCGTAGTCTCATTGGTAATGCACCTTCCTTTCGACAAGTTTGAATTGGAGCCATGTCAATAGAAGGACGGCGATAAATAAGAGCACGGCTTGTGCACTGGCACTCCCGACGTTGTAGTTGATGAACGCATCTTTATAGATGGCATAGACGATGACGTTCGTCGCATTCGTCGGTCCGCCTTTCGTCAACAAGTCAATCTGTCCGAACGTCTGGAAGGCGTTGATGAGCGAGATGATGCCGACGAAGAAGAGCGTCGGGGACAACATCGGGATCGTGATTGCGCGTAACTGTGTCCAATAGCTCGTTCCGGCAATATCCGCACTCTCGTATAGCGTCCGGTCGATGTTCTGCAGACCGCCGAGGAGAATCAAAAACGTGAAGCCGATATTCATCCAGACGGTCGCGAGTGACACGGAAAGAAGCGCATATTGCGGATCGAGGAGCCACTGTACGCCGCTGGCACCGATTGCCTCGAGGAACCGGTTGAAAATGCCGATTGACGGGTTGTACATGAACATCCAAATGACCGACGAGGCGGCGACACTCATTCCCATCGTCGCCGAGAAGGCTGTTCGAAAGATGCCGATGCCCTTCAATTTCTCATTGGCAAGTAGCGCGAGCCCGAGTGCGATGAGAATCGTCAGTGGGACCGTCAAGAGGACGAATCCGACCGTCGCTTGAATGCTTTGCCAAAACGCCGCGCTCGTGAACAAGTTGCTGTAGTGACCGACGCCGACAAATTCGAGTGGCGTCCCTTGCGTGTCCGTCCGAAAGAAGCTCAAGTACATCGTCCGGAGGAGCGGATAGACGAGAAAGACACCAAACAAGATGATGGACGGGGACAAGTACAACAGCCCACTCGCCGCGTCCGACAGTCTCGTGCGGACTTTTTCTCTCGGTAAGGCGACCGTCATTGGAACACCTCCAACGCCTCAAACAGCTTCGGCTGTCGTGGCTCGATGCGCTGCCCGGTCGCGTCAAAGAGCGACATCTGTTTCGGTTCCACGTAACACGCCACTTTTTCTCCGACGGTGAGTGGCCATTGTCCTGGCCATTTCGCTAGCCATTCATTGCCACCGACATCGAACGCAAGGATCGTCTCGGTTCCGAGTACTTCGATGTTTTTCAGCTCCGCATAAAATGTCACATCTTCGTCTGCCGGTTTGATCTGTTCTGGACGTACGCCGAGCGTCGCTTCTGACACTTCTGTCAATGCGTTCGGATGGAACAGGCGGCCGTCCGCTGCCATCCACCCTCTCTCTTGTCGGGTGACTTCGACTAGGTTCATCGGGGGTGACCCGATGAACGAGGCGACGAACGTGTTCGCCGGTTTGTTATACAGGTCGAGCGGTTTCCCGACTTGTTGCACTTCCCCTTCATTGAGAAGCATGATCCGGTCCGCCATCGTCATCGCCTCGACTTGGTCGTGAGTGACGTAAATCATCGTCAGTCCAAGTTTTCGCTGCAACTGGCGAATCTCCGAGCGCATCTTCGCACGCAGTTTCGCGTCCAAGCTCGAGAGTGGCTCATCCATCAGGCAAATCGGCGCCTCCGTCACGATGGCTCGCGCCAACGCGACCCGTTGTCTCTGACCACCTGAGAGTTCACGCGGCTTCCTCTTCAAATAATCAGTGAGCCCGAGCGTCTCGGCCGCCTGGAGGCAACGCTCTCGTTGCTCTAGTTTCGTCAGCCCTTTCGTATGTAGCCCGAACGTGATATTTTTCTCGACCGTCATATGCGGATAAAGGGCGTAGTTTTGGAAGACCATCGACAAGTGACGTTCGCTCGGTTTCATCCCGTTTGCTGCTACTCCGTCGATGCGAAGCGTTCCACCGGTGATGGATTCGAGCCCTGCAATCATGCGAAGCATCGTACTCTTGCCGCAGCCGGATGGTCCGACGAGCGCAAAGAATTCTCCTGCTTCGATCGTCACGTCGATACCCCGAATGACTTCCGTCTCCCCGAATGATTTTGTCAGTTGTTGTAGTTGGATCGTTTTCATACCAATTCCTCCTTCTGACTTTGGACCTGCCAAAGTCGTTCGTCCCCGGTCGAAACCGCGAATGCCCCATGATCAAGGGCGCGATGCACATCGATTGGTTGACGAATCATGCCACCCGTCACAATCGGGAAAGAGACTTCCTGGGAAATCTTCTCGACGACACTCGGAATCAGACCGGGCATGAGTTCGATCGCGTCCGGTTGCTGCGCTTCAGCGAGTTTGAGCCCGCTCGTGACCGCGTCCGAATCGACGAGAAACAGTCGCTGAACTGTCAACATCCCTGCCCGCTTCGCATGCTGGAGCACCGATGCTTTCGTTGTGACAATCCCGTCGGCGCCGACGCGTTTGGCGAGATAATCGATGCCATCCCGGTCGAGGCTGATGCCATTGATTCGCTCGGCATGGAGGAAGACTGTTCGGTTCTCTCGCTTTAAATGCGTTACATAGCGGTCGAGTGTGCTGAGCGTTCCCATCATGAGGAAAGTCGTTGTCACATCCGTCTTTAAAAACGCTTCGATTTGTTTCGGACTCTTGATTGAGGCAATCATCTGTTCCTGTCCCATTCGTGCAATCGCTTCATTCACTTGGATCATCCTTTCTTAAAAAAAAGGACCAACAGAAACGACACGTCTTAGACGTACGGGCTTCTGTTGGTCTCTCAAAGGTTCTACCGGTTACTATTCACTTGGAGTGAGGGGGTCTCACAGCTCTTATCGTAGCGGATGATTGTAAAGCTACGATGAAGGAATCGCTAAGTTTCATGAAGGAAACGTAAAAAAACCGATTCACGGGGAATCGGCCAATGTCTGTTCGGCTTTCTCTAATATATCTGCTTTGACATCATCGTCTCGCCCTTGCCAATTGCGGACCATCATCTTCATCCGCTGGTTTTTTGAGAAACGCTCCTCGTGCCGATCGATGAAGCGCCAGTAGAGGGCGTTGAACGGACAAGCATCCTCTTCGGTCGTATGTTTCGGATTATATGGGCAATCTCCACAGTAATCACTCATCCGGTCGATATACTTCCCAGAGGCGACATATGGCTTCGTGGCGAGTTTCCCGCCGTCCGCATGGAGTGCCATCCCGAGCACGTTCGGTAAGACGACCCAGTCATAGGCATCGATATACATCTCATTGAACCAGTCGCTCGTCTGCTTCGGTGAGATTTCAAACAACGTCGCGTAGTTTCCGAGCACCATCAGCCTCTGGATGTGATGGTTGTGGGCATATGCCACGACCGGTTTTAGACTTTGATGCAGACAGTTCAAGTCCGTCTTTGCGTCCCAAAAGAAGGACGGTAAGTCGCGTTCATGCTTGAACGTGTTCACCTCTTCATAGCCTGGCATGACGGCGAGGTAGACGGCGCGCATATACTCCCGCCAACCGAGGATTTGGCGGACGAATCCTTCGACCGATGACAAAGGGGCGTCGGCCTGACAAGCAGCCTCGACGACTTCATGTGGCGTCAACAGACCGATGTTGATGGCAGCCGACAACAGGCTGTGTGACATCTCTGGTTCATCCGTCATCATCGCATCCTGATACGGACCGAACGTCTCGAGCCGCTCGTTCACGAATCGATTCAGTGCCCGTCTCGCCTCAATGTGTGTGACCGGCCAGTGAAACGGGGTCACCTCGCCCGGATGATCCGAGAATGTCGACTCGACTTTTTCGATGACGTCTTTTGTGATCACGTCGGGGCGGAAATGGATAGCGGACGGAAACGACAGTCCTTCTTTCGGCGGCTTTCGATTTTCCGCGTCAAACGACCACTTCCCGCCACGCGGCTTCCCTTCTTCAATTAAAACATCGAACCGTTTGCGCATCTGACGATAAAAACGATCCATCCGCCACGGTTCGTTTCCGAGCGTATCGGTCGCTTCTTCTTTCGATAAATAGAAGAGCGGGACATCCGTATGTTCGATAATCTTATGTTTCTTACCGAATTGCTTGAGCTTTTTAGTCATCGGTTCGTCCGTGACGGCGGTGACATGAATCTCGTCCGGCTCGTACTGTTTTAGGTGATTGTCCCATGCCTCCTGAAACGAATCCGCTTCATGGTAATCGACGGTGTACCCTTTGTCGCGCAACTCTTCCGCAAAGTGACGCATCGCCGAGAAAATGAGGACGAGTTTTTGCTTATGGTACGGACGCCACGTCGCGCGAGACGTCGCCTCAATCATGACGATGACGTCATCTTCTTTTATATGCTTCAACATCTCGAGTTCGTGTGAGAGTTGGTTGCCAAGTATCCAAAATGAACGCATGTTGTTGACTCCTTTGTTTCATCGATATGCTACAATCGAGCTACTCTTGAAATGAGGTGACAGTATGCTCCCACAAGTGTTCAAAAACTGGGTGGACAGTCAGTACGAAAACCCACGTGGTCCCGTCGGAAAATATATCGGGGAAAAGATGGTGCGCCAACACCGTATCGAAGTCGAGTGGACGATCGAACAGTTACATATGCATGCAAACGCCACCGTACTCGAACTCGGGTGTGGAGCCGGTGATGCGTTATCGACGATTCTTCAAAAGCGGGAGGATGTGAACGTGATCGGTCTCGATCGCTCGAAGACACTCATCGCTTCGGCCAAGAAACGTAATGCTGTCTCCATTCAAAGGAGACGAGCTCGCTTGATGGAAGGAGATTTTCATCAGTTAGCGATGACCGACGCATCCATCGATCACGTGTTCAGCATTCACACGCTTTATTTTTGGGAAGATGTCACGACCATCCTGTCTGAAATCGAACGCGTCTTGAAACCGAACGGTACATTCATCATCACGTACTGTGATGGAAAAGGCGATGTGCAATGGGACGGGATTGCCAAGATGATTCATGAGGAGTTCATCCCTAAAGCGACGAATCTCGGATTTCAGGGTGTATCGATACGTCGCGGTCCCGACTCGCGTGACTATCGTACGGTCGCAGTAATCGGTAGAAAGTCGGGGTAATCACTTATCCCCGACTCTTCCGTGTTAACGTCAATCCACCGAATCCACTAATCACGGCGATGTAAAACCCTAAATCGTAAAACCAGCCGGTATTGTTCACTTCATACACCCGATACGTGTCATTGAACAACCCTAAAATGAGTGAGATCGGTGCAATCCACCCGTGCCAGATTCCCCAGAAAAAACCTGCCGGGTCCGTCGTGTACGTCCCGTCGCCGGGCACACATCCACCGAGTAGCGTCACAAGCGTCAGCATAATGAGTATGATACCAAATCGTTTCATCTTTCATCCCTCCTGTTATGTGTATTCCCGTTTCTACAAAAAAAGCACTGACAAACGTCAGCGCCAAAGTTGGACCGTATTCGCAAACTCGATATCGGTCGCGAGTTCCCCGTCAAGCGCATGAAGGTCGAAGTCTTCTCCGTCGAGCCATTTTTGAAAATCGAAGATGACCGGGTCCCGGTCTCCGCCGAGAGCAAACCACGTCTCGAGCGTTTCTGGGAAATAGGCTGCTGTATGAATCGTACCTGCCCAGCTCTTGTACAGTTCCGAGAAAACTCCCTTGTCAGTGTCGTTCATGAGGCGGAACGCACTCTCCGCGTCTTGAATCAAATGTTGTACCACTTTGATTTCCATCATGCGACGCGTGGAATCGTCCAGGTGGTAGCGATTCTCGTGTTGTAGTAACTCGAAATGGTTCGTACATATATTGGATTCCCGCACTTGAATATCCCGAGGTGTCGCCTCAATCACGCGTGTCTTCGACGACTTGTCATGGACAACGTACGTGAAGGAACCACGATGCGGAATCTCTTTTAATAAGTCGACTGCTTCTTCCACGGTCGCGCACGTCTCGAGAATGATGCGTCCGATCATCTGGCAGACGAATCCGTCTCCCGGTCGACGTCGGTTAATAAAGTTGTACCCCATCGCAAGACCTTTTTCATTCATCCCGTCCATGCGGCCCGTGACACGAGAGACCGGTCCGATGACAGCGTAACCATCGTCGGGTTGAAAGACATTGTAGCGCCCGTCGTACGTCATCGGATGATAGTCATAGTTTCGGACGAGGAAGTTGTCCCCTGTCAGAATCGAACACCCACTGATTGGATTATTGACGCGGAAATGTCCGAAATGGAGCAACGTATCATTGAGAGACAGTTTGAGCTCGTCTTGAAGCCCAATCAACTCTTCCCAAATCTTCGGAGCCACTGCATCAAAAGCAGCCTTTGCCTCCGTCGCGTCAATCTCGAAACGGGGCACACGTAGTTTCCATTGGTCCGTCCGGTTTTCGAGCAGTTGACTGCGTTTTATATATTTTCCTTGAAATCGACCGAAGTCGTAATGACTTCCACGAAATTGTGTCAGTTCACTAGAGAATTGTTGCATGAAAAAACCTCCCTTGCGCCCATTATAGCGGACACAGGAGAGGTCTGTCTGAAGTGAGACTGCTTACAACTTGAACTGGCGACTCATCTGTTGCATCGATTCCGCTGTCGTCGACAAATCTTTGACGAGACGGTTCATCGTCTCACTTGTCGCCGACATCTGCTCCGTCGAAGCGGCCACTTCCTCGTTCCCGGCCGTGCTCTCTTCTGAGATGGAAGCAATCTCTGACAAGCCGTGCTGGATATGGTCTTGGTTCGTCTTCACCCGATCGAGCTGACTACGCATCGAGCCCGTCAGCTGTTGCATATGGCGGACACTTCGTTCAATTTCCGTGAAGGCGTGCTTCGTCGACTCGAGCGTTTTCTTCCCTTCCTCTGCCGCCGTCATACTTTCTGTGAACGTCTGGCCGAGGGCGATCGAATTTTGTTTGACGCTTCCGACAATCTCTGAGATCTCACTGACAGACTCGGCGACACTGTCAGATAGCTTCCGAATCTCCGAAGCGACGACCGCAAACCCTTTCCCGTGTTCACCCGCACGAGCCGCCTCGATCGCTGCGTTCAATGCGAGCAGGTTCGTCTGTTGTGAGATTTGGCGAATCATCGTGACGAGCTCCGTCACCTCGTCCGCCTGTTGCTCGAAATCACGGACTTGTCCTTGTGACGACTTCACCTGTTCATGGATATGTGTCATCTGGTCGACGGCACTCTCCATGTAGCGAAGCCCATCCATCGTCACCCGACTGACGACTTCTGCCTGTTCGCTCACTTGGTCTCCGTCTGACGTGGTTTGCTCGACGAGCGTCGAGAATTCGTTCATATGTCCATATAAGCGCATCGTCAATACACTTTGATTTTCAACACCGCTCGCAATCTCTTCCATCGTATAAGCGATTTGACGAGACGCATCATTCACTTCTTCCGAGATGCTCGAGACGTTTCCACTCTCGTCCTTGACCGTCTGCGCCGACGTTTGGATCCCAGAGATGAGGTCTTTCAACATATGGGTCATCTTATCCATTGATACCGTCAGACGCTTGATTTCATCATTCGATTTCAATTGAATCTTCTCTACATTTTTCGATGCCGTCGCCAAATCGCCTTCGGCAATCGAGGTCGCGACACGTTCTAACGCTTGAAGAGGACGTAACTTCCAGCCAAGGTACTGCCAGATGATGACGGCTGCGACGACAAGTAAGACGAGAAGACCAATAAGGATTGGTGGCAAACTCTCGGCTAACACATCACCCGTAATTGCCGCGACTTCTGTAGCTGCCTTATCAATTCCGAGGACCCCGATGACCTCGCTACCACGTTTGATTGGGACGAGCACTGTCACATACTTTCCGTATTCTGGATCATCAATGACGTCCGTTGTGACCGTGTCACCATTGAATGCATTCATCGCTCCTTCAACCGTCATCGCCGTAGTAGGTGTACCGATGTCTGCTGCATCCGCTTGACTCAATCCATCGATGATGATTTGGACTTCTTCGCCCTCGGTGGCAATCGTATACACATACATGGCCCCGATTTGTTGACGATATGTATCGAGATATTCTCGCAACTGTTCATACTGCTCATTTTTTGACGGATTTTTCATGAATGACGCATATGCATCCGCATCTAATGTCTCGCTAATCCGTTCTCCATCTTCAATCATCGTCGCATGCAATGTGCTGAGTACGGAATGCTTCGTACTAACATATTGCACGACCCCGAACAAGACGATGAGCAATGTGACGAAGGCTAACATCGCTGCTAAGATGCGTGTTTGTAACGACTGTGATTTCTGTTCCATCTCGATTTCCTCCATTCTATCCTTACTCTTTGTATCGGACAAAATTCATCAATCTCCACAAAAAAACAGACGATTTTCGACAAAATCGTCTGTTTCTATTCAATGTTTGTCGAATCGATGACTTCGAGTGGAATCGTCACTTCTGTATCGCCTTCCTCCACGAGATGGAAGAGTGGAAGTGTATCCGCTACGAAAAGATCGGGGTCGACGTCAGTCTGATATTCATACGTTCGAATGTCTTCTTCCCGCTCTGCAATCAGTTCGCCGAACGGAATCGCAATCCGTTCTCCATCGACCTCATAACTCATGACCGTCGTCGGGTCGAGGCGGCGATTTTCTAGCATGCGAATCGTGAAGAGCATCGTTGTATTGTTCGTCCGTTCGAGCGAAACGGCAATCGCATCGGATTGTCCCGCCCGCTTTTCAATCATCGCCTCATCCACGTTCTGTTCATAGACAATGTTCTCTTCGTTCGACTCTTCCGTCTGTAGTTGCTGACAGCCCACAATCGTCATTAAGCCAACTAGTAAAACAATTACTAAAGCACGCATCCCATTTCTCCTTACTTCAAGGCGAAAGTGAGTTCTGCTTCACAAGCAACTTCTCCATCGACTGTGGCCACGGCACGTCCTTTACCGATTGGTCCACGAATTTTCATGATTTCTACTTCAAGGCGAAGCTGATCACCCGGGACGACTTGACGTTTGAAACGACAGTTGTCAATCCCTGCGAAAAAGGCAAGCTTGCCTCGATTCGATTCGTCTTTCAATATTGCGAAAGCACCGACTTGTGCGAGTGCCTCGACAATCAAGACGCCTGGCATGACGTTATAGTCTGGGAAATGCCCGTTAAAGAACTCTTCGTTCGCCGTGACATTTTTTAATCCGACAGCACGCTTCTTTTCTTCGACTTCGATAATTCGATCAATTAACAGAAACGGGTATCTGTGTGGGATTACTTCTTTAATTTGCTCAATTGTATACATCCATCCACCGCCTTTAAGAGGTTAGCCAAAAATCGGTGATATGGCGCCACGTCTCGATGTCAAACACATCTTTCCAGTCGCCTCCGCCAATGACGCTATATCCAATGATTGCTCCAAGGGCGAGCATCGCGATTGCCAACACTAAAACGACGAGTACACGCAGTAAGATCGGGAATCGACGATGATTCGACAATCGTGATCGCTGCTTCTGCTTCGTCTCTTGTTCTGGTGAACCTTTTTGTTCTTCCGAACTCGTTTGTTCATCGTTCGCCACGTCCAACCATCCTTTCAGCTAAAATGATTATATCATATTAGTACCTGGTATTAAAATGCGTAAATTGCTACCTTTTTAGTGTACCCTATGCACAAATGTCGAACAAGCATCCTTCCCTGACAGAAGCTGAACGATTTTTTCCTTTCATCATAAATATGCTACGCTTATGCTATTCCATGTCAGGAGGTTTGTTTATGTTAAAAGAGTTTAAAAAATTCGCAATGCGCGGGAATGTCATCGATCTTGCCATCGCTGTCGTACTCGGTGCGGCGTTCACGGCCATCGTCAACTCGCTCGTCAACGATATCTTTATGCCGCTTCTCGGAATCATTATCGGAGGAATTGATTTTTCTAACTTAAAAGCGAGCGTACTCGGAGTGGACGTCTTATACGGGAACTTTATTCAACAAATTGTATCATTTATCTTGATTGCTTTTGCCCTCTTCCTGATCGTCAAGATCATCAATCGTCTACAACGTGAGAAGGAAGTCGAAGAGGCTGTTGCGCCAACTCCTACAAAAGAAGAACAATTGTTGACTGAGATTCGTGACCTATTGAAGGAACGTCCGTAACAAGCAAAAAACGCTTTGACGAATCGTCAAAGCGTTTTTTCGAGGACATGGCGAACCCTTTGGACAGCATTCGTCAGTAACGGGGCGGCTTCCCATATCGCTTCTTCTAGTGTCATGATGCGGGACACGATGGGAAAGACGGCGACAATCCCAGATTCCTCATGAGCGGTTAAGTCAGATTGCCCGGCGAACACGAGTGTCGGAACCCCATACGTGTGGGCAAGACGCGCCAACCCGTAAGGCGCTTTTCCCTCTAAACTTTGCGCATCAAACTTTCCCTCTCCCGTGATGAGCCAATCTGCACTTTTCACATGCTCTTCGAACCTTGACCAACGGACGACTTCTTCGATGCCACTCATATAGGTCGCCCCAAGTTGAAGAAGCGCGAATCCGATGCCACCTGCCGCACCAGCTCCGTCGAGTGACTTCATATCCTGATCGAAGTGACTCGCATAGTCGTCGAGTAACTGATCGTAGCGAACCACGTCGTCCGCCGCCAACCCTTTCTGGGGACCGAACACGTGCGCAGCACCTCGTTTTCCCGTCAACGGATTATGTACATCAGAAGCCATTCGCCACTCAACGTCTTTTACTCTCGGGTCGAGTCCTGACCAATCGATGGAAGCGACGTCTGCAAGTTGATGCGGAATCGAGGATAAATCTGCACCATTCGCATCTAGAAAACGAACACCTAGCGCCTCAAGCATCCCTTTCCCACCATCAATCGTCCCGCTCCCGCCAAGCCCGATGGTGATAACGCCCGCTCCCCGGTCTAGCGCATGAACAATTTGATGACCGACGCCGACTGAACTATAGCGCCATGGGTCGACGTGGGTGAGGAGCGTTAACCCTGTCGTTTCCGCCACTTCAATCACGGCGTGTTTCGTTAATGGTTCAAAACCAAATCGTGCGGGACGCTTCGTCCCATCCAAGCACGTAACGACCTCTTCCACCACGACCGCATCCTCATGCGTTGCGAGCCACGCATCAAGAAATCCTTCTCCTCCATCTGAAATTGGAATAGCGATGACGTCATGCCCCGGCAAGGCACGATGAACAGCTTGATTCGCTTCCATACTCGACAATGAACCTTTGAATGAATCCATGGCGACCACGATTCGCATCTCGTTGATCTCCCTCCCCATACTTATATAAAAACCGCCTCTCTCACGGAGAAGCGGTCATATTTTACGGACGTAATGCCGTGACAAGTCCCATCATTTGATCACTCATCGAAAGGGCGCGCGAGTTCATTTGGTAGGCACGTTGTGTGATGGTCATGTCGGTCATCTCTTTCGTCAAATCCACGTTTGACGACTCGAGTGTCCCTTCCATCAACAAATTCCCTAACGGACGATCGACTTCGGTCTCGAGGTCGGCTGCGAACACGTTATCACCGAGTGGGCGCAGTTCAGACGTATTCCGGACTTCTACGATATCGAGTCGTCCAAATTCCTGTTCGACACCGTTCACGCTCGCCACGACCACACCATCCTGACGAATCCGATGATTCGTCGCCTCGTTCGGCATCGTGATTGCATTACCGTCATCTCCAAGAAGTGGGTTTCCGTTCACATCGACGAGTGTCGTCTGATCACCGACAGACAGCTGCATGTTTCCGCTACGTGTCACACCGACACCGTTCGGCGTGTCCACGACGAAAAATTGACGGCTCGCCTTCAAGAAAACATCGAGACCACGATCTGTCATGCGTACCTGCCCGATATTGAATTGTTGGGTGATATCAGCGACGTGGCCGCCTACCCCGATGCGAATGCCGTTCGGCGTATCCCGACCGACTTCGAATTCTGGACGTGGTTGGTTATCATACGCTTGCGATAAGAGTGACGCGAAGTGCCCTTGTTGGCGTTTGAAGCCAACTGTATCGACGTTCGCGATGTTATGACCTGTCACATCCAGTTGACGCTGAAGTTGAGACAGGGAGTTGACCGAATTATAAATGGACTGCATGGTGTTCCTCCTTAACGAACGCGAGCGATTTCGATGGCTCGCTCGGCACTTTTATCATACGCTTGGACGACTTTTTGGTTCGCTTCAAATTGACGATACGTCATCATGAGATCGGCCATCGTCTGGTCGAGGTTGACGTTTGCTTCCTCGATGAAGCCCTGTAACACGTCAACTTGTGCCGGTGCAGGCGCGTCGCCTGTCACGCGCCAATCATTTCCGACTTGTTCAAGTGTCGTCAAATCATCAATCTGATAGGCACCGAGTGTCGCCACGTTTTGACCGAGCGACGTGATGACCCCGTCTTTCCCTACTTGAAATTCGCTCGATGGGAGCTGGATGCGTTCCCCTTCATCGGAAAGTACGTATCCACCGTCTGCTGAACGAAGGAATAACGCCTCATCAATCGAGAAGCGGCCATTCGTCGAGTATAACGTCTCGCCTGCCTGTTCAACCGCAAACATCGGTGCACCCGTAAAATCAGCAGGAGCCTTCAAATAAAGATCGGTTGGACTTCCTGATTCCGTGATACTCCCTGCTGAGAAGCGTGGCATCGTCTCTTGAAGGTAGACACCCATTGAAAGGGTGCCGACTTCCCCGTTCACACGTGACTTCCCATTATCGGGATTGCTCACTTGCGCGAGCAACATCTCTGGAAACGAGCGGACCACGCCGTCAGACGCCTTGAAGCCCGGTGTTCTCACATTGCCAAGGTTATTGCTTAAAATTTCTTGTTGGCGCTGAAGGGCATTCATCGCGCCTGCCGCTGTATATAATCCGCGTAGCATTGTCGTCTTCCTTTCGTCCTGTAACATGATTCACTCTTTATATCGTACCAAATGAGCGATGCATTCACCGTTTTTTCAAAAAAAGTTCATCCTATGATTTAGGATGAACGTTCTTCGCTTACATGATCGACCATCGGCAACTCAACAATCATCGTCGTCCCTTCTCCGATTTGAGAGCGGACGTCAATCGTGCCACCGTGTAGTTGGACGATTTCTTTACAGATGGATAATCCTAATCCGGTGCCACCAATGCGACGACTTGCTTCGGATTGTGACCGATAAAATTTATCGAAGATTCGACTTGCGTCTTCCTCGGAAAGCCCCAAACCTTCATCCGTGATGGCGATTTGAATCGTGTCTTCTTCACACGTCACATCGACACTCACATTTCCACCGTCCGGGGAATACTTGATGGCATTGTTCAGGATGTTCGAGAACACCTGTCGTAACTGAGCCGGGTCTCCTGCCACAAAGAGCGTTTCATCACAGTCGAAGTGGAAAAGATGGTTCTCCGTCGATCCTGCGTGAATCTCGAGTAAGTCAGATAGTAAGTCATTTAGACTCTCGACTTTAAACTCAGGCGTTCCCATACCCGCCTCCATTTTTTGAACGTCTAACAGATCGCTTACGAGACGCTCAAGACGTTTCGTCTCACTCGCAATCATCTCCAAGTAGCGCTCTCGTTTCGTCTCATCTAATTGACGACTCTTCAAGAGCTCGGAAAAGCCGAGAATCGATGTGAGCGGTGTCCGCAACTCATGCGATACGGTTGCGACGAGTTCCGTCTTCACTCGATTGATCTCTGTTTCCTGGGTAATATCTCGCGAGACGAAGATGACACCCACACGTTCATTCTGCAGGTCGATCGGTTCGGCATACATCCGAATCGTCTTCTGACCGTCTTGCATCGTGTACGTGAACGTCTCATCGAACATCCCTTCTTCTTTCGCCCGCTTCGTGAAACGGTTCAGTCCTTCTTTGTCATCAATCTGATTCATGAACATCGGGTAATACATCGTAATCGGATATAAACTCCCTCGTTCAGTTGTCGGGATCGGATGTTCATATAAATCAAAGAGCGCGCTGTTTCCGAATCGTTCATTCGTCTTGAGTTCCGTGTAGACGATTGAGTCGCGCATCGTGTGTAAGATTCGGGCGGTCTTTTCACGCTCTAGGTCGACTTGATCTTGTTGCGTCCGAAGCGATGTCGCCATCTCATTAAATGCCTTAGACAATTGACCGACCTCATTTTGTAGCGGCTTGATGGGGATGAGAGTCGCGCTCGGATTCGTCGCGAGTCGCTCACTGTTCGTCATGAGCGTCTGCAACTGATTCGTCAGTCGTAAAATATACGGTTGTAAGCCAACGAACAACAAGAAGAGTGCACCGAGTAAAATCAAGAGCCACATCCATTGGGCTTGCACCAACTGTTTCGAGAGTGCATCGCGTAATTCACTTTCTTGAAAGTCGAGATCTGCCCGATAGTCGGTAAAGACCGACTCCATATCGACGATACTTGCACTCATGTCCGCAGCGTTACTTGAGTTGAGCTTAAATCGCGTCTGAGTAGACGTCTCATTTTTCGGCATGAATTGCCCGACCGTACGCATCTGTAGGAACTCTTCATCCACTTCCCCTGCCTGCTTCGCAATCACATATTGTTCAAGCGCGGGCATGACGCGTGTCGTATAAATGGAAAAAAGGAGTCGCGCATCTTCCGCGAACTGCATTTCTTCCTCATTACTGGCCTGTGTTTCAAACCAGGTCGTTTGTTCATCGATATTCGTTTGAGCCTTACGTACTTCCTCTAACAGGGCGTTTTCCCCAAGGAGGACGTGACCGCGTAACTCATACTGCATCGATTGCCACGTTTCAAATAAATCTGTCGCCCGTGCACGTTGCTCACTGATTCGCTCCAATTGAACGGTCGTTTGTTGAATCGATTGTTGCGTATAAAAATAGGTCCCAACCGATGTAAGCGTCACTAAGGCAATCAATATATAAAAAATGGTCATCACTTGTCGACTAATGCGTTGTTCAATCCAACGTTTCATGGAATGCCTTCTTCCTTTACTCCTGGAATGCCTCATTTCGTACGGTGAATGACTTTTTCTGTTCAAACAAAAAAAGTTCGGGTACGATGATGAGACGGAGAGTCACTGCAAAAAATCCATTCACCTATTAGGAAGAATAACGTAGTGTCCTCACAAGAAACTCACAAAAAATGAAGGGAATGTGCGCATGACTCGTAATCGAATGACGTTTATCTTCATCCTTGTGATGTTGATTGGCGTCAGCCTCACTTTATTGATTCGACATCAGTCAATCAATCCAACCGTCACCGTAAAACAAGGTGAAGCCTCGCTTCTTTCTTCTTCGGTTGACGAAGAGATTCTGCGCCTCGATGGATCGTGGCGTTACGAATCCGGAATCGTCTCGGAAGTCGATCGACGTTCCTATCGAACCATCCCATTTACGACACCATACAAGGAATCCACATATGAAATCGACCTCTCGCTTCCAAAAGGAACGTATGCGTTACTCATTCCTTCATCACTATCCTCCTCTACGATTTTGATTGATGGAGCATCTGTTGACACAACACGTATCGGAAATAATCGTTCAGGTGAACAACCATCACTTCTATTACTTGACGATGAAATGAAAGAATTTCGATTGACGGTTCAACAGACACAACAAGCAGGGAATTCAGTGCCTATCGAAGAAAGTATATTGGTCGGCCCGTTACACCAGATTATGACGGCTCAAAATGCTTACTCGGGCTACGAATTTTTCATGTTGCTCATTTCTCTGCTGATTGCCATGTTCTATGCCATCGTCTACTTGTTCCATCGAAATGAACGACTGTATGGCTATGGGACAGCGTTCTTCTTGTTGACAAGCCTTTCTCTTATGTCTCGGGACGGGATGTGGATCACGGGAAGTGACAAGTTGACGTTAAGTTTGGCACTGTTAAGCATTATCATGTTGATCGAATTCGCGAGATGTTTGGAGCGTGTCTCGTTCGATCGGTTTTTAACGCTTGCGAGATATCCGCTTTATATATTGACCACTCTAGCCATCATCCTGCCACACTCCATTTACAGTGTGTTCGAATACTTCGTATGGATGATCGTCTTGTTCATTACGTTCTTTTGGGTCGGCTTGAACATCGGTTGGCTTCTTGAGAAGTACAAGACCATGAATACACTCGAATTGTTGACATTCACACTCGCCCAGCTTGTCGGATATATCGGCATCATGATGTCGACATTCATCGTGTCGCCCAACCAACAACTCTATGCCAACACGTTCACCATCATTTACTTCTTGTTAATGTTTTTATTGTTGCCGATTCACTTGTCTACGGACAAAAAGAAAAAGCAACAAGTCGAAGCTTTGGCCTCACAACATGAGATGTCATTCTTTAACGCTCAAATCAAACCACACTTCCTCTACAATACGTTCGGGAACGTGATTGCGCTATGCTATACGTCACCGCCCGACGCCGCTCGTCTGCTTAGTCATTTAAGTACGTACGTCCGTTTTATTTTCGAAAATGGTCGAACGGATCATGATATTTCCATTCGACAAGAAGTCGATATGATTGACTCCTATCTCGCCATCGAACAGACTCGGTTCCGGGATTCATTTGAGGTCGTGAAAGAAATCGATGACTCCCTTTTAAACTGCTCGATTCCACCACTGCTGATTCAGCCACTCGTTGAAAATGCAGTTCGTCATGGGCTTTATCGGCATCCAGGACAAAAGCGGATCACGCTTTCCATCCAAGAACAGGATGGGGCGATTGATATTCGTGTTCGTGATACAGGGAGCGGATTTGACACTGATCAGTCGAACGAATCATCCGGTATCGGAATCTGTAATATAAAACGCCGAATTGAACATCTTCCTGGTGCAACATTTGATTTAACCTCTACTCTAAATAGAGGTACTGCCATTCACTTACGATTACCCAAACAAGAAAGGACGAATCACGTAAATGCGTACGATTTTAATTGAAGATGAACATCATATTTTAGGGATGATGGAGCGAATTGTGAAAGAAGAGCCATCTCTTGAATGGGTCGGTTCATTCCAAAGTCCGACTCAAGCTCTCACGTTTATTCAAGAACATCCGGTCGACCTCGTCTTCTTAGATATCGAGATGCCTGAAATGACTGGCCTCGAACTCGCGACCTATTTGCCCGAACGGACGCAAGTCGTCTTTACGACCGCACATCAACAATATGCCGTCGAAGCGTTTAATCTGCATGCGACGCATTACTTGTTGAAACCGATCACGGAGCAAATGATTCACAGCGTCATTCCACGTATCGTTCAGCGCTATGAGGCAATCCAACAAAAAAATCCGCATCAATCTTGTCGTATTCAATTCCTTGATCGTTTTTCGGTTCGAACGCAGGATGGAAATCTTGTGAAATGGCCCACTCAAAAAACCGAGGAGTTATTCGCCTACCTGGTCTATCATCGCAAACAGGTCATCAACAAATGGGTGCTCGCGGAAACACTCTATCCGGACATCGATGAACCACAACGTGCCCTACACAATGTGTACAACGCCATCTATCGCTTGAAGAAGACGCTAGCAGAGCACGAACTAGATATTACGGTGAAGACAATCAATAATGGTTACTCCATCGAACTCGGTGAGTCCTGTATGTGTGATTACTATGAGTATTTAGATTCGACACGACCTTCTATTTCTAAGACAGAACTGAAGAATCGATTGTTTGTCGATAAAGACTATAAATGGCACTAAGAAAAAGCATCTCGCGCAAAAAGCGAGATGCTTTTGTATATTAACGCCCCGTGAATCCACCATCCACATGAAGATGTTGCCCATTCACCCATACCCCGTCTCTTCCCATCAAGAAAGCCACGAAACGCGCCGTATCTTCAGGTGTTCCCACTCGATTATATGGGAACAATGGGAGCAGGTGCTGACGAAGCTCATCATCAATCCACCCCGTGTCTGTCGGGCCTGGATCGAGTGCATTCACGGAAATCCCGTACTTCCCTACTCCGTTTGCGAGTGCAGGCGTGATCGCAATCAATGCCCCTTTTGTCGCAATATACGCTAGGTTATTCGCATCAGCCCCACCCGATACTAAAAACAAAATGCGACCGTCTTGATATCCCGCTTGCTGATAACGTTCGACAAACGCAAAAGTGAGTCCGAGTGCTCCTTCGTTGTTCACCATATAATGCTGCCTCAATACGTCGGTCGTAAAGTTCTCGGCGTTGACATGTCGCTCATAGGTCGCGTTATGAATCAGTCTGCTTGGTATGCCAAGTTTGGCTTCAATCCGATCAAGTAGTGCAACTTCATCACCCGAGGCTAAGTCATACGCCTCATGCTCCACACGGGCACCCTGTTCGGTCAACTCCTGAACGAATCGATTGATAAAGCCTCTCTCTTCCCCGACCCCGTCGGTCGCGTCAAACGGACTCCAGTGCGTCAAATAGAGGTCGTGCCCCTCATGTGCGAGTTTTCGTGCGATGGCAGCCCCAATGCCTTGATTGCGACTGACTCCGGTAATGAGTGTAAGTGGTTTGTTCATCATGTCCTCCGATTCGATTTTTTATGTTGTTCAGTCATTTAGTGAATCGGTGCCATCATGATTCCCCTCTCATTACTTAATGATTTCATTATATACATTTTCACCCATATATAACCTATATATTTGTAGTCCCTTCAGATATGATGAATGTATATGATTCATCACATCGGTATTTGGAGGCGCTTATATGAAAAAGTTAATCATGACGACATTCTGTACACTGACCATCACTGCTGTCTTCTATGCCGCTTGGTCAGATGAATCGTTTGTCACCCTTACCCAATCCGTCGACGTAGATCAAAACGAATTAGAGCGTTACTTGACGTCTGAAGTCATGTCCCCTAATTTCGGTGGGGACGTTTACGCGAGTTATCATATTCTCGGGACGAGTACGACTCGACAGGAAGTGTATGTATGGGCGCTTCTTCAAGAGTATTACCCAAATCATCAACAACTCGAACGAGGGACAGGGATGTCTGTCCCAATCGTCTTACGCATCGACCAATCCACAGGGGGCTCACGAATAGTCGATCATACGTTACCACGCGACGGTTCCTATTACCCTAGCGATTTACACACCTTATTCCCGTTACGTATTTCTATCGGCATTATGTATTATCCAATCGAACTTACCAACCGTCTACAACATCAACTTGAAACAGATTTACCCCTTCCTGTATCGAATGAATACTGAGGTTGAAACTCATAAGTCTCAATCTAACCCACACAAAAACAGGCGACCGCGCACGGTCGCCTGTTCGTTTATTTCAATCGATCTAAGTTTTCGAGCATGATCCCTGTACCGTGCGCGACACTGAGCGTCGGCTCTTCAGCCATCATGACTGGGAGCATGACACGCTCTGCGACGAGTTGGTCGAGACCGTGAAGGAGTGACCCCCCACCTGTCATGATGATCCCACGGTCGATGATGTCAGCTGCGAGCTCCGGTGGTGTCTGTTCAAGGACACGCTTCGTCGCTTCGACGATCTCGTTCGCTGACTCGGCCATCGCTTCACGAAGTTCTTCCGACGTGATTGTCACTGTACGTGGCAATCCACGTACCATGTCACGCCCGCGAATGTCCATCGATTCGTTACGTCCGCCTGGGAATACCGTCGCAATTTCTTTCTTGATTTGCTCGGCTGTCCGTTCCCCGATGATGAGTTTATGCTTCTCTTTGATCGCACGGAGAATGTCCGTGTCGAAACGGTCCCCTGCAATCTTGATTGTTTCACCGCAGACGATATCGCCCATCGAGAGGATGGCGACATCTGTCGTCCCCCCACCGATATCGATGATCATGTGACCGACTGGCTTCCAGATGTCCATGCCCGAACCAACAGCTGCTGCTTTTGGTTCTACGGCGAGGAAGACTTCTTTCGCCCCGGCTTTTTCAGCAGCCTCACGAATTGCTTTTGCTTCGACTGGCGTCACGTTCGCAGGTGTACAAATCAACATGCGAATGCCTCCGAAGAAGCCACGGACTTGAATTTTCTCGATGAAGTGACGGAGCATTTCTTCTGTGGTGGCGAAATCGGCGATGACTCCATCACGAAGAGGACGGATCGCCACGATATCACCAGGTGTACGACCAACCATCTCATACGCTTCTGAACCGACTGCTAGCACTTTCCCTGTAGAGCGTTTCATCGCAACGACTGAAGGTTCGTCTAAGACGATTCCTTTCCCTTTTACGTGAATGACAACGTTTGCTGTCCCTAAATCAATCCCGATATCTTTTGAAAACATGATGTATAGGTTCCTCCGTTCATTTCTTCATTGAAAAGAGCGAGAAGAGTCTCTCCTCGCTCTCGAATTCGTGCTCGTTACTTAGTTCTGAACCATTTCACTCGCAACTTCGACAGTTCCTTGGATGCGCTCGATGTCGGCACCGAGTGCTTGAAGTTTCTTGTGGAAGTCTACATATCCACGGTCGATATGATATAAATCACCAACGCGTGTCTCTTCTTCTGCGATGAGACCCGCTAGAATAAGTGCTGCTCCAGCACGAAGGTCCGTTGCGACGACCTCCGCTCCTTGAAGGTGAACGCCACCTTTGACGATTGCTGAACGTCCTTCAATTTTAATGTCCGCATTCATGCGACGGAATTCTTCCACGTGCATGAAGCGATTCTCAAATACTGTTTCTGTAATCACTGATGTGCCGCCTGCTTTCAAGACGAGAGCCATCATTTGTGATTGCATATCTGTCGGGAATCCAGGATGTGGCATCGTCTTCACATCGACCGGCTTCAATTCATCCGGCGCTGAGACGCGCATGCCTTCCGCTGTATCTTCGAAGTGTACACCCATCTCTTCCATTTTTGAAATAAGTGGACGAAGGTGTTCACGTTCTGCACCGATGACTTCAATGTCACTTCCTGTGATCGCACCCGCGACGAGGAATGTCCCCGCTTCGATGCGGTCAGGAATGATTGAGTGTTCTGCGCCGCGGAGTGTTTCTACACCTTCGATGCGAATCGTCTCTGTACCTGCACCACGTACGTGTGCGCCCATTCCGTTCAAGAAGTTCGCAAGGTCTACGATTTCAGGCTCTTTCGCGACGTTCTCGATGATTGTTGTGCCTTCTGCAAGCACAGCTGCCATCATGATGTTCTCCGTCGCACCAACAGATGGGAAGTCCAAGTAGATTTTCGCGCCTTGGAGACGACCGTCTACAGAAGCTTCCACGAATCCGTTTCCGATGACTGTCTTCGCACCCATCGCTTCGAATCCTTTTAAGTGGAGGTCGATTGGACGTGATCCAATTGAGCATCCGCCCGGCATCGCGACACGCGCGTGACCGAGACGAGCCAAAAGAGGTCCCATGACGAGGATTGAAGCACGCATCTTCCGAACGTATTCGAGTGGTGCTTCATCTTTGATGTCGCCCGACGCATCGACAGTTACTTCATTCTTCTCTTCATTGAACGACACCTCTGCACCGAGGTGACGAAGTACTTTATTAATCGTGTACACGTCCGCAAGACGTGGTACGTTTTGTAAGATTGACTTTCCTTCGCTAGCTAACAGAGTGGCAACCAATGTTTTGAGTACAGCGTTCTTTGCTCCCTCAACGCGCACAGTACCTGACAGTTTACGTCCTCCACGGACTACAATCAAATCCTTCATATCTCTCTTTGTCCTCCAACTTCATTGTTTTTTTATATAGTGCGTCGATATCCGATTTCGGATGTGATGATGTCGATTATTAGAATGGTTTGTAAAACGTGATCGATTCTTCATTCGCAAATAAAATCGTAATAAATAAGTTCAGACCGAATGAAAAAACATCATGTCAGACGAATTTATCCTACATGATAAACATATAGGAGTCGTTACAGCAGGATTACAGTTTGTTAAATATTCTGTGGCTACTGTATAGGTGCGAGCTCTTGCGCTAGTCGGATATACTCCAAAAAGAACTGAGCAATCAGCGAACCGAAGACGACAGCTACGAGAACACGCAAGACGGCTGCTTGCGGGCTCCTCACTTGATTGAGCAATTTGTCCCATTTGACGGGTAAGAGTGCCCACCAAGCGACGTAAATCGCTATGACGTAAACCGCTAGCGAAAATACGGTGTTGATCATCGACGATTCCCCTCTTTTCTAAAATTCGTACCATTTTTAATCATATCATGTCATGTTAGAGAAAAAAAGACACAGTGTCTTAAGATTCGAGCGGTTTAACCCATTCGATCAACTCACTTTCTCCACAAACACACCAAAAGGGACGTCATCCGCAGTAAGGTCTTACTACAGTAATTGACGCCCCTCACATATTTCAAACATTATTCACTCGATTCGTCAAGGTTACGGGACCACCGAATCGCTTCAAGGTAGTATTGAGTCCAATCGGAATCTGTGTTATGGATAGGGATTGTCAACTGCTCATAAGCGATGACATCCTCAAGTAACACCCGCAACCCGTTCGGTTCTCCGAGCAGTGCCGCTTTCACGGCAGGGGCTACAGGCAGCTCTGCAATCAATGTCTGCATCGCCTCATCAAGAATGACATCGAGCGATGAAAAGATTCCCGTAATAAAGGCATCAAATGAATTGACGCCACTATTTGTATCCTCCGCAATCAACTCCATCATCTTCCCTCGAATGACGCTCTGTTTAATCAATTCCTTTGATTCAGACGTCTGCATCTCGCGAAGTAACATGAGATACGACCAGCGTTTCAATTCATCTAACCCGATTCGGGCGACGGCTTGTTCGATTGACTGAATCGTGCGACGACCTTTTTGATACACCGTATTGACGGAACGAAGCATTTTATACGATAAGTCGACACTCCGTTCGATTTGTGCTGAAATGCGACGGAAACTAGGTTCGGGGCGATCCAGTTCTTTCAATACCTCAATGAGCGTATGACGGAGAGGATGGACTTCTGCCCCGTGTATGACGATTGGTCGACTAAAGAAATAACCTTGGAACATCTTATATCCTAATCGTTTCGCAATCTCGTACTCGGCCGGCGTCTCAATTTTTTCTGCCAAAAACTCAACGCGGTGACCGAGCGCGTCGATCAGCTTCTGTTGTTGTTCTACCGGCGTAGCTTGGTAATCAATCTTGATGATGTCAGCCAAACCGATAAAAGGTCGATACTTCTCTTCAAACACGAAGTCATCAAGTGCAATCGTATACCCTTGGCGTCTGAGCGATCGAAGAGACTGCAACACTTTCTCGGTCGGTTCGACGTGCTCGAGTACTTCAACGACGAGAGATTGACGAGGTAATAATGATGGCACCTCTCCTTCAATCAACGTCTGTGGAAAGTTGATGAAAGCCCTCGTCCCTTCTGTTAATTCTCGAAAATTAAAGACGAGATAGGCGTTATGAATCACGTCAGCCGTTGCTAACGAATCATCGACATTCTCGAAAATGTTATTTTCGCTGCGGCGATACAACAGTTCGTAGCCGCAAACGCGTAATTGTTGGTCAAAAATCGGTTGTCGCGCAACGTAAACTTTCATTCCCTACTCTCCTTTACGATCATTCCCTCTTTTATTATCGGTCATCTTCTCTATATTTTTTACTATTTCCATGATTTAGGTTCATACGAAAGACCTATCTGACCTTCGAAACACAAAAAAACTCCCACACTTTCGTGTGAGAGTCGTTGTTATTCTTTCATATCGCGAATGCTCAAGCGGTTGATCGCTTTTTTGAGCGCAAGTTCCGCACGACGGAATTCGAGTTCTGAGAGCTTCGTGTCTTGAAGACGACGCTCGGCCCGAACCTTCGCCGCAGAAGCGCGGTCATAGTCGATCTTATCCGCCATTTCGGCTGTTTCAGCTAAGATCGTCACCGTATCGGGACGAACTTCCATGAAACCGCCGCTGATTGCGATCAGCGTGCGTCCACCATCTTCGTGGCGCAGTTTGAGGACTGAGACGTCGAGTGGTGTCACCATCGGGATGTGCTTCGGTAAGATACCGAGCTCACCAGTGACCGATTTGGCGATGACCATTCGTGCGTCCCCTTCAAAGGCTGCACCATCCGGGGTGACGACGTTGACGTGAACAGTATTCATCGTCTAGTTTCCCCCTTCCGCGTAGGTCTTAGACCAACGTCTTCGCTTTTTCGATGACGTCTTCGATTGGACCAACGAGACGGAATGCATCTTCAGGAAGATCGTCGTGTTTACCTTCGAGGATCTCTTTGAAGCCGCGTACTGTCTCTTTGACTGGTACGTACGAACCTTTTTGGCCCGTGAACTGCTCAGCCACGTGGAAGTTTTGTGATAAGAAGAACTGAATACGACGTGCACGGTGAACCGTGAGTTTGTCGTCTTCAGACAACTCGTCCATCCCGAGGATTGCGATGATGTCTTGAAGTTCTTTATAACGCTGAAGCGTCTGTTGAACGTTACGCGCGACTTCATAGTGCTCTTTCCCTACGATTTCAGGAGAGAGGGCACGTGAAGTCGATGCGAGTGGGTCAACGGCTGGGTAAATCCCCATCTCCGAAAGACGACGCTCGAGGTTGGTTGTTGCATCAAGGTGAGCGAACGTTGTTGCTGGAGCCGGGTCCGTATAGTCATCGGCTGGTACATAAACCGCTTGAATCGAAGTTACCGATCCTTTTGCAGTCGATGTGATCCGCTCTTGAAGCATACCCATTTCAGTAGCAAGTGTCGGCTGGTAACCTACCGCCGATGGCATACGTCCGAGAAGGGCCGATACCTCAGAACCTGCTTGTGTGAAACGGAAGATGTTATCAACGAAGAGAAGAACGTCTTGTCCTTGCTCGTCACGGAAGTATTCTGCCATTGTCAAACCAGTCAAGGCAACACGGAGACGTGCACCAGGTGGTTCGTTCATCTGACCGAAGACCATCGCTGTTTGCTTGATAACGCCTGAGTCCGTCATCTCGTGGAACAAGTCATTTCCTTCACGCGTACGCTCACCGACTCCTGCGAATACAGAAATCCCGCTGTGCTCTTGCGCGATGTTGTTGATGAGTTCCTGGATGAGGACGGTCTTCCCTACACCGGCACCACCGAAGAGGCCGATTTTACCACCTTTAATGTATGGTGCGAGAAGGTCGACGACTTTGATCCCTGTTTCAAGGATTTCAACTTTCGTTGACAATTCGTCAAATGTTGGCGCTTGACGGTGAATCGGTGCACGAAGCACGTCAGCTGCCACTTCTTTATCATCGATCGGGTTACCGAGAACGTTGAAGACACGTCCAAGTGTCATTTCTCCAACTGGTACCGAAATCGGTGATCCTAAGTCAAGTACTTCCATACCGCGGCGAACGCCGTCAGTTGAGTCCATCGCAATCGTACGGACCGTGTCGTCACCAAGGTGAACAGCTACTTCGAGCGTCAAGTCGACACTAACATCGTCTGCTGTCGCTGCCACGTGAGTGACTTTGAGAGCGTTGTAGATGTTCGGTAAGTGGTTGTCGAACTTAACGTCGATAACTGGGCCCATGACTGCGACTACGCGGCCTTTCATGCCGTATTCGTTCATCGTGTTAGCCTCCTACAATCTAGAGAGCGTGCGCTTATTCAAGCGCCGACGCACCTCCGACAATCTCTGTGATTTCTTGTGTGATCGCTGCTTGACGCGCGCGGTTGAATTTGAGCTTGAGTCCGCGAATGAGTTCATCCGCATTGTCTGTCGCACTCGACATCGCCGTCATCCGTGCTGCGTGCTCTGATACTTTCGCATCGAGCAATGCACCGTAGATGAGTCCTTCCGCATAACGTGGGAGGAGCGCCGCTAAGATCGTTTCTTCTTCTGGTTCGTATTCATACATCACATTGGATGCGGACTGTTCGATATCCCCGAGCGGGAGCAATTGTTGAATCTTCACTTCTTGGCTGATGACCGAGATGAACGAGTTGTAGCAAAGCTTCAATTCATCAATCTCGCTCTCGCTGAAGGCACCAACCGTCTGCTTGACGATTTCGGCGACTTCAACAAAAGTTGGTTGGTCGTTTAGCCCTGTCATCGCGCTATACACCGGAATGTTGCGTGACTTGAAGAACTGGACACCGACTTTTCCGATTACGTAAAGACGATACTCATCTGTTGATGTGTGCTTGTCTTTGAGTTCACGGTACACGTCACGCAAGACGCTGGCGTTATATCCGCCTGCGAGTCCGCGGTCTGACGTGATGACGATATAACCAGTCCGTTTGACGGGACGTACTTGAAGCATCGGGTGTGTCGCGCCTGATGTACCACCGGCGATCGACGAGATGACTTCTTGCAACTTGTCCATGTACGGCTTGAAGTTGGCGTTGTTCCCTTGGGCCCGGTTCAACTTCGATGCCGACACCATGTTCATCGCTTTCGTGATTTGCTTCGTGCTTTGGGTCGAGGTGATCCGCATCTGGATCTCACGTAATGATGCCATTTCGATTCACCACCTTAATAGACGCTCGTCACCGGATTAAACCGATGGCGAGAACGTCTTTTTGAATTCCGTAATTGCGTCGACCATTGCCTCGTCTGAAGGAAGGTTTCCTGTCTGACGGATTTCACGGCAGAGGTCTTTACGGTTTTGGTCGAGCCATGCGTTCATTTCTGATTCGAAACGACGGATGTCTGTGACTGGGATGTCATCGAGATGACCTTTCGTGAGTGCGTAGATGATGATAACTTGCTTGTCTACAGAAAGCGGTGCGTTCAAGTCTTGTTTCAAGACTTCAACCGTACGCTGACCACGGTTCAACTTCGATTGTGTCGCTTTGTCGAGATCTGACCCGAACTGAGCGAACGCTTCGAGCTCACGGTAAGACGCGAGGTCAAGACGAAGTGTACCAGCAACTTTCTTCATCGCTTTTACCTGTGCCGAACCACCAACACGTGATACTGAGAGACCGGCGTTGATCGCTGGGCGTACCCCAGAGAAGAAGAGGTCCGACTGAAGGAAGATCTGACCATCCGTGATTGAGATAACGTTTGTCGGGATATATGCTGAGATATCCGATGCTTGTGTCTCGATGAACGGAAGTGCTGTCAATGAACCACCGCCGAGTTCGTCGTTCAACTTCGCTGCACGCTCAAGAAGGCGTGAGTGGAGGTAGAAGACATCCCCTGGGTAGGCTTCGCGGCCTGGAGGACGACGGAGAAGGAGCGAGAGCTCACGGTAAGCTGCCGCTTGTTTCGAGAGGTCATCATAAACGACGAGGACGTGTTGTCCGCGGTCCATGAAGTACTCACCCATCGATACCCCTGCGAATGGTGCGAGGTAAAGAAGTGGTGCCGGCTGTGATGCCGATGCCGAAACGACGATTGTATAGTCGAGCGCGCCGTTTTGACGAAGCGTCTCTACTACACCACGTACAGTCGATTCTTTCTGACCGATTGCGACGTAGATACAAATCATGTTCTCTTCTTTTTGGTTGATGATCGCATCGATGGCAACAGATGTTTTACCTGTTTGACGGTCACCGATGATGAGCTCACGCTGACCACGACCGATTGGAACGAGGGCGTCAATCGCCTTAATTCCTGTTTGAAGTGGTTCGTGAACCGATTTACGTGCCATAACGCCGTAAGCTTTACGCTCAATTGGGTTATATGTGTCTGTTACGATTGGTCCTTGACCATCGATTGGTTGTCCAAGCGGGTTCACGACACGTCCGAGGAGTGCCTCACCGACTGGTACTTCCATGATGCGGCCTGTACGTTTGACAGAGTCGCCTTCTTTAATGCCTTTGTAATCGCCAAGGATGATAATCCCGACGTTACCTTCTTCTAAGTTTTGCGCCAAGCCCATTACGCCGTTAGAGAACTCTACGAGTTCCCCCGCCATAACGTTATCGAGTCCGTGTGCACGAGCGATACCGTCACCTACTTGAATGACTGTACCTGTCTCGCTGACTTCGATTTCAGAACCGTACGAAGCGATTCGTTCTTTTAGCAGGGCGCTAATTTCTTCAGCTTTGATTGTCATTGAATTCACCCCTATTTCTTACGCATTCAACAATTCACGCTCGAGGCGTGTCAATTTCGTTTCGATCGTATCATCGTACGTCGTGTATCCGACTTGGACACGGAGTCCACCGATGACTTCTTCATCGACGACGTTCTTCAATTGGAGCGTCTTCCCGAGCTTCTGTCCGAAGACGAGTTCGACGTCTTTCAAGTCTGTTGCCGACAACGGGTAGGCGCTTGTGACAATACCCTCTGCAATCCCACGATAGTCGTTGATGTAGTCGCGGACGTAACGTGGCAATGCGCGAACCTCTGCCGCACGGTCGTTTTCGACCATGACGAGAAGTGTGTTCACGACAATCGCCGTCATATCACCAAAGCTGTCTTTTAAAAGCTGTGCAAGCTCGCTGTCACTGACTGCCGGATTCGTTAAGAGATCCATGAGTTCAGGAGTCGCGTGGAGCACTTCATCGAGCAGACGCACTTCCGCTTCGACTTGGTCGAGCGTGCCTTGTTCCCGTGCTAAGTCGAAGAGCGCTTTGGCATAGCGTTTTGCTAGTGATGCGTTCATCAGTTCGCACCTTTCGCTTTAGACAGGAAGTCTGTGACGAGGGCACGTTGTTTCGCTTCATCGCCTTTAAGGTCTGATTGAAGGACGTGGCGTGCTGCCGAAAGCGCCTGTGTGACGACTTCCGTTTGAAGAGATTGTTTCGCAAGCTCACGCTCACGCTCAATCGCTTTCTCTGCCTCGATTTTAATTTGTTCAGCTTCCAAACGCGCCTGCTCCACCAAGCGTGCTTGTTCTGCTTCTGCTTGTCGACGGCTTGCGTCGAGCATTTCTTTCGACTCTGTACGTGCCGCACTGAGTGCATCACGTTGTTCGACGACATAGTTTTCCGCATCTTTGCGGCTCTTTTCAGCGAGCTCAATCTCATTCGCTACATACTCTTCACGCTGTCTCATCATTCCAAGGAGTGGTCCCCAAGCAAATTTCTTCAACAGGGCCAAGAGTACGAGGAATGTGAAAATTGTAAAGATCATATCTAGAATGCGGAGGCCTTCGCCACCAGCACCAGCTGCAATCATCATCGTATCCATGCATACCCTCCTCTTGACTAAATAAGTGAGGGAGACGTGCTCCCTCTCATGCTATTCTCGTTAACTCGGAATCAAGAGTTGAGGAGAAGGAAACCGACAGCCACACCGATGATCGGGAGGGCCTCAACCAAACCGATACCGATGAACATTGTTTGACGAAGTTCGTTTTTGAGTTCTGGTTGACGTGCTTGTCCTTGTACTGTTCCGTATACGATCAAACCGTTACCGATACCAGCTGCGAGTGCTCCAAGACCGATAACAATTGCTGTTGCGAGAAGATTAAGTTGTTCCATTGTGTATATTCCTCCTAAAAGTTAAGTAAATAAGTTGTTTGTAACGCTTTGGCGAGATGTCCGAATCAATGTTCGGCCGAAGCTTTGTGCCCGATGTACACCATTGCAAGCGTCAGGAAAATGTAGGATTGGATAACCCCGATAAAGATTGAGAAACCTTGCCATAGAATCATTGGGAAGACCGCAAAGATTGCGCCGAGCGGGTTAAGTGCTCCTTCGGCTGTAATCGCGAGTCCCAAGATGATGGTAATCATGATTTCACCGGCAAAAATGTTACCGTATAGACGCAAACCGAGCGTCAACGTGTTCGCAAACTCCTCGATCAATTTGATCGGAAGCAAGAACCAGACTGGTTTTACGAATTCCGCCGAATAGTGCTTGAATCCATGTAGCTTCACCCCGTAGTAATGCGACATTGCAACGACGAGTGTCGACAACGCCAAGGTTACGTAAGGATCGGCCGTCGGTGAGTTGAACCACAGATAGTGTCCGGAAATGACGTTAAACGGTAGACCCATCAAGTTTGAGAAGAGAATGAACAAAATCAACGTCATCCCAAATCCGATAAAGCGTCCTCCTGTCTTCCAGTCCATCGCACTAGCGATGATTCCACGCACGAACTCCGCGAAGAATTCCATGAAGTTTTGTTTGCCAGTCGGCTTCATAGCCAAACGTCTTGTTCCCCAGATGGCGAATACGAAGACGAGTAACGCTGCTATTAGCACTGTAATGACGTTCGTCCAGCTCCCGTATAACGTATAGTCCCCAAAGTGCAGAGAATATGTGGGAAACTCATGACCCATTAATATTCACCTCTTTTCCTGCTGAGCTGGGCAAGTGTGAACTCGCCAAATTGTATGATGTGGCCGGCGATTAGACCAGTTACCACCGCGATGACGGATACCCGATCCTCATAGAGAAGACCGACTATCACTGCTAACGCACCAACCGCCATTCTTGAAACGGTCCCGTGCGACTTTGGTCGTCGTCCATGCTCGATGACGTCATACATGCGAATGACGCTTCGATTCTGCATATGTAGAATGATGAGACTTCCGACTCCACCGATGAATAGCCCGAGAAATACGGCTTTATACATCGGGATGATGAATGCGCCGATAAGCAAAATCGCAAACCAGACGGTAAACCATTTCGTATAACGCTTCATCAGTTCTTTCTGTGCTTTTCTGTCTGCTTGAATCGTATTCATTCGTCCTCTCCTGTCAATAAACTCCGAAGGGTGAGAACTAGCGCCGTAATCCCGAACACGAGTCCGAGGATGATCGACACATTCCAACCAAACGTGCCCCAAAATTCACGTCTTTCGCCGTATTGTCCGACGAGATAACCGATGACGATCGGTCCAGCAAGTGCTGTCGAAATTTGTGAAGCGAGCGAGGCATAGGATAGGTAACGATTGTCTTTTTTCGCCATCCCGGTCCCCCTTTCACGCACGATGCGCTTCTCTCTTCTTCACGGATTCACACTCGCGTGACCATCAAAAGTCACACAAGTTCAGAGTAATAGAAATGGCATAAGAAGTCAATGAATTTCACAATTATAAAAGCGCTTTAAATCAAGTCGTATCAATAGTTTTACGCACTTCATAAAGTAAACGATTGATGCACTTTTTTAAGAAAGTGTGAAGAAACGTTGAAATAAAAATGTTGACTTTATAACATTTCACAAACGGAATCAGATGAAGAATAGTTCAGTTATACCCCCACGTTTTGGAAATTTCAATCGGTAAACGTTTACGTTCACAAAGAGTTACGAAACGGTCGTTGACTTCATTTTGAAATCGTTTTCACCGCCCTGTTTTAGTATAACGATAGTCATTTCGCGCTGTCGAGAGGTTCTCGCCAATTTTCCGTGATGTCTCTCACACCCATTATTTTTAATGTTTAATGTCAGGAAATCCCTTTAAATCAACCTTAAACGATAGGATATACACTAATTAATCACCCTAATGTTCTTATGAGCTCCCTTTATATTTGTGTCGATTTTGTGACTCCTCTTTAAAATGAACTCACTACGTCATCGACTGATAGACGACTGCTCACTTCTTAGCTCGAGTAGATCAAGCATTTTGTCCAAACCGATGCCATGTGTTCACTCAAACCGTCGGCATTCGACCTCAGGTTCGCTATAGATTTCATGCACACGATTCATCCCTTAGAGCGACGTTACTACCAATCAAAACAGGGGAATTATAATCCCCGCTTTAGATACGAAGTAAACGCTTTTTCAAAAAGAAATGTTTACAGTTCATTGACATCGGGCATATATGATTATGTGAAAATAATTATTTGAAAAGGGTGAACGCATGATTGAGTTTAAAAATGTCAAAAAGTCGTTTAAGCAAACGACCGTTTTAAAAGAAATGAACCTCACCATCAACAAAGGTGAGCTCGTCGTGTTTATCGGCCCGTCTGGTTGCGGTAAAACAACCTCTCTAAAAATGATTAATCGTTTGATTGAGCCGACAGAAGGAACGATTATCGTCAATGGCCAGGATACTCGGAAGATGGACCCAATCAAGTTGCGTCGTCAAATGGGATATGTCATTCAACAGACCGGTCTCTTCCCTCACATGACGATTCGCGAAAACATTCAATTGATTGCAAGCCTAGGAGGGCAAGCCGAACAAGAGATGGATGCTCGAACCGAGCACCTATTAAAGATGGTCGGACTTGATCCGGATCAATTCATCGATCGATATCCGAGTGAATTGAGCGGCGGTCAGCAACAACGAATCGGATTCGCCCGCGCTTTAATGAACGATCCTGAGGTCATTTTGATGGATGAGCCGTTCAGTGCGCTCGACCCCGTCACGCGAAACGATTTGCAAGAAGAACTCTTTAACTTACAAGAAGAAGTGAAGAAGACGATTGTATTCGTCACCCATGATATGGATGAAGCGATCAAACTGGCCGATCGCATTTGTATCATGCGCGACGGCGAAATCGTCCAATTCGATACACCGGAACAGATTTTGCGTCATCCAAAAGATGCATATGTTGAATCGTTCATCGGGAAAAATCGAATTTGGAGCAGTCCGGAATACATTAAGGCAAAAGATATTATGATTGTCGATCCTGTTTCCATCAGCGGCAAACGGACGGTCCTTCAAGCAATCGAAATCATGCGCTCGCGTAAAGTCGATAGCTTGTTGATCACCGACCGTGACCGGAAGCTCCAAGGATTGATTAAGTTGAAAGACATTAATGCGAATATCGATCAGACAAAACGACTCGAAGACGTCATGAATCGCGAATACGCGTACGTCTCCATCGACGATTCCCTTCTCGATATATTAGACGTGATGAATACGAGCGACCAAGGTTACTTGCCCGTCGTCGAAGGTCCTATACTACATGGCCTCATTACACGAAGCAGCTTACTATCCGTCCTCAGTGAACAATTTACACAAGACCATGAGGAGGAACCTGTATGAATGCCATTCAAAGCTTTTTTGATTACTTCACAAACAATACAAGCCAAATCGGAACGCTACTACTCGAACATCTCCAACTAACGGTGTTCGCCGTCTCTCTCGCCGTTCTTCTCGGTGTGCCGCTCGGTATTTTGATTTTACGTATACCCCGACTCGCCAAACCGACTCTCGGATTGACGAGTGTCGTCCAGGCAGTCCCAAGTTTGGCTCTTCTCGGTTTCCTGATTCCGTTTATCGGAATTGGATCGACGCCTGCGATCATCATGGTCGTATTGTACTCGCTTTTACCGATTGTCAAAAACACGTATACCGGTCTTTCAAGCATCCCGGGCGATACGCTCGAATCAGCGAAAGGGATCGGCTTAACGAACCGACAAATTTTAAGTAAAATTCAACTCCCCCTCGCCTTACCGATTATTATGGCAGGGATTCGAATATCAGCGGTCACGGCTGTCGGCTTGATGACGATTTCCGCATTCGTCGGTGCCGGCGGTTTAGGATATCTCGTCTTCGCCGGGATTCAAACGGTCGACAACAATCAAATCTTGGCCGGCGCGATTCCAGCCGGATTGCTTGCTCTCCTCATCGACTTCATCGTCAGCCGAATCGAATATAAAGTAGCCCCGAACGGCATCGTATTAGCGGATGGTCGAATGAAGAAGAAAAAACGTAGCACGGCCAAAAAGGTCGTCAAACCTGCGTTTGTCATCGCGACCGCGTTAGTGCTATTGCTCGCAGGATCGATTTATGCCTTCACCCGAGACGATGAGACGATTGTCGTCGGATCAAAAAACTTTACCGAACAATTGATTCTCGGGAACATGGTTGCCGATTTGATCGAAGATCGGACCGACCTTGATGTCAAACGTCAACTGAACCTAGGCGGCACGCAAGTCGCATTCAGCGCTCTCCGGACAGGTGAGATTGATACGTACGTTGAATACACAGGAACGCTGTCGGTCGATGTCTTGAAACAAGAAGTCGATAACGACCCGGATGCCGTATATGAGAATGTCAAAGATCAAATCAATGAGCGTTTCGGGATTCAGACACTCGACCCAATCGGATTCAACAACACTTATGCGATTGCGGTAAAAAAAGAAGATGTCGAAAAGTATGACCTGAAGACGGTATCTGACTTAGCAGAAGTGAGCGACACGCTCGTCTTCGGTCCAACGATTGAATTCTCGAACCGGGAAGACGGTTACCTTGGATTGAAAGAAGCCTATCCGTTCAACTTCCAGGACGTGAAACCGGTCGACGGCGGCCTTCGTTATACAGCACTTATGAATAACGAGAGCAACGCCATCGATAGTTTCTCGACAGATGGTTTATTGAAGCGTTTTGACTTGACGGTCCTTGAGGACGATCAACAATTTTTCCCGCCGTACTATGCTGTCCCAATCGTCAGCAACGAGACGTTACAAGAACACCCTGAGTTAGAAGACGTCTTGAATACGCTAAGCGGTAAAATCACGGACGAGGTCATGCAAGAATTAAACTATCTTGCCGATGTTGAAAAACAACGTCCTGAAAAAGTCGCACGTGACTTCTTAATCGAAGAAGGATTGATTGAAACAAACTAAAAAGAGCAGCCCTCGCGGTCGTTCTTCTGTACATGAAAAAGAAACGGACATCTCGCGGGAGATGTCCGTTTTACATATGAGTTAATTATTTTGTACCAAACAAACGGTCACCCGCATCCCCAAGTCCAGGAACGATATAACCGTGATCATTTAATTTTTCATCGAGTGCTGCGAGATAAATCTCGACATCCGGATGTTCTGCTTGTACACGCTCGACGCCTTCTGGTGCTGCACACAGACAAGCCAATTTGATTGACTTCGCTCCATGTTTTTTAAGAGCCGCGATGGCATCAGCAGCCGAACCGCCCGTTGCGAGCATCGGGTCGACGACGATGAAGTCGCGTTCCGTCACGTCTGTCGGGAGCTTCAAGTAGTATTCGTGTGGCTCAAGTGTTTCCGGATCGCGATAGAGACCGATGTGGCCGACTTTTACGTTCGGCATCATTTTGAGGAACCCATCCACCATACCAAGTCCTGCACGTAAAATAGGGACGATTCCCAATTTCTTGCCGGCAATCATCTTTTGAGTGGAAACAGAGACCGGTGTCTCAATTTCTACATCTGTTAGGGGTAGGCTGCGCGTGATTTCGTATGCCATAAGTGAAGAAACTTCGTCGACGAGTTCACGGAACTGCTTCGTCCCCGTCTCTACTTTTCGCATAATCGTCATTTTGTGCTGAATCAAAGGATGGTCATAAACATGTACTTTTCCCATCTTGCTTCACTCCTCTCTCATTCTCTCTCGAGCATTGTACCCTAACTCTGTTGAGATGGGTAGAGCCAACTTCTATTTTAATAAAGGTCAGACGCCCTGAACGTTAATTGATTTGGAAATAGTCGTTCGCAGGAAGTTCGTAAGACCGTGACGTCTTTTGGTCAATCAAGTAAAGCTCGGTTTCCGTCTTCCACACGTCAAACGACTGTTTCGTCAATTCTCTATATAAATGTAATTGTCCTATGTTGACAGCATTCGTCGGCTTCTCGCGCACCTGGACGTGAGACAATTCATCAAATAGTTCCTGGGTTTTTGGTCCGTCTAACCAGACCGTATCTCGACTTGATTCAAAGACAGCGAGTTGCATGTCCTCATCCGCTGGTCGTGACGACATTTTGCTCGGAACAGGTCGACGGACGTGTCCCCAGATTTCAAGGACGGTGCCGTATGTTTTCGAGAGTGCGAGTGAGGTCTGTTCAGACACGTTCCCTCCGATTGGTTGTTCCGAGAGAATGATTCGTTTCATCAGTTCTCGATGGTTTCCTTCGAGCGAGAGGTCCTCTTCTTTAGCATCGACTTTCATGTACGGTGCTTCGTACATACTCGGAAGAACGAGTTGTCTGAGCGAAGGGGTCTTCCCGATTTGCAGGGCGATTCGATCATCGGCCCGCTTCGTCAAAAAGACATAACCTTCATTTTCTCCACTTTGGAACGGGAACAGTTTCGGTTCGACAATCGGGTCGAGCGTTCGCCCGTTCCGAATCGTCTCGAACGTCACGTAGATTGCGCCCGTGTCCGGTGTCGTGTAACGGAATGCAGAATCTGGGATGACCGTTTCATGTGCATCATTCACCTTAAACGCACTCGTAATTTCTTTCATGTCCTCGACGCGATCAAACTCAATCGTCGAGACGACCTCTGACTCGACGAATCGCTCTTTGTCGAGTGCTTCAAATTCCGGAATCGGTTCGATCGCAAACGTCCGCTCCATCAATTGGTTACTGTTGGCACAAGTGAGATATCGCTCTTCGCCCGCAGCAAAATACTTCACATTTTTATAGCCGAGTGCTTCATAAAGGGGATGACGGAATGTCACTTCCGCCACTTTTGCTCTTCGTTTCGGTAAGACATCGGTCGGACGCTTCTCACAATATGTAAGTATATTTTCTTTCGTTTGTTCGGTTAATGCCACCTCAGGCTCTTGTTCGACTCGATAAGATGACAAAGGACGTAATTCAATCGCGTTCAACGTCTCGGCACCACATCCACTCAACAAGATACAACTGAGTAAGATTCCCCAGTACGTCCGCATTGATGTTCCCCCTCATTCCCAATTAGGTGAAAACCACCTAAATTTTTCTTGTACATCATAACATATAACCTATTTTTGTGATGATTTCAGAATTATTACGTTTCTGATGGTTGGGTAGAAGCTTTTGATTGGATATCTATCTACAAAAAAGAACCAACCTCTTGAGAGATTGGTTCTTTCGAGTCTTTGATTAGTCATTCTCGCGTTCATCTTCAGAAGAGTCATCTTGTGAGGAATCGTCCTGTGAAGAATCCTCTTGCTCATATTGGTCATCATCGGATTCATTGTCCACTTCGATGACTGCTTGATCTCGATTCAATTCAAGTTTGACGCGATCTCCGACCCGAGGTGTGTCGTCATCGATTTCAGATCGTGCAGCGAGCGGATACGTTTTGTCTTTTCCATCGATGTTGATTGTGACTTCTTGATCTGTGAGTTTGACGAGTGCTCCAGTAATGTATGCATCATCATTTCCGCTCTCACGGTCCACTTCTTTCACTTCATCATTTCGATTCAATTCGAGTTTCACTCGGTCACCGACTTGCGGTGTATCGTCGTCAATCTCATGCGTTTGTGCTAAGCGGTACGTCGATTCTTTTCCATTGAAACTAATCGTGACATCCTCTTTTGTCAGACTGACAAGTGTCCCGTATAGTTCATAGTCATCTTCTACACTTGAAGATGATGAGTCGTCGGATGCGTTGACGCTTGAATCTTCTGCTGACGAAGAATCATCCGCTTGGTCTTGTGAAGGGTCGTCACTCGCTTGATTGATGGCTTGCGGGACGATGACCGTGTCCGTCTGATTCCCGCTCACATAAAATCCAATCCCTACAATTGCCATGACGCCAAGTAAAGCTCCGATGATCCAGCCGATGCGTTTCATGTTCATTTCCTCCTCGTTATGTGTTCTTCTTATTTTCATCATAAGCCTCGTGTGTGAGAGCGCACTTAAGGCTTCATTAGAAGTTGATGAGAAAATGCGAAATGTTCATCATCGAGTGAGGAAAAATACACTGCCGTCAGGATCATTCGATTCGCTTCCGATTGTCCAGCCGTTCACATCTGCGACTTCCTTCGCAATCGCAAGACCAAGTCCACTGCCGCTCCGGTCTCGTGCTTCATCCAATCGATAAAAGCGGTCGAACAGACGAGCTCTTACCTCATCTGATAAGACAGGTCCCCTGTCGCGCACTTCGATTCGATTGTCTGTCAGGTGAAGACTCGTCTCTGTTGCATATTTCAAACTATTATCGATCAAGATGACGAGAATGCGTTGTAACGATTCACGATGGCCATACCAGCTACCGTTCGCATCAATGGGAAGGTGTACGCCGTGCGACCGTAAAAATCGTTCTGTTAGCATGTCGCCAAGCTCAGCTAAATCGATATCTTCTCGGTCGACCTCTTCAAGCGCAGCGAAGCGATTTAATTCCAACATCGGTTCAATCAAGTCGTTTCGCATTTGTCGCGACTCCGTCAAAATATGATTGATGGCCTCGGCGCGGACACTCTCGTCTTCTTGACCCCAGCGCTGCAATAATTTCGCATAGCCTTCGATGACGGTCAGCGGTGTTTTTAGTTCATGTGAAACATCGGCGACGAAACGACGCTGTTGGTCCATCGTCCCTTCGACCCGTTCAATCATATGGTTGAATCCGTTTGAAAGGAGTGTCACTTCGTCCTTTCGGTCATCGACCTCAATCGTTTCTAATTTGCCCGATTCGGTAATCCGTTCCATCGTCTCCGTCAATCGCCGTAACGGCGACAGCCCTTGGCGTAAGATCCACCATGTACCGAGGAACGTCAAGAGCACGGCTAGGAAAAACATGACGAGAAAAATTGTCGCCAACGCTTGAATCGTGTCACTCACCGCCCGGTCTTGAAACCCGAACGCCAGCCCATCCGTCGTGGCGACGACGAACCAGTCATCGATGAGTGCGGGTTCTCCATAATTGATGGGAAATGTCGTCCCGTCCGGCACTTCTCCACCGATGATTCCCCACTCCCCGTTTTCTTGACGCTCTAGAACGACACTGTCTTCATGAAGGGACAGCACGGCATCGCTATTTCGGACGTCTTCTTCTAATAAGTTTAACGCTTGTTGTAACACGTCAAAACGTGAATCGACAATTTCTTGCCTCGCGACGAACCATGTCACGCCAAACGAGACGAGAAGGAGCAGCAACATGAACCCGGTCATCGCCCAGGCGATCTTTGTACGTAGCATGCTCACTCACCACGCTTCAACATATACCCGACACCACGGACGGTTTGAATCCAAGACCCGGTCAGCTTCTTTCGGACATAACGGACATATACGTCCACGACGTTCGTGTCACCAAAGTAATCAAATCCCCACACATGTTCGACGAGTTGATCACGGGTCAAGACGCGTTCAGGGTTCTCTAAAAAGAAGACCAACAAGTCAAACTCACGCCGCGTCAAATCGATTTTATTTCCCTCGCAATACACTTCATGTCGATTCACATCGACCTTGAGTGTCTCATAGGTCAGGACATGCTCGGAATGATCCTGTCGAACGAGCTGACGCATGCGCAAAAACGCCCGGATTCGAGCGAGCACTTCTTCGATTTCAAACGGTTTCGTGATGTAGTCATCGGCACCTAGGTCGAGTCCACTCACTTTGTCATAGCGGTCTCCCCGAGCCGTCACCATGAGAACGGGCAACAGCGGTCGTTCTTCTTTTAATCGACGGACCACCTCGAGTCCGCTCATTTGAGGCAACATGATATCGAGTAAGACGAGATCGATCTCGTCGGCGACGGCCCGTTCTAAACCACTACGCCCATCTGTCGCCACGACGACTTCATACCCTGCATGCTTCAACTCTAGTTCCAGTAACCGTGCAATCTTCGAATCATCTTCTACGACCAGAATCGTCTGCATCCTGCTCACTCCTTTGAAAAAACGCCGAGCGGACCGCTCGACGTATTGGTATTCATTTCCCGAAATCAATCCTCAAAAAACAGACGGACGCCTTCCGGGATTGCCGATTCAACTTGTCGTTCGAAACGGTCTTCCCATTGGTCCCACGTTGCATCCACTTGCTCGATTTGCTGCTCGATGCCCGTTGCCGCGAGCGACAGTTGCGTGAGGCTTGATTGACCAGGTGTCGTAAAGAACAAGAAACCGGCAAGTCCGATGCTCATCAGGCCGATTGCCAACAGACTAGTCCCAATTGTTTTCAGTAAACGTTTCATTCATACATCCCTCCTACTCGCATCATACGAGGTAAAAACGAGAAATCGAGGTGGAGTTCATTAGAATTTCATGAGAAAAGGCGCTGCTTGCGCAACACCTCACTCGTCGAGCACTGATTTCGCAATCGGCGCCCAATACGTTCCTTTCATTTCTGACACAGTCGTCAGCGTATCCCGATAAGCAGGATCGTCCGCTTTTTTCTCGGCGATCCCTTTCATCCATAGGACGTCTGCCTTGTACCCAGACTCAGGATAGGAATCGAGATAATCCGCGTAATCCGCGATTTTCGCTTTGCCTAACTTGTTGTCGACAAGGAGTCGATAAAATCCGACCGCCTGCTCTTGACCTGCTTTCGCTTCTCCGTCGAGCAACTGTTCAGCTTGCTCGTACTGTTTGTCTTGTACGAGCGCTTCGACCTCCGCTAACGGCACGACATCAGTCGCTTGTTTCGGCTTCTCTTCCGCCGAATCACTTGAATTTTCTTCTTGAGTTTGTAGCTGCTCATTTTCTTTCTCGAGTCGCGCGACTTCGGCTTCTAGTTCCTTCAAGCGCTCCGCCATCGCCTCTTCTTCGGTCACTGTCTCGACGACGACTTGATCGGTCTCGCTTGGCGGGGCAATCGGAGGTTGGGTATCTGGCCAAAACACGAGCGCAGCGGCAGCAAGTCCCACGACGAGCGGAAGACCGAGCCATTTCTTATCAAACTTGAACGCCTGTCGCCACTCGGCTAAATCTGAGTGCTGGATGACGGCCGGAGAAAACGAACGAAAGCGGCGCTTGGCCGCTTTTTTCCCGTTCGCCTTCATTTCTAGCGCAAGACCTAGTCGATGGAACGCAGCGGGCACCTTCATCCCTAGGAGCGGTACGATTCGTTCGCTCGCTTCTTCGTAATAGCCATGGTCGAGGAGCGTCGTGATGACCCCGAATTCACTGGCGACAAGACGGAAAGATGGGTCGTGTTCCCCCTTACGAGCCAACCATTCCGTCATATCGAACAATGGGAGTTCGGATAGCTCTCGTTCTGCGAGTGTCCGGATGTCCATTGACTCAGCCTCGTTCTGGGTAAAGTGGGAACTTCGCAGTTAACGTACGCACGTCTTGAAGTGCTTCTGCGAGTACCGACTCATCTTCATGTTGTTTGAGTACACGACCGATTAGGCGTGCCACTTCTTGCATATCGTCCTCTTTGAAGCCACGCGTCGTCATCGCTGCCGTACCGAGACGGATTCCGCTTGTGACGAACGGTGACGCTGGATCGAATGGGATCGTGTTTTTGTTGACCGTGATCCCTGCAGCGTCGAGCGCATGCTCCGCCGCTTTCCCTGTGATGTCGATTCCTTGAAGGTCGACGAGTAAGAGGTGGTTGTCCGTTCCGCCCGATACGATTCGGAGCCCCTCTTCTTCAAGACCAGCCGCAAGTGCCTGTGCATTGGCGATGACTTGACGTTGGTACTCTTTGAATTCTGGTTGGAGTGCCTCTCCGAACGCGACTGCTTTCGCTGCGATGACGTGCATGAGCGGTCCACCTTGAATTCCTGGGAAGATGGATTTGTCGATTGCTTTCGCAAACTCTTCTTTACAAAGAATCATACCGCCACGTGGTCCACGAAGTGTCTTGTGCGTCGTCGTCGTGACGAAATCCGCATGCTCGACTGGGTTCGGGTGAAGACCTGCTGCCACGAGTCCAGCGATGTGCGCCATATCGACCATGAGGTACGCATCGACACTGTCCGCAATCTCACGGAACTTCGCGAAGTCGATTGTGCGTGGGTAAGCCGACGCTCCCGCGACAATCAATTTCGGTTTATGTTCTTTCGCAAGCGCTGCGACGACGTCATAGTCGATGTGTTCTGTCTCTTTGTCTACACCGTATTCGACGAAGTTATACTGCACTCCCGAGAAGTTGACCGGGCTACCGTGCGTCAAGTGACCACCGTGTGACAGGTTCATCCCGAGCACCGTGTCTCCTGCTTCAAGCACTGTGAAATATACTGCCATGTTCGCTTGTGCACCAGAGTGTGGTTGTACGTTCGCATGTTCTGCACCGAACAATGCTTTCGCACGGTCACGCGCCAAGTTTTCAGCGACGTCGACAAACTCACAGCCGCCATAATAACGGCGTCCTGGATATCCTTCGGCATATTTGTTTGTCAATACGCCTCCCTGCGCTTCCATGACCGCTTCTGAAACAAAGTTTTCTGAAGCGATGAGTTCAATGTTGTCGCGTTGACGACCGAGCTCGTGTTGCATTGCCTCAAACAATTCTGCATCCTGCACTTTTAACTTCGTCGTGTTTACCATGTGAAGACCCCCTCTAAATGTCTAAAAATCAACACCCCCATCGTACCACACGCTTGTTTTTTTGGGTATCGCTATAATCTGACGAAAAGTTGGGTATCATTTAGAGAGAATCCAAAGGAGGTCACTTCATGATTGAGACAAAAGAAATCACGATCACACCATTCGAACGCACCCGGACGGTTCGGGTGTATACACCTGCCGACTATGAGACATCGGAAAAACGGTATCCCGTTCTCTATATGCATGACGGGCAAAACTGTTTCGCCGACGAGGAGGCAAGCTACAACATGAGCTGGCGCGTCGGTGAATATTTAGACGCCTCGAAACGTGACTTGATCGTCGTCGCACTCGATAGCGCACCTGGGGAAAAACGACTCGATGAGTACGGACCATGGGAAAACCCATATATCGGGGATAGCCTGCTCGGACGAGACATCGTCCTCGGCGGAGAAGGATCGGCGTATATCGAATATATCGCTCAAGAACTAAAACCTAAAATCGATGCCGACTACCGGACCATTCCAGAAGAAACGGCGATGATGGGAAGCTCGATGGGTGGACTCATCTCGGTCTACGCAGCGTGTGTGTATCCTGAAATCTTTAAGCGCGTTGCTTCCTTATCGTCTGCCTTCTGGTTCAATCAAACCGAACTGGAGCAATTGATTGAGGCGAGTGACTTAAAAGGTGTAGAACGTCTCTATTTAGACGTCGGTGCCAAAGAAGTCGAAGAACCGATGGAGAACGGACCGACGAACGAGATGTACCGTGAGTCGAGCGAACGGGTGTACAACCTGTTAAAAGATAAGGTCGAACACATCCGTTTCGAAGTGATTGAAGAGGGTGTTCATAACGAACTTGCCTGGCGCGAGCGTTTCCCGATGGTCGTGTCGTATTTATTCGGAGAAGAATTATAACCACAAAAAAGCATCGCATTCGGTCGAAAAACCTGAATGCGATGCTTTTTATTTGTTTGGATAGTGAGCTCGTGGTCCACCAATCAGTTTTGGTCTCGTGACCGCAAACGTGACGTACGCTTCGCCGAGGTGTTTCGACGATAGTCGGACCGGGATGGCCACTGGTTTCAAATGCATCCCGATCAACGTCGAACCGATATCAATTCCCGCATCCGCTTGAATCGATTCGACGACACATGGTTCCTCGAAGTTCGCATATGCCTTCTCCGACATCGCCCCACCCGCCGAACGAACAGGAACGACCGTCACTTCCGTGAGACCAAATTGCTTGAGCGTCCGTCGTTCCACGGTAAGGGCACGATTGATATGCTCACACCCTTGAAACGCCAAATGGACACCCGTCTTCTCTTTCAATTCAAGGAAGGCCTCCATCAACTCTTCTGCGACGTCGATGGACCCTGCCTTTCCAATCGTCTTCCCAAGCACTTCACTCGTGGAGCATCCGATGACGAGAATACGCTCATCATGTAACGGGAACCGTTCGTGAAGCTCCGTTAATAATCCGAGAAGTTCCGTCTTCATCGGGCTCACTTCGATTCGTACGCGCTCATCTTGTCGACACGGTTTGAGTGGCGTCCGCCTTCAAAGTCCGTATCGAGCCACGTCGCCACCAAGTCGACCGCAAGGCCAGGTCCGATGACACGCTCGCCCATCGTCATGATGTTCGAGTCGTTATGCTGACGTGTCGCTTTCGCACTGAATGAGTCGTGAACGAGTGCCGCACGAATCCCTTTGACTTTGTTCGCTGCGATTCCGATTCCGATTCCTGTACCGCAAATCAAGATCCCACGATCGAATTCGCCTGCCGCGACAGCTTCTGCGACCGGAATGGCTACGTCTGGGTAGTCAATCGAGTCGGCCGAGTGCGTGCCAAAGTCTTTATACTCATGTCCGAGTTCCTCAAGCAATGCTACGATGTCTCTCTTTAAGTTGAATCCGCCGTGGTCGGCGCCAATTGCAATTTTCATTCGTTCATTCCCCCGTCTTCTTTGGTAGGCGTCTCGGTGGTTTCGTCACCTTTGACCCATCATTCGTTAATTTTAGCACAAGTCGATTCACGAGTGGCTCGAGTTCGTTTCGCACTTGACGATATACATTCATCGAACCGCCGAACGGGTCGTTGATGTCTCGTTCAAGTCCTGTCACGAATTCGTAGAGCGTGTACGTCCGCTCCGCCAAATTCGGGTATGTATCCCGAATTTGTTCACGGTGCGCACGTGTCATCGTCAAGATGATGTCCGCCCAATTGCCCAACACTTCATCGAACGTTTGGGTGACGTGATCGAGCTCAATCCCACGTTCTCTGAGAACTTGTAGTGCATTTTCAGAAGCATCGAATCCTTGCATCGTCCGTAGACCGGCTGAGCGAATATCAAACTCGTCCCCAGTCATTTTCGAACGAAGCAAGGCCATCGCCATCGGGCTTCGGCACGTGTTGCCACTACATATGAATAATACGCGTTTCATTGACATCGCGTGTCCTCCTCTATGTCTTTAGGCATCTTTCGTCGGGTGAACGACCTTCCCTCCCGCCGCTTTGTACAAGCGGTTGTAAACGGCTAAGGCGACCCCGACCGGTTCAATCTTGTTCACATAAATCTCATCGACATCCGTTTCATCAAATCGACGAAGGGCATCGTATAAACGTTGCGCCGCCATTTCCATCGAAGTACCGAGGGAATAGGTGACATCAGCCATTGTCGGCTCTTCATCGAATACGAGTGCACCGATCCGCAACCCTGCTTGCTTCCGCTCCTCGATGACACGTTGTAAATCATCACGTGTACCATCGACTAAAAAGACGGGCGCCGTTGGGGCATAATGCGTGTATTTCATTCCCGGTGATCGTGGTGCGGCTTTGTCGTCACTCAAATTGGCATCTAAGGCGACCGGTCCGATGACAGCTTCGATTTCTTCTCGCGTCACGCCACCCGGTCGTAAAATCGTCACCGCGTCACCCGTACAATCGATGACGGTTGACTCGACGCCGATTCCAGTTGGTCCTCCATCGACAATCCCCGCAATCCGCCCGGCCAAATCGTCAGCCACATGTTGAGCGGTCGTCGGAGACGGACGCCCGGAACGGTTCGCACTTGGTGCCGCAAGTCCTAAGCCTGACTCGCGAATCAACTCAAGTGCCGCCGAATGATTCGGCATCCGAAGTCCGATGGAATCCAGTCCTGCGGTCACGAGCGATGAAGCTCGGCCGTTTGAAGGCAAGATGATCGTCAAAGCGCCTGGCCAAAACGCATCCATTAAGCGCTTGGCAACGGGAGGAATCGTATCGACAAACAGTTTCGTTTGTTCGATTGAAGCGATATGGACGATGAGTGGGTTATCCGACGGTCGGCCCTTCGCCTCAAAAATCTTGCGAATCGCCACATCATTCATGGCGTCTCCTGCGAGACCATAGACCGTTTCTGTCGGCATGGCGATGATTTCACCCGCTTGAAGAAGACGTACCCCCTCTTCAATCTCATTCGATTTAATCCATTTCGTTTCCATACGCAATCCCTTCCCTTACGGCATAGACGATACGGTCCTTGCCGTTTATATCTTTTAAAATACCCGTTTCTGCTTCAGGATAACGTTCAGACAGTAATGATTTCACATCTTGTCCTTGGTTATACCCGATTTCAAACGCAATCAATTGCCAATCGGCACGTAAGACGCGCACTGATTCTGAAATCAATTGCCGATACATGTCGAGCCCGTCCACTCCTCCAAAGAGAGCGAGATGCGGTTCATAGCCGACAACCGTCTCATCTAATAGAACGTCTGCCTCGATATATGGTGGATTCGAGACGAGAATCCGAATCGATTGATCGGCAATCGGGGCGAGCCCATCTCCTTCAAAAAAGCGAACATTCGCACCGAGCGTTTCCGCATTCCGTTTCGCGACCGCAATCGCTTCCGGGGAAATATCGACCGTCTGTACCCGGACACCGAGTTCTAAACTGAGCGTGATCGCAATCGCGCCGCTCCCTGTTCCGATGTCCACGATTTCATCGTCCGCTACGTGACGAATTTGCCCGAGAAGCCAGTCAATCAACTCTTCTGTTTCCGGTCTCGGGATTAAGACGTCCCGATTCACTTTGAACGAGCGACCATAAAACGGTGCCTGCCCGATCACGTGTTGTACGGGTTCTCCAGTCAATAGACGCTCGATTCCGGCTTCGAACCGTTCCGCTTCATCCGCGGATAGTTCATCCGACAATCGAACGAGGAGACCTGTTCGGTCGACATCGAGCACGTGCATGAGCCACCATTCGGCAGCCGCACGGTCGCGCCCGGCCTCTTGAAGCCGTTCCTCTGTCTGCTTCAGTAGCGCGGCGACACGCATCATTCCGCATCCTCCATAAGACGTGCCTGTTCATCCATGATGAGGGCGTCAATGATGTCCTCGAGTTCACCCGCTAATACACGATCTAACTTCTGGAGCGTCAATCCGATACGGTGATCGGTGACACGACTTTGTGGAAAGTTATACGTGCGAATCCGTTCAGAGCGGTCCCCTGTCCCGACAGCAGATTTCCGCTGTGCCGACAGTTCTTCCATATGCTCGCTTTGCATTTTGTCATATAGGCGTGCCCGAAGGACCTTCATCGCCTTGTCTTTGTTTTTATGTTGCGATTTCTCGTCCTGACATGAGACGACGAGACCAGACGGGATGTGTGTCAAACGGACAGCGGACTGCGTGGTGTTGACGGACTGTCCCCCTGGACCTGACGAAGTGAACGTATCGACACGTACATCTTTCATATCGATGTGTACCTCGACATCTTCCGCTTCAGGTAAGACGGCAACTGTCGCCGTAGACGTATGAATCCGTCCACCTGACTCCGTCGACGGGACACGTTGTACACGATGCGCGCCGTTCTCAAATTTGAGTTTTGAATAGGCACCTGCCCCGTTAATCATGAACGTGACTTCTTTGAACCCACCGAGTTCGGTATAGTTCGCGTCAATTAGTTCAACTTTCCAGTTTTGACGCTCAGCGAATCGCGTGTACATCTTATATAAATCGCCTGCGAAAAGGGCTGCCTCGTCTCCTCCTGCCGCACCCCGGACTTCGACGATGACGTTCTTATCATCATTCGGGTCTTTCGGAAGCAATAAAATCCGCAACTTCGCTTCTAATTCTTTCACTTCCGGCTCTAAGAGGTTCATCTCTTCTTTAGCAAGCTCGCGCATGTCGGCGTCGAGCGTCCGGTCTTCGAGCATCGCCTTCGCTTCTTTGAACGCCTCGCTCTTCTCTTTATATTGACGATACATCTGTACCGTCTCTTCTAACTGCGCCTGTTCTTTCGAATATTGTCTCAACTTCGTCGAGTCGCTGAGCACTTCTGGGTCGGCGAGCATTTCATTCAATTGCATATAGCGATCTTCTAATACACTTAAACGGTCAAACATAATGATCCGTCCTTTCTCCGTCAAATCAAACTCTATCTATTATAGCAAAAAAACGGACCGCCGAGGGCGGTCCGTCGATTCATCAGTCTGCCACCGTATGGCGGACCGGATGTGGTTTATTCGGTACGTCATGGCAGTGACGGCATCGCGGTTCGTACGACTCCGAAGCCCCAACCAAGATGACTGGATCTTCATAACGAGCCGGCTGTCCGTCAATCAAGCGTTGCGTCCGTGAAGCCGGTGCACCACAAGACAAGCAAATCGCCTGCAGTTTCGTCACGAACTCCGCACGCGACAACAGCTCAGGCATCATTGTGAACGGTTCACCTCGGAAGTCCATATCGAGTCCGGCACAGATGACACGTTTGTCCTCGTTCGCGAGCTGTTCGATGACATCGACAATCCCTTCGTCAAAGAACTGTACCTCATCGATTGCGATAACTTGCGTTTCTTCGCGCACGGCATCGTATAAGTCTTGGCTCGACGCGACGGGTACCGCCACGACCGAGTTGCCAGTATGTGAGACGACGTTCTCTTCATGATACCGGTCGTCGATTGCTGGTTTGAACACTTGGACCGGAATCTTTCCATAGTGAGCGCGGCGGACACGGCGAATCAATTCCTCCGACTTCCCTGAAAACATACTCCCACAAATCACTTCAATCCAACCATATCGGTTCGTCACATGCATCATTGTTCTTCGCCCTCTCCATCGATAATCGCTTTCCGATTATACCTATCTTTCGAGTTGAGGAAAAGGGTTGACTTCTTCCAAATTCTTTTTGAAGTGAATCCGTCCTTTACTCGTCGGCTTTCGCTTCTTTTTGCACATCAATTAATTTCAATTTACGTGCGAGCGGCCGGATCGTGAGACCGTGTAACGTTACGGAAATGAAGACGAGTCCGAGCGTGAGCGGTAACATTTGCTTCGCATCGTCAATCCCGAGATGCGCGACTTCTTCAGCAAAAAATCCAGCGACTGTCATCGCGACGATTCCACGCGGTGCAATCCAGCCGATAAATCCTCGTTCCGCTAGCGGCAGTCCTCCACCAATCGTCGACAAGTAAATCGCCACTGGGCGAACCAAGAAGAGAATCCCGGCAATCGTCAAGAGAAGTGGCCATTGGAAGATATTTAAGAGCTCTGCCCGAGAAAGCGACGCCGTCAATAAGATGAAGACGGACGAAATGAGCAAAATTGAAATGTCTTCTTTAAACGATTGCAACTCTTCGATAATCTCCTCGTCCCGATGTTTCGTATTGGCCATCGTCATCCCCATCGCCGTCACGGCGAGAAGCCCGACTTCGTGCATCATGAGTTCACTGAGTGAGAACAAGATGAGGACGGCCGTCAATGTGACCGAGGCACGCAGGTAACGAGGTACCTTCTCCGCGACAAACCATCCCATGAGGAGATGCCCGAACAAATACCCGAGTCCGATCCCGACAATACAAGCACCAGCAAACAAGAGCTGCATCCATAAGTCCATTCCTTCATATACGATGTATCCGAGCCGGACGACGAAGAGCCCGAGCAGTGCCCCGACCGGATCGACGATAATTCCTTCCCACTTCAAAATCGCTCCGACACGATCTTTCAAGTGCGCCTGTCGCAATAACGGAATGACGACAGTCGGACCCGTCACAACGAAGAGCGCCCCCATCGTCCAGGCAACGACCCAGTGTAGCCCGCCGACATATTGGATGAGTAGCGACATTCCGACGAACGACAGCGCGACTCCGACCGTGACGATGCGGACGATTGACCGCCGGAATTGATTGATTTCACTGAAATGAAGCCCGAGACTCCCTTCGAATAAGATGATGGCGACCGCAAACGAGATGATCGGACTATATAAGTCCCCTAGTAGTTCACGCGGATCAAACAGCCCAAGAATCGGACCTGCCAACACCCCGGCGAGCGTCATGATGATGATTGCCGGAATTTGATAGCGCCATGCCAACCATTGCGACATGATGCCGACCCCGATCAACAAGCTGATACTGATGAGTATAAGTTCCATAACGGCCCCCTAACGACATTCTTTTGTCTCTTTACCCGCGTCTATGTAACAAAAAACCGCCAAGGGCAATCCCTAGGCGGTGAGCATACAACTTTACGATTAACGTTGGTATTTCTTGTTGAAGCGCTCGATACGACCATCTGCAGATGCGAATTTCTGGCGACCTGTGTAGAACGGGTGCGAATCAGAAGATACATCGACACGGATGAGTGGGTACTCGTTTCCATCTTCCATCGTGATTGTCTCGTTAGAGTAACGAGTTGAACCAGTGATGAATTTGAATTCTGTCGTCGAGTCCATGAATACGACTTTACGGTATTCTGGGTGGATTCCTTGTTTCATTGCTTTTCAACTCCTTCGGCCCTAAGTATTCTTTCAACCTAGAGAAAGTTCACTAGAATATAATATCACCCTACTATAGGATTTACAAGTCTGTTTTCGTTTTTTTCACCGGTCGTCTTTTTTTCTTATCTGCCTCTAGCGCAGCGAAAAAGTCGAGGTTCGTTTTTGTCTCACGGACACGGCGTAAGAAGTGTTCCACGAAGTCTGGAGACTCGTTCATCGTACGACGAATCGTCCATAGCGAGTCGAGTTCGTCCTTGCCGAGTAACAACTCTTCTTTCCGCGTCCCCGAACGACGAATATCGATTGCCGGGAAGATGCGGCGTTCCGCCAATTTCCGATCAAGATGGAGTTCCATGTTACCCGTTCCTTTGAATTCCTCATAGATGACGTCATCCATTCGTGAACCGGTATCGACGAGTGCGGTCGCAAGAATCGTCAAGCTACCTCCGTCTTCAATATTCCGGGCCGCCCCGAAGAATTTTTTCGGTTTGTGGAACGCTGCCGGGTCAATCCCTCCAGAGAGCGTCCGTCCGCTCGGCGGAACGGATAGGTTATACGCACGCGTCAATCGTGTGATGGAATCAAGTAAGATGACCACGTCTTTCTTATGTTCCACGAGACGCATCGCCCGTTCGAGGACGAGTTCTGAAATGCGCGCATGGTTTTCCGGTGTCTCATCAAACGTCGAGAAGGCCACGTCCGCATCCGGTACAGAACGTTGGATGTCGGTCACTTCCTCTGGTCGCTCATCGATTAAAAGAATGATCAATTCGACGTTCGGATGATTCGTCGTGATCGAGTTCGCAATCTCTTTTAAGAGCGAAGTTTTCCCCGCTTTCGGTGGCGCGACAACCAATCCACGTTGTCCGAATCCGACAGGGGCAATCATATCCATGACACGTACAGAAAGATGTTTCGGCTCTGTCTCAAGCACCATCTGTTGTTCCGGATAGATCGGCGTAAGTGCCGGGAAGTAATCGCGTGACCGCGTCGAGTCCGTCGACTCCCCGTTGACCGCCTCTACACTCAACAACCCTTGGAATCGTTCGTTCTCTTTCGGTTTGCGGACTTTCCCCGTCACGAGGTCCCCATTTCGGAGGTTGAAACGACGAATTTGTGAAGCAGCGATGTAAATGTCTTCTGAAGATTGAGAGTAATTGATTGGTCGGAGGAAGCCAAATCCGCCGTCATTTTGCGACTGAGGATTCGGTGGAATGATTTCTAGAATACCTTCGAGGAAGTATAAATCTTTTGATTCGGCCTGAGATTTCAAAATCCGGAACATGAGCTCACGTTTCCGTGCTTCTCGGAAGTTTGGAACTTTGACTTCTTTGGCGATCTCATATAATTCTTTTAACGTCTTCGTCTCGAGTTCACGAAGCGTGTAATTTTTTGTCGGTTCTGTCTGTTGACTCATTCAAGTCACCTATCTTTCTACATTTCATTACAAGAAGTATTCAACTTGATTATTTTTGTTCTGTCATCATCTAATCACATTTTCTCCATGTCGTCACCGTGCAAAAATCACCTTTTGCTCATGCGTTTCCCTCTTGTACAAAACCTTACACAGTAAAAGATGATTTTGTAACAAAATAAGTGCTATATCCACATATTGTTTCATTTCTGTTACAAGAAAACGCTTTTTTGACTTGTGATTGAAAAATGCCATCGGTCTTGCGCATGATATAGTTTATTTGCACAGGAAACCGGGTAATACTCACAACTTGTGCTCGACTATAAAATACTCGACTTTGTCATATAATAACGATTTGATTTTAAAAACGGAGGGAATTACACAATGTTAAAGCGTATTGCATCTATCGTCGTCGCTGCTACTGTTGCTTTCTCGGGTCTCATGTTCTCAACTGGTGAACAAGCAGAAGCCGCTACCGGCACTTTCGCTTACTCGAAAGTCAACGGCTTGAACATCCGCACTGCCCCGTCACTTACGTCATCGAAAGTTGTCGCGAAGATGGATAAAGGTCAACGCTATACATACCTTGGTAAATCCGGTTCGTTTTATAAGATCAACTACAAAGGTACACACCGTTACATCTCAGCTTCTTCAACGTACACGTACTTGAAGCCGAGAACATCAACTTCAACAACGACGACAGTTTCAACGTCATCGTCAAGCAAACGTGCAAAACTCGTTGCTGAGTCGAAAAAGTACCTCGGTACACCTTATCGTTACGGTGGAACAACGACTGCTGGATTTGACTGCTCAGGCTACACTGGACATGTTTACAAAAAAGCAATCGGTAAAACACTCCCACGTTCTTCACGCCAGCAATACTCAAGCGCGAAGAAAATCTCGAAGTCATCGATTCAAGCTGGTGACCTCGTCTTCTTCTCACACTCAGGTGGAACGATCCACCACGTTGGGATGGCACTTAGCAAAACGCAAATGATCAACTCAGAAACAGGCGGCGTGAAATACGCGAGCTTCACTTCTGGATACTGGGCACCACGTTACGTTGGCGCTGGATCATACCTCTAATTCAACATCACGACTCGGTTCATGGGAACCGAGTCGTTTTTTTATTTGTTTACATGTTCCATCACATCTTGAGAATCCTTTAGTACCGAGAACGTCCCATCCGTCTCTAAGACAACCGCCTCGACTTGTTCTAGAGGAGTTCCACTCGCACGAATCGCTTGAATGACTTCCATTTCTAATATTCGTTCTTTCCGTAAATATTCTTGTAAATAATCCCCTCTATAAAACAGTAACGTCGGCTCCGATTTAATCATTCGATTTACCATTGAAAATCGCTTGGACAATTTCGCCAACATATATTGTAAGACGACTAGCGTTCCAAATGCCGTTAACCCTGCAAGCAATGACGTTTGTTGACTCGTTAACGTAGTCGCTAATATAGAACCCATCGCCACCGTCACGATAAAGTCGAATGCATTCATCTTAGCTAACGTTCGTTTACCAGAAATACGCAACATCAAAATGATTGATATATACGCACCAACCCCTGTCAAAACAATCCGAATCATCATTGAAAGTTCTTGCATCCAACTCCTCCCTTATTTTTGTTTCAATGCCCCTCTCGCATTCGTCGCCGCAAAGACAATCATGAGTACACTCATCGTTCCTGCCACTGCGAGTCCAGCCGATAGAGCACCCCAGTCAATCTCCGGTTGGGTCAAGACGGCCCGCATCCCTTCAAAAATGTACGTGGTCGGATTGAATGTCGCCGCCACTTTCAACCACTCTGCCTCAATCAATTCTTTCGGAACGAACGTCGTCGATAGGAAAATGAGAGGGAAGAACAACAGCGTACCCGCCTGCGCCGCTTGTGCATTCCGTGTCTTTAACGCGACGCCTACCGAATAGCCCGCAAATCCAAGGCCGAACCCGATGGCGAGTAATACCGTGAAGAAAAAGCCGACCGCCCCGACCGGAATCGTGAGGCCGAGTAAAAACGCGACCGCAAAGATAAGTAGCGTTTGGACAAGTAACTGCAGCATCCCCGCAATCATTGGTCCGAGCACGATCGCGGTCCGGGTCGCGGGAGTCAATAATAACCTCGCAAAATACCCACTCTCGATATCACGGACAAGCGCTTGTCCGGTCCCCCCTGCCCCACCGACCGCACCCGAAACGATTGATACCGGTAAGATGAAGTTCAAGTAGTCACTTCCTTCGAACTGAGGAAGGGACGCCACGCTCGACAGTCCGCTCGTATACACGAGTAAAAAGAAGACAGAGATGATCAAGTTCGGAATAAATGAAAACGGATTTCGGATCGTCGTGACTAAACTCCGCTTCGTAAATAACCACGTCTCAGTCCACACGAAGCTCGCCCCCTTCATAAGATTCGCCCGTCACTTGTAAGAATACGTCATCAAGCGACGGTTGTTTCACCGTCAAACGTTCAGGTTGTAGCCCTTGTTCATCTAACGCCCGAACGATTTCGGTCAGCGTCACATCACGCAGTTCGAACGATACATGGTTCCCGTTCGCCGTGGTCTGAAAGTGTGTCGCGGCAGTCGTCGCATCTGACTCGTTCGAGAAATCCATCGCAATCGCCTCACCACCGACGAGTTGTTTTAGCTCTTCGGCCGTTCCTTCACTGACGATCTTTCCGTGATTGATGATCGCAATCCGGTCAGCCAATTCATCCGCTTCTTCTAAGTATTGGGTCGTCAAAAAAATCGTGGTTCCAAACTCTTGGTTCAGTCTTCGCACTTCATTCCATATTTCAATCCGACTTGCCGGGTCGAGACCCGTCGTCGGCTCATCTAAAAACAACACGGTCGGGCGATGGACGAGCGTAAGGGCTAAGTCAAGACGTCGCCGCATTCCACCTGAATACGTTCCACTCCGTCGATCTGCGGCATCTGTCAGAGACACGACTTCTAACAACTCATCCGCACGACGACGCGCCTCCTCGTTTGACATCTTAAACAATCGCCCTTGTAAGACGAGCAACTCACGCCCCGTCAGCACTTTATCGATCCCGGTTTCCTGTAAAGCGACCCCAATCGACAGGCGGACGTCTTTTTCTTGTTTGACGACATCGAATCCGTTGACTCGCGCCACTCCGGATGTCGGACGCACGAGCGTCGTCAACATTTGCACCGTCGTCGATTTACCGGCGCCATTCGGTCCTAAAAACGCAAAAATTTCTCCTTCTTTCACGGAGAACGAAACATCATTCACTGCCGGAACATCTTTAAATGTCTTCACGAGTCCTTCCACTTCGATCATCATACCCACCTCCTGACTACCCATTCCCGTTTTCACCACAAAAAAGTCGCGGACGTTTACTCATCCGCGACTCCATGTTATTCAGGTTTCATGACCATTTTCGGTTTTTTCGTGAGGGAATGATTCCCTTCTACGAAGCGTACAGTACCAGACTTGGCACGCATGACAACGGAATGTGTCTGCCCACCTTGCGACGTGAATTGGACGCCACGTAACAATTCACCGTCCGTGACACCTGTCGCCGCAAAGATACAATCCTCACCCTTTACTAAATCATTGAGGAGAAGAATCCGATCCGTGTCTTCGATACCCATGTCATGGCAACGTTGTTTTTGTGCCTCGTCTTCCGGGAGCAAGCGTCCTTGGAAGTCTCCACCGAGACACTTCATCGCGACAGCGGCGATGACGCCCTCAGGTGCACCACCTGAACCGAGTAGCAAGTCGACACCCGTTTTCGGGAAGGCCGTGTTGATTGCTGCCGCCACATCCCCGTCTGGAATCAACTTGATTCGCGCTCCAGTCGCCCGGACCCGCTGAATGATTTCTTTGTGTCGGTCCCGATGTAAGATCGTCACAACGACATCTTCCACGTTTTTCTTCTTCGCCTTCGCCACAATCTCGATGTTCTCTTCAATCGAGTTGTCGAGACTGACGAGACCAGCCGCTTCCGGTCCGACTGCGATTTTTTCCATATACATGTCCGGTGCATGAAGAAGGTCTCCCGCATCGGCGACTGCGAGAACGGCAAGCGCTCCCCACGTTCCGGTTGCGACGATGTTCGTTCCTTCTAACGGGTCGACCGCGACATCGAGACGTGAGCCATAGCCGTTCCCGACCTTTTCTCCGATGTAGAGCATCGGGGCCTCGTCCATTTCACCTTCTCCGATGACGACAATCCCCTTCATCGGAATCGTGTCAAAGACGTCACGCATTGCCGTCGTCGCTGCATCATCTGCCTCGACCTTCAAACCGCGACCCATCCAACGGGCTGAAGCAAGTGCCGCTGCTTCTGTGACCCGGACCAGTTCCATCGATAAACTTCGTTCCACCCGAAATCTCCCCTTTTATGCCTCGGTGTGATCTTCCACCCAAACGAGCGCACCGAGCTGTTTTAATTTGCCGACAAAGTCGACGTATGAATCATTCAACCGTTCTGCATGAAGTAACGTCGATTCTCCAGACGCCTGAAGTGCTGATAAAACGAGTGCCGCGGCACTTCGCGCATCTGTGCATTCCATTTCTGCGTTCGCAAGTTGATTTCCTCCGCGAATGACCGCCGAGGAATCTTCTAGCGTGATTTGCGCGTTCATTCGGCGCATCTCGGCGATGTGTCGGAATCGTTGGGAATACAGCTTGTCCGTGACAATGCTCGTCCCGTCTGCCTTCAACAAAGCCGCTGACATAATCGGCTGTAAGTCACTCGGATATCCCGAATAATGGAACACGCGAATGTCTGTCGGCAAGGATTGATTGGCAGTCACCGCGATTGACTCCTCGCCAACTTCCACCTGTGCACCATAATCCAATAGTTTTTGGATGACCCCTTCAAGGTGAGTCGAAATGACCGGTTGCACCGTCACGCTACCCGAGACCGCGCCGAACATCATGAACGTACCTGCCTCGAGGCGATCCGGGATTAACGTATGGGTACAACCATGTAACCGTTCAACGCCTTTGATACGAATCTCATCGGTACCCGCTCCACTCACGTGTGCGCCCATCGATGTGAGCATCGTTGCCACATCGACGACTTCAGGGTCACAGGCCGCATTCTCGATGACCGTCGTCCCTTTCGCCAAGACCGCTGCAAGCATCGCACTCACGGTTGCCCCGAACGACCGTAAGTCTAAGTAAATCCGATTCCCGACAAGTTCTTCGACCCGGACATGATAGAGACCAGATTCATTCTCGACATGAATGCCGAGACGTTCCAACGCTTTCAAGTGCAAATCAATCGGTCGTGGACCAATCGCATATCCTCCAGGTAGCCCGACCGCCCCTTTTCCGAATCGAGCGGCGAAGACACCGAGTAAATACACAGCGGCACGGACTTTCCGCGTCTCCGAACCGAGGAGAGGCATAGCGACAGCTTCATTCGAATGAATGGTCATCCGTTCGCCCTCACGCTCGACCCGAACCCCTAACTCTCTCAACAAGTTGACCATCACTTCTACATCTTCAATCATCGGAACGTTTTCAATCGTCACCGACTCTTCTGTAAGAAGTGCAGCCACAAGACAAGGGAGGGCGCTTTGTTTCGCTCCGCTAATTTCAACGGTTCCTTCTAATTTTTGCTGCCCAACGATATGGAGAATTTCCACGCTGATCAAAACCTTTCTACGACGGACTTATTTGGATTGAGCGTTGTTCCAATCCGCTAAAAACTGCTCAATGCCTTTGTCTGTGAGCGGATGTTTCATCATCTGTTCGATGACTTTGTAAGGGACTGTCGCAATGTCAGCCCCGAGGAGTGCGGCTTTCGTCGCGTGAACCGGATGACGTACCGATGCCGCGATGATTTCTGTCTCGATGCCATGAATCGCAAAGATGTTGGCAATCGTCTCGATGAGTTCGAGTCCATCTTGACCGATGTCATCTAAACGGCCGATGAATGGAGAAACGTATGAAGCGCCGGCGCGCGCCGCGAGCAATGCTTGGTTCGCGTTAAAGATGAGCGTCACGTTCGTTTTGATCCCGAGCTCTTTAAACTGCTTGACCGCTTCCATCCCCGCTGGTGTCATCGGTACCTTTACCGTAATATTCGGCGCAATGGCAGCAAGTTCCTTTCCTTCTTCCACCATACCCTCTGCATCGAGTGCAATAACTTCCGCGCTGACCGAGAGATCCCCGACGATCTCACAGATTTCACGAAGTCTTGTATGAAAGTCGACACCTTCTTTAGCGACGAGCGACGGATTCGTCGTCACGCCCCCGATGACGCCCATTTGGTGAGCTTGTTTGATGTCTTGCACATTTGCTGTGTCAATGAAAAAACGCATATGTGTCTCCTCCTCAATTTGTGATCGCTTACAACCTCTATTATGAGGAAAGAACAGGTGAATTACTACACCCTTTGTCAGATTCAGAGCCTGATGACAGTTGAACATACAAAAAGTCGGTCCTCATAGAGAACCGACTTGATCAAACAGGATTATGCTTGGTTGCTAGAACCAAACTCACGCATTTTGCCAGTTACGACGTTGTAGATCGCTTCGATCCCAGGTCCGATAACTTTACGTGGGTCATATACTTTCGAGTCAGCGTCAAGCTTCTCACGTACTGCACGAGTCCACTCTTGTTGGCACTCAGTGTTGACGTTGATTTTGCTGTGTCCGAGCTCGATTGCTTTTTTAACTTGGTGCTCAGGAATTCCTGATCCGCCATGAAGAACGAGTGGAGTTTGTGTCGCTTTCGCGATTTCTTCCATCTCTTTGAAGCCAAGCTTCGGCTCACCTTGGTATGGTCCGTGTACAGAACCGAGTGCTGCAGCAAGTGCATCCACTTTCGCTTCTTTAACAACACGTACACATTCTTCGAGGTCAGCGTATTGTACGCCACCGATGACGCCGTCTTCTTCGCCGCCAACTGTACCGACTTCTGCCTCAACAGAAGCGCCTTTAGCGTGCGCGTACTCGACAACTTGTTTCGTCATTTCAACGTTTTCGTCGATCGGGTGGTGTGAACCGTCGATCATGACTGATGTGAATCCAGCGTCGATCGCTGCTTTACACTTGTCGAATGAAGAACCGTGGTCAAGGTGGATTGCAACTGGAACAGTGATGTTGTAGTCGTGCATGAGACCTTCAACCATTTTGACAACTGTTGTGAAGCCACCCATGTACTTCGCTGCACCTTCTGATACACCGAGGATTACTGGTGATTTCTCGTCTTCCGCAGCGCGAAGAATCGCTTGCGTCCACTCGAGGTTGTTGATGTTGAATTGGCCTACTGCATACTTGCCTTCGAATGCTTTGTTAAGCATTTCTGTCATTGATACTAATGGCATAATGACATCCTCCTGTCTGTTCGCTATTATACACGTTTGGGAAAAGTTCCCCCGTGCAATTCGTTCCCATTATAACACACCGTAAAACATGTGCCTATGCTATTCGGGCATAGAAATGGCTTAGCGCAAGCGTTTACATATGTCATCTTGGTGACGAAATGTCAAATTTTCAAGACTTCCTTCACTTTTTCAATCATTCCGTATATATCAAACGGCTTTTCAAATTGTGCAGTGATTCCGAGACGACGCACCTCGTCAATCACCGTTTCTTCTCCGAACGCCGTCATGATCATGACAGGTGTCTCTAGTTCTTGTTCTCTCATCCGACGCAACACTTCGTGACCGAACATACGGGGCATGTTCATATCAAGAAGTACTAAATCGTATTGCTCTCGCTCTAAAAACTCCCAGGCTTTGATGCCGTCTTGCGCCGTGTCCACGTCAACCCCCATGTTTGTGAACACTTGGGCGAGCATCGTACGAATTCCGTCCTGGTCATCTGCAATCAACATCCGTGACATGCATGTCCCTTCTTTCATTCATCGTTTTCCATAATCAAACAATTTAACCATACCAAACTCGTCTCTTTTTCGCGATGCCTATCTTTTGAAATCAAGGGAACGATGACTCGGTATCTTCTTGCTGTTCTTCTTTCAATTGTGCAGGGACTTCTAGCGCACCCACGCGTTCATAATCGGTCACTTCAGGAGCTTCCTCTTTGACATACACTTTCAGAAAGTCTCCCTCTGCTAATAATGAAGGAGTCGCAATGGCGAGCGGTCGCTTCTTCCCATCTTCATCGTAGCCGATGAGATCGTACCGATATCCGTTAGATGTCTGTGTCGCCACTTCTGGGCTCGGGACTTTGACGTAATACACATCGGCTAACAGACGATCCAGATTGACATAGCGCCAGCCTACTATGAATAGAACGCCGATTAATAAGACGGCGATGAGCTTTCGTTTCATAAACAGTTCTCCTTCAACGTAAGAGTGACTACTTATGAGATATACCGTTATTCTGAAGTCATGAAACCATTCCACAAAAAGAGGTTCATCCTGTTCAGAATGAACCTCTCGTGTGACACATTAGATTTTAAGATTCTACAGGCACTGGGATAACTGCGATTTCAATCTCTTTCTCGATTTCTTCGCGTTCCTCTTTCAAACGCTCATCTGACCATTTGAAGACATCGGCCATGCAGCGAAGGACACCGTCTTTATATTGACGGACGAAGTCGATATCGAAGAACATTGCGCCTGTCCGGCGAATCAAGAAGTCGATGGCACGAACGACTGATTCTTCTTCGATTCCGTAAACCAATTGCGCGTAGACGATTTCAGGAAGGTCATATGCGTTCGCGTCCATACGTTCGATGACACGATCGATATTCGATCCGTATAGACGAACAAGTTCTTCCGCATGGTTTTCGTCTAAGCCATGATTTTGAAGTTCTTTTGTTTTCTTCTCAAGGAAGTCTTTGAAGCCTTTCGAACCACCGACGTGACCACCTGACATCGGCATATGTTTCGTCCGGCTAGCCAAGTAAACGACACCGTCTTCTTCTTTCAACAGTTTTGCGACGAGGTCGACGACCGTTTCCGACATCTTGCGATACCCTGTCAATTTACCGCCGGCAATCGTGATCAAGCCGCTGTCTGACTGCCAAATTTCGTCCTTACGTGAAATTTCAGAAGGGTCTTTTCCTTCTTCGTAAATCAACGGACGAATACCTGCCCAGCTTGATTCCACATCATCCGCTGTGACATTGACGTCTGGGAACATATAGTGAATGGCTTCTAAAATATAATCGCGGTCTTCCGTCGTCATTCGTGGATGCGCTTTGTTTTTATCGAAGAACGTATCCGTCGTTCCGACGTATGCTTTGTTTCCGCGTGGAATCGCAAAGACCATGCGACCGTCCGGTGTATCGAAATAGATCGCTTGTTTGAGCGGGAATTTCGACTGGTCGATCACCAAGTGAATTCCTTTTGTCAGGCGAAGTTGCTTCCCTTTTTTCGAGTTATCTTCTTCTCGTAACTCATCGACCCATGGACCGGTCGCGTTGATGATTTTCTTCGCATAGACATCATACGTCGACCCGTCAATCTGATCTTCGACGTGTACACCGGCCACTTTGCCGTTTTCGTAAATCAATCCGGTCACTTTGGCGTAGTTCATGAGAAGCGCACCATGATTCGCTGCTTCTTTCGCCACTTCAATCGTCAATCGTGCATCATCTGTGCGGTACTCGACGTAGTAACCGCCTCCGACCAGATCATCTTTTTTCACGAGCGGCGCCTTTTTGATGACCTCATCTGGTTTGAGCATCATGCGACGTTCTGCACGTTTTACACCTGCGAGGAAGTCGTACACCATCAGTCCGATTGATGTTGAGAAGGGACCGAACGTACCTCCCTTGTGCATCGGTAAGAGCATTTGTTCCGGTGTCGTGACGTGGGGACCATTCTCATATACAATCGCCCGCTCTTTCCCGACTTCTGCGACGAGCGCCACTTCGAATTGTTTCAAATAGCGGAGCCCCCCGTGAACAAGTTTCGTCGAACGACTTGATGTCCCTGCCGCAAAATCTTGCATCTCGAGGACAGCTGTCTTCATCCCACGCGACGAAGCATCGAGCGCAATCCCCGCTCCGGTAATACCTCCACCGACAACAAGAACGTCATGACGTTCACTCGTCAGTTGCTCATATCGTTTCGCTCGTTCTTTCGCTGAGAAATTTCTGATTTCCATCTTATTCCCTCCTATAGTAAGTACGGTTCAATGAATAGAAAAAGAGACCACAACAAAAACAAGGCTTCCCCTTTCTGTTGTGGTCTCTCTATTGTCTCGAACCGAATATCAACTTTTCTCCTGTATTATACCCTATTCTTTTTAGTTCAATCATCTCTTACGCTTGAGCAACCTGTAATGTGTTCATTCACAAGCATCCGACTCGCATTTTTGAGTCGAGAAGCTTAGACTTCAAGGTATCATGTTGAAGGAGGATTTCAGATGAAACGTATGTTACAACCTTTTCAGTTCAAAAATGACGTCGAAGTACCGAATCGTCTCGTATTGGCACCGATGACACATTACTCATCAGAGCCAACAGGCGAAGTATCCGAGCATGAGCTCGCCTACTATCGGAAGCGGGCGCAAAACGTCGGGCTCGCCATCACGGCTTGCGCGTACGTGACAGAAGACGGGAAAGGGTTCCCGAACGCATTCGGGGTCAATGACGACAAATTCATCCCAGGTCTCCGTCAATTGGCGGAAAGTTTAAAAGCGGAAGGCGCAAAAGCCATCCTTCAAATTTTCCACGCAGGACGGATGTCACCACCTGAACTCGTACCGAACGAACAACCTGTCAGTGCAAGTGCCGTCGCACCTGTCCGAGAAGGCGCCGCTATACCACGTGCCCTCGAGACCGAAGAAGTCGAAGCCATCATCGAGGCGTTCGGTGAAGCGACGCGTCGCGCCATCGAAGCCGGATTTGACGGAGTCGAGATTCATGGGGCGAATACCTACTTGATTCAACAATTCTTCTCTCCGCACTCCAATCGCCGTGAAGATCGCTTCGGCGGTGATGTCCGTGGACGTTTGACGTTCCCGCGCGAAGTCATCCGCCGTGTCAAAGAAGTAGCCGCAGATGCGGAAAACTTCCTCGTCGGCTATCGCTTCTCACCAGAAGAAATTGAAGAGCCAGGCATCACGCTCGACGACACGGATGTGTTACTCGATATGATTTTAGAAGAAAGCGTTGATTATATTCATGCGTCTCTCTGGAATTTCAATACAGCTTCTATGCGTGACGAGAACGTTACGGAGCGTTCGATTGACCGTATTGCTAAACGCATCAATGGTGCCATCCCGCTCATCGGAGTCGGACAACTCCAACGTCCTGCTCAAGTGGAAGATGCACTCGATGTCGTCGATTTTGCCGCGCTCGGTCGTGAGCTCATCATCGACCCAGAATGGCTCGAAAAAGTGAAGACGGACCGTGAAGACGATATCGAGACAGAACTCGATTTGAACAAACAAGCCGAGCTCGCTGTTCCCGCTCCACTCTGGAACGCCATCACGACTCGTGCCGGTTGGTTCCCGATTAAAGATCAAGAAGTAAAATAACGTTTTAGTTCGCGACAGACATTTTACATGTCTGTCATTTTTTATTTTCTGGACACATTTCGGACACATATTCGCCACATTTTTATTTAATTTTCTTCCTAAATTTTATATATTCCACTTTTCACATTTCTCTCACAATTTTAATCTAATATTAACGAGGCGTTGGGTCAGTCGGTTTGATTTTTTTGTTGAAAGGAGCATTCTATCCTAATGGCAGATCAACCAGTAGATTTGAATTCACACCATGAACAACACCGTCAGTATCAAAAACATTCTAAGCAAAAAACGGATGCATTTCGACAACAAAGTCAGGCCATTCAGAAACAAATGCAAGACTCTTCAGAATCAAACGAACGAGCACTTGCTAAAGAAATCGCGGAGCTAAAACAGCTAACGAAACGACATGCTTCTAAATAAGCATTCATCCTCGCTTCTATCCTCAAGAAAAGAAGTGAACCGCTAAATGGAAAATAGAATCCGACAACAATTTTTAACCCATCTCGCTCGAGAGAAAAATCATTTTATAGACCAAAGTTACGTGGAAAATTTTTACGAATTGGATGAGCAAATTATACACGCTCTTCAAAGTAATCAACTTCAATTAGCCAACACATTGTTGGAAACATTAACACTCGACTTATTGAAGCATCCCATGATAGATGAGCATCACGGCCTTCGTCTTTACTTTCGAGGACTCATCTATCATGTGAGTCGCCTTGTTCCTGCCTCCAATTCAAATGTCCAGACATCACTTGCATACACCAGTGCGCTGTTGAAATTGATGGATGAACTTCATACCCCACTCGATTTTGTTTATGCGATCCCTGTCATTACAGAATCATTGGCTACGATGATGTCATTCATTTCCTCACAAGGTTCTTCAGATCCTCGCGTATTGTCTGCCATCCGATTGATTGAAGAGCACTTAACTGACTCTTTTTTATCTCTATCAAGCGTAGCGATAAAAGTCGGATTGTCTAACAATTATTTATCTGTTTTGTTTAAACAAGAGACAGGAGAAACAATTGCAGAACGCATTCGAAGACGTCGAATTGAGGCATCAATGAATGACTTAATTGTGACCTCTTTGCCTATTTGTGAAATTGCTAAGTCGTATTGTTTTTCCTCGTGTACAACATTTATCAGTACATTTAAGACTTACAAAAACATGACTCCCCTTCAATACCGTCAATCACACCATAAGAAAAAACGTTGAGGTTCAGACCCTCAACGTTTTTTCATTCCACTCTTCCCGTAACATGCCCATCCGAATCGAATCGTAGCGCTTTTCATTCACGACACGCACTTGACGGATTCGACCTTCGAGCTGCATCCCTACTTTTTCAGCGACTCGCATCATACGTTCATTTCCGGACCATGTCGTCAAGCCGACACGGACGACAGGTAACGTTTCAAATAGATGTTCGGTCCATAACCGCAGGGCGCGCGTCCCGACACCACGATTCCAGCGGTCAGACTGATGCAAGATGATGCCCATCTCGAGCCACTCTCGTCCGGTATCCTCGAAATAGTAAGAAACGGTCCCGTATACGGTGCCATCCACTTCAATGACCCACATGTCATCTTTTTGGATAAGCGACCGCTCGATTTGTTGAAACGCTTCGTAGGACATCGCCTTGTGTTCGAAGTAAGGGGCGTCCCACTGTTTCCACTCCGGTGTCGCATCCCGGTAAATCAATTCCCATAGTCTTGATAAGTCTTGTTCTGCAATTGGTCGAATGACCACTTCATTGTCTTGTCGCATCTTGTCTTCCTCTCTATAGATTGTTCTTACCTTATTCGTGTGTCCCGTTCGAATCCCCTTTTTTTCGCTTACGCCAAATGAACGCAAGAATCAAGACAATCAAACTTGCCATGACAGAAGCAATCGCAATCGGACTCGAATCGGTCATAAACACTTGTCCGATGGAGACGGAGTAGGCAAGCCCAAACGACGTGACGAGTTTTGCACCGAACGCGATGCCCGCGAAACGCGGGAACGGCACGCGACTGAATCCGGCCGCAAGACAGATGACCTCGTCCGGCAAAATCGGAATGATGAATAAGACGAGCAAAATGCCAAGACCATACTTCTCGACATATCGGTCGTATGTTTTCAACTTCTCTTCCTCAACCCAACGGATGATCCGTTCACGACCGAACCGGGCCAATCCATACATGACAAAGATACCAAGCGTAGTCGAAATACTTCCGACTAAAGCCGCTCGAAACGGTCCGAGCGCTACACTTCCAATCGGCATACTGACCGCTTCCGGGACCGGTAAGGCAATCGGCTGTAAAAAGCTGAATGCCGCGAACACCCAGACCGCCTGTCGTTTATATTGTTCTAATAGACGATCTAATCCGTATGTGTCATAGAGAACAAGTCCGAACGAGACGTAATAGACGAGAACGAAAATCAAAAAGAGAGAAAACGTAATTTTCCACATCTGCTTCAGGATGACGTTCGAGCCGTCCCGAATCGCCCGCAGTAGTCCGACCGAAAGTGCGAGTAAGACAATGCCCGTCCAACCGAGCTGGTACGGTAATAGAAGGGAAGGCAAGACGACGAACGGCAACAGACTGAGCGCCACAAGCCCCAATCCGTATCCAAGATAAATCGAATGTCGTTCTTTCATGAGCCATCACCCTCTCCCCATTCTACTTCTAGTGTACCCAGAAAGTGAAGGGGATGTATCCTGCCAAGGGCACCTTCCCTCTCATGCTTTTGATGTAGAAAAAACCACGATCCGCAATGGACCGTGGTGTTCAATCACTTATTCTCCAAGTGATGCTTGGATGAAGTCATGGAATAGACGTTGTGGACGTTCTGGACGCGAAATCAATTCTGGGTGGAACTGTGATGCCACGAACCACTTGTGTTCTGGGATCTCAATGATTTCTACGAGACGACCGTCCGGGCTCGTACCTGAGAACTTGAAACCTTCTGCTTCAAACGCTTCACGGTACTCGTTGTTGAACTCATAACGGTGACGATGACGCTCGTATACGAGCTCTTGATCGTATGCGGCGTGCGCGTTTGTCCCTTTTTCGAGTTTACATGGGTAAAGTCCGAGACGGAGTGTGCCGCCGAGGTCCTCGATGTCCTTTTGCTCTGGAAGAAGGTCGATGATCGGATACGGTGTCGATGGGTCGATTTCAGCCGTATGGGCGCCGTCCAACTTCAAGACGTTACGGGCAAACTCGACCGTCGCGAGCTGCATTCCGAGACAGATCCCGAAGAATGGGACGTTGTTTTCACGAGCGAAACGTGTCGCTTCGATTTTCCCTTCGATTCCACGCTCACCGAATCCACCAGGAACGAGGATACCGTCTGCATCGCCGAGGATGTCTGAGACATTTTCAGCTGTCACGTCTTCTGCGTTGATCCAGTCGATGTCGATGTCCGCGTTGAACGCATAACCTGCATGCTTGAGCGCCTCTGCGACTGAGATATACGCATCACGCAACTCGACATATTTCCCGACGAGTGCGATTTTCACTTTCTTCTCAAGGTGTGTGACCGTGTGAACGAGCTCTTTCCAAGCCGTCATGTCGGCAGCCGGTGTGTTGAAACCGAAGTAGTCGTTGACGAGTTGGTCCATTCCTTGTTTTTGAAGGTTGAGCGGTACTTCGTAAAGCGTCGACGCATCTTGCGCCTCGATGACCGCTTCTTTACGCGTATCACAGAAGAGTGCGATTTTCTCGCGCATGTCTTCCGGAATGTCGTGCTCCGTACGGAGAACGATGATGTCTGGTTGAATCCCGTAACTGCGAAGCTCTTTGACGCTGTGTTGCGTCGGTTTCGTCTTCATCTCACCTGCCGCACGAAGGTAAGGAACGAGCGTACAGTGAACGTACATGACGTTCTCTTTTCCGATGTCATTTTTTACTTGGCGAATGGCTTCGATGAACGGAAGAGATTCGATATCTCCGACTGTTCCACCAATCTCTGTAATGACGACATCAGCGTTCGTCTCACGTCCTGCACGGAAGACACGGTCTTTGATTTCATTCGTGATATGTGGAATGACCTGAACCGTTCCACCGTTATAGTCTCCACGACGCTCTTTCTTCAAGACAGTCGAATAAATTCGCCCTGATGTGACGTTCGCGTTTTGCGACAAGTTAATGTCGATGAAACGCTCATAGTGTCCGAGGTCAAGGTCAGTCTCAGCACCATCATCTGTAACGAATACTTCTCCGTGTTGATACGGGCTCATCGTACCTGGGTCGATGTTGATGTATGGGTCAAACTTTTGAATCGTCACGTTAAGTCCTCGATTTTTGAGTAGACGCGCGAGTGAAGCTGCCGTGATCCCTTTACCGAGCGAAGATACTACCCCGCCTGTTACGAAAATGTACTTTGTCATGTTTCTTTCTCCTCTCTTGAATACCAACCATCGGGAAACGAAAAAACAAAAAAAGCAAAAGTGCCCCCGTGAATGGAGGACACTTTTGCTGCATCGTTACGTGCTAAACTAGCCCATGACTAATTTACGCCAGAGACGATACAGTCGTCAAGATATTATTTTTTCTTTTTTTCAAGTCGGTGAAAACGACTAAAAAAGAAAAAGAGACACGCCTAGCCGGGCGCGATGCCCGGCTTTTTGCGGTCTCTTATAAATCATCCTCGTCTTCGAGATCGAGGTCGTCGTCCAAGTCGTCGTCCTTGAAGTCATCAAGGCCTTCTACTTTTTCTTCTTCGTCCTCATCGTCAAATTCAGATGAATCATAATCTTCTACTTTTGCGAATACATCCAAGTCATCTTCGATATCGACGATGCCTTCGTCTGCTTCTTCGAACTCTTCTTCGAATTCGTCAAGTTCACCACGTTGACGTGCTTCGATGACGAGATCTTCATCCGACTTGTCGAATGGATACCAAACGCGAAGCGCCCAACGGTTTGCTCCCAAGTTGACGAACAACCCGTCGATGTTCAAATCGGTGTAAAGTTGTGCGATTTTTTCGAGCTCTTCTTCTTCACTCGCAAACGTATAGTTTTGCTTGATCTTTTCGCGAATCTCATCAAAAGAAACAGGCTGTTCGCCAGTTTCTTGGAGAAGTTCATAAACGAAATCAATCAACGATTTATTCATTAAAGGACACTCCTTTTCCGTCACTAGTTAAACATCACTCCTCATTATAAACAAAAGCGATATGAAAAAGCTAGAGGAAATTATGATTCATTGGATGCCTCGGTTCGAATACGGAACCAATAGACAGTGATCAACCCGATATTGAACAACCACGTCAGTCCCAGAACGCCGAACATCCAACCTCGTGGGATTTGAAACGACAATTCCGCATTGACGGTCTGTCCAACGTATAAACCGTATCCCAACAAACCGACCATCAGAAATGAGTAGGACACGACCATCCCGAACCGCTTCCACAATTGAATGAGCAACGAGGCAAACTCTTTGTTTTCCCCGTACTCTTCGAATAAGTAAGCATGACTGACACTTGAATACATGGTTTGTGTATAACCACTGACAAATAATACTGGTATGAATGCGAGAGGTTCGATAAACCCTAGGAAAAAAACCAAAGAGGAGATGAGTAACACAAGATAAGGATGGCGCGCAAAATGAAACATGCGACTAAATAGAATCCACCCGATCACTCCCGTTAAAAATGGAACGAAGACGTAAAAGAGAAGTACTTGAAATGAATATAACGCAAGACTTACAAATACTGCCCCAATCAATGTCCAGCCACCAAACAGCCCGATTACGAATGATAATAATTGCACTTGCCGTGTACGACTAGCTGTAATGAATCGTCGGATCCGCTTTTGAAACATGAGCCAACCCACATAGCTTAGTAAGATAATCATTAAGGCAAACACTTCGATGTAGCCACGCGCCCCTTCTAGAAGACTGAGCAGACGACTAATCAATGTAAAGACAGTGACCGCTATAAAGGCACGGAGAAAAGAACGGGTGTCAAACTGCCATGTCGCAGATTTTTGAAGCGGTAATTTCCGAACAAAAAGCCAGGGGAGAATCAAACTGATCAAAAATAGAGCGACGGCAAGATTGTACGACTGCGTCAACGCATAGGAGAACACGGCAATCCAACCGACTAACCCGAGGACTAATGGTAATGAACTGCCACTCTTTTCATTCGAGTCAGTTTCTACAGCAGGCTTCAGTTCATTTAATTGCGATAAAATCGTCGTCATGATGGACCCGACTCCAATCGAGCCAACACCTACCAAAAATGCGCTCCATTCAATGGCACGATCAAATGGAAGAACAAAACACACGAGACCGACGACAAGGACAGACAAAGCAATTAAAAACGTATCTTTTGAGCCACGTCGTCCGATAACATAAACCCACAACAAGAGTCCTGACATGCTCGATACGTAAAAAATAAGGAACGGAATCAATCGCCCGACCCCTTCTTCGACTGCCATGATGGATAAAAACAAAATCTGGGGAAGGATTTGGCTACTAAGCGCACTGACAATCGTCAACAGGACCACTATGTTTTTCATACATCCGCACCTCACTTAATATGGAAGATCCAGTTCCTCAATCCTCCTTTCCCGAAACCATTTGTATACGAACCTGCTTTACAACACATCTAGTTCTCCGTTTCTTCATATTTCTGCCGATATAGAAAAGAACGCCAAATTAGATATGAAATAGAAGGAGAATAAACAAATGGCACTTTTTCGTAAGACAACTTCAACTCATTTCGTCGCTTCCGAAGGTTTTCCCGAAATTCAGACAATTGCTAAACCGTCTGACTCAAATTTGAACGGACGTGCTCACTATATGGGTTATACGGCCTCCCAAGTGAAGCGCCTACAAGACATGGCGCCACTCGTAGAATCTGTTTTAGATGAAGTTCTTGAAAACGTACTCGATCACTTAATGCTTCAACCTGAAATGGTCCGAATCGCTAACGCTTCATCAACAAGGGAGCGTTTAAAGAAGGTATTCGCCGATTATTTCCGTAGTTTATTGACCGGGAACATCGATGATAAATTCTTAGCCATGCGAAAACGAATGGGACAGACACATCATCACTTTGCGGTCCCTGTCGTCTGGTTCCTCGCGACGTACTCTGCTTTTAACACACTCCTCGTGCCAAAAGTCGTCGAGACGTATCAACATGATCCGGCTACTTTAACCGAATCTCTTTTGGCGTTATCACACGCGATGAATCTCGACGCGCAAATTGTTACGGAACAATACGTCAATGCCCGTCTCGATGAACTCGAGTCCGCAAACGAAGCCCGTGCCACATTGTTAAGCGACGTCTCACGCGTCAGTGCAGAAGTCGCTACGACGATGGACCGAACAGGGCAAGCGATGTCTGAAACAAGCAATCGAGCGCACCAAGTTCTTGCGGAAACGGAGCAAACGGAAAAGATGAGTCGTCACTTGATGACGTTGACACATACGAACGGCGAACAAATCGAACAGATGGAAGTCGAATTCAAACAATCTGCCACTTATGTAGACACTTCGCTCGATCGCATCACAGCTCTAAAAAATGGTTCTCAAGAAATCGTCAACATGACGCGAAGCATCGAACAAATCGCCAACCAAACGAACTTGCTCGCCTTGAACGCTTCAATCGAAGCGGCTCGAGCAGGAGAACACGGGAAAGGATTTGCCGTCGTCGCCACCGAAGTGCGCACACTCGCGGAAAATGCAAAACAACTGAGCAGTCAAATCAATGCGCTCATTCATGAAAATGAAGCCAATATCGCAGCACTCTTTGATCAAATGGGGCATATGCATCGGACGAACGATGAAGCGATGCGTCAATTGAATGACGTCAAGGCTAGTTTCTCGACCGTTCAAGAAGAAATGGGGCAATACGTTCTTTCGTTTGAACGGAACAAACAAGATCTCGAACAGATGGTTGAAACCATTTCATCCATCAACGAGACGACACAAGGTTTGTCTCATTTGACCTCTTCGCTTCTCTCCACAGCTGAAATGCAATAAACAAATAAGGCACGGTCCACGGACCGTGCCTTCCTGCATTATTGTACAACCGGTTCTGGTATCTCGATGGCTTTCAGCGAGCGATCGAGTAATTCGACAACGTCGAACGTGCCGACCGTCTCATCGACTTCCTTCGCTTTTGTCCCATCCGATAACATCGTCAAACAGTACGGACATGCCGAACCGATAACCGTCGGCTTCGTTTCAAGCAGTTGTTCCGTCCGAGCCACGTTGACACGCGTCCCGACTTTCTCTTCTTGCCACATGAGACCACCGCCGGCTCCACAACACATGCCGTTTTCACGGTTACGTGTCGCTTCGACAAGTTCGACACCCGGAATCCGTTCGAGGACGAATCGCGGTGCATCATAAATGCCGTTGTAACGACCGAGGTAACATGAGTCGTGATAGACGACACGTTCGTTCACTTGAAGATCCGGCTGAATCCGACCCGTATCGAGCAATTCGGCGAGCAACTCCGTATGGTGATACACTTTCACACCATCAAGTCCGAAGTCTGGATACTCGTTTTTGAATGTGTTGTAGGCGTGTGGGTCGACCGTGACGATCTTCGTCACCCCATACTTCTCAAACAATTTAATGTTCGCTTCGGCGAGTTCTTGGAAGAGTAACTCGTTTCCGATTCGACGAGGTGTGTCCCCTGAGTTCTTCTCTTCGTTTCCGAGAATGGCGAATGAGACGCCCGCCTTGTTCAAGACGCTCGCAAAGCTCTGCGCGACTTTTTGGCTACGGCTATCGTAAGAGCCCATCGCGCCGACCCAGAAGAGGTATTCGAATTCTTCGCCTGCTTTTTTCTTCTCTTTCGCCGTCGGAATGACGAGTTCTGTATCCTTGCGCCAGTTCTCGCGTTCTTTCCGGTTCATTCCCCATGGGTTTCCTTGACGCTCGATGTTTGCGACCGTGCGCTGCGCCTCCGGATCCATCTTCCCTTCCATCATGACGAGGTAACGACGAAGGTCGATAATTTTATCGACGTGCTCGTTCATGACCGGACATTGATCTTCACAGTTTCGGCATGTCGTACACGCCCAGATTTCTTCTTCCGTGATGACGTTGCCGATCAATTCGTCTGCGACGAGCATATGGCCATCTTGCGCCGCTGCTGCGATTTCAGCACCTTGCGTGTTTTGGAACATGAGTGCCGGTGCCCACGGTGATTTTCTTGTGACCGCCGCACCTTTCATATTCATATGGTCACGAAGTTTGACGATCAAGTCCATCGGCGACAACATCTTCCCTGTTCCCGTTGCCGGACATACATTCGTACAACGTCCGCACTCGACGCAAGCGTATAAGTCGACGAGTTGCTTCTGGTTAAAGTCTTCAATCTTGTTGACCCCGAAGACGATCTCTTCATCTGATTCTTCTGCTTCTTCCATCGCTGAAAAATCAACAGGTGCCAAGCGACCGACTTTGTGTGTGCGCCCGAGCCAGACGTTGAGCGTCCCGGCGATCAAGTGCGCGTGTTTGCCTTGCGGGATGTAAACCATGAAGCTGAGTAAGAATAAGAGGTGCATCCACCAAAAGACGACGAACAAGGCGAAAGCGACCGGACCCGGTACCCAAGCAAACGCTGAACCGATGAGTGTCGCGACCGGTTCACCCCACATCGGAAGCTCTTCTTTATAGACGAGATAAAACCCGTTCCCGAACAAGACGGAAACCATCAACCCGCCGATGAAAATGAGGGCGAGACCTGCTAAAAAGTTTCGTTTCAAGCGCACGAGCTTCTCGACGTAACGACGGTAGAATCCCCAAACGACCGCGACGAGAATCATGAGCATGACGACTTCTTGCATGAACGTGAAGATTGGATAGAGTGGACCGAGCGGGATGTGTGGGAAACGTGTTCCGACCGCTAGTCCTTTCCAAATAAAATCAATCGCCCCGAATTGGACGAGGATAAAGCCATAAAACATCATGACGTGAATGGCGCCACTCTTTTTATCCTTTAACAATTTCTTTTGACCGAACACGTTGATCATGACCTGTTCGAGTCGTTCTTTGTTCGTTTGGCTCCATTCTGCCTTCTTCCCGAGCTTGATGAATGTATAACGCTGGTGAACCAGCGAAGCAAATAAATACACCCCATAGCCGAGGACGAGCAAGAATAGAATCCAGTTGACGATTAAAAATGTAGACATCCCCAAAACTCCCCCTTTTGAAAACGGATTCAATCTTGAATTCAGTATATCAAATGATGAATGAACAGTCATTCATTTTTGTGAAGTTCTCGTCAGAAGTTTAGAAGATGTTTCAAGATGAGCAATAATCCCCCATAACTACATACGGCCAAAACGAATGTGCGGAAGTGCAGATTTCGGTCGGACGGGAGTTCAAACTTCACGATATTGAGAATCATCGCACCGGCCACGAACGCAAAACAGAGCGCTTCGACGTGCGCGGGCAAGTCAATCCAGCGTGAAAAGAACCCTCCGAGCAAAATCCCACCGCTCAACAAGTAGCGTCCTTGTCGCATATAACGTTCACCATAGTGCCGGTTCAAGTCATGCCCGAGCGCCAAAAAGTGGACACCGAGCGCCGTCGCATAAAAGCTTCTTGCAACGAACGTCACGGAGTCGGCCGTCACCACGTACGCTGAAAATGTCATGTATGCCGTGAGCAAGGTCACCTGCAGCCAATACGAAACGGCCCGATCGACCGCCTCATCTTGGAAATGAGGTGTCCGAACGAACCGCATCGTGCCATAGAACAATGTAAACCCGATAAGACTGACGATGTAGATTTCTGAAGGTAAGGCCAGATTCAACCAATCGACACGAAGTGTGTCCTGGCGTTTATTCAGCGACGGCAAGAGATACATGAAGAAGTACGTGATGGCGACCCCGCTCGAGAAAGAGAACCACTTCTTTGAAGGAACGGTCTCTTCCCGGAACAAATAGATGCCGAAGAAGTTAATCAGCGCCAAATAGATGATAATCCAGTTCGCCATCTCGTCTTCATCCTCTCAAGTCGATCCAAAACCGCTCGACGATCGTCCCGTCTTCTTCTGTATACGGTGTGTCCGCGACGCCTCCATTGTTTAAAATGACCTGACGAGAAGCGACGTTTGTCCGATTACACGTAATTAAGGCACGCTCAATTCCTAGCTCTTTCACTTTCTCAAGCGCAAGTTGTAATTGAACCGTAGCGAGTCCTCGCCCACGCGCGCTCGGTTTCACTCCATATCCGACATGCCCACCAATCTTCAAGAGCGATTCATTCAAGTCATGACGAATGTTCGCCGCCCCGAGAAGCTCTTCTCCGTCCGTGAGCCAATACGTCGTGCTCGGGACCCAGCCTGCCTCTATGTTCTCGGGCAACTCTTTCTGACGTAACGTGTTGACGTATGCCTCAAAGTCCGTCGTTTCACGGTCCACCGAGGTCGGGACGATCCGCTCATCCCGTTCGTACCATTCCTGTAAAAATGCGAGAATCTGTTCTTTTTGTTCGACAGATGTCTTGATTAGTCTTAACATCACATTTCCCCCTTTATTCATTTCCATTCGCGCTCTCTAAATTGATTTCCTTGTTCCTTCATCTTAGAGAACGGACACGCCATTTAAAATAGACGTCCGGAATGAATTGTGTCCCCTTTCAACCATAAAAAAAGTGCCATCCTGTTCGGATGACACTGTCGGTATGCTTATTCTTCGAGTCCGAGACGTTGCGGCATGTGCGGAGCGAGTTGTCTCGCTTCTTCTAACCGTCCTGCTTCAACAAGTGTATGGAAATGTAAGAACTGTTCGTGCGATGCATCGCTGATGGCTGCCAAATAATCGACGTACCGATCGTAGACCGCTTTGTCTTCTGGGCGTGCTTCAATGAGTGCGATATACAGGCGAACGGTATCCTCTCCATATAGGAGTGGGAACTCGTCGTTCAATTGAAGGAGTTTATCGATCGAATTGACATCAACACCGTTCTCCTGGTCGTAGTGCGTAATGACTTGTTCGGCATGGTCCTCGAGGCGACCGCGCCACTCTTCATACTCTTCTTCGTTCGTTTCGAGCATCTCGAACCAATCTTCGTTCAACATCTCTTCAATCTTGTTTACACGTTCTGTAAAGTTCATCAGTCTTCTCCTCCTTCAAATGTCCATGTGACATGCACTTCATATATGCCAACATCTTCTTCATTCATGGACAACTCATATACGAACGTACATGATTCTTCTGACACATCGAGGCGCGATGTCGTCGTCGCCATCGTCATCGACATATATGGATTCTTGTATAAGCTTTGCGTGAAGCGACCTTCGATGAAGGAGTGATTCATCTCGATCGGTCCTTTACAGATCAGCGCCAATCGTTCCGGCGTGTACTTGATTGTCGTCGGGACCGGTCCGTCCTCTTGTTGTTGGTCAAACATTAAAATAAAGCCAGTCTTCAATGGATAGTATAAACCGTCAGCCGAGAGCTCGATCGCCTCTGGCATGTCACTCATCCGTGTTGTTTGCTGGACACGCACGCGAAGTGGTTCAATCGCCATGCTCATCCCCCTTTCCGTCAATTCATCGTACCATATGTGGTAGGAGTCGTTCTATCGACGGCGCTTCGTTTTCACGTAGACGAGATGGTCTACCCAATTTTCGTTCTCATAAATAAACCCTTCTCTCGTACACTCGTATGACATGCCGACACGCTCCGCGAGACGAATGGATGCTTCATTGTCGAGATTGATATGTGCCTCGATTCGTTGAAAGTTCAACTCGTCAAAAGCGATGCGCATTGCCAGGTCGACTGCTTCCGTCCCATACCCCTGACCCCAATGCTGATTATGAATCGTATACCCGACCCTCCCCCATTGAAACGCATCTCGCGCAAGAGTAGAAAAATCCACCATACCAAGGTGTGTCCCATCGTCGAGTCGGAAAACGGCGAAGACATGTGCCTGGTCTTCAAGCGCAAGTGACTGATGATTGTCGACTAGCTAGTCAAACCAAACGGACGTACAGTCGCTCATGTCTAATTTCCCAGGATCATACTCGTGTTGCGAAACAAGACGATTTGTAAAGCCGCTTAACCATGCCGCATAATCCTGCTTCTCTAACGGTCGTACGATAATTCGATTTGTGTTTCGTTGATGTGTAAATCGGTTCAATCTCTCATATCTCCTTCCTATTGCTTTTATACAGTCAGAAAAACTTCTTCCACTTTCCTTCCGAAATCACATCGATCTTCCCCTCATTCACACGAATCGCGGTCTCGTCGTCAATCGCATAAGCGGGTGCCTGTAACGCTTCCGCCCATTCTGCCGCATCTCGTGACGTATTCTCCGGTAGCATCTCGTGGTCAAGGTGTGGAAAGATTGAGAAGTCGACAAACCCTAACGTCCCATCGCTCTGCTCATCAGATGAACGCCATCCGACAAATGCTTCCCCGATTCTTGGGGTCATCACCATGCTGCCCGCGCTCAATCCGACATAGACACCTTCCCAAGATGGGAGTAATGCCGCGACCCCGGACTGTTTCATCCAGTGATGTAAAAAGAGGGGATCGCCACCATTCACCAATAACACGTCCGCCCGTTCAAACGTCGGTCTCCATACCGATTCATCGATACTCGGGAGCACGCTCAGTTCGAGCACCCCAACCGACTTCCAACCCAACTCACACATCGGTGCAGAGAAATCTCCGTTAAAAAAGTTCCATGCGTGCTGCGTTCCACCGTTCAACGCATAGATGGCTGTCGGGATACAGAGTGCCTCACACTCTTCAATCGGCTTGTTCAATAACTCGAGAAGTGATTGTTTAATGCTTTCGTTCTTAATACCTGCTGACGTTAATAACAGTTTCATCTACGTCCCCTCCTTTTCATCTCCCTATAAGGAGTTCGCATGAGTCAGCATTATCCCCTTCCACCAATAAAAAAGGCCGAAGACGAATTCTCGTCCACGACCTTGGAGTCCTGAAAAATTAGCTGATTTTATACACGCGACCTTCGAACGGCTTCAAGTGAAGAAGCATCGATTCAACGTCGCCTTCAATCGGCATGTTGCTCAAGACGACATCTTTCGCACGAAGTGTCTGATCCATATCGAACATCGTCTCTTTCGCCGTCAAGTTCGTGACGACAAGGTACTGCGTGTCACCGAGTGTACGCGTATACGCATAGACTTCCGGGTGATCCGGCAAGACAACATCATACGCCCCGTATACAAACGTCTCATCATCTTTACGAAGTTGAATCATCTCTTTATAGAAGTTAAAGATGGAGTCCTCATCTTCAAGCTGTGCTTCGACGTTAATGTCTGTATAGTTCGGGTTGATACCGACCCACGGCTTCTCTGCGAACGTGAAGCCGGCGTTCGGAGCGTCACTCCACTGCATCGGAGTGCGCGTGTTGTCGCGTGACGAGTTCCACGTGATGCGCATCATCTCGTCATGACTCTTCCCTTGCTCGACGCCGATATAGTAGCGATTGCGTGTCGCGATATCATCATATTGGTCGATTGAATCGAATTTGACGTTCGTCATCCCGATTTCTTGACCTTGATAGATAAATGGCGTTCCTTGCATGAGGAAGTACATCATCGCAATCGACTTGGCGCTCTCTTTCCAATAACGCTCATCGTCTCCCCATTTCGAGACCGTACGTGTCTGGTCATGGTTTTCGACGTAAAGTGCGTTCCATCCGTCAGCTTCAAGTCCTTTTTGCCATTTCGTCAACACGTTCTTCAAGTGGACGACATCGAGTTTCGAATCGGCGTCTTCACTCCATAGGTCCATGTGTTCGAATTGGAAGACCATGTTCATCTTCCCTTCTTTTTCACCGACCCAAAGGTGTGCATCGTCAGGCGATACGCCGTTCGCCTCACCGACTGTCATGATGTCATGTTTATTGAACGTCTCGTCACGAAGCTCTTCTAAATAGTCATGAATCCCGTCCACGTTCATGTGCATCTCAAAAGACGGTACAAAGTCGAGGTCGTTCGGGTTCGGCAAGTCAGCGAACGTTGGATTCTTGCGGATGTGGCTAATTGCATCGACACGGAACCCGTCGATTCCTTTTTCAAGCCACCAGTTGATCATGTCGTAGACAGCTGTACGCATCTCAGCGTTTTCCCAGTTAAGGTCTGGCTGTTTTTTCGAGAAGACGTGCAAGTAGTATTGCTCCGTCGTTTCATCAAATTCCCAAGCCGAGCCGCCAAAGATTGATTCCCAGTTGTTCGGCTTCGAGCCGTCCGGTTTACCGTCGCGCCAAATGTACCAGTCACGCTTCGGATTGTCTTTTGAGCTCTTCGATTCAATGAACCAAGGATGCTCATCCGACGTATGGTTGACGACGAGGTCGAGCAACAGTTTCATACCGCGCTGATGCACCTCGTCCAATAAACGGTCGAAGTCTTCCATCGTCCCGAATTCGTCCATGATGTCCTGATAGTCACTAATGTCATAGCCGTTGTCATCGTTTGGCGATTTATACATCGGGCAAATCCAGATGACGTCAATGCCGAGGTCTTTCAAATAGTCGAGCTTATCAATGATTCCTTGAATGTCTCCAATTCCGTCTCCGTTCGCGTCATAAAAACTGCGCGGATAAATCTGATAGGCGACGGCTTCTTTCCACCAGTTGCGTTTAAGTGTTTGTGTTTGTTGTTGTTCTCGTTGTAAAAGTTGCATGTGATCTAGATACTCCTTATCCCAAAACTCACTGCTCATCATTTATAATTATCTTATTCGTGCTGTGAACTTTATATCATTAGCGCAATCGTTTGCACGATGCAATAAATTTATCTTACCAAAAAACATTCGATGATACAAAGATGTTTCATCAGCATACTCAACGTGTACCCTACACGATTTTGAAAAGAAATGAAAGCGAGGTGCTTCATCATGTTTCGATTTGCTACACTTGATGATTTTTCAGCCATCGACCAACTGATTGTAAAGAAAGCGAAAGAGTTTCAGGCAGCCGGAAAGTCACAATGGGTCAAATATTTGGAGCCGAGTCGCTCGGATTATGTGCGACACGATTTAACGAAAGGGACTGTGTTTGTGTATGAACGTGACCACCAAGTCGTCGGTGCGGTCAGTCTCATCCCACCGACCGACTGGGACCATAACCTATGGGATGACCCCGACGGTGCCGTCTACTTGCACCGACTCGTCACGGACTCGAACGTAAAAGGAGAACGCCTCGGCGAGCGTCTGATGCAGTATGCCCTATCTCACACTGCTTCGACCGTTCGATTGGATTGCGTCGCAGACAACACGTTCTTGAATGGATACTATCCTCAATTCGGCTTCCGTTACATCGGAGAACGGAACGGATTTTCGTTATTTGAAAAACAGGCTTGACCTTGACGTGACGTCAACCTTTACGCTTGTTCTAAGGAGGTGAAGGGATGTATACGATTCAACAACTTGCGTCACTCGCCGGAACGACGACACGCACGCTTCGCCATTATGACTCGATTGGATTACTCGTCCCTATGCGTGACGACAATGGCTACCGCCGTTATACGTCGCGTGATGCCGAGCGTCTACAGCTGATCTTACTGTATCGAACGCTCGACGTTCCGCTCGATCAAATCGGACAGTTGCTCGATGCATCGACGTTTGACCGGTTCGAAGTATTGAGCGAACACATTGATGCGTTGAGACAAAAGGCAACCTACTTCGCACAGCTCGCGGAGACGGCGGAATCAACCCTCACCTCACTCAAAGGAGGGGTTCCGATGGAAGACAAGTCATTGTTCAAGGGATTGTCTTATGAAGAGATTCAAGCACATGAAGAAAAGCATCAAGACGAGGTACAGGAGCGTTGGGGAGAGAGTTCAGCTTACAAAACATCTCACGAACGTGCATCGAAGCGACCGAAAGCAGACTGGGAGCGCATGAATCAGATGCAACTCGATTTGATTGCGCCACTCGTCGATTTGTTTCGTTCACAAGTCGCAATCGAAGATGACCGCGTTCAATCGGTCGTCAGAGACAATCATCTGTTCATCCACACTCACTTTTATGATTGCTCGCTCGACATGTTCAGCGGACTCGGACAGATGTATGTGGCGGATGAGCGATTCACCTCCTATTATGACCGCTTCGAACCGGGGCTTGCATCGTACTATAATGAAGCCATCCAATATTATTGTATCGCCAACAGTTAAGTCCAAGCCTCAGGCTTGGACTTTACTTTGTCGTCGGTCTGATTGTACGAGATCTAGTGCTTCGATATGTCGGCGCAACATCGGCAATACCGTGGTCAATTGTAAATAAGGATATGTGGCAAAATTGTCGCTTCCGCCTTTATAGATGACCGCCCGATCGAGAACGCGCCATCCTTGTGTCGTCCATTGTTCGAGCGTCGCCTCACAAAAAGAAGGCACGGATTGAATCGCCCAATAGGCTTGTAGCTGCCCTTCCGCCATCGACGGACGAACGGTGATGATGGGGCATGGTAACTGGTTCAAACGACTCGACTCGATTGGCCCGGTCTCATGAATCACGAGCAGCTTCGGTGCGAGTCGTTCGAGCCACATGAGCGTTTTGTCATCGTTCAAGGATGAGACATGGATGAGGTGATGAGGAGGAATCGGAGAATCCTGTAATGGATAACGCTCTCTCACTTCTCGAATACGCGCTTGACTCGTCCATTTCATAAATGGCGTCGCCCATCGAATATATAGATGAGTAATCCACTGTTTGAGCGACTGCGGTCGATGTTCAGTGGGACCGTCTTCTTGAATGACATGTGTCACGCCTAAATCTCGGATAGCGTGATAGACGAAAGTGGATGTATGATGGTCACTAATCATGAGTACAATCGGTCTAGTCATCTCTCGATCCCTCCATTGATCACTTTTGATCCGTCATTTCATGAATCCCTAGTTCGCATAATGCTCGTTTCCAAGAACCAAATCGTCTCGATACTTTTGCCACGCTCGGTTTATTAAAACGTTTAGCCCATTTTTGATACGTAATCGCATTGAAAGGTGTTAATACTCGATACGCTTCATATAACGCTTGTACAATCTCCGCTTTGTCTTTGGCAGGTTGTACGGTGAAATGCTCTTCTTCTAAACGCTCGACCGCTTTGACGGCGAGACTCCACGACCCGAAGTGGGTAATAATATCGCCTACCGAAGGAACACTTCGTCCTGATGCCCAGTGCCGATATTGAGCACTTGTCAGTTTTCCCTCTTCTGCCGATGCGAGTCGAAGTGCCTGAATCATATCCTTAGACTCATATCTCCTGACCTCTAACAGTCCGGATGCTTTCAGGGCATTCATCCACGTTCCATACACAGATAAAATGTCAGCGAACGTGGGAACGTCTCGATTTTGGCTCCATCGTTGATATTGTGTCACCGTGAGAGATGGAGTCAGAGATGCTGCGGTTTGAAGCGCTCGAATGATCTCTGCTTCCGTTTTCATTTCATTTCCTCCTTACACGCTTTTTTCTTTTACGAAATGGCGTGTATCTAGCACGGCCTGAATCACTTTCTGTTGCTCACCAATCGTCAAGCTCGAGCTTGATGGCAAGCAAACACCGTTTTCAAATAAGTGGCGACTCACGTCTTCCCCGTCAACCGTGACATATTCGGCATCTCGATAGAGCGGTTGTAGGTGCATCGGTTTCCAGACTGGCCGTGATTCAATTTCGGCGTCGCTCAACTGTTGAATCAACTGATCACGGCTGGCGATATCGCGTCCGACTTGCATGGCGGTCAACCAACGATTCGCACGAGAGAAAGGGATTTCTTGTTGATACGTGACATCAATCGTCGAAAACATTTGTTCATACCGACGAAAGACGTTACGTCTCGCCCGGACTCGTTGTTCGATGACCTCTAGCTGTCCGCGACCGATCCCTGCCGACACATTACTCAAGCGATAGTTGTACCCGACTTCTTCATGTTCGTAATGTAAAACGTTCTCTCTTGCTTGCGTGGCGAGTTTCAACGCATATTGGCGCTGACTGTCAGAGCCTAGCAATAGCATCCCTCCACCGGACGTGGTGATGATTTTATTCCCATTGAACGAATAGAATCCGATGTCACCAATCGTACCAGTCATCTGCCCTTTCCAAGTCGCTCCGAGCGATTCCGCGGCATCTTCAATCAATGCCACCCCAAACTCTTGGCAAATGTGACGAATCTCGCCAATCTTCGCGACCACCCCGTATAGATGAACCACGATGACCGCTTTCGGTAACTTTCCTTTCGTAGCGGCTTGAACCAATGCTTTTCGCAATGCTTCCGGTGACATGTTCCACGTTTCCTTCTCTGAATCGATGAATACCGGTGTCGCCCCGACATACAGAATGGGATTGACCGAAGCGACGAACGTGAGCGACTGACAAAAGATCACATCTCCTCTTTCAATTCCTAACGTCAACAACGCGAGATGGAGCGCCGCTGTGCCAGAACTCGTCGCGAGTGCATGCGAGTGATCAACGTACTTCCCAAGCTCTTCCTCAAAGGCGTTAACGTTCGGACCGAGTGGCGCAATCCAGTTACTTGCGAATGCTTCTTCTACGTAAGCCATCTCTCGTCCGGACATGTGCGGTTTTGATAATAAAATAGTCATGTGCTCATGTCCTCCCTCATCATCGTTTGATAGGCGTTGTACCATTCGATCGTCTTCCGTAACCCCTCGTGGAGCGGGGTGCGTGGTCGAAATCCAATCATCGCTTCTAGCGTAGGCAAATCTATTTCTTGAAAGACTTGGTCACGCATCGGTAGAAATACATGGTCCGGTTGATGCATCTGGTGTCCGATTTCGGTGAGCAGCGTTTGGACGTGTACATAATCCGAGGCATCGATTCGGAACTGCCCAACGATTGGTAAGCCTGACTGAATCAATTTGATGACGCGAACGACGGTTTCGACCACATCATCGATATAAGAGGCTTTTACAATGTCCGTTGCATAGAATCCGACCATACGATGACCTTGGTCAATCGCGAGTACCGCTTTCGAAAACAGGGTTGTCGAATCATCCCAAGGTCCGTATACATCCTCTGTTATCAGATGAAGCGCTGATGAAGAATGACGAGTCTGTTCCATTGGAAGGTCGAACGTGATGAACGACTGAATCGGCACCCGACTTTTTTGATTCATAACAAGTTGCTTCACTTGTTCGTATCGCTCTATTTGACGATGCTGATAAACGGTAGATGTTCCATTGCATAAGATGACGTGATTCGGTTCATACATCGTCACGATTTGGCGCATATGTGGCTTATGGGAGACATCTGTTCGAATGAGATGGAACAAGGGATGAGACAAGACGTATAATCGTTGTCTCGCAAGCTGCGCTTTCGCTTCTCCTTCATCATCAATCCCAATCACTTCGTATCCGTCTTTTAGTAGTCGCCTGGCAAGATGAAATCCTTTGAACGTGGATACACCGATCACCATGACACGATCCATTGCACTCCCCCCTTTAATTTCCATCGACGACCCGGATCCGCACGTGCTGGGCTGGGATAAACTCGAATCCACTTGCAAAAATTCGTTGCAGATCTCGGTCAATATCGTTACTGTTCGCGACGAATAATAATGCGTCTGTCAGTGCCGGACCGTTCTGTCGGAAGTGTTCGATTAACCGCAAGATGGGAGCGACCGATGTGAAGGGACGCGTGCAACCGACAAAGATTTTCGGGAAGATATTCGCCTCTGGGTCGAGTTCGTTTGTAGCCAGTAATTCCTCGTATAGCTTTTCACCTGGGCGAATCCCCGTCACTTCAATCGGAATTTGATCGATGGTGAACCCGCTGAGCTCGATCATCTTTTTCGCTAAATCGATAATTTTGACCGGTTCTCCCATATCGAGTACGAAGATTTCTCCACCTCGGGATAACACACTCGCTTGAATGACGAGTCGACTCGCCTCTGGAATGGTCATGAAGTAACGGGTCATCTCTGAATCCGTTACCGTGACCGGTCCTCCTTGGGCAATTTGTTCTTTGAAGAGAGGGACGACCGAACCACGGCTACCGAGAACGTTACCGAATCGAACGACAGCGAAAATCGTATCGCTTGAACGCGCTTTTTCCTGAACGATCATCTCTGCGATTCGTTTCGTCGACCCCATGACGTTCGTTGGGTTGACCGCTTTATCGGTCGATACCATGACGAATCGATCGACCCGATATTTGGAAGCCACATCGACCATATTCTTTGTGCCATAGATATTATTTTTGACTGCTTCAAGCGGGTTATCTTGCATGAGCGGAACGTGTTTGTGTGCCGCCGCATGATAGACGATTTCTGGACGATACGTTTGAAAGACGTGTTCGAGTCGCTCTACATCTTGCACATCCCCGATCACTGGATGAAGTTTCGTCTCAAGTCCAAGTCCGTTTAACTCTTTCTCGATTAAATAAATGCTGTTTTCTCCATGTCCAAAAAGGATCATCTCGGCCGGTTTGAACTTAATCAACTGACGACAGAGTTCCGAACCGATCGACCCTCCAGCTCCTGTCACGAGGACCGTTGCCCCTTCCACATGTTTCGAGATACCTGAAATATCAAGTTGTACCGGTTCTCGCCCTAACAAATCCTCGATTTTCACTTCGCGAATTTCGTTAATCGACACATTCCCGGTAGCAAGTTCGGACAACATTGGGAGTGCATGTGATTCAACGCCAGTCTTTTCAATCCGTTTCAACAATTCAATTCGTCTCGCGTGCGCAAGACTCGGGATAGAGAAAATGACGACTTCGATTCCTTGTTCTTCGATGATGCGCTCTAAATCGTCTGTCGTACCGAGAATCGGGACACCGTGTACATATAAGGAGGCGAGCATCGGATCGTCATCGATAATTCCAACCACATGGAGGACGTTCGTCCGATACTCTTTCAACTCACGTACGATGAGCTGTCCAGAGTTCCCGGCCCCGATGATCAGTGTTTTCCGGCCTTGCGGAGCAGGGTGCGGCTTGAACGTATGCAAGACGTGATGACGGGCCAAGAAACGTGTGAATAAAATCATGTTGAATGCTAATAGCCCTTGAACTGCAATCATGACACCGAGCCCGCGTCCGAATTGAAACTGGTTGTAGGCGAAGAGAATCAAGTCGCTACTAACCAACGCAATGGTTACTTGTTTCATTTCATGGATTGAAGCGTATCGCCAATCGATTCGATGAATTTTCAAAAGCGCTCCGACAAGCATGAAGCTAAACATTTTGATTGCCACCATCAGCAACAAATCGTATGTTGTCGCTGTGAACGGCATCACTTTCGAAAATAAAATGTCAAACGTCATATATAAGACGATTGAGACGATTGCGATATCGACGCAGAAGAATAATAAGTTTCTGCGATTTCTTCGATATACGTTGACGAGTGTAGCCATTGTGTATTGCACCTCCAAATGTCTAAGTTGTGTAATCGTGTTGGGTATGGTGTGCGAAGAATGCGTTGATGCTAGTAAACTACCCGAGTCGTTGTAACAAATTTAAGGATAATGCGAGCTTTTTGTTATTAATGAAATCGCTGTAACAAATAAGTTCACAAAGTTATTCTCATCTTTTCTTTCACATAATGAATAATTTTCTTCCGAGCGGGAATGGAAAGAACATACCAAATAAAATTGGATGTTGTTGACAACTGTGTTTTGAATGAAAAGGAGGAACCTGTACCGCATCGCTGTTTGACTTCTGTACGACCAACCTAACAACATACATGTTCATTCACACCAAGAGACCTTCTGAGACGCCCGTGAGCGTTCACACAAAAGGAGAGACACCAAGATGAAAAAATGGACAAGACCTCAAATCGTACAATCTTTGCAGTTGGCTGCCCAAGAATACGCAGAACTTGATTCCAAACAATATAGCGTTTGGTCTCATGACAAAAATGTCCCTTCCCTTTCCACCGTCATCCACCAATTTGGTTCGTGGCGTGAAGCCCTCGTTGCAGCACAGATTAAGCTTTCGTTTCATTATTATTCAGACGAAGATATTCTACGCGCGTTAAACAAAGCCGCAGAAGAGCTCACGCTATTCACGAGTCAAACGTACCGAGAATGGTCAAAAGTGACACGATCGCCTTCTCTCACACTCATCAGTAGTCGCTTTGGTTCATGGTCGAATGCACTCCGAGAAGCGAAGCTTCAAACGACAGCCGCTAAAAATAGTGAAGAACGCATCATCCAAGCCTTGATCGAAGCATCGGAAGAACTCGAACGCCTCACGTCTCAACATTATGCGGTGTGGGCGCAAGAACGAGGCTATCCGACCGTTGCGACCATCGCTAGAAAGTATGGTTCTTGGAGCTATGCTCTTTTCGTATTGGATATCGCTCCACCGAAACGAAAATGGGATGAAGAGGATGTGATCGAAGCGCTCCGGCTCGCGAAAAAAGAATTGCCTCATTTCAGCATCCTCCATTATCGAAAATGGGCGGAAGGACGGAACGTACCGAGTACATCGACGATTAACGTCCTCTTTGGCAGCTGGACGGCCGCTCTCAAATGTATGGAAGCGCAAAAAGTGACACAATGATGCTCCACGAACACACAAAAAAGCGCCGACTCAGGAGGAGTCGACGCTTTTTTCATGTGACGATTGCAATGTACAACGGAATACCAATCAATAAGTTGAACGGGAACGTGACCGCAAGGGAGAGTGTCAAATAAAAGGACGGTTTCGCTTCTGGGACCGAGGCTTGTAGCATCGCAGGCGCGGCGATGTATGAACCGCTCGCTGCTAACGTCATGAGAAGAATCGTTCCCCCTTCCGAAAGACCAGCGACACCCGCCGCCAAAAAGCCAACGAGTGCTCCAATCAACGGGAACAACATTCCCATCGCAACGAACTTCAGCCCATAGGTCGGTACCGTCTTCAACTGTTGCCCGACTTTTACTCCCAATCCTAATAAGAAGAGAAGCAATACCCCTGGGAACAAGTCCACAAAGAAAGGTTTGAGCGGAGTCGCGTCTGGCGTCACGAGTCCAACCACAAGACCTGCTAGCATAAGCAGGATACTCTTCGAAAATAAGCTATCTCGGAGGACAGACAACGAATTCGTCTTACCGGACGTCGCCGTAATCCCCATCACCTGCGTTTGGTTATATAACAGTAACGCTACAATCAATCCAGGGATTTCGAGCACGACGACTAAGGTCGTCATAAACGGTTCGTATCCAATCCCAAGACGCTCTAACTGCGTCGATGCGGCCACATAGGTCACGAGCGAGACGGAACCAAACGTCGCAGCCATGGCAATCCGTTCGTGGAAGGTAAACTTCAGGAGACCTCCTGCGAGAAAAGCGAGGAGCGGTAATAAAATCCCAATCAACAGCGTCACCGTCAATGGCAGTGCAATTTCTTCAAATGATACCGAGGCGAGTCCCATCCCACCTTTCAATCCAATCGCAAGTAGTAAGTAAATATTGAGCGTCGTGCTGAGTGAATCAGGAATCTTCAAGTTCGATTTCCCGACTGCGGCAATCACACCCGTCACAAACATAAGCACGGGAGCGCTCGTTAGTAAAAATAAAAACAATTCCATACATGTTCCTCCTTGGCGACAAAAAAGCGCACACCTAAAGAAGGCGTGCGCTGTATGCCGACGGCTCGACTATTCGCTCCGTCAGGCCGACAACTGTCGGTTGATTAAATTGTTCAGTAGCTCCGTAAGAAGATCTCGAAAGCACGCCTCGTGACGACTCGTCCATTCGCTCCTCTCACGTCTCTGAATTTCATTTTAAAAAGTCGACGTTCCGTTGTCAATCGGTTTGATCCCAAGGTGCGTCCAACCGAAAGACGATGAGACGCTCCCCTGTTTTCGTACTGATGTCCGTGTGGAGCGAAACAATCGAACGGCCGAGCACTTGCCCGACAATCGTTTCAAGTTGGCTCCGTCCCGATTCGACGAGATTGTTGCGGTATTTCTTCAATTGCTCGCGACCTGACGACTTGGTGGCCAAGTCATACTCGGCCGGCGTCAACACACCTTGGAGTGTAACGATGGCGAGGTCCCGAAGCAGGTCTGCCTTACACGTCAATGACCCGCGACCCAAGTATTCTTTCTCCCATTGGGTGATCCGGGCGCTCAGTTCCATTTCCAGCTGACCTTTTTTCCGCATTTACTTCACGAATCCAATCATCATCTCACGAAGAATTTTTGCTGCCGCGATGGCCGTCATATCCGACTGATCGTATGCCGGTGACACTTCGACAAGGTCTGCGCCGATGATGTCGAGGTCTGCGTTCGCGATAGCGTGTACCGCTTCTAACAATTCTTTCGTCGAGATGCCGCCGATTTCTTGTGTACCTGTCCCTGGTGCTGCTGACGGGTCAAGAACGTCGATGTCGATCGTGACATATACTTTTTTCCCAGCGAGTGTCGGTAAGACGCGCTTAAGTGGCTCGATGACTTCAAATTGATGCATGTTGTAGCCGACTTCACGTGCCCACTCAAACTCTTCTTTCATCCCTGAACGGATTCCGAACGAGTAACAGTTCGATGGTCCAATCAAGTTTGCCGCTTTTTTAAGCGGAGTCGAGTGTGAGAGTGGCTCGCCTTCATACTCATCCCGAAGGTCCGTATGCGCATCCAAGTGGAGGATGACAAAGTCGTCGCCATACACGTCGTGCATCGCTTTGATGATCGGCCATGTGACGAGATGTTCGCCACCCATTCCGAGTGGGAACTTGCCTGCTTTGACGACATCTTTGACGAACGCCTCGATCATATCGAGCGACTTCGGTGCGTTTCCGAATGGAAGTGGGATATCTCCTGCATCGTATACCGCTGCATCTGCCAAATCACCATCTAAATACGGGCTGTATTCTTCAAGGCCGATCGACACTTCACGAATCCGGTTCGGACCGAAACGTGAACCCGGACGGAAACTGACCGTCCAGTCCATCGGCATCCCGTAAAGAACCGTCTTCGCCTCTGTCACCTCTGGGAGACTGGCGATAAACACTTTACCTGAGTATGCTTCATCAAAACGTTTGATCATTTTGTCAAATCCTCCACGAATTTCGGAAGGACGAATGCCGCGTTGTGAAGCTTCGGCGTGTAGTATTTTGTTTCGATGTCATGGAAACGCTCAGCCGATACTTGTTCTGGATCGTATTTCTTCGACCCGATTGTGAACGTCCACATCCCACTCGGGTACGTCGGAACGTTTGCCGTGTACAATTTCGTGATTGGGAAGATTTCCTTCACGTCACGTTGAACCGTTTGAATGAGTTCTGGTGTGAACCACGGGTTATCTGTCTGTGCGACAAAGATGCCATCCTCTTTGAGCGCTTTCGAGATGCCTGCATAGAATCCTTTTGTGAAGAGGTTCGCTGCTGGTCCGACTGGTTCTGTCGAGTCGACCATGATGACGTCATACTCGTTTTCTGACTTCGCAATATGCATGAAACCGTCACCGACGATGACTTCAACACGTGGGTTATCAAGTTCACCGGCAATGTTCGGCAAGTATTTCTTCGAATATTCAATGACTTTCCCGTCAATATCAACGAGAACTGCCTTTTCAACTGATGGGTGTTTCATGATTTCACGGATGACACCGCCGTCTCCCCCACCGACTACAAGCACATGCTTTGGATTCGGGTGTGTAAAGAGTGGGACGTGTGCGACCATCTCGTGATAGACGAATTCGTCCTTATCCGTCGTCATGACCATCCCGTCAAGTAACAACATCGTTCCGAACTCGTCCGTTTCGACCATTTCTAGTCGTTGAAACTCCGTTTGTTCGCTCTCATAAACGTGGTTTACACGGAACGTGATCCCGTAATCTTCTGTTTGGTGCTCCGTAAACCATAATTTTAATTTTTGGTCCATCGATAGAACCCCTTTCTGTTCAAAAAGTTGTTCGTATGCGAGTGGCGTTTTGAGGCGCTTCTTAATCATACGATAGGAAGTATACAAAACCTGTACCCATTTTGCACGATTTTTTTGAAGAATGGTTCCTGAATGTGAGTTTTTTGTGAGACGTGACCGATATACTGAATGAACCAATTTTGAATGGAAAGGTGGAATAGTATGTGGTCACCCTGCGCTTCTTGTAATACAACAATTCCTTTGATTGCTCAAGGGACACTCGTCACAACATTCAAGGAATACCCGTATACATCGTTTGAAGAACTAGATGTACTCCTCACACAAGCAAACGGAACGGTATACTGTGTCGATCCTGCATCGAACCGTCAGACCCCGCCGCTTGAGGTCGAAGTATTAAAAGATCAGCTTGCCAATCGGCACATCATTGAACAGATTCAGCACGGCACGTTCGAGAGTCATCTCCAGCCAATCATCTTCCTCGATTCTACGGAAACATTCGGGTACGAGGCACTTCTCCGTAGCGGTGCCAACATCTCGCCTTATGATTTATTCCGGACGGCAAACCGTTTCGGTCTTCATTCGAAGCTCGATCAGCGGGCTCGTGCTGAGGCGATTAAAGCGACATACGAAGCCGTCGCCCCTCACCAAAAGACATTCATCAACTTCTTACCCTCAACGATTTACAACCCAGACTATTGTTTGCAGCATACGTTCGATATCATCGATCGATATGGTCTCAGTCCGGACCGTTTTATCTTCGAAGTCGTGGAGACAGAGAAGGTACATGACGTCGATCATTTGCAGCACGTCTTTTCGACATATAAAAAGCGGGGGATGCAAGTTGCGCTAGACGACGTCGGTGCAGGTTTCTCGACCATCGACATGTTGAAGCGACTCGAACCGGACTATGTCAAAATCGACCGTTCGTATGTTTCATTTTGTGACGAGGATGCCGAAAAGCGGGATTTCCTCAAAAAAGTGCGTGCGTTGACCCACTCGATGGGCATCACACTTCTCGCTGAAGGTGTCGAGCGCATCGAAGAGGCGGATGTGTGTCGTGAACTCGGATTCGACTTGGCCCAAGGGTATTTCTTCGGAAAACCGGCTCCTGCGAAAGAGCACGTCATCAAAACAGCATAAGCAGGTTTCGTTATTCCAAGTGTGGGCATCGACTTGATCGAGTGTCCGCACTTTTTTGTTTTTCGTATGAAGCGATTGTCGTTTTCATCACTTCGATACGGTTTCATCGTTTTTTAGGTTTCGGTCTGAGGTGTTCAGGAGATAGCATATTATAGAAGGTCGACGCGAGCGAAAGAGGTGGAGATGTAGATGAAATCATGGATTGTCAGTGGTTATGCCATCGTACTCGGAATCATCATCGGCTTAGTAAGTTGGCTCTTTTTATCCGTTGTTTATAAAGGCATACACGTTGTGTGGCATACGATTCCTGAGCAATTTGATTTTCCGTTTTATGTGTTTCTCGTACCGGTCATCGCCGGTATATGCATCGGTCTGTTGCAACGTCGATACGGTCAGATGCCCCGTCTCATGCCTGAGGTGTTAGAAGAACGAAAAGGAACGGGGCGCATCGACTATCGTTTGATTGGCTTTACGACGTTGACCGCCCTCCTCGTTCTCATCGGAGGGGCAAGTCTCGGTCCCGAGGCCGCGCTCGTCGGAATCGTCGGCGGGCTCACGACGTGGTTCTCGGAGCGCATCCGTCACGTCCGTCAAGAATTAGCGGAATTGCAAGAAGTCGGTCATGCCGTCGTGCTTGGGATTGTTTTCAACGCGCCACTCTTTGGTGCCATTGCGGCGGAAGAGAGCGAGCAGAAAAAGCAACCGATGCTGAACCTGCTTGCGACACTCGCCGGAATCGGGACATTTTATTTACTCAATCAACTTGACGAACGTCCACCGTTCATCATTAAGTTCCCTGCGATTGAAAGTGTCCAGATCAATTGGACGATGTTATTCATTATTCTTGGCGGCATGGTTCTCGGCTGGCTTTACTTGGTCAGTGAACATGCATTGATGCGCCTCTTCTCAAATGTGCCTATTCTAATCCTCACAACGCTCGGCGGCGTCGGAATCGGGATCATGGCTCTTCTTTATCCGAACCTCCTCTTCTCTGGAGAAGAAACGATTCTCGAATATGCAGAAGACTGGCAACTCATCCCGCTATACACTCTTCTTCTCTACAGCGTGTTGAAACTGCTCTTTACGGCATTCTGTCTAGCGACCGGCTGGCGCGGTGGTCATATTTATCCGCTCCTCTTCTCTTCGTTCACACTCGGTTATTTTTTCAGTCTCTTGTTCGAACTCGATATGACATTTTCAGTCGTTCTGACGACGAGCGCTTTACTCGCCACGGCGATGCGACAACCGTTGGCCATCATCGTGTTACTCGTGCTCTTTTTCCCACCGAATAGTTGGCTCTATGTATTTGCGGTCGTGGCCATCGTTTCTAAAATTCCACTTCCCTCATTCATCCATCCGCCAGTGAAAGCTTGATTTTAGATGTTGAAAAAAGGGTAATGGATGTATAGTTATGCAATCTGTCGAAAGGAGGAACGGTTGTGAGCGAATACGAAATGGCCATTGAAAACCTAATTGACGCAGTTAGCTCGGATTGGATCAGCATTATTTTAGCTATTTTAGTCGTGATTATGGGGATTGTCGTTTTCATCTATGTCGTCATGACAATCGTCGACATGTTTTTATCCAAGGACATCGTCTGGGGAATCGTTGAAGTCATCGCTCTATTCGTAGGACTGGCAGTGCTCTTGTCCGTCTTCTATTACTGGAATCGAAATCGGGTCAAAGCACAGTTCGGTCTCTTCCTCGTCTTGTTCTCTCTCGCAGTAAATGTGTACTTCTTCGTTCGTTATGCGGACGAAATCAATGCTGTCCTGAACAGCGTTTACTAAAAAACGAGGGGGATCCCCCCCTCGTTTTCATCGTCTATGGAAAGGTGGTGTTTCCTTTGAAACGTCGCGTCATTCAACTCATCATCATGATCATCAGCGTCATCTTGCTCGTCGGTCTCTTGTTTTGGCTCGATGTCCTCGTTCCCGTACTAATCGGGATTGCCATCGTCGCACCGCTCGTCGTCGGTTGGCAGATTTTATTTGACCAAGTACAGCCCCAAGGGAAGCTCGCCTGGTTATTAACCGTATTCTTCATCCCGTTCATCGGCGTCTTGGCATGGGTCATGTTCGGCCGCACGCCGCGTCGCCATCGACGCTTTAAACGGACCTCGTCAGAAATCCGGATGCTAAAACAAGCAATCGAGAGTGAAAAAATCGAGACGTCTCCTGATATCGTGTCTGCTTATCCGTTGACACGGACACTTGAAAAATTAGGAGCAAGCGGTGCGGACGCTCACACGTCGACGACTCTCCTCGTCAACGGCGAAGAAAAATTCGAGGCGTTATTAGACGCCATCAACGGTGCAACCGATCATATCCACATTCAATACTATCTATTTAGAACCGATGAGATTTCACTAAAGGTCCGAGATGCACTTATCCAAAAATCAAATGAGAACGTCATCGTTCGCTTTTTATATGACGGACTCGGTAGCCAAGAAATCGGGGAAGACTTTATCCAGCCGTTACGGGAGTCCCGTGTCCACGTCCAAGCGTTTGACCCGGTCTTGCATCCATACCTCGTTTTCAATGCCAACTTCCGTAACCATCAAAAATTGATTGTCGTGGATGGGCGAATCGCACTAACAGGCGGGTTGAACGTCGGTGATGAATATCTAGGGAAAAATGAGAAGCTCGGTTTCTGGCGTGACACGCATCTACGTCTCGAAGGTCCCATCGTCCGAGAACTTCAACAGCTCTTCGTCGAGAACTGGCTGTATGCGGGTCAAGGGACAATCGATGAGACTTGGGATTTATTCGCAGACGAAGAACATCTCTCTCGATACTTTGTGAATGAACCGAAAGGACAGAATGGGGCGACACAACTGCTCGTTACGTCACCTGGTAAAGATGTGACGATTCGTGACGGGTTGATGCGTCTGTTGATGGAGGCAAAAGAGTCGATCTGGCTCACCACCCCATACCTCGTTCCTCCACCTGAACTGTTGGCGATTCTCGAAGTCGCAGGTCGTAGCGGTATTGATGTGCGCATCGTCGTACCGGGCAAGGGAGACGAATGGTTCAGCTTCCATGCGACCGAGTATTATTTCGAACAGCTGTTGAAGCGGAACATTAAAATTTATAAATACAATCGCCATTTCATCCATGCGAAAACGCTCCTGATCGATGGCAAAGTTGCCCTCGTCGGGTCAGCCAACTTCGACTTCCGGAGTATGTTTCTGAATCACGAGATGATGATCGCCCAATTCGATACGACGTCAATCCAACAACTTCACGAAGCCTTTTTAAAGGATTTTGAAGAATCGATTTTAATCGACTGGGCTGTGTTACGGAAGAAAACGACTGGTAAGCGTTTCGTCGAGGCGTTTTGTCATATCTTCTCGCCTCTTCTCTGACGCATTCGCCAGACAAGATAAGAAACTCCGACGAGACCGACCAAGAGCAATTGCCATCCGACCGTCAATTGCATCGCTGCCGTCACCGCCAGCCCTTCCATGATGAGGGCAGGCACTTTCCCAATCGTACTTGCGACCGCGAACGAGGCGAGTGTCATACGACTGAACGCTGCCGATAACGTGACGAGTCCAGACGGCACGAACGGCATGAGACGCATGCCAAGGACGAGAAACCAGGCCTCGGCTCCTGTGGCCTCTCGGAGTCGCTGAAACCGGCCACCGTCCGGGGACGTATAGCGGTGCAGCGCTTTTCGGTACAACACGAAACTGCCGATAGCTCCAACTGCCTCGCCGACAATCGAAACGAGAATACCGGGTACGAGACCGAGGACGCTCACGTTGATCGCCGTCAAAAAAGCGCTCGGCAGCACCCCGGCTACCGCAATCACACTATTTAATATGATGCTTATAACTAAAAATAAAGGAAGCGGGAGCAGTTCCCATTCCATAACCATCACTCTTTCTATTCACAAAATAAGGGACCATGACGCGTTGTCATGGTCCCTTACTATATCATAGCGATGATGAAGAGGTCGCGCCTGCTTCATCCCACGAGTCTTCGTCGACTGGTGGTAGATGTTTTTCTTCCAATTTCGAAACGACAACCGCACATGCCGCATCCCCCGTGATGTTAACAGATGTGCGAAGCATATCGAGAATACGATCGACCCCGATAATGAGAGCGATTCCCTCTACCGGCAAGTTGACCGACTGAAGAACGAGGGCAAGCATGACAAGCCCGACTCCTGGTACACCCGCTGTCCCAATTGAAGCGAGGACCGCCGTAATGACGACCGTCAACAATTGAGTCATTGTTAAGTCAGACGCGAACACTTGCGCGATGAAGATGGTAGCAACACCTTGCATGATGGCTGTTCCGTCCATGTTGACCGTTGCCCCGAGTGGTTGCACGAACGACGAAATCGAACGTGGAACTCCGAGTTTCTTCTGGGCGACTTCCATCGATACCGGAAGCGTCGCATTCGACGAAGATGTCGAGAATGCGAATGTCATCGCCTCATAGAAGTTTTTGAAGAAGAACACTGGGCTCATCTTTCCGATGAAGTAAACGGCTGCCCCGTATACAATCGTTGCGTGTAAGAAGAGCGTCAAGACAACGGCAATCATATACCATGCCATGGCGACGACCGCATCGAGACCGATGCCTCCGATTGCCGAAGCAATCAATGCGAATGCGCCGTATGGAGCGAGCTTCATAACGAGATGAATCAAGTACATCATGATGCGGTCGCCTTGTTTGACGAATTGACGCCATGTCTTCGCTTTGTCACCAAGGGCAATCAATGCGAATCCAATCAATGCCGCAAAGACGATGATTTGAAGCATATTTCCTTCAGCGAGTGCCGTAATCGGGTTCGTCGGAATCATATTGACGAATGTCTGTACGATATTTGACGATTCCTCGGTCGCTGTTGATTCAAATTCAAGACCTGTTGTTTGGAAGTCCCCACGCTCCCCTGGTTGTAAAACAGATGCGACGCCCATCGCTAACATAATCGCGAGTGCTGTCGTCGCTAAGAAGAACAAAATCGACTTCGTCCCGACTCGACCTAGCTCTTTCGGGTCCCCGAGACCCATGACGCCTAAAATAATCGAGAAGAAGACAATCGGCACGACTAACATTTTAATCAGATTCAAAAAGACCGTTCCTACCGGAGATAAAATATACGGATTCACAATCTCATAAATTGAATCCGGCAATCCCGCCAATCCGAGACCAACTACAACACCTAGCGCGAGACCGATTAAGATTTTTTTTGTTTCGCTCATCGTATCACCCTTTCTTTTTTTCACAATGTAGTCAGTATATCATAATACTGAATTTTCATACAATTACAAATGAATATCTCTTCAGTTACATAATTTCCTGTTACTCCCAAAAATGCGAAACAAAAAAGATTGGAGACGAAAAATTCGTCCAATCTTTTTACTCGGCACCTAAGCGCTCGAGCTCTGCATGAAGTTCAGTCGAGTTCGTCCAAATTTCTGGACGATGTTCTTGCAAGAAATTCGCCAATACGCTGCGGGACGGAGCGTCCATCATGTCGATTAAAATCCGACCCTTCAACGATTTGTCCATCTGATTGACGTGATAAGGCAATAGTTTATAGCCTCGTCTCGCTTCGACATCTACCAACATGTCACATGCGGCGACGCCGCCATAGTAAAAGCCTTCTCGTTTCCGACCGACCGTCACCCAAACGATCCAGTACGGTTTCCCATTCGGTACCGCTTCTTGGTCCGTCAAAAACTTGATACGCTTCTCGATGGCAGACTTGGCGTGCATCGCACCCATATCGATTGTCGCCGTGCCCGCTTCGACATCGATGATGACCGGGGACATGTTATTTAAACTAAGCGAACCGACACCAAAACCGCCGTGCCCGTCCGTCGCATCGTCTGAAATGATATTAAAATTAATGTCTTTCATGTTCCACCCTCCCTCTCTACTGTACACAATGATATAGGACGGTGGCAATCCTGAGTCACGTCCAGTCGATTTGGAAACGTCTTCCCGGTCCAATGTGACGGATGAGCGTGCGGTCCATTTCAATGACCCGACCGATGACGTTGACCCGTTCATCTGTCGGCAAATCCCGCTTCGTTACTTGCAGTTCTCCCGCATAACGTCCATATCGTTCATTGTCCATCGTGATGCTACCGAGCAGTCGTTCTTCTGTATTTTGCGGTTGAATCAAATGGTCCCCGGGTCGTCCGTAAGCTCTCGATTCAACCGAACGAATGACATCTCGGGCTGGGTCCATCCGGTTCGTATGCAGTGTCGGTAATGAATCGACACCGTACTCTGAAGTTGCATGAAGGACGATGACCCCTTCATCGTACGCCTGAAATTGTCGCATCGCCTGATTGGACACGCGCGGGTCACCAATCAAAATCCGGTCGACCGTCGCTTGTAAATCGATATAACACGAAAGCGGAGACTGATGGCGGTGCGCCTCGAGTGTCGGTAACGTCTCATGAAGCGGACCACGCAATTGTTCATCTCCAGGGATAAACGCTTGTACCTTGATTCCTTGCGCATGTAACCAGCCGTTTCTCTCGTTAAACCAGGAGCGGTCGAGCCCCGTCTCAGGTCGTGGATAAAAGTTATGCCACGCTTCGACGTGGTCACGCTGTAACCCTTGCCGCACCATCTCTTCAAACTCTGTTTCCGTGAGCGTACTGGCATTGAGCGCAACCATCATATGTCGTGACAAGTCGGCCACTTGTTTCGGTGTGACGCCATAGTCGACACGTAACCCCGTGACGCCCCAGTCCAACAGTGTATGGGCATCATTCCAGCCTTTCCCGAGCGCCTGTAGAGATGACGGGGCGATGTCTGCCACGAGTTCCATGTTTAGGCGTCTTGCCAATTCCCCTAACTGCTGGAGCCGTCCTGTATATAACGTCGAATCGTCTTCCGGAATATGAAGCGACGTGAAGATGCTCGTGAACCCGCTCTCTCGCATGCGTTCGATCCAATCAATGGACGCAGACGTCAATTCCTCACTTAAGTAAACAGAAATCCCTCTCATCTATTTCCCTCCTCACAAAACGTATAGAAAAAGATGACTCGACCGAGCCATCTTTGTTTGTCAAATCCCATCCGCCATCTCTTCTTTGAAGCCGAAGAAATAAGTGAACAGGAAGCCTGCCGTATACGAAATCAATAGTCCGGCGACATACGTCAAGTACATCCCGTCATCAATCAGCGGCGTAAGAGATAGACCCGATACGCCAATTCCAAGTGCAGCCGTCTTCATCGTTGCTTGGAAGGCACCACCGACCGCGGCGCCAAGACATGCCGTTAAGAACGGACGTCCGAGCGGAAGCGTGACCCCGTAAAGGAGCGGTTCACCGATTCCGAGGAAACCGACCGGGATGGCCCCTTTGATAATATTACGGAGTCGTGGGTTGCTTGTCTTCACAAAAATCGCAAGCGCCGCACCAACTTGACCGGCACCTGCCATCGCCAAGATTGGAAGAAGCGCAGTCGTCCCGACCGTATTCAACAGTTCTAAATGGATCGGCGTCAAACCATGGTGTAACCCGACCATGACGAGTGGTAAGAAGAAACCGGCCAAAAGTGCCCCCGCGACAGGTCCCCCGAACTCAAGCGTCGCATTAATGCCTCGCATGATCCCATCTGACAATACACCCGCGACCGGCATGATCGCATAGAGCGCCGTAAATCCGACGATGAGGACTGTGAAGAGTGGTGTGAAGATAATATCGATCGATACCGGCATGAAGCGACGAATGTGCTTCTCGATATACGTCATGAGCCAACCGGCAAAAATGACACCGAACAAGCCACCGCGTCCGACGACGAGCGGTTCCCCATAAATCACGATGTCCGCGAGGAGCGGGTTGAACAGAATCCCCCCGGCAATCGCCCCGAGCACCGGTGTGCCCCCGAACTCTTTCGCCGTGTTCCACCCGACGAGGATGGCTAAGTATGCGAAGACTGTGCTACCGAGAACGAGTAAAATCTGCATCCACGTCTCCGTCCGGTCGACACCGGCGTTGACAGCAAAGTTCGCCGCACCGTTGATGATTCCTGAAGCGACAAGACCCGGAATGAGCGGGATGAAGATATTCCCGAGTCGACGGAGGAATCGTTTAAACGGTGACTTTTGCTTCTCTTTTACTTTTTGACGTTCGACCGCTGCGCGTTCCTCTGGCGTCAAGTTCACGTCCACCGACTCTTCTCCGATCGCAAGGCCTGTCTCATGACTCATATAATCCGCGACCCGATTCACCGTTCCTGGACCGACGACGATTTGTAGCGTCTCATCATCGATGACCCCCATGACGCCATCAATTTTCTTCAAGGCGTCAAGATCGGCTTTGATCGGATCCTTCAACGACAACCGGACACGCGTCATGCAGTGAGCAAGTTGACGAATGTTCTCTTTCCCCCCGACATGTGCGAGGATGTCCTGTGCTAAAACCTCTTCTTTCTTCATCTCGATTTTCCCCCTTATAGCGCCTCGCGGACAAACCCGTTCGCACGCTTTAATCGCTCGATGGCTTCTTCATAAGAGACGTCCGCCAAAATCATGACGATTGCTGTTTTGACATGTCCTTTAGATGACGCAAAATAACGCGCGGCCGTTTCCATGTCGACCCCTGTCGCTTCTGCGATCATCCGCTTGGCACGTACTTCTAATTTTTCGTTCGTCGGTTTCACGTCGACCATCAAGTTTTGATACACTTTGCCTACTCCAATCATCGACGTCGTCGAAATCATGTTGAGGACCAATTTTTGTGCCGTTCCTGCCTTCAATCGTGTCGAACCGGTCAACACTTCCGGTCCTGTCTCCACTTCAATGGCATAGTCTGCATGTCGACTAATGATTGCGTCCTGATTACAGGAGATGGCCGCAGTGGTTGCCCCAACTTCCCGTGCATAATCGAGACCTCCAATCACATATGGCGTCCGTCCGCTCGCCGCAATCCCAATGACCGTGTCGTCTATCGTCAGTTGAAGCGCTTTCAAATCATCGACTGCCAATTCCTTGCTGTCTTCTGCTCCCTCGACCGCTTGAATGAGCGCACGCTCGCCACCGGCAATCAACCCGATGACCTGATCCGGGGACACCCCGAACGTCGGTACGCACTCTGCGGCGTCTAAAATGCCTAAACGTCCACTCGTACCCGCCCCGATATAAATCAAGCGACCGCCTTTACGAAAGGATGCGATGACCCGCTCCACAACTTGCGTGATGACGGGAATCTGATGTTGAATCACTTGCGGGACTTGTCGGTCCTCACTGTTCATGATCGTCAATCGCTCCTCGATCGACATCTCATCTAGTTGCATCGTTCGTTCATTCCGTCTTTCTGTAGCCAATTTCTCTAGCATCGCCACCATCCTTTCTTCTCTATGATTTCATCGTACTATATTGAAACTTAAAGTCAATTTATTATTAGTTATTTTTGAAATTTAATTTCAGTATTTACGAAAGAAAAACTCACTCCGGTCGAATGAGTTGTTTCTTCAGGACATGAACGCGCACGTCTTTATTCGTGGTAGAATCCTTTTCATATACATAGCCGTTCCGCTCCCAAAACCGACGGGCGCGAAGATTGTCCGGAAGAACCCCTAATCGAAACACCGTCTGATGCGGGCGCATATATCCTTCTTCCACTTGTTCATATAACGTTTGCGCCAAGCCTGTCCCATGAAGGACTTCATCGACGACGAACAATCCGAGCCAAAGCGAACCGTCCACGGGATGTCGTTTCAACAGGTCCGCGATGGCGACAATCCGTCCATCTTCACGAATAATCAAACTGACGGTGCCGTCCTCTTCAAAATCCGCCACGTTCTCATCACGGAACGCTTGAATGGACTGTCCATTCAAGCGAGCGAAGGTACGTTGCTTTACCAAAAAGTCTTCCAACTCCGTGCGATTTTCTTTCGAATATGGTCGAATCATCGGCGCAACTTCACCATTTCATCTCGCGCTTCTGCGTATCGATCAATCAAGCCTTCTCCTTTTCGGTGCAAGAGACCCATATATAACGTATCGACAATCGTCAATTGCGTCATCCGCGAGGCGATGCTCGCAATCCGGAAATCGCTCTCGACGTTCGGCGTACAAAGGCGTACATCCGCTTCTCGGTAAAGTGGCGACTTGTCCAAGTTCGTGATGGCGATGACGGGCACACGTTTCTTCTTGGCGAAACGAACGAGTTCGAGCACATCTTTCGTCCGTCCCGACGTGCTGATGGCGACGAATACGTCTGATTTTCCTAAATGCGGAATCAACGACAACATATAATGAAAGTCCGACGATGTCGTAGCCGCATACCCGAGCTTCGTGAATTTATATTGCGCATCCATCGCTGCAGTCGATGATCCACCGACCCCATAAAAAATGACACGATTCGCGCGCGCGAATAAGTCCACCGCATGTTCGAGCTCTCGTTTGTCCATCGCTTCGGCACATGCCTCGATGGCCGCTTTATTCACATGAATGACTTTTTGAAACGAATCGTATGGCGTATCCTTTTGCTGGAGAACGTTGAAGTCCGTCAATGTCGTTTCGGTGACGGCCAAGTCTTTCACGAGCGCAAGTTTAAATGCTTTAAAGCTATCAATCCCGACCACGCGGGCAAAACGGACGATACTCGCCTCGGACACATCCGTCTTTTGGGCAAGTTCTTTCGTCGTCATATTTGGAATGAGCGTTGAATGGGACAAGATATAGTCTGCGATTTTCTTTTCAACCGCCGTCATATCGTCTTTTGCTAAATCGATTTTCGTAAGTAAGGATTCCATCGGGTCATCCCCTTCCTGCAACTGTTGTTCTTTTATGATAGCGGATTCTTTCCTCATATTCCAATCGGCTAAAAAGGTCGAGCGTGCGCTCGACCTATAAGTTGTTCGTATTGAACGTATCCCCACCTTGAATCGACCCGTTCTCAAAGCCTCTTTCGAACCAGCGCATCCGCTGTTCCGACGTACCGTGCGTGAACGAGTCCGGCGTCACGTATCCTCGCGCCTGTCGTTGTAGAGTATCGTCACCAATCTGATGAGCCGCATTCATCGCTTCTTCGACGTCCCCTGCTTCAAGATAACCGAGTCCTTGTGCATGATGCGCCCATACGCCTGCATAGTAGTCCGCCTGTAACTCGAAACGGACAAGATAGCGATTGAATTCAGTCTCGCTCATCTCGTTCCGAAGCGGCATGATCTCTTCTGTCGTTCCGAGAAGCGTCTGGACATGGTGCCCGACCTCATGGGCGACGACGTATGCCATCGCAAAATCACCCGGCGCATTGAAACGCTGACTCAGCTCATCATAAAAACTCAAATCAATGTATAGATTTTGGTCGCCCGGACAGTAGAAAGGACCGACCGCCGATCCGGCGATGCCACACGCGGATTCAACTTGTCCCGAGAACAAGACGAGCGTCGGTTCTTGGTACGTCATGCCGTTTTCCGCAAAAATGTCTGTCCATACTTCTTCCGTATCTTTCAAGATGACCGCCACGAAATCCGCCATCTCCTCTTCTCGCTCCGTACCGGTGTATGTTCCTTCGGTTTGTGGCTCGCCTAGTCCGATATTGTTGACGAGGTCGGTCGGGCTTCCCCCATTCAATAACGTAAAGACGATGACGAGAATCAATCCGAGACCACCCCCGACCCCGGCAATCCCTTTTCCTCCGATGCTACGCCCTCTTCTGTCCTCGACGTTACGACTTTGTTGTCTACCTTTCCACTTCATCTTCATTCCTCCCACATTCGCTCTGTCTTGTTCCTTACCCGAAATGTCGAAAAAGTGAGCGCAAGCTTTGAGGTGGACGAAAATTTTCTTTTCTCGAGGAAGTGGATTCACTACAATGAAAGAGACTTCAGCAAAGGAGGAATGACCCATGCCTTACGTAACAGTAAAAATGCTCCCAGGCCGTAGCGTGGAACAAAAACGCGCGTTGATTGAAAAAGTGACGGACGCCGTCTCCGAGACGACGAACGCTCCGAAAGAGAACATCACCGTTTTCATCGAAGAAATGGATGCGACGCACTATGGTCAAGCCGGCGTCATGCACGCGGACAAGAAATAAGTAACGAACGGACTCCTTGAATCGGGGTCCGTTTTTTCGTCTAAGCACCACGTCAAATATGTATACGTTGAACTTCTTGAATTTTCGCTTGTAGCCCACAAAGAACCTCTTCAATGAAATCATCGACCTCTTCAGGTGACATATATACATATTCATGCCGGGGGTCAAACGGATATGTTTTATAGAAGGACGTGATGTTTTGAATTTGTTGCGCCGTCTGTCCTTGAGGGAAGAACGGTAAGACGTCTTCGAACGAGTCAATGTGACAGAAGTCCGTCCAAAAGATATGATTCGGATGTTTTGCCAAGTACTCAAAGTCAATCCCATACCAGTCCGTTTTGACTAAACGGGTATAGTCTGGTGTTCCGACGATTGCCCGTACAATCGGTTCTTCTTTTTTCGCACGGGTCAACCGCACCCAATATTCGTCTGTGACCAGATGAAAATAATAACCGACTAAATAAGACCATTCTGTATTCGATTTTGTGGTCCCTCCATCTAAATACGTCTGTTTGAACAAATCAGAGGAGATCCCGTTCTCTGTTTTGAAATGCGTGATGGTTTTCGGTGGTTCAGGACGACCATCCGCTCCGACCAGCCCACAGTCTGGACCGATATTCCCTACTAAAAAAGGTATGCGTTCAAACGCGGAATCCGTCTCGAGAATTCGCTCCGCGATACGAAAGTGAGTCACCCATGTCGCCATTTTCATCCCTCCATTTCTAGTTTAGTCTTCTCGGTTCACTTCGAACCGTTCACTCGGCACGGTCGGCTTAATCAAGTGCCGTGTTGCCCGCCAAATGTGGTAGCCGATACGGTCAAGCCACAGCAATACTTGAACTTTTTGAATCGTCTGGTCCATCTCTAACTGATTCGCCGCCGTTTCTTCAAGCACTTCCGAGCGATGTGCCTTCCGATATTCCGCCAACTGTTTTGACGCCTGTTTCCACATCTTCGAATCTTCCGGTGGCGTATGATGATTCAATTGATGAACGAGATCGAGTTCGTGCAAGACGAGTTCGCGCGCTGCTAAAAAGTCCGTGTCCCGCAGTGACTGGACCGGTTCGATTTCTCGCAATACATACAACCACCGTTCGAGATGGTCGATTGAATGCAGGAGGGACAAGTGTTGCCCGTAGTCATTTTGCTTTCCGACATCGTCTAGTTGAATCGTACTCAAAAAGACGCGGACATCGCTCAGCGTCTTGTCGACGAGCGTCAACTCATCTTCCCGGAGACGTCCCTCCCGGACGAGCAACTCGGTCTCGTTCCCTAAATAGCGTTCAATCTCGAGTAGCGACCGCCGCGCCGCCTCAAGGGCGACCGTCGGGAGTTGCGACATGTTTTTGTCGAGCAGACGTGTCAGTTTTTCTGATCGGCTCGGAATCCACTTTAATAAGCGCCTTGCGAACGATTGATAAAATGGCAAGAATAAGAGGACGCCTAACACATGGAACGTCGTATGGAACAAGGCGAGGCGCAACAAGTCGTTCCAGTTGAACCAATCGGCTACTCGATTGACGACAAAGAAGAGAACGGGGAATGTCAGCCATCCGATGAGGACGATGGACACGTGGTAGATCGCATGCCCCAATACGATGCGTCGGGCCGACTTCCAGCCTCCCATTGAACCGAGTGCCACGACAAGACTCGTCCCCGCACTTTGACCGAGTACCAAAAAAGCGGCTTGCGGAAGTGAAATCGCGGCGGTCGCAAGAGCCGTCATCGTTAAGACGAGCCCAATCGTCGACGACTGAAGGACAACCGTCATCGCAAATCCGATGCCAATCAGGAACGCCTGTTGAGAAAAACGCATCGACTCGATTGGTCCGAATGAGAACGTGACTACATCCCGCATCGCTTCTTGTAGCGTTCCAATCCCGACAAAAATCAAACCGACACTGACGAACAATAGCCCGATTCGGCGAAGACGTGGTCCTGAGAGACGAAGTGCCATTCCGAGACCGATGAGCGGCAAGAACACTTGACGTACGTCTACGTTATAGCCAAGGACGGCGATGATCCATCCTGTCGTCGCGCTACCTACGTTCGCCCCGATGATGAGCGGCAATGCTTGCGTGAACGTGATCAATCCTGCGCTCACAAAACCAATCGTCATCAACGTCGTGACGGTAGAGGATTGAAATAAAGCCGTCAACATCGCGCCAAGTGTCGCCCCCGACAACGAGCCATCGGTGAATTGGTTCAACCGATGACGAAGTCGAGTACCGGCCCATTTTTTCAGCGTGTCTGTGAGTAACGTCATCCCGAGTAAAAAAATCCCGATGCCACCAATCAGTGTCGCAATCTCCATCGTGTCACGCCCCTTTTCGGGTTATTCGGATTTCAACGTCGACAAGAGCCACGATTTTTCATTCGCATGATCCCTTAAGTTCAGTAACACATCTTCCGGATAGTAAATTTTTTCATCCGATTGTCTCGAGTTTAAAATCGACTGGACGAGCATCGACACTTCCGAAATCTCTTTCCGTTCCCCATCGTTCATCTGAAGATAAATGCCTTCATACTTGCCCTGTCCTTTATATAAATCGTACGGCAATTGACTCAATTGATCTTCGAGCAAGTAGTATTTCGGCGGAAGTCCGATGCCTTCCATCGTCTGACGCAACCGTTCCATATAGCGGACGCGGTTCGCTTCCGGGAAGTTTTTATATTTCAATAAACGACGATTCACGAAGCGGCTTGATAAATCGGCTAAAATTGCGTCGTCTTCCTCCATCCATTCCTGGAAATAGAAGTAGACGACCGTCTCGTCCAACTTCAAATATTGTTCAAGCGACATGTTGTTCTGCTCAAAAATAGGCAAGAAATGTTTCGGTACCATCTTGAATGCGTAGCCGCTCTCATAAAGTTCTTGCGCCCGCTCGAGAATTGCTTTTAAGAGGAGGTCGCTCGAACGTGTCGCCGGGTGAAGGTACACTTGCCAATACATTTGATAGCGGCGCATGATATAGTCCTCGATCGTATGCATCCCCGACTGTTTGACGACAACTTGGTCCTCATCTGGTCTAAGAACACGCAACATGCGCTCTAAATCAAACTTCCCATAACTGACACCCGCAAAGTGCGCATCTCTGAGCAAATAATCCATCCGATCGACATCGAGCTGCGAACTGAGCATATTGACGATCAAGCGGTTCGGGTGCGTCTTGTTGATGATGGAAGCCACCTCTTCCGCGAACCCGACACCCATCTCCGACAACACTTGGTTGACCTCGGTATCGCCTAAAATGATTCGCTCGGTCCACACTTCATGACGAACAGAGAAGACGTGTTCGAACGCATGCGAGAATGGGCCGTGACCGACATCGTGCAAGAGCGCCGCCGCCAACAACAGTTCACGGTCGCGGTCATCCCATTCCGGATATTGTTGGAACTGGTCAATCAATTGGCGCGCAATCTCATAGACGCCGAGAGAATGATGGAATCGCGTGTGCTCTGCTCCGTGGAACGTCAAAAAGGATGTCCCGAGTTGCTTGATGCGACGTAAGCGTTGGAACTCTTTCGTATTGATCAGTTCCCAAATAAGATGGTCGTAGACGTAAATATAACGGTGTACTGGGTCTTTAAACACTTTTGACCCAGATAATTGTCCTCGTGACGAGTACATGACATGCCCTCCTACGTTTCGTTATGTTCTAGATTCGACTTCAAACGAATCGTTCCCTCCATGCTATAATGAGAAGGAAAATTATTTGTGAAAAGGAATTAAGTAGATGATCCATCCATTATTAAAACAACCGAGCTATCGTGTAATCGACCAATCGAGCCTTGGCACGATGTTTCAAGCGGAACAATCGTTCGCGACTGATGATACGTTATGTGCTTCGACCCAACAATCAGGCGCTGTCTTACGCGCATGGGTGCACACGAATACGATTGTACTCGGAATTCAAGATGCAAGATTACCACATTTAAAAGATGGGGTCCGGTATTTGCACGAGCGCGGCTTCCGACCGGTCGTCCGTAACTCGGGCGGACTCGCCGTCGTATTAGACGAGGATGTCCTGAACTTATCTTTAATCTTACCCGAGAATGACGGCATTCAAATCGACAGCGGCTATGAAGCCATGACTTCCCTCATCCAACACATGTTCCAAGACGTCACGAGCGACATCGTCCCAGGTGAAGTCGTCGGCTCGTACTGTCCGGGAAGTTTTGACTTGTCGATTGACGGCAAAAAGTTCGCCGGTATTTCGCAACGACGCGTCCGCGGCGGTGTTGCCGTTCAAATTTACTTAAGCGTAAGACAGAGCGGGAGCGAACGTGCCGAAATCATCCGAGACTTTTATGATTTAGCCATCCAAGGGGAAGCAACCAAGTTCACGTACCCGACCATTGTACCGGAAACAATGGCGTCGTTAGAAGACTTGCTTAGCATTCCCCTCACGGTTCAAGATGTCCTTACACGGGCCTACCGCGTCCTTTCCACTGTCAGCACGCTCCAAAACGCGTCGTTGACGGCTGAAGAACAAACGACACTCGTGAGCCAGCTCGAACGGATGTGGAAACGGAATGAGCCTTTACGCGAGATCGAACAACAATTAACAGAGGAGTGATTCATCCAATGTTTAAACTGATCACAGACACCGGGGCCGATTTGACACACGATCAAATTATCGAATACGGTCTTGAGATTTTACCGCTCGGTGTCATCATCGACAATGAAGAGTTTTTAGACGGGGAGACGATTCAACCGAAAGACGTGTACGATGCGATGCGTCAAGGCAAGACGCCAAAAACGTTCCAAATCGAGGCGTCACGAATCGAGCATTGCTTCCGTCAACATCTCGAAGCCGAAATCCCGTTTTTATACCTCGCTTTCTCCGGAGAACTCTCCGGTACATATCAAACGGCTGTCATGGTCGGTGAGATGCTCAAAGAGGAATATCCAGACAGCACGTTCAAGATTATCGATACGCGAACGGCTTCGGTCGGACAGGCATTGTTCGTCAAGACGGTCGCAGAGTACGGACAAGACCATACGTATGAAGAAACAAGTGAACATGCTGCTTCACTCGTCGGAAAGATTCGCCACTTGTTCACGGTCGAGTCACTCGAATATTTGATGCGGGGCGGACGCGTCTCGAAAGCGAGCGCCTTCATCGGTGACTTGTTGACGATTCTGCCGTTACTGACGGTCGAGGACGGGAAGCTCGTCCCGATTGAAAAGGTACGCGGTCATAAAAAGGTCATGCGCCGTATGGTCGAATGGACGATGGAATCGAAGTCACTCGTCGAGAACGGGGACCTTTTCATCGGTCATGGCGACGACTCTAAAAAAGCGGAACAGTTTGAGAAGATGGTCCTTGGACATGTCCAACCGAAACACATCACGAAAACACTTGTCGGCTCTGCCATCGGTGCCCATACCGGTCCGGGTCTACTCGTCATCGCCTATTTCGAGGCATAAAAAATGAGCTCCCCGCCATCGGGTGAGCTCATTTTCGTTTAGCGGTTCCAGTTTTTAAATCCATCTCCAAACTGTGCATAGTTCTCGTCTTGGAATACACCGTCCACAAATTCCGGCACGTCCACTGGTAGCGTTCCTTGCGGCTTCACTTCGCCAAAAATGGCACGAATGCCCGCCGGCAAGTTCGGTCCGGCCGATTTCAAGTTACCCGCTTCCGAGTCCGGTCCGTTCGGATCGCCTTTGAACCCATAGATCAAGAGCTGCGCCGGAGCATCCGTCTGAACGGCAATATCGTATGGGTTACGCAAGCTGAGTAAGACTGATTTCTTCCCTGTCTCGCTGGCGTAACGGAACACTTCCGCCGGCACGTAATGGTCAGCCGATGTCGGCTTCAATTTCGCGCTATTGTTCACGTTCGAACCGACGATGATGTAATCGGCTGCCTCAACTTGTTGCTGAAGTGCCGGATTTTGCGTTAAGTGTGGCGTTGACGCCGAATAGTTGGCCGTGATGACGTTCACGCCTTTCATATTCCCGGCGTTTTTCTCAAGCGACTTAATCGTCTTCACCATACTGTCCGTCTGATCTTTCGCTGGTGACAAGACGAGCACCGTGTCCCCTTTTTTCGGTTTGAACGGGAGTGTCTTGTCCTCATTCTTCACGAGAGTGACGGCTGCTTCCGCGATTTCACGCTCTTTCGCTTTATGCTCCGCACTACCTACGACGGCGTTTGCTTCTGTAAGCTTCTCCTCGAGCGTCGTCGAGTCAATCGTCTCTCCCCAAATACCGCGCTCTGCTTTCAGTTTTAAAATACGCTCGACCGACTCATCGATGGTCGCCTCTGATAAACGCCCATCTTTCACCGCTTGGATGACTTCATCAAAGATGGCTTCGAGTTTGATCACGTCTGCTTCCGAACGCAAAATCGTCGGCATGAGGGCGATATCGACGCCCGCTTCAAACGTCTTGATGACCGCTTCTGCTTCCGTAAAGTTGTCGGAGATGGCCTGCATGTTGAGCGCGTCGGTCACAACGATTCCGTCATATCCGAGTTCCTCACGTAACACGCCCGTGATGACATCGTCCGAGAGCGTCGCTGGGAGGGGGAACGTTCCACGATCCGACTCGACGACCTCATCTTCGATTTGCGGCATGCCGATATGTGCCGTCATAATCATGTCGATCCCTTCTGTAATCGCGCGTTTGAACGGCAACAACTCGAGTCCACGCAATTCGTCGAGCGACTTATCGACAATCGGTAGTCCATAGTGTGAGTCGACTGCCGTATCCCCATGACCCGGGAAATGTTTCGCAGTCGCCGCGACACCTTGGTCTTGAATGCCTTGTGTCATCGCCGAACCGAGTTCGCCGACGAGTTCAGGGTCGCTCGAGAATGAACGGACCCCGATGACCGGGTTTCCTGGATTGTTGTTGACGTCGAGTACCGGTCCGAAGTTCACGTTTACCCCGAGTGCGTTCAATTCAGAACCGATGATGTTTCCAGCGTCATACGCATATTGACTGTTACGAGTCGCCCCGATTGCCATATTTCCTGGTAAGTTCGTCCCTGTCCCGAGACGCGTCACGATACCCCCTTCTTGGTCAATCGTGACAAAGAGTGGAATGTCATTGCTGTCGTCTTGCTTCACGACTTCCTGTATATCGTGAACGAGTTTCGTCGTCTGTTCCGTCTCCTTCACGTTCTCCGCAAACAAAATCACGCCACCGAGATCAAAACGATCGATGACACGCGCCACTTCCGGTGCAAGAGATGTATGATTTGCCCCGTTCCAGAGTCGGAAGTCCGGCATAATCATCTGCCCGATTTTTTGTTCGAGCGTCATCGATTCTAGCTTCGTGTTGACGCGCCGGTCGATCGACATCGTCGGCGTCCCTTCCGCCACGACCGCATCCGCTGCCGGAATCGATGAAACGAGTAGTGCCGTCGTCAATCCGAGTGTTGCCGTCCAGTTCAATGCCTTGTTCATGTTCCCCACTCCCCTTCGTCCAATTTGACTGACCCCCAAACGAAAAGGCATGGAGGAAGAAGCGTTGCCTCATCAACGCTCGTTCACCCCATGCCTGATCGCATCAGTTACATTTGGTTCTTATTCAGGTGGTCAACAACAGTATAGCAACTCCATTTTTCAGAAACAATGACTCATGTGAAAGCGTAACCATTTTGAAACAATGTTTCTGTTTTGATACACAGAAAACTGTATTGGCAAAACCAATAATTTCCGTGGTTCGTTTTTGATTCTTTTTTTGGTAAACTCAATTCGATACAGGTTAACTTTCAAAAAGGGGGAAATTATTGTGGCAAGAGGGGAACTGAAACGAAAGCCCGAATGGTTGAAGATTAAATTAAACACGAACGACACGTATACCGGTTTGAAGAAGATGATGCGCGAAAAAAATCTACATACGGTATGTGAGGAAGCCAAGTGTCCGAATATCCATGAATGTTGGGCGGTACGTCGGACCGCGACGTTCATGATTTTAGGAAGTATTTGTACACGTGCTTGCCGTTTTTGTGCCGTTACGACTGGTAAACCGAACGAGCTCGATTGGGAAGAGCCAAAGCGCGTCGCCGAATCCGTACGCCTCATGAACTTGAAGCACGTCGTCATCACCGCTGTCGCCCGTGATGACTTGAACGATTACGGGGCTACCGTCTTCGCAGAAACGGTTCGTGCCGTCCGTTCTATGAATCCAGAGACATCGATCGAAGTGCTCCCGTCTGACATGATGGGTGACTTCTCTGCCTTGCAGACGTTGATTGATGCGGGTCCTGACATCATGAACCATAACTTAGAAACGGTTCGTCGCCTCACACCGAGAGTCCGTGCCAAAGCGACATACGACCGCACACTCGAATTCTTGAAACGCTCAAAAGAATTGAACCCGGATATCCCGACGAAATCGTCAATCATGGTCGGACTCGGAGAAACGAAAGAGGAATTGATTGAAGCGATGGATGACCTCCGCGCACACAACGTCGACATCTTGACACTCGGTCAATATTTGCAACCGACGAAGAAACACCTTGAGGTGGAACGTTACTACCACCCGGACGAGTTCGCCGAGTTGAAAGAGATCGCACTATCGAAAGGATTCTCACATTGTGAGGCAGGTCCGCTTGTCCGCTCGTCTTACCATGCGGATGAACAAGTACACAAGGCGCGTCGCCACACGATGTTGCCAATCGACTAATAGAAAGAAGAGAGATTATGACTGGTACGACGTGGCACTTACTTAGAACAGAATCCACTTCACCGGCTGAAAACATGGCGATTGACGAAGCCATCGCCAACTGGGTCGCGAAGGGAGAACTCAAACCGACGCTTCGTTTTTATTCATGGGCACCTCATGCGATCAGCGTCGGGCGTTTCCAACGGGCGACACGTGACTTGGACCGTGACGCCCTCACGAAGAACAACATTCCGGTCGTCCGTCGCCTGACCGGAGGACGCGCTGTGTTGCACGCCGATGAGCTGACGTATAGCGTCATCTTGCCAGAATCGACACCGGCCCTCCCGACAAATATCATCGAGAGCTATCGCTTGCTCACGGAAGGAGTCCGTCGTGGGTATCACGAGCTCGGTGTACCGGCCGAATTTTCGGTCCCGCTGACAGAAGAGGACCGCGAGGCACTCCGCAAACCGAAATCAGCCGTCTGCTTCGATGCCGCCTCGTATTATGAGCTGGCCGTCGATGGGAAAAAGATTGCGGGTAGCGCACAAGTGCGCCACCAAGGGGCCGTCTTACAACATGGATCCATCCCTCTTTCTGTCGACGATGAGGTATTGTTCGACTGTTTCGCGATGGAAGAGCACGAAAAACGTGAAGCCAAAAGTCGGTTCAGCGAAAAAGCCGTCGCCTTGAACGATACGTTACAGCGCTTCGTCTCCTTTGACGAAGTAGCGGCCGCGTTCGAGACCGGCTTCAAAGACGCCTTCTCGTTGACGTTCGAACCGCTCGTCTTCACAGAAGAACAGCAATCCGAAATCGACTTGCTCATCAAGAAGTATGAAAGTGATGAATGGGTCTGGAAACGCTAAAAAGATTGTCCCTTTTGACGGGGACAATCTTTTTTTATGCCGCGTTCGTTCGGCGCAACAGATGGCGCACTTCTCGGAACGTGACGAATGTTTTATTGTTCGCATCATACAATTTGTAACGTAACGATTTCAAACTTGAAAACAGTCCGATTGTCGTCGCCCGTTGTAACGGTGGTGTCGACGTATGTGCCTTCTCCAAATGGTAGTTCGGGACACGCGGGCTCAAATGGTGGACGTGATGGAAACCAATATTTCCGGTCACCCATTGAAGCACTTTCGGCAATTCATAATACGAGCTTCCTTCGATTGCCGCCTTCACGTAGTCCCACTCCTGCTCATCCTCGAAGTATGAATCTTCGAACGTGTGCTGGACATAGAACAACCAAATCCCAAGCACACCGGCGATGAACATGGTCGTGCCTTGAACAATGAGGAAAGCTTGCCATCCGATGACATAAATCAACGCGCTGTATAACACGACGAGTGAGAGATTAATGATATACGTGTTTTGGCGTTCTTTCTTACGGGCGTCTTTTCGATTGAAGCGGCTCGTCACGAGAATGAGCCAGAGCGGACCAAGACCGAACATGACGAGCGGATGACGATATAGACGATATTTCAATCGCGTCCATTTCGAGGCTTCGATGTACTCCTCAATCGTCATGACCCAGATGTCCCCAACGCCTCGTTTATCCAAGTTTCCACTCGACGCATGATGAATCGCATGCTCTCGCTTCCACTTCTCGTACGGGAATAACGTCAAGATTCCTGTAATGGTTCCGACAATCGCGTTCGCCTTCTTATTTTTGAAGAATGAACCGTGCGTGCAGTCATGGAAGATGATGAACATCCTCACGACAAATCCTGCCGCAATCAACGTGAACGGTAATGTCAGGAAAATCGAGACACTCAGCAACTGATACGCTAAAAACCACGACACGAGAAACGGTAAAATGGTATTGATCATCTGCCGCACACTAATCCGAATATCGGACTTTTCAAACGGCGAGACGTGCTTTCTTAATTGGGCGATCTTTTCTTTACTCATAACAGCCTCCTTGAATTCAACAGCGTCACAACGCAAAAATATAAATGAAACCAACAACCAACGTTGTTCAATGTGAATTCATGGATCGGAAAGTCATCCCTATCAAGAATTAACACTAGGTCATTATATCATGTATAAAATTTATGTGGTGAAAATTCAGAAAAAAGACTCGTCTCATTTTTTAGGTGAGACAAGTCTGGTGGATTTATTGCTGCGTATAGATGGAAACCGAGCCGCCGTTGACGAAGAACTCGCCCCAACCATCTGCATTGATCGTCACGAGACGACCATTGTTGCCGGTCATGTCTTTCCATACTTCTCCCGCGTTCTGCTTCCCGACATACATCCACTTCGAACCACCAGGTCCGTCCGACAAAATCGTCGCAAGACCTGACTTCGCACGGTCTGTCACACCTTCACGTGTCCAACCGATGACGTCTTGGTGGTTGATGTAGTCATGTTGTGTGCCATAGGCAAAGTCTTTACGCGCTTTCAAAATCGGTTGAAGAGACCCTGACATGTTCGGGATCTCACGGTTCGTTGTCCCTTTCGTCCCGTAATAATCCCCGTAGAAGAGTGTCGGGTATCCTTGACCGCGTGTCATGATCGTCGCATAGGCGAGCGGTTTGAACCAATTAGCAACCGTCGACTCGAGTGATTGCCCAGGTTGTGAGTCATGGTTGTCGACAATGGTGACGGCGAGTGTAGGATGCTGCTCGACGACCGTTCCTTTTAGAATGTTGCGCATGTCATAGTAACCGCCACCGTTCCCTGCCGCTTGGAAGTTGTAGTGGAGCGGTACATCGAATACCGAGTGAGTATAGCCCGTCTTCGCCAAGTAATCATTGATAGCCCCAAGGTCGTTTTTCCAATACTCCGCGACGGTGAACATCTCTTTCCCCGTCGTCTGACGGACGCTTGTCACCCACTCTTTCAAGTACGAATGATTAATATGTTTGACCGCATCGAGACGGAATCCATCGAGACCGAGCGAATCCGCGTACCATTTCCCCCAGTTTTTCATCTCTTGTCGCACTTCCGGATGCTCAAAATCAACATCGGCGTACATCAAGTAGTCATAGTTCCCATTCTCCCCGGACACTTCACTGTCCCACGCTTTACCCGTACTTCGGAATTTATAAATCCGGCTTAAGTTCCGTGACTGATCCCAATCAGTCCCGTCAAAGTGATACCAACGCCACTTGAACGGCGAGTATGTATTGTTGCGGCCCGCAAAATTGAATCCTGTCCAGGCAGAAATCGAATATTCCCCAGACGTCTCCTGATTCCGGTTAGAAGGATTGACCTCGACAGCCTGAACGGACTCGGTATAATCCGCTCCGCCCTTATGGTTCATAACCACATCCCCGTATACGCCAATCCCTTTTCCGCGTAAGTTGGAGATGGCCGACTGTAGCTGCGCTTTTGTTCCATACTTCGTCCGTGTCGTCCCTTTTTGATTGAACTCTCCTAAATCATACAAATCATAGGCCCCGTATCCGACATCATTTTGAGATGTCCCTTTATACGCCGGCGGAATCCAAACCGTCGAGATCCCGATGTCTTTCAAGTGCTGCGAATCGTTCGAGAGACGGTTCCAATGGAGCCCATCGTTCGGGACATACCATTCAAAGTATTGCATCATCGTACCGTTCTGTGGAGTTGCCGCTTGTGCGACCGGTTGCCCCGAAAGCAGTGCAATCGATGTCACTCCAGCCAGCACGGCAATCCCTTGTCGTTTCTTCAACATCATTCATTCCTCCTCAACCAAATAATGAAAGCGCTTGCATAAATTATTGTGAAGGATTTTGATTTTGTTGCATAGACCAATGTCCAAAAACAGTTCTCTCTCCCTAACTATTTTTCATTTGAATAGTTCAGTTGAACGAAACAAAGACGGATGGCTTGTGCCATCCGCCTATACCTCAACTTGTGACGTAATCCAGGTCATGCAAAATATAGGCCAAGAAGAAAATCATACTCGGGTTCTCATAACGCATCTGGACTTTACGGAGCTGCTCACGATACGTGACCTCATACTCGGCCCCGTTCATCTTCCGCTCCATGTTCATCTTAATGAGGGCATCGAGTTTGTCCATCATGTCGACGAGCATCCCTTCATACGTATCATCTTTCGAATCAGCCATATATCGACGGAACGCCGGTTGCATATATGCCGGCAACAGCCCGAGAAGACGTTCACTCTCTGCCCGTTCGTACGCCTCAAATGCCGCTCCCGTCTCTTTCGTCGAATGCTTGACCGGTCCAAGCACATCTCCGGTCACCCCTTCGACTAAGTCATGACAAAGAAGACGTGCCACGAGTTCGGCGACATCAACGTCGACGTTGTACTTCTCGCGCTCTAAGAGTCCGCTGAACATACCGAGCGCGGCAGCCCGGAAACCATGAATCGCATCGTTGTCGTCAATCGTATTGAAGCGCCCTTTCCAACGACGGACACTGTCCATCCGCATGACGTTCTCGATGAAGCGTAACACATCGGTCTCTTCCTCGACCTGGTCGAACAGCCAACGGACCGAATCAATCGGATGATGACGGAGGGCAGCTTTCATCTCTTCTAACTTGTCATCGAAATGAGGAGAGCCATGGGCGACTTCCCGTCGTACGAATAGCATCGCATCAAAAGAATCGATTCCGTCGACAATCCGTCCTTCGAACGAGTCATCTTCCGCCTCAACAACAAAACGGTGGAAGTGAGGACGTAACGACTGTGACAACAATTCGACAAGACCGAGGCTCGCTGTCCGTTCCATGCGCTCGATGTGACCAATCAAGGTCGGCTCTTTTTTCGTCCGGTGCATGATCGGACCGGTCTGTACTTCATTCATGTCGTGGAAAATAGCTTTCCCGAGCAAATCGAGCAAGTCGACGTCACGCCCGTTCTCTTTTTCCACATAAGCCGCGATCAAGCTGAAGACCGCGACACGAAAGCTATGACTCGCTGCATTATCATGATAATGTGGGGCATATTCGTCCCATCGTTGCACGTTTTGCATACGTGTCATCTTTCGGATAAACGTTCCGTTATGCATGGTTTCACTCCTTATGATAATCGTTCAAATACATCGTCATGACAGACGACATAGAGCATGTCTGTGTCTTGTAGTGGCAAATCGAGCATCGTCGCCACATCTAATCGGTCATTGACCGCGATGAGTGTCACCCCTGATTCAAGTAAAGCCGTGTTCGCTTGCCGAACATTTTGCCACTCGACTTTTGGTTTCAACGCTTGGATGTTCCCGCCTGACTGTTTGCTTAACAATTGACGGAAAATCGCCGTCGTCCCTGGCTGTAACGTCGCTTTCGCCATTAAGAGGGAGACTGAGTCGTTCGCCAAAATAAAATCGTCGACGCGAACGTGTTTGAATTTCGAGATATTCCGCTCTTCACACACTTCAACGACCGTGTGCAAATCCACTTGATGTTCAGAGGACAGCGCCTCGACCGCTGAGGCGATCAAAAGCGATTTTCCATCGGCGAGTAATGTCTCCGTGATTCGCGCATCCGCAAAAATGGCGACGCGTCGTGCTTTCAGGACGTTCGCCTGCAGCAATACCGCTTCATCTGAGGCATCCCCTGAAACGAAGTGCACTTGATCGTGCACGTACGGCTCTTCGATCAACTGATCAATCAAGACGATTTCCGCTTTCGGTTCATAGTTGAGCACTTCATCAATTGCCTTTTTTGTCTTCGGGGACCACCCGATATACACATAATGTCCTTCTCCACGATACACTAGTCTTCCCTCCCGTTTTAACCGTTGAAACGTCGCGCCGATTTCAACTAATTTTCCAATCAACGCCCCGATAATCCCAATCCCGAATAGGAACAAGAAAATCCCGAGCCATCGTCCTGCCACGGAGGACGGATAAAAATCCCCATATCCGACGGTCGTCAATGTCGTCATCGTCCACCAGAACGAATCAAATAACGACCCGAACGTCTCAGGCTCTAACCAATAACCGAGCACGGTCCCTAGGACGATAATGCCAATCGAAGCTAGAACGACATTCAAAAATGATAATTTCGCTAACCCTTTCCACAAACGAAATAAGATATGCACTGTTTCCCCCTCCTTCTCTCTTATATACTAAACGTATCTACAAAAAGATTCACGAAACCATTTTGATCGTGATTCCGTATAAGAAGAAGAAAGGAAGGACTGACTTATGAACTCAATCGTCTTAGAGTATCGTCTCTATAAAAATGAATTATCGTTCGAACCGCTTTATCATTATACGTCTCTCGGTTTAGACGAAGTGCTGGCTCGCCGCGAGTGTGAGTTTTTCGTCAAAGACGGCATGACATACAAACAACGCTCGTCCGCCCTAGAAGGCGATCAATATTTTTTAATTTACGTCGATCGCTATACAGAAGGACCGATGGACAAACACGAAACGAGCGAGATCAAAGTCGAGATCCGTACGCTTGACGACCGATTTGACAACCCGCTGCTCGAAGCCTATTACGTCGACCGTCACCTCGATGCGCTCGCCATGCTCGGGAGCCAATACTTGTACGTCGCAGGAAAAGAATATGAACGCGATTCAGCAGAAACAGATGAAGATCGTGGTGTGTATGTCATCTATGTCACACCGACAGGTTATGAATTGGAGGAATCAACATGAAGACAAGCAAGAAAATTTTAAGCGGACTCTCGGTCGCGGTATTGACCACTTCCCTTGCCGCATGTGGTGGGGACGAATATGAAGAGGCGGCACTCCCGGAAGAACCGACCGGCTACGAATGTGACGATTGGGACTGGGATGACGAGACAGAATCCTATTATTGTGACGATGACCGCTCTCCTCACTTTGGCAGCTACTTCTTACTCGGTAGCCTGTTCAACTCAAAAAACGCATTGAAGAGCTCTTCGTCGTATAAGACGTATAAAGCAAATGGTGGCGCGACTGGCGCCGTATCGAACGGTTCCAATTCAGGATCGTCAAAATCTGGACTCGGCAGTGGCTCTAAAGGTGGATTTGGCGGATGACGCGTGACGAACTTTACAGTCAAATCCCTTATTTTTGGCCCGATTTAAACGATGAAGAATATGCCCTATATGACTGTTTTGAGATGACCGCCTCACAGGTCGACACTGTCAGGGAGGCGACCGAGGCGGTTGACTCGATTTTCCGTAAAACGAATCAATTGTTGCGTACGCTACCGGACGAGACACTCCGACTACTCGGTTATCCCGAGGCGAGCCTGCCATTCTTACGGGAGAAGACGATTCCACAAGAGACAATCATCGGTCGTTACGACTGGATCATGAAAGACGGTCAACTCAAATTGATGGAGTTCAATGCGGACACACCGACCTTTATTAAGGAGCTCTTTGACGTGAACGGCGTGGTCGCTTCCGAGTTTGGTCTCCTTGATCCGAACAGAGAAGCCACCGCCCAACTGAAAACGGAGTTGCGCAAGGGCATCGTCGCCGCATGGAAACGACTCGGACGAGAAGGCACACCGAAAATCGTCTTTACGGCACATGACGACAACATCGAAGACAAATGGACGGCGCGCTTCTTGCAAGAAACGCTCGACTTACCGTCTGAATTCGTACCGTTGCACGCCTTACTCGTCGACGAAGACGGTGTCTACACGCCATCGGGCGAACGGATTGACATCTTGTATCGTCAAACGTATCCGATTGAACACCTCGTGGACGACCGAGCACCGGACGGAGACTTGATTGGCATTCGATTACTCGAACTCGATCAACGAAAACACGTATCGGTCTTAAACCCTCTCTCTGCTTTTCTTATGCAATCGAAAGGCGTCCAAGCCCTCATTTGGGAATTGTATGAGACTGAGACATTATTCGATGAAGCCGAGCGCGACATCATCGGAACATATTTTTTACCGACTTACTTAGAAGACACACCATTTCTCGGTGAATCGGACTACGTCAAAAAGCCGGCGTTCGGACGTGAAGGGGACTCCGTCATCTTGTACACGAAAGAAGGCCAACCGTTTCACCGAGAAGCACTGCAAACGTATGCGGAAGAGACGGCTGTGTACCAACAGTTTATTGAACTTCCGACACGGATGACGACGACCGTCAAAGGTCGAATCGAGACCCATTATATGGTCGGATGTTTCTGTTTGAACGGACACTCGTCCGCACTCGGCGTCCGCGCCGGTAGCATGATCACGAACAACCAATCTTACTACTTAGCCGTTGGCACACCTACACAAAAGGAGACAAACTCATGACTTTCATCACACTCGACTCAATTTTAAGCTTCCTCGCCCACCTCGGGACAGGATTCGGTCTCATTCTCGCTGGACTCATCATCTTCGCCCTGACGACCAAGTATTCGGAACGTAAGTTAATCAAGGAAGGCAACATGGCTGTCGCGTTGAAACTTTGGGGGAAAGCACTCGGACTCGCCATCGTCATCTATACGGTTTGGGCGAACAGCGTCAACTTGCTCGATGCGTTCATCTGGGGACTCGTCGGCATCGCTGCCCAAGTATTGGCGTTTTGGACGTTTGAATATGTCCTTACACCTGGCGTGAACTTAGAAAAAGAAGTCGAGAACGGCAATATGGCCATCGGCTTCAGTTTATTCGCCGCATCACTCGTCGTCGGCATCATCGTCGCCGCGAGCTTGACGTACTAATTCAAACACCCCATGCACTCGCACGAGCCATGGGGTGTTTATATTTATAAAAAATTGGAGGAAGAACAATGTCGAAGCGAATTATCCTACTCACGATCGTCTTCGGTCTCATCGTCGTAGCCATCGCAACCGGTGTCGGACTGTATACGTACACCAACATTCAGGCCGGTGACTCATACGAGAATGCCGAAAAAGAAATGAATCGTTATATGACGATGAACGATTGGTATACGTTTGAAATTCATAACATGGAACAGTCCGTTCTCTCTTTTTACACAAATGAAGACCGCTCCGTCATCGGTCTAGCTGAGATTGACGTCGAAACAGGGAACTTAGGGTCTGTCACGAAACAAACAGAGCCGAATCAGCCTTTTGATTTCGTCACCCTTCAAGTTGAAAACAAAGAGTACATCGGCGTCCACCTAAAAGAACGCTCGGAAGATGTCGTCTATTTACGGTTAAAACGAGGCGATGAATCGAAAGAATTCACTGTCAATAATCCTGAAGATGAATCATACGTCATGACATACGTCATGAAATTGAATACATCGTCTTTTGAAGTCGGAACTCTTGAAACATTGGACCAAGATCACAACGTGCTATCTTCACAACCTTATTCGTCCATGTGATGAACCTACTTCAGAAGCACCGCTATGAAAAGGAGACCAATTATGCCAAACCGAAAAAAAGTTGGAATCTTTCTATTCTTCATTCTAAGCATCGCTATCGTTTCAGCCTTCCGCACTTCTTTATTGGAGAAAATCCAGCTCGGCCGTCATTTATCGGATCAGGGATTTGTCGTGTATCAATATTATAAGAAGGACGACACGGTGTTCGCACTCTTCACAAATGATGAGGAGAGGATTTTAGGTGTCGCGGAACAAAATCAGGACGGCTATGGTTCTGTAACCATCGATACGGAACCGTCTACGCCTTTTGACTATATTGACATCCAGAACGGCAAAAATCACTATCTTGCTCTACGTTTGAATCATCATGCTCAGCAGGTGGCGAAGTTACAGATTGAAGGAGAACTATGGTCGGAAGAACATATGCTCAACGACGCCAGTAACGGTGGAAACCGTGATTTCTTTTTCTTAGACATGTATAACTCGTTGGAGGATGCTTTGACGATTCAAACACTCGATCAACATGATCAAATCATGACATCTATTTCATTATAAAAGTGTCGCAGACCCATCCAAGGCTGCGACACTTTTTTGATTGGTTACGTTAACGAGAGCGTTGCAGACGGCCCGAAGAATTCATATCGTGCCTGAGGAATGACACGTACGACCGTCTCCATCATCGCATTCGGTCCGCACGTATAGACATCATGACCTTCGACATCAAGTGCCTCAAGTTGTGATTCATTCATGCAGCCCGATACGTCATCCACGTGTGTGATGAGGTGGAGCCCTTTAGCCACAAGTTCATCAAGTTCGTCTCCGAGCGGCCGGAGTGTTGTGCTGCGAACCGCGTGCAACAATGTGACGGAACGCCCTTGTCCGAGTGCCGTCTTCGCCATATTGAAGAGTGGTGTAATGCCGATTCCTCCCGCAATCAGTGTGAGCGGTCGATCTGACGCCTCAAGCGTAAATTCACCGGCTGGTGCGCTTACCGGAATTTCGGTACCGACCGTTTGTTCATGAAGCCAGTTCGAAACGAGCCCTTCTTGTTTCGGCGCGATCCAGTACCCGTTTTCTGTCGTATCGATGACGCTATATTGGCGGTGGTGCAAGATGTCCTCGCCAGCGATTCGCGCCTGAACCGAGATGTATTGTCCTGGGATGGCTGCACCGACGACCCCATCTTTCGCAACGAGACGGAATCGCTTCACTTCCGGTGTGTCTTCAATGATTTCTTCGATGACGAACGGTTTGAGTCCGACCCACGGCGCGTCATCATACATCTGTTTCTCGAGTGAGATGAAGACATCGGCAATCACGCCATACGCTTTCGCCCATGCATCGATGATGTCTGGTGTTGCCGCTTCTCCGAGGACATCTTGAATCGCTCCGAGTAAGTTTTCACCGACGATCGGATAATGTTCTGGACGGATATTCAAACTCTTATGTTTATGGAGTGCCGGTTGAATGGCAGGAAGAATCGCTTCGAGTCGGTCGATATGAAGGGCTGCCGCATAGACCGCGTTCGCAAGTGCCTCCGGTTGGCGTCCTCGTTTTTGGTTCGTATGGTTGAAGAAGTGACGAACTTCTGGATTTTGTTCAAACATTCGTTGATAAAAATGCTTCGTAATCGTCACACCATGCTCTTTCAAAACAGGCGCCGTCGCTTTTACAATCTCAATCGTTTGTTGATCTAACATATGTTTATCCCCCTTTTGTTTCGTACACGTTCATTATGTGATTCAGGTCACTTTAAAGCAATATATTAAATACTTGTTTAAAGCGAGTTTCACGATTCCGACTCATTTCTGCCACCATCCTTTCACATTTAAGTGAATCGCACTTTTAGACGTTGTCTTGTACAATGGAAAAAGAGGTGATGATGGATGAGACTCACGCAAACGTGTGACTACGCACTACGGACGTTAATGTATAGCGCCACGTTTTCGCATCGGCTGGTCACGATTCAAGAAGTCGCAGACCAATACAAAATCTCCAAAAATCATGTCATGAAAGTCGTATACGAGCTTGGCAAACATGGTTACTTGGAGTCGGTTCGTGGCCGTGGTGGCGGGTTCCGTCTCGCGCGCCCGATGGAAGACATCAACGTAGGCGAGGTCGTTCGATCAATGGAACCGCTCGAGCTCGTGGAATGCTTCGGGGAAGGTCGATGTGTGATTGCACCGGCCTGTGACTTACGAAGTGTGTTGAATGAGGCCATGCTGGCGTTCTTTCAAGTGCTCGACCGTTACACGATTGCCGATCTCGTCGCCAATCGAACGAACGAACTTGCCCTGCTCTTAGGCGTACAAAACCCGACGGACTGAAAAAAGTCCGTCGGGTTTTTGGTTATAGTGGTTTTAACTTTTCCTCAATTTCCGCTCGTCTCGACTCCAGAAACGGCGGCAAGGCCAATCTCTCTCCGAGCGTCTCAACCGATTCATCCGTTGCGAATCCCGGTTCATCTGTTGCGAGTTCTACTAAAATCCCACTCGGTTCACGGAAGTAAATCGACTGGAAATAATAGCGGTCAATGAGACCAGAGTGACTGATCCCATGTGCGTCAAGTTTCTCAATCCACTTCGCCATATCGTCTGTATCTTCCACTCGAATCGCCACATGATGCACACTTCCCCGCCCTGGTCGTTCCGATGGCAAATCCGGCCGATCAACGAGATGAATCTCTGTCGCCACGCCACCTTCTCCCGTCTCAAAAACGCGCACACCGTGACCATCCCGCTCAAATGTCTCCACGTATCGATAGCCAAGCACTTCCGTCAGCACTCGTGCCGTCTTGTCAATCCGCCGTACCGTCCACTCACTCAATCCGAGCCCGAAGATGCCGACGTCCGTAGGAACAGGACCATTTCTCCAAGGTGTCCCGCTCCCATCTTCCACCAGACAGAGACGTTGGCCTTCATGATCTTCGAACGAAAGGGTTGCCCTTCCTAAAACCGACTCGATTTCTCCGTAAGATACATCGAACGTGTCAAAACGCTCCTGCCAGTATGCGAGCGCCCCATCCGGTACTCTGAGCGCTGTCCGGGAAATACTGTTTGACCCTCGATACGTCTGTCCGAGAAACGGTAGCTCAAAGAACGTCAAATCGGTTCCAGGCGTCCCGGTCTCGTCTGCATAGAACAGGTGATACATCGATGGGTCATCCTGGTTGACCGTCTTTTTGACGAGCCGCATTCCTAGTATTTCCGTGTAGAATTGCAAGTTCTTTTTGGCATCCCCGGTCATCGCCGACACGTGATGTTGTCCTCCAATCGCTTTCATCCGCTATCTCCCCTTTCGACTATAACGTTATTGTATCACCTCCAACTAAGTAAAGTCTTCTTTACATTATGTAAAGTTTGTTTTACACTAGTGGTAGAAACTAGAAATGAGGTGGCAATATGCCATTAGTCAACCGCGTAAAAGAACTGCGTGCCCGGCACCAGTTAACCCAAGGCGACCTTGCCGAAAAGGTCGGTGTGACGAGACAGACGATCATCTCGCTCGAGAAAGGTAGCTACACGCCGTCACTCATGCTGGCGATGCACATCGCACGCGTTTTCGAGGAACCGGTCGAATCTATATTCACAATCGAGGAGGAATCACAATGAAACACGTCGTCGTTCAGTCTATTTCCAGCATCATCTTGTATATTCTTATGGCTTTTCTATTCAGCTCATTTCTATCTGATGTATCGAAGACCGTCATCGAGTCTGATCGCTTCTTAGTTGAATTCAATCTGCTTCCACTACTATTACTCGTTGTTTTTGGCATTGTTTGGACAGTCTATTCGTTTAACACACGACCGAACAAGCAATTGAGTTTCACTCAATGGTCTCTCCGGATGACCGAGTTCAGTGAAATCGATGAGCGTGAACAAATCATCACAGCGAAAGCAACTAAAGCGGCATACGTTTCGTTCGGCATCTCCGTTCCTATTTTTATGGGGTCGTTCATGTTTTATCCGTTATTTGAAGACACACTTCCCGCATATCCGATCTATGCACTCGCCTCAACGCTCATCATCGCGACACTCGTCTATATGACGACCTGGATTCGCGGCTATCGACATTAAGGAATTCATCACGAATTCCTTTTTTTGTGTCCATTTTTCATCGATTCGGACATCATGATTGCCAATTCTATTACACCGTGCTTATATATAACTAAACGGTTATATAAAGAATGTAAGGAGTCTTGCTTTGTGAAAACTGTCGATTTGACGATTGGAAACGTGCAACGTGTCATTCTGGCTCTCGCCCTTCCGCTCGTCGGTAGCTCGTTATTACAGTTTACGTATAGTCTCGTCGACATGTTTTGGGTCGGTGCGCTAGGGAGCGATGCTGTGGCAAGTATCGGTGCGGCCAGTTTTTATATCATGCTCGGCCAGGCGATTCAATCGTTGATTGTCGTTGGCGCCGGCATCAAAGTATCACAAGCTGTCGGGAAACGTGACCTCGATCTGGTTCAGCGCTATGTCCGGGCCGGCAGACGTCTGAATCTAACACTCGGTCTTTCGTACGTCTCATTGCTGATTTTGTTCGGTCATACCTTCATCGGCTTTTTGAATATGGGGGCCCCCGCTGTGGAACAGCTTGCGTACGAATATTTATTCGTCAGCGCGCCGATGCTCATCTTCTCTTTCTTTAATTTGCTGTTTGCTCGTCTATTCAGTGCATATGGCAATACGACAACAGCGATGCGAATCAATGCGACAGGCGTCATCCTCAACATGATTCTCTCCCCGATCTTCATTTATCCATTCCAACTCGGTGTGATTGGGGCTGCTCTTGCGACACTTGTCGCCAACGTCATCATGTTCGGATTGTTTTGGCACCGCGCTCGTACATTGTTCAGTTGGGATGAAGTCGTTCAGCCGACTCGAGCTGATTATGTAGAGGTGTTCCGTCTTGGTTTTCCGATGGCAACCCAACGGATTTTGTTCACGGTAATCAGTATTTTTCTTGCCCGCATGATTGGCTCATACGGGACGGAAGCGATTGCGGCACAGCGCATCGGGCTTCAAATCGAATCGATTGCCTACATGATGATTGGTGGCTTGAACGGAGCAATGGCTAGCTATACGGGACAAAATCTCGGGGCACGAAAAGTAGATCGTGTTTATGAAGGTTACCGGGTAACGACCCGACTTGGGATGATCTATACGGGATTCATCATGTTGTTATTTTTAATCATCCCGGATTTGCTCATTGGTCTATTCGTCGATGACGTTCGAACCATCGAGATTGGGGCAAGTTACTTACGAATTATCGGTATTTCGCTCGTCTTCTCATCGATTGAAATGATCGGAAACGGATACTTCTCAGGACTCGGATTACCGAAAATCCCTGCGACCATCTCGATTATTTTCACAGTGGCCCGTATCCCGCTCGCATTTGTTCTTGAGCCTTATCTCGGAATCGATGCCATCTGGTGGAGTATCGCCATCTCAAGTATCACGAAAGGACTTGTCTCCGCCCTCTTTGTCCGATTAACGAAAAAGGAAGTGACTTCCCTTGCAGAAGCAGTTTAATCAACTACCCCACCAGCTCATCACGAGTGGAAGATTTGCCATCGAGCGAGAAATGTTACGGGTCACGTCAGACGGCACGCTAGCTGTTTCGAAGCATCCAAAAGCACTCGGTCATAAAGCGACACATCCATATATCACGACCGACTTCTCGGAAAGTCAAATCGAGCTCATCACCCCGACATTTCCGACAATCGAGGAAGCACATCACTTTTTAGAAACGCTATACGACATCACGGCGCTAAACATAGGCGACGAACGCCTGTGGCCACAATCGATGCCATGCGCATTGCCGAAAGGCGGTACGATTCCAATCGCTGATTTTGGTGTGACTGGAATCGAAGCTAGCCGTTACCGGGAGCATTTGCTCCACAAATATGGGGCGAAAAAACAACTCATTTCCGGAATTCATTTCAATTTTTCGTTTTCCGATGAGATGTTATCCGCACTGTACGAAGGGTCTCCTGAACAATATCGACACTTCAAAGATCAGCTTTACTTAAAGTTGATTCGTCAATATTTACGGATGCGTTGGCTCATCGTCTATTTGTTCGGTGCTACACCAGCCGTTCATGTGAGTTATGAAGAACAATGTGTCAGTCAGATGCAAGCGCTCCACGAAGATACTTTTTCAAATAAACAAGCATTGTCATATCGGAATAGTGACTGTGGGTATACGAATGTTGAACCGCTATATCCAAATTATGCGACACTCTCTAGTTATATAGATGATGTAAGATGGTTCATTGCCAAAGGCGAGATTGCCAATCCGAACGAACTCTACTCACCCATCCGATTGAAAACATCGAAAGGTGGTAACGATTTAAATCAACTCGAAGCACACGGCATCGATTATATCGAAATTCGCAATATTGATTTGAATCCGTTTGAAAAGACAGGAATTGCGCGTTCAGATTTACGGTTCCTTCATCTGTTTTTGCTGTACTTGACCTTCACTGAGGAGACACCTTATTTCGATTGGCAAGCTGAAGCGTACAATAATCAACAACGTGTCGCCAAAGAAGGCATGTCTCCTACAAGTATATTGACTCGAGATGGTTACGCCATGCCTTTACACACGTATGCGACAGAACTTCTCGACGCCATCGATGCGTTCAACACACACTATGACCTCGGCTTCGAAAATGTCTTTCCCGCTCTACGCGAAAGAATTGATTACGTGGACCGGACGTACGCTTCCCGATTAAAGACGATTATGACCGAGACGGGCTATCACGCATGGTCCCTCGCCCAAGCAGAACATTTTTATGAGGACGCCTATGCAAATCGTTTTCGCATCCACGGTTATGCCGACCTGGAACTGTCTACTCAAATCTTAATGAAATCTGCAATTAAACGTGGCTATCGTGTCAATGTCATCGATCGTTCCGACCAGTTCATTCGGATTCGAAAGGGCAAACACGAAGAATACGTCAAACAGGCAACGAAAACATCAAAAGACAATTATGTTTCCGTCTTAATGATGGAGAATAAAACGGTGACAAAGTTTGTACTCGCAGAGCATGGCATTCGTGTCCCTGAAGGAGTAGAACTTCAAGAGGAATCAGATTTATGTCAGGCATGGGATTCATTTTCAAAACAACCCATCGTCTTAAAACCAAAGTCCACAAACTTCGGAGTCGGTATTCACATTTTTAAAGACGGAGCGACGTATGAGGAAGCACTCTCTGCATTTCAGTATGCAAAAACGTTTGACGATGTCGTTTTACTAGAGACATTCTTACCTGGAAAAGAGTATCGTTTCCTCGTCATCGGGGAGGAAGTCGCGGGCATCCTCCATCGTGTTCCGGCGAACGTCACTGGGGATGGCACCTCTTCCATTCGTCAACTCGTTGCGACAAAAAATGAAGACCCGTTGCGCGGAAAAGGATACAAGACACCGCTCGAGAAAATCGACATCGACGAGGTCGTCATTTCATTTTTACGTGCTCAAGGCAAGACACCCGATAGTATTCCCGCTCTCGATGAGCGTGTCTTCTTGCGTGAAAACTCTAATATCAGTACCGGTGGCGACAGTATCGACTACACGGATCAAGTTTCTGACATCTATAAGCGTATTGCTGTCGATGCCGCTAAGTCAGTCGGGGCAACGATTTGTGGTGTCGATATGATGATTCCCTCTCTCGATGATGCGCAAATCGAATACGGCATCATCGAACTGAATTTTAATCCTGCGATTCATATCCATGCTTTTCCTTATGAAGGCAAAGAACGACCGATTGGTGAGATGCTACTTGATTTATTGTTTAAACATTGAGTATTCCTGTTTTGGAATATTCTAAATCGGGAATATTCAGAACAAGAGGACGGTGACGAAAAATGGAAGAGAGATTGGCTTCTTTGTTTCAAGCGTTAGCCGACCCGAACCGGTTGCGGATGATCGAATTGTTACGGAAACAAGAGTGGACGGTCGGAATGATGGCAAATCAGCTTGGAATCAGTCAACCGCAGACATCGAAACACTTGCGAGTCTTATATGATGCAGGTCTCGTCACGGTAACCATTGATGCCAATCGAAGACGCTACGCACTCAAGTCTCAAGCACTCGAACCGATGGATGCTTGGCGGACCTATATGGCTCAGGAAACAGAGCGACTCGATCGATTGGAGACGTTTTTAGCGGAGTCACAGCGAGAGGAGAATGGATCATGAGTACGGTCAAATCACATGTAGAGGGCACGACATTGATCATGGAACGTCTGTTCAAGGCACCACGTCAACTTGTATTTGAAGCATTCTCGACACCCGCACATTTAGAAAAATGGTGGGGACCTACTGGATGGGAGACGAAAGTATACAGCTTCGACTTCAAACCAGATGGGATTTGGCATTATTGCATGACTTGTGTCGACAAAGATCAAGGTGACTTTTACGGTATGGAGTCATGCGGAAAATCGACCTTTATCGAGATTGATCCTTATTCCCGAATCGTCTATACGGATGCGTTCTCAGATGCGGACGGACACGTCAATCCGGACTTACCTGTTATGACCATCACGAATGAGTTTCTCGATACAACGGAAGGCACGTTATTCATTAGTCGCTCCGAATTCCCGAATGAAGAAGCTCTCCAACAAGTCGTCGAGATGGGGGCTGTCGAAGGATTCACCTCTCAACTCGATCGTCTTGAAGCGATTGTGACGCAGTAACGTAAAAGGCACCGTCCTCGTAAGAGAGACGGTGCCTGATTGTGTTCACAATAAAAAATAGCTCACGAAGAGGATGAGTGAAAAGATGAAGACCATCCCAATTGCCAAAGCAATGAGACTCATCTTTGCAGATTTGAATTGTTGCGTGTTAATCGTATGCACTTTTTTCAAATAGGAACGGGTTCCTACAAGAATTGTACTGATGCCAAACAAAATGGATAGCATTCCGATCGCTGAGATCAATTGATGTTCTGCACCACTCAAATTCTCACTTCGATAATAATGAAAGTTCGTCACTAAGAAACCGATCCCAATCACGGTAATCGCAGTACGAATCCACGCGAGAAATGTTCGCTCGTTCGCTAGATGCTGCTGGATATATTGTGAATCGATTGTTTTTTCTACTTCTAACTTCATACCTTCCGTCATCCTTCCATTTCAATCAAATGATTTTTCAAGGCGTATTGCACCAATTCGTGTCGGTGCTTCATCTGCAGTTTGTTCATAATCCGAGCTTTATGATTCTCTACTGTTTTGGGACTGATTCCTAATTTTTCCCCGATTTCATTATGGCTATATCCTAAAGTCGACAACCGCACGATTTCTAGTTCCCGGCGTGTTAATAACGGATGACCATTCTTTTGAAGCACGAGCTTGTCAATATAATCCTCGGTCAATGACGTCGAATAATATCGTTTCCCGTCAAATACATACTCAATCCCTTCTGCTAGTTGAGATGGATCGCTATTTTTAGACATAAAACCAGGTACATCCAGCTCAAGAGCACGTTTGATATAAATCTCTTCATCATGCATCGTCAGTAAGATGATTTTTGCGGAAGGTACTTCCTCAGCGAGTGCTTGAACCGTCACAAACCCATCCAATCCATTCGGCATCGTGATATCAAGTAAAATGACATCGGGACGCGTCCGAATCGCTTCTTGTATTGCCGCTGCCCCCTCTGCCGCTTCCCCAACTACACGAATGCGCTCATTTGTACGAAACATCAGTTTTAATCCACGTCGCACTAACTCATGATCATCAACAATCAATACATTAATCGGTTTCATCATGACCTCGCTCTCTCGGAACTGACACTGAAATTTCAGTCCCGTGCCCTATCACCGAAACGATCTGAAACAAACCTTCTATTGTTTTTGCCCTTTCTTCCATGTGACGTAGCCCTAACCCTTTCGAGACCACGAGAGAATCAAAGCCAACTCCATCATCTCGAAACAACAATTCAATTTGTTCCTCCTGTTCAAATACTCGACAATCAACATTTGTCGGATTCGCATACTTCATTGCGTTCACAAGTGCCTCTTGGACAATTCGATATAAATTAATTTCAACAAGGGAATCACATCGTGTCTTTAGTCGAAAATCCGTATGAAATGCCACGTTCGGATAACGAGTGGCAAAACTATCAAGTAGCACCTGTAGTGCCGATTCCAGTCCAAATTGATCAAGTTCGACTGGTCTCAACTGTTTTGAATAATTTCTGACGTGATCCATCAGGAGACTCACTTCAGAAATGACAGAACTCAAATATTCTTTTTTATCGGGGTCAACTACGTCTGATTGCAAGGAATTCAAGGCAAGCGTGATACTAAACAGCGATTGTCCGACCCCATCATGTAACTCTTGAGCCAATCGTTCATGTTCCTCTTCTCTCGCCCGAATCAATTCCCGAACCATTTGTTCTCTTAAGATATGCGCTTCCCTGCGCTTTCGTTCTGTAAAATCTCGTAAGACAAGCAGATAGTATGTCGCACCGGTCGTCGGATCATTTAAGATGCGAGCCGTGTTCATCTCAACGTCAACCATTTTCCCAGAGTATGTCGGCATCTCCGAAGTGAAATATGGGGAACGTTCATGTTCAATCAAATAGCAACGTTCTTCGCTAATGTTCACGTTTCGTTTCTGACAAAAAGAACAATAAGGAACCGGTTCTCCGATTTGCCATCCCGTCAATTGTTCGGCCGATTGATTCATCGAGATGATCGTTCGGTCATGGTCCATCACAATCACACCGTCTTTGAGTACGTCTAATATTTGATGTTCAAAGTCACGTAGTGTCAACGTTATCCCCTCCGCACTCTTTCAGTTCTTATATCCATAATACCCCTATGGGTAAACAAACCCAAATGATGCACTTCATTCCCCCATGAAAAAAGACGCGCCTCGAGGCACGTCTAATTTATTGAACACTCTATTCATCATGATTTATTCATGTTTAACGCTTGATTGTCCGTTCGTTTAGTACATCAACAGTCGCTTGAACGTATTTAAGGCCGTATTGAACTGATGGTTCTTTAATCCAACGCATGAGTGAAAATAGGGTGATGTGGCGGTCATCCTGTTCGACACGTTGTTGCACTTCCGTCCACATCTCTCGTGTCCATTCAACCTTCTCTTTCGCTGGCACGGCATACTCATCGATCCGTTGCCCAATCAATTCTTTCGTTTGTTCATCATGATATACATCTTGGACAAACGTGAACATGGACTCAAGTTGATTTGTCACCTGGAGTAACATCGGCAACTTTTCGGTCAGTTTTATAGCCGCTTCCAGCGTTTCGATCTGGATATTGGAATTTTCGATGGCTGCGTCAACTTTCTCTTTTACCGTTTCATCTTTCATCGTCGCCATACCAAAATCAACAGCATCCTCTAAACGGCGGAGAGACTGTTCAATTTTGGGCAAACGATCAATGAGCGAAATCAATGCTTGTTCAACGTCAGGTCTTGTCAGTACAGTCTCGACCGTTTGTTCCTCAAGTGCAGAACGTTCCATCACGATCCCTCCTTTCTCACATCGTCCCTTTCAACATGCCGTTCCAGTACATAATCGGTAAAAAGTCTTTTTTCAAAATGTACATGCTTCGTCTTTCTTTTGCTTGATTGAACGGCATCGATTCTTGAGGGATTTTATCATAATCAAACTCTGCTAGAATCAACGAACCGTAACCTGTGACAATCGGACAAGAAGAGTAGCCATCATATGAAGCTGTCGGTAAATGACCAGACATTGCATCTAGTACATTTTGGACAACGACAGGTGCCTGTTTCCGAATCGCTGCACCTGTCTTCGATGTCGGTAGGTTCGTACAGTCACCTAACCCGAACACATTTTTAAATCGCTTATGTTGTAGTGTATGTTTGTCGACATCAACCCAACCACCGGAGTCTGCCAATGAACTATTTCGAACAAAAGCTGGAGCTTGCATCGGTGGGGTGACATGAATCATGTCATAACTCATCTCGAACGATTCACCTGAATCTAAGTTTTCAAATATCGCAATTTTTTCATCTGCTTTTATTTCCGTTAAATTCACCCGGAAATGCGTTTCAATCTGTTTTCGTTCGAGTACTTTCTCCAGCGCGTCCCGATACTTCGCAACATCAAAAATGGCAGGATTGGCCGAACCGAAGACCACTCGACTCGAATCTCGAATCCCCTTCTTCGCTAAATACTCTTCAGCTAGATACATGATTTTTTGAGGGGCGCCCCCACATTTCACTGGAGTGGCTGGGTGTGTGAACAATGCCGTTCCACCTGTGAACTTTTCAAGGGTATTCCATGTGTAGTCAACGTGTTCATATGAATAGTTACTGCAGACCCCTTTTGAGCCAAGCGATTCTTTTAACCCTTTGATGCGTCCCCAGTCAATTTCAATCCCTGGTGACACGATGAGAAAATCATATTGAATCTTTCCGTGACTTGACGTTTCGACTTGATTGTTTTCAGGATCAAATGTCGTTACATGATCTTGTAACCACTTCGCCCCATCAGGAATGAGAGAATCCATCGGACGGGCCGACTCTTCTTTCTTCACAATACCTGCTCCGACTAGCGTCCATAACGGTTGATAATAATGTACAGTGGCAGGATCAATCAGTAAAATCTCATCTTTCAAATGATGTTTCTCTCGAAGTAATCTTGCCGCGACACTGATTCCCCCAGTTCCAGCACCAACAATCACAATACGATAATGCGTACGCATCCTATACAACCCCTTCCGTTTCATTCCACGTTATTTTTTGACAAATAAGTGAACTACTCTACAAATCAAGCATATTTGAAAGCGTGTTCATTTTATATAGGGGAAGTCCCTCAATTTCCGTCCAAACTATTGATATATGTTGTATAACACACTGGTTCATTGAAAAATCTGTTTACGCTCTCCTCTTTTCGAAGTGACTTTAATCACTTTGGAAAGCGCGATTTATCTCAATATAAAAAAGCTTTGAAGAACAACGCTCTTCAAAGCTTTACGCTCATTCAGCATGTAATTGTCTAAATAAATCATCAAGTTGATTGGAAGTAATCTCAGGATAGACATCACCAATACTGATTTCTGTGGAACAGTACCCGTCTTTTTCAACGAGATAACCGGTGATGCCAATCCCGGTCTCTTCTTGGATGCGTGCAATCCGCTCGCCTACTTCCTCCTTTTTTCCACGAAAGTGAAGATGGAACATATTCGTGACCGGGACGAGTGGCGTTGTCCATACGTCGTCGAGTTCGTTGAATCGCGCTGCCAATTGTACGGCAGCATCGCGATATCCTGTCATCTTGTCTTTCCGCATCTCGTAATAATAATCGGAAGAAAGAATATACGGGTAAAGGCTAATCAAATCACCGCCGTAGCGTCGCTTCCACACCTTCGACGTGTCACAAAATGATTTCGGTCCAGCAAGGATGGCACCGGCAATCCCACCGATTCCTTTATAAAACGAGACGTACACGCTATCAAAAAGTGCACAGATTTCAGATGCTTCTTTCTCGTAATACGGGAGCGATTCGAACAATCGTGCCCCGTCCAGATGCAGATAGATCCCTTTCTCACGACAGTGTTCATGAATCGCCACAAGTTCCTCGAAGGTCGGCAATTCCCCGCCGATTTCCCGTTGTGGAAGTTCGAGCAATAGACATGCGATGTCTGGCAACCCTTGAATCTCTTCGAGTGTCATCACCCGATTTTCGTCCCCAACTAAAATCGGTTCGATGTGATGTAACTCCTTCAAGCCATCCTGCTCATGGATTTCAAGGTGGCAGAGCGGATGATACGCGACCGTGTTCTTCCCTGTTTCATCACACCAAATGCGTAACGCGATTTGTTGCGCCATCGTGCCACTCGGAAAGAATACCGCCGACTCTTTCCCAAGAACTTGTGCCATCTTCTCTTCAAACTGTCGAATCGTTTTCCCCTGTCCATACTGGTCACTCGGCTCATCGTCACGCACATGCTCAAACGCCCGTTTCAACACTCCAATTTCCCGTTTGCCGTGACCGCTCAACTGAACATCTGTCTGTCGATACGTGTCTGCTAATCGCTCCATATATTCCCCTCCTCGACAAATAAACTCCCTGTCAGTATAACAGGGAGTCCTCTACTCAGTCGCGAATGCGGACGATGAGTTTACCGCGCACTTTCCGCGTTTGTAGTTTTTCGAGACCTTCTTTCAACTGGTCGAACGATAACACTTCTGTGACAAGATCGTTCAGTTCACCTGCATCGAGCAAGCTCATCATCTCTTCGGCCATATACGCCAAGTTGCGAATCGCATGTTCGTCCTCGCTCGCATGTGCCGCCCCGAGTGCCACTTCATGAACCGAAGGGGATAACGTGAAGCCTTTCATGTTCGTCATATCTGGTGGACCGGCGATATAGGCGAGATGACCGCTGAACGCGAGACGATCGAGGTCTGCTGTCGCGACGTCACGACCGACCGTGTTCAAAATCAAGTCGACGCCGCGACCATCCGTCTCTTCCATGATTCGTGCCGTCACGTCCTCGACGTTATAGTCGATGACTACGTCCGCCCCGAGTGACTCCACCCACTCAACGTTCTCAGGAGATGCCGTCGTGAACACCTTTAATCCGAGGCGCTTCGCGAGCTGAATCGCAAAACCGCCGACACCGCCCGCACCGGCGTGCACAAGAATCGTTTCTTTATCTCGCGTGTTCAGCTTCTGCATGACCGCTTCATAAGCTGTCATCCCCGCACACAGGATCGAGGCAGCTGCCTCATCGCTCACCCCTTGGGGAACGACCGCACAGGCCCTTGCATCGACGACCGTGTACTCGGCAAACCCTCCATTTTTCGAAAGATCTGTATGCACGGCTACACGTGAACCCGTAATGATGTTGGCGATACTTGAACCAACCTCGACGACTTCTCCAACGAGATCGACACCGAGAATATGTGGATACGCCCAGTTCGGGTTTCCGTTTGAACCGACTTTATAGTCGACCGGGTTCAAGGCGACCGCTTCGACACGAATCAACAGTTCTCCCGTTCCTGGTGTCGGTCGGTCGATTTCTCCAATATGCAGATGTTCCAGACCGGGTTGGTCGAGTAGCCATGCTTTCATGTTTAGTAAGCTCCTTCCGAATACGTGAGTTCGTATGAGTGAGAATAAATTTCAACGAGGTTACCGAATGGGTCTTCGCAGTACACCATGCGATACGGTTTTTCACCCGGGTAGTACTCCCGAATCGGCATCCGCTGTTTGCCGCCATGGGCGACAATCTTCTCGACAAGCCCTTCGATGTCAGGATCTTGTACACAGTAGTGGAAGATTCCTGTCTTCCAAAACTCGAAATTGTCTTCTGGTGTCTCGTTATTCGGGAACTCAAATAACTCGATTCCGATTCCGTCTCCTGTTGACATATGGGCGATACGGAATTTACCCCAGCCTGGTCCGAAGACGTCTGTACACATGACTCCGATTGGCGAATCGTCCTCGACGACGTCTGATGGTGTCATGATGGTATACCATCCCATCACGTCCTCATAAAATTTTACAGCCTCGGTTACGCTCGGTACAGAAAGACCGATGTGTGAAAATGTTCTTGGATACGTCATGTTTCATCTACTCCTTTTTGTTTGCTCAATTTAGCGGATAACGATAAGATACTGTCATTGAAGCAAGAAAAAAAGTACGCACATTGAAGTAACTACCCGAAAGTGAGGTTCCTTGAACATGACCACATCGTTCCCCGTCAACCGTGCACTTGAGATTATCGGCGGCAAATGGCGCCCTCAAGTGTACTGCACGCTTCAAGATGGACCGCTTCGTTTTTCTGATATTCAACGAGCGATTCCGGACGTCAGCCGAAAAGTGTTGACCGACCAATTGCGTGAACTCGAACAGCTCGGCATGGTTCGCCGTGTCGACTATTCGACCGAGAAGCACCTCCACGTCGAATATTCATTAACTGAAGATGCCCTCGGACTGCAACCCGCCATGAATGCCCTTTGTTCATGGGGAGAGTGCCACGACAACAAATAATCCCGAGCCACATGGCCCGGGATTATTTTTATGAAGCGAACAGACTGATCAAATTCCCATCCGCATCGTACAGGATGGCGTAACGTTGTCCCCAAAACGCATCCCATGGGGCTTTGTGTGACGCATATCCTTGTTCAAGTACCTTGTCATATAATCGGTCGAGCGCCTCACGGCTTTCACATAAGAAGGCAAGCTCGATTCGATGCCCGTCTGCCTGTTTCCATTCCCCGTATACTGATTCGGCCACTTCTACCGTATCGAACGCGAGACGCACGCCTCCTTCGTCAATCTCTACATGCGCTTCCCCGTTCATCGCTTCTGGAATCTCAAACCCAAGCGCCCGATAAAAGTCGAGCGACCGCTTCATATCCGTCACGACGATCCCGACCATGTCCAATTTGACTGCCATCACGTTCCCTCCCCTTGTTTTCATGATACGATTTGAGTGTAGCATGACCACTTCAATCAGAGACGAGGAATTTTTATGAGCCATACGTTTCATCCACTCACCCAAGAGCAAGCCGAACTAATCGCTTTCAAGTGGCGCTATGAAGGCGAATACGCGTTTTACAATATGGATGCCGACGAAGAAGACCTCGCCTTATTTTTAGATGCGGATGAACGGGGAGACGCGACGTTCGCCATTCTTGAGGACGACGATCTCATCGGCTTTGTCACATTGCAATTCGAGTCAGCAGAAACCATTTCCATTGGTCTCGGCATGCGCCCTGATTTGACAGGGAGCGGCAACGGACATCGATTCCTCACTTCAATCCTTACTTGGATCGAGGCGACATATGGGACTCGCACAGTGCATCTTGCCGTCGCCACGTTCAACAAACGGGCCATCCGGTTATACGAGTCGCTCGGTTTCATCCCACAAGACACGTTCATGCAGGAGACGAACGGCGGTGTGTATCCGTTTCTCACAATGACGCGTGAACAAAGCGAACCCCCGAACAACTGATGTTCGGGGGTTTTGTCATGTCCGTTGTTTCTTTTGAATATAAGAAAGACCGAGCGCTCCAATCAAAATCGTCCCTTTGACGATATCTTGCGCATAGTACGGCACGTCCCACATCGTCAGTCCATTCAAGAGAATTCCGATCAAAATAGCTCCAATCAATGTCCCGATCACGTTCGGACGACCCGTCCCAAAGACGGCGTAGCCGATATAAGCAGCCGCAACAGCGTCCATCAAAAGCGGTGCTCCGGCCGAGACCTGTCCTGTCCCAATCCGAGATGCAAGAATGATGCCGCCGATGGCCGCAAACAATCCGCTGAGCACGTAAGCGTACAACTTGATCCGATTCACGGCAATCCCGGAGCGGCGGGCCGCTTCTGCGTTTGACCCAACGTAATAAAACTCTCGCCCTGTCCGTGTATACGTTAAAAACAAGTGAGCCCCAATGAAGAACAACAGCATGAGTAAGGCAACGAACGGAATCGGACCGATTGTTCCTTGTCCGATAAATAAAAAGGATGGAATGAAGCGTCCTGGCGCCGTCCCCCCTTCAATTGGCATGTTGTCATAAATCGAGAATCCTTTCGTATACGTCAACTGAATCCCGTTAATGACGTACATGATGGCGAGTGTCGCTAGCAAATCCGGTAACCGGAATTTGATTGTGACGAGCGCATTCAATAGTCCGACGAGAATCCCTAGGGCGAGCGGAATCAGCAGCGCGACGAGAAGTTCTTGTCGATGAAGGACAAGGCTTGCCGCTGCCCCGATTGTCGCGAGACTCGCCGTCGACCCGACCGATAAGTCGAAACCGCCGACGATGAGCGAAAATGTGACGCCAAGAGCAAGTAACGACACGATTGAAACCGATTTGATGATGTCACTAAAGTTTGCATACGTCAGAAATTGATCGTTCGTCACGGTAAAAACTGCAATCAGCCCAAGGATTGCGAGTAACGTCCCGTATTGACCGATCTGACCGCTGATTCGTTTTCGTTCTTTGACCACTAATTGTGCCATGTCATGCGCCTCCTTTCTCTACAAATTGTCCACGGTCGAGCCAAAAAATCCGATTGGCGACCCGTTCAAGTTCATGTCGCTCACTTGAGGTGAACAACACGGTCTTCCCTTGTTTCGCGAGTGCGACGACGCGTTCATACACGTCCTGCTTCGCTGCGATATCAATCCCTTTTGTCGGTTCATCGAGCAGATAGATGTCCCGGTCGTCAAGTAGCCATTTGCTAAAGACGACCTTCTGCTGATTTCCACCACTCAGCTCACGAACAGGTTGTCTCATGTTCGCATAGCGGACGCGAAGCGATGCCAGTACGTCAGAGACACCATCGGTCTTTCCTGCGACAGCAATCACGTTCCGCTCAATCGTCTCGTCTAGAAATAATCCGTGACGACGTCCCTCCTCTGGAACGAGTGCAAATCCTAAACGTACAGCGTCTGTCGGTTCTTTGATCACGTGTATTGTTCCATCAACCGTGATCGATTGACGAAGCCCAGAAAGACCGAACAAGGCTTCCACGAGTTCCGTCTTCCCGCTCCCCGTCAATCCTCCAATCCCGAGCACTTCCCCGCGGTACGCTTCAACGGAGAGATGCGTCCCGAACGCAGGGAGGGTCAACTGTGCGGATAAGCGACTCCCCTCTTCAGGGATTGCCTTCTCCTGTGTCCCTTCAAATGTCGTCCCACTCAAAAAGGTTTGAACGGCTTCCGTGGAAAGGGTTTGAAACGGTCCCTCATATACGACACGTCCGTCTCGAAGAAAGGTAGATGTTGACGTGACGCGCGTCAGTTCATCTGACCGGTGCGTGACCAACACGATGCCCACCCCTTCTGCCGCCAGCGTTTGTAATAATTCAAGCAAGGCAGCGGCATCCGTTTCCGACAAGGCAGCGGTCGGCTCATCGAGTAATAAATACTTGGCATCACTCTCGAGTGCCCGGGCGATGAGAAGACGTTGCTTTACGCTGAGCGGATAGTGACCGGCCGGACGCGTTGGATCGATGTCTAAACCGACCCGGGATAGCACGTCTTTTGCCCGCTGTTTCAACAGTTGTGGGCGAATCCGCTTCACCGTCTGCCATGGGAGAACATTTTCGTATACAGGCAAGTCCAAATAGAGCGCATCATCCACTTCTTGCGATACCGTGATGATGCCTTGACGAATCGCTTCCGCCGGTGTGAGACGTGTGGTCGTCCCATCAATGGACAGTTCACCGGACGTCGGTTCGACCGTTCCGTTCAGCAGTTTGATCAGCGTACTCTTACCCGCCCCGTTCAGACCGAGGAGTCCATGAATGTCTCCCGGTTTTAGGCTGAACGATAGCTGATCGAGCACCGTCACGTCACCATACTGTTTCGTGATTCGTTCCAAGCGAATCATCAGTCCGTCTCCTTCATCCAGTCCGACCATGCCGCATTCGACTCGCCCCAACCCGGAACGTACTGTCCGAGGTCATTCATCGTGACAGGCTCATCCGGCAAGACGTCACGGTCCACTAAATATGGATCAACCGAGTGAATCGAAGGGGTTTCTTCCCCGACCACTTTTTGATAAGCGTAACGGACTTGAATGCGACCAATTTCGGCTGGATCCGTCGCGGCCGTCACACCCCACGGACTCCCGTCCTCTTGCATGAGTTGTAGGTCTTCGTCACTCAAGTCAATCCCGTAGACCGCAATCTCATCACGTCCTGCCTGCTTGATTGCACGGCTCGCCCCTTTTGCGAACTCATCCCACATCGCAAACACCGCATCGATTTCGCCTTCCGGATACTTCTTCAAAATTGCCTCCATCTGACTTTGCGTATCGAGCGCTGTATTGTTCGTCGCCGAACCAAATTTCGCGACTTCTTGGATACCCGGGTATCGTTTCAAGAACGCGTCATAAATCGTATGACGACGTTCCATCGGCGTGAATCCGCCGACCCAGATTGTGACGATGTTCCCTTCCCCGTCCAAGTCTTCTGCGAGAGCTTTGAGTGAACGCCAAGCGAGGGAATAATCATCTTGGTCGATGACTGTCACCCCTTCATTCGTTAAATCGTTATCGAATGCGACGACTTTGATGCCCTTGTCGAGCGCCCGTTGAACGGGCTCTTTCAAGGCATCGGCACGCCCGTGGTCAATTAAGATCACATCGACCCCTTGTGTTGTCGCCGTATCGACATAACTCGCCATCTTCGATAAATCATTATCGGCGTTATACACTTTCACGTTGCCACCGAACGCTTCGACTTGCTCGGTCACCCCTTCGATATATTGGGAAGAGAACGTCCCAATCGACATCTGCATGACGAGGGCGACTTCTAGGTTTTTTGGAAGGGTCTCATTCGATACGCTGACTGTTTTTGTCTCCGTTTTATTTGTTGTCGCGGTCGTTTTCGGTTGCGCCTGTTCGTTCGTGCATCCGACAAGAGCCAGGATGACGGTCAACAGGAAGAAAATGATTTTTTTAGACATATGCGTTTCCTCCTACGTGTTGTACAATGACCGACTCGGTCGGTTCGAGCACACCTGTCTCCGTGATCAGACCGGTGATGAGTTCTGGTGGGGTCACATCAAACGCCGGATTGAAGACGGTGATGCCGACGAGTGCCGTCGGATGTCCCCCGATATGAGTCACTTCATGCGCGTCCCGTTCTTCGATTTGAATCGTGTCGTCTGCTTCCAAATCAAACGTCGAATGCGGGGCTGCCACATAAAACGGAATGCCGTAATGCTTCGCCAAAATCGCGAGTTGGAGTGTCCCGATCTTGTTGGCCGTATGACCTGTACGGGTGATACGGTCCGCCCCGACGATGATGGCATCGATTTGTTTCGTCTGAATCGTCCATGCGGCCATGTTGTCCGTGATTAATGTGACGTCGATGTCTGCCCGGTCGAGCTCCCATACCGTCAACCGTGCCCCTTGAAGCAGTGGACGAGTTTCCGACGCGAATACACGAAACGGGATGCCTCGTTCTTTTCCGACATAGAACGGAGCAAGCGCGGTACCGTATCGTGACGTCGCAATGGCACCGGCGTTACAAATCGTCAACACGTTCCCACCAGCAGGTAACACAGTCAACGCATGTTCACCAATCGTGCGATACGTGGCCACGTCTTGTTCATAGATTTCAATCGCACGCACTTTGATGGCTTTTGCGATCTGCTCAAAGTCTTCCCCCACATTCAGTCGAAGGAGTGATTCGATGATATGCTGTAAGTTGACCGCTGTTGGTCTTGTCGCAATCAACCGTTGGCCGACCTGGTCCAATTGGCGGTGAAAATATAAATTGTCCTGGAGACGTGATGCCTCTTTCGCAAGGACGAACGCCCCAAAGTAAGCGATGGCCGGCGCTCCCCGAACTTGAAGCGACTTGATTGCCTGTTCGGCCTGTTCGAGCGTCAACACTTCAATATAGCGCTCTTCTTGCGGCAACAGCGTCTGATCTAAAATCGTCAACACCTCGGTGTCGGCATCGAAATGAATACTTTGCACACTCATACCCGCACCTCCGATAGGACCGGGATCAGCTGATCGATGGATTGAATCTGATGACGCTGTTTGATGAGACGCGTGCCAAGTTCTAGGGCATGACGTTTCCGTTCGATCCGAAGGTCGTCTGGCAATGTTTCCAAGTCAGCGACGCCCGCTAGACCGACCGTCCGACGAATCAATTCGCAGCCCGCGTAGCCAATCGCATCACTCAAAATCGATGGCAACAGTTCGTCCACGAATCCTACTGTGTTGAACGGCTCGACCGCCTGGGTGAAGCGGGTACGGAACGTTTTTTCGAACGTCTCCCAGACAGTGAGCACTTCTGTGAAGCGTTCGAACCGCTTCAATGGATGTGCATACGTCGAGAACACCAAATGGGCAATGATTTGACCGATGTCAAAACCGAATGGGCCGTAAAACGCAAACTCAGGATCGATGATTTTCGTTTCCTGACGGGTCGCAAAAATGCTTCCTGTATGTAAATCCCCATGTAGCAACGCTTCATGTTTGGTCACGAACCCGACCTTCAATTTCGTCACTTCAATTTTCAAGGCGAGGTCTGACCACAGCTGCTCCACGTCTAAACGAAGAGCCGTTTCGATTTGATTCGATTCTGCATCACGATACGGATCAGTGAAGATCAGTTTTTCTGTGATATCGCATAGCTCTGGATTGTAATACTCTTTTTCGATTTGTTTCTTGGCGAGCGGTCCGTTCGCATAGTCAGACGTCGCAAACAACGTTTCCCCAAGGAATGTACCGACGTGACGCGCTAAATTCGGATAGCTCTCTCCTTTTAGGAAACCCGTCCGGACGATTTCAAACGCTGACAAATCTTCTAAAATCGTATAGGCGAGTTCACGGTCGCTACCGAGTACATCTGGTACGAATCGTGGTACGACTTTTGAAAATTCACGAAGTGCCAGTTGTTCGATCCACGAACGGTCAAGCGTGAGCGGCCAGCTCTCTCCGACGACTTTTGCATACGGCAACGCCTGTTTCACGATCAACGACGTTTCTCCTTGACGAATGCGAAAGACGAGATTCAAATTCCCATCCCCGATCTCCTCACATTCTGCAATCCCCTCTTCTAGTAACCCCAACTGTCGAACGTGTTCGACGACACTTTGTTCTGTAAACGCCTCATAAGCCATGATGATTTTCCCCTTTCTTGAATCTATGCATGAAAAAAGCCCCTTTCTCCGCGAGAAAGAGGCACACCCAAATTGGTTGTTCCTCTCATCTTTCAGACATATGTCTGGTGGATGTAGCACCGTGCCAAATGGTCGGTTGCTGCGGCGTCTTAGGGCCAATTCCCTCTGCCAACTCGCGATAAGAGTAAATGATGTAATTGTGTTTGACGTGTTGAGACGAATATTACGGACTAGGCACGCTAGTTGTCAATCCTCTATTTTCGGTCGACTCCCTATTTTTGACACGCATATATAGAAACATTATTTTCAAACTTTTTTTCTCAAAAAAAGGAATTGACGAGTGAGCGATTCTATGTAAAAATTCAATTAAATTTCACAACTTCACAACTATTCTTATCAAGAGCAGACGGAGGGACAAGCCCGATGATGTCGCAGCAACCGACCAGAAATGGCACGGTGCTAATTCTTGCAGCTATCGCTGAGAGATAAGAGTTCATTGTTTTCGAATGACCTCTTGCCTTGGCATGAGGTCATTTTTTGTTTGACCTGAAAGGAGGAACTTATGGGAATCATCGCTACTTATGAAATCAAACATACCGATCACGTCGAGCACGTGGCTGAGAAAATCGCACATGAGCTGACCGTCGGGACATGGACCGAATTGAACCATCTCGAACAGCATCAACTACAGGCGTTCCGAGGTGAGGTCATCGATACCTCCCAACAGGAAACGACGAGTCGTTTCTCGATTCGTTACCCGCTACATAATGTGACGCCGGACTTTTCGTCCATTCTGACGACGACATTTGGAAAACTGTCGCTCGACCCGAGCGTCCAACTTGTCGACCTATCGCTCCCGGACGAGCTCGCATCGGACTTTCCTGGTGCCGCATTCGGCGTTGAAGGTGTCCGCGACATCCTTCGAGTACACGACCGACCGCTCGCCATGAGCATCTTTAAAGGCGTCATCGGGCGTGACCTTGATTTTTTAGCGACACAACTTCGTGACCAGTTTACAGGTGGCATCGATCTCGTGAAAGACGATGAGATTTTATATGACAATCCGCTCACCCCATCGCTCGAACGGGCTCGGATTGGAGCATCGATCATTCTAGAGCATAAAGAATTGACGGGTCGTTCCGTTCTATACGCCGTCACGTTGAGCGGACCGGTTTTCACCTTACGCGACCAGGCAAAACGTTTGATTGAGGCAGGCGCGACCGCACTGTTGTTCAACGTGTATACGTACGGGCTCGACGCATTAAGAGAGCTCGCCAAAGACCCTGAGATTCACGTCCCGATTTTGGCACATCCCGCTTTTGCAGGAGCGTTGACCGGATCGATTCGTCATTCCCTACTCTTCGGGAAACTGATTCGACTCGCCGGGGCAGACTTGACGCTCTTCCCGTCACCATATGGTTCACTGTCGACACCGAAAGACGAAGCAGAACAGATTCAAACATATGCGACGGAATCCCATTGGACGAAACCGATTCTGACGGTCCCCTCTGCCGGGATTCACCCAGGACTCGTCCCGGATTTGATTCGTGACTTCGGAACGGATGTCGTCATCAATGCCGGCGGCGGGATTCATGGGCATCCAGACGGTGCGGCTGCCGGTGCGAGGGCATTCCGCCAAGCAATCGATCAGGCAATCGGTAAGACGAGCGAGACTGATGCATTATCGACCGCGTTAGATGCCTGGGGTGCGCGATGAGTACGCACGTCATCTGTGACTTCGACGGGACCATCACGGAAGAAGATAACATCATCGCGTTGATGCGACGCTTCGCCCCACCTGAATGGGTCGAACTCAAAGATGGTGTTTTGAACCAAACGCTCTCCATTCGAGAAGGCGTCGGTCAAATGTTTAACTTACTCCCGAGTCATCAGGAAGCTTTATACCGCGACTTTCTGCAGTCGACTATCACACTTCGACCAGGGTTCATCGCGTTTTTGCAAGAGATGAAGTCGCACGGTTTTCGATTTGATGTCGTCAGTGGGGGCATGGACTTTTTCGTCCATCCGATTCTAGAAGGTCATGTCGCACCGGAACACATCTACTGCAATCACGTTGATTTTTCAGGAGAGACCGCGCGCGTCACATGGCCTCATTCATGCGATGTTCATTGTTCGAATGATTGCGGATGTTGCAAGCCGACGATTGCCCGACAGATCGTCTCACCTGCCGATACGTTGATTGTCATTGGGGACTCTGTCACCGATTTTGAAATCGCCAAACGTGCCGACGTCGTGTATGCGCGCGGTCAACTGATTTCGCTATGCGAGGCGGAAGGAATCCACTATGTTCCGTTCGAGACATTCTATGACATTTCAGCTCACATGAAAGGAGTGAACGTATGACCGTACAAGAACGATGGGTAGAACTTGCCGACATTAAAGACGAGCTTGCCGCACGGGACTGGTTCCCTGGGACGAGCGGCAATCTGGCCATCCGCGTATCGGACGACCCGTTGACGTTCCTTGTGACAGCAAGTGGTCGTGATAAACGTAAGCGCACCAATGAAGATTTCGTCCTCGTCGATGCGACCGGTCAATTGATTGGAGAACAGTCAGGCAAACCCTCCGCGGAGACGTTGCTACACGTCGAAATCTTTCACAACACGAACGCAACCTGTTCTCTTCACGTGCATACCGTCGACAATAACGTCATCTCAGAGCTTTACGCGGCGAAAGGACAAGTCACGTTCACGGGCCAAGAAATCATCAAGGCACTCGGCTATTGGGAGGAAACGGCCAGTGTCCGAATCCCGATCATCGAGAATCATGCGGATATCCCGACACTCGCCCGTGCATTTGCCCCACATGTCACAAGCGATTCCGGAGCCGTTCTCATCCGGAATCACGGGATCACCGTTTGGGGAGAGACGCCCGCTGCAGCAAAACGTTATTTAGAGGCATATGAATTTTTGTTTAGCTATTCATTAAAATTACGCGCCCTAGGCGTCCATTCATAAGGAGGAATTCAACATGGCAACGATTTATTTTCAACAAACCGAAGAACGTGTCAGTGATCAACAAGAGGTACGTGACTTTTTAGAATCACGAGGCATCCTTTACGAAGCATGGGACATCGCGAAATTACCGGCTTCCCTTCAAGAGAACTATCAACTAACAGACGAAGACAAAGCCGTCATTTTATCGACGTTCCAAGACGAGATTCAAGACGTATCGACGCGACGTGGTTACCAAACGGCTGACGTCATCTCCTTGTCCGATGCGACACCGAACTTAGACGAACTGCTCGTCAATTTCCAAAAAGAACATCATCATACGGACGACGAGGTTCGTTTCATCGTCAGTGGTCACGGCATCTTTGCGATTGACGATGCAGAACGCGGATACTTCAATATCGAGCTCAATCCGGGTGACCTCATCTCGGTTCCGGTCAATACACGTCATTACTTCACATTACAAGAAGACCGCCAAGTCGTCGCCGTTCGTATTTTCGTGACGACCGAGGGCTGGGTGCCGATTTACGAAAAAGAGAATGTGCAGGCATAATAAAAACGGACAGGTGCGTCATGCATCTGTCCGTTGCTTTGGCTCGTGTAAAGACCGTTCATCCAATCGCTCTTTTGCCGAATTTCTCCCTTTACCCACATCCATCACACCAAGCGCTTTACCGAGACCACGATCTGGCAGATTGACATACATCGTCTCATAATTACTCACCGCGTATGTTTCATGAAAAATACCAACGACATCCGTTGCTCTTGCCTTTTGATTGAATGATTTCCATGCTTCAAGATGCGTTTTTCCGTGGGCATAGTCAAGTAATTCATCTGTTGACCGCCAATATTGAATCAACGTGACTGAACGCCAGCCAATCGTCAGGTCATGTGACAGAAAGCCAAGTTCCTTTTGTGTATATAGTTCTTTCAGCATGGCCGGCATAGCATTAAAGACCGGCCACCATTTTCGAATCGATCGCAAACGATTCACTCGCAAACCAATGACAAATACAACCACTTCTTCATTCGGGACGGCTATTTTGCGCGCCATCATTTTCTCCTCCTTTGAGGGTTAACACAGCTGCTTCACACCATTCAATCAATGCATTCGTTTGGCGTTTTCCATAATCGAGTGTCAACAGCCAATAAACAGCGTCAGGTGAATGCGAGTCGCTCGATTGAATCATCGTCTCGATGGCTTCATACGTCTCCAGTCGTTCCCGTAGCAATCGTTCATGATGTGTAATTTTGCTTAGCGTTTGCTCCATCGTCTCATGTCGAGCGAAGAACAACTTTAGCAAGAGCTCATTCCGTTGAACTGGTAACGTATCCGGCTCTTCTGCAATCCATTGCCTTAACTCGTCATGACCGCTTGACGTCAGCTCGTATGCCTTCCGGTCATTATCTTCCACCTGATCAATCAATCCTTCTGCTTCTAACGTCCGAAGCATCGGATACACTTGACCGAAACTAATTTTCCAAAAATGGTTGAGGCTACGGTCAATCATCTGTTTCATGTCATATCCTGTTCGACACTCCGTCGTCAATAGCCCTAAAACAGCGTATCGTGTCATATTCTCACGAGGCATTCAACCCCTCCTATCTAAAAGATAGTATCTATTTGATATATTCCCGCACCGTAGAAATGAAAACAAAAAAAGCGTACTTCCCGTGAGAAGATACGCTTTCGGACATTATGCTTGTTTTGCTGTCGGTTTCGACGAGAACCAGCCCCATGTCGCAATCCCGACCATGACCGACCAGAAGAAGATCGTCCAAGCCGTCGAGTGGACAAATCCGTCTGGAAGTCCCATGAATTCGAACGGCGTACCAGCAATCAATTCTTTGAAGCCTGGGTGTTCCAGTACAAGAACCGTCAACTTGACCCCGACCCAACCGACGATGATGAAGGCGGCCGTTTCAAGTGATGGACGCTCATGAAGCAATTTTACGAAAATGCGTGCCGCAAATCGCATCAAGACGACCCCGATAAGTCCACCTGTCAAGACAACGAAAAACTGACCAGAGTCAATTCCGCCGATTTCACCAAGACCGAGCGGTGGCAAGCTGACCGCAAGTGCGACCGCTGCCAAAATCGAATCGACCGCAAAGGCGATGTCTGCAAATTCGACTTTCGCGACCGTCCACCAGAACTCTTTTTTCGATACCGGCTTTTCTGTGACAGCCGTCTCTTCTTTCGCCTCGGCCGCCAAATCCTGTATCGGTTCCATCTTTCTCGCCTTATAGGTCATATACAGATGTCGCGCACTCATCCCGATCAAGTAAAGTGCACCGAGCGCCTGAACTTGCCAGACGTTAATCAAGAACGAGATTAAGAACAATGCGATAAATCGGAAGACGAACGCCCCTAAGAGTCCGTAGAACAATGCCTTCTTCTGCTCTGTACGCGGCAAGTGTTTGACCATGACAGCCAAGACGAGCGCGTTGTCTGCAGATAACAAGCCTTCCAAACCGACGAGTACGACGACGATCCAGGCATACTGCAGGACTAACTGCCAATCCATAAAAACATCTCCTTTTGTCTTTCAATTCCTTCATATTTAATAGTGATCTATTTTTTAAGTTCACAGGACCATTTTATTCCCGTTCACAAAGTAAATCAATCCTCTTTCTTCAATATCTGAAGGATTTTTTTGTGATTGCATATTCAAAACATGTTATGAGAGCAAAATCATACCCGTTCAGCCATCATTTCGTGATAAAATCCTAACAAGAACGAGTGGTCCTTTGAACCGCTCTAAAAAAAGGAGAATCCGATTATGTCTACAAGCCATGTCGCTTTACCTACTAAAGCAGAACGACATAAATTGTTCGGGTCGGTCCCACCGATTAAAGGAACAAAGCCGACCGAGAAAGAACAAATGGTCGATTTACAAAATACACCGAAAAACTTCTTATTCGCCCTCGACAGTGTAGGCATCTCAAATGTGAAGCACCCTGTGAACGTCGAGACGCCAGAAGGGGTACAATCAACGGTCGCTACATTCGAATTGACGACATCGCTCGTTCAAGACCGTAAAGGGATCAACATGTCCCGTTTGACGGAACAACTCGACGCGTACCATCAACAAGGATGGACGGTGTCAAACCGCTCGTTGATCGAGTTCGCACAAGAGCTTGCGGAGCGCATGGAACAAACGGAAGGACAATTGACAATCCGTTACCCATGGTTCTTCACGCGTAAAGCACCTGCAACTGGCCTTAGCGGTTTGATGAACGCAGACGTTATGCACCGTGTGACGTACAACCTCGAAACGGGCGTCGCAAACGTGACGGTCGGTCTCGTCATCAACGTCACAACGCTTTGCCCATGTTCAAAAGAAATCAGTGAGTACAGCGCCCATAACCAACGTGGATACATCACGATCGAAGCAGGTCTTGATGAAACGTCAATGGATGGATTCGACTGGCGTTCAGCACTTCTCGATGCAGCGGAGTCGAACGCCTCAGCACCACTCCACCCGGTCCTCAAACGCCCGGATGAAAAGCGTGCGACTGAAATCGCGTACGAAAACCCACGTTTCGTCGAGGACATGGTCCGCTTGATCGCGGCTGACTTGTACGAGATGAAGCAAGTCGTGAACTTCTTCGTCGAATGCCGTAACGAAGAATCGATTCACCAACACGATGCCATCGCATCAATCACATTCGATAAGCGCCAAGACGCATAAAAAATGCGGAACCTCTTTTTTTAAGAAGGTTCCGCATTTTTTATAGACTTGTCACGAGTTCAATCGTCAATAAGATGATGATGAGCATCACCCATACTGCCCAGACGAGTCGCCACTTCTCCCAGTCAAATCGCTTCATCACCGCATAGACAGTAAGGTAAAGCGCGATGAGAAGGGGTACGACGACCCAAGGATTTTCTAGCATCACGCTTCGATGTCGCCATCCCAAGCAAGCATCCCGCCGTCGACGTTGACGACTTTGTAGCCTTGTGACTCTAAGTAATCACATGCTGTTTGACTGCGTCCACCTGAGCGACAGATGACGTGATACACATTGTCTTGTGCCAACTTTTCTGTCACATGTGGGAATTCAAATAGTGGATAGAGCGGTACGTTCGGGATATGCCCTGCATCATATTCATCTTGTTCGCGCACATCGATGATATGGAGGGACTCCCCGTTCTCTAACTTTTCTCGTAATTCCGTTGCATGAATGCTTTGCATACATAGCTCCCCTTTCGATAATAGATTCCTCTTCTAGTTTACCTCAGCTACCGTTCAAAAAAACATAAAAAAAGCACCCTTCTATGAAGAAGGATGCTCTCAACTTACGCTTCGTTGCGCTCGTCGATTGCTTGTGCTGCTGTGATGAGCGTCAATTTGTAGACGTCCTCTTCGTTACAGCCACGTGATAAGTCGTTCACTGGTTTGTTGAGACCTTGAAGGATCGGGCCGATCGCTTCGAATCCACCGAAACGTTGAACCATCTTGTAGCCAATGTTTCCTGCTTCAAGACTTGGGAAGACGAATACGTTCGCCTTACCAGCTACGTCAGAACCCGGTGCTTTCTTCGCCGCTACGCTAGGGACGAATGCCGCATCGAATTGAAGTTCTCCGTCGATTGGAAGGTTCGGTGATTTTTCTTTCGCAAGACGTGTAGCTTCCACGACTTTCTCTGTTTCAGGTGACTTTGCAGAACCTTTCGTCGAGAAGCTGAGAAGCGCGACTTGTGGGTCGATGCCGAATGTCTTCGCTGTCGCTGCAGACAAGAACGCGTTCTCTGCTAAGTCTGCTGCGTCCGGTGCGATGTTGATTGCACAGTCCGAGAAGACGTATTGCTCGTCGTCACGTACCATGATGAACACACCTGACGTCTTTTTGATGCCTGGTTGCATTTTGATGATTTGAAGTGCCGGACGTACCGTATCAGCCGTCGCGTGCATCGCGCCTGAGACAAGACCTTCTGCTTTTCCTGTATGAACGAGCATCGTTCCGAAGTAGTTCACGTCTGATGTGAGGAGTTCGCGCGCTTGTTCAGCTGTCGCTTTCCCTTTACGACGCTCGACGAATGATTCGACAAGAACATCGATGTCTTCGTATGTCGCTGGGTCGTATTGTGTCAAACCTGAGATGTCAAAACCGTGTTTTGCCGCAACCGCTTCAACGTCTGCTTTCGCACCGACAACGATTGGTTCTACCATACCGTCCGCCTTTAATCGAACAGCTGCTCCAAGAACACGCTCATCGACGCCTTCCGGGAAGACGATCGTTGGACGAATCGGACTGACTTTTTGCTTCAACGTTTCAAATAATTTCATAACGAATGAACCCCTTTTCTCAATTTACAGCATGACTGCTAATGGTTTTGCCGTTGACTTGTGTCTTTACGCGATTTCAATTATACACAGTACCCTTTTTAAAATAAACTATTCTGCCCATTTCGCCATAAATCGCTTAGAATCAATCATTATATGAATAGAACAGTTCCGATAAATCGACTGATACAGCCATTTTTGTAGCCGTTTTCATGTTTCTGTCCTCTGTTCTTTCCCCTTCGTGAATCGTGATAACCCTCACAGTGTCTCAAAGTTGCCAGTCAGTAAAGCGTGTATGGTAAAATAGACGGCGAAGCCAAGTCCCGAAAGGAGATTTTTTTATGTCAGAACGTCCAGTACCTACAACAGATACACAACATGCCGCCGCCACGTTAGACGGATGGTATACACTTCATGATTTCCGCACAATCGATTGGGCTCGCTTGAAGCTCGTCGACGCCGAGAAGCGTCAACAGATGATTGACGAGTTCACTGCGTTCCTCACCTCACTTGAAGAAGTTGAAGCAAAAGGTGAAGGAAGCCACGCCTTCTACTCGATTCTCGGTCAAAAGGCAGACCTCGTCTTGATGGTGCTTCGCCCGACATTCAACGAACTTGAAGACGTCGAGCGCGCATTCCGCAAAACAGCGCTATACGACTATATGATTCCGTCATACTCGTACGTGTCGGTCATCGAGCTCGGTATGTATCGTGGATCTGGAGATGGGGACCCATATCAAAACCCTCATATCCGCTCACGTCTCTACCCGACACTTCCAAAAGCCGCACACATCTGTTTCTATCCGATGAGCAAGGCTCGTCGCGACGGTGACAACTGGTACATGTTGTCGATGGATGAGCGCAAAGACCTCATGTATCGCCACAGCATGATCGGTCGTAGCTACGCCGGTAAGATTCAGCAGTTCATCGGTGGGTCGACTGGATTCGACGCATGGGAATGGGGCGTCACGCTCTTCGCTGAAGATTCACTTCAGTTCAAGAAGATCGTCTACGAGATGCGCTTCGATGAAGTGAGTGCGAAATACGGTGAGTTCGGCGACTTCTACGTCGGAAACATCTTACCGAAAGAAAATTTGAGCACATTCTTTAGCGTGTAAAAGGTTTACGCGTATAGCACCTCGGGAATTAAGGATGATGTAAGCAAGTAATCCTGATTAACGAGGTGAACAACGATGCGCGTGTTTAAAGAAACCGATCGTGACACTGCGGAACGTTTAGATTCGTTCATCGAACGAATGGCACCGACAGCAGAATTAGTCCAAAATCGATTTGAAGAGCAACTTAAACATACACAGCAAAAGGGTCAGGCGAGCGCCTGACCCTTATTTTGTCGTGGTGACGTGAAGTGCTTCCCCTAAGAAACTAGCCAATTCAAGCATCCCATAGCGTCCTGCTTTCGCTTCAGCGTCGGAATTATAGTTCGTATTCGTATTGACGTCGTAGGCGTAGACGTTGCCGTCTCGGTCTCGAATGATCTCAATCCCCGCAATATCAACCGCATTCACTTCAAGGAACCGCTCGAGCTGCGGAATGATCGGGTCATCGAATCCTTCAACGATTTCGAACTTCGCCGGTGGCGTCTCCCCGACCGGACAGAATTGGTCTTCAATCGAGCAGGCGTCTGCCGGGCAGAGCTCGAATCCTTCCGATGTATCGACACGCACCGCATAAACGAACTTCCCACTGATGAATTCACAACGGGTAATATACGGTTCCGGGGCTTCGATATACTGTTGGATGAGCGTGATGCCGTCAACCGAGTCCTCGAACGAGGGACCATACACATATTCCTTCAATCCTTCGATCGTATGGAACAATTGGACCCCGAGTCCTTTTCCGGCACGATTGTGCTTCGTGATGAATGGTGTCATGTCTAGCTTTTCGGCCGCCTCGATGATTTGGTCTTTACCGACCGCCGCAATCGTCTTCGGCACACGGATCCCTTCGCGGCGAAGCGCCGTGTACTGATTGACTTTACTTACTTCTAGACGGATGGCACGCGTTCCGTTGAACACGGTACGGTCATGCGCTTCTAACCAAGCGAGGACACCTTCCGTCAATTCGGGTGCGTACCGATGCCCGCGTGTGTGCGAAGAAGCACTCATGCGATTATAAAAGACACCTTCCGGGGGCGTTGCTTCGAGATCAATCGTCCCTTGGTCCAAGTGCCATAGTTCATAAGGCAACTGTAGTTCTTCTAAGCGATGAACCAGATGGTTCGTCCATTCTTCGTTCTCATGAATGACGTGAATTTTAGACATCATCATCCCTCCTTATTCTTGTTCTCACTTTACCATATCCATAACTTATAATTCCAATGTGTAAGGTTGGTCTAATCGTCAATTCTGAAATATCAGACGATTTCATGGTACAATGAACCTAACACTATTGTTTTGGAAAGGAAGTGTTGTGTTTGCCCGTACCTGTCATCAGTACTGATGTACTCATTTTACTCTTCGGTCTCCTCCTTGTAGCCGGTGTCATGGCGACGCGAATCTCGACTCGCTTCGGCTTGCCGGCCTTGATTTTGTTTATGGGGATCGGCATGATCATGGGAAGTGACATTACCGGTCTCATCTTCTTCGACGACTCCAACCTGGCGCAGCTAATCGGGGTAGCCGCCCTGATTGTCATTTTGTTTGAAGGAGGCCTTCAGACGAAATGGTCGTCGATGCGGAACGTGCTCGTGCCAGCCGCTTCACTCGCTACGCTGGGTGTCTTAATCACGACGACCGTCGTCGCCGTGGCCGTTCGTTTCGTATTTGGTTTCGATTGGATTGAATCTTTCTTGTTCGGTGCGATTATCGGTTCGACCGACGCAGCTGCCGTCTTCGCTGCTTTTAAAGGAAAGAACATCTCACCGAAAGTCGGTGCGACACTCGAAGCCGAGTCCGGCACGAACGACCCGATGGCGATGTTTTTGACGGTTCTCGCCCTCGATTTTATGATGAAGCCGGATACGACTATCTGGGACGGGATTTGGATGTTTGTCCTTCAAATCGTTGTCGGATCCCTCATCGGCTTCCTCCTCGGCCAACTGTCCCGCCTCATGTTGAATCATCTGAGACTCGAATCGAGCGGACTGCATGCCGTCCTCATGATTTCGATGGCGTTCCTCACATATGGTGTCACAGCCTACTTATTGGGAAGCGGATTGCTTGCCGTGTATATCGCCGCCATGATTGTCGGAAATGCGGATACGGCGCATGAAGTGACGATTGTCCAATTCTCGGAAGCACTTGCATGGATCATGCAGATCATCATGTTCGTCATCCTCGGGTTACTCGTCTTCCCTCGTCAACTCATCGAACCGGACTTGATTTGGAAAGGACTACTCATTTCATTCGTCCTCATGTTCTTGGCCCGCCCAATCGCCGTCTATCTATCGACGCTCGGCATGGCATTCACAAGAAAAGAGAAACTATTTATCTCATGGGCCGGGCTAAAGGGAGCTGTCCCAATCGTCTTAGCTACATTCCCTTTAATTGCCGGTATTGAGGACAGTCAACTCTTATTCAATGCCGTCTTCTTCGTCGTCGTGACAAGTGGTTTGATTCAAGGGACGACGTTGACACCGCTCGCTGAAAAATTAGGGTTACTCGGACCGGATAAAATCCGTTCTCCGTATACGATCGCCCTCGTCTCGAGTAAACAGTCCCAACATAAGCTCGTCCCTTATGTTGTCACGGAGAGTTCTTCGATGATTGGCAAGACGCTAGCGGATATCACACTCCCACCAAACACTGTCGTGAACGCCATCGTCCGAAACGAATACTTGATTCCACCGAATGGACAGACATCCATCGAAGAAGGCGACCTTTTATATGTGCTCGCTTCGATGTATCGTCATGATCAACTCGACCAAAAATTTGGTGAAGACGGTCTCGACCGAGTGGAGTTATAGGCAAAAAAACAGCGCTTCGTGTGAAGCGCTGTTTTTTATATATGCACTTGTTTTGCTGATTGAATCAACGTCTGAACGTCATCTGTTCGTCCTTCATGAAGTGCCTCGACGATAAAGCTCCCGACGACGACACCATCACATGCCTGCCCGAGCGTCCGCACTTGCTCCGGACGGTGTACGCCGAATCCTGCTAAGACGGGAACGTGTGACTGCTCTGTCAATCGAGTCAAATAGGCGAGTAATTCGTCCGGGAACACCTCCGCTTTCCCAGTCGTTCCCTTAAGCGTGACCGCATAGACGAATCCTTCCGCTTTCTCTAAGATGGATGCCGTACGCTCTTCGCTACTCGTCAATGTAACGAGCGGAATGACGGCGACGTCATGCCTGTCGATATCTGCGAACAATTGGAGACTCTCTTCAAACGGGAGATCCGGAATGATGACCCCACTTACGCCGCATTCGTTCGCTCGGTCAAAGAACGGTTGAACCCCGAACCGAAACACTGGATTCAAGTATGTCATCAAGACGATTGGAACGTTAAATTGATCATTTCCTTCTATTAAATGGTTTAATACCATTTCGAGCGTCACACCTGCTTCAAGAGCACGCATTCCTGCCGCCTCAATGATTGGACCATCTGCCACCGGATCGGAGAAGGGAATTCCGAGTTCAATCGCCGTCGCACCCATCTGTTCTAGTTCTACGATGGTCGGGATGAGTCGGTCCATCCCGCCATCACCAGCCATGATATATGGGACGAATGCTGCCCCTTCTCGCTCTCGAATCGCTGTTTCTAGTTTCATCGTGTCGCCACCTTCTCTCGGATTGTGTGGACGTCTTTGTCTCCGCGCCCTGATAAACAAATCACTAATGTTTCGTCCTCACCCATCGTCTTCGCGAGCGTCTCCGCATAAGCGAGAGCATGTGAGGATTCTAAGGCAGGAATGATGCCTTCTTGTCGACTGAGTGCGAGACACGCATCGAGTGCCGCGTCATCTGTGACAGCTGCATACCGCACCCGCTCGATATCTTTCAAGAAACTGTGCTCTGGTCCTACCCCCGGGTAGTCGAGCCCGGCTGAGATCGAATGTGCCTCCTCGATTTGGCCGGCCGCGTCTTGTAAGACATACATGAGCGAACCATGTAGGACACCGACTTCCCCTTTCGTAAGGGTTGCCGCGTGTTTATCTGTATCAATACCACTGCCTGCCGCCTCGACACCGTAGAGGGCGACCGACTCATCGTTTAAGAACGGATAGAACATCCCCATGGCGTTACTTCCTCCTCCGACACAAGCGACGACGGCGTCTGGGAGGCGTCCGGTCTGTTCGAGGATTTGACGACGCGTCTCTGTTCCGATCACGCTTTGGAAGTCACGTACCATCTGCGGGAACGGGTGCGGTCCGAGTACAGACCCCATCACGTAATGCGTATCGTCGACATGTTTGACCCAGTAACGAAGCGCTTCATTGACGGCATCTTTTAACGTACGGCTGCCTGATTTGACAGGGACGACTTTCGCTCCGAGCAGTTCCATCCGAAACACGTTCAACGCTTGGCGCTCGACGTCGACCTCACCCATGAAGATGGTGCACTCTAAATCGAGTAATGCACATACCGTCGCAGTCGCGACGCCGTGCTGACCGGCACCTGTCTCCGCGACGACTTTCTGTTTCCCCATCCGTTTCGCGAGGAGCGCCTGCCCGATTGTGTTATTGATTTTGTGGGCACCGGTATGGTTCAAGTCTTCCCGTTTCAAATAAACGTTCGTCCCGAGGCGACGACTCAAGTTCGACGCATAATAAAGTGGCGTCTCACGTCCTACATATTCGCTTAATAAAGAAGAGAAGCGTTCTTGAAACTCAGGATCTTGCTTCGCTTCTTCGTAAGCGACCTCTAATTCTTCGACCGCTTGCATGAGCGTCTCCGGAATGTACTTCCCACCATATTGTCCAAATTTCCCGTTTACTGGTTGTGCATACATCATAGTTCCTCCTTGGCGCGTTGAATGAACGCGCGAATTTTTTCGATATCTTTTACACCGTCCGTCTCGACACCGCTCGAGACGTCGACGCCGTCTGGTTGAATCGTTTGAATCGCTTGTCTCACATTATCTGGGGATAGACCACCGGCTAGCCAAAACGGACGTTTCGGCCGGTCGATTGCGTCCCAGTCTAATACTTGCCCACTTCCCGGATTCGGATGATCCATCAATCGGACATCCGCCGTCTCCTCGGTCGACGCATCGATAATCGGTAACCCGAAGATGCGGAGTTCTTCCATTGATTGCGTCCGATGGTGAATTTGTAAATCCGTCAGTCCCACGTCCATCGCTTGCTCGATGTCTTCCATTGAAGGACTTAAAAACACACCAACGATTCGAACCGATTCCGGGATCTGTGTAGCTAGCGTCTTCGCTGTCGTCACGTCGATTTGACGAGAACTCGGCGCGAATACGAACCCGATGGCATCCGCCCCCGCCTCGACCGCTGCCTGGACAGCTTCTTCTGTCTTTATTCCACAGATTTTAACGAACATGTTTTCAACTCCTCGAGTAGCCGGGTCGGGTCTTCTTCACGCATGAGTGCTTCCCCGACGAGAATGGCGCTTGCCCCGGCTTCTTGTAAGCGTGCAGCTGCCTCGACCGTACTGACACCACTTTCGCTGACAAACGTGACGTCAGGGTAGCGTTTCATCAAATCGATCGATGTCTCGAGGGATACCTCAAACGTTTTTAAGTCTCTGTTATTGATGCCGATCAACACGTCATCAAGTTCGAGTGCGATACGTAACTCCGCCTCATCATGTACTTCGACTAAGACGTCGAGACCGATCGAGCGGGCATATCGCGTCAACTCATGGAGACGTGTCGGATGAAGGACCGCCACGATGAGAAGTGCGACACTCGCCCCGTAATGCTTCGCATAGTCGAGTTGTCGTTCATCGATGATGAAATCTTTACAGAGCACCGGGATTGTGACGACGTCGGCGACTTGTCGTAAATCGTCAAAGGAACCGTTGAAATACGTTTTGTCTGTCAGAACGGAAATCATCGTCGCACCGGCTTGTTCATATTGACGCGCTCGTTCGGCAACGTCGACCGTTTCTCGAATCATTCCTTTTGAAGGAGACGATCGTTTAATTTCCGAGATGATATGGAATCCATCATTCATCATATTTAAAAGAGCGACCGGTTTTGTCACAGCAACATCGACGGGCTGCATGCGACTGACCTCTTCGATTTTTGTTCCGATGATTTTCGTTAAATAACTCATGCCTCTACCTCCGTACGTTGTAAATGTTGTAACACGCGCAAAGCGTGCCCTTCGTCAATGCTTCGTTTCGCCTCTTTCACTCCCTCACGGAGTGTTGAAGTCGTGCCGTACGTACAAAGGGCCAGCGCCGCGTTCAGTAAGACGACGTCTCGTGCCGGACCTGTTTCTCCGTTCAACACGGTGAGAAGTGTCGCGGCGTTCTCTTCCGGTGTGCCTCCACGTAATGCTTCGAGCGGCGCCCGCATCAAGCCGACATCTCGTGGGTCGACCGCGTAACGCGCCGTCTGTTCCCCATCAAAGAAGTACACATCGTTCACACCGGCGAGACTCGCTTCATCGAGGCCACCCGCACCGTGTACGACCATGCCGCGCTCTACGCCAAGATGACGCATCGCGGTCGCCATTTTCTCAAGTAGCGACGGATGATATACACCGATCAATTGTCGTTTCGGACGAAGCGGATTCGTCAACGGCCCGATTTGATTGAAGATGGTCGCCGTCGCGAGTCGTTTCCGGACCGGCATGACGTGCTTCATGATCGGATGGACATGTTGGGCGAAGAGGAAACTCAAATGCGTCCGCTTCAAGTCGGCATGTACTTCTTCTGCCGTCTTCACGATTGGAACGTTCAGTGCCTCGAGGACGTCTGCGCTTCCCGATCGACTCGATACACTTCGGTTTCCGTGCTTGGCGACTGGAATACCGAGACCGGCTAGGACGAACGCGACGGTCGAACTGATGTTGAACGTATTCGCCCCGTCGCCACCAGTGCCGCACACATCGAGTATCGGTAAATCAGTCGGGGGGAACTGTGCCGCTTCACGGATGTACGCCGCGAGTCCCGCCATCTCTTCTGCCGTCTCCCCGCGTTCTTTCATCGCGAGTAGCACCCGTTCGATTTGTGCCTCATCCGCTTGGAACATCTCGCTTGCTGCCACTTTCATATCTGCTGTCGATAATGCGTTTGTCTCCAATTGTTGAATCATCGTCTGTTCCCCCTCTAAAAATGTGTATAAAAAAACTCCACACGACAGTCGTCGTATGGAGGACGGTTCTAGACCGCGGTGCCACCTCTCGTTGATTCCAAAGAATCCACTCTCCGATGCAATCACATCGTATCCCGATAACGGGGGAAACCGTCACGACCTACTTCTTTCAGTCATGCTCTCATGAGCCCATTCACGCGGACGCCTCGGTCAGGATCTCACCATCCCTGACTCTCTGGACGAAACGTCTTCTCGCGCTACTCTTCTCAATCCTCGATTTGTGTTATTGAAACGAAAAAGGGGTCACCCGTCTCCTCATAGCTTACGCTACAAGAAGGACGAGTAACCCCGTGGTGCCACCTTCGTTGGTTCTACAGAACCCACTTCACGGACAATCATCCGCTTCCCCGTGATAACGGTGGGTAACCCGCTAAAGCCTACTCAAAGTTCGGTTTAGAGCTCAGAAGTCCATTCGCGACGTCCTATATACTGATTCACACCACCCATCAGCTCTCTGTCATACAGGATTCGTCGTTACTTCTCTTCGTCGACGCCTTTATTCGTTTCAGTTAAGTTAACTCGTACTATACAGGGCGGATGAATCCATGTCAAATAAAAAAATTTAAAAAAACTTTGCCTCTATATGTGCACCCCGAAATGGAGAACCTTCACCGATTTTTCGAATTGACATCGTTTTTTTCTGTCTGCTATAGTCGTCCACAACAACATTTCACTCAGTTAAAGGAGAATCGATTTTGGAAACAAATAAACTAAAACGCGAGCTGTCCACCCGGCAACTCACGATGATTTCCCTCGGGAGCGCCATCGGAACCGGGCTTTTCCTCGGAAGCGGTCTTGCGATCCAAACTGCTGGTCCGAGCGTGCTCGTCAGTTATGCCATCGGGGCGTTCATCGTCCTCTTATTGATGGGCGCACTCGCCGAAATGACGGTCGCTCATCCAACGTCCGGATCATTCGGGACGATCGCCGAGCGCTACGTCCATCCACTCGCCGGCTTTCTTGTCCGTTACTCTTACTGGGTCGCAAACGTACTGGCCATAGGGGTTGAGGTCAGTGCCATTGCCATCTATATGCGTTACTGGTTCCCGGATGTGAACGGGTTCGTATGGGTCGCCCTCTTCGGTGGACTACTCATTTACGTCAACGCCCGTCACGTTCATACGTTCGGAACGACCGAATACTGGTTATCATTCATCAAAGTAACTGCCATCATCCTATTCATCGTCCTCGGTGCCGCTACATTGTTCGGCGAACCAGGATCACCGATTGAATCGATCACGACAGGAAACGAAGGATTCTTCGCTTTCGGCTTTTACGGAATGTGGGTGACGATTTTCATCTCCCTCTTTAGTTTCCTTGGAACCGAACTCGTCGCCGTCACAGCAGGCGAAGCGAAAGACCCGGACCAAGCCGTACCACGCGCTTTACGCGCTACCGTGTTCCGCTTGACGTTCTTTTATGTCGTCACGCTCGCCATCATGCTCATGCTCATCCCATGGCAGCAAGCCGGAATCGATCAAAGTCCGTTCGTACTCGTCATGGAACAATTTGATGTGCCGTTCGCGGCAGGCATCCTCAACTTCGTCATTTTGATTGCCGCCTTGTCAGCGATGAACGCGCAGCTCTATGCGTCGACACGCATGATGTACTCACTCGCGGAAGCTGGTGATGCACCGAAAGCGTTCAAAACAATCAGCAAAAACGGCATCCCGACGTTCGCGCTACTCGTTTCAACGGGCGGAATTATTCTTGCCGCTTTACTACAAGTATTCATGGAGTCATCGTATCCGTTCTTGATGGGAATCTCGATGTTCGGAGCCATTTTCACTTGGTTCATGGTCTTCGTCTCCCACTTGTTCTTCCGCAAGAAATGGACTGGACGAAAACTCCCTGTCCGTATGATGGGGTACCCGTTCCTCCCATTGCTCGGAGCAGTCTTACTGCTCAGCCTAATGATCACGACATGGTTCACCGACTTCAATATTTTGCTGAAGTTCGGTATCCCGTGGTTGATTGGCTTGACGATCATCTACTACGTGCGTGAACGAATGCGTAAAAAACAAGATCATTCAAGCGATATCGAACAAGCCAACTAACAAGTATCCCTTCGCGACAGCGGAGGGATTTTTTGTACGCACAAAAGCCCCTTTCGCAATCGAAAGGAGCTTTCTGTATGATGCATCAGAAGAACTGACGCGGGTTGACCGTGCTACCTGCGCTCGTTGCCGAGTATGAGTAGCCGCCTTTATGAATCTCAAAGTGCAAGTGCGGACCTGACGAGTTCCCTGTGTTTCCAAGTGTCCCGATGTTCGATCCCTGTGTCACACGCTGTCCTGAGCTGACCGATACTGAGTTCATGTGCGCATAGACCGTCGTCCAAACTTGGCCGTTGATAACGTGCGCGATCATGACGTGGTTCCCGTATGCGCCACCCCAACCTGCACGAATGACCGTACCTGTCGCAGATGCACGAATCGGTGTCCCTGTTGGACCAGCGATGTCTACCCCGTTATGGAACGTGTAGCCAAATGCCCCACTCGCTGGACCAAATCCTTGTGAGTAGCGACCTGAAGCCGGTTGAATGAACATCGAGCTAGATGGTGCTGGTGTCGACGTCGTCGGTGCCGGTTTTGGCGCTGGTGCTGGTGCTGGCTTCGGTGCCGGCGCCGGTTTTGGTTCAGGTTTTGGTGCTGGTGCTGATGAAGCCGTGTTGTTTGAAGACGACGAAGACGGGGTATTCGTCTTATTGTCCTGCTTTTGTTGTGCAGCTTGCTTCTGTTGTGCAGCTTCACGAGCCGCTTCCGCTTCTCGTGCTGCTTCTGCCTTACGAGCAGCCTCAGCTTGACGTGCAGCTTCTGCTTGGCGTGCTTCTTCCGCTTTACGTGCCGCCTCTTGACGAGCTGCTTCTTCAGCACGACGACGAGCTTCCTCTTCCTCACGACGTTGTGCTTCGATTTCAGCCGCAATCGCCTGTTCTTGTGCGACTAACGTCGCTTCAATCTCTTGAAGATCGAAAATTTGCGATTCGAACTTAATGTTCTTCTCTTCAAGCTCTTTGATGCGTTTTTCACGTTGCTTCATTTTCTTCTCAAGCTCGGCTTGACGAACTTCGAGTGCTTTTTGCTGTTCGAGAAGTGAAGCGCGTTCTGCTTTCAAGTCAGCCTGTGCTTCTTTCAACGACTTTTGTGTCGCTTCATAGTCATCGAACAATTCTTGGTCACTTCGCTGGATTGTTCCAGCCGTAATCATACGCGTGACGAGGTCAGAGAGATTTTTTGAACCGAAGATGAATTCAGCCCAGTTGATCGATCCGCCACCGTTCTTTTGCATCGTGGCCATACGTTCTTTCATCATCGCTTCTTGTGCCTTCATTTTTTCCTGATAATCTACAATGTCGGCTTCAAGATCTTCGATTTTCATCTCAGTTCGCTTGATTTCTTGGCGCTTCATCGCGACATCATTGATGATGTCCTGCAATTGTGCGTCCATTTTATTGACCTCTGCCTGAACTTTCGAAATCTCTTCTTTATTCACTTCAATCTTTGAAGACGTGTCGGCTTGGTCTTTTTTAACGCTATTGCGTTTTTCTTGTACTTTTTGTTGTTCTTCTTGCTTTTCTTTAATCGAAGTCGATGCATCGGCAACTGTATGTGTGCTGATGAGCATCACACCAAGCGTCAGCGTCGAGACTGTGCGTTTCCAATTCATGAATGGGGTACATCCTTTCTTAAATAACAAACGTGGGTACCTACTACACTACATATTTTTAAAGCCGTTTCAGTATGTAACAAAAACGATCATTTAGTTGAGTTTCAACACGACTAATTATATCTAACTGCTAGATATTTTCCTGTTAAAGTTATATTTCAATTTTATTACGCACAGACAGACGCGCAGGCAACGAAATCGTCTAACTTATTATTTATCAATACCTTTTTGAATCGTTCAATTTGAAATCTTCCTGTAATGTTTTATGTAAATGGAAAACGCTTTACCCTATTTCCAAATAATATTTTGAATACATCATTCATAAGTTTCCAATTGATGGAACGACCCATCAAAAAAAAATCCACGTCCTCGCCTCATGTACACATGAGCAAAGACATGGATATCGGTTTGACTAGTCTTCTGTTATAACTTGGTTGCGCCAACGATCACAAAAATCCAAGCGGCGATGAACAAGACGCCACCAATCGGTGTCACGGCTCCGAGTTTCGTGATCCCCGTCAATGCCATGACATACAAGCTTCCTGAGAAGAAGATGATTCCGGCAAACATGAGCCATCCGGCAATGTTAAATTGGCTGATGCTCACACGCATGAGCAGTGACGCAATTCCGATGATTCCGAGTGCGTGGATCATATGATAGAGTACCCCGGTTTGCCAGTTCGCCAACATGTTCGGTGACAGTCTCTCTTTTAAGGCGTGTGCGCCGAACGCACCGAGTGCCACGCCGAGTGCCATCAATCCGGCACCGATCATTAATAAGATTTTCATTTGTGTTCCCCCTTATCTGACTTTACGTGCTGGTAAATTCCACTTCCGATAGTAGGATATCACTCGAAGTGTCGCGACGACAATTAATAATGCATAGACGGCAAGGCCACCTTCGAGCTTGAAGTAATACGTGATGACCGCGATGAGAATCGCCCAAATCGCATACACTTCAGATTGTAAGACGAGCGGTTTTCGTCCGGCCAGTAAGTCGCGGACCACACCACCCCCGACACCTGTCAGGACAGCCGCCGCAATCGCTGCTGATAATGGCAAATCTAGCTTGATGGCGACCTGTGCTCCTTGAAAGGCGAAGGCGACCAAACCGATGGCATCGACAATGACACCCCAACGTTCCCAATGTGGCAATACGACACTCGGTAGCAGGAAGATGAGGAGTGCGACAAGAAAACATAAAATAAATAAATCATTCTGTTGCCAAATCAAACTGACAGGGTTTCCTAACAGGACGTTCCGGATCGCACCGCCCCCAAAGGCAGTGATAAACGCGAGTAGCCACACCCCAAAAATATCGTATTTTTCATCCATCGCAATGATGGCTCCGCTCGCCGCGAACGCAATCGTCCCGACGACGTTGAGCAATTCCCACTCCATGAACATCCCTTGCCCTTTCTTCAACGCATTGTATGGTAAAGTATAGTTACAAAAAATCAGGTCAGTCGAGCGACTGTCGTAAAGGATGTCGGTATTACAATGAAACGTATCGCTTTGTTCCGCATATGGATTATCGTCACCATGTTCGCCCGATTCATGATTCGGCTGTACGCTTTTTCACGTAAACAACAACAAGGCGTGACGACGACAGAAGAATATGAAGCACTCATGCTCAAGCTCGCGCGTGAATACAAACGAAACGCGCTCCGACTCGAAGGCTTATTGATCAAGCTCGGACAATTTTTGTCCATTCGCGCAGACTTGTTGCCCCCTGCCGTCTTGAACGAGCTTTCCGAGCTTGTCGACCGAGTCCCGACATCCGGTTGGGACAAGTCGCGTGCGATTCTCGAGGCGGAATGGGGCGTCCCTTACACACAAGTCGTCAAAGACGTTGGCATCGATGCCGTCGCCTCTGCTTCGATTGGTGAAGTGTACGGTGCCACGCTTCTTGAAAACGGCAAACGCGTCGCCATTAAAATTCAACGTCCGAATATCGAAAAAATCATTCGCACCGACTTCCGTGCCATGCGGATTGTCACGTCGATGTTGAAGCGGACATCCCTCGCAAAATCGACCGACTTAGATAGCTTATATCGCCAAATGATTTTTGTCATCGGGGATGAACTAAATTTTCAAACCGAATTAAAAAATGCTCTCTACTTTAAAGCAAAGTATGCCGATAACCCGGACGTTTATATTCCGGATTATCACGAGCATCTCTGTACGAATCGTATCTTGACGATGGACTGGGTCGATGCACGCCGCATCACCGACCTCGCCTTCTTAAAAGAAAATGACATCGATCGCTCCGCACTAGCCGAACGGCTGTTCACGCTCGCCGCCGAGCAATTGTTGTTTGGTGGACAGTTCCATGCCGACCCACACCCCGGAAACGTCCAAATCCGGGCTGACGGCACCATCATCTTACTCGATTTCGGGATGGTCGGACAGACGACGGCACACGACATGGCGACGATCCGAAGCATCTTACAAGCATTCATCTCGCTTGACTATGACAGTATCGTGGACGGATTGGAAGATTTGCGATTTCTCTTACCGACGGCGAACAAACAAAACATTCGCCAAGCACTCGAAAAGGCCGTGACGTTTTATTTGGAGACCGATATCGATACGGTCGATACAAGGTTGATTGAGAAAGTGTTACAGGATATTCAGTTGCTCGTCAAAAACGAACCGATTCAACTCCCGGCGGAATTTGCCTTCTTCGGGCGGGCCGCCTCGACCTTGCTTGGCATCCTGCAAATCCTCGACCCGAAAATCGACCTGTTCACACTCGGTAAACCGATTGTCATCGAATGGCTCGAGGAAGATGGGACAACGCTTCAAAACCGATATGTGAAGACCGGAATCAACTATGCGAAGAAGTTATTGAACGTCCCACCACTGCTCGATAATTACTTAAAAGAGCCGACACGAAAACGCCTGTCGGAGCAAGCGATGTTCCAACGAAACTTGGAATCCAAAGAACTGTTGCACCGTCAGACGTTCAACGCTATCGTGATGTTACTCGGCTTACTCGTCGGACTACTCGGCTACATCCGACCAGATGAATGGCTGTTTTGGTCAGGTGGTGTCGTCTCCGTTCTCGCTTACTTCAATTGGAGACGCCTCGGACGGAAAGTACGTCACTTGGCACGTCAAGATTTTCGTGTTTAAGCGAACCGTCACTTGTAGAAGTGGCGGTTTTTTGTTGCATCCACTCGGCAATATAGGCCCCGACGTCACGCATCATGCGAGATGTCGTCCAGCCCATCGTCGATACTTGGATGACGTTCGCCCGCTTCAAATACTCACTCTCATATTGTACGAGATATCCTTGGTACGATAGCTGTCGACCGAGGTCGATTGAGGACTGATGAGTCGGAACCGAAATCGTCAGAATCCCGGGTGACTGAGCGGGACTCAGCTCGATTTGTAAGCCGTTCTCACGAAGTGAGTTGATCAAGACGAGCATCTTTTCTTCATGCGACGCGACTTCCTCTTCCGTCAGTTCATCCAATGCGATCGCCATCGCCGCAAGGAGCGGCTCGGATTGGGTGAAAGCAATCGGTTCATAGAGTGACAAATCGAGGTAGCGTGGCACGTCTCGTAACGCTTCTGCTCGCCCTCTCATGGCAACGAACGCGAGACCTGGGGCGTTCCGTAACGCCTTTCCTGAGGAGAAGGTCACATAATCTGCAAAAGAATAGTCATAGACGCACGTTCCGACAGCACTGATCGCATCGATGGCGACGACACCACTCCATGCATGCAGCGGGGCGAAATCGATGAGAATCCCTAAAGACGTCTCACAATGAACCGTCCACACCCAGTCGGGAGCAATCCGATCAAGTTCAGAAACATCCCACTTTCCTTTCCGGTCCGCTTGAATGATATCAAACGAGAGGCTGACGCGAGAGGCGTGATCCATAAGACGTTCTCCGAATTCGCCTGCGCATAAAATGACACCATGTCCACTCAAGCGTGAAGCGACCGCATCATTGGCCACCGTGCCGCTTCCTAAAAGCGTGTAGACATAAGGAAGTCCGATTCGTTTCGTCAATTGTTGCTGAATGGATTCAAGCATGCGGCTCGTCTCGTTTGAACGGTGTGGGAGCGGCTGTCTCGAGAGTCTCGCCCTTACACGCTCCGAGCATTCGACAGGACCTGCGAGCAAACTCTTTGGTCGAAGGGTCGACGCTGACTTTGATTCATAAAAAGCCGAACGCGTTAACACCATCGGCACATATCGAGCTTCCTCAGGACCGATTGGATCCGCAAATGGGACAAATCCGAATCGGCGATAGAGTACTTGTTCACGTGTCGTCCCGCTGATGACGATACCGTCGACTTCACGTTCTGTCGCATCTTCAATGACTGCTCGCATCAATCCGGCGAACGTGCGATTGCGCCGATACGCTTTCTTCACAGCAAGCAACCGAATCTCGAGCCATTCTCCCGAGGGGATACGCACTCCTTTTTGTTCTAACGAAAAGGGCCTTTCGCCACGTAGCGCGCACATGGCGACCACTTCACCATTCACTTCCCCGATCCAATATGTATTCTCTTCATGAAACTTGTCGACGAGTCGTCGTTCCAGATTCGACGGATGTTGCGGAATCTCTTCGACGAACGTTTCGTAATTTAATCGATGAATGGCGTCAAAATCAGATGAACTGGCCTTTCGATAAACAATCATGTCGTTCCCTCCTTCACATGATGATAGACAATCACGATGGCAATGAGCGTGGCCCAGATGATATCTCCGATACTTCCAAGTGCAGCCAACGGAAGTAAGACAAGCATGATGAGACCTGTCTCACGTGAATTGCCCGTCACTTTAATCAAAAGTAATAGAATCAGGAGACCACCGATAAACCACCACGGGTCGTATGCCCATATGATTCCAGAAAAAACGGCATACCCCTTCCCGCCTGCGCGGATTCGCCAAAACGGATAAATATGACCGAGCGTGAGTGCGAGTGCCGTCTGCCAAAAATACGGTCCGCTCACCTGTAGGACAAGAATCGTCTTCAGCACGTCGAATCCATATACGATCAGAAACGCCTTCACCCCTCCGATGCGATGCGCATTGCGGGCACCGGTATTGTTGGAACCAGATGTCGCTAAATCATGACCACTTAGTAACCTATAAAGCCTGCCCCCGAGCAGACTCCCGACTAGATAGCCGACGATGATAATCCACATTTTATCCCCTCATTTTCTGGAAAATTGTGTGCGTTTTAAAAAAACGGGTATCCTCTAATTAACTGTGCACTTTTTGGAAAGGGGAAATCAAGATGCGAGAAGAGAAAAACTTTATTAACGGGGAATGGACAGAGACGGACCAGACGATTGAAGTACGAAACCCGGCCACGGGAAATGTGATGGCCGTCGTGACGAAAAGTGATACCGCCGAAGCGACACAAGCCGTCGATGCGGCACACGAGGCGTTACAAGAATGGCAACAAAAGACCGCAGACGAACGGGGAGCCCTACTCACCGAGTGGCATCGTTTGATTGCAGAACATACAGAAGAGCTTGCCCGGACGATGGTCGAGGAGCAAGGAAAGCCCCTGAAAGAAGCCATCGGTGAAATCAACTATGCGAACGGCTTCATCGATTGGTATGCGGCAGAGGGACAACGCGTGTACGGAGAGACGATTCCCGCATCCTCGAATCAAAAGCGCATCTTTGCCATTAAACAGCCGGTCGGTGTCATCGCCGCGATCACGCCATGGAACTTCCCGGCTGCCATGATTACGCGAAAAGTTGCCCCGGCACTCGCTGCAGGTTGTACGGTCGTCATGAAACCCGCATCGGCGACACCGCTGACCGCGATCGAATTGGTCAAATTGGCCGAAAAAGCAGGATTCCCGAAAGGAGTCATCAACTTGGTGACAGGTCAAGCGTCGGATATCGTTAAAGCGTGGCAACAAGACAAACGAGTCCGTAAGTTGACGTTCACGGGATCGACCGAAGTCGGAAAAATGCTCATGCGCGACGCCGCAGACACGATGAAAAAGATTTCACTCGAGCTCGGGGGACACGCGCCGCTCATCGTCACGGCTAAGGCAGACTTAGATAAAGCAGTACCGCAAGCGGTCGCCACGAAGTTCCGTAATGGCGGACAGACGTGCGTCTGTGCGAATCGAATTTATGTCGAACGTGCTGTCGTCGATGAATTCTCGGAACGTTTCATCAAAGAGGTCGAAGCGCTCAAAGTCGGGAACGGGTTAGAGGAGGGTGTCGACATCGGTCCGCTCATCGATGACGACGCGCTCAGTAAAGTTGAAAAGCATATCGAGGATGCTCAAATTCGTGGCGGTGAAGTGTATGGTGGCGAAGTATTAGACGGTCTCTTCATTCGTCCGGCGGTCATCCGTTACGCGAATGAAGATATGCTCTGCATGAACGAGGAGACATTCGGACCAGTCGCACCGATTGCGACATTTGATTCACTCGACGAAGTCATTAAACGGGCGAACAATACGCCGTTCGGCTTAGCCGCTTACTTGTTCACGCAAGACATCAATGAAGCCGTCTACTTAGCGGAATCATTGGAGTATGGAATCGTCGGCGTGAACGATGGTCTGCCGTCAACTCCACAAGCGCCGTTCGGTGGCTGGAAAGAAAGTGGGCTCGGACGAGAAGGTGGTCACCACGGCATCGAAGAATTTTTGGAAGTGAAATATATTTCACTCGGATTGTAAGTATAGGCATACAAAAAGGCTTGTCGCATGTGCGACAAGCCTTTTCTTATCGGTTGACCCATTCGACTAAATCGTTCGGCGATTTGATGACGTGATCCGCAAGCGCCCACTCTTCTTCATTTCCAAATCCGAACCCTGTCAAAACGACTGGGAAGTCATGTGCCCGTGCTGCCTCGACATCCGACTTGCGATCGCCGACCATCATATAGTCCGCCTCACCATGACGGACACGGTGTGCTGTCAGAATATCCGCTTTCTTTTCGCCACTGACAGACTCCAAGCATTCCGGTGCCGTCATGTAGGAGCGAATCTGTTGCGTATCTAAAATCAAGTTCATGTAATGAACACCGCAGTTGCTCGCCGTCGTCAACGTATGACCTTGTTCGTGAAGCGTCTCCAACATCTCACGAATGCCATCGAATAAGACGTTTTGCCCTTCCATCGTCTTTTCGAGCGTCGTGTGACGTAATCTACGAATGAGACGAATTTCTTCGAGCGTCGCTTCTGGGATGACATGCTCCCAAAACGCGTTACCTGCCAAGCCATATCCTGAACGGACCGCCTCTTCACTCGGTTTCGGAAGGTGAGGAAGTTCCTCGAGCGCCTCATGAATCGCCTGCGTCATCGGTCCAGTTGTATCTACTAACGTGCCATCGATATCAAATAAAATCACTGCCATTGGATGAATCTCCTCTCTTTCAATTGCTTCCCTTACCGTAGCAGAATCCCCGAAAATGCAAAAGAGAAAACGTGGTGACAAAAAAACGACTGAACCGATTCGTTCAGTCGCATCTATTATCCACGCCAGAAGTTCATTCCGCCTTTTACAGAATAGACGTCGGTATATCCGGCACTCTTGAGCATCGCTGCAGCGCGTTGGCTACGCATGCCACTTTGACAGATGACGTAGACGGGACGCTCCTTTTCTTTCGGATATTTCGCTTGTGCGTTCCCGAAACCAGAAAGTGGGACGTTTTTCGCTTGTTTAATGTGTCCCCCACGGTATTCATGCGGCTCACGTACATCCAACAATTGAATGTTCCGCTCTTCTGCGATTCTACGCTTCAAATCATCCGTTGAGACCGTTTTAACATTGTTTCGGCGACTCCACCAAAAATACACGATTCCAATGACGACCGCCACAAAAAGAAAGTCCAACATATTCACGCCTCCATTTGCTTTTCATTCTTATCACCATTATACCCCCTATGGTATTTAAGTCAATGAATGTGAATCCACAAAAAACCACATGTGTATCACATGTGGTTCAAAAATCGAGCAATGAATCGGATTTGGGTTGTTCGTCTTCTTCCATGGGAATCCCGAGGAAAGCGGCCATCTGACGATCAAGCGGAGGTTTTCCCTCACTCGCCGGTGTCGTCATTTGTGGCGCGCTGACATGTTTCCCTTCAGACGTCTCCGCTAGCAGCAGTTCGCAAAAGCCCATCAACTTTGCCAAATGACGCTTTTGTACTTCGCCCGTTGATGACTCAATCTGTGTCATCACCTGACGCATCTGGGCGATGACTTGTTGTTCTGTAATCATGGTCCTTACACATCCTTTACGCTTCCATTGTGCAGGATTTCCCCTTCGATTCGCAAGTGTCCTTAACGTTTCCTTGATTCGACCCAGTTCAAAAAGGCATCGTAATCAAAGCGAACTTGATTTGCATAAAAATCGGACCATCTCGACAACTGCCGAATGAATAACGATGGGGAGTCTCCGATGGCCGCCGTAATTCGTTCACTCGCCGTATAATCTAGCACGTTAGACGTCGCATCGGCCCGTGCGTGAATTTTCGCTGTGATTTGTGCTTGCACCTTCAACGTCTCAATGAGTGACGTCTCGTCTTTCATATGCTTCGCCTTTACTTTTCGTTTGTACGGCGAACGCTGCCTTACATAATACTCTTTCCCATCAATCGTCAAATAGCCGAGATAAGGGTCACGACTGTGAACCATCGCCCGCTGCGCGGCAACGACACGCGCCCCTTGGTGCGACAATCCATTCTCAAATAGCGGATGCGTCGGCAGAAATAGCGACGGAACGGCGGACTGTGCCTGTTTCATCTCTAAAATGACATCTTCATCGTGCTCTTGATCGGCCCCTTCAATCAAAATATAATAACGCTCTAGACCGATGGAAGCCGTACCACTTTGTAGCTTGATGGCGATGTCTTTGATTTCATAATGATCCGCATGATGTCGATGCTCATCCGACAAAGAAGATAAATAATCTCCCCAGGCCGCCTCGATTTTCTCACGCATGCCAGGTGAAAGAGGAATCAGATCATCACTTGTAGAAAAGTAACGTTCTTCGTCCCTTACTTCCGTCCGTTCGGACATAAATTCGTCTTTCTTTTTCTCCGCTTTTTTAATGACTTTCTTCACGGCTTTACACGTATTCTCTTTTGTAAATTGAATATGTTCACTTTTTCCTTTCGCATGCTTCTCAATCGCCTCCGCATACGAGCGTGCAAATGCTTCGATGGCCGCTTTGCCGTCAAACCCTGACTCGGCCGCAAATAAATCGACAGAGACTGCCATCCGCAACAAGTCGAACAGATAGGAACCGATATACGCCTCGTCAAAGTCGTTTACGTCATAAATGATCGTACCAGCCCCATCCTCGAACACACCAAAATTCTCAAAGTGCAAGTCTCCTTGAATGAACGTTGGGTGGTCGGGACCTGTGTCAAACGCGATGGGAACTCTCGCAAAGTCGTAATAGAACAAGTGTGAGCTCCCTCGAAAGAACGAGAACGGGCTCGAACTCATTTTTGCGTACTTCTCTTGTCTCGCTTCTTCCGAAAGATGTCGAATCGACTGGTCGTAAAAATCAAGAACGGTCCCAATCGTTTCGCACCGAATTTGTTGTTTGACGGCTGTGAACATACGACTCTCCCCTTCACTTGTTGAATAAGTGTTTATATTCCCCATACCCAGCTTCTTCAAGCTCTTCTACAGGAATGAATCGGAGAGCGGCCGAGTTGATGCAATAGCGTAAACCGCCGAGTTCTTTCGGTCCGTCATCAAAGACGTGACCGAGGTGACTGTCACCTTGTTTTGAACGGACTTCTGTCCGAACCATGTGGTGCGTCGTGTCCATGTTCAAATCGACCCGTTTCTCCTCGATTGGACGTGAGAAGCTCGGCCATCCACAGTTTGACTGGAACTTATCATGGGATGTGAACAGTGGTGTTCCATCAACGATGTCGACGTACAATCCTTCACGTTCTTCGTCCCAATATTCATTTTTAAACGGCGGCTCTGTTCCGTTTTCTTGCGTGACTTTATATTGCATCGGCGTCAAGCGTTCACGGAGTGCCTGTTGCTTCTTCCGATCGCTCCAGGCTTCTTTGATGAATTTCGCACGACCAGACCCGACCCGGTACATCTCGTAGCGGAACGGATTCTTTTTATAGTAGTCCTGATGGTAATCTTCCGCTTCCCAGAACGTTTTCGCAGGGCGAATGTCGACTTCAATCGGACGGTCAAACCGTCCTGAGTCTTCCACTTCTTGTTTCGAGCGCTCAGCTGCGTCCCGTTGTTCTTCTGAATGATAGAAGATGGCCGGACGATACGATTCGCCTCGGTCATTGAATTGTCCCCCACCGTCTGTCGGGTCGATTTGACGCCAATAGATGCGGAGCAACTCCTCATACGAGATGACCTCAGGATCGAACGTGATCTCAACCGCCTCTAAATGCCCCGTCGTCTCTGAACAAACTTGTTGATACGTCGGATTGTCGACATGTCCACCCGTGTATCCGGAAATGACACGTTCGACCCCCTCATATTTATGAAACGGTTTGACCATGCACCAAAAACAGCCTCCCGCAAATGTAGCTTTTGCCATAAAAAATCCCTCCTTACTTTGTAGTGTACCCAAAAAAGTCGCAAGACAACAAAAAACGAGAACCACAAAATGTGTTCTCGTTTTAGTCTTCTTCGACTTGGTTCACATGACGCATCACTAAAAATAAGATGACTCCTACAATCGCAGCCCCTAAAAGCGTCAACACCATGTTATCTCTAGCCGATAAAGTATAAAAGATCGCTAATCCAATCAAAATGAGCGCAATCGGAATAAACGCTCGTTTAAAATGATCCCAGTAACGCACGGACAGTCCTCCTTTTCTCTTATCATACCAAACTTTCGATTTTCGATAACGAAAGTTCTAAAAGTTGAAACATGTCTGTTAAACCGAAAAGGGATGATTGGGGTTGCGCTTGAATTCTAACCAAAAGTACTTCTCATTTCGTTCGCAGGTTAATCCTACCTGTTTTCGACAAGATGATTTATACTATAACTAAATATTTCCATACAGGATAAGGGGGAGCTTCGATGCTCACAATCGTCAATGCATTCTTTATCAACCTGTGTATCTTGTTCACGCTCTTCACGATTTCCTTTTTACCGTTCCGTAATCGCCCTCGTCTGACACCACAGTCTCCTCTCAAGGGAAGGATCTTACTTGGGGTACAGACCGGATTGATTGCCATCCTCCTTTTAGTGAATGCCTTACCGCTCGAGGGGATACTCATCGACCTACGTAATATTCCCGTTTTGCTTGCCGTTCTATTCGGGGGATGGGTGAGTGGTGCTGTCGCAGGTATCATATTATTAATCGGTCGTTCCCTAGTTCTGTTCTTTACAGACGGTAGCATGCTCGGTCTCTATCTAGCCATCGCCACAATAGTTACGTTAGTCGTCTTAACAGGTCTTTTACGGAAACGCATGGATAATACTCGGCCAACTTTGCTCGTGTTCACTACAATCAGCATTGCCATCTTTGGAGCAGCGATTTATGCTGCGCTTCCACTAAACTTGTTCTATCCCGTCTTAATCGTCTACACGTTAATGTCTTATGGTGGAGCTTGTGCCGCCTATCGGTTATTGCTCGAATTACGCCGTCACTTTGAGAACGTCCAACATCAACAACAGCTTGCGCGCACTGATGCGCTCACCGGAATTGCCAACCGTCGTTTGTTGAATGAAGCGATGGCTAACTTGACGGTCGAGGCAGAAGAATATGCGTTAATCTTAGTCGATATTGATCACTTCAAGCGGGTGAATGACACGTACGGGCACGACGTCGGCGATGACGTGTTACGTGAACTCGGTATGCTTCTCGTCAACGAAAGTGAAGATCGGCATTTGGTCGGTCGCTTCGGTGGAGAAGAATTTTTAATCGTCATGCCACACGCTACGCGGGATGAAGTGTCTCGCCTCGCAGAATCTATCCGAGAAAAGGTTTCGTCGTTTCCATTTGAAACGAGCGCAGGTACGCTACACATCACGGTTTCGCTGGGAGCCTGCCATTCGAACGATATTGAAATCGATAGTGTGTTGAAGCACGCAGACGAAGCGTTATATCACGCAAAAGAGTCTGGACGAAATCGATTCATCCTCGCTTCTTAAAGGATTGAACACTTCACACTTGAGCATGTTTTCTCGCTTTACTTTCTCGAAACGAATCGTTAAACTAGGCTAGACTTTGGTTCAGATTGGTACATCAGGATTTATTCAGAAAAGGGGAAACATCGTTCATGTCAGTTTTGTTATCTTTGTTTGGAATTATGTTTATCAGCTCGTTCGCGATTGACTATAAACGTGGGAAGACGCTTCAACAATCGGCACTCGGGGGAATTCGTTCGATTCAACAAAACTTATGGATTTTCTTCCGTACGTCGCTCTCGATGATGATCGTCATCGGCCCACTCTTACTCATTTCAGGACTCGTGTTCTCAGATTTAGTGGCATTTAACACCGTCCCATCTTTCTTGATTGCCGTACTTAGTATCGGTTTTGCTGAACGGATTATCGGAATGACCGTCGCACCACTGATCCGTACGTTTTGGCATCAACGTGGTCGTCTCATGCCACTTTATTTAGACGCTGCTCTTTACGTATTCTTGCTATCGATTCTCGTCTTAGAGTTTTTGATGAACATTCCTGGGATTGACCTCCAGTCACCGTTCATCGCGCTATTTTACGCGTTCGCGCTCTTCTTCACGAGATACTTGTTCAGTCTCATTCGATTCACGGTTCAAAAAGGCGTCCCCTCGAACTGATTCGAGACCCCATCCATACGTGTTCGCACGTATGGATATTTTTTTCGCAATTCTCATTGACAATGAGAATCGTTATCAACTATACTCTAGATGTAGCTTCCTAAAAGCTTGACGTGCACGTTCCCCAAACACATCACGTCACGTGGATTCCCCTCCACGACACTCTTTTTGAAAGCATTGCTGCGACAACCCCCATTTGTTGCACCCATATTTGCCAAAAACAAGACGAGCAGCCCACCGACGGGGCTGCTCGTCTTTTTGTTATGCGAACACTTCTTGTTCGATTTGTTTCAATTCGTAAAACATACCACGTTTCATCATCAATTCCTCATAAGATCCAACTTCGACGATTCGTCCAGCTTCCATCACGATGATTTGGTCGAAGGTTTCGAGTCCCGTCAAGCGGTGACTGATAAGGATGAGCGTCCCTGCCCCAGCCTGATTCACTAGTTCAGAAAAGACATGCGCTTCCGTTCCTGCATCAAGCGCTGAAGTAGGTTCATCGAGCAACCAGATCAGCCCGTTTTTCAGAAGGGCTCGTGCAATCGCTAACCGTTGACGTTCTCCGCCTGACAAGTTCGCTCCTTTCTCAAGGACCGGCTCATCGAGTGAAAACGATAAACGGACACGTTCAAGCGCCACAAGCATCTCTTCATCGGTACAGTCACCAGCCAGTGCCAGGTTCTCCCGTACGGTCCCGTAAAAGAAGTGATTGTCTTGCAAGACGACACTTGCATGTTGCCAGATTGAAGTCTGTTTCATGTCATTCAAGTTGTCTTGATCGAGTCGGATCGTCCCGTCTTCTGTCCGGACAAATGCCAACAACAGTTGGAGCAACGTCGACTTCCCGGAGCCGCTCGGTCCAACGATGACCGTCTTCGAACCGCTCGGGATGTGTAACGACACATCGTCAATCACGTCTCGATACGTATCCGGATAGCGGTAGCGAACATGCTCAAATGAGATGGATGGCGATGTCGTGAACGTCACATCCTGACGCTTCGCTTCGAGCGCCTCAATCATTTCACTCGGCTCCATCACTTCAAACAATCGATCAGCAGCTTGTTTGCTGTCTGCAAAGTGTCCCGGGAACACAGCCATCGGTGTTGTGTTCTCAAACGCCGTGAGTGACATCATGATGAGCATCGCCAAGAAGAGCCCATTCAAATCCCCATCTACGACTTGATAGGCACCGATTGCCAAGACGCCCCATGAGACGAGTAAAGAGGCAGCAACGACGAGTGCGGAGTTGAAAAATTGGTTCGTCGTGTCTTTCCGCTCCGCTTCCATGTAGCGTTCACTGCGCGCATACACAGCTTGCTTCGTACGATCGAGTTGATGATGTAGTTTTAAATCTCGATATCCGTACATCATCTCAGTCAACTGAATCGATACATCCCCTCGCAGTGCACGAATCGTCTCGTCATGACGAGCGCGAATTCGAGCAAATCCGAGTGGAATCAAAAATCCAGTGACAAGTACACCGAGTAAGATCCATAGGCTGACCGCGAACGAGAAGAACGTCACAAAGAAGATTGTACTCAAGAACACGAGCACGAGTATGATTGGCGGATAGAATACGCGGAGAAAATAGTTTTGAAGGCTCTCGACATCTCCGACGACGCGTGCAAGCAAATCCCCACTCCGATATTTTGCAAAAATCGATGGGACGAGCGGTTCAAGTTGTCGATAAAAGCGGACGCGTAGCTCGCTTAATATCGTAAACGTCGCTCGGTGTGACGCAAGGCGCTCCCGATAACGACTTCCTGCCCGAATGACCCCGAACAGTTTGATGAGAACGACGGGTACCATGAGCGCATACAGTGGCGGGACGAGCCCTGCCCTTGAGACAAGGTATCCGCTTGCTGCAAACAGGGCGACCGCCGCAATCCCGGCTGCATATCCAAAGAAGATGGAGAGAAGGATATCTTTCTTTTCGCGCATCATCCATTTTGTAATCGTCCAAAGCGAGTTCATCGGCTCACCCCTTTCTGAAGCGCAAACAGTTCCGCATACTCTGGGACGGCGAGCAACGCGTCATGCGTTCCTTCTGCAATCCGTTTCCCGTCCTGCATAAACCAGATGGTATCCGCCTCTTTGATTGTATGCAGGCGATGAGCCACCGTGATCAACGTTGCCTCTTTCGACAACTCAGCAATCGAACGTCTCACAATCTGCTCAGTCTTCAAATCGAGACCGGTCGTCGGCTCATCGAACAAGAGGATACCAGGTCGTTTAAAGAAGGCACGGGCGAGTGCGAGACGTTGTCGTTCCCCACCCGATAGACCAAATCCACCTTCTCCAAGTTCCGTCCAGATCCCGTTCGGTAATTGATCGATGACCTCAGAAAGTCCTGCCGCATCGGCCGCTTCCCGTAACGCGAGCTCATCGGCCTCTTCGCCTAAGGCGATGTTATCGGCAAGTGTTCCGGCGAATAGATAAGGGTTTTGTGAGATATAGGCAATATTTCCATACCAGGCAGACTCGTCAAACGACTGAAGTGGTTCACCATCCACGAGGACACGTCCCGATTTCACCTGTAGAAGTCCGGAGATGACGTTCAGTACTGTCGTCTTCCCAGAACCGCTCGCACCGACTAAGGCCAGGTGGGTACCGGACGGAATCCGACCGCTCAACGGTTGAAGTGCAAAACGTCCGCCTGCATATTCGAAGGAGACGTCTTCGAGTTCAAGGTTTGGTGTTCGTGAACCAAGTGACTTCGTTCCCCATTCGATGCGGTCATCGGGGGCGTCTAATACCTCAAAGATTCGGTCGGCCGCGCCCATACTCCCACGTCCCGTATGGAAGGCACTTCCTAAATCTTTAATCGCCAAATAATACTCTGGCGCCAAAACGAGAATCAAAAAGCCAGAGAAGAACGTGAGGTTTTGCCACACGACCATCTGCAATGCGACCTCTAACGCAACGACACCGGTACTGAGCATCGAGATGAACTCCAGCATGAGTCCCGATAAGAACGCCGTCTTCAAGACGACCATCGTCGCATCCCGAAAGTCGAGACTACTCTTCTCAATTGCCTTCGCTTCTTGCTCGGTGCGATTGTAGAGTTTAAGCGTCGTCAATCCTTGTAACACATCTAAAAACTTACCGGAAAACTGGTTCATCTTCTCCATTTGTTCTTCCGATTTTTTCTGGGTCGCAATCCCGATGATGATGAAGAACAGCGGGATGAACGGTGCCGTCACCATCATGATGACTCCTGAGATCCAGTGTTGGCTGAAGACGACGACCAGAATAAGAAGCGGGATGATCGATGTTTGGATGACTTGTGGCCAGTATTGGCTAAAGTAAGCGTCCACCTCATCAACTGCATCCATGAACACACTGACCTTTTTCCCGGACTGACCGGTCAAGGACGATTCGACCGGGCTCGTGGCATACCGATCCAACAATTGAAGGCGTAATGCCTGTTTTGCTTTTTCGGACAAACTCGCACCAATTCGTCCCGATACGTAGCCGAAGAGTGCTCGCGCCAAGAGGGCGAGGACGAGCCACATCAATGCCGGAAGGATGGCTTCGAATGATTCATCTTTCAAGAAAATTCGGTCGACAATGTCGACGATTAAATATGCTTGCGCCAAAATCGATAGTCCGATCATGATTGCGGACAACACGAGTCCGATGATATGACTTCTTTCGGCGAAAGCAAGGGCTTGCAGTCGTTTCACTGCATTCATCCTTTCTCTATCTACAATTCCATTGCTTTGTGAGATTCATCACTAATTATACAATATGCACCGTCTCGAAGCGAACGCTCCGCTCGTTCAAGTATGTAAAAGACGCCCTCATCCGAGTGGCGTCAATCGATGTCTTGTTCAAAATATTCGGGATGTCCGATGACGAGTTGGTGGGCGTCGATCCGAAGGACATCTTCTTTTCGGAGCTTGGCTAAAATCGTCGAAACCGTCTCCCGGGACGTACCGGACAGACGAGAAAGTTCGATTGCGGTGAACGGACAGCGGACGCGGACGCCTTGTTCATCTGGCTCTCCTAAATCTTCCATCAAGAAATGGAGTGTATTCAAGACGCGCTCTTTTGCACTCGGCGTGATAATTTCTTGGACGCGACGCTCATGCAAATCGAGAATCCGATTCATCTGACCCACGATATAGAGCAGCATGCTCGACTGTGTGGCCACGAATCGCTCAAATCGATCCGTCGGGATGTAGATGACCTCAATGTCCGTCACGGCCTCGGCCGTATGACGATAGTCTTCCCCCGTAAACAGACCGTTGTAAGGAAAGAATTGTTTGGGTTTCACATAGTCGGCATAATGATGGGTCGCATTTTCGTTCATCCGTTCGAGTTTGATATAACCGCTCATCAAGAAATACACACGCTCGCGCGGATCCCCTTCCATGAACAATAGTTGTCCTTTCCGATACGTCCGGCAATAGACGTGCGGAATCAACTGTTCAAGTGCTCGACTTGGACATGTCGCAAACAGTGTCAACTGCCGTAAATCGTCAATCGTCCACATGTGTCGCATGTTTATCCCCTCATTTCCATTCTTCTATCTTCAGTATAGTGGGATTTTCAATGAAAACGCTTTCTAAATCCAACATTTTTCTGACATGATAAAAGGGGGTCTCCCCCCTTTTTCAGTCCAACATCAGTTCCAATAGCGCGTCCTGTAAATCACGATCGAGTTCTAGCGCATGGATGTCGAACAGCCATGCCTCGAGACGCGTCTTCGTGGTCGCCATCTGATACAGACGATCTTTCAAGTCATAAGCGATTTCAGCACGGTCTAAGAACCGATAGAGACGGTCGAGTCGATGCGCGTTCTGTGTCAGATCGACCGGAAGCGTCACAGTCTGCTCCTGTTTCCATTCACCGAGTGGGATGTGTAACGTCTGCGTCTCCGCATCATAGTCCCCTTCTCCGACGACCCCGCGGACTAGAATTGTCAGCGTTCGATTCGCCGGGACGAGTGTCAGATCACCTGACGTCTCGATGTGGAGCGTGCGTGCTTCCCAGTCAAGCGTGAACGTCGTTTCGAGCGATGCCCCCGTCTCATAATCCCGGCTTTCCCCGTCATCTTCGTACATCGTGAACGTATTCGAGGCACCTGGAAAAACGAGTACTTCTAGCTCGCTCGGGTTGCCTGTTTCGTTCGCATGCGGTTCATGCGGCATCATCGGAATGATGGCACCCGCTTTGGCGAAAACCGGTTGTCCTTCGAGTCCACGGAACACACGAATCGACTTGTCGCCTTCATAACGATGTCCTGTAAAGAAATCGAACCATTCCCCTTTCGGCAACCACACGTTCGCCCCCGCGACATGAAGCTGTCGGTCCATTGGTGTGACAATCGGGGAGACGATGAGTTCACTTCCAAAATAAAACTGATTCGGCACCTGATAAGCCGCTTCATCATCGGGATGTTCGATATACATCGGTAACACGAGTGGCAATGCTTCGGCATGGTTCCGATAGTTCATCGTATACAAATAAGGGATGAGCTGATGACGCAGGCGTAAGAATCGCTTCATCGACTGTTCGGCTTCGATTCCGAAACGCCAAGGCTCTTTTCCGTTGAACGTGCTGAACGTTGAGTGGAGACGCATGATTGGACTGAACACTCCGTATGCGACCCAACGTGCCGCGAGCTCATCGTCTTTTTTACCACGATGATGCCCTCCGATGTCATGACTCCACCATCCATAACCGATGTTCGTCGCTGTTGCTGTGAAATACGGCTGAAAGGCGAGCGATGCCCATGAGATGATCGTGTCCCCTGAGAATCCGACCGGGTAACGGTGGCTCCCTGGTCCTGCGTAACGAGAAAAAATGAGGGGGCGCTTGCCGTCACGGGCGATATCGATGGCATGATAATGATTCAACATCCATAACGGATCGAGTCCCTCCATCTTCGATGTCGACCCTTGTTGCCAGTCGATCCACCAAAAGTCAACGCCGTCCGCCTCATGCGGGTGATGCATCTGTTCAAAATATGCTTGAATGAATCGTTTGTCCGAAAAATCGAACGGGATTCGGTCTCCCGATTCCGGATTGACCCCCATCGCCTCAGCCATCGCCGCATACTGATCTTCAAACGCACGGACCCCATCCGCGGGGTGCAGGTTCAATGTCACCATCATTCCTTCATCTTTTAACCATTTGAGGAATCGCTTCGGTTCGGGAAACAAGTTTTTATTCCACGAATAGCCCGTCCAGCCACTCCCATACTCTTCCGGGATGTCTGTCACGTGCCAGTCCATATCGATGACGCTGACCGAAAACGGGACGTCTTCGGACTTGAAGCGGCGCATTAACGTCTTATATTCTTTTTCGTCGTATCGCCAGTAGCGGCTCCACCAGTTTCCGAGCGCTTTACGAGGAAGCATCGGCGTCGGGCCCGTCAACGTATAAAAGTCTCGAAGTGCCTGTTTATAATCATGGCCATATCCGAAGTAATAAATGTCATGAATCCCTTTTCGTCTCGGTTCGACGAAGCGATCATCCGTCATCAAAAACGAGGACGAATCATCAATAATCGCATACCCTTGTTTGGAGAGAATTCCTTCTTCTAACTCCGTCGCCCCGTCCACATGGTCGAGCGTCCGCGCTGTCCCTTTCAGCGTCCGCTCGGGACCGTTGAACATGTAGCGGCTATAATACGTACTGAAATTCCCTTTCACGTCCACATAGAGCGTGTTCGGTGCGAACGGTCCTTTCGTATAGTATAAGTGAACATGTTCCGTGATGATTTGGAGCTCTGCCTCATTTTCAATCACTCGGAATTGTGGAACATCAAATTCTCGATTCCACGCCACTTGGGTGGCACGGTCTTCAAAAATCCCATCCTCCGCGTACTCCATCCGAATCAACTGACTCGTCAATACGGTGAATCGATAACAGCTTCCTTGCACGATTGCCTCTTCTCTTGCTTTTGGTCTCATCCACGACTGATATACATGATTTTCTTCGAATAGGCGCATACACTCGAGCGTTTCCGCTCTCCGTCACTTCCTTCCTGAAATTAGTGCAAACGTTTACACTGAATATGATAACAATCTCATTTTTGGCATACAACATTCCTTCCCCTTGAATCGGGACAGAAAACAAAAAGTCGCAAACGTTTCACGTTTGCGACACATTCTTATTGTTGAAGAGATGGGGCCAAACGGACACGTGTTCCGGCATCCCCATAAATAGCAGCTAGCGCTTGGTCGAGTGACGTGATGATCGCGACCCGGTTCGTACCGGATTCTGCGAACTGCAGTGCCGCCCTTACTTTTGGTAACATGCTGCCCGGAGCAAACTGTCCTTCGGCGATATACGTCTCCATCTGTTCCTTTGAGGTCTCTTGTAGCGCCATCTCGTCTGGTTTTCCGAAGTTGACATACACATGTTCGACCGCAGTCAGAATGAGCAACACGTCTGCGTTGACGAGGTCCGCGAGTTTCGCAGCCGCAAAATCTTTATCGATGACCGCCTCGATTCCGACATATCCTTCAGTCGTCTCCATGACCGGGATGCCACCGCCGCCCGAGGCGACAACGATGTGTCCCGCTTCAACGAGCGTTCGGATGACGGCGTGTTCCGCGATTTTCATCGGGACCGGACTCGGGACGACACGACGGTATCCACGTCCTGCATCTTCTTTGAATACGTAACCCGTCGTCCGTTCGAGATGAAGTGCCTCTTCTTCCGTATAAAACGGACCAATCGGCTTCGACGGATGATGGAACGCACTATCATTCGGATCGACCACGCTTCGTGTGACGAGAGAAGCTACATCTCGTTCGAGACCGCGCGCACGCAGTGCTTTCGTCAGCGCATTTTCAAACCAGTATCCAATCATCCCTTGCGTCATCGCACCACATACATCAAGGGGCATCGCCGGCGTAGCCGGACTGTCTGATGCGGCTTGTTGTAGCATTAAATTTCCGACTTGCGGACCGTTCCCGTGCGTGATGATGACATCGATTCCTTCTGCAATCAGTGTTGCGAGAGATTCTGCCGTTGCTTCGACCGCTCGCATTTGCGCTTCCGCTGTCGCATCTTTTCCTTGTTGAATCGCATTTCCGCCTAAGGCGATGACCACACGTTTTTTCTCCATATCGATACCCCCGATCAGATGACTGAGATATTACCAGATAGTATGCGTACGACTGCGAAAATGGCGAGTGCGGTCAACACTCCAGCGACCAACCATTCCGTTTTGTTGAGTGACTTGATGCCATTTTCACGTTGCGCTTTCATGTAGAGAAGTGTTCCTGGTGCGTATAGAAGGGTCGTGAGCAGTAAATAATCGATTCCTGCCGCATAGATGAGCCACAATCCGTAAATGGAAGCGACCAATCCAATCGCTAAATCGCGTGTTCTCCGTTCACTGACGCTATAACCGATTCCATTTTTTGATACCTTCACTTGGTAAAATGCCGAGAATACATACGGGATCAAAATGGCACTTGAAGCGAGGGAGAACGCAAAATTATAGGCGGCATCTGAAATCAAGAAGGTAAAGAGGAAGAGCTGGATCAATCCGTTCGTTAACCAAAGTGCGTTGACAGGTGCCTGATTTTTATTCTCTTTCGTGAACCATTTCGGGAACACGCCGTCTTTCGCAGCAACGAACGGAATCTCAGCCGCGAGAAGCGTCCAACCGAGCCATGCCCCGAGTACGGAGATGACGAGTCCACCGTTGATGAGCATCGCGCCCCAAGGACCGACTGCTGACTCGAGCAAGTAAGCCATCGCCGGTTGCGAGGCGTTCGCCACGTTTTCCGGTGTCATGAGACCGAGCGACATGATGGAGATGAGCAGATAGATGACGAGTGTGCCGAGTAACCCGATGACAGTTGCCTTTCCGACGTCAGAACGCTTTCGAGCCCGACCTGAGAGAACGACCGCCCCCTCGACGCCGATGAATACCCAAAGCGTGACGAGCATCGTCGAGACGACCTGGTCGCGAACACTTCCCCATGAGAAGCCGCCTTGTCCCCAAAAATCGAAGGTGAAGTTTTCGAGATTGAAGAAGAACAACGTAATCGTAATGAATGCAAAAATCGGAACGAGCTTGGCAATCGTGGTGACGATGTTGATCATCGACGCCTCATGCACCCCACGAAGAATGAGTGTGTGTACGAGCCAAAGCATGATGGAGGCTCCGACGATGGAGGCAATATTTTGTCCCCCTTCAAAAATCGGGAAGAAATAGCCGACCGAACTGAACAGCAGTGTGGCATACGCCACGTTTCCGAGCCAGGCAGATAACCAGTATCCCCAGGCCGAGTTGAATCCGACGAACGAACCGAAACCGGCACGGGCATAGCTATAGACACCACCGTCCAAATCAGGGCGACGCATCGTCAAGTTTTGAAAACTGAGACCGAGCGCGATGATCCCGATTCCGGTGATGACCCACCCGATGAGAATGGCACCCGCGTTCGCGCCTTGCGCTAAATCGGCGGCCAAGTTGAATGCGCCACCGCCAATCATCGATCCGACGACAAGTGCCGTCAACGCTCCGAGACCTAATCGCTTGTCTTGCTTGTCAGGATGTACTCCAGCCGAACCACCTGAGTCATGCTCCAACTTCGTAGACATTCTACTCATCCCTTTCACTTATTTTGAAACGGGAGGGGAAGTCCCCCTCCCCCGTCAACGTTCAAGCCATTCGCGTGTCTCTGTGAGCGTTGCCGCCATTACCGCCTTGATCGTATGCATCCGGTTTTCCGCTTCATCAAATACGAACGAGTGACGACTGCGGAACACCTCATCAGTCACTTCCATTTCCGTCAATCCGTACTGTTCATGAATCGCCCGACCGACCTCTGTCTCTAAGTCGTGGAAGGCAGGGAGGCAGTGTAAAAACATGATGTCCGGGTTGCGGCTCTTTTGAAGCATATCCATGTTCACTTGATATGGTCGCAACAGTTCGATCCGTTCTGCGAAAGCCGCCTCTTCGCCCATCGACACCCATACATCCGTGTAGACGACGTCTGCCTGGTCCATCGCTTCTTCAATACTCTCCGTCAACGTGATAAAGGCGCCTGTTTCAGCAGCAACCGATTTCGCATAATTGACGATTTCATCAGATGGCCAAAGTGATTTCGGTGCGCAAATCCGCATATCCATTCCTACTTTTGCGCCACCGATCAACAAGGTGTTCCCCATGTTGTTCCGGCCGTCGCCGACGTACACGAATTTGATTCCGGCCAATTCTCCTTTTTGTTCTTTCACCGTCAAGAAGTCGGCCAAGATTTGTGTCGGATGATAGAGGTCGGTCAATCCGTTCCAAACCGGTACCCCTGCATCTTTTGCCAGACCTTCTACCGTCTCATGGGCGAACCCTCGGAATTGAATACCGTCAAACATGCGCCCGAGGACGATGGCCGTATCGCGTACCGACTCTTTCTTCCCGAACTGGATGTCGTTCTTACCTAAATATTCAGGGTGCATCCCTAAGTCGATTGCGGCGACCGTGAACGCACAACGCGTCCGTGTCGACGGTTTTTCAAAAAGAAGAGCGATATTTTTGCCTTCGCAAATCCGATGTGGGATGCCTTGTTTCTTTTGACGTTTGAATGCAGCAGACAAATCGATCAAATAATTGATTTCTTCACCAGAAAACTCGTTTAACGATAAAAAGTGACGACCTTTCAAATCAAAATTGAACGTTGTAGACATACTGCTTCCTCCTTATCACATTTAGATGTCTTGGCGGATAATCGGACAACTCATGCAACGTGGACCTCCACGTCCGCGCGATAGTTCACTCGACATGATTTCAATCACTTCGACGCCTTCTTTACGGAGCAGTTCATTTGAGACGTAGTTCCGGTCATACGTGACCACGACACCTGGTGCGATGGCAAGCGTATTCGATCCATCGTTCCACTGTTCGCGCGCCGCTGCGATTGGGTCGCCGCCTCCACAAGGAATTAACGTCGCTTCCTGTAAACCGAGGACGTCTTTTAACACTTTCAACAAATCGGTATGCTGTGTGATCTGCAATTCACCTTCTGTATTCAATGAAAGTTCGAAAATATTCATCTTTCCTTCCGGTCCTTGAATGAACGGATGGATGGTGAATTTATCATGGTCGACCATCGTAAAGACGGTATCAAGATGCATGAAGGCGCGTGATTTTGGAATTTCGATGGCGATTACTTTTTTGAAGCTGTCTCCATGTTTGAGCAAATTGAGGGCGACGCGTTCGATTCCTTGCGCAGTCGTTCGTTCAGAGATACCGATGGCGACGACTTCTTTCGATAAGACGAGCTCATCCCCGCCCTCCATCGCAAATCGATAGTCGCGGTCTGACCAAATCGGAACATCATGTTTCGCAAAGCGTGGGTGATAGCGCATAATATATTGCGTGAAGAGTGATTCACGGCGACGTGCCGGTTCTTTCATTCGGTTGATGGAGAGACCATGACCGATTGCGGCGGCCGGATCTCGTGTGAAATAGAGGTTTGGCATAGGATCTAAAAAGAAGGGGTACGTATCTTCAATCATTTCGTGTAAATGTCGGCGCTTCTCCGGCTTGATCTCCGATTTTCGGATACCGGCCATTACCGTTTCAATCAACATCTCATTATCAAAATCCAGTAAATACTCTTTTAATGTTTCGTAAGAGCCGTTGATATTTGATTTAGACTCCGATAAGATATCCGCGACAAACTTTTCGCGCACACCAGGGAGCGACAATGTCTCAGCCATTAATTTTTCGAGATAAAGGACTTCCACACCGCGATTTTGGAGCGCACTCGCAAAATAGTCGTGCTCTTTTTGAATGACCGGCAAATGGGGAATATCATCGAACAAGAGGCGTTCTAAATATTCCGGGGTGAGGTTTTCTAATTCCCTTCCCGGTCGTTTCAGTAATACCGTTTTTAATTCTCCAATTTCTGAATACACATGAATCGGATGTTTCAGCGTCGTATCTTGTGAAATCGGTTGATTCGTCATTGAGATCATCTCGCTTCCTCCTTGTGATTCGGGTGTGTGACTACCCTTACCTTATCACTTTACCAAATTTGCGAATGTCTAATCCGGCAGTTCACCTGTTAGGGATTCCACATAGCTATGTATAAACCTTCACCTTTGTGAATGAACAAACAATGCATGAAAAATCGGCGTCCTGACAAGGGGAAATGAGATGTATGGATGATGAATACAATCCTCCTAAAAAAGACGAAAAACTTTTTTTAAAACCTGTAGAGTAAGCTGAAAAATGCGAAAGATCAGGATGTGAACATATGAAAATAGAAGAAATGGAATACAACGAACATGAAGCGGCACTTCGCACATTGATTCAAAAGGGAGACCCGGTCGATTTTCAAGACCTCTTCCTCTCCCTCCACCCCGGTGAGCAGGCCGATCATTTTATCGAACTCGATCAGCATGAGCGTGCGTTCGTGTATCGAACGATCTCACCTGAAATATTTACTGACCTTTTTGAAAAGCTGACGTTAGATGAACAGTGTTCATTCATTCAAGAAACACCTCAGCCGTATGCTGTCCGAATTTTAAATGAGATGTATTCAGATAACGCTGCCGATTTGATGCGGGAGCTACCCGATGCGTTCATGGACACACTATTCGAGCAGATGGACGATATCGAGGAGCAAGAAGTCAAAGACTTGATGCAATATCCGGAAGAGACGGCCGGGGCGCTCATGACGACCGAGTTCGTCGTCCTTCAAGCAAACAAGACGGTCGGACTGACTTTAGAAGAGTTACGTGAACTCGGACCAGACGCTGAGACGATTTATTACTTATATGTGGTCGACCAAGCGCACCAACTCGTTGGTGTCGTCTCCTTACGTGATTTGATTGTCGCGCCACTCGATGCAAAAATCGAGGACATCATGGGGTTCCGCGTCATCTCGGCAAACGTCATGACCGACCAGGAAGACTTGGCCCGGATTGTCCAAAAGTATGACTTGTTGGCCCTTCCTGTCATCGACGATAAGCAAAAGCTACTCGGCATCATCACGGTAGATGATGTGTTAGACGTCATCGAGCGCGAAACGACAGAAGACTTTGAAGAACTTTCCGCAACGAAGGGGTCGTCCGATATCAACATGAGTCCGTTCGAGGCGGCAAAAAAACGTGCTCCATGGATTGTCAGCCTCATGTTTCTCGGAATGATCACAGCCTCGACAATCGGTGGCTTCGAAGACACGCTTGAGACGATTGTACTCCTCGCCGTCTTCATGCCACTTGTCATGGGGTCTGCCGGGAACGCGGCCACCCAGTCACTCGTCGTTGCTGTTCGTTCGATTGCGCTTGGCACAATTAATCGTAAGAACGTCATGAAGATGATTCGACGCGAGCTCGGGACGGGCATCATCTTAGGGATTGCTTGTATGATTGTCATTTTCGGGGTCATCACGATTCTTTATGACAACATGTTGATCGGCTTCATTGTCGGGGTCTCCATCTTTGCAGCACTCAGTGTCGCCACGATGATTGGCACGATTGTCCCACTTCTCATCAATCGCCTGAAGTTAGACCCCGCTGTCGCCTCTGGACCGTTTATCACGACACTGATGGACAACCTCGGTCTCATCATCTACTTCACGGTCGCGACGTCCATGCTCCAATTTCTATGACATTTATAAAAGTTCACACGAAAAAGCGGTGCTGATTTCGTCAGCGCCGCTTTCACTCGTTATATCATTGAGATTCCTCTAACAGACGTTCTTGGGTCTCGTTGAAAGCTTCAATGTCTTCATCCGTCATCACGTCGTTATATTCTGCCATATAAGGATTGTCGTTCAATAATGTCTCTAGTTTACTCAAGTCAGCACTTCGCCCGCTTTCTTGATAAAGATTGGATTCTCCTACCGAAGTCAGTGTCCCTGTCCGATTCACTTTGAAATGTCCTTGTTGTAGACCGACAATTCGATACGCGTTCTCAATCACGGGTCCCTCGTATTTTTGTAAATACAAGAGGACGTTCTCTCCTACTTTGACGAGCGAATCTTCTTCCATATCATTTTGTAAGAGGGTGATTGTATCGGTTTGCTTCAGTTCCTGACTCACGTCTCGATAGATGCTCTGCACGTGAATATCTGATTCAAAAAAAGCTACCGAATGATATTCAAAAGATCTCGGGTGACTGCTCACTTTGCCGACGATGACGACCGGCGAGCGTGTAGCTAAATCGTTTATGTGTCGGAAGCTTTCGGTCACAGCCAAATCACTCGTGTTTTCTTCTCTCAGCATTTCGCTAAACATGACATAACCTGCTACCGCTGCAACAGATAATATTCCAATCATCCACTTTTTCAAAAAGATTCCTCCTACCGATTCATCTATTTAACTCTTTTGATTTTCTAATCACAACGGTAGCTCAATTCATTTATGCCCCAGTCCATGACTTTTTATTATTCCATCAAGATAAAAGGACTACCTTCTTACACTTTAGGGTATTTCCTAAAAATACATATAAAACATAAGTTAAGAAGTGAGGGGATTCTATGACGATTCAGCAAGTACTCTACATACTCGTGACTGGTGCTTTGTTCATGGCACTCGTCGCCTACGTCTCATATCGCATGACGCGAGGAAAAGTCGAAAGTGCCGATGATTATTTCTTGGCTGGTCGCGGATTGACGGGCCTCTTCATCGCAGGTTCGCTCCTCTTGACCAACTTGTCTGCTGAACAATTGATTGGTTTGAACGGTCAATCGTTCGCCGGCAATATGTCGGCAATGGCTTGGGAAGTCACGGCCGGGATTGCAGCCATCATCATGGCGCTTTTTTTACTACCGCGTTTTCTTGGCATCGGGATCTCGACCATCCCTGAATTTCTAAGTCAACGCTATGATGAGGACGTTCGTCGATTGACCGTCCTGCTGTTTTTACTCGGCTATATGTGCGTGACGATTCCGTCTATGCTGTACTCAGGAGGATTAGCCGTCCTCCAACTATTCGACGTACCTACCCTTCTCGGCATCAGTTTTGAACAGTCTCTTTGGATTGTCGTCTGGTTCATCGGAATCATCGGGGCGATTTACGCCATCTTCGGCGGGCTTCGCGCGGTCGCCGTTTCCGACACGCTAAACGGGATTGGTCTCATCATCATCGGCTTCCTCGTTCCAACGCTTGGCTTCCTCGCACTAGGTGACGGGAATCTTTTGGACGGGATGAAGACGATTGCGACGACGAATCCCGAAAAATTGAACGCCATTGGCTCGGCCAATGACTCGGTCCCGTTCCTCTCCATTTTTACGGGGATGATTTTTGCGAACTTGTTCTACTGGGCACTCAATCAATACGTGATTCAACGCGCTCTCGGCGCAAAAAACTTGGCAGAGGGACAAAAAGGAGTACTTTTTACGGGTTATTTAAAACTACTTGTTCCCATTTTTATGCTCTTACCTGGCGTCATCGCCTTCCATTTGTATGGATCGAACGTCGAGAAAGCCGATTTAGCGTATCCGAGCTTGATTGCCGAACTACTTCCAATGTGGCTCATGGGCTTTTTCCTTGCCGTCTTACTCGGTGCTGTGTTCAGCTCATTTAACTCACTGTTAAATAGTATCGCGACGCTATTCGTCCTCGATATTTATAAACCAAAGTTCAAGCCGAATGCTTCTGACCAAGATTTAATTCGCGTCAGCAAATGGTTTGGCACGTTCGTGGCGCTCGTCTCTTTCTTTGTCGCCCCGAATCTCATGTATGCACCAGATGGATTATGGGATTTGATTCGTCGTTTTACAGGCTTCTTCAACATCCCGATTCTTGTCATCGTCTTGATCGGTATGCTCGTCAAACGAGTTCCCCCGATTGCCGCGAAGACCGTCGTTTTCTTCCACGTCATCGCTTACTATTTCCTCGTGTGGGGGACAGAACAATGGTTCGGTGTGGAAATCGGGATTAACTTTATTCACATTTACGGTATCCTCTTCGTCGTTGAGACAGCCATCATGCTCATCTTCGCTCGCGTACGACCGATGCTCCAAGCGAATCCGATTCGAATCGAGCTCGGACGAGTCAAACCATGGCGTCACGCGTTATCGACTTCAATCTTGCTTGTCGCTTCGATGATTTTCGTCTATCTCGTCTTTTCACCAATTGGACTTGCCTACGCGGATGGGATTGTTTCCGGATGGTTCGCTCCATTGACGGTTGGACTCATTGCCGTGACGACCCTTCTGATTTGGGCATCTTATCGCTATGGACTCGCACGATATGAACGTTATCTCAATAACTTAGGTGAAGAACCACCTGAAGTAGAGGAAGCGAGTAGTTAACGAAAAAGAGATTTTCTTGAACTAAACGTCAAGAAGATCTCTTTTTTGTTGCTGCTTTTGTTCATACATCGCATCATCTGCTTCTTGCCAGAGTACTTCGATTGATTCTGGATGAGATGCCCAAGCCAACCCGATGGCCACTGAAATTTCCTCTTCTCGGCATGTCGTTTCGATCTCATGAACCATCTTCTCGCATGCTTCTTCTGACATCATCTGAAGAAACAAGACGAACTCGTCTCCTCCAATCCGATAGACAGAGGACTCGATGGTTTGAAGGAGGTTACCGACACGCTTCAATAAACCATCACCGGCAGAGTGTCCTTTTTGATCGTTCACGACTTTCAAGTCATTCACATCGATGACGATGATTCCGACGCTATTCAGCCCTTCCGCTTGACCGATTGTCTCTTCAAACGCCCGACGATTGAAGACACCCGTCAAACTGTCATGACGACTTTCATACAGAAGACGCTCACGCTCGGTCATGGCCGCCTCGATGTTCCGAATCACACCTTGCACCGCCACAATCTCACCGTTCTCATAGATCGGGGTCGTATACTCTTCAAACCATACATAGGTGCCTTCATTCGTCCGCCACCGCTGAAGAATTGCTTCTTCATAGTCGACGCGCCCCAACACTTTGTCCAGCAACAATCGTCGATCGTCCGGATGGATTCTGCGGAAACATTCCTGCGCATTCGAATAACTACGCATGACGGTCCCTTCCCCTAGATATAAATCTAAAGAAGGACTAATATACCGAAAACGCCACGTTGGTTTCGTTTCAAAAATATAGATGACATCTTTCGTTTGGTTCCCGAAATGCATGAACGAAAGCGTCTGTGGATGTGGCCGTTGACGTTTATGTAGCCACAAAGCAATCAAACATCCAACGAGTATCCCTAAAAAGAATAGCGTCATTGAATACACTTCCTCTCTGTTCGCCCATATCGTACCACGTTCGAGGTCAGACACCTGTCTCAATTCCTGTTATTTGGTAAATGTTTTTTTGAATATTGAGTAAATTTATGGATGGACCATTTAGACGTGATATAGTCGAAGTACTTGATGACTCAACAATTGGAGGTTCTTTTGCAAAACATCACGCATCTGACGGTGGACGAAACATTCTCTGGTGTCTATTCCGTCACCAACGCGGATACGTCTATTCATCAATCCTTTGGCTATGCTAATCGCTCAGAACAGATTCAAAATGAAGTCGCGACGAGGTTCGGAATCGCTTCCGGTTGCAAACTGTTCACAGCAATCGCTATTTGTCAGTTAGTCGAACGAGGTCGACTCTCTTTTTCGACTTCCCTTGATTCGTTTCAGACATTCGACCTGCCCTATATATCCTCAGAAGTTACAATCCATCAGCTATTGACCCATACGTCAGGCATCCCGGACTATTTTGATGAGTCCGTCTCTGACGACTTCGAAGCGTTGTGGCGTGATGTTCCGATGTATCGACTTCAACAAGTCCATGATTTTTTACCGCTATTTCAACAAAAAACGATGAAGGATGAACCAGGTTCTCGATTCTCCTACAATAATGCCGGGTATATTCTGTTAGGGTTGATTGTCGAGGAAGTGACCGGGCAATCTTTCACCGATTACGTCGAACAGTCGATTTTTCAACCTGCCAACATGAGCGATTCCGGATATTTCTCGCTCGATGCCTTACCCGCCAAAACGGCGCTCGGCTATATCGATCATTCGGACGGCTCATGGCGTACGAATCAATATGCGATTCCGATTAAAGGCGGGGCAGATGGCGGCGCATATGTGACCGTTCAAGATATGACTCGTTTTTGGGAGGCGTTGTTTTCACATCAGCTTCTTGATGCCTCCTCCACGTCCCTTCTTCTCACACCGCATGTGACGGTCAATGACCGAGGTCGCAGTTATGGATACGGGATTTGGATTCAACATCATGCATCGGGGGACGTCTATAAATATCACGTGATGGGCTATGACCCTGGTGTCAGTTTCCATTCTGGTTACTATCCAGAAATCGATACCATCTCGGTCATTTGTTCAAATCAATCAGATGGGGCGTTTGACGTCATGAAACAAATTGAAACACAGATTGGAGAACCACTTGTATGAATATTCGTGCCTATAAAGAATCAGACTTTGACTCGATTCAACAACTCAATCACGATGAAGGTTGGAGCCAATTGGTGGAACGTGATGCGTTGACCCGTGAGGCATGGCGTCAATCCAACGTCACTTATGTCATGGAGTCTGAAGATGGGGAGATTGTCGCTTATTTGCGTGGATTGACCGATACGACAGTAACCTTGTTCGTCTGCGAATTATTGGTCGCTCCCGCATATCGAAAACGTGGGCTCGGTGGACAGCTGCTCCAACATATCCACGCACGATACCCAACAACGCGCATCGAACTGTTGGCGAGTCAAACCTCGCACACATATTACGAAAAACTACGATTCCGTCCGTTCTACGGATTTCGAAAAACCATTCACGAATAGGAGGAATATATATGAAACTCGCTCTCGTCACAGGCGCATCGCGTGGTCTCGGTCGCGCGATCGCCCAAGAACTCCAATCTCGAGGTTATGAAGTGGTCGGACTCTCACGCTCACAGGCAGAAGACGTTACGTATCAACAGCTGTCAGTCGACCTTTCGAACGTCTCTGGAATCGGAACAACCATCGAAGAAATCACTCCGCTATTAGAGAGTGCAGATTCAATCCTTCTCGTTCAAAATGCAGCATGGATCGAACCGATTCATCGTGTCGGACAGTTGGATGGGGAGAAAGTGACCGCTCATGTTCACGCCAACCTGCTCGCACCAATGCTGTTAGCGAATGCGGTTCTCTCTTTTAACAAACCGTCCGAGTTGATTCACGTGACGTCTGGTGCGGCCAAACGTCCGATTTCAGGCTGGAGCGCCTATTGCGGCACGAAAGCTGGACTCGATCATTTCACAGAGACGCTAGCGCTAGAACTGGAAGGAACACCACACCGCGCGGCGCTCTTTAATCCTGGTGTGATGGATACGTCGATGCAGGCGGAAATTCGTTCTGCTTCGGAAGAGGCGTTCGCCGACCTTGAACAGTTCCGTGCGTACGAGACGGAAGGACGACTGCGTTCTCCCGAGACGGTCGCGCGTGTATTCGCTGAACAATTGGTTGACCTTCCCCTTGAAAATGGCAAGACGTATTCAATCTATGACTTGATCAAATAATTTACCAGGTTAAAAATAGAACCACCCTTTTCTCGTTAAACCGTCTACACTACATGCATAGACACGTGAAAGGGTGGATGATATGAAAACAATCGCCGGAGGATTATTATTATTTGGACTGTTCAGTCTCACTATGTCGTTTACGATGATTGGAGATACTGCCGTCGTCGGGGCCATGGTGAGTGGGGTTTCCATTTTGTGCAGCGTCGGATTGTTATTCGGATCGACCGAATTAAGTCGCGTTCGTCATGACTTGCTTCACGACAAAAAAACGTCTTTCCCATCTGAATGAGGGAAAGACGTTTTTGATTCAATCTTCTTCGTATTCATCTAATAAATCATCGACATCGTATTCTTCGAAGTCGTCTTCGTCGATAAAGATATCGCGATCGTTTACGACGTGAATCGGACCATTGGCCACATCAATCCGAATCGTCCACGCCCAAGGAATGCGTAACCGGTTATAAACCCCTGTCCAAAACTCCATTGACTCTTGCTCAAACCGTTCAAATTCTGTCAGAAGTTCTTTAAACGACACACCTGTTAGCTGGAAGTTTGAGTCCTGAAGTCGTTGAAGCGCATGATGCTTCGCTTCTAACTCGGCCGCCCGAACCATTTCTTCAGCGGTCGCCATCTCGAGGATTGTTCCGTCTGGCGGGAGAATATCGTATACGTTGAACAATTCGCCTTCTTCTACTTCTACATCGTCAAACTCATAGTCATCGTGCCGCATACTACATTCCTCCTTACGCAATTTGAATCCCCTTTATTGTACCACTCTCTACCCGATTCTCCCTAAAGATTCGTGCATATATTTTATTTCTCACGGGAAAGACTGATAGAGTGAAGACACACAAAGGAAAAGGGGTTACGCATATGAATGAATCATTCCAAGCACTCGTGCTCGACCAGCACGATGAACACCTTCATGCCGAAGTAAAAGAAGTACAAGCCGACGTCCTTCCGAAAGAAGAGGATGGGAACGTCTTGGTGGAAGTCCACTACTCCGCATTGAATTATAAAGATGCGCTCGGATTAACCACATCGGGCAAAATCGTGAGCCATTATCCATTCATTCCAGGATGTGAATTCGTTGGAATTGTTATCGAATCGGATCATCTGGATATCAAAGTTGGGGACGAAGTCATCGCCACTGGTTTCGGGATCGGGGAACGTCATTTCGGTGGCTTCAGTCAATACGCCCAAGTGCCCGGTAACTGGCTCGTCAAATTACCGAAAGGGATGAACATGCGGGATGCCATCGCAATCGGGACTCCTGGACTCACAGCCATGCTTTCCATTGACGCTCTTGAACATGCTGGCGTTCGCCCTGGGGAAGAAGTACTTGTCACAGGCGCGACAGGTGGTGTCGGAAGCTTCGCGATTACGTTGCTTCGTCGTCTCGGCTATCATGTCGTCGCCTCGACTGGTAAAACGGATTCACCATACTTACGCTCACTCGGTGTCGAGACCATCATCGATCGGAGCGAATTAGAAGGACCTGCTCGTCCGTTGGCTAAACAACGCTTTGATGCCGCCATCGATTCGGTTGGTGGGAATACCCTCGCCAACATCTTGAGTCAAACCCGATATGAAGGTGCTGTCGCCGCGTGCGGGCTCGTCGGTGGCGCCGAATTGCCTACGAGTGTCTATCCGTTCATCCTTCGTGGGGTGAAACTGATTGGAATCGACTCGGTCATGCAGCCGATGGCACGCCGTACGAACGCATGGGAACGCCTTGAGGAACTCATTGATCCGAAAGTGTTGAATGACATGATTCATGAGATTCCACTACACGACGTTCCACGTCATGCCGAAGCGATGATGCGCGGCGAGTTGAGCGGTCGCACCGTCGTCCGTCTGCGCTAAGCACATCAAAAGAGGCTGAATCGCTCGCGATTCAGCCTCTTTTCTCTCTATTCTCCATGGCGTGGAATTAGATGGTAAAGCCAGCCGGTGCGTCTTTCACAACGACGAGCACTTTTCCTTTGTCTAGTTTTTCTTCTAAACGTTCCGACTCTTCTTTCGTGAAGCCGAGTTCCTGGAACTCAGCACGAAGTTCGTCCCCTTTTTTGCGGAACATGTTTTTAGCGGCTGTCCCCAAGCCGACGTCACTTGCAGAAACGGTGTTCGCATCCGCGTTGTCCGCAACACGTTTACTTCTGTCATCGTCATGTGTGATGACGTAGATGTTGGATTCATCTATCCCATTTGATTTCATCGATTGAACGGCGGTTACGACTTCTTCATCATTTGTAAATTCTTTGTACAAAACTGACATGTCTATTCTCCTCCTTCAATTCTACTACACTATTATGTATTACCTTCCTCGTCATTTTTCACACATTAAAAAACGATGACAAACGTCATCGTTTTGTTAAACGGCAGGTTCCTGCCCTTTTTGTTTTTTCAATTCTTCCAATAGAATATCTGATTCATTGAACGGAATCGAATGTCGACCAATCCGCTCGATGTGATCGTGTCCTTTGCCGACGACCACGACTCGTTTCCCTTTTAACGCCTGCATCGCCGCATGGCGAAGCGCATCTTCTCTCGCTTCGAATGTCACGTACTTCACGTTCGGCTGGATCCCTTTGACTAAATCGCCAATGATTTGTTTCGGGTCTTCCATACGCACGTCATGTACAGTAACAATCACGTCGTTTGAATATTGACTCGCGATGCGACCCATGTCTTGACGTTTCGTCGGATCGCGGTCTCCCGCCGCACTTAAGACGACGACAAGAGATCGGTCGTCTTGTTGTAACGTGGATAAGCATTTCTCTAGACCGTCCGGAGTGTGTGCGTAATCAATAAAAATTTCAGCATCTTCTGTATCAAGACGTTCGAGACGTCCTTTTGGCAACGTAAGTCCCGGTACGTTCGAGACAATCGTTCGAAGTGCCATGTCAGAAGTGGAGACAAGTCCGATTGCTGCTGCCAAATTCGACGCATTGAATGCGCCCATAAACCGGACGGGAACTTCTAGCTTAAATTCTTTCATATGAACAAGAACCGTATCTTCACGCCAGATGACTTGAATGTCGGCCTCTATTTGCTCTGATGTACTATACATAATGGTTTGGCGTGTCGGTGCAAACTCGGACATGACTCGGCTCGCCTTATCCTCCGCGTTTAACACGATTGCGTCTCCATTCGTCACTTCTACCTGTTCAAACAATCGTGCTTTTGCACGAGCATATTCATCCATCGAACGATGGTAATCTAAATGATCATGCGTCAAATTCGTAAATGCGGCCGCATGAAAGTGAATTCCGGCCACACGTCCCTCCATCAATGCATGAGATGACACTTCAAGTACACAGTCCGTGACACCTGCATCGACCATATCCGCTAAAATACGATGTAAGACGACGGCTTCTGGGGTCGTATTGGCCGTTTCAATCGTTTGATTGTGGAAACGGGCACCAATCGTACTGACGATTCCGGCGCGTTGTCCTGAAAGGCGTAACAAATCATATGTCAATGTCGCTGTTGTTGTTTTTCCATTCGTTCCTGTCACACCATATATGCGCATCCGATGAGACGGATGATCATAGAAAGTACTTGCAACCTCTCCTGCCGTCTGTTTCGTATCGGCAACAACCACATTCGGTACATCGAGATCGAGTGGATATTCTGAGATGACCGCACTCGCACCATTCGCCACGGCGTCTTCCGCAAACTTATGTCCGTCAACTGTGTAGCCGCGAATGCAAATAAAGACATTCCCTGAACTGACCTTTCTGGAGTCCGTTTCGACTCCGGTCACCCATGGATCAAGCTTCATGTCATCCATCTCATTTTGTAAAATGGCGGATAAGCGTTTCGTTCTCATGCTGTGTACGTCCTTTCTCATGGGTGTCGCTAGGTGTATAAACCTTATCGTCATGTTACTAGATTTTAACGGCAATTGAGATGACAAATATATTACTTCCCGTTTTCAATGAAAAGCAATCACTTCATGAAAAAAACCTAGACGTTTCATTCACGTACTAGGTTTCTCTTCCTTAAATGCTAGATGATGTTTAGTTAACTCGTTTTGCAGGACGTGGATGGCATTAGGACCAACGCCATGCCAATTCTCTACTTCACGACGCGTATAAAGAGACAAGTCATCTAAGGAATCGACTCCTTTTGACATCAAAGCTCTTTTGGCTGGTGCAGCTAATTTCGGTAAGGCAATCATCCGATCTCCACCTTCCGCTTTCTAAATCGTTCGTTGATGGGAAGACAGGCAAGAACTTGTTCGATTCGAAATGTTCGTCTGGCCCGTTTATTCAAATCCCACGCCACGACATGTTCTCCCTGCACTTTAATCAATTTGACCCGCCGCTTCGAAAACACTCCATGTCGATCAACATATACCATTTCTGTAACCAGACCCGAACGCATCCATCGTAACAATTCTTCTCTCATCCTGTTTTCCCCTCCTTTTATTTAGTATAAGTATACAGAACATTTGTTCTCATTTCTATTGATAAGCTGTTCGCATATGTAAATTTCGATTATGATGGAAGAAATTCAACAGGAAAGGAAAGAAGACGATGACCTACGTTTTATTACTCGTTTTAGCTGCCTTTTTATTCGGCGCGATGATTTTCGCCGCACTGGCATTACCCAACCTTCGAAACATTTTATTCAACCGTGGCAGTTTGTTCAATGAACAGAGCGAGACCGTCACTTGTCCGAATTGTAAAACATCCTTTAAACGCGCACCGGGAGACGCACAAACTTGTCCGAATTGTTATCACACGTTCTAGATGGAAGAAGTAGATTGCATATTTCACCATGTATTTTGACATTCTTTTTGTTTGAATGACCTCAAATTAGTGAAATAAGAAAAAGGATGCTTTATCTAAGTAAAGTTCCTCGTTTTTCACTGTTGAACCTTCATTTCATACGAAAGGAGTTGCATATGCTTCCTACACTCGACGAGCGCCTAATCGATCAAATTCGTTTAAAAAATCGACAAGCCCTAGAACACTTATATGCCCGTTATGAAAACTTACTCTATCGATACGCGCTTCATTTAAATAACCGCCCTGCAACTGCAGAAGCGGCTTTGACTGATTTATTTTGTCGTGTCTGGCAACAACGTCTCAAATTCGAACCTCATACAGAAACCGTTCGTGTAACCCTGATTCGTTCTTTAGAACACATCATTTATCAGATGAACGAAGAAACATCCGCCTCGAGCACTTCTAAAATACCTTCCGCATAAGGTTTTTTTGTCACCTTTGAATGTAACCGCTTCGCCTGTTCGGTCGCGTTGTTCACTAAATATCCGTTACCGACATATGCTAGCATGCCAATGTCGTTCCCGCTGTCTCCAAAAGCATATGTATCTTCTCGTACAAAAGAAGAAGTGGCACATACATATTCAATACTTGAGACTTTCCCGGCATGGATCGGGTAAAAATCGATATCAAATGCATCAGCCGGATCACCTGCGTTCGGATTACATTGACTGATATTGACTGCGATGCCAGCTGAATCTGTCAGCATCCGAATCGTTTCTCTCCATGACCCGACTTGGTCGCGGGCGTAGTAACTTCGAATCCAAGAACTCATCCCGTTCCCCGGCTGTTCATCTAATTGAATACGCATCTGTCCTGTCTGTGACACGATGCGTTCCACACGTGATACAAAATCGCTCGGAAATAGTTCTTGATAGACCTCGTCCTCAATGAATGTTCCGTCCGTCTCGATTCGATATAATTCTGTGCCGAGACTCGAGGCAATTCGATGAGGCCAAAAGCGAAAATTCGCCCGTTTTACTTTTTTGTGTAACGACGCCAGCGAGCTACCCGTCACCCACATCGTCGACACGTTTGACGAATGTCGTTCCAAAAAATCTTCGAGCCGACGGACGGATTCCAATTGAGTCGGTAAACAAGCATGGGGAAAATACGTTTCATCAAAATCAAAGCAAATGAGTGTACGCCCTTCGTATGTAAATCGTCTCATTCTATCGTCTCCTTATCGTTTTCTCTTTCTCCTATAGTACAATGAAACAAAGGAGGCATCTTATGATTCAACGTATCGCTCAAACCTATTGCCAAATGAGTAGCCTGATTACAGGATTTTTCATTGTATTTGCTTTTCTTTTTGGCATCCGCTCGTATTTCTTTTGGGCGACGGTAAGCTCTTCCTTAATCGCGATCGGATTGATGCTCGTGACGGCGGTCGGGTTAAGTGTGATCACCTATACGCTTTCAGAGAAATTACGATTGTTCATTTATACGAAACTTCCAATCCCATCATCTACGTGTTCAATAAATAGTCACACAAAATAGTCATCCATTTTTCTGTTTTGTACGTTAGATCAATACAAGGGACATCCCTTCTGCGCAAAGGAGTATGTTATGACTGACTTAGAATTATACGAGCGTGTCCGGCAAAAAGACAAAGAAGCGCTCGAAATATTGTATGATCGGTATGAACGAATTTTATATGCTTTTGTTTTACAGCTGACAAAAGATCGCGACTTAGCCGAAGAAGCCATGCAAGAAGTATTTATCAAGTTGTGGCGCGGCGGTGGCGTCTATGATGATTCGAAAGGCAAGTTCAGGTCTTGGCTCTTTACGATGAGCCGTCACGTGGCCATCGACTTGATTCGAAAGCGGAAACCTGATTTACAACTAGACGAATCTTATGCTGAAGCCATTCCTTCTGAGTCACCATCTGTTGAAAAAGAAGTGGAGTGGCAAGAAGAACGCGCTCAAATCGAGACGGCCATGGCGACACTGCCGGCCGAACAACAGCAAGTCGTCCGACTCATGTACTTCCAAGGGTTAAGTCAGCAAAAGATTGCTGATGCATGTGGTATCCCGCTTGGTACAGTGAAAGGAAGGATTCGACTAGCGCTGAAGCAACTGAGGAAACAGTTATCCCATGAATTCATCGGAAAGGAGGTAGAACAATGAACGCATGCGACCAATTGATTGACTATTTCAACCAACATCTACCGGAAGATGAACGAGAGAAATTCGAACAACACTTAGCATCGTGTAAAGATTGTCAAGAAGAGCTCGAGCAACTCGAAGCACTTGTCGGTGGCGTCGCGTTCTTGTCTACTCCGATTGAACCACCCCGAGGCATGAAAGCACGTGTCCTCGATCGTGTATTCGAAGAAGAAGACAATGAACCTGTCCCATCGCCCGTGACATCTGAATCTATTCCACCTGTCACACCCTTCAAACAGAAACGAGAACGGAAAGTACCTGTCTGGGGAGTGGTTACGCTCGCAGCGGCACTCCTGCTCTCTTTGATTGGAAATGGGTATCTGCTTACCAATCAACCCGATTCACCTGGCATCGCACTGACCGAATCGATTCCACTTGAAGGTGAGTCTGAAGGAACCGCTTATCTTGCAGAACAGGATGGTACAACACAATTGATTGTTCAAACGAACGGCTTAAGCTCACTCGACGACAATGAAGTGTACCAAGTGTGGCTGTTAAAAGATGGTTCCCCAATTCCTACCGGTGCCTTCGTCACAGACGATAAGGGTAACGGGACGGTCATCTATACGCTCGACTCGGATGAAGTCGATGTCGACTGGGATACAGTCGCCGTCACAAAAGAACCGAATCGTGGCAACGAGACACCAGAAGGCGAAATCGTGTTAAGTGCTAGCCTTTAATCCTTCAACCGGACACATATGCTGTCCGGTTTTTTTGTTATGATGGACCAAAGGAGTGAATGGGATGCAAAAACCTAAAATCGGGATTGTCGGACTCGGAAACATCGCCCAAAAAGCGTATTTACCAATCCTTGCGAACCACCCCCTCATTGATGTAATCGGTGCATTTTCTCCGAACACATCGAAGCGGGAAAAGATTTGCCGAACGTATCGGATGACCTCGTTCGACACGTTGGAGGAACTCGCCTCATCGGTCGATGCGGCATTCGTACATAGTTCAACTGAAACCCATTATGATGTTGTCTCGTATTTACTAGAACGTGGGGTCGATGTTTACGTGGATAAGCCTCTCGCCGCAACATTGGATGAGGCGGAACAACTCGTCGAACTAGCCGAACGACTCGGCCGCAAATTGATGGTCGGGTTCAATCGACGCTTTGCCCCGATGTATAGACGTCTCCAACAAGAATCACCTTCACATATGATCGATGTGGTGAAACATCGGGAGAACGATGTTGGTCCACAGGATGCGATGTTCACCCTACTCGACGATTATTTGCATGTCGTTGATACGTTACGCTTCCTCGCCGGAAACGAGCTTCGACTCATCTCTGGTCAACTCGAGGTCAATGACAAGCAAGAACTTCGCTTCGCCCGTCATGTGTGGCAAGACGAGCATGGGATGCATACGACATCGATGCATCGCTCGGCCGGAGCGAACCATGAGCATGTCACCATCGTCCGTGACGGAGAGCGACTATCCGTTGACGAGATGGTCACGCTACATCGCTTCAAAGATGGACGACATGAAGTGGAGACGTTCGGATCGTGGGACCCGACACTTACCCAACGTGGATTCCAAGGGGCAATCGACCACTTCATTTCAGCGCTCATCGAGGATACACCCATTCAAACAGACGGTCGTGCTGCGCTAGAAACGCAGCGGCTTGTTTCGAAGTTATTCGCATAAAGGAGGAATATGTGTGGTTTATATCATGGTCATGGTCATTGTTGTCGCCGCAATCGGTTCAGATACAATCATCAAGATGAAGAAATCAAGTGTCGAAGAGCGTCGCCTAAAAATTGAAGAAGAGAAGCTCGCCATCCAACGTCTTCAACTCGAAATGAAACGCGAACAAGAGAAGCTCGAGCATCATGGATTTTAATAAAAACGGTCGCCCTCTAAACATGAGGGCGACCGTTTTGTCGTCAAAGATTTCGTTCTGAAATGGGCAGTTGTTGTCGCCGTTCCGCGAGCGTCGACCACGTCACGGCCGTCATGATACAACCGGCACCGATAAAGAAATTCAGATGAAGCGTCTCATTCAAGATGAGCCATCCGAGCGTCCCTCCAACCAAAGGCTGGAAGAAGAAAAAGAGTGACCCGACACTCGCATCCATCAACTCAAGCCCTTTGTTCCAAAAGAAGAACGCCCCTGCCGTCGACACGACACCGATATATAGGACACTGAGCCAAAGAACACCATTCAATTCCGGAAAGCCGTTTTGCATGACCTCCATACTCATCAAAGGGGTCATCAACACCCAAGCGACTCCAATTGCAAACGTCGTCAGTGTCAACGTCGATAAGGTCTGTGTCCCGATTTTCACGTAAATCGACATGAGCGCCCACGTCACGGCGGCCAATACGAGTATAAAACTACCTACGCGATACGTCCCTTCCCCTTCCCAACCGACCACAATAAGAACACCAACCGTCGCCAGTCCGAGCGCCCCGATTTTGACTGGAGTCAATCGCTCCTTTAATAGGATTCGAGCGAATAAGACCATGAACGCTGGCGTCGCTGCGGTCACGAGAGATCCGGTATGCGCATCCGATAGCTTCGTTCCGATAAATTGAAACGAAATCGAAGCGACGTACCCGATGACACCGACGAGTCCAATCCATTTCCAATCTGTCCGTCGAATCCGCTCCCGTCCAAACCGAAGCCAGACAACAAATAGGACCATAAATGCAACGGCATATCGTAACCATACAAACGTGAACGGTTCAATATAAGCGAGCGCATACTTACTGACCACATACATCCCGCCCCATATACTCGCCGCAAGTGTCAAACTGAGTGCTCCTAGCCATTCTTTCCTCATGCTTTCGCCTCCTCAATGGCGACTATATACGACGTCCTTGCGTCCATTTCCTTTATTTTCATTGTCAGTCGTAAGAAAAACGCTTACAATCAAGACATAGATGAATGAAAGGAGGGAGAAAGGTGAAATTTGTCGACCGTACGCATTGGACAACTGAACATTTGTACATTTTGCGTGCGATTTTTCACGATGTCGCTTAATCAAGGGACCCGTCTGTCCTTTTTTAGACATTGCTGAATATACGACAAAGCGCCTCTCTCTCTAAACCGAGCGCTTCTTTGCGCTCGGTTTTTTTGATAGGCCCTGATCTCAGGAGGAACCTATTATGTTAATCGATTTACAACACATTCAAAAACAATACGGTGGTCACGCCGTTCTCACAGATGCGAATTTAATGATCAATGAACGCGAACGAGTTGGGCTCGTCGGTCGGAACGGCAGCGGTAAAACAACACTGTTACGCATGATCGTCGGCTCTGAAGAGCATGACGCCGGAACGATTTACCGTCGGCAACGACTCTCCATCGGCTATTTGGTCCAGCTTCCCGACTATCCCGGAAACAGTGGACGCGATGTCCTTCAGACCGCCTTCGAGGAAGTCCTTCGCCTTCGCGAGAAGATGTCTCGCCTCGAGGAAGAGATGGCGACGACTGAACAGCTCGAACGTCTTCTCGAAACATACGGGACGGTCCAAGCGCAATTCGAACATGCGGGCGGCTACGTCTACGAGTCAAAAATCAGTGCGATGATTGACGGGTTGAAGCTGACCTCATTCGTGGACCAACCGTTCGATACGTTGAGCGGCGGGGAACTTACAAAAATCGGTCTCGCCTTGGCGCTTCTTCAAGAGCCAGAGCTACTCATTTTGGATGAACCGACGAACCATTTGGATTTAGAAGCGATGACGTGGCTCGAATCCTATTTACAGGATTACGATTCAGCGCTCCTGATTGTGTCCCACGACCGGGTTTTCTTGGATGCGGTCGCCACGCGAATCGTCGAGTGTGAAGACGGTGAATTGACGAGTTATCCCGGAAACTATACCGATTTCGTCGCTCAAAAAGAAAAACAATTGCTCGATCAGTTCCATGCCTATACCGAGCAACAAAAGAAGATTAAAAAGATGAAAGAAACGATTCGGCAGTTACGGCAATGGGCCAACGAAGGTCATCCACCGAATGAAAAGTTCTATCGTCGCGCCAAATCGATGGAAAAGGCTCTTGAACGAATCGAGCGGATCAAGAAACCACAACTCGAAGCTGACCAACCGAACATCCACTTCACGACGAACGGACGAACTGGACGTGACGTCTTCGAAGTGAGTGACGTGACACTCGCCTATGATCGTCCTCTATTTGAAGACGTGCATTTTTACACGGGGCATGGAGAACGCGTCGCCATCGTCGGACCGAACGGGAGCGGGAAGTCTTCGCTGTTGAAGATATTGCTCGGTGAAGTCGTGCCGCAAGCCGGAACCGTAAAGCGAGCTGACCAAGCCAAAATCGGTTATCTATCACAACACATCATCTTCGATGAGTCGCATCGGTTGATTGAAGCGTTCCGAGACCGAATCGCGGTCGATGAAGGAAAAGCGAGACATCTCCTTGCTCAGTTTTTGTTCTATGGTCCGAGTGTATTTAAACCTGTCTCAAATTTAAGCGGCGGGGAGAAGATGCGCCTCATGCTTGCGATTCTCGTCCATGAAGAAATCAATGTCCTCGTCTTAGACGAGCCGACGAACCACCTTGATATCGAATCGAGAGAGGCACTTGAAGAAGCGCTCGAACGTTTCCCCGGAACGGTCGTTACCGTCTCCCATGATCGCTACTTCTTAAATAAATTGTTTCCCATCACGTATTGGCTCGACGGGACGATGACGCGGTTTGAAGGTAATGTCGCTTATGCCCTCGACAAACGTGGACAGGAATCGAAAGATGAACCTATTACCGAACACGTTAAACCATCGAAATCGGTGAAGCAGACGAAATCCGCACCATCTACGATTGACGAGGAAGCTCACCTGACCCGATTAGAGGCAGAACATCGGGCACTGCTCCAACGAATGAATGAATTGGATGACCTCGATGAATTGATGGTGCTACAACGACAAGTTGATGCACTGCAAATCGAAATCGATGACGTGATGACACGTTTACTCGAATCCCTATAAAGAGAAGCGGCACCCCATCAAGGATGCCGCTTCTTTTGCTCAAATCCAGTCTGTATGAGATAGCCGATGACCGCGATGGCCATCAACCCAATCGGGAGTATACGATAAAGACCTTCCATCGTTCCCGTGGTCAAAAGAATCATTCCACTAAGGAACGTCCCCAACCAATATAGCTTTGGCATATGATCCCTCCATCGGTTGCATTCATCCAATAGGATACCACAAGAAAAGCGCCCTCACTCGGCGCTTTTCTTGATTCTCTAGTCCCCGGACTTTCATCCAACCAAGCCCCGCTCGATTGACCGTCCCATCTATGATTTGGTTTGACTAGAGATGTCCAAGCCAGCGTGACGCATCATTCGAATCGGTTCATTGTCTATTGGCTCACTAGTCGTCTTGCCTTAAACGAAATGAAATCGGACAGGTGACTCGTAGACATTTGGATTGAATGGGCACGACAGGACTTGGCACCTATGCTGTCCACTTCTTGCGCGGATCATGTGGAATTCCTTATACAAACAGTCTGTCTGGTATGCTTTCTCGTATGGCAAGCAGAGGCCGACGCATCATCGTTTGGAATACACGATTCACGCTCACATGGACTTTCCCAACCGCTTTCTGCCATCAGCTACAGGTGACGAAAGTGCCTCCCTGTCCCCCGACTCATTTCAGAAAGTGAATGGTTACATGTATACAATATCCGTTTTAAGCGAGATTCAATCCTCGTTCACGATTTCTCCATAATCCGATTCATACATAATGCGTCAGCGCGTAAGCGACCCCGTCCTCTTCCACATCTTTGGTAATATGCGTGCTCAAATCTTTTAGCGGGTCCACGGCATTCCCCATCGCAATCCTTGTCTCTGCTACTTCAAACATCGACACGTCATTCAAATTGTCTCCGATGGCAACGACATCACGCATCGAAATCTGATAATGCTCTGCTAACTGTTTAAGCGCCGCTCCTTTACTTGCATGAGGATGCCCAATCTCAATTTTCGTCCAACCCGCTGTCGTAATCAAAATGTCGTTCCGTGGTTCATACACTTTGCGCAAGCGATGTAGCTTTTGGCGATCGAACGAATAGACAAATACTTTGTACACTTCATCTCGTGCAAACTCGATGTCTTCCATCGAGTCCATATATGTCAGACCAAACTGTTCATTTTGAATTTCAATCTCACGTTCTGCCCATTCACGACTAAATGATTGATCGTGCGGCAACACTTCATCGAGTTCTCGCTTCAATAAATCGCTTCCTGAACGGAGCACTTTCACGCCTGCATTCGTATAAAATTCGACGTACGCATCGTCCGCTTTTGCGATTTCCCATAGCTCATTTACGATTGTCTGGTCCATCGCATGATAGTAAATTCGCTCGTTCTCATAAAAGCCAATCGCTCCGTTACCGGACAAAATCGGACAGACGAGGTCACTCCGCTTCAACAGTTCTTCGATATCATGGATGGAGCGTCCTGAACAAATGGCGACGATATCACCATTTTCTTGTCGACGACGAATCGCTTCCTGGTTCGCCTCTGTAATCACACCCGTGCGCGATAACAGCGTCCCGTCTAAATCAATCGCAATCAATTTCATAGCATTCCCTCCTCTTTGGTTCTTTTCCCGATTCACCTATCCACAACACGATAAAACGCGCCCCCTGTTTGCAATGTGGAGATTAGGGAACGGTTTATTAGGGCTACATAATATTTTTTGAAAGGAGACATCTATGAAAGATTCTACACAAAAGCCACATTTGAATCGCGTCTTTTATATTTCAGCAACTTTGATCGCCTTACTCGTTCTATTCGGAGCGATTGCACCAACGACATTCGCTTCAATCGCAGGATCCATTTTTAACTTTACGACTCGCTCGTTCGGTTGGTTTTATTTACTGTCCGTCTTCTTGTTTGTGCTCTTTTTAGTCTTTTTAGCGTTTAGTAAATACGGAAAAATCCGTCTCGGGAAAGATGACGACCGTCCCCAGTATCCGTTCTTCACTTGGATCGGCATGTTATTCTCCGCTGGATTCGGTGTCGGACTCGTCTTTTGGGGTGTTGCCGAGCCGATGAGCCATTTCTTCACGCCACCATACGCGGATACGGAGGCACTGACGGTCGAAGGGGCACGTCTTGCGATGGCCTATTCGTTCTTCCATTGGGGTGTCAGTCAATGGTCCGTCTTTGCGATTGTCGGACTGATTATCGCCTACTTCCAGTTCCGTCGTAATGCGGACGGACTCATCTCGACTAGTCTCTCACCGCTTATAAAAGAACGCCCGTACAAACAACCGTTGAACCAGACGATTGATATTTTAGCGGTTATCGCCACTGTCATGGGTGTCGCGACGTCACTTGGTTTAGGCGTTCTACAAATCAATGGCGGACTGAACAGTGTATTCGGGCTTCCGAACACCGCTTGGATGCAGGTCGCCATCATCGTCGTCTTGACTGTCCTCTTTTTAACATCGACGACGACGGGGCTCGATCGCGGCATCAAGTGGTTGAGTAACATCAACTTAGGGACTGCACTCGTGTTGATGGTGTTTGTCTTCTTTGCCGGTCCAACCATCTTCATCCTAGAGACTCTTACCCTTGGCTTAGGTGACTACTTACAAAATTTCATTCGCTATAGTCTGCGTCTACAACCGTATCAGCAAGGGACATGGGTCCGAGATTGGACGATCTTTTACTGGGCGTGGGCCATTGCTTGGTCACCGTTTGTTGGAGCGTTCGTCGCGCGTGTCTCACGAGGACGGACTATTCGCGAGTTCATCGTCGGTGTCCTCATCGTTCCTCCGTTCATCGCACTCTTATGGATTGCCGTGTTCGGCGGCACTGCCCTCCATTTAGACTTGTTCGAAGGGACTTCTATCGCCGAAGCCGTCAATGCGGACGTGACGAGCGCGTTGTTTGTAACGTTTGCCGAGCTTCCGTTCAGTTTCATTCTTTCAGTGTTGTCGATTCTCTTGATTTTGACGTTCTTGATCACATCGGCCGATTCCGCTACTTATATCATCAGTAGTATGACGACAAACGGAAGCTTGAATCCTCCCCTCCCCGTTCGAATCGCCTGGGGTGTTTTGTTAGGAGGCATCGCCGCCGTTCTATTGATTGCGAGCGGCTTAGAAGGACTTCAAACCGCATCGTTGATTTCCGCCTTGCCGTTTACCATCATCCTTTTGTTGATGGTCTTCACACTATTCAAGCTACTCCGACAAGAGAATGTACGAAAAATAAAATAAGCTACACTTCTAAACGCTCAAGATCACGCTTGAGCGTTTTTTAGTTTGTCTCGCCGACATCTCGTTGTTTGTTGACTTCCTCATGACCGATTGCTACGATTTTGACAACGTACACAGCATGAAGGGGGAAATGGGGATATGAACGATTTCACACGTGCTTACGCACAACAACTAGACAAACAAGACCCGCTCGCATCTTATCGGGAAGAATTTTATTTACCGGAAGACGGGATTTATATGGATGGGAATTCACTCGGGCTCTTATCGAAACGAGCCGAGCGCACGCTCCTTGAATCGCTTGCGGACTGGAAAGAACTCGGGATTGACGGCTGGATGTCCGGTCGTCATCCTTGGTTCAACTTGTCTGAAGAGTTGGCCGCACTGAATGCGCCGCTCATCGGTGGAAAGCCAGAAGAAGTGATGGTCACCGGTTCGACGACCGTGAACTTACATCAACTCGTCGCTTCGTTCTTTAAACCAGAAGGCAAACGCACGAAAATTTTAGCAGACGCCCTCACATTCCCGTCTGACATTTATGCTTTGAAGAGTCAGCTCGAACTACGTGGACTCGACCCTTCGGAGCATCTCGTTCAAGTCGACAGTCCGGATGGGCGCTTCTTAGTAGAAGACGACTTGATTGCTGCGATGACCGACGAGATCGCCCTGATCGTATTGCCGACTGTCCTCTATCGGAGCGGTCAGATTTTAGACATGCCGCGTCTGACGAAAGCGGCGCACGAGCGTGGTATTTTGATCGGGTTTGATGCTTGTCATTCCGTCGGTGCCATCCCTCACGACTTCCACGACTGGGGTGTCGACTTCGCTTACTGGTGCAACTATAAACATTTGAACGGCGGTCCGGGGACGGTCGGCGGCTTATTCGTACATGAACGTCACTTCGGCACGACACCAGGACTCGCTGGATGGTTCGGTTCACGCAAAGATAAGCAGTTCGATATGGACCATACGATGACACCGGCTGAACATGCCGGCGCATTCCAAATCGGGACGCCACACGTCATGAGCCTCGCTCCGCAACTCGGTGCCCTCGAGATGTTTAACGAGGTCGGAATGGAAGCGATTCGTCAAAAATCACTCGCCCTCACCACATATATGATGGAATTGATTGAAGACATGCTCGCACCACACGGGTTCTTCATCGGAAGCCCGACGGACACACGTCAACGCGGTGCCCACTTGAGCCTCGAGCACCCAGAGGCGGCACGCATCTGTAAAGCATTGAAAAAGCATCACATCATTCCTGATTTCCGGGCACCGAACATCATCCGCCTCGCACCCGTCGCATTGTATAACACGTTTACCGACGTGTACGACGTGATCGTGACGTTGAAGAAAATCATGGATGACAAAGAATATGAGGCGTTCGAGAACGTCCGCGAAGTGGTCGCATAAGGGGGAATTGTCATGAGTGAACGTATGGAACATAAAGTGGAAAAAACGATTCAAACCGACTTCTCTAAAGATATGTCGTACGGGGACTACCTCCAGCTCGACCCGATTTTATCAAGCCAGCATCGCCTTTCCGACCATCACGATGAGATGCTCTTTATCATCATCCATCAGACGAGCGAGTTATGGATGAAACTCATCTTGCATGAATTGACGGCAGCCACGACGGCCATCACGAACGGAGAGCTCGAGCGCTCATTTAAGATGCTCGCTCGCGTTTCGAAGATTCAGCAGCAACTCATCCAGTCATGGGGCGTCCTCGCGACATTGACACCGGCCGAGTATTTAGAGTTCCGAGACCAACTCGGCTCTTCATCTGGTTTTCAGTCTTACCAAAACCGACAGATCGAATTCGCGCTCGGCTTCAAAAACGCACGGACGCTCAGCGTCTATGCGCATGATGAAAAACTGTATCCGCTTCTCGAAGGCTCGCTTCAAGCACCTAGCATTTATGACGTGACCGTCCGTGAGATGCATCGCCGTGGTCTTCCGATTGATGCGAGCGTGCTCGAACGAGATGTCACGCAGGACTGGGAATGGAACGAGAGTGTCGAGAAGGCATGGGTCGAGGTCTATCGCGATGTCGACACGTATTGGGATTTGTATGAGCTCGGTGAAAAACTACTCGATATCGGGAGCCAACAACAGATGTGGCGCTTCAACCATATGAGTACCGTAGAACGCATCATCGGACAGAAGATGGGGACAGGGGGCTCGTCCGGTGTGAACTACTTGCGCCGCGTGCTCGATCATCGTTTCTTCCCGGAGCTTTGGACGGTCCGGACATCATTATAAGAGGAGCTGAACGAAATGACATGGATTGATGTATCCCAACCGCTTCATGCCGATGTGACGACATGGCCGGGAGACACGAAGTTTTCGTACGAGATCGCTTGGCCGATGGCACAGAGCGGTTCAGTGAATGTCGGGAAAGTGACGATGAGTTTACATGTCGGGACGCATATCGATGCCCCGTTTCACTTTGACGACCACGGGAAGCGCGTCATCGACCTCGACCCTTCCCTTTATATCGGCCCAGCCCGTGTCATTCATATGCCGCATAAGACAAAAATTGAAGCATCTGATTTAGATGGTCATGACTTGACCGGGGTCGAACGCCTCATTTTGAAGACAGATGGTTGGCCAGATAAGAGCGTCTTCCCAGAGACGATTCCTGAACTGACGCCGTCTCTTGCCGATCGTCTCGGAGAACTCGGAATCTTTTTAATCGGACTCGACTTGCCTTCCGTTGATGCGATTGACAGTAAAGAGATGGGGGCCCATCATGCGTTAGCACGAAATGGTGTCCATATATTAGAAGGGCTCGTCCTAGACGACATTTTGCCGGGAGATTATGACTTGAACGCCGTCCCGCTCCCAATCGTCGAAGGTGACGGAAGTCCCGTTCGTGCACTGCTTCGCCCCATGTAAATCAGTTTTTTTGGACCAGCACGAAAATTGGAATAAAAGTAAATGCACTATTTTCAAAAGACGTGGATTCTCTTTACTTTTCGAGAATCCGCGTCTTTTTGTTGTACATAAAACTCAAAATGTATACGGTATTCAAAATACAGCGTTGAGACCGTGTTCAGAAAATAATTTAACATTCTGGATTTGTATTGAAGTTCCTCAGATTCGTATAAGACCCCGTACTTTTTTCCGAATTATAATATAAATAAATATCAATCTTAAAAATATTTTATGAAATGAATTTTAATTTAATTTTTAAAAGGAGGATTTATATGAAACAAACAGTGTTTATTACAGGTGCGTCAAGCGGTATCGGGAAAGCGACGGCAAAGCGGTTCAAGGCAGAAGGCTGGAATGTAGTTGCTACAATGCGAAACACACAAGATGGTGCTGATCTTGAAGGAGATGGTGTTCTTGTCACAAAGCTTGATTTACTCGATTCAGAAACAATTAAAAGTGCGGTCCAACAAACAATAGAACATTTTGGAAAAATAGATGTTTTGATTAACAATGCAGGTTATGGCGCTTACGGTCCTCTAGAAGCTACACCGATGGATGTATTAAGAAGACAATTTGATGTAAATCTATTTGGATTAGCAGAAGTCATTAAAGAATTACTACCTATCATGCGAGAAAATAAAAGTGGAACGATTGTAAACGTATCATCCATCGGGGGACGAATGACCTTCCCTTTTGGTTCTCTATACCATGGTTCAAAATGGGCTGTAGAGGGACTTTCAGAGGCGTTACATTTTGAAGTACGTCTTTTTGGTGGTCGCGTTAAAATCATTGAACCGGGCGGTGTGAATACAGATTTCAGCGGAAGATCTTTTGTTTTTTCAAATGACGAAAACTTAGAGGAGTACCAACCACTTGTAGGGGCGTTCATAGAAGCGATGTCTAATATGGATACTTCTAGAAACCAAAGCCCTGAAGAAGTAGCAAATGTTATTTGGGAAGCAGCAACAGATGATAGCGATCAGTTGCGATATATCTCTGGAAGTGACGCGAGAGCAACATTGGAAAATCGATACTCAAGCGATACAGATGAGCAATTTGTAGAGTATATGAGAAAATCATACGGCTTATAATCAAGGAGGGTCATAATGGCAACAGTTATAAAGAAAGCACTAGGTATTGCCCCAACCAAAGAAAAAAACGGTAGAGGATTTATTCCTTCACCGCTTGGGTTACTGCTTGGTGTAGATAAAAAAAGTGGCTACAAGCATAACAATAGTATTGCTGGTAAATATAAAGGGAATAAAAAAATATTAGTGCTATGTACAGAAGAACGTTACTTTAAAATGGAAAATGGTTCTTTATTTTCTACCGGAAATAATGTTCAAGAAACTGCGGTTCCATTGATGCATTTAACGAATGCGGGGTTTGATTTTGATGTAGTGACACCATCAGGTTTATCAGCAGTACTAGAAGAATGGTCGATTCCACGAAAAGATCATGCAGTGTTGACATATATGAAAGAAAATAAATCGAAATTTGATACACCACTTTCACTTCAAAATATGATTAGCCGTGGAGACCTAAACGATGACTCCCCCTATGTAGCGCTTTTTTTACCAGGTGGCCATGGTTCAATGGTCGGCTTACCAACAAATGAGCATGTTGGGACACTAATACGTTGGATCCACCAATCTGATCGCTATATGGTCACTGTTTGCCACGGTCCTGCTGCACTATTGGCTGCATCCGTAAATACGAGCGAGCCCCACCCATATAGCGGCTATAAGATGGCTATTTTTCCAGACAGTGTTGACAGACAATCACCTTCACTAGGATATCTACCTGGAAAGCTACCTTGGTACCAAGGTGAAAAACTTTCTAATCAAGGTTTGAGTTTCATTAATAATAAAGTTGAAGGAGCAGTATATGTCGATCGCAAACTCTACTCTGGGGATAGTCCTAAAGCCTGTGACCAACTTGGGAAATTAGTAGCTAAAGCTTTACTAGAAGAACTGACACAATCGTAAAAATATAATTCTTGCCATTTATGAACCATTTTAAAAATCTTAAAGTGAATTGAAGAAAGAATAAATCCATATAGGAGAATGATTATGAATACCGTCCGGATCGAATCAATAAGTGACATGCATAAGCTTCTCGGACTAACTCCTCCTCAACATCCTCATATTAGTATTTTCAATTGGGAGGATGTTCAACCTCAAGAAGTTGCAAATGAGAAGAATGATTTACTAGCAGTTTTTGACTTTTATATTATTAGTGTAAAAGACTTTCCTTGTGGTCAGTTGAAATATGGTAGAAACACTTACGATTTTAGTGAAGGTTCAATGATGTTTGTCGGGCCCAACCAAGCAATGAGTAGTACTGATGATACAACCTCTTCTGGATGGGCATTGATATTTCACCCCGAACTGATCCGTCACAGCAAATTGGCAAAAAAAATGTCTGAGTATACCTTTTTCCACTACAATGTTCATGAAGCTCTCCATTTATCCGAAAAAGAAAAAAGTATCATCAGTGCACTAGTCCATCAAATTCGTGAGGAATATTCGAATAATATTGATGTTTTCACGAAAGAAGTCATTGTGTCACAGCTAGAGTTACTGTTCAATTATTCCCAAAGATTTTATAGTCGGCAATTTATTACTAGAACAGCTCAAAATAGTGATCTTGTATCAATGTTTGAAGCTCACCTCATAGATTGGTTTGATTCTGGGAAAGCTAGCGATTTAGGTCTTCCAACTGTAAAACAATGTGCTGATAAAATAGGGATGTCTCCTGATTACCTGTCTGATATGTTGAAGCAAGAAACAGGGAAAAGTGCACAAGAACATATTCATTATATGTTAATCGATCGAGCCAAAAACGAGCTTCTTAGTACCACACATTCTGTTAGTGAAATTGCCTACACACTAGGTTTTGAATATCCGCAGTATTTCAGCAAACTCTTTAAAAGTAAAACAGGAATGACCCCTTCTCAATATCGCTCAATTTGATGGAAGAATTTTCATTAATCTATTAACTCCATATCGTAATGAGATAGCCGGAATCGGCTGTCTCTTTTTTGATTAGACAGGGATACTCCAACGTTTGGCGAAATAGATGACATACGTTATGAAAGGAGGCAGATCGGGTTTGCAACGCATCTTATCCACTCTACGAAACGGTCTGCATACGTACCGTTATGACCTCATCGCCTTGACGATTATGATGTTATGCATCCTCGTCTATGCGTACCCGCTTTTTTCGTCAGGAATGGTTGTCTTCAGCGACATCGCGTTTGGTCTATCGTCTGACCGCTATATCGAAGAAATTTTTGGTGCCTGGAATGAACGATGGAGCACGACGACATTGTTGAACGTCCCTCGACTCGTATTCATCGCACCACTTTATGGACTGAGTCTATTATTCGGCGCATCCGGACCATTTCTCATCAAATCCTTCATCCTGACGTTGCTCATTGTTTCAGCGCTCAGCATGTATGCGCTCGTCAAACGACTTCATTCGATTTATATCACGAAACACTTTCAGTTGATGACGCTTTTGACATTCACGCTTGCCGGTTTATTTTACGCGTTGAACCCGTGGATCATCACACGCATTCAACATATTTATCTCCTGTGCGGCTATGCGCTGTTCCCGTTCGCACTTCTACTCTTCTTTAACTTGTTTGATCCAAAATTCCGGCGTCAGTTGGATCCAGACTTTTCGTTTAACAAACGACTCTCACCGAGAATCTGGATTGATGCCATCGGGTTGTCCGTTGTGTTCATGTTCATGTCTGCCGGAATCCATTACTTTTTCTTCTCAGCCATTTATATGGGCATCATGCTCGGGCTGATTGTGCTCAAAACGCTTTGGACCGAGCGGAAGACGCTATTGTTCAAATCCTATTTCTTCTATTACGTCCGTCTCATCACAGCGGTCGGGTTCGTGTTCATCTTGTTCAACGGCTACTGGTTCTTTATGTATGTCGGATCCATCCTGTTCGGGGCCCAGGCGTCCCAACATAATATTAACGTCACCGAGACGTTGATGCTGTTCAGTCGAAACTCGTCGATTGAGAACGTGTTGTATACCATCAGTTATTGGTGGCCGATGTTCGACTTGCATATACTTCCACTGACGTTTTGGGTGGCCGGAGGAATCTTGCTCTTCTTCATCGGAATCGGTCTTCTCGGAAGCTACAAACGACCGATTCACCTGTTCTTCGGCTTACTCGGCATCGGTTTGATCATCTTTGCGACTGGAACGTATGAATGGGTCGCGACGGCGTTCGTCGCGCTCGTCACGTACACACCGTTGATCGGTCCGATGTTTCGCGATCCGAACAAGCTCGTCGGTCTATTGATTGTCAGTTACAGTTTGCTGCTCTCTCTAGGTATCGGGATTGTTGATGCCAGACAATCTAAAGCGATACCACGTCCGCTCTATCGCGGTATCCTTTTCATCGGCAGCTTTGTCGCGTTGACGCTCTTTATTTATCCGTATCGCACCGTGTATATGGAAGGTTTTTATAAACCGGTCGACGTTCCTGAAGAATACGCGACCGTACAACAAGAAATCGATGGGAAGTGGCTACAGTTCCCCGTTGCCGATGAGATGACCCAGCCGATCACCGGGGTGGCGACACCGAGATGGAACGAAAATCCCGCACTCGGCGAGACGGTCAAACCGACCGGGGACTTCCACGTGTACAGTTCGCTTGAAAATACGGTGTTCCATCATGAAGGGTCGACACCTGCGATTCGTTATCTGTTTTCACTCTTACAATACTTGCTCGATACAGGACGTTCAGACGAGGCGAGTAACTTGATCAAAGTGTTCGGTGTCGACCAGTTCGCATATCGGGATGAATATTTAGGGATGGAAGAGCGGCAGCAGTTCAACTTAGAGGTCCTTGCCTCGCAACGTGATTTACTGCGAACTCAACAAGTCGGTCTGTTCACTTTGTTCGATGTCGTCGCCCCGCTCACCGATCGGACCGTCCCACAGCTTATCGTGACGCCTTACGGAATCGACCGTTCCATCACATATGGAACGATTCCTGGATATGAGCAAGGAAAACAATCGATTTTATTCACGACACAGCGACATAGTGACGACTTTGATTGGATTCGTAAGGGTGATGCGATTGAGATGATCGAACAAAAAGACATGCTGCTCAGTCAGGTGCCCGATGACTATTATTGGAAGCCGTTTGAGGCAATCGATTCCGCCAACCCGTTCCTCACATGGGGCAAGACCCTTTTCGCAAACAGTGACTGGCGTTGGTATCAACAAACGCAAGGGGTTAAAGATCCTGCGTTCGACCTTGATTTCGGAGACGGCGTCGGACTTTCCTTCGCTTCTGCCCGAATCGATGCCCCCCCTTACGAGCTCGATGACTTGTCGACGAAACAAGTCGCTTCATTCAATTCGATGCTCGAAGATGAGACATTCTTTAAAGCCGATAACCCGGATATCGTCGAGCTGTCACCTAACCCGTTGTCTTCGACGAACGACTTGCCACTGCTTCAAGCGGAAGTCGCCAAAGGAGATCCAAACTATATTTGGCAAGTCGCGAAGTCCGGTCTGTTACCGGCACTCCCGAATAACGCTTATCGGTTCGATATCGTCGCATCGGGTCGAGGGGTCGACCGCTTGCACGTGAAAGTCCGCTTCTTCGATGCATCCGGTGAAGAAATCGACCAGACTTATGTTGTCGCTCCGAGAGATTCCGGGAATTTAGACGGAATTCACCTTCGTGGAGAATACGTGACGCCACGGGCTGCCGAGACGATGCGAATCGACTTACTAAGTTATCAAAGACCAGAACGCAAGACGTACTGGTGGATTCACGATGTCCAAATCGAGAGTTTCGAGTCACACATGGTGCCGAACACGTTTTCCATTACGAAAGAGACTCCACCGGGTCGCTATATCGGGTTCGCGCGTGTCTTGATGAATCAAAGTGGCGGACAGCTTGACGTCACGATCAATGACGACGAGCAAATCGTCGAAACGACCCGACAAACGGGGGCACGGCTCGAGTGGGTGCCGCTCGGAATACACGATGTCGATACGAATGAAACGACCATCACTGTCGAGAATACGGTCGGTTTCAATGCCATTCAAAACATCGTCTTCTTACCAGAGGAAGAATGGAAGACGTTACAGCAGTCACTCCAAAACGTATTAGAACCTACGAACACCTTCATGGTTCTCGAAGGTGAACAAGATTTCGATTATAGCGGGACGATCCAGTCTGAGCGCAACTATCCGTCTCTCAGTTTCGGGAAAGGCGTCTCACTCACATCCGGTACGTTGTCTCGTACAATCGATGTGGCAGAGCCTGGTGATTACCGTTTCCACATCAACCTGACACCTCCTGTTTCGACAGATGGGACGATTCGCTTACGCCTCTTGCAGGACGAAGAAGTCGTTCAAGAAGAGACGATTGGCGTCACGGCGATGCAGCAACTGCCTGATGTGAAAACGGATATCGGTACACAGACGGTCACGTATGACTCCTTGCGTCGTGATTTTCCATACCAACTTCAATCACTCGAAGATGTGCATCCGACATTGAAACGGTGGACACCGAATACATTCGAGATGGAGCCGGGATCATACATGCTCGAATTGACCGTAGACAGTAACGTGCCGTCACGAATCGAGTTGGAGGACTTACGGAAGTTCGACCCGAACGAAATTGTCGTGACCGAACCACTCGCGACACCTGAAGCTGCCGCCACGTGTGCGACCTGTGTATCCATTACAGACGATATGTTCGAGTCAACGGTGGAAGATGACACGTTTATCGCATCTTACGAACCGACCTGTTCCTGTGACTGGTATATCTTCGCCTCAGAACAAATCGAAGCACTTCCCGACCGAGAATACTTGGTCGCTTTTGACGCACGGAGCGAACAGATTCGAAATCGCCATGTGAAGATGTATTATCTTGATGAGGAACGTCGCGTGATCGGGACCGACTTCATCAGCGAAGTGGAAGAGTATCGTAAATCGACATGGAACCACTACGAGCAGATTTTGATTCCACCGAAGGGAACCGACTCGATGCAGCTTCATATTTGGGCACGTGGAAATGTTGAAAATGCAGGACGACTGGAGATGAAGAACTTGAACGTCGTCCGCTACGATCACCTTCTCCTGACCGACCAAGTGACCGTCGAGGAAGTGACAGAACGTCCGCTACTCACTACAACAGAAGCCGAACCTCTTGATGTGACGCGAAGTGTCATGAAGCGGACAGTCTCTCACGAAGATTCACTCGGCCGCTTCACGTTAAACGACTCCCCATCTCCGTTGTTCGAGCTTTCGACCAGTGAAGGGGCACAGCGCGGTGAAGTCGCATTGAATGGCGTGACACAACTGTACATGTCCTCTGAAAGTGACGTACAGGTGAATGCCGTCTTACGTCTCGTCTACTTCGCGGGCATGACCCTTTTGTTACTCGCCACACCTGTCTCGTTCTTCTTCTATTGGAATGCGCGGCAGGAAGAGCCGCTCCTCCGCCGAGTACGACAACGATTTAAGAAAGGGTGACGGCTCATGCTTCGGACTTTACTGCTCACGACTTTTTCGAGCTGCATGATGATTCTTAGCGCTTGTACGATGGGTGACGAAGACAGTGTGATTGAAGACCGACAAGGCGACACCCTATGGATTGCGCCATCTCATCAAGACCCTGAGGAACAGTATGTGCTACGGGAGGTGACACTTACTTCGTCGACGATTGTCGACGGGAAACCCAACCACCTTGATACACTGAACGTCGGAGATGTTATCACGATTGAATATACAGAGACGGACTCTTCGATCGCTGAATCAATCACCCACGAATAAGCCCAAACAAAAGCCCACGTCCAATACACGACGTGGGCTTTATGCGTGATGTGCGTTTATCGTCTTGCCCGACTGACAGCTCGCTGTCGTCGTAAAAGAAGGACCATCGTCTTGAGGAACGCAATCGAGTCTTTCACGAGGTCGACGTGAGACCCTTCCCGCTCGATACAAGTCACCGGCTGTTGATAGACGCGGAGACGTTCTTTTTTGGCGGCGTACATCATCTCTAAATCGATGGCAAATCCGCTCGTCGCGCTCAAATACGGAAGTAACCGTGGAATCGCCCGACGATTGATGATTTTAAGACCCGTCTGAGAATCTGACACACCTTCTGGTAGAAACGGTTTTGTGATGGTTCGTTTTGCGAAACTGACAAACTTTCGGACAAAGCTTCGGTCTTCAATCGTCAAATCTTTCGTCCCGATGACGATATCGTAATAATCATTTTCCGCAATACTCAGCAGTTGAGCGATGTCATCGACTTTGAACGAATTGTCCGCATCAACGAACACATAATATTCGCTCGAGATATGCGTCATCCCTTCGATAAAGAGACCCGCTTTTTTCGTATTCTGCTTTAACTCATACATCTTTAAATAATCAATTTTGAACAACGTGTCCGTCGCGTTCATGACGATGTCCCGATACTCCTGTAACAAGTGTTTCGACTGATCGGAGGAGGCATCGTCCACAAAGTAGATGGATCCGTGCAAATAGTTCCGTTCAATCATTTTGGTAAGGGATGTCAAAAAAGCATGAATGTGTGAAAACCGTTTCTCTTCATTGAAAATTGGTAATATAAAGGCTACAGTCCCTTTTTTCACAGCATATTCTGGATGAATGATATTTTGAATTTCAGCTAACAGTTCATCTGTGTATTCTTCTCTATAATAAAATATTCTAAATATCCCATTCCCTAACAATTGTTTGAAGGGGAAGTTTCCTTTATGTCGAATAACGTCATCAACCCACAGAATCGACGACTGGGGATGATAGGTACGTAGCGCTTCCGCCACTTTCAAACCCGTTTCATAGTCGATATAGTCAATCACATACACTTTAATTTGCTCTTTCATGGCACGAATGTCTGGTGAAATTTTCGTTTCAGATGATGTACCTGATTCAGAAATAATAAGTTCGTAGTGCGGAATAGACGAAGCATACGGAATATTTCGTTGTTGATCTGTAAAAATCACTACTTTACCTTTATCCATCACATGGTCCTCCTTTTAAGATTGACGAATTGAAAGAGGTGATTGTATGAAAGCTGTCATGAGTCGTTATTCTATTTTACTTATCTTCCCTGTTCTTGATGCGTTACTAAATATCATCAATTACTCGTATCATTTCTTTTTAGCCCGCGGTTTGACGAGTCAAGATTATGGTCTCTTAAACGCTTATCTCGCCCTTCTCGGACTGTTACTTATTATCGGGAGTGCCGTCCAATGGATTGTCACCCGAAACCTAGGACAACAAATTGCGACCGATTACCGGTATATCGAACGAATTATCTTACTCGTCGCGATGGGTTTATCCAGTGTACTCTTTATACTTATCCCATATATTCTTCCTTTATCTAGGATTAACCTCTTTTTACTTGCAGTTACAGTATTTTTCCATATCCTCGTGTCATTCCGGCGTGGGGTCTTGCAGGCAAATGAACGATTTTATGCCCTCACCCTTTCTTATTACGTTGAAGCGATTGTGAAAGTGGGGGTCACATGGATTTTTCTCGAACAGCTTGATATTACGCTCGCTTTGATTGGGATTTTGATCGGCATGATTCTCACATATGGACTCAGCATCTGGCAAACTCACTTCCCGGAAACGGCTGGTGACAAACAGTTCCATGGTTTGTTCCAACTCATCCATGTGCAGATTGTCATGACACTTTTCTTCTCGGTCGATAGTTTACTCGTCACCTTATTCTTTCCATCTTTAGTCGGAGATTATTCCGTCAGCCTACGCTTTAGTCAGCTCGTCTTATTCGTCTGTCTGTCGATTTTCCAAGTCCTTTTGCCACGTCTGAGCCGGGCGGCCGAGACGGATTCGTTCCTATCGTTCGAGCGCACCGTATTCCGATTATTATTAGCCGCTCTCGGAATCATCACCATCGTCTATTATTTGGTCATTCCGTCGGTCGTACCGATTTTCTTCGGTCAAGGATATGACGAGGCAGGCTATTTCGTACGCTATATGATTTTCACCTATATCGGCATCATCATCGTGCAATATGAGGCGATGTTGCAATTTATCTTACGAAACAATCGGTACTTGCGTTGGTATTGGGCGCTACTCTTCGTCTTTCTCGTTGCCTTATTCCTATTCCGGCAATCGATGGAGATGTGGCTTTTGGCACAAGCGGTCGTCTTACTCGGAGGGTCTCTACTCCTTCGTTTGCGCTTCCATTCTGAACGACGCCAACAATTAAAGGAGGAATCGTGATGAAACCCACTTTATTATGTCTCTCTTGGCGAGACATCAAACATCCGAAAGCAGGAGGAGCCGAAGTATTCACGCATGAGATGCTAGCTTACGTGGCCCCTCGTTACAACATCATCCATCTGTCCCCTCATATCGAAGGACGTGAGGATGAGGAATGGATTGATGGCGTTCGCTATATTCGCTCCGGTACAGATATGACGAGCATCGTAGAGTCACGGCGCTACTACAAAGCTCACGAAGAGGAAATCGATCTCGTTCTCGACCAAATGAATACGCATCATTACTTCACGCCATTCTATGTACCTGCACATAAACGTGTTCTTTTCATCCACCAATTGACGCGTGAGATTTGGCGAATCAACCTATCACCTCCCGTTTCATGGGTCGGTGCATGGACGGAAACGAGTCGTCTGCGTCTCTATCGGCAAAACGATGTCTTGACCGTCAGTCAGTCGACGGCAGATGACCTCGTCGCCGTCGGAATTCCTGAGTCTCATATCACGATTTTGCCGGAAGGACTCAACTTCACACCTTGGCCAGAAGAAGAATGGTTTGAGAAAGAAGAGCATCCCACGTTCTTATACGTCGGACGCATGTCCGCCTATAAAGGGATCAATGATGCCGTCAAGGCGTTCGTATCGATCAAGCGCGATTTCCCGACCGCACAACTGTGGATCATCGGGAAGAAGAACGAGGCGTACATTGCCGAACAACTTGATCCGATCACGCCTGAGGATGTACGGTCGGATATTCATTACTTCGGATTCGTCAGTGAAGAAGAGAAACTCGAACGCATGAGTCGGGCGACAGCCCTCCTCTTTCCGTCCCGTCGTGAAGGATGGGGCTTGACCGTCAGCGAGGCCGCTGCTGTCGGGACACCGACCATCGTGTACGATGCGCCGGGACTTCGGGACGCGGTTCAATATGGAAAACTCGGTTACATGACGATGGCACAGACCGCAGAGGCGCTCGCGCTCGAGATGAGACGCTGTTTGAACGATCACGATCATTATGAGGTCGTGAGGCGTGATGCCCATGCATTTTCAAAAACACTGCAATGGAGTCGCACCGGCGCGGCATTTGAACAATGGTTGAATCAAAAGTTAGGAATCTTGATTCAGGAAGGGAGAACATCATGATTGGAATCGCGATGTCTACGTATTGTAACGAGGAAATCATTCGGGAAACGATTCAGTCCATCCAACAGCAAACGGCCGAGTTTGTCTGTGTGATCGCGGATGACGGCTCGACCGATCGAACCGTCGAGGTCATGCAAGAGTTGACTGTAGACGATGACCGCTTCATCATTCTTTCCCTCCCACATGGGGAGCGTGGCATCGCCCGTAAAGAGGCAATCAGTCGACTTCGTGAACTCCACGTCGATGTCTTGTATGTCATCGACTCGGACATGGTGTTGACCGAGGGATTGTTGACGAGTTGCCTGCTTTACCTTAAGCATCACGAAGAGGTCGGGGCGCTCGTCATCCCAGAAGAGGCCTATAGCACATACACCAACTTTTTCTCCAAAGTGAAGGTGTTTGAACGGAATCTATTCCAAATCCCAGAAGAACGGATTGATGACCGCTCCATCGAGGCGGCACGGTTTTGGCGGATGGAAGCATACGAGGCATCAGGCGGGATCAACCCTGCTCAAATCAGTTTTGAAGAGACGCAACCGACCATTCGTTACATTCAACAAGGTGGAATCATCCGTCGCGCCACCTTCACCGCGGTGAAACATAACGAGAAGGAAGTGACACTCCAAAATCTACTCGAGAAGAAGCGCTATTACTTCCAAGTGATGCCGCAAACGCTCGAGACAGAGGAAGGCGGATTCCAGAAGGCACTCGCTCGCTGGTATTTCTTCAGACCGGTGCTCTATCATCCGTCCAACCTCAAAAAATATAGACGACACCCTGTATTAACATTAGGGGTCGCCTACATGTATCTTCGATTAACGATGATTGGGGTATCGCAACTCTTTACCCACAAGTTCGGGAAGAACGATTCCGTGACTGATACAAAATAAATTCTCCGTATTGCGTCGGGATGACGAACCGTTTCAGCTCGCTCGTCTCCCCTGATTCGAACGGGACGACAAGATTTTCCGAGCTGACTAAGTCTCCACTCTCATAAAACAGACAGTATGCCTGTCCAAGATCGTCTAGAAACTCCGTCAACATGTCTGCGACTCGATACTTATTCGTCTTCATGTTGACGGCTTGTTGACCGACATCCTTGATGACGCGGATCACATATTCATCGATTTTCATCGGTTTTGTCATGATGCGCTTGACGTTTCCATAATTGACGGCCGCGATCAACGTATGGGTATGCGTGTAATCCGTCAATACGATTTGATGAATGAGCGGGAATTTTTTCTTCACATACGATAACAGTTCGACCCCGTCCGTATGGGGGAGTCTTAATTCAGTGATGACGACGTCGATGTCGCTCGATTCTAAAATCTCAATCGCTTCCGTCGCTTCCGTCGCTTCAAAAATGAATTCTCCTTCTTTCATCAACAGACGAGCCAACGTCTTTCGCGTATGCTCGTGCGGTTCGACGAGTAAGTAATTTGCCATGTTGTGTACCTCCGAAATTTTAATCGAGAAAGGGTGTCACGAAATGAAACTACTCTTACTATCAGGTGGATCTGGAAAGCGTCTATGGCCACTTTCAAACGATATCAACTCGAAACAGTTCATTCGATTACTTGATGACGGTCAAGGTGCCAAACAATCGATGATTGAACGGGTCTTCTCCCAACTAAGTGACATGCAGTTAGATCGAGATGCCTTTATTTTAACAAACGCGCATCAACGCGATGCCATCGTTTACCAAATTGGGACCGACGCCAATATCATCACCGAACCGAGTCGCCGAGATACGTTCCCTGCCATCGTGCTCGGCGCTAGCTATTTGAACGAACAACGTGTCGACCCGAATGAAACGGTACTCGTGATGCCGGTCGATGCTTATGTCGACCTTCGTTTCTTTGAATATTTCCCCCAAGTAGATGAAGCGGTACAAGCGAGTGACGATGCATTGCATTTGATTGGGGTCACTCCCCTTCACCCGACATCGAAATACGGATACATCGTCCCAGACGAAACGGCTCAAATCTCCTCCGTTCGCTTGTTCCAAGAAAAACCGACTGTCGATGTGGCGGAACAGTTGATTGAACAAGGTGCATTATGGAACTGTGGAATCTTCGCTTGTAAGTTGCACTTGTTGCTCGATGAGCTTACGGAGCGAAACTTACCAACGACATATTCAGAACTCACGAGCCGCTACGATGATTTAGAAAAAACGTCGTTCGACTATGCCGTCGTCGAACATGCGGAGTCCGTGTTCGTCCATCGTTACGATGGGGATTGGAAGGATCTAGGAACATGGAATACCTTGACCGAAGAAATGACGTCCACCACCCACGGTCAGGTTGATTTATTCGAGTCGACGAACACACATGTCATCAACGAGCTGAATCTTCCGTTGATCGGAATCGGGCTCGAAGACCTCGTCGTCGCCGTCAACGCGGACGGAATTCTCGTCTCGACGAAAGATGCGACGCCACAGTTGAAAGATTATCTCGCCTCCTCTGACGACTATCCAAAGTTCAAATGGAAGCGCTGGGGACAATCCGAAGTGATTCATCACGAGACGCTCGCGGACGGTCATCACAGTGTGACGCGACGGATGCTCGTGCAGGCTGGGAAAGAACTCAGCTATCATTATCACGAAGCGACTGATACGATTTGGACGATGCTTCAAGGAATGGCTACCGTCACAATTGACGGACAATCGTTTGAGGCGAAGCCGACCGACGTCATCTCGATTCAACGCGGTGCGGCTCACACGCTCAAAGCTCACGAAGACGTCGTGTTCATCGAGGTTCAGTATTCAAACGATTGGACACTCGACGATGCTTGTCCTGTGCCGTCTCCACTTGATAAACAGTATTGACGCGATGCGCTGTTGGAACAGGGACTTCACTTGTGACGATTTCCACCTTTCCGGTGAACAAGTGAGGTCCTTTTCCTTTTGGAACGAAATAGTGATCTCCTGCCCGGATGGCTTGGACGCCATCTTCACCTTGCACGAACCCTTCACCCGAAACGACCGAGATCAATCGGAACGTTTCCGACTTCTCTAAAATCGCTGGCGTTCCATTCACTTGGTGTCGCATGATTTTGAAGGATGGTTTTGAAATCAACTCGGTCGTCAACGCATCTTTTAAATCCGTCCGTACGAGTTCATCTGTCCGACGATCCGGAATGTTCATCACTTCCACGGCTTTCTCGATATGAAGGTCACGGAGACGACCCGCGTCATCCACTCGATCAAAGTCGTAAAGGCGATATGTCCGGTCACTCGTCTGTTGAATTTCAAGCAATACGACACCCGGACCAAGGGCATGAACGGTTCCGCTCGGGATGTAAATGAAGTCGCCTTTTTTCACGGCTTGCGTCTTTAGACGAGTCGCCCATTCTTTTTGTTGCACACATGTATACACTTCTTGTTTCGTTCGGAACGTATGGCCGACGATAATCTCGGCATCCGGTTCCGCATCTAACACGTACCAACATTCTTCTTTCCCAAACTCCTCTTGTTCGAGACGTTGCGCCTGCTCATCGTTCGGATGAACCTGTACCGATAAATAGGCACGCGCGTCGAGTAGTTTGACGTGTAACGGAAACGTCGCGAATGGATACGGACCGAATAACTCTAAACGGTGGGCATCCCATAAATCCGCGAGCGTCTGTCCTACATATGGTCCATTTTCAAATGTAGTCATTCCACTAGGATGTGCGGATGCAGCCCAACACTCGCCAATCTTCCCTTTCGGTAACGAAAGATGAAATAACGTCTCTAACTGACGGCCACCCCAAATACGTTCTTTAAACACCGGTTTGAGTTTATACATATGTGCTGCGTTTCTCAAAAAGAAGAAACGACTCCCCCTTCCTGTATTTTACCTAGATATACCCTGAAAAAGGGAGAAACTATCCAATTTATGAAGAGGGATATGTGAACATTGAAAAAACCTCACGAGCTCTACCCGAAATCAAGGCATCGTGAGGTTTCATCTTCCTTATTTGATTAATTCGAGTTCGACCGGGATATTCTCTTCCACCGTTTCACCCTTCAAATGATTGATTGCCGCTTCTACACCCAATTTACCAATCTCAGCTGGTTTTTGAGCAACCGTTGCTGCCATCGTTCCACCTTCGACCGCTTTGACCGCATCGTCTGTCGCATCGAATCCGATGACTTTCACGTCACTCATTCCAGCCGCTTCAAGTGCTTGAACAGCACCGAGTGCCATCTCATCGTTATGTGCGAATACAGCGACGATGTCTTTATTGTCTTGTAAAATATTCTCCATGACCGTTAATCCTTCTGCACGGTCAAAGTTTGCAGATTGTTTTGCCACGACTTCCAATTTCCCATCGATCGCTTCGTTGAATCCTTGTCCACGATCACGTGTCGCTGACGCTCCTGGAATCCCTTCGAGCTCGACCACTTTTTGACCTTCACCTACGAGTTCGACCATGTAGTCACCCGCCAACTGTCCACCTGCGACGTTGTCTGAAGCGACGTGTGCGACCACTTCACCTGTCTCTGCATTACGGTCTACCGTGATGACCGGAATGCCCGCGTCATTTGCTGCCTGTACCGCTGCACCGACTGCTTCTGAATCTGTCGGGTTGATGAGAATCAAATCCATTCCTTTTTGAATCATGTCTTCAACGTCATTCACTTGTTTTGCGGCATCGTTTTGCGCGTCCGCTACCGTCAACGTCGCATCCATTTCGTTCGCCTGTTCTTCTGCGCCTTCTTTCAATGCGACGAAGAACGGGTTGTTCAATGTCGAGATGGATAAGCCGATTTCATAATCCCCATCTTTCGTTTCCGTCTCAGACGTTGACCCCGGTTGTTCAGTCGAGCAAGCTGCCATCAGTACCATTGTTAGTGCGAGTAGCCAAGCTGTCCATTTTTTCATGTTCCGTTTCCCCTTTCGCGTGTTACGCGTTTTGTCGACGATCAAGCAATACTGCAAATAATATAACTGCACCTTTTACGACGAGTTGGAAGAAAGATGATACGCCGAGAAGGTTCAATCCGTTGTTCAACGTTCCGATGATTAGTGCCCCGATCAATGTTCCGACAATCCAACCTCGACCACCTGCAAGGCTCGTTCCCCCGAGAACGACCGCCGCGATGGCATCGAGTTCATACGACGTTCCTGCCGTCGGTTGTGCGGAGTTAAGGCGCGATGTCAAAATAATGCCTGCGAGTGCTGCAAGCATACCCGATAGCGAATAAATCATGATTTTGACTTTATTGACGCCAATCCCCATCAATTTTGCCGCTTCTTCATTCCCACCGATCGCGTAAGTGTGACGACCAAATGTCGTCTTTTTCAAAATGAAATAGAGAACACCGAACGCGAGTAACATCGTCAATGCCGGCACCGGGATGATCCAGAAGTAGCCACGTCCGAGCATCTCGAACCACCCAGAATTTCCGAGACCAGTGATCGGTCGCCCATCCGTATAGACGAGCGTCAAACCTCGGTAAATCGTCATCGTGGCCAATGTCGCGATGAACGGCGCCACTTTCCCATATGTGATGACCGCCCCGTTAAAGGCCCCGAGAACGGCACCCGCAATCAAGCCAAGTGCAACGGCCATGACCGCATGTTGACCGTCCACCATCATGCCTGCCACTAGTGCGGAGGCGAGCGCTAAAATCGACCCGACCGATAAATCAATCCCACCTGTCAAGATGACGAATGTCATCCCGAAGGCAATCAAGGCATTGATGGAAACTTGTCGAAGTACGTTAAAGATATTATTTAATGATAAAAATCCAGGTTCGAGCGCGGTCACGACGACGACGATGACGAGTAGACCAAACAGCGGTCCTAACTTTTGTCCCCATCCGAGTCGACCCGGGCGCTTCAGTGCAGTCGTTGCTTTCAATTCCATGTCATTGCCCTCCTGTCGCATACGTCATTACTTTTTCTTGCGTCGCCTCTTCTTTTGTGAGCGTTCCGGTCACAACACCTTCCCGCATGACGACGATTCGGTCACTCATCCCGAGCACTTCCGGTAAATCGGAGGAGACCATGATGATGGCAACACCTGACTCCGCAAGATCACTCATGATGTTATAAATTTCTTTTTTGGCACCGACGTCGACTCCACGGGTCGGTTCATCCAAAATCAAGACGTCCGGCTCGACACCTAACCATTTACCGAGCACAATCTTCTGTTGGTTCCCACCGGACAACGACTTCACTTTTTGCTCCATCGAATGATGCTTGACCCGCAGTTTTTGTAAGTATGTCTCGGCGAACGTTGCTTCCTGCTGCTTCGAGATGACGGACCCTTTTGCCCGTTTATCGAGTGTCGGGAGTGACAAGTTTTCTCTTAGCGAGAAGTCGAGAAGCAAGCCCTCTCCTTTTCGGTCTTCTGTTAAAAAGGCGATGCCATGTTTGATGGCGTCTGCCGGAGTCTTGATCCGAATCGGTTTCCCGTTCAGTTTGATGACTCCCCCTTTGTGGGTGTCTGCTCCGAACAAAGCACGCATCACTTCAGTCCGTCCTGCTCCCATCAATCCGGAGAATCCGACGATTTCACCGGCTCGAACGTTGAATGATACGTTGTGGAACCGGTTACCTATTAAATCATCTACTTCGAGAACGACATCCCCGAGCGTCGCGGTGCGCGTCGGATAGCGTTCACCGATCTCACGTCCGACCATATCGCGTACGGTTTCCTCAAAAGAAGTGTCCGAAATCATACGGGTCGAGATGGACTGTCCGTCCCGAAGTACGGTGATTCGATCACACAAGTCGAAAATTTCTTCCATGCGGTGAGAGATATAGATGATGGACACACCTTGATCTCGTAAGGCACGTGAGACGGCGAAGAGCGCCTGAATTTCGCGATCGGTCAAGGCGGCCGTCGGTTCGTCCATGACGATGACTCTCGCATCTGTCATGAGTGCCTTGGCAATCTCAATCATCTGTTGCTGACCGACCGATAAGTTGCGTGCCACTTCATCGACATCCATGAAGACGTTCAATTCTGCCAAATATTCACGAGCGCGTCGTGTCATTTCCTGCTGTTTGACCATCCCGAACGGTCCCGTCAGCTCCCGACCCAAAAATAAGTTTTCCGTTACCGTCATCTCCGGTAAAATGTTGAGTTCCTGATGGATGAAGGCAATCCCTTCTTGCTCCGCTTCTTTTGGATGTTTGAATTGACGCTTCTTCCCATCGATGAGGATGTCTCCTTCATCTTGAGCGTGAAGACCGGTCATCACTTTCATCAACGTTGACTTGCCTGCTCCGTTTTCCCCCATGAGCGCATGAATTTCTCCGGGCAATAGTTCGAAGTCGACCCCTTTCAAGACGGAGACCGGACCGAACGACTTATGGATGCCTTTCAACTGAATGTGCATCGAAATCCCCCCTTAAAAAATGACCCCGGCGTGTAAGATGACGTTCGCGTAAGGTGTCGCTTCCCCAGTTCGAATGACCACTTTTGCTTTTGCGACCTCCCGTTTGAAATCTTCATGCGAACACATGTCGATGCTTGTATATCGTTCTTTCAGTGAATCTGCAATCGTTGGGTTGTGTGTGAGAATCTCCTCGGCAATCGTGATGCGCTCTACGACCAAATCCGATTCGACGACATCAAGTACCTCAAGAAAGGAAGGTTCCCCGATTCGGAGGCTAAGGTCGACACGCTTCACCCCGTCCGGAATCGGAAGCCCACAGTCTGCGATGACGACGCGATCCGTATGCCCGAGGTCGGCAAAGATTTTTGCTAGATGACTATTTATAATCCCTTGTTTTTTCATCAGACGCGCTCCAATCGTTGTTGTACATCTTCTCGTGTCGGCATACCACCTTGTGCACCAAAGCCTTCGACGCTCATGCCGGATGCGACTACGGCAAACCGTACGGCCGTCTCTAAATCATCTTGTTCGATGAGGGAGACAGCGAGCGCACCGTTGAACGTGTCACCGGCTCCTGTCGTGTCGACGACGTTCGCTCGGATAGCTGGCACATGCCGCACTTCTCGTCCGTCATGGAATCGAACACCTCGGACGCCCTCCGTGACGAGTAATTTGTTCGGATATCGTTCAAGCACTTCGTACACGGACAATCCCTTAAATAAATCTCGGCATTCATGTTCGTTCGGCGTCAAATACGTGACGTCTTCAATCACTTCTGGCGGGAGTGGTTGCGACGGTGCCGGATTGAGGAGCACCGGAATCCCTTTCTCCTTACAGTAAGCGGTCACTTGCCGAACGGTCTCGATCGGAATTTCGAGCTGCAAGAGTACGAAAGACTGCTCATCGAGAAGCTGATTCAGTTCCTCTTCCGTGAAGATGACTTGCTTGTTCGCCGATTGGACGACGACAATCGAATTATCTGCTTCCGCCAATACGATGTGGGCCGTCCCCGTCACTTCATTCGGTATGACCCGAACGTGCGCAACATCGACGCCATACTGTTTGAAGTTCTCAACAATCTGCTGACCGAACGGATCATTCCCTACACAACCGACCATCTGCACCGCACTTCCTAACTTAGAAGCAGCGACCGCTTGGTTCGCACCTTTCCCTCCTGGAACGGTACGGAACGACTCGCCGATGACGGTTTCCCCTGCTTGCGGACGTTTGTCGGACGTGACGACAAGGTCCATCGATATACTGCCAATGACAACAATGCGTTTCATTCTTTATTTCTCCTTCCGCTTTGTCGTTTGTCTTTCAAGTAACGTGACCGGTAACAGCATCTCTCTCGGTCGTGTATCTTTTTTCTCAATCAAATCGAGCAATCGTTCTGTCGCCACTCGCCCCATCTCATAAATCGGTTGAACGATGGTCGTCAGCGGCGGAGACGTCATCTCCCCTAGCTCGATTCCGTCATATCCGATGACCTGTAGCTCTTCTGGGACACGAATGTTTCGACGAACTGCTTCCTGCAATACGGCTGCTGCAATCACATCGTTTGCTGCAAAGATGCCGTCGAACGGCCATGCATGATTGAACAGCTCTTGGGACGCTTTCAAGGCGTCTTTGAACGTGAACGTGGACTCGGTCATCCCGACGAGCTTGTCTCCTGACGCTTCGATGAATCCTTCTGTCCGACGCTTGACCGTCTTGAGATGATCAGGTCCGGCAATGTGAGCCAGTCGTGTCGCACCGCGTTGTAACAACGTGTCGGCTGCCAACTTTCCGCCCTCGTAACCATCCGATACAACGGCGTCGATTCCCGCCTTCACGATTCGGTCGAGCGCGACCATCGGTAAATCCAACGTCTCGTAATTCGGGTTGTGCGAATGGTTCGTGGTGATAATCAGCCCGTCGACATGCATCGTCTGCAAGGCGACCAAATACGTCTGCTCTTTTTCGAGTTGTTCGTCTGTATTGCATAAGACGACTTGATACCCATGCTGATTGGCGACATCCTCAATCGCCCGAGCCAGCTGTGGAAAGAACGGGTTTGTGATGTCCGGCATGATGAGTCCAATCAAATTCGACGATTTTTTATAGAGCGAACGAGCGACTCGGTTCGGTGCGTAATTCAGTTCCGCAATCGCCTTTTCGACCGCTTCTTTCGCCTCTTCGCTCACATATCCGCTCTTATTCATGACGCGTGATACGGTCGCCACTGAGACGTTCGCATGTTTTGCCACTTGTTTGATGGTCGCCATTTGACATCCTCCGTTCTGGAAACGCTTACAAAACCATCTTAATGTGTAACCGGTTACATATCAAGGGGTTTTTATGATTTCATGAAAAAACACATCGAAACAGCGCTTCAATGTGTAGAGAACGTCGGATTGAGTTGGACATAGACGAGGCATTCTACCGTTCGTCCATCGAGTCGAGTCAATTCTTGCGTTTTCGTGAACGCATAGGTGAACCCACATTTCTCAACGACACGTCGGGATTGGTCATTGAAGCTGAAATAGCCGCACCAAATCCGCTCCAGCCCTAACGCTTCGAATCCAAATCGAATCATCGCCTGAACGGCTTCCGGCACATAGCCGTTCCCCCAATAATCGGGGCTGAGTACATAACCGATTTCACGTTGGGCCTCATGTTGAATCGTAGGATCCGGTCTTCGGTCGTGTAATCCGATGCTACCAATCACTTGCCCGGTTTCTTTCAACACGATCGCCCACACGTCTTTTTCCTCAATAAACAGTCGAATGACATCTTTCGTCTCTTCAACGGATTCATGTGGCGCCCAACCGGCCATCGGTCCGACACGTTCGTCTTTGGCGTAACGATACATATCCTCTGCGTCTTCTAGCGTAAATGCTCTTAAGATCAATCGTTCTGTCTCCACCTTGATCATACAAACCCATCCTTTTCCTTCAAGTTGTTTCTTTCCCCGACCTAATGGGAAAACGTTAGGCGAGGAGGAATGAACATGCCATTTGATTATGACTTAAACTTCGATGAAATTGACTTCCGACAACAACCCGAACTGTACCGAGTCGGCCGTGGTGAACAAGGGGTACTACTCGTTGAGCCGTATAAAAGTGAGATTTTGCCCCATTGGCGATTCAAGACGCCAGAGATTGCGAAACAATCTGCTGAAGAAATCATGGAATTATTTGAAGCGTATCGTGCAAACGATGATTTTGTCGGGATGGACATGGCCCGAAAGTTTATCCAGATGGGCTATACGCGAGCCCGACGCTACGCCAATTACAAAGGAGGACGTAAATATAAAGAAGATGGTGACATCCACGAGCGCGAAATCGACGAAGAGAAGGCAGAGTCTGCCCGCATCTTTAAAACGTATTGGGATCAACTCCGTGCCGATGAGGATTATTTACGACGTAAAAAGGCACATCAGAAACAATATGGCTAATCGCGCACCATCACTTGAAACGGAACCTTATTTCGCTCAAACGCTGTGATCGTGCAAAAACCGACCATTTCATATAGGTGAATCGCACGCTCGTTGAAAGAGGCGACAGTTAGACGGAGCGGTTTCCCCTGTTCCGTCGCTCTCTTTATGACGTATTCCACAAACGATCGTCCGCGTCCTTTACCCGTCAAGTCAGGTCGCATCCCAAGCCCAATGTCCGTGAAGTCTGACGAATGCAGATATGTCGAATTGGGCACTTGTGCAGCAGCACCGATACAATAAAATCCAATCAGCTCATGATTCTCTAACATCGCCTGATATGTCATCAACTCGTCAATCCCCTCTTCAGAAGGCGACTGATTATAGAAATCATATGGAGCTCCGTACGTCCATTCTTGAATTTGACTTGCCCATTCACGCGTCATCGGTCGGTGATCCATTCGTCTTCCCTCCGTACTCTTTTAACAATTTCTATGTAAAAAAGATGAGGTCGCCCTCATCCTTATTTCCGAGTCCATTCTGCCGTCATTTCCACGTCCGCTTCATGCATCAAATTATGAATCGGGCATCGTGCCTCGACACCTTTTCGTAATTCGGCAATTCGCTCATCCGATTCAGTCGTGTCCAATACGATCTTCATCTGAACTGACTCAAAGTAAGTTCGAACACCTTCCATCCCTTGGAACCCTCTCGGATCGAGTGTCCCTTCCGTCACGAAATGGACACCCTCGTAATCAAAGTTCAAGTCCTGTGCGACATAGGCAATCATGATGGTCGTGCAAGACGATAACGCACCCAGAAGGTACTCAAGCGGATTCGGCCCCATATTCGTTCCACCGAGTCGTTCCGGCTCATCTACGATAAATGGTTTGTGCTCACCTACACGTACAGTCGTCTTGACGCCTCCCGCTTCTCCCTCGGCGCGCATCGTCACTAACGGTCTTTCTGACATGTTCCATCCTCCTCTTCATCATCAAACACTTCTATGTTCCCTTTATTTCGGACCATGTAACGCCTCGTCATAAATCGCATAGTCATTTTTCCCGTCTTGCTTGATTTGGTACATCGCTTGGTCCGCCTTATGAATCAGCGTATCCAAGTCCGTCCCTTGATCCGGCGCATGACTGACCCCAATACTTGCCCGGATTGGAATCATCACATCCGACGTTCTGTATGGATTCCGATTCAACGTCGTCTGAAGTTCGTGAATAAATGCGAGCACTTCGGATTCCGTCAGGTCGACTAAGTAGATATAAAACTCATCGCCTCCGACACGAGAAGCCAATCCGACGTTTTGTGTCGACGCTTCCAACAATCCACCCAAATGCGTTAAGAAGTGGTCTCCAATCTGGTGACCGTACGTATCGTTGACTGCTTTAAAACCGTCCAAATCGATAATCAATAAAGATAACTTTGAGGAGCTAAGCAGCGCATGGTCTGCCCGTTCATAAAACGCACGTCGGTTGGCCAACTTCGTCAATGGATCATGATACGCAAAGAAACGGATTGTTTGCTCGGCTTCTTTGAACGAATGAACGTCTCGAATGATAATCATCCCATGGATCGTTCGATCGATATCAACAAAGTCCCCATCAATGACGACATACCGCTCTTGCCCAGATTTCGTCATAATCTTCGTCTCGAACTCTAAAAACTTTTTGCGAGTCTGGAAATGTTGATGATAATGTTCCATCCACTCCGCCTTTTTCTTTTCCGGTAATAAATCGACAAAGCGTTCATTTACGACACGGACCGTATGAAAGAGTGTGCGCGCTGCTGGATTCGCACTTTCCACTTTTCCATCGGGATCAATCAACAAGATGGCAGATGGATTCAAGTTATACAGTGTCCCGTATCGTTTCACGTAAGAGGTCAAGAAATCCAAACGATTCATTGCGATGACGAGCGCCACTGCCCATACGAGCCCTCCATACATATAAGAGTACGGCGGAATGAACCCACGGAATTGAAAATAACCGAAGACAACATCCCATAACAATACGACATTCGCCGTCCAAAAAAGCATGCGCAACACGCGTTGGTGTTCTCTTCGTTCCGCACGCTTGAGAGCATAAAAAATGAGACCGATGATCAATATGTGAAAGATGTTCCCGACGGTCAGCGTAATCAAATAAGAAGCGTTGAACTCGGGATAAATCCAAATCCCAACTTGCTCAAACTGCTGACTGTTGATGATGTTCTCTCGCCGGATATACGTCAATATGACGGGAATCAGCGGCAAATAGACGACCCAAGGATACAGCCACTTCGGTGCCTTTGCTCCGACGCCTGTGATACTTAATATGAAATGAACAGAAAAGATAAAGATGAAGATGCCGGCATTCCCAAACCAATACGCAATGAGTGCCGGACTGTATTCAATCGGAGAAAGATGGCGAACAAATTCAGCCAAGAAGAGCATCGAATAACCGAACACAAACAGGCTCAGCAAACGATGCTCTACTTTATTCGGATTGCGTTGAAAGACATCGAGTGCTAAAAATCCGAGCAAAAATGACGGTAACAAATAGACCGCCAGATAAATAAACATCTCGGTCATGCGGGACCTCCTCATCTGTTCGTATTCTTCTATTTCGTTATTCTGCGTTCTTTTCCCTCTTTAACGCGACAAAAAACGGGATGGTTCACATCCCGTTCTTGATGTCACATACTTATAGCGTTTCTTCGATCGGGGTATCCCCTTTGATCAAATCGATTGCTTTGTTCTGCGCGTTTGAATGGTTATGAAGGACGTGCACCAAGAATGATGCCACGTCTTCGCGTGGAATCTCTCCACTTCCCTCGAATTGCGTGTTCACTTTGCCCGTTCCCGCATCATCTGTCAATGCGCCCGGACGAACAATCGTGTATGTGAGTCCACTCTGTTCGAGTAAGCGATCGGCATGATGCTTCGCTACATAGTACGGCTTCATCGAATCTGGCCAAGCTGAGCGATCCTCTGCTTTCAAGGCACTGAGCATGACGAAGTGTTTGATGTTCCCGTTCGCTTGTGCTGCTTCGATACTCTTCGCTGCACCATCTAGGTCAATTAAAAGCGTCTTGTCTGCTCCAGTGCTTCCACCAGAACCAGCTGCGAACACGATGACATCCATCCCGTCGATTGCCTTTTCCAAGTCTGCCACTGAACCTTCGAGGTCACCGAGTACGGCGTTGTATCCTTTTGACTTGAAGTCATTGAGTTGCTCTTCTTTACGCACCATCGCTGTGACGTGATGCTTCCCTTCATTGTGTAACTTTTCCACCAATTGATGGCCAATCTGGCCGTTTGCACCGATTACAAATACGTTCATCTGTCTTCCTCCTCAAGAATTAAATTCAGAGACAAGCGAAACGCCGGGTAGCCGTTGCTACGTCCGGTGCAGAAGCAATGGCAGAGATGACGGCAACGCCGTCTGCCCCGTCAGAAATGATGGAAGGAACATGCTCCGGAAGAATACCTCCGATCCCCACAATCGGAAGCCGCGGATATCGCTGACGAACTTGCTGAATCAGTTCCGTCCCGCGCACACATCCCGCGTCTAACTTGCTCTTCGTCGCGTGAATCGGGCCAATCCCGACATAATCTGCAAACGGAAGAGCTGCACTTACTTCCTCCATCGTATGGACGGACACCCCTAACCATTTGTCAGGGCCTAACTTTGCACGGACCCATTCGGCAGGCAAGTCGTCTTGTCCGACATGCACACCGTCTGCATCAATCGAGATTGCCAAGTTCACATCGTCATTGATGATGAATGGAACATTCGCTTGTCGACATACCTGATGGAGCGTCCTTGCCATTGCTTCTTTTTCATCTCCATACAATGCATCTTTACCTTTTTCGCGAAATTGAAAACATGTCACACCACATTGAAGTGCTATTTTGACGGTCGTCACTATATCAGATGTATCCGTCGTCCCGCACACAAAATAAAGACGAAGTTGCTTAGCGAGTGCTTGTTTCGTACATGACTTCAACGGTAATCACCTCTTCTTTCGCTAAACGATGTCCCCAATGATTTGTCGGTCCATGCCCCTGTCCAATCGACAACCCGTGCGTGATCGCTTGATGAATAAATTGCTTCGCGTCCACGACAGCTTGACGAAGTGTCTTTCCGTATGCCAGCTCAGCCGTCAAGGCGGCAGAGAACGTACACCCCGTTCCATGTGTGTCTTTCGTCTCGACTCGGGGCGCGCTCACTTGAAACGCTTCAGACTCAGTCACAATCAAATCGACGGCCTCCACGTCTTCCATATGTCCACCTTTGATGATGACGACATCGACACCGAGTGCCCGAATCAATCGGGCGGCCTGCATCCGGTCTGCGTCCGTCCGAATCTCGATTCCGGCCAATACCTCTGCCTCAGGGATATTCGGTGTCACGACCGTCGCATGTGGTAACAGCTTCGTCCGAAGTGCCTCGACCGCGCTATCTTGCAACAAAGAAGCGCCCCCTTTCGCCACCATGACAGGGTCGACGACGACGTGTTGGAAACGATACCGTTCAAGTGCTGTTGCTACCGTCTCAATCCGCTCCGCATCTACCAACATACCTGTCTTACATGCTGTAATCTGAAAGTCATTGGCCACTGCATCGATTTGCCGAGTGATCATTTCCGGGGAAATCGCTTCAATCCCATGCACACCGAGTGTATTCTGGGCTGTAATGGCGGTAAGTACACTTGTCCCGAACGCACCGAGCTCTTGAAACGTTTTTAAATCAGCTTGAATACCGGCGCCGCCCCCTGAATCAGATCCTGCAATCGTCAAGACTTGTGGTCTCATGAGGTCGACACCTCGATTCGATTCGTCGGGATTGTATATTGCGTCAATTGATGGAGGGCATTTAAAAAGTGAATCGGAAAATCTCCTGGTCCTTCTGCCCGTTCACTCGCCAACTCCCCGCAATAGGCATATCCTGATACGGCTGTCACCGTCGCCTTGAGGGCATTCTTTTCGACCGCTAGACATGCTCCGACGACCGCACTGAGTAAACAGCCTGTACCGGTCGTTTCAGTCATCCGTTTTGTCCCTCCATGAACTTCTATGACGACACTTCCATCGCTGGCCACGTCTTCTTTTCCTGTCACGGCCACGACACATCCATATCGTTTCGCCGCTTCGAGTGCCAATTGATTTGGTTCATACGCCCCGTCACCCGCATCGACACCTCGCGCTGTCCAATCAACGCCAATCAATGTGGCAATTTCTCCTGCATTTCCACGAATGACTGACACGCGGACGTGACGAAGGATCCGCTCGACGACATCTCGACGAAATGATGTCGCCCCGACACCGACAGGATCGAGCACGACCGGACATCCCGCTTCATTTGCAGCTTGCCCCGCACGAATCATCGTCGCTTCCGTCATCGTCCCAAGTGTACCGATGTTGAGTACGAGTGCATCGCTCACAAACGTCATCTCCGCTACTTCTTCAATCGCGTCGGCCATGACGGGAGAAGCACCAATGGCGAGCAGTCCATTCGCCGAAAAGTTAGCAACGACCGTGTTTGTGATGTTGTGGATCAATGGCGATTGTTTTCGAACCTCACTCCAAATCTCATGTCTCATTGGTTGACCTCCTGTGACAATGTCCATGACTCTAGTGTCCACGCCATTTCCCAAAAAGCGACTTCGTAATAGCAACTCTTCAAGAAGAGTTTTGTGTGACGAAGCCGTTCTTCTTCTGTCGCTTGTCCAGCCAATTCATCCAACCGATCAATCTGTTCTTCCACCAACTCACGGAACCACTCCGAACCGTACGTCGCAATCCAAGCTGAATAAATCGGATGGTCGGGTCGTTTATCTTTTAAGCGTTCACCGATTTCGTAATACACCCAATAACACGGAAGGATTGACGCCAATACGTCACCGAGTGTCGGTCCTGCCTGTTGCATATGAAGCGCATACGCGTAAGCGGTCGGTGCCGGCTCGAATGTCGCCAGTTCAACATCCGTCACGTTGAGCATCGTAAAGAACTCACGATGAAGTGAAAGTTCTGCCTCAATCGTGTGCAACGCATGCGTCAAAAAGCGACTCGATAGCTCCATCGTCGGTGCAAGCGTCGCCCCTTTGGCCTGGACTTTCGAGAATTGATTCAAATAATACGAGTCTTGCATGACGTAATGTCTAAACTTCTTCTCATCAAGCGTTCCTTCTCCGAGTGAACGGACGAACGGATGATGAAAGCTTGCTTCAAACAATCCATCCGCTTCCTGACGTAGGTGATCTGTAAATTTCATAGTAACTCCCCCTTATAACAGATAAAAAGACGCCGCCTCCCATAACGGAAGCGGCGTCTCGAACAGTCATATCTAGGTGAAGCCATATGAGTCGTCTCGCCCACTTCCCTACGCTAGCGTGAACTAGATCAGGTTCGAAGGGTCTGGACCTTGTCCATCTCAGCCGCGTGACGCGACTCCCCTAGTGGCAAACATTATGAAATTCAGTCGTCTTCGACCACATTCTATCAATCTTTTGATCAATTGCAAACCTTTTCCTACTCGGTCGGTCAAGACACGAAGATTTTCCTAGCGTCCCGTGATCAGTAAGAACATATTAAATGCGACGAGACCGAGTGGTAGCATCGCGACCAAAATAATCGGCCATTTTTTTAAGCGAATGCCGACAAAGAGGACAAGACTTCCGACTAGAAGAGCAATAAATGTCGTATATGGATTCATGAAAAAACGCTCCTTTCTCTATAAGGAGCGTTTCCCGGCTCACGCCGTCATTAATCGTTCGAATGTCGAAGTGTTGCACATGCAGCACGAACACGTCTGGCTTCCTCTTCTTGGAACACGAAATCACCTTGCTCGGCGACACGTTGTGCACAAAAGAAGAAGAGTGATTGCAAGCGGTCATGTGTGTCTTCGATCGCGCTCAGCTCAGCTGAGGCATATGTCGCCCCGAGCATTTCCCACAGCTCTTCAGGCAAGTGGTCGCGCATCCCGTCACCCGATTTCCCAAGATTCACAGAAAAGTTCGTCGCATAGCCAATGTTCCATTCCATCATCTGACGGAGCATATTTCGCATGATGTCGAGGTGATCGAGCGCGTATAACACCTGGTGTCGCTTGATTCCTTTGACGACATAGAGTGACACCCACCAAAACTCATTCCAACAAGCCACATACTCATCAGCAGAAGGGCGTGTCACACGGTATGTGTTATCTGAAGGTGTCACACTCGGATGATGATCTCGATCGAACACAATCTGACTGAGCGAATCAGCTTCGAGCATCTCATCAAGTTGCTCTATGCTTCGAATTGTCAAATCAATACGGTGTCCGTCTACATATTGCACCAAAAACGTTACATGTCGTTCGGAATCAAACGTTTCAGGTGTCTGCATGATCAAGACTTCTCCAAACATGTCGATCCATGAGCGATCGGTCGCAATCGCTCTCACATTTTCTACGTAAAAAACAAGGTCAACATCCTGGTATGGGTCTGGGCGGATGTTCGGATTGACGAGCGAGCCGTTCAAGACAACCGTTCGGATGTGTTCACGTTCTTTCGCGAACGCAATCAACTGTTCAATAATTTGTTCCGGTTTCATTCTATAATCGCCCCCAATGAGCGCGCGACTTGGATTGCCTGCATCGCGTCTAGTTTTGTTTGTTGTAAGGTCACGTTCGAAAAATCAACCCCGTCGACAAATGCTCCTCTGAAGTCGGCACCACGGCACACCGCATGTTGAAGTGTCGCCCGTGACAAGTCCGCCTGATGCCAAACCGTCTCGGTCAAATCAGCACCGTATAGGTCCGCCTCAACCAAACGAACGTGGGACCAATCCATTTTCTTAAGAGACACGTGACGAAGGTTGACGAATGACCAGTCCCCTTCTGTGACATGGACGCCCTCAAACTGGCTCTCCTCAAAGGAAGACCCCGTCATTTTACATTGCTCAAACTCACTCGTGAACAAATTGGCACCATGGAACTGACAGTTCAAAAATGAGCTGCCGACATGACGGGACGCATTCCATTTCGAATCGGTAAAATCACAGTTGATGAACTGACAGCGTTCCGTTTGTAGTTCCGTCGCATCGACGTATGTGAAGCGACAGTTCTCGAACGTGACGTGTGACAGCTCTTCGTCACGGAGTGTCACGTCGCGGAAATCTTCGTCTCGATATTGCGTATGTGGTTGAAACATAATATCCCTCCTTCAGGTATACTAGAACAGATTACAAAGATTGGAAGTGATATAGATGGACCTCGTATTCCCGACTGAACAAGGCGTCTTCAATTACCGCGTCGCCGGTATTTTCGTGAAAGACGGACACGTATTGATTCACCGAAATATCCGGGATGACTTTTGGGCACTGCCTGGTGGTCGCGTGACGCTCGGTGAAGAAGCCGCAACCGCCCTCGCACGCGAGCTACATGAAGAATTGGATATGCGCGTGACCGATACCACGTTCGCCTTCGTCCACGAGAACTTGTTTACCTACAACGACCAACCGTTTCATGAGATTGGACTGTACTTTTATGTAGACGGTGACCTCCCGCTCCAAGAAGGAGACTTTTACGGACCTGAAGGAGACCACCTCATCTATCGTTGGCAAAAACTTGACCGTCTTCGAGAGGTCACGCTCTATCCAGAAGTACTCGCACAACTACCGAATCGTTTGCCGTCTCATTCACTAAATCCGGCTTGAACTTAGAGAAGCGATTTCAACTCGTTTAAATGTCGAATCTCGTACGTCGACTCCATCGTCGCAGCCGCTTCATTCGGATTGAACCAACATGTATCTAGGCCGTACATCCGCCCACCGGCGATGTCTGCCGTGACTGAGTCGCCAATGATTAAGCCCTTCTCTGGCTTTACGTTCGGGATTCGATCAAAGACGTAGTCAAAGAACGGCTTCATCGGTTTTTGCGAGCCAGTCGCATCCGATACGAAGACGTCTTGGAAGTACGGCAATAGTCCCGATGACTCTAACCGTTTGAATTGCGTCTCCGTCACACCGTTTGTGACGATATAGAGCGGATAGTCCGCGCTCAGCGTTTGAACAATCTCTAACGCGCCGTCGACCATGTGTACGCCTGCATGTAAGTAGTCTCGATACTGCTGTTCGACCTGCGGACCGTCGACCGTGAGTCCGAGCGAATTGAACAGTTTCGTGTGACGACCGACGAGTACTTCTTCACGGTCTACTTCGCCGCGCTCAAATGCGCGCCATAGGCCGCTGTTAATGTCGACATACCGAGCCTTCACTTCATCCGTCATCCGGACATTGTAGGATGCGAGTAATTGTTCCAAGGCGACGTGCTCACTTTGTTTAAAATCTAATAACGTATCATCAATATCAAATAAAATCGCTTCATAACGTTTCATATTTCTTTCTAACCCCTCTCTTCGTCTAACTGTACAGGAAGTAGAAACGAACATCAAAAAAGGGAGATGAACGCAATCTCCCTTCATCTCTTCTTAACGATGAACCGAATGGACAACATATCAAACTTAATCTTCTTTATTCTTCTTGGCCCAGACAAGAAAGAAAATCGCCATTCCAATGAATAAAATCAACATCGAAAAAATCGATTGTTGCTCAAATGGTAAACTTGTGCGGGAAAATGCATATTGAGGTACGTACAAAAGAATCGGGATGATTAAATTAATCCATGTCTTTGTCCATACAGAGGTTATAAGTAATATGATCACAGCAACTACGAATAATACAAGTTGACCGTTCGAACCGAATGTAACCGTTGGCGTTTCAATAAAAATATCAAGCACCATCAAGCCGAGAAAAGATAACATTGGTAATGTAGCAAGTAAGCTATAAGTTAGTATATTTCTAAATTTGCTTTCTTTTGTGCGAATCGACATCGCTCGGAATGCTTGTGAGGCAGCCAACAAGAAGAGTAAGGCCACTAGTGGAAACCCAACCATTTGAATCGTCGAGAACGTCATCTCACCTTGAATGAAGTTCCCAATGATGATATAAGCGAATAAGTTGAGAATGATCATTGCGATGATTTTCATAAACCCCTTCTTATCGAATGCCATCTCGCGACCAATATATTGCATATAGGATTTCGGACTTTGTCCAATGACATCGTCCACATCCTTCCCTGCTTGCTCCGCTTCTAGCAAATGATCCTCTAATTCAAAGACAATATCTTTCACTTCAGTCTCAGATTTCCCGCTTGATATCAGATATACCGACAAATCATCTAAAAAATCACGACTTTTCTTTGAAAGTTCCATGCTTATTCATCCTCCTCGAGTACACGGTTCACACCATTCGATACTTCAGCCCATCGCTGTTTAAAGGCGAGTAATTCCTGTTGTCCGGATTCTGTCAGAATATAGTACTTCCGCTTTGGACCTCCTGACGGTAAAGTCTTTTGAATCGTTTCGACCCACCCATCTTTTTTCATACGCAATAACACCGGGTATATACTTCCTTCGCTCACCATTGTAAAACCATAATTCTGTAGTTTCTCAGACATTTCATATCCATATGTCTCACCTTTACTAATAATGGCTAACAGACATCCTTCAAGCAGACCTTTTAACATTTGACTCATTGCCATGGCGTGACCTCACTTTCAATCAACTATCTTGTTATACATAATAGTAATGGAAACCAATCCCATTTACAACTACTTTGTAAAACAAGTTAGTTACACTTTCAGATGTTTATTTTTATAAAATAAGTGAATACTTCCTATGGTGAAGAAAAACAAAGGAGTGTTCTACATGCATACAGATTTTACGAAAATGTACATCAATGGTGAGTGGGTAAGCGGATCAAGTGAGAAGTCGATCGACAACGTCAATCCGTTCTCGAACGAAACACTGTTCTCGATTCAATCAGCGGATGAAGATGATTTGAATCGTGCTTATGAAGCAGCCAAAGCGTCTCAGACGGACTGGGCTGACATGCTTCCGCAAGCACGACGAGAATTGATCGAGAAGTTTGCCCAGGTGACGATGGACAACAAGGAACTCATCGTCGATTGGCTCGTGAAAGAGTCTGGCAGTACACGAATCAAGGCAGAAGGCGAATTTGCCGCATCGATGGCTATCATCAAAGAAGCCGCGACATTCCCATTCCGTATGGACGGACTCATCAAACCTTCGGTCGTTCCGAATAAAGAGAACCGGGTTTATCGTAAACCACTCGGGGTCATCGGAATCATCAGTCCTTGGAATTTCCCGTTCCATTTGGCTGTTCGTTCAATCGTGACGGCTCTCGCGACCGGGAATGCGGTCGTCGTCAAACCGGCTACAGCGACACCGGTCACAGGTGGTCTTCTGTTCGCATCGCTCTTTGAAGAAGCAGGACTTCCAAAAGGCGTACTCAATGTCGTCGTCGGACGAGGGTCTGAAATCGGTGATGCGATTGTCGAACATCCGATTCCGCGTCTCATCTCGTTCACAGGTTCAACCGAGGTTGGTCAAGGAATCGCAGAGAAAGCGGGTCGCCTCTTGAAGAAGACGGCTCTTGAACTCGGTGGGAATAACGTGTTTGTCGTACTCGACGATGCCGACCTCGATCGTGCCGTCGAATCAGCGGTATACAGCAAGTTCTACCATCAAGGGCAAATTTGTATGTCGACGAACCGAATCCTCGTCGCCGAATCGATTCATGATGAATTCGTGGAACGTTACGTCGAGCGCGTTAAACAATTGAAAGCAGGCGACCCGAACGACAAAGACACGCAAGTCGGTCCGCTCATCGACCACGACCAAATCGATCGTATCTTAGAGCAAATCGAGAAAACCGTCGATGCAGGTGCGACCGTCCATACTGGCGGGACAGCCGACGGCAACGTTCTCGAACCGACCGTCCTCAGTGGTGTCACGAATGACATGCCACTTGCGAAAAATGAAATCTTCGGTCCAGTTGCGGTCATCCTGTCGTTTAAAGATGACGAAGAGGCACTCCGTCTCTCGAATGAATTGCCGTATGGATTAAGCGGTGCCGTCCACGGTTCAGTTTACCGTGCGACCAATTTCGCACGAAAAGTCGAAACCGGCATGATTCACGTCAACGACCAATCGGTCAACGATGAACCGCACATGCCGTTCGGAGGCGAGAAAAACTCTGGTCTCGGACGTTTCAACGGCGAATGGGTACTCGAAGAGTTCACGACCCTCCAATGGGTGTCGGTCATGCATGAACGTCGCGAGTATAAACCATTCTTCTCATAATACGGTCCATACAAAAAACCAGGCTGATCAGCCTGGTTTTTTGTATGAATTCTATACTCCACGATTTCACGAAGTCGATTTCGGCTTCTCAATGACGACTTTTCCATGTTCATCTAAGAGAGGCGTCATTCCACTCAATCCTAAGCCGCTAGTCATCAAATAGTGAACGCCTGTATAGCTATCCACGACAATTTTTATAATTCCACCACTCATATGCTGTTTTGACTTCAATACAAATCGTTGTCCCACGAAATGTCTTCCTCCTCTTTTTTGATTTAGAATACCTTCATTATCATCTCATATTCACATAAGGAACATACTATTTTTTACCATTTGAATCATTCTAAGAATTCATTTACATCCTTGATGTGGTCTTCATCAACTTTAAAATATTCGCGACTTTCTATTCCTTTTGAAAAAATGAACTCGTTGTTATCACTTATCCAAAAGTTCACCATCAATTCCATCGTAGATTCAGCTGGGTTATTGATGGTCACTACATATTGAGGAAGCCCTTTTGGACGTTCGTTCGTGATTGAACTTGCTTCAATCATCGTTTTGAAATCATCAATCTTTTCTTTATCTGTCACCGTATTTTCAGAGTACACAATTGTTTGTTCATCAGTATAATTGCCAACAACGAGCTCTCGTTCTTGTTGACCACATCCTATTAATATAGATAACGAAATCACACTGAGGAAGGTAATCATTTTCTTCAATAACATGTTCTCCCTCCTTTACATTTTGAACACGCTTACATATTATCATAAGCCATAATTTACAAAAAAGACGAACCAAGGCGCATTTCACGCCCCAATTCGTCGACAGTCTGACGTTATGTTAGATTTTCTTCACAAACTCTGACTTCAGTTTCATCGCACCTAGACCGTCGATTTTACAGTCGATGTCATGATCACCGTCCACAAGTCGAATCCCTTTTACTTTTGTCCCTTGTTTGACGACAAGCGATGTGCCTTTCACTTTCAAGTCCTTGATGACAGTGACAGTATCTCCATCTTGAAGCGGATTTCCGTTCACGTCTTTGATTTGGGACGCTGCTTCCGCTTCGGCTGCCTCGCTCGGTGACCACTCATAGGCGCACTCCGGGCAGACGAGCAGTGGACCGTCCTCATATACATAAGACGATTGGCATTTTGGACAATTCGGGTACTCATTCATACGTTTTCCTCCATTCGATTCACTCGTTTCAGTATATCGTATGGAGGGGGACCCTTTCTAGACTGTTCATCCTTCTGTAGGTGACACAGGACCTTCTAAATCGAGCTGATAAAACGATAAATCGAGCCATTTTCCGAATTTATACCCGGCGTTTCGAATCGTTCCTGAATGTACGAATCCGACTTTTTCATGGGCACGGATGCTCGTCACGTTCGACGCGTCAATTCCACCAATCACAGTCTTCATTCCTCTCGCTTCTGCGATACGGATGATTTCCTTTAATAATTTGTTGCCGATTCCTTTCCCTCGATAGCCAGGGTGTACGTACACGGAATGCTCGACCGTGTAGTGGTATGCCGGCCACGGGCGGAATGGCCCAAACGTCGCAAATCCCATGACGACATCATCCTCGACCCACACGATGATTGGACAGTCTTGTTCTTTCTTCTCTTCATACCAGGCGACCCTATTCTCGAGCGTTACCGGTTCATAATGATAGACGGCCGTGCTGTTTACGATTGCATCATTATAAATATGTAAAATCATTTGAAGATCGTCTCGCCGACAGTTGCGAATCATTTTAACACCTACTTCTCGTTTTTTTCATTATACGAATCCCCTCTTCAAAAGACACGAAAAAAGTGACCGGTCCCATCGACCGATCACTCAGATTATGCTGCTAAGCGGTCACACATCGAGGCGCATTCTTTACAGACGCGCGCACATTCCTGACAATGCGCGTGTTTATGTTTCTCGCACTCTTGTGCACAGGCTTCGCAGATGATCGCACACGCTCGAGCAAGTTCCGGGACAAATGCCGAGTCACGCGTCATCGCTTCGGCGAGAAACGCACAGGCCGCGGCACATTCACGGTCGAGTCGGATACAATCGACCATCATCTGTACGTCTTTTTCCTCTAGACAGGATTCCAAGCAATCATTACATGTCTCCACGCATTCGTGGAGTGTTACGAGTTCATTTGCATAAATTCGATGAGCCATTCGTCATTCCCCTTTCACTTCCCCTTTGGATTTGGACACGTTACCCTTGTTCCCTAATCGACAAAAGAAAAACGACCCAGATCAAGAATCCGGATCGTTCACGAATTTACGGTACAAATAAGCGATTCGATTAAGTAAGGCCTCATTATACTGTTTCGGCATGAAACGATAACGATAGAGACGATACATTCGCTTCAAATCCTCCCATTGATGGTCGATTTGTTGTCCTTGTCTAAAGCGTGCCAAATCAATCAAGAAAACTTGTCCGTTCGGTGTCAAAATAATGTTTCGCAGATGGACATCCGATGGCGTCAATCCTAACAACCGTGCTTGACGAAGTGCTTCGTCCACGATTTCAATATAAGACGGGTCAATCCAGATGCCCTCTGTCAGACACTCAAACAGCGTCTTCCCTTCGATGTAATCCATGACTAAATAAGAGTCACCCGCATCATAACAAGTCGGAAAATAAGGAAGCCCTTTTAGTTTTTCATAGATGGCTGCCTCTTCGATTGCGATTTGTTCGTACCCCGGAAAGAATACTTTAATGACACGGTCCCTTTCTTTTAAACGAAACACGGCCGCACTGCGTCCAATCCCGTGTAACTGAAGCTCGGGATGCATCGCCATTACCTGAAACGAGTCGCCCACCCGCTCGAAGGTGACGTCCGCATATGGTTTATAGTCACTCATCTGTCACGCCTCTTTCCTGTTTCTCTTCTTTATCATCATAGCGCATACAAGCTCATTTGACGCTAAAACTGCTCGAGGGGGGTGACAAGTGACGCGCTTTCTTTGAAGACGTATAATGAAAAGCGACTGACAACCAAGGAGGAGTTATTATGCAACGCATCGCTTTAACAGAAGAATTATCATTCTCACGCGTCATCCATGGAATGTGGCGACTCGCTGATTGGGACATGACCCCACAGGAACGTCTCACGTTCATCGAACAATGTCTCGAACTCGGTATCACGACGTTCGACCATGCAGATATTTATGGTGGTTATACATGTGAAGGATTATTTGGGGAAGCGTTAAAACTAAAACCTGAGCTCCGTGACCAAATGGAGATTGTCACAAAAACGGGCATCAAATTGACAGGATCATTCAATCCGGGTCAAACGCTCAACTATTATGACACGACAAAAGAACATATCATCGCGCAAGCGGAACGTTCGTTAAAAGAACTCGCCATCGATCACATTGATACATTATTGATTCACCGCCCAGATCCGCTCATGAACCCGGATGAAGTGGCCGAGGCCTTCATTACGTTGCGTGATAGCGGGAAAGTACGTGAATTCGGTGTATCCAACCACGTACCGTCTACACAGAACTTGCTTCAATCACGTCTCCCGTTCCAACTCGTGACGAACCAACTTGAACTCTCTCCAATGCAATTGAAGCATTTCGAAGATGGATCGGTTGATCTTTGTCACGAAAAACGGATGCCACTCATGGCTTGGAGCCCACTCGCAGGGGGGCAACTTTTCAAAGACGAACAGTACGCCCCTCTTCGTGAAAAACTCGAGGAGATTCGCGCACGTCACAATGCGAGCGGAATCGATTCGATTGTTTATGCATGGCTCATCAAACACCCTGCGAACATTATGCCAATCATCGGATCAGGAAAAATCGAGCGCGTTCAAACAGGTGTCGACGCACTTCAAATCGATCTCACGCGTGAAGAATGGTTCGAAATTTTGAAGGCAGCACGCGGTCGAGATGTTGATTGAAGGGAACTTCATCAAATAAATCCCATCGGATTCTAATCTGATGATTTAGACGAAAAATTGCTATTTTTTGAATCTGCTTCAAATCAACGTTTTTTCGTCAAAAATCGACACGGCAAAAAAGGTTAAAAGTAAAAATAAAACATAAATGGTTTTATCCCCCGTCCAGTTCAAGTTGGACGGGTTTTTTAATTTTTTTTAAAAATAACACATTAATTTTCCTAAGACTAAAGTCACAAAAAAATGGTGCTAGAATGGTGAAAGTGATTCATCGAAGGAGAGTACCGATGTGAAAAAGTACCTGATTTTCAGTACCCTCGTCATCCTATTTTTCTTATTCGGATGCGAGGAAGAACGCGCACTCCGACTCCAACCTGCCCCAGAATATTATCAAGGACGTGCCTTGTTACCGAATGGACAACAAATCGAAATGCCAGAATCCGATCGCGCATTGATCATCGAATTGTGTCAACCGGACAATGCAGTTTCGACAATCCCGAGCGGCGAGAGACATTGGCTTGGAACGGTCACGCTGACACAGCCCTTAACAGATGTCGCCACATCATCCGCGTTCCCGACGGCCACATTGTTTACAGTCAATAATGAATCGTACGTACAATGTCAGCTAGACTCGATTACGTATGTCACTAAAACAAACAATCTTCCTGAAAGCTTACATGATGTCCAATATACAGCAGACTCTTATCCAGATATCGCGAAGATTCGCTCTGCCGAACCACATGAATATGACCACTTTGCTGAAGAGATGAAAAAGCCGATAGGTAATGAGCCCTATCCAGAACGAACCGGAATCGAACATACCCTCTTCCATATCACGATGCCGTTTAACGGAGAATTTGAACTGACATTGACATCGTCAGAAGGAGAAGAGCGTCTGATGATTCCGATTGATGCATCACGTCATCCTTATCTGTCAGTAGGTCTCGGGACAGAGCAATCGGATGATACGTTACAATATGCGATTTACACCAGTTCAGATCAAAACGATTATCAAACGGTCTTACGACCGAAAGATGGTCATATGTCACAGGTATTCGGTGCGAAGGCAGCATCTCAATTGCCATCTGTTCTTATACCCGGACACAGCTATCCACTGTATAGTTTTACGTACATGAAAGACGGAACGGCGCACCGTCAGCTCGTCTCCATCACGTATCATCAACCAGAATTAATGGATGGAGAGGAATTGAATAAACAGATTCATGAAACGTTAAGCGGTGAACGCCATGCCCTGTTTCATGAGTTAGCGCTTCTTGGTACAGAGTCAAAAGACGCCTCGTTTTTACAGCATGTCGGAACAGAAGAAGTAGACTTTCTCTTCCGTGCGATTGAACAGGCGAATGCGACATCTCACGCAGGAACACCTGCACCCGTTCCTTACTTAACACTGTTTCAAGGTGTATGTGCCCAAACGTTTGACGTGAGTTATGACGGGAACGATGTCTACGTAACGAATGCGGAGACGGGGGCCCACTTTAAACTGTTACGTGAGGACGCCATCAAGTGGCATAACCTGTTCACAGACAATAGTTGATTCGGCAGATGCCAAGTGCATCTGCCTTTTTTGCATATCCATGAGGCAAATTAGACCCTGACGAAAACGTTTTTTGGGAAAATAAAAAGAGAAAGGAGTGAAGTGTTGTGACCAATTCATTTGTTAGAGATGTCGACAAGCATTGGCGCGTCAACTATCGCCAAAACGGATATCCGCACGTTCAACAAGGTTGGGTATTACCCCCTGAACAAAAAGAGGCGTTCGACCCCTTCATTTTGATGGCCGAAGACTGGTTCAAGCGAGGAACGTTTTCCGATCATCCACATCGTGGGTTCCAGACGATCACATACGTCATCGATGGGCGCCTCGAACATATTGACAATCATGGAGGACATTCGATTTTAGATGCTGGTGATGTCCAATATATGAATGCCGGATGGGCGGCTCGCCACGCTGAGGAAGCCGTCGATGATGACCTTATCCATACCCTTCAATTGTGGTTGAATTTGCCGAAGTCACTAAAAACAACGACGACCTCTTATCAAAATGTGTATGTCGAAGACGCGCCGGTTGTTCTGATTGACGGTGGGCAGCTTCGTGTCTACTCTGGCGAAATCGCTGGTGTAAAAGGACCGATGGAGAGTCTCGTTCCAATCACGATGACCGAGGTCTTGCTGAAAGAAGGGAGTGCGTACGAACATGTCCTTCCCGCGAACCATAACAGCTTCCTGTATGTTCTAGCAGGATCTGTTGAAGTCGGGACATCCAGTACCCCGCTCGATAAGACGGATGTGGCGACACTGACGTTTGATGAAACGTCCGATGCGATGAGTAGCCTTCACCTCCAAGCGACAAGCCGCACACGCGTCCTCATCTATTCGGGAAAACCGATTCGGGAAGAGTATATCGCGTACGGTCCTTTTGTCATGAATACCGAAGAAGAGATTCGCCAAGCCTTCCGCGACTATCACAGCGGCGGCTTCGGGCCACCGGCCGTCAAATAAACAAAGGGAGCATCTCATTCGCGAGAGCTCCCTTCCGTTCATTTTTCCGGTTGCAATACGGTTTGTTGTGTCGGAACGTGACCGATTGGTACAGTACGCTCCACGAGGACGTAACGTTTGCCTTCGACTTCGAACTTGCGGTCCCCAAGGTAGTGGGCAGCCTTGCCGTCTTCATATAGCTTCGCCAAAATGGCAGGCACGTATTCTTCTAGCTTCGTGTAATGCTCATCGAGGGTCATGACGATGTTTCCCCCTTTATATCCGAGCCAATAACTATAAAAGAACCACCCCAATGAAAGTACCCCGAGAATTCCTAATCCAATTGCGATCCATTCCATTTGCTCATTCCCCCAATGTTTTCATGACAATCTGACGTTTCGGAGCGAATTTGACCTCGTCGTAAAAAGAGGCCGCTTCGCTGTTGATCATCCAATAGTCCAACTCAATCGACTTGAATTGGTGATCACGTGCCCATTGCTCGATCCACTCCATCATGCGTCGTCCGTATCCTTTGCGCTGATAGATCGTATCGATGCTGATGTGATGCACATACACGGTTCGGACAGCTTGACGGAACGCGGTCGCCTCACTCACCTTCTCCTCGAACCATATGTAGCCGACAGGGGTTGCTTCTACTTCCATCACCATGAAATGATGATTCGGTCTCCCCATCAGCGTCAAAAAGGCTTCATACATCTTCTCTTCCTCATATTCCGCAAAGTAATCTGAATTCATGCGGACGTGATGTTCATGAATGGAACGATTCAATCGTGCAATGAGCCGGGCATCCGTTGTCGAGACGAACACGCTGTCCATCAACCGCTAAATCCTGTGTGATTCCGATCTTCTACTACACCATGTGGTTTTTCAGTCCCATGCAACGTATGCTCTTTCGAAGTAGAAGTCCCTTTCCCTGCTAGGCGACGTTGAAGCGGACGGGCCAAGAAGTAACCCATAAGAAGCGAAATCGGCAACACAAGAAAAAATGAACCGAGTACCGTCAACATATACCCTTTATCTGTATCTCCGGCGATCATTCGGAGGACGAAGAACAACCCGACGAATACGAGTGCAGCCAAGGAGTATTCCACGCATTTTCCAAGAAACCATTTCATATGAGATCTCCCCCTTCAAGGTTTGATGTATTATACGACGATTCCCACAAAAAGGTTTCACACGCCATGATTTTCTTTATACCACTTCGTTGCCAGTCGTTCCGTTTCGATGATCCACTCATGTTTTCCTTGGATGTAGCCTTCCATATCTTCCGGATGTTGCACTGCGAGTTGCAATTTCAACTCTCCATACGCATCGCGCACCTCAGGGAATGTACGCAAGTAATCCCGGAAGGCGAGGTGTCTCAAGACATCTGGATTCCCTTCTTCAAACACATGTACGTGAACCGTCCGCTCCTCTTCACCCTTTCGGAAATAGCGACGCTTTGGAATACCGTATTCACCGAGCCCTCGATACCCGAGTGCTTCCATCCGTTCCGTATACGCATCAACTCGTTCGATGTCCCGTACGACAGGCATCATATCGATGATTGGCTTCGCTGCGAGTCCTTCGACCGAGGTGCTCCCGATATGATGAATCGCAACGAGCTCTCCTTCAAATAATCGGCTCAACTTCCGTGCCTCTTCTTCAAATCGGTGCTTCCATTCCGGATGATATGCGACCACTTCGACTTTTCGCATGATTCTTTCCTCCTCACTAAAATCCATATGCTCTATTGTCATCATACCCTTTTCCCCTCTCGACATGATGGATTCCACTTCAAAAGGTTTGTGCGCATATAAAATGGGAAACCTTATATTAATGACTTGAGAACTGGAGAGTGAATCAATATGTTGACTGCAGAACAAATCGAAACGTTTAAAAAACGTCTGTTGAAAGAAAAAGCAAAAACAGAAGGTTACATGGATAGCCGAGAAGAGACGTATGATGAAGGCGAGCTCTCTCATTACGATAATCACCCGGCCGATTCCGGTGAAGAACTCTTTTTACGGGAACGCGATCAAGCGCTCAACGAGCTCGACGAAGAGTTTTTGAGCGATGTCGATAAAGCACTACTCGCCATCCAGAATGGTACGTATGGCAAATGTGAAGTGTGCGGGAAAGACATTGAACTGGACCGGCTTGAAGTCATCCCTGAAGCCACGTTATGTATCGAGCACGCTCGTGCCCAGGAAGAGGAAGAGCACGAACATGAACTCGATCGACCGGTCGAAGAAGACGTATTGAACCCGAACGAGACGGCCCGTCGCAAAGAATTGGACGGAACGGATGAACCCGGACAAAAAACGGATGCCTTCTCACAAGTTGAAGATTACGGAAGTTCGGATACGATTGCCGATAGTGAAGGCAACCACGACCCGACACGCGAACAATGAAAAATGCCCTGACCTCGTTTACGAGGCTCAGGGCATCTGTCTGATTAAAACGTTGCTTTCACTGGAGAAGCACCACCAAGGCGCTCTGCCACTTTCAACGGGTTGACGGCATTTCCAGCTGAACTAGCTGAGAAATTGTAGTTCCCTTTATGAATTTCAAAGTGTAAGTGTGGACCTGACGAGTTGCCCGTGTTTCCGATTTGACCAATCGGTTCACCTTGACGCACCGTCTGACCTTTTTTCACATCGACCTTATGCATATGGGCATAGACCGTCGTCCATTTTTGGCCATCTACGTTATGCTCGATTTGAACGTGCTTTCCATAAGGACCACTTGAGCTGACTTTTGTGACTTTTCCCGCTTCTGCGGCGTAAATCGGTGTACCTGTTTTAGCGGCAATATCCAAACCGTTGTGGAACGTGTATCCAAACTGTCCGCTTGCTGCACCGAACCCTTGTGAGAGACGTCCTTCTGCAGGCATCAAGAACCGATCAGGCGCCATCGCTTCGTACTGTTTCTTCAAATCACTTAACTGGTTCGTTTGTTTCTTATATTGTTTCGATTTCTCGTCATATGCCGTCTTCACGTCTTGACGTGTCGCTTCAATCTGTTGTTGCTCTTCTTTTAGTTGCTTCAGTGTCTCGTTCGCTTGTTCTTTCTTCTCAACGAGTGCTTGATGCGTTTCCTCGGCCTCAGCAGCCTCTGCTTTCGCACTCGGTAGAACAGAAGATACGACTTTCGCAAAGAGTGACTGTTCAGTCGGAACGAGTTCCGCTTCGACCGATTCTAGTTCTTCAGAAGTGCCTTCAATCTTGTCACGCAATACTTCCGCGTTGCGATTGACTTCATCCAACTTTGACTGGATTTTTTGAATGACTTGTTTCGTTTCTTTAACTTGTTTCGTAGTTTGTTGGACAGATTTTTCTGTTTGAACGAGGTCTTGCGGGGTCATTTCGTTAGCGGATGCGGTTTGTCCTTGGAACAAGAGTACGCCTACACCTGCTGTCATGATCAGTTGTTTCCACATATATATAATAAACCCTCCAAATTGATACATTCATGAACTTCAAAAAAGCTACATATGCGAATATACCACTGGGGGTTAAACATTTCAATAAATGAAGTTTTTCATTTTCATGTCATTCATGACAGGACAATGTGATATGTTCAAGCATTACTTCACAAGGATTTCACTTGCGTTTTCTCGTATAATATCCGGCAAGGACGATGCCGATGACTGACAGGATGGTCAGTCCAACCCCACCTGTTAGCAACAGATTCACCGTTCCTGGCGAGAGATTCGTCGTCAACGCGATGATCGTCGCTGTATTTCCTAACATCAATCCGATGATACAGACAAGTAACAATCGCTTCATCGCTCTTCCTTCACCATTTCAAACTGTGAAATGTCATCTTGTACAAATCCTAATCGTCGTGCTGCGTCAATCCATTCAGGACGGTCCGACGTCAAAGTGAGGTGAAGCGGAGATCGACTCGCAGCCACGCGCAATAGCCATTCTGCATCTTCAGCGTGACCAAAAACATCGAGCAGTACATGATCGCGGTATAACAAAAATCCTTCTTGTTTATTTTCTACCACTTTCACAAGTTCTGCCTCCTGTTGGGTCACGCGTACATCGCGTTGCCAAATCGGAACATGCTGAGCTGTCGGATACAGTTGATCGAACAGCGTTTGAATCGGTTCCGAAGTCATGTGAGCAGTCGTTTCAAGTGGTACCGCCTGAAAGTAATAGATTTCACGTGTCGTCTTATAGCCAAGTTGATGATAAAGCGACAACGCTGCATCGTTCCCTTGAATCACTTCGAGCAAACGAGTTCCTTTGGCGTCCTCTTCAAATCGTTGCATCAACTTGGTCGCAACGCCTAATTTCCGAGCGTGCGGGGCGACAGCAAGTCCACCGCAACGCGTCTGCCATCCCGAATCGAGATATGCAATCCCACTCAATACGACGCCGACCGGCTCTTCCCCGTCATAAGCGACGATTGAACGGGACGGCTGATTTTGGTCTCTTACGAGAAAGACGTCTTCAAACGTCTGCTCATCGAATTGGAACGGAATGATATAATCAGAAAAACCAGTCATAAACGCCCGATATAGATCTTGTACAGGCGGATTTTGACGATATGTAACTTGTGTAGTCATATAATTCCCCTTTTCTGAATGAAATCAATAAAGCCAGAAGGAGACGCCTTATGAACATCTCATTAGAATATCGAAATGATACGCATCGACCGATTCTCGATACGTTCGCCTTGCCGACGGACCAAGAAAAGTATACAACCCTTCCAAAAGACATGGACGACCCACTTCCTGAAGGCGTTCATCCGATTGTTGTCGTCGAGCAGAAGCCAGTCGGAATGTTTTTACTACATGACAACGAACGAGTCGCTTCTTATACGGATGAACCACATGCGCTGCTCTTCTCGGCTTTTGCCATCAATGAGGCAGATCAAGGCAAGGGGTACGCAAAAGCGGCACTCCAAGAACTTCCGAAGTTCGTGCGTCAACATTTCCCTCATATCCGTGAAGTCGTATTGTCCGTCAACCTGAAAAATGATGTGGCGTTTACACTTTATACGACAAACGGATGGGTCGATACCGGACGTCGAATCGGTGGACCGATCGGCGAGCAGAGAATTCTCTCTTTATCGATTTGACGCATCGATTCGTGCCACCCCCCCACATATACGGTGCCAATACGTCAGACGATGCGGAACTAAATCAACTTGTGTGATTTGAACGAGATGGTTCGTCATGATGGAGTTTCCTTCAATCGTACGCAATCGTCCTTCCGTGAGCGCCATCAGCTCGTCCCTGTACACAGCTACCACGTCCATCACTTCCTGGTCGTCAAAACGGAGCGGTTCGTCTTGATAAGCGTAGCTATACGTATGTGCAAACTCGCGATCGAGGAAACCGTCCAGTTCAATCACGTCTTCAAATATTCCAAGAGCTGTGAGCTGTTCGAACGTCAATGACAGTCCGAGCTCTTCTTCAATTTCACGAATACCATCAATGAACGTCTCGTTTGAAGCGAGATGTCCCGCTGCGGTGATGTCATATTTCCCGGGAAAATCCTGTTTCTCCATACTTCTGCGCTGTAGATAGATAAATTGGTCTTTCCAGAACCAGCAGTGGAACGTCTCATGCCAATCTCCGTCTACATGAACCTGTCCTCGCTCTTTCTCTCCTATTTTTTGATGATTTTCGTCAAATATCGTGAGGTATTCTTTCATGCTGACACCCCATCTTCTAAAAACCGGATGGTTCCATTCGTCGTATCCAATTCGACCTGAATGCCAATCGGGAAGACGTGTGACGGGAACGTATGACCAATATCGACATTCGTCAAAATAGGGATGTCCGTGTCGCCGATGACTTCAAGCAACAAGTCGTTGAACGAGAACGGAGCCGATTGATCTTGGAAATGCTCATGCTTGCCGATAATTAGACCCGAAATTTCATCAAATACACCAGCCAATTTCAACATACTGAGCGAACGCTCTTCTTCAGCCATCGTTTTGAACGAGTCTTCTAAGAAAAGAATCGCCCCCTTCAAATCGGGATAATAGTCCGACTTGAAGAATCCTGACATCGTGTTCAAATTCCCGCCAATCAACGTTCCTTGCGCCTTTCCATCTCTTAATGAGATCCACCCTTCATTCGGTTGGAAGGTTTTGACGCGTTGCTGCGTCGACCAATCGAGCATCTCTTCGGTCCACTCTTTCGGCACGTCCAAATCGAACGGGGCAGTCTTCTCCAAACTGAGGATATCTCGTACGTACTGGGTCCCTTTCTCGAACATCCCTCCATACTCGCCGAATGACGGCACGACAGCCGGTCCGTAAAACGTGACAACTTCCGTTTTAGCGTAACACGCCATCAAGATTGCCGTCACATCACTATAGCCCATGATGATTTTGGGATGGCGTCTTAATTGCTCATAATCGATATAGGGGAGTAACGAGTTCGAATTCGTTCCTCCAATCGTACTGATGATCGCTTTCACTTCAGGGTCATGCAAAAACGCATTCAGTTCGTTCACTCGATTCTGAATGGTGGATGACCGATACCCTTCTGATTCATATGTACATGTGCCCTCTTTCACCTTGAACCCCATACGCTTAAGCTGATCAATCCCTCGTTGATAGCGCTCCTCAAACTGCACGGGTGCCGGAAAAGAAGGCGTGATGATTCCAATTGTATCTCCGTTCTTCAACTGTGGTGGTGCAATCATATGTTTCACTCCATATCCTACGATGTCTTTATGAGGCATTATACCGTAGGATTAGTGAATCAACCTTTAAAATAAATCAGGGTCTTCTGATAACGTTCTTATTTTTCGAACTTTCGTCGGTCGCCCCGTCCAGCCGAGCGCCACGAAGAAAAAGGCACCCGCTAGTAAACCAAATAAGACGGTCAGTCCTATTTGAACCCCGATAAATCCGTATTGTTCTCCTAGCTTCACAAGGAAGAGTGGCGCAAACAGACAGGTCATACTTAGCGAAAAGAGTCCTCCACGTACTCGTCGCCCCGAATTGCCGATTGTAAACCATCCAAACGCGATCCATACACAAGCAACAAATCCTAGCGCCGCAATCATCATCCACATTCGCCCGCACCTCACCTTTTCGTTTTTCTTTCTATTCCCCATTTTTCTTGAGATTCCTACTATTTTTTCAAGGATTGAGAGAATTTCCGGGTAAAGGTAAATTAGACAAGATGCGATGCCGGACAATGAAGGAGTGGGTTGCGCATGAGTGCACGGTTAACCTTTGCCCTAGTCTTTCTCGGTCTTTTTTTAATCGTCATGTATTGGATGAGTACATGGAATGACAATGTGGTCGAAGGCCAAATTGAACGGGTCGACATCCCTCAGCTATTGATTGAATCCACTGAATCCTCAGAAGAAGTCACGTTGCGCGTCATCTTAATCAACGACCAAACCGAAGTGACGGGCATCGCCAATAGCGTACAAGGATTACAAAGCGGTCAGCTCGTCACCATCGAGGTTATCCCCACGGAGTCCAACTTGAACATCGCACGGACGATTGAAGTCACATCACCATGATTTTCTGAAATGAAGCGTAACTTTTCCAGAACTGTGGAATATGAGAAAGAGTCATAAAAAGGAGTGATCGGATTGATTTCAAATAAATTACTATCTGGAAAAGTAGCGCTCGTCACTGGAGCGGCTTCCGGTATCGGACGTGCCGCAGTTATCCGTTTCATCCAAGCGGGTGCGAAAGTCGCCATTCTCGACTTGAATGAAGAAGACGCGATGCGTCTCGCCAGTCTCGTCGGAGAGGAACGGGCCATCGGCATCAGCGCCGATGTTGCGGATGAAGCCGCGATGAAAGAAGCGTATGCACGGACGATTGAACGATTCGGACAAATCGATATCGTCTTCGCGAACGCCGGACGAAACGGGACCATCACACCAATTGAACACTTGTCCATTGAAGACTGGAATGGTGTCGTGGAGACGAATCTGACGGGAACGTTTTTGACCGTCAAACATGCCATTCCTCATTTGAAAGAGAATGGTGGCAGTATCATCATCACTTCGTCAATCAACGGCAATCGATACTTTAAAAACTTTGGTTTCAGTGGCTATGCGACGACGAAAGCAGGTCAGACCGGATTTGCGAAAATGGCAGCTGCGGAGCTCGCGCAATTCGGAATACGCGTGAATTCCATTTGCCCAGGGGCCATCGATACGAATATCGACGATTCGACCAATCGAGACGATGCATTGCTAGAAGAAATCGTCATCCCTATCGAGTATCCGCTCGGCAACCAACCGCTTGCCGGAAAGTCCGGTGCCGCGAAACAAGTCGCTGACGTCGTCTTATTCTTTGCGAGCAACATGTCGAGCCACGTCACCGGTTCTGAAGTGTACGTTGACGGTGCTGAATCTCTCTTGTAATCGAAAAGCAGACCACCTCATGCGAAGTGGTCTGCTTTTATTTGAGAATCGGACTTTTCATGACCGCTTTTTGGTAAAACGGTTGAAACCCGAGTCGTTCCATATTTCGCCCTGAAGCTGAGTCGACCTTCGTCGTGACGGTGAGTACGTCACAGCCAAGCGCTTTCGCTTCGGCAATTCGTTCTAAAATGAGTTGGGTTTGATAGCCTTTTTGACGGTAAGACGGTACGGTACTCGTCAGAAACAGTTCCCCGATTCCGTCTTGCGTGGCGAGAATCCCACCCGCTACGACAGTGTCTTTTTCCCGAACGAGATAAGCATGATTACTCGGTAGCGCATAAAATCCTTTCGCCGTATCGACCGTCTCTTGAAGAATCGTTCCAGATTCGGCAAATCCGGCCGCAATCGCGTGCGCCCATTCATGGAGCGTCTCATCTTGCACCTTTTCCACTTGATTCGAAGCAGGCGGTCCGTCATATTGCGTCACATCTAACGTCCATACGTCTAAAAAGTGATCGAGCGTATAGTTACGTTCTTGCAGTAAGCGCAGTAAGGAATCGTCCGCTAACGGACAAACTTCGATATGTAGTCGGGACACATTTTTTCCACGCACCCACTTTTCCATCTGGTGCAGATCGTAAAAGCTTGTCGGTCGATTGAGTCCGAACCCAACTGCAAAGCTCATATTCCCCATTTTGAACACGTGCCCCTTACCTTCTACGTGCAACTCCGCACCTTCATAGGGAGGGGTTTGTTTGCGGTGTCGAATATAAGCAGACGTTCCCTCTGCTTTAATGCTTTCGATGCGTCGTGCCAATTCTAAACGTTTCACTTTGTTCCCTCCCTTGCTTTTCCATGTTGAGTGTAGCATATCACGTTCGAATCAAGTGCCCGTACTGGATCAACCGTTCTTTGACAGTAGGCACGAGCTCAACAGAATCGAGCACCGTGTCCCACTCCTCTAATCTCACATCGACCACTTCATCGATTTGTAAGGAAAGTTGATTTACATCAATCGGCTGCTCGCTCGTGTAGACATACACATCTAAGAAGTACGTCCCGCGCTTGATTGTCGTCACGAAACGCAACTGTTCGGGGTCGACGGTTAGTCCTAATTCTTCTTGGAGTTCACGGACCGCACCTTGTCGACTCGTCTCACCCGTTAAAATCGAGCCACCCGTGCCTTCCCAAAGAAGAGGATATTTCTTATCGGGATGGCGCTTCGAGAGTAACAATTTACCATCCGGATCAAATGTGAATACTTCGATGACTGTGTGAAACGTATTCGGTTCCAGTTCATCTCCGCGAAAATGCGTTCGTCCGAGCGGTTGCCGATTTTCGTCTAGTAAATCCCACGTTTCTCGGCTCATGGACGAATCTCATCAATCGTGAATGAAGACGAACCTTGGATCTCTTCGATGAAATGTGATCCAAACAACATGGCCGGTGTGAAACTTCCGGCAAGCATCCGACCGGAACCGAGCAATCGGTTGACGACGGCGAGTGCACCGTAAACAGTGAAGGCATACGTGCTCGCCGTTTGAATGCGAACGACGATCTTGCGCCCTTCCTCATTTGTCGCCTCTCCCCATACATACGTCGAGGTTTTTTCGCGTTCGGCTTCATTCGGTCCCGATACGTTCTCATCAACATAACGCAGCAATCGCTGCTGCACAGCAACTTTCCCAAGAATGGGACTGAACCAAGACAAAACGCGTGCCACATAGGCTGCCGCTGTCGGCACTGGCACCCACGTCGTAATATTCGGGATGTCCGTCGTATAGTAGGCGGTCGAAACGTCTCCCCACGGAATCGCAATCGCGGTGCGGCTTCCTCGCCCAAAATCAATTGTCCTGCGCTTTGCCCCGATTGGGAACGGTGATAGCTTTCCGTTCACGCGCTCCACACTACTCGACCCAAGTCCACGAACAGCCGTCTTCATCGTTCCTGGTGAGATGCCACCTGCTGCCGAAAATCCGAGGGCGAGTGATGTCGCATCCGGTAAGAGTTCCTTTAATTTTCGCGCGACACAGTCGGTCGGGATGACGTCAAATCCAACGCCAGAACATAGAATGACACCTCGCGCCTTCGCTTGAGCCGCCCGTTGTTTGGAATGGACATATTCGAACACATCGATTTCCCCGGTAATATCCAAGTAATGCGTACCCGTTTCCAGACATGCCTCGATCATCACTTGACTCGTATCCGTGAACGGACCCGCACAGTGAAGTACTAAGTCCACATCGCGAAGCGCTTTGATTGCCGCCTCACGACTTAATGCGAAAATCGATGTCTCGCAGTCGAGCTCGTCTCCGAGTCGATGAATCTCACGCCCAGTGCGACCCGCAAGAATCGGACGCAATCCGTCACTGACAGCCTGACGGGCAATCAGCTCCCCTGTATATCCGTTCGCCCCGTAAATCATCCATCTCATGGTTACCCCTCCTTATGTAAGGTTGTCCTTGTTCGTTTCCCTAAATGGAGTTGAATCGAACGAAAAAATCTTGAACGACCCCAATCAGATACACGCTTCCCATCATGACAAGCAAACACCCGATCGGGATGAAAAAACTTTTGATAGCAGCTCGTTTGGTCAAGGTCATCCGATTCATCAATCGACGATCAATCAGGAAGAACAAGATGGCTGCGAGAAGACTCAACCATGACAAGACGAGCCCAAATAGAATATGTAAAACGATCGAAGTGAACGACTGTATGCGTTCTGAACTGAATCGCTTTGCGACCCAATCGCTAAACCATGATGTCACGACACCATATGTCAAAATAATAGGGAAACTATATGCCATGTAAATCGTACACAATAAAAGAAATCCCGATACGCTCTCTAAAAATGAAGTTTCCATAAGGGTTTGTTGCGAAAATTCAACGATGCTTAAAAGAAGCGCATAGAGTGGTACGGTCCAGGAAGCTGCGATGATTTTTCGTGTCACCATCGAATCCATCCTTTCTTTCCATTCTTCTCCACTTTAGCGCAATCAACTTGAAAACGCACAAAAACCAGCCTGAATTCAGGCTGGCTTCGCGATTTGTTAATTGTTTGCAACTTCTCCGGCTTTTGTACGGACCGATTGCATCGCTTCCGTCCACGGAAGGAGTTGGTCGAGCATGTCGTTGACCGATTGTGCTTGCACATCTTTCGGTGCGAAATGCGTGCCGTTCTCGAAGTCCGTGAAGAGTGAGAGTGCAGGATGGACACGTACGTGAGCGATTGACAATTCACTCAAGATGCCACGTAAATGCTCTGTTGCACGTGCTCCACCGACAGAACCGTATGAGACGATTCCAGCTGCTTTGTTGTTCCATTCGACGCGTAAGTAGTCGAGTGCGTTTTTAAGAGATGCTGAGATGGAATGGTTATATTCTTGGACGATGAAGATGAATCCGTCCATTTGCGCAATTTTCTCCGACCAGGCCGCTGCACCTGATGCGTCTTGACCAGCTTCACCGAGAAGCGGCAAGTTGTAGTCTGCGATGTCAATGACTTCATAGTTGGCATCGCCACGTTTGTCGGCGAGTTCTTTCACCCATTCCCCGACTTGTGGACTGACGCGACCTTCACGAGTTGATCCGAGTACGATTCCGATGTTTAACATAGTAGTTCCTCCTTGGTTATGTTGTGATTCATCTGATTTTCCAAATAAGCGATTCAAGAAACTCATTTCATGCCCTCATATTCTTTCTCAAATGTTTTCGTGCTTCTGACCGTATCGATTGGTCGTACCATCGCCTCGATTTGCGAACGTTTCGCTTCGAGGAACGGCGGGAGTGACAATTTCTCACCGACCGTCTCATACGGCTCGTCTCCCATGAATCCAGGTCCGTCTGTCGCCCATTCAAACAAGATTTGCGGTGCGACACGCGCATAAGACGATTCAAAGAAGAAGCGGTCGACATAGCCAGAAGTCGGCAAACCGAACTGTTGGAGACGTGCTGTCCATTCATCGAGGACGCTACGGTCTTCGACACGGAATGCGACGTGATGCACAGTACCGAACCCTTGACGCGCTTGTGGAGATGTCTCGTCATGAATGACGATCACTTGCGCTCCGTTTCCACCTTCACCTCCTTCAAAGAGATAGACATCACCTTCTCTTGCAATCTCTTTAAATAGCATCACTTGCTCCATCACTTGTTTGAAATACGTGATGTCGGCAATTCGAATAAAGATGGGACCGAGTCCTGTGATGGCGTACTCAAGCGGGATTGGACCGTTCTTCCACGGCTCTCCTGATGCGATCCCTTCGTTGAACTCATCCGAGATGAGTTTATACGCCTGTTCGTCGAAATCGATGAACGAGAGCGTCTTTTTCCCGAACTGTTCTTGAATCCCTTCATGTTCGACACCGAGACGGTCGAAGCGACGGACCCAATACGTCAACGCTTCATCTGTCGGCACACGGAACGACGTCTTCGCGATTTCATTTGTTCCGTGCTTGCCTTTCGGGATACCCGGGAAGTCGAAGAAGGTCATGTCTGTACCGGCATTTCCTTTATCGTCTGCAAAAAATAAGTGATACGTTTGAATGTCGTCCTGATTGACTGTTTTCTTCACTAAGCGCATCCCAAGAATATGGGTGAAGAAATCATAGTTTTTTTCGGCACTACTTGTAATCGCTGTGACGTGGTGAATTCCTTTTACGTGGTTCATCGTTCTCTCTCCTTTTATATCTTGATTTCAAGATACATGATTAAAATTTTTTGCGGCTTCTGCCCGCTTCCCAATTTGTTTCAACTGTTCAATCGTTTCTGTCAGAGACAATCCTTCAAACAATGCATTCATATGCTCCGTATGCTTCGGAAAAATATCTTGCATCAAGTGCTCTCCGTCATTCGTCAACGCGGCATATGTGATGCGGCGATCGCTCGGACAAGCTTTTCGGACGAGATACCCTTTCTCTTCTAACCGGTCCACGACGTACGTCATGCTGCCGCTCGAGAGAAGGATTTTCTTTCCGATGACTTGAATCGGTTGATCCCCTTTATGATATAAAAACTCGAGTACCGCGAATTCGGTCGCGTTCAATCCGTAAGACGCTACTTCCTGTTTCACCAGGTCCTGTAACGACTGAGAGGCGCGTAACAGCACAGTAATCGTTTTTAATGCATCAGATGGTTCCATCTGTCTCCCTCCTTTGTCCAAGAGAGTCATTAACTTAAATTCAAATATCTTTAATTCGAGATAAATATATCACGTGACGATTTTGCCGTCAATCGATTTGATTTTAAAAAAACAAGGCAGGGTTCTCCTGCCTTATTCTCCTCGACGAATCACAGCCATCTCACGACCGAATCGGTGTCCTTCATCGACGAATCCTAAGCTTTCGTATAAGTGATGGGCCGCCTCGTTCTCAGGATGATACCCGACAACGATTGATTTCCCTTCTCCGATTTCTTCAAGCATCAGCTCTGTCGCTTGTCGACCGATTCCTTTACTTTGATGAGCATGGTCAATCATGATTCGATAAATCCACCATGCATCCAACTCTTCTGGCTCCGTGTTGTACATGAGGAAGCCGACCATCGTCTCTTCCTCATAAATGGCGCGCGGGTGTAGCGTCGGTTCGTACATCGCCTGGAGTAACGAAATCGCATTCGGCTCCATATATGTTTGCTGTTGTTCACTCAGTGCCAAGTGACAGCATGTATACCAATTTTGTGCATCGATCGGTCGTAATGAAATCATGTCATTCTCCTTTACTCGTATGTTTCGTTCAAATTCCGTGCGTAGAACGCGATGGCACGACGGTACCTTGCGATGCTTTCGTCCGGTTTTGGACTGGCAAGCAGCTCGAGTAACGCGCTCGTCGCTTCTTCATGACGGCCGACGTTATAGTGAGTCATCGCCTGAAACACTTTGAGCGCCCCATGATTCGGGAAATGTTCGATTGCCTCTGCAAATAACCGTTCCGCTTCCGCGTATCGACCAAGTGCCCGATACGTACTACCGAGTCCGAGATACGATTCCGCCAACTCATCTCCCGTCAATCCGAGTCGGATGGCCCGCTCATAATGCGGTACCGCTTGACGCTCTTCACCGAGCGAGTCATAACACCATGCACAGTACGCATGAAGTCTAGGATTCTTCTCATCCTTCCGTAAGAGCGATAAAAACAGTTGCTTCGCCTGCTCGAGCTGTCCCTCTTCACGGAGACGTACTGCTCGGTTAAACTCATTTTCTTCTGTCACGTCGGTCACCTCCTGAGCGAAATCTTGGTCTAACCATGATTGGAGCGCTTCATAATACTTGCCGATATGCACCCCATCGACGAGTGCGTGGTGGGCTTGAACGGATAACGGCATCCTTAGACGCTCTCCTTGACGCTCAAACTTGCCCCAGGCGATGCGCGGGACGCTGTCATGTTGTTGCTGATGCGTCGGGTGCATGATGCTTGTGAACGTGACCCACGGCACACTCGTGATATACAGTAAGTCGTCGGGCTCGTCATCCCCAACTACGACTTCGTCAGCAGCTTGCTCCATCCGCGTCGTCACTTCCTGTAAGAACGTCGGTAAATCTTCACTGAACGTGGCCGCACAAAAGTTGAAGACATCTTCGTCTAACATGACCGTGAACGACGGGTGGACCACCTCGTGTTCGATGACCGCTTCACCACGGATCCGATAGCGCAATTCCGGAATCGCGTTCGCCGCTTTCACCGCACCGTACAAAAAGAGTTTGAAGAACGATTGATTGCTCGCTTTCGCATATGTATAGAGATTTGTCACATCTACGTTCGCCGTCACGTTAACATGCGGCGCGTCAAACGCTTTGAAAAACTCAAAGTGTTTTCGTCGCGCCCACGTCTCGATTTCAATTTCTTTCATAAAAAACTCCCCCTCCTACGCTCTTACTGTAGCAGAGAGAGTGAATCCACTCATAGCTTTTGTTTTAACTGTTCGTAATGTCCTTTTGCCAAATCAAAGTAGACGAAGTCTCCACGTTTGATCCGTTCGAGTGTCGTTTCAAACTCACGCCATCCCCGCTCGACTTGTTCAGGTGTCAATTCGCCGTTCTCGGTCGCCTCTTCGAACTCATCTTCATCCTTTTTGACGATGTCCCCATTCGGAAACACGAGAATATCGAGCAACAAGTCGTCCATATACGGGATGCCATCCTCGTCTCCGATCCGGTCGACGAGGTCGATATACCACTGCACGATTTCACCTTCTGGATTGATCATCGCCGTCACACCGAACGGTTCATTGTCCGGGAAATATTGGAGCCAACTAAAACCGGCATCCGCCACAATAAATTCTTCCCCTTTATGTTTTTTATATAGTGGCGCTCGAACCTCATCGATTTGGAATAAGGCAACCACCCCTGAAAATTGTTCCGTCTGAACGCGTTCTTGCGCATAACGGTTCTTTAAAATTCGCTCCCAGTCTCGTCGATTCGCATACTTCCGTTTTGCCATATGGATCTCTCCCTTTCGGTCATCTCTGTATGATACAGTTCGCCAGAAGAAGGAAAGTTCCTTGTTAGTCGTACAGGTTATGCTGATTGAACCAGACGAGATGGCTTTGTTTCAAACGTTTCCGTTCAACCATTCGGACGAACGCGTCTGTCGAGATGAAGCGGTTTCCGGGATGAAGGTCGGCCAGCAACATGAGGATGATCCGTGTCCCTCGTTCTCCTTCCTGAAGGGAGATATGCTCCATCTTCCCTTCACCATTGAAACGGTTGATGAACAGCTCGACTTTACACTCTTCTTTTAAGAGTCGGGTCGTCACGTACGCGACTTGGCTGATGATCGACTCAAAATCGTGATGCAACGTATAGCCGGACGGTCCACTCAAATCGACTGCGAACGTGAACGTATCGAGTGATGTCTTTTGAAAGACTTTGGACTGAATACGTCCGAGCTTCGCCGTCGCGACCCAGTCAATCTCCTTGACCGGTTCTCCTTCGTAAGGCTTCGAACCTAGAATCTGTAATGGATTCCGTAGAGGCGATGCGGTCAAAGGACGGTCACCGAGTGCTAATCGTTTCGTACCGACCGGAGGATGTAACGTGAGGGATGGCAGCACCGTCCACCGTTTCTCGATGGGACACTCAAGAAGATACGTCCCGAGATGAAACGGGAGCGTCACAGCGAGTACACACTCTTCGATATAAGCCGGTCCCCGAAATTCGGCCTGAACACGAAGCACGTGACGGGCCTGATCCGTCCGTAACGTCATATCTAAACTAGTTGGGGAACGATCGTGGTCTGGAAAGCTAAGCGCTGTATTGGATTTCAGACGAACGCGAACCGGAAGCCCGAGTCGTTCGAGGGTTTCACTTCCGTCTAGCATCACTTGCACTTCCGTCTCATCCCCAACAAAGAGAAGAGATTCGTGTGTATGTATATGAAGACGAAGGGCTCGCTCTAACTGTTTCCGCGTCCATTCGAAGAACCAGACGATGCCCGCAAGTAAACAGAGGGCATATCCGACAATCTCCATGTACGGGACGAATACGAGAATCACCCCAGCGAATCCATAGACCGTAATCCATTGTTTCTGTAGGGCGTTATGTGTCGAGAACGTCATCGTCAACCCTCGACCGGAACAGAAACGGTGTCTAAGATGTAACGGATGATGTCCTGTTTCGTTGATTTGATGCCTCCTTCAAGCGTCAACGTCAGGCGATGTGCCAATACATAAGGTGCCACGGCTTTCACATCTTCCGGAATGACATACAATCGATCGTTCAGATAGGCATAACTTTGAGACGCCCGCATGAGCGCGACGGCTCCTCGTGGACTGACACCGACCTCGACAGATTGATGTTCTCGTGTCGCATGGACGAGCCCGAGTAAATAATCGAGAACGTCATCTTGAATCGATACTTGCTTCACTTCTTCTTGTGCGCGGCGTAACTCGTCTAACGTCGCGACCGCCTCCACGATTTTCCGTGTTTGACGCATGACTTGCAAGAGGAGCTCCCGTTCTTCCGCGACATCAGGGTAACCGACTGGAATTGAAATCAAGAAGCGATCGAGCTGGGCATCCGGTAACGGGAACGTCCCGGCCGATTCGATCGGGTTTTGCGTCGCGATGACGAAAAATGGTTTTGGCATCGGATACGTCTCTCCCCCGATGGAGACTTGCTGCTCTTCCATCGCCTCGAGCAAGGCGGACTGCGTTCGTGGGACCGCTCGGTTAATTTCATCAATCAAGACGATATTCGCAAAGATCGGTCCTTGTCGATGGTCGAACGTCTGGGTCTGCATGTTGAAATAATCTGCGCCAATCACGTCAGACGGTAACAAATCGGCCGTGAACTGAATCCGAGAAAACGCGCCGTCGAAGCTAGCTGCAATCGCCTTGGCCAGTAACGTTTTCCCCGTTCCCGGAACATCTTCTAACAAAATATGTCCTTCCGCGAGTAACGCCGTACAACAGAGACGTACGACATCCTCTTTGCCTAAATACACCTCGTTCAACTGTTTGATGACCTGTTCCATGCCCATATGATGACCTCCATTTTTTGTCTTAATCAAACTTTACCTTTTTATGGTAAGATAAACAACAAATAGTCTGAACATTCAAAAAGGAGGTAACTTCTTGCGCTGGACGAACAAGTTTTTTCTCATGATTGCCACCACACTCATCGGCACGTTCACGATGATGGTGATTGCGACGAGTGTATTCGAGTGGCTCTATAACCCGGAAACGATACCGGTCGAGGAAAATAATAGTCCTCCGACTGATCTCTTATCGGATGAAGATGATGGAATTTTAATTGGTGAATCCAAAGCAGATTACCCGTATGAATTAGATCCTCGAAAAGGAAAGCTTAACTTTTTTGAGAGAATCACGGAATCTGGAGAATCCACACGACGAAATCTCGGGTTATTCGTCGCTTTACTTGCGCTCGGTTGCCTGTCCTTTTATATCTATCTAAAACGGAAACGACGTGTGGTTCGCGCACGAGATCATGTTGATTCAAACGCAGACCAGCTTGTCGAATCGCTACAACACGAAAACGCTTCGTCCGTTTCGACGCTCACAGCGTTCACGAACGTCCCGATTCGCGATGCACTGATCACATTCAACCAATCTCTCGTACCAGCCAAGCGATTGCGTGCTCATGAGACACTGCAAGAGTGGTTCCGACGCATCGATTTACCGATGAATCCGTCCGTTTATCATGCGGTTCGCTACGGCACATCCTCAGGAGTAACGATTTCTGAAGAAGACACACTCCACTTTAAGAATACACTCGATTCCTACACAACACGCCCTCACCCCGAGTGAGAATGTGCACAGGTTCTGCTTTTTCGTCATGAATGATAAAATGGTGGAAAATGTAAGTTGAGGGGATGAAATCATGAGACGATGGGCGATGTTCGGATTAAGTGCACTTTTACTGACGGGTTGTACGGATACGGTGGCAGACAATCCGATTCCAATCGAATCACCGGATGAACCCATCACAGAATGGACACGTGAAGACTTTAAAGACGTCTATGACCAATATGAACAAACGAAACCGCTCCTCGCTGCGCTCGAACAACAAGGCATCAAACCGTTCCGCGAAACGTTTGAACGCGTCATCATCGCCGGCAATGGTCTCGAGCACACATATGCAGATATTTATCCGTTCAAGCTCGACGACGGGACGTATGCCACGGTATTCGACAGTCAGGACGGGACGTTGATCAACGGTTCCGAGTCGGTCGCTCCGCTGTTTTGGCAAGAGGAGTCTTTCCTTCAGTATGTCGAAGAGATAGAGAATCGGAAATTCGGAACGAGTGCCCCTCCTACCGATGTCGTCCTTACGCAGGATGAATTTCAATCGGTCTATGACCGTCACGCCTACACGTCAGCCCTCCTCGTCGAACTCGATGAAGCAGGTGTCGAACTGGCACGGGAACCAATCGACGATGTGATTATCGCCGGGAATGGCGTGACCGAAGTCACTGCCGACTTGTTCGTGTTCGATGTCGAGAGCGGGTATGCCATCGTATACGACCAGGATGGAGAAATTTTAAAAGGTCCCGAATCCATCTCACCGCTCTTTTGGAGCGAGAAGGACTATGAGGACCTGTTAGCCAAGAATGAGGGATAAGTTCACCCCCCTTCCGATTTTAGCTATGCTATACTCAAGTCAATAAACGACCACTAGGGGAGCCTTCGGGCTGAGACGGCATTTGTGCCGGACCCTTCGAACCTGATCTGGCTCATACCAGCGTAGGGAAGTGGCTTGGGATACGTCTCTGTATGTCCACGCCATTTTTCCGTCTGGAAACGTGGCGTTTTTATTTTTGAAAGGAGACTATTCATGCGTATTCAACAACTCACTTGGATGGCAATGCTCGTTGCCATCGCCGTCGTCGGCTCGATGTTCATCTCGATTCCTACAGGTGTCGCCCGCGCTTATCCGATTCAACATATGGTGAACGTGATTGCCGCAGTTACCGTCGGCCCAATCGGAGCCGTCCTCGTCGCATTCGTGACCGGACTCATTCGCGTCATGACCGGCACAGGGTCACTTCTCGCGTTCCCCGGTGGCATGATTGGTGCACTTCTTGCTGGTATGTTCTTCGTTCGCACGAATCGCGTCTATGCTGCCGCTCTCGGAGAAATCATCGGAACCGGTGTCATCGCCTCGTTGATTGCCGTCCCGTATGCGAAACTGTTGATGGGTTCGACGTTCGGTGCCTTCTTCTTCGTTCCAGCGTTCCTTGCCTCTAGTTTGACAGGCGCGCTTCTCGGTTGGCTCGTCTTATCACGTGTCAAACAGTTGCGACCGAGCATACTCAAATAACGTATTTTGATTTAGGAATCCGACCGACTCATGACGGTCGGTTTTTTGTGTGATAGACCCAGATTGCTTCGCCGTTCGATTCATCGATTAAGCCGCTGTCGACAAAGCCGTTCTTTGCATAAAATCGTTTCGCGACTTCATTCTCTTGATGGAGGCTCAGGATGATATCATCCACATCGTACTCTGTCTGGATAAATGCCACTGCGATGCGTAGACACTTCGTCCCGACGCCTTTCCCCTGTTCGTGTTGATCCATCATGAAACGATCGAGCCACACATAGCGTTCTGTCTGATTTTCTGCTCCGACCATCATGAAACCCACCGGTTGCGCACCGTCATAAAATGCATAGCTCTGCCAATTATATTTCGTATCCTCGACCATCTCTTGAAGCGACTCGGCATTTGTCTCGATGAACCGTGATTGTTTCTCGTCCACTGTCAGAGCAATGATTGCCTCTCGATTGAGTGCATCAATCGGTTGAATCGTGATTTCATTTCCTTTCATGCTTTCACCTCATTGATTTTCTCTCTCTTTCATACGCTTTCTCCCGTAAAAAGTTTCTCCCCCCGTATCTTCGAGACCATGCATTCGCTACACTAGAAATAGAAAGGGAGGTTATCACATGTTCCGAATCGGAAGTATCTTCATTCCCGTATCAGATGTAGAACGGTCCCTACACTGGTATACCACTTATTTTGATGCTCAAGAAATTGGTCGCTGGGAAGGAGGCATCGGTTTGTGTCTACCAGGCGGTTCGACTCAGCTCGGATTGATCCAAACCTCGTCACCACAATCCGTAACGTTCAAAGATGCGTCAGGACAAGCCCATGTCTATTTCAACGTCATTTGTGAAGACATCCAGTTCGCGTATCAATCGTTCGAACAAGCAGGGTTGATTGCGACACCGCTTCACGATTTCGGAGGCATGTCCTGTTTTGACGTAGTGGACCCGGATGGCCATACGATCAGTCTTATCTCGGAAGATATGACTTCCCCGTTCCACCGCAATCGCGTGAACGACCTACAAACGAAAGGAAAGTCTTAATGAAACAAATTCACCATATCTGTATCCAAACACCAGATTATGCCGCATCAAAGTCATTTTACGAAGCGCTCGGTTTTGAGCTCGTCCAAGAGTCGCCAAACTTCCACACACGTGACTTCAATAGTTGGCTCAAACTCGGAGATTTTTATATCGAGCTCCAGACTGCTAAAACGGATGAAACGTTACAAGACTATTCGAAACATGCGGCCGGTCCCGTCCATTTCGCCCTCTATGTGGATGATCTCGAAGCGGAAGTCGCTCGACTCGAACAGCTCGGTGTCACGTTCTTGCCGAAGCACGGTGGCAACATCTACTTCGTCGTCGACGGTCATTTAAGTAAATTGAAAGCACCGGAAGGAACCATCATCGAATTGCGCGATACGTTTCTGATTAACTGAGGCCCCGTGCCTCTTTTTTTGTTGGACACATCTTCACGTTTCCCTCACTCACCTCATCGGGAATGGGTATGAAAAGGATGTGTTGTTCATGATCAAATATCTCGATTATTGGAGCTACTTGTCACTCTCCCTGGCAAAGCTCTTCTTTTTTAGCTGGTTGACCGCGACGGCGTTCGACTTCTCGTTTTTCCTCATCAATTTGGCGACGATTCTACTCCTGACGAGCTGGGCACTCGCCGTGTCTTACCCGATTCGTCGATGGATTTTATACGTTTCTCTGTTCTTACATAGTACCCTACTCGTCTCGGACGTCTGGTACTATCGCTATTTTGAAGACTTATTATCTGTCGCCTTACTGTCTGATATCGGACAGATGGGAGATGTCGGGGGTGGCTTCTTGACGCTTATCCGCCCGATTGATGCATTCTTCTTCATCGACCTCATCATCTACGGCTTGATTTTACGTTACATCAAGTATCACCCTGTCCGTGAAGCGAAGCGGAACGGAAGACGATTGGCAATTGCCGGCTTCGCACTCGGATTTCTTCTCTTCACGATTCCGCTCACCCTCAGTTATCAGCGCGGAGAAAAATGGATTGCAGACGACCCAATCTCGAATATGCGTGAATACTATCATCTCGGTTATTGGGGCTATCACGCGATGGATGTCGCTCGAGGTGTCGAACGTGCGATGGGATGGAACGAAGCCCTGACAGACGAGGAGCGTTCTCAAATCCAAGCACTCTCTTATCAAGAATTAAGTGCCCCGAGTCCGGATACAAACGTCATCGTCCTACAACTCGAATCGTTCCAAACATCTGTCATCGATCAACGCATCAATGGACAGGAATTGACACCGAACTTAAATCGATTGCGACGTGACATGCTCTATTTCCCGAACGTGTATCATCAGACGCATGAGGGGCGGACATCCGATGCGGAGTTCATCGTCAACACGTCACTCTACCCTGTCAAATCCGGTTCAGTGTACACACGTTTCCCGGGAAATCAATTTAGCGCGCTCTCTCAGTCCTTGAACGAGGCCGGCTATGATACGGCAGCCATGCACTCCTTCCGTAAAGACTTTTGGAATCGGGATGATTTTTATGACAATATCGGATTCAATCATTTCTTTAGCGACAAAGACTACCCCGACCAAGGCATCATCGGGATGGCACTCAACGACCAGGAATTCTTGAATACGTCCGTCGGATTCATGGAAGAGTTGGATGAACCGTTTTATGCGTTTTTAGTCGCATTGACGAGTCATACGCCGTACGACATTCCGGAGGACCAGAAACAATTGGACCTGTCAGAAATTGACGACCCGCTTCTCGAAAACTATTACCATACCGTTCATTTCGTCGATGCGGCGGTCGGTCAGTTCATCGAACGATTGAAACAAGATGGGTTGTGGGATGAGACGCTTCTCGTCATGTATGGTGACCATGATAGCGGTCTGACGGCACCTGGAGAAGAAATGGCTACCATCGAAGAAGTGGACTCAACGGTTGACGCGTTTCAACTCGACCGTGCTGTCCCTCTCTTCATCAAACCACCAGGATTGACGACAGGAAAAGTCATGGAGGCGAGCGGTGGACAAATCGATATCGCACCGACGATTCTCGATGTACTTGGAATCTCCCCGGCGTATATGCTTGGCGACTCCCTCTTGAATGATACGCCGAATTTGACCGTCTTTCGGACGGGCGCTTTCCGATATGAAGACCATTACTATGAACCAGACTTGACCGAACGTTCTGGTAACGGCACATGCTATTCCGTCGAGACGGAAGAACCGGTCGCATTCGATCGATGCGCCCCTTACATTGACCGTGCGGCCAGCCAGCTCCGTCTCTCGGATACCATCATCGAGAAAGATGCCCTCTCACAAATGAGTCCATGAAAAACCTCCCGAGCTATTTGTCTCGGGAGGTTTGTTTAATAGGCTTTACGCAACGTCGCGATATCGAGTTTTTTCATGGGCAGACACGCCTGTACGACTTGTTCAATCTGCTCTTGCGAACCGACCGTCATCATCTCTTCCATTTCCCACGGAATGATTTGCCACGAGACGCCGTAGCGATCTTTCAGCCACCCACACTCCTCTGCTTCCGGTACAGCCGATAACCGCTCCCAGTACGTATCGACTTCGTCTTGTGTCTCACAAAAAGCGATGAGCGACTGTGTTTCGTTAAATGAAAACATATGATTCTCATTACTATCCATCACGACAAATTCTCGGCCGGATAAGACGAAGCGGGCATAGTTGATTTTCCCGTTGAGCTCATCCCCGTCTTCTTCCGTGTATCGTACCGTATGTCCGTCCAATACATACGAATCTTTGAAAATGGAAATCCAATCGTTCATCGCCGCCTCGGCGCGACCGAACGCATTCTGGACAAATAAGAGGCATGGCGTCACGAGCTGAATGTCCATCCCCCCATCATGCATGATTTGCCAAGAAACCCCGTAACGGTCCTTCAACCATCCATAACGCTGGCTGAAGTCGTACGTATCTAATGGAATCAAGATATCCGCTCCGTCAGATAATCGTTCCCATAGCGCATTGATTTCTTCTGTCGTCGGGAGCGATACCATATAGGAAATGGACGGATTTCGTTCTTGCGTCGTACCTCCCCCGAGTAACTGAAAGAACTGTCCAGCGAGCGATAACGTCACAATCGTCGTCTCGCCTGCTGGCGAGCTTGAAAATTTCGTCGTATAGTCGACAAACGAATCTGGAAAGATGGAGACATACCACTTGGCGATTTCCTCGACGTTCTCCTCAAACCAAATACATGGGATCACAGGTTGCGTAATCATGAGAAAGTCTCCTTTCAGACTTCATGCAAACGATAGACGTCACGCACGGCGAGAAGCTCCCCAGCTTCATCACGATATGCCTGATAATGCGATGAATGGATGTGGTGATCGAGCGCCTCTTCGTCTTGATACTTTTCATAGAAGACAAACGTTCCTGGCGCATCGATTGCTTCGTGAAGAACGTACGCGAGACATCCCTCTTCCGCTCGTGACGGTGGAATCACACGGTGTAGCGCCTCACGTAACGCTTCTTCTTTACCAGGATGAGCTTTCAAGATTGCAGTAATGACGATTTCCATACAGTATTCCTCCTTCGATAATGGACCTGCCTTTCTGTTCCCGAATCTACCGCAATCTATCCCAAAAAACGGATATCTCATCGTACGAGACATCCGTTTCTGTTTATGACTTTTTCTTTTGTCGGAACGGCCACCATACACCGTCACCAAACGAAATCGTAATGGCTGGAATCAAGAGTGGCAATACAATCAATCCGTATAGCAACAGACCAGTAATGACGATGGTCGCAATCTGAACGAGACTGAGCACGCCTGACGGAATCATGGCGCCGAACGTCCCGGCGAGGATCACTGCAGCGGTCATAATGACGGTACCCATCTTCGTCATCGAATAGACGAGCGCATCACGGACCGTCTTCCCATTGATCGTCTCTTCCCGGAATCGATCCAGTAGGAAGATGGAATAGTCAATTCCGAGTGCAATCAACATGACGAATCCAAAGAACGGAACGGCCCAGCTGATTCCGTCATAGCCAAGACCTTCCACAAAGATCAGCTCTGTGATCGCTGCTGACGTATAGTACGTCAAGAGAAGCGAAGCAATCATATAGAGCGGCATGATCATCGAGCGGAACAATGCCGTCAAGACGATGAACAACGTCACGAGCATGATGGCTACCGTCCGATTGAAGTCGTTCGTAGATGTTTCATTCAAATCGCTGTTGATGCTTGAGATCCCAGCGTATCCGATGGTCGCATCTGCATATGGTGTCCCTGCCACAGAACGGTCCATCGTCTCTTTAATCGTCTCGACGACATCAATCGCTTCTGGTGAGTACGGATCCATCTCTAATACGACCTCGAGCTGAGTCGCTGTCTCTTCGTCAAAGACGTAGCGTTCGACGGCAGGTGAAAACTCATCTGATGTGAGTGTCCCTTCAGGAAGATAGACGCCTGTCTCACGGAGCGAATCTGCTTCACTCAACTGTTGCAAGAACGAAACCGCTTCGCCGAGGCCCGACTCGATTTGTCCTAATCCGTCGTTCGCTTCGCCGACACCTGTCGCGAGTTGCGATAGTCCGGTGCTAAGTTCACCAACCTGAGATCCTTGCGCATTCAATGCAGACGCGGCTTCACTGATGCCCGATTCGATTTGTGTGAGCCCTGCCGACACTTGACCGAGCTGTCCGACTGCAGCAGGGATGTTTTGAGTCGCTGTCAATCCTTGCCCAATGAGACCAAGTTGACCGTTTAACTGATTCAGCCCAGCTGCTGCTTCTGCAAGCGGTGCCCCGGCATTGGTTGAACCGCTTGGCAATTGTCCGACGACCGCGTTTAGCCCTTGCTCAATTTCACCTAATCCGGCCTGGACATCACCGAGACCCGTCTGTGCGTCAGACAAGCCTTCACTGAGTTCACCGAGTTGCGTGTCGACATAGAAATCGTCGATGACTTCACCAGTCGGGCGTGTGAGGGCACGCACGCCGCTCACTCCATCGACTTTTTCGAGCTCACTTGCGAACATTTCAATGTATGGGACTTCCGATTCTGTAATGGCTTGATCTTGTTTCAAAATGATTTGTACCGGAAGGGATTCCCCTTGACCGAACCCTTCTGAAATCAAATTCAGTCCACGAACCGAATCGTACCCGTCTCCAATCTCATCGACCGTATTGAACGAACGGGCATCGTCATACGTGAACAGGACTGGCACCGTGATCAATCCAACGACCAAAATCGATACGAACGGGCGATTGACCGACAATCGACTCAATCCAGCCCAGAGCTTGCTATCATGATGCTCGCCTGCTTTCTTCGATGGCCAGAACAGTCGTTGCTTGAGCGTCGCCATAAAGAATGGGACGACCGTGAAGAGAATCAACAGCAACACCGCAATCCCGACTGCGACGGCGACGGCTGATTTGAAGATTGGAAAATCTGCAAATCCGATGGCCGCGAAACCGACGAAGACCGCGAGCCCACTGATCAAGACCGTCCGTCCTGCCGTCTTGTACGTGTTGACGATTGCGTCTTCAATCGCATGCCCCGCACTCAGCTCCTCTTTGTAACGGCTAAGAAGTAGGATACAGTAGTCTGTCCCAATCCCGAACAAGATGGCCACGAGGAATATTTGTGTGTAGTTCGATACCGGGAATCCGAACCAATCCACAAAGAACGCGACAAACGATTGGCTCAATAAATACGTGAAGCCGACCGCGATGAGTGGAATGAACGGTGTCACGATAGAACGGAACACGAGGAGCAACAATCCAAAAATCAATATGACCGTGATGATTTCCGTCTTTTTCAATCCTTCTTGGGCACTCAAGTTCACATCATTGTTAATGATTTCTTCTCCAGTGATATATACTGTTTCCTCTTGAGGAAGCACGTTTTCACGGACATCATCAGCAAACGCATTGATTTCTTCTGTCGTACCTTCGACCGTGATCGGGACGAGGACGATGCGTCCGTCTTCTGAGACGAGCTGTGCCTCTGTCTCCTCACTTTCAAACGGATCGAGAACATCGGTCACGACCGTTTCATCCTGTCTAAGCTCTTCGATGACACGAGCGACATCCGTTCGCTCGGTCTCGCCAATCGACTCGAACTCGTAGACGAGCGAGATGGTTTTATCACTCTTCCCGGCCTCATCTAAAATCGCTTGTGCACGCTGAGAGTCCATATCGTCCGCTAGCTGAAAACTACCAGCTTCTTCTGCTTGCTTTGTTAAGTTCGGCGCTACGACAAATAGTGCCGCCGTCAATACGATGAGGGAAATGAGGATTCCCCAACGCCATTGAATGATTTTATGCATGCGTTATTCCTCCCCGATTCGGAGCAATTGTTTTATTTTCCGGAACGTCCGGACAAATTGCTCAATTTCAATTTCGTCTACTTCTCCATCGATGAGGGATTCTACATATCGATAGACGGCACCGTCCACTTCCTCGACGAGCCGCTTTCCTTCTGAGGTCAATTCAATCAATCGTTCGCGCTGGTCTTGTCCACGTCGACTCGTGACAAGTTCTTTTTCGACCAGTTTTTTGAGTCGATTCGAGACCGCACTTTTATGGACACCTTGCTTTTGTGCCAACTGTCCAGCTGGCGTCGGTCCGAATTGATCGAGCAGCTTTAAGAGTTGGAGTTGTTCACGTGAATATTCACGCCATACATCCCCTTCCATCGCTTCGATGACATGTTCCGTCCCATGGAACATCACTTCTTCAAATAACTGCACGGCTTCGCGCATCAATGCTTTCATTTTTAGTTTACCCCCTAAACTAGATGGTTATAGTTTATGTCCTAAACTAAATAACGTCAAATAAAAAGACCGATAAGGGGTGTCCTCATCGACCTATGTTCTTTTCAATGGCTTCTGCCACACGTAATCCAGACAAATAGGCACTCTCAAATCGAGTTCGTCCGGATGGATCATCCGCTTCAAGAAAGATATCGCCAGCTAAATAGATGGGCTGATGGCTTACTCGATAAAACGGTTCATGCCACACGTCTTTCGCTTGCGCATAGCGCCACCGTTTCAACTGCCGTGACACGATGTCGATATCGCGTACTTCCTCCCGGAATAACCGCTCAACTTCTGCAAGCGTCTCCTCTTCCGGTCGCTCATACCACTCCTCACTCCACGCTTCTTCCATATAGACGCTGATGAGCGAGGTCGCAGTGATTCCTTTTTGCTGATTATTGATCACCTTCAACAATCCAGGTGTCAGGTCATGATCGAGAATCCCATCTTCCCCAATCTGTACATCACCCGTACATTCGAAGAGACCAACGAACGTCGGCGCATACACGAGACGTCGCAAGGAAGGTGTGACCTGATCAACCAAACTCCCGAGTAATTCGAACGATTGCGGAAGCGGTGCCGTCATCACGATTTGGTCGTATGAACGTCTCGTCACATCTGTCTTCACGCTGATGGTACTATCCTCTTCTATGTGAACGTGCTCCACATGTTCATTCAAGTGTACCGTCAATCCCTCAGCAAGATGCTTGGCGAGTCCATTCATGCCATCCGTCCCCACGTATCGCGGATAAGGGTCCGCATACCAGACACGTACCCAGTTCGCACTCATCCACGACTGTACCTCGCGTTTGAGCGCTTCCCCACGTACGGTGAAATAGACGGCCCCGTGATCCGCTCGTCCGTCACCGATTCGACGAGTTGCCAAACGTCCCCCGACGCTTTGACTCTTTTCGGTTAATTCGACAGTATGACCTCGACGTATCAGTTCACGCGCTGCGATGATTCCGCTCAGACCAGCCCCAATGATTCCAATCTTCATTCAGCATTTCCCCTTTCCTTCATGAAGATTGTAGCATGCTCTTTCCTTTCAACCTCTATTTGATATGCTTCAGGCTGGTTTGTTCCATTGTTCGTCGTACGCCCGACGCGAGTCTTCATACATGACAGCGAAACGCGAAACGACGAATGGACGAATCAGAATCGTCGCAATCGATAGGGAGAATGCGGCAAGTAAAACCGAATTCACGACCATAAATAACGTGAAGCCAATCAAATAAATCGGGATGAACGGCAAAATTAGTTTAAATGCGTCCCACTTCCGACCATGCATCAACGCGCGTGACTTCGTGATCGATTCTCTGACCGATAATGCTGGCTCATCTCGCAAAATAAAGTACGTGAACGCGTAAGAGAAGAATTTCATGATTCCCGGAACAATGAGCAATAGTGTCCAAAGCGTCTGGAAGATGGCTAGTAGGATGACAGCAGCCACATGCTTACCAAATCGTTCCTTCATCGGTCGAAACACATCACGAAACTGCGCGTCTTGTCCGCGAATGATTGAAAGAATGACCCAGTGATACCCAATGATGATTGGATATAGCATGAAGGATACAACAATTGTACTTAAAAGGAATACAATCGCCTGTACTGAATCGGCTTTCGCCCCGTAAAGTGTCGGATCGAGCAATGCGCTAAATTCTAATATAACGGCACAGAGAAACGACCAGATTAACAGTAGACCTCGTTTCCCATTAATTGCTTCGTGTGTCCGTTCTGTCCATGTTTGAACCATTTTCTAGTCTCCCCCTGAATGATTTATCTTATATACGCTATATCGTTCAAATACGTTTCATGTTCACACAAAAAAAGCAGAGATTCACTCTGCTCGTTCGTCCGCTCGATATTCTAGTATGTCCCCCGGTTGACAGTCGAGCGCTTCACAAATTGCTTCGAGCGTCGAAAAACGAATCGCTTTCGCTTTTCCATTCTTTAAAATCGACAAGTTCGCCATGGTGATCCCGACCCGTTCCGACAGCTCTGTCACACTCATTTTCCGCTTCGCTAACATCACATCTAGATTCACAATCATCGCCATTTTTCTCACCTCAGACCGTCAAATCGATTTCTTGTTTCATATCGATGGCTCGCTTCAATAATTTCTGTAACAACTCAGCAAAGACGGCAATGACAAATGCGGCGAACACGAAGACGAGCCCGAGGACTAAGAAACCCGGGGAATCATCACGCTCGGCGAACCAATAGAAGAACGGAAGCAACGCCGTATAGATGACCGTGATGGTCAATGCACAATACTTGATTACCCGAAGTACTTTCACCGCTCCATAGGAGAATGCCTCATTCCGATCAATCAATCCTAGCAAGGTAAATGTCTGAAAAAGAGCCGCAAAATAGGGAACTGCCGCCACATACATCCCGACGACAATCGAACGCATCGAATTCGCAATCCAACCCCCGCTCTCGGTTGCGTCTCGCCAAAGAAACGGAAGTAAAAAGATACAGGCTGCAAGAATCGGAAGGGTTAAGACAATCACCGATAGTTTTAAAAAGACGGTTTCTCGTTTCACCTGTCATACACCTCACTCATTTTATTTCCTTTATCATACGCCCTTATTTATCGTTTATCAATAAATATTTATCGAAAAAAATAGACCTCAAAAAATTTCTTGAGGTCTTCTTTCCTTACTTCATCGCTTCTAGTTCACTTTCGGTCACCCATTTATGGTTTGTGACCTCTTCTCCATCTTCCGTCGTGTAATCCACCATATAAACCGTCGTCTCTTCAGCCATATCAATTGTCGCTTCCGCGCCATCCATGCCCTCCATGTGATCGGCGGCCAAAACGACTTGTTCACCTTCTGCTAATGGCGCGTCATCCACGTTCTCGAGTTCCTCATGAATCACCCATTTATGATTCTCTACGGGATCACCGCCTGTCGTCGGTGTATAACTGACTGCGTATACAGTCGTATCATACGCACCGACAATCGTGGCTTCGACACCTTCCATCCCCGGCATATGATCCGCTGTCATCATCGCTGTCGACCCGACCGGATATGTCGGATCATTCGCTTCCATCAGTCCGTCCGGTATCTCTCCAGACCCTGAGTGGTCCATTGCCGAATGATCCATGCTTTGTTCTTCTGACATCTCCATCGATGTATCGTCCGCCGTATCCCCACATGCGGCTAACGATGTAGCGAGCACGATGACACCTAAGCCCGTCATCCATTTCTTCTGTTTCATCGAATCTCTCCTTTTATTCATACTCACGTTGAGTGTACCCGCTCTTTCAAGGAAACAGACATGTTTGAGAGCATTCCGATGATTTGTTAACTGACTGCAACAAAAAAGGCCAAAATCCCGAAAGATTCTGGCCATGGATGATTATTCAACTGTTACAGACTTCGCCAAGTTACGTGGCTTGTCGACATCACAGTCGCGGGCGAGTGCCGCATAGTACGAGATGAGTTGAAGTGGAAGAACCGTCACGAGTGGCGTGAGAAGTGGTTCAACACGTGGAAGAACGAATGCATCGTTCTCGTGCTCCATGCCTTCCATTGAAATCGTACAAGCTACTGCACCACGCGCCACAACTTCTTTGATGTTTCCACGAATGTTGAGGTGTGTGTTTGGTTGCGACACAAGCGTGATGACTGGTGTCCCATCTTCAATCAACGCGATCGGGCCGTGTTTGAGTTCCCCACCTGGGTATCCTTCTGCTTGAATGTATGAGATCTCTTTGAGCTTCAATGCGCCTTCAAGACCTACATATGAATCCAATCCACGTCCGAGGAAGAATGCGTTACGTGATTCTTTCAAGAACTTATCAGCAAGCTCTTCAAAGATTTCTTTTTGTGCCATGATTGAGTCCATCGTTGTTGCAACGAGCGCGAGCTCTTGCATCAAATCAAACGGAAGTTTCTTCCCGTTTGCACGAGCGATGTCGTATGCGAGAATCGCGAGGACGGCGATTTGTGCCGTGTACGCTTTCGTCGACGCGACGGCGATCTCCGGTCCTGCGTGGAGGAGCATCGTCTCGTTCGCTTCACGCGAGAGTGTCGATCCTGCTACGTTTGTCAACGTGAGCGCTTTATGGCCAAGCTTTTTCACTTCGACGAGGACGGCACGGCTGTCCGCTGTCTCACCTGATTGTGAGATGAAGAGGAAGAGTGGCTTCTCTGTCAAAAGTGGCATGTTGTAACCGAACTCTGACGCGACGTGTACTTCAGTCGGTACACCTGCGACGCGCTCGATCAATTGTTTCCCAACGAGACCAGCGTGGTAACTTGTTCCACACGCAACGATATAGACGCGGTCCGCTTCCGAGACGAGCTCGCGCACGCCGTCCGTGAGTTCGATGTCGCCGTTTTCGTTCTGGTAGTGCTGGATGATGTTGCGGATGACGGCTGGTTGCTCGTCCATCTCCTTCAACATGTAGTGCGCGTACGTACCTTTCTCGATGTCTGACGCATCGATCTCGGCCGTGTACGGTGCACGTTCGAGCACTTCGCCGTCAAGCGTCTTGATCGTCGCCGACTCACGTGTGAGGATGACGATCTCGCCGTCGTGGAGCTCGAGGTACTGATCTGTCACCTGGAGCATCGCCATCGCGTCCGATGCGACGACGTTGAACGTGCCGTCACCGAGTCCGACGAGGAGTGGTGACTTGTTCTTC
>NZ_JAQJIN010000003.1:0-309880 GCF_027947425.1 Exiguobacterium sp. MMG028
AGCGACTCATTTATAATAGCATCTGACTTTATATTCGTCAACTATAAAAATAAAGTTTTTTAAAAAAGAATAAATAAAGACGATTCCTATCATTTTTGATGAGAGAAATCGCCAGTCTCTTCTTATTGAAACGATACAATTTTCACTTCAGCCAAACGTGATAAATCATATTCAGTCTCATCCGTATCTTCTATAACAATAGGTCGCTCAATACGATTCGTATAGGCGTGAATCTTTCCCCGCACTCCGCTACTCAATAAAACGGTTCGACCGATTTCATAAAATCCGAGCAACGTAGCGAGAAGCGACAAGGCCTCCTCGTCATAGGCTTTATTCTGCCACATATAGAAGTATGCTTCTTCTGGCGAAAGTGGTTTTCGAAACGTTCGAGGTGCGGTTAACTGACAGAATCGATCAGCGACAATAAATAGAGGAGACGCGGGATTCAACTCCCGCTCGGTTAGACGTTTTGGAAAACCGGATCCATCTAGACGTTCGTGATGCTCTGTGATCAATTGATAGACACGCCCTCGTAGCGTTTGGTTACTTGGAAGCATCGCTGCCGAGACGAGTGGGTGTTGGTATAGTAGCTCCCGTTCCATTTTTGTGAAATAACGCATATGAGACCATTTTCGAATTTTAGCGTAACTTGCATCAGCGAAATAAGAAGCAATTCCGTAATCAAATTGAAGTTGGTGCTCATCCCCTCGATATTTCGATAAGGCGCGTGCGACGAGTGCTCGATAAATCGCATGGTAGATGACATGGTTTTTTCGCAAAGGTTGATTCGTAAAAAAATGAACAACTGCTGAAAGCGGGAGTTCCTGACGAAATAGTTGATGAATGAATTCTAAACCTTCGTAAGGATTCGGGGCGATTCGCTCTTCCCACTGATTATAATGTTTCTCATATTGTAGAACCTGTTCGCAAAGAAGCTTTTCTTCTATAGAAGTGAAGATGAATTGTTCAACAGGTGCAACATCAATTGCTTCAATCTTTAAGAAACGGAGCAAACGTAGATGTTCATTTGTTAAATGAATTCCTGCCTCTAAGGAAGAAACGGGTGACAATAACGTCATACCAACATGTACAGCGGATAAGTTCAAACGCACGCGAATCCCTCCTATATATGAAAAAGGTCGAACGGAAACACCGTTCGACCTCTCGTCTTACTCATTCACATCAGACGATTCGTCGGCTTCAGGTGCTTCTACCTCAAACCCATTCTCCAAATCGACTGCTGATTCCTCTTCTAACTCATCTTTTTTCAATTTTGCGATAGTCGCTAGACGATCGCCATCTTCAATGTTCATCACTTTCACACCACGTGTGCTTCGACCCATCTGAGAGATAGTTTGCGAATCGATTCGAATCGCAACGCCGTGTTCAGTCATCAACATGATGTCATCATCTTCATCAACAACACGCATACCCACGACTGTTCCACGATCTGTCTTAATTCCAATGATTCCGGAACCGCCACGACCTTGTGTACGGAACTGCTCCATAGCCGTACGTTTCCCGAATCCTTTTTCAGTGATAATCAAGACGTCTTGCGTTGTGCGAACGATTTCCATTGAGACTACCAAATCATCGTCTTTCTTCAAACGAATTGCACGAACACCACGTGCCGTACGTCCCATCGATCGAACTTCTCCTTCGAGAGGGAAACGAATCGACATTCCTTGGCGAGTAACAATCAACATTTCATCATCGCTCTTCGCAAGGCGGACGGTGACGAGCTCATCTGTTTCATTCAAGCTGATGGCACGAAGACCGTTTTTGTTGATTCGAGCGTATGCCGAAAGTGGTGAACGCTTAATCAAACCTTCTTTTGTAATGAAGACAAGAGACAATTGCTCATCTGCCACTTCTTCTTCCGATTCATTTTGCGCATCTTCTGCTACCGTTTGGTTTGCCAGGTAACTGTTGAAATCGACAGGAATCATTGTTTCAACTTTTTCACCTTTATCAATTTGAAGCAAGTTAATGATCGGCATTCCTTTTGCGGTACGACTCATCTCAGGAATTTCATATCCTTTAAGACGGAAGACACGACCGAAGTTCGTAAAGAAGAGAATCGTATCGTGTGTCGATGCTGACAGCAAACGAAGTACGAAGTCTTCATCGTTCGTTCCCATACCTTGTTTCCCACGTCCACCCCGACGCTGTGCGCGGTATGAATCGGATGGAATTGACTTGATGTAACCTTCGCTCGTTAACGTGATCATCATGTCACGAACCGGGATTAAATCTTCATCTTCAAGTTCAACGATGTCTGTACGAATCACCGTACGACGTGCGTCACCATATCGCTCTTTGATTTCAAGCAACTCGTTACGAATGATGTCGAGAAGCAACTCCTCATCACCAAGAATCGCACGAAGTTCCTCAATCAACGCTTTCACTTCACGGTATTCACCTTCGATTTTCTCGCGCTCCAAACCAGTCAATCGTTGGAGACGCATATCTAAAATCGCTTGCGTTTGCTCAGTAGAAAGTCCAAAGCGAGCAATCAACTTCTCACGTGCCTCGTCACCAGTACGTGTACTACGAATGATAGCGATGACTTCATCCAAGTGATCAAGGGCAACACGAAGTCCCTCTAAGATGTGGGCACGTGCTTCCGCTTTATCCAAATCGAATTGCGTACGACGACGTACGACTTCTTTTTGGTGTTCGATGTAGTAATAGATGGCTTGTTTGATGTTCAACGTTTTCGGGCGACCACCTACGAGGGCAAGCATGTTCACTCCGAACGTCGTCTGCATCGGCGTTTGCTTATACAAGTTGTTCAAGATGACACTCGCATTCGCATCCCGACGAACTTCGATGACGACCCGCATCCCGTTACGGTCGGATTCATCACGCAAATCTGTGATTCCTTCGATTTTTTTATCACGTACCAAATCGGCAATTTTCTCAACGAGACGTGCCTTGTTGACTTGATATGGGATTTCATGAACGAGGATCCGTTCACGACCGTTTTTCAACGTTTCGATTTCGGCTTTCGCACGCATCGTAATCGATCCACGTCCCGTTTCATAGGCACGACGAATCCCACTACGTCCCAAAATCTCTCCCGCTGTCGGGAAGTCAGGGCCTGGGATGTGTTGCATCAATTCAGCAATCGTGATGTCCGGGTTATGAGTAAGAGCCAACACCCCATCGATGACTTCATTCAAGTTATGCGGAGGAACGTTCGTTGCCATCCCGACCGCAATCCCGCTCGTTCCGTTGACAAGGAAGTTCGGGAAACGCGCCGGAAGAACGACCGGCTCTTTCTCTTCACCATCGAAGTTTGGTTGGTAATCGATTGTGTTTTTACCAATATCTCGTACGAGTTCCATCGCAATCTTAGACATACGTGCCTCGGTATAACGCATCGCAGCGGCCGAGTCGCCATCGACTGAACCGAAGTTCCCGTGACCGTCGACTAGTTCGTAACGATAACTGAAATCTTGAGCCATACGAACCATCGTTTCGTAGACGGCAGAGTCACCGTGTGGGTGATACTTACCGATCACGTCCCCGACGACACGCGCCGATTTCTTATGTGGCTTGTCCGCACGAATTCCGAGCTCGTTCATCGCATACAAAATACGACGGTGAACCGGCTTCAAACCATCTCGCACGTCCGGAAGGGCACGTGATACGATGACGCTCATCGCATAGTCCATGAACGACGTTCGCATCTCTTGGCTAATATTTATATCCTTGATATTTTCTTGTTCTGCCATTCGTTATTGCCTACCCTTCTTATTAAATATCGAGGTTCTTCACGTAATGGGCGTGAGATTGAATAAAGTCACGGCGTGGTTCAACGTTGTCACCCATGAGCGTTTCAAAAATCTCATCTGCTTCAATCGCATCTTGAAGATCGACACGAAGCATCGAACGCGTTTCCGGGTTCATCGTCGTATTCCATAACTGTTCAGGATCCATCTCCCCAAGACCCTTGTAACGTTGAACGCTATAACGTGCATTTTCAGGAAGTTGTGCAAGTGTAGCTTGTAGCTCTCGCTCGTTTTGAACATAGATCGTTTCTTTACCGTGTTTCACACCATAGAGCGGTGGTTGCGCGATATAGACGTATCCACTTTCCACGAGTGGTCGCATGTAACGATAGAAGAACGTCAATAACAGCGTACGAATGTGCGCTCCATCGACATCGGCATCGGTCATGATGATCAGTTTATGGTAACGCGCTTTTGATAAATCAAACTCATCCGCAATTCCTGTTCCGAGAGCCGTGATAATGGTCCGGACTTCTTGGTTGGCTAAAATCTTATCAAGACGTGCTTTCTCGACGTTGATGATTTTCCCTCGAATCGGCAAGATCGCTTGGAAGTGACGATCACGACCAGATTTCGCCGAACCACCCGCTGAGTCACCCTCAACGATGTATAGTTCAGATTTCGAAGCGTCTTTCGACGAACAGTCAGCCAATTTCCCTGGCAATGAACTGACTTCGAGAATACCTTTACGACGTGTCATCTCACGTGCGCGTTTCGCAGCAAGACGTGCGCGTGCTGCCATCAATCCTTTGTCGACAATGAGACGACCGACTGATGGGTTCTCGAGCAAGAATTGTTCGAACGTGTCACTGAATAACGTATCTGTCGCCGTACGAGCATCGGCATTTCCAAGTTTCGTCTTCGTCTGTCCTTCAAACTGAGGAGACGGGTGTTTGACAGAAACAATCGCCGTCAATCCTTCACGCACATCATCCCCAGAGAGACTGCCGTCGGCTTCTTTCATCAATCCGAATCGCTTCGCATAATCATTGATTGAACGTGTGAGTGCTGTCTTGAAACCAGTCTCGTGCGTCCCACCTTCATGTGTCGGGATGTTGTTCGTGAATGAGTAGATATTACTTGCGAAACCTTCGTTGTACTGAAGGGCAATCTCTACCTCAATTCCATCTTTCGTTCCGTGCACATACACAGGCTCTTCATGAATCGATGCCTTCGAACGGTTCAAGTGCTCGACGTAAGACTTAATTCCGCCCTCGTAGTGATAATTGCGTTCAATCGTCTCATCGCTACGATCATCTTTTGCGACAATCCGTAACCCTTTGTTTAAGAAAGCGAGCTCGCGAAGACGTGTTGCTAGCAAATCAAAATCATACTCGAGCGTTTCTTGGAAGATATCGCCGTCCGGGAAGAAGCGGACAGTCGTTCCTGTCGTATCTGTCGTTCCAACGATTTCAAGTTCGCCTTGTGGCACGCCACGTTTGAACGATTGATAATACACGTTGCCGTCGCGACGGACGAACACTTCAAGTTTTGTCGATAGTGCGTTGACAACCGACGCCCCTACACCGTGCAAACCACCTGAAACTTTGTATCCGCCACCGCCGAATTTACCGCCGGCGTGCAATACCGTGAAAATAACTTCAACGGCAGGTCGACCTGTTTTCTTTTGAACGTCTACTGGAATCCCACGTCCGTTATCTTCGACAACGATGGAGTTTCCTGGCTCAACCGTCACTGTGATCGTGTCACAATAACCTGCAAGCGCCTCATCGATTGAGTTATCGACAATCTCCCATACTAAGTGGTGGAGACCGCGAGAGCTTGTGGAACCGATATACATCCCTGGACGTTTACGTACAGCCTCTAAGCCTTCAAGAACTTGAATCTGATCGGCGCCATACGCTTGCAATTCTTTTTCGTTTTCATTACTCATCGGTTATTTTCACCTACTATACATGATTTGGTGTTCCTTCTTACCACGATTACACGGATTCTGTTTCGACTTCGCCTTGTTTCACGTGAAACACTTTGGCTTGTTGAATGGTTTCATGTGCGATTCCATCAATGTTTGTTGTCGTCAAAATCGTTTGTACTTTTCGTCCCATCGTATCGAGTAGATGGGTTTGGCGATGATCGTCAAGTTCAGATAACACATCGTCTAATAACAACAGAGGATATTCGCCCACTTCTTCATGAATCAATTCAATTTCAGCTAGCTTCAATGACAAGGCCGCCGTTCGTTGCTGACCTTGTGAACCGAACGTTTGAACGTTTCGATCGTTTACGTACAATTCAAAATCGTCACGATGCGGACCAAATAAGGTCACACCTCTTCTTCGTTCGTTCTCTCTTATTTTATCAAACTTTTGACGATACGTTTCAAACATCTGTTCTTTTGAGAAACGTTCTTTTTGGAACGTGTCAGAAACGTATTGAATCGTCAGTGTCTCTAACTCACGTGTGATCCCAGAATGAATCGGATTGGCCCATTTTTCGAGTTGATCGATGAAATGATAGCGTCTCATCACAATCTTCACGGCGAGTTCAATCAATTGGTCCGTCAATACTTCGAGTAACGTCTCGTCCCCACCCTTTGTGGATAACTGCTTCAACAAGGCGTTTCTCTGTTTTAACGTCTTCAAATATTGATTGAGCTCATGTAAGTACACGGGACTGACCTGACCGATTTCCATATCTAAAAATCGCCGTCTCCCTTGTGGACTGCCTTTGACGATGGCTAAGTCTTCAGGGGCGAACAAGACGACGTTAAATGCGCCGACATAGTCACTGAGACGACGTTGTTCTAAATGATTGAGCTTTGCTTTTTTTCCTTTAGGAGAAAATGAGAGACTCTGCACCGATTCGCCGGTGCGTTTATGAATCCGTCCTTCGATACTTGCGGCATCAGCTTCCCAACCGATCAATTCTCGGTCTTGTGTCGTCCGATGCGATTTTGCGAGCGCAAGTACGTAAATCGATTCGAGAAGATTCGTTTTTCCTTGGGCATTCTCACCAATTAGAACATTCGTCTGTTCTGAGAAATCTAGCTCGAGGGTTTCGTAGTTGCGATAATTTTGCAATCGGATCGACTTTAAATGCACGTCAGTTTCCCTCGATTTGATATTCCCCGAAGCCTTCGACCTCGATTGTATCTCCATCTCTCAATTTACGACCACGGCGTTGGTCCTGCTCACCGTTCACTTTGATCATGACATCTTCTAAAAAGAACTTTGCTTGTCCCCCACTTGAGATGATGTCTGCTAATTTTAAAAATTGTCCGAGCGTTACATACTCGGTTGTAATCGACACTTTTTCCATGTCGTCACTTCCTTTCTCACATGCTGATCTGAAAAAATCGCCATACATATTAGTTTATCGAAAATCGTCGAATAAGGCAAAAAGAGGGATGACAAGGTCAGACACCTCATCATCCCTATCCGCTGCTTACGATGTGCGGACTGGTAAAATCAGTTGAAGAACGCTATCTTGCTCAACCGGTCGTAGAATGAACGGTCGCATCGAACCCGTGAACTGGATTTCGATTTCAGATGCATCGAGCGCACGAAGCGCATCCATTACAAACTTAGAGTTGAAGGAGATTTTCAATTCTTCCCCTTCAAGCGATAAGATGCTGACACGCTCAGACACTTTACCGACTTCAGGCGAATGTGAAGATACTTCGACTGCTGTCGTATCTTCCGCGACAAATTTAATCACGTTGTTCCGGTCAGCACGTGCTAAGAGTGACGCACGGTCGATGGCTTGTAAGAATTCTTTCGCATTCATACGTACTGCTGTACGATATTCTTCCGGAATGAGGCGTGACGTGTCTGGGTACGCCCCGTCTAACAAACGTGAGAAGAATGAGATATTTTTCATACGGAACAAGATCTGCTGGTCTGTCAGTACGATTTCAATCGGCAACTCTTCACGATCGAGCAATTTAGCGAGTTCGTTGAGCGAACGACCAGGGACGACGACATTTTGGAACGTCAAGTCGTTATCTGTCTCAAAACGAGCACGACGAAGCGCCAAGCGGTGGCTGTCTGTCGCTACACATGTGAGGAAGCCTTTCTCAGCAGAGAAGTTGACTCCTGTTAGAACGGGGCGTGTCTCTTGTGAGGAAACAGCGAAACTCGTCTGACGGATGATGGTTTTTAAAAGATCCGCTGGTAGATAGAAACGACGGTCGCTCGCAAGTTCTGGGAGACGAGGATATTCGTCCGGATCGAGACCGTTCAAATGGAATTCTGCCTGGCCAGACTCAATTCGTGTCATGAAGTTTGGTGACACTTCGAGTGTGACTTCGTTTGTCGGCAACTTCTTCACGATTTCTCCTAAAAAGCGCGCATTTAATACGACACTTCCAGCACGCTGAATTTGAATGAGTTCGATTCCACCTTCTTCGATTGGAATCAAACGTTCAATCGAAATTTCAGTGTCACTTCCTGTCAGTGTTAAACCGTCCGCATGAGCTTCAAGCTTTAAGCCCGTCAAAATTGGAATGGTCGTTCGTGAAGCCACAGCTTTTGATACATCTTGTACGGCTTGCATGAATACATCTCGTTGAATCGTTAAATGCATGTGGATAATTCCTCCTAAGGTGAAATGAGTCATTTACTAATGATAATAATAGTATTAATTAAGTCATAATAGTAATAAGGGCTGTGGATACTGGGGATAAGTCCCCTGAAGCATACGTATGAAGCCATTTCGCCTGTGAATAACTTGTGGATAACTAAGGTGGTTTATCCACAGGATATCCACAGAGAATCCGTCATCAGTTAGACAGTGCTTTTTTCAACGTTTGAATCGTCTCTTGCATTTCCACATCGTTTTTCAGAAGCGTGCTGATTTTCTCATGTGCATGAATCACAGTCGTGTGGTCACGCCCTCCAAACTCTTCCCCGATTTTCGGTAATGAACTCTCCGTCATCTCACGAGATAGGTACATCGCGATTTGACGTGGGAATGCCAACGTTTTTGTGCGTTTTTTCGAGTTCAACTCTTCTACTTGAATGTTGAAGTGTTGACCGACGATTTCTTGAATGTCACGAATGACAATCTTCTTCGCTTCCTGGACCGGCATGATGTTATGAAGCGCTTCTGCTGCTACGTCTGGGTCAATCGGTCGCCCAACTAGTTTTGCGTAAGCGACAACACGTGTCAACGCCCCTTCTAGCTCACGAATGTTCGTATCGATTTGATTCGCAATATAAAGCATGACCTCGTTTGAAATATCGAGACCTTCAGCAGTCGCCTTTTTACGGAGAATCGCAATTCGTGTCTCGAGGTCAGGTGGTGTGATGTCCGTAATGAGTCCCCATTCGAAACGCGAACGTAGGCGGTCTTCTAATGTCGGAATTTCTTTTGGTGGTCGGTCGCTTGAAATGACGATTTGTTTCTGATCATTGTGTAGCGCATTGAAAGTGTGGAAAAACTCTTCCTGCGTTTGTTCTTTTCCTGCTAAGAACTGAATATCATCAATCAGCAACACATCGATGTTCCGATAGCGATTACGGAACTCGCCTGTTTTGTTGTCTCGAATAGAGTTGATGAATTCATTTGTAAACTTTTCAGAAGAGACGTACGCAATCCGAGCTCCTGGTTTTTGTCCTTTTACGTAATGACCAATCGCATGCATCAAATGCGTCTTCCCAAGTCCGACTCCCCCGTAAATGAATAGCGGGTTATATGCACGTGCTGGTGCTTCAGCAACAGCGAGTGATGCGGCGTGGGCAAATCGGTTCCCCGATCCGATGACAAACGTCTCGAAGATGTATTTGTCATTCAGCTGACCGAGATCCCCTTCCTCTTTTGAAGGTAATGGTAAAGGCTGTTCCCTTGTTTCTGTCACGGCAATGGATTCTTGTGACGATCCATCCGCTGGAGCATACTTGTGTGCTTGAGATTCTTCAATAAAATGAATTTCGAGCTTATTGTTTGTGATCTCTTCGACCGTATCTTGTAAAAGTGACAAGTACTGTCGCTCTAACCACGTAACGATAAAACTGGCCGGCGCCGACACAACGAGTGTCGTTCCCATCAGTGATATCCCTTCGGTTGATTTCAACCACATGTCAAAACTAGCTTTTGGAGTTCGTTCCTCTTCTTCAATCACAGATAAAACGTTTCTCCAAATCTCGCGAGCATTCTTCAATGAAAGACCTCCTTTACTCACATGTTTGGTAAAACTTATTCACACGATATACACATACACTATTCTATAGTAGAAACTAGGGTTATCCCCAGAGAACAAAAACTGTGGATAAAGTTATCCACATGGTGTTCATTATGGGGATAACACTTATCCACAGCCTGTGTATATCTCGGAATCACGAATTGTTCATCCACAAGTTTGTGCACATTCAGTTTAGCAAAATAAAATAGACGTGGCAATGCTTTTCGGTATTTATCCACAGATAAAGAAAAGTATCCACACCCACTTATCCACATGCTGTGTGTTTTGTGGATAAACTGTGGATATGTTGTGGATAAAGGTGTTTGGATAGAAAGGTTATTGAAAAAGTTATGCACAAAAGAGGAGGAAGTGAATCGAGAGAAAGTTTTTGTAAAAGAAGAAAATACAAAAATAAAGAATTTGAATATGAAAAAAGAAGAGTTATTCACATATAAATGTGGATAACTTCGTGAATATGTGGATAAAATGGCTCAACATCGCTATTTATAAAGACCGTTTAAGAAATACGTTAAGGTTTCGTGTCAATCTGGTCCCATATAAGCCGTTCTAGACAAAGCTGAATGATCCCAAATGATCCTTCTCAATCACGTGATCGACCCGATTCGAAAACCGTTCGAAAATACATTGACAATTGTTGATTCGATTTATATAATCTTAAAGACTGCCTTAAATGAAACTATAACTTGCTAATAGAGCGTTAATCTTGAGGAGGTGCTGTAACCATGAAACCAACTTTCAACCCTAACAACCGTAAGCGTAAGAAAGTTCACGGATTCCGTGCACGCATGGCGACTAAAAACGGTCGCAACATTCTTGCTGCTCGTCGTCGTAAAGGCCGTAAAGCCTTGACTGTATAATTTCGAATGAAGATTGCCCGGGGATCCTTTCCTCGGGCAATTTTTTAGTTTGTCACAGAAACGTAGCATTTCATGGATTCTCCCTCGTTCAAATGTTGCGGATATGATATGATGTTAGTTGACGATTTTTGAAGCGAAGGATGGAGTGAGAATTTTGAAAAAAGAATACCGCCTGCAAAAGAATGAAGAGTTCCAAGCGGTGTTTCGCGAAGGACGCTCCGTGGCCAATCGTCAGTTTGTCGTCTACACGCTCAAAGCGGATCAAACGCATTTCAGAGTGGGTCTTTCTGTCAGCAAAAAGCTTGGAAATGCTGTAGAACGAAACCGCATGAAACGATTGATGCGTGAGTCGCTTCGCTTGCTTGAACCGAACGTTGCGCCGAATGATTATGTGATCATCGCCCGGAAGCCTGCGACCGCATTGACGCAGTCGGAAGTGACCGAGAGTTTGAAACACGTATTCAAACGAGCGAAGGTTTGGCAAAAACAAAGCCGGTGACCATGACAATCTGAATTTGTTCTCTCATATAATCAGAGTCTTATAAGATTGCCCGATCGACGTGTGCGTTAAAAAAGAATTGATAAAGAAAGCGTAGGAGGAACTATGAGCAAAAAGCTAAAATTAGGATTACTCGCTGCCATGACTGCGGTCATTATGCTGATGGCAGGCTGTGTGGATCCGTCTACCATCCAAGCCGAACCAATCACGGCTGACACAGAAGGTTTCTGGGCGAAGTACTTTGTATGGCCGCTCGCATGGCTCTTGAAGGAAGTTGCTTATTTAGTGGGTGGCCCATGGCAATATGGGATTTCAATCATCATCGCGACAATCATTGTTCGTTTGTTGATTCTCCCGCTCATGATCAAGCAGACGAAGAGTATGGGTGCGATGCAAGTCTTGCAACCGGAAATGTTGAAGCTTCGTGAGAAGTACAGCTCAAAAGACCAAGAAACACAACGTAAACTCCAAGAAGAGATGATGAAACTTTATCAAGAATACCAAATCAACCCGCTCGCAGGTTGTTTGCCAATCTTGATTCAAATGCCGATTCTCTTCGCGTTCTATGATGCGATTCGTCGTACTCCTGAGATTTTCGAAGCGGACTTCTTATGGTTCGACCTCGGTGCTCCGGACCCGACGTTCATCTTGCCGATTTTAGCGGCAATCTTGACGTTCGTTCAACAAAAAATCTCAATGGCGGGTCAAGAACAGAACCCACAATTGAAGATGATGCTTTACATCTTCCCGGTCATGATCTTCATCATGTCAATCAACCTTCCAGCCGCGCTCTCATTGTACTGGGTAGTCGGTTATATCATCTCAATCATCGTCACGATGGCAATCATGCTTCCGATGCGTGAGAAGATGAAGGTTGCAGCAGAAGCGAAAATCGCTGCGAAAGAAGCAGAGCGTGCAGCGCTTGCTGAAGAAGAGAAGAAAAACAAAAAGAAAAAACGTAAATAATCGTTAGGCTGGGTGTCTTCTGACACTCAGCTTTTTTTGTGGGATTGTATGTTGAGAAGACGGGAATAATGAAAGAAACGGGTAAATGGAGGTGTGGAAACATGGAGACATTTATTCATCGTGTAGAACGTTCGACGTTATGGCAAGCCATCCTTTACTTTGTGCTCGGTGTTCTTATTCTACTGTACCCTCGATTTTTCTTTGATGTCATGGTGTACGTGATTGCCGGATACTTGGCGATCATGGGCATATGGATGATTTTTCAGGGAGTTCGCAGACGACAAGGCGGATTACCGCCGGCTTTCTTTATGGGTCTCATCTATTTGATTTTGGCAGCGGTCGTCTTTTTCTTCGCCGAGACGCTGGCTAGTCTACTCCCGATTTTAATCGGGGCGCTGTTTTTATTTGGAGGAATCATTCGCCTCATTCAGGCGCTCGGTTACCGTCAATCGATGGCAGGACGATGGCTCTGGTTTTTGATTGGCAGTCTACTGTGGATTGGTGTCGGGATTCTCATGTTGACGAATCCGTTCAGTAGCCTACTTGTCCTATTCCAGCTTTTCGGTGGAATACTCATCGCCATTGCAATTCTAGAATTGTTCCTCTATTTCACAATTCGTTCGACGAAACGACAAGCACGTTACTAAAAAACAAACCGTCCTCTTTCAAGGGCGGTTTGTTTCTCGTTGAAGCAACTGTTCCATAAACGATCCGAACACATTGTAGCCGGATAAGGATTGGAAGAAAGGGTGTTCTTCTTGAAGTCGCTCGATATAGAGTCGGGCGGCTTTTTCATGATTCGCTGGGGTCAATTGATCATAAAATGGATGTAGGTCGATTTCTTGTCGCTGCGTCATATCCTTTAAACCGAGGGAAGCCCGATCCGGTGTATGGTGAGCGGCTAACACATATGCAAAATGGACCATTCCTTGACGAAGCATTTCGGCTGCCCAAATGTCGTTACCGCGATTTCTTGATTTCGTATATTGGAAAAAGAACCAAACGGTGTCGAATGCATGATCACTTGTCGTCTTTTCCTCAATCTGTAACGAGCTTTCATGCGCTATCAGGAGATGATGCGGGTCGTAGAGAATCTGCATTGAGTCCTGATGGTTCAACGTGTCTTTGGTGACGGTGAATAAGTCCATGTGAAGAAAATCGTCGAATACGACGATGAGTTGTGGGGCGACAATGAAGATGTCGTCTTTCAACAGAACAGGTCGATACGCACGAAGGTGATCGAGTCGTCTTGATAGAAACGATTCTTCTTGATCGGGGTGCACCATGACATAGAGGTCGATGTCTGAATGCTCATCGGCTTCTCCCCTGCCGAAAGAGCCTTTCAAAAAAATTGCTTGAACTGCCTCATCCTGTTTTAATCGTTCCGTAATGAGTTGAATCGCTTCCTGTTGCTTCATGTTCATCCCTCTCGTCTCTGTCAATATATTCCTTTATTGTACGAAAATAATGATAGGAACTGCAATGACTTCATCGGCGGGTGAACTCTTTCGTTCAAGTCGAATATCGTGTATAGTAGGTTCGTTATGCATATGATAGAAGAAGATGGTTTAGGTTTGGAGGGAGAAAGATGCTAGAGTTTGACACGATTACAGCGATTTCGACGCCGATGGGTGAAGGTGCCATTGGAATCGTCCGACTATCAGGCGATTTGGCGGTCGAAACGGTGAACAATGTGTTTTCTGGAAAAGACTTAACAACGGTCGATTCACATACCATTCATTATGGAACATTAAAACGTCCTGATACGGGCGAAGTCGTAGATGAAGTCATGGTCAGTATCATGCGAGCACCAAAGACGTTTACACGAGAAGACGTCGTCGAAATCAATTGTCACGGAGGCGTCGTGGCGGTCAATCGTGTGCTAGAACTCATTCTCGACCAACCCGACATCCGCTTAGCAGAACCGGGCGAGTTCACGAAACGCGCCTTTTTAAATGGCCGCATCGATTTATCACAGGCCGAAGCGGTCATGGACTTGATTCGTGCGAAAACGGATCGGGCGATGAACGTGGCCATGTCTCAAATGGAAGGACGTTTGTCACGACTCGTTCGCGAATTGCGTCAACAACTGCTTGAGACGATTGCGGCAGTCGAGGTCAATATTGACTATCCGGAGTATGACGCCGAAGAGATGACACAAGCGATCGTCGAAGAGAAGGCGGGCGAAGTCAAACGAATCTTGGAGCAATTGCTCGAGACGGCGCGACAAGGGAAAATCTTGCGCGAAGGTTTGGCGACGGCGATCATCGGGCGACCGAACGTCGGAAAATCCTCACTCATGAATACGCTCGTGCAGGAGACGAAAGCGATTGTCACTGAGATTGCGGGGACGACACGTGACACGATTGAAGAATATGTCAACGTGAAAGGTGTTCCGCTCAAGTTGGTGGACACCGCCGGTATTCGCGAGACAGAGGATATCGTTGAACGCATCGGCGTGGAAAAATCGAGGAAGGCGTTAGAAGCGGCGGACTTGGTCCTTCTCGTCTTAAACGGACATGAGGGGCTGACTGTCGAAGATGAGGCGTTGTTTGAGGCCGTCAAAGGGATGAATGCCATCATCATCATCAACAAGACAGACTTGCCACAAAACATGGATTCTTCTAAGCTAGAGAAACTAGCGGCAGGCCGTCCAATCGTGGCGACGTCGCTCTTACTAGATGAGGGGATTGATGCACTTGAAGCGGCGATTGCGAACCTCTTCTTTGCAAAAGGCGTCGAGTCGCAAGATATGACATATATCTCAAACGCTCGACACATTCAATTAATCAAACGAACGATTGGTCAAATTGATGAGGCGCTCGGTAGTGCCGTCATGAATATGCCAATCGATATGGTCCAAATCGATTTACGTCGGGCGTGGGATACGCTCGGTGAAATCAATGGAGATACCGTTCAAGAGAGCTTGATTGATCAGCTCTTTTCACAGTTTTGTCTTGGGAAATAATAAGGAGGAACAAATATGGCTTATACGGCAGGCGAATATGACGTAATCGTCATCGGGGCCGGACACGCAGGGATTGAAGCGGCACTCGCATCGGCTCGGATGGGTGCCAAAACAGCGATGCTGACGATGAACCCTGATATGGTCGGGTTCATGTATTGTAACCCGTCAATCGGTGGACCGGCGAAAGGGATCGTCGTACGTGAAATCGATGCACTCGGCGGAGAGATGGGGCGTGCGATTGATGCGACGTACATCCAAATGAAGATGCTCAACACGTCGAAAGGTCCAGCGGTACGTGCGCTACGTGCACAGGCGGACAAATTCCAATATCAAAATCACATGAAGAAAGTGCTAGAAGACGAGCCGAATCTATTGCTTCGTCAGGCACTTGTTGAACGATTGCTCATCGAAGACGGGGAAGTTCGTGGCGTGGTAACGAACACGGGTTCAGAATATCGCGCGAAAGCAGTCATCGTCACGACGGGAACGTTCATGCGTGGTCAAATCATCATCGGTGAATTGGCATACGAAAGTGGTCCAAACAACCAAATGCCATCAGTCGAGCTTTCAAAACATTTAGAAGAACTCGGCCTCGATTTAGTACGATTCAAAACAGGGACACCGCCACGAATCGATGGGAAAACGATCGATTACTCGAAGACTGAGATTCAGCCTGGAGACGAGAATCCATCATTCTTCTCGTACACGTCGACTGACTTGAATCCAATTGAACAAATCCCGTGCTGGCTCACGTATACGAGTGAACGTACGCATCAATTGATTGATGAGAACTTACACCGTTCACCAATGTATTCGGGTGCAATCAAAGGAACAGGACCACGTTACTGTCCATCGATTGAAGACAAGGTCGTCCGTTTCAATGACAAGCCGCGTCACCAGATCTTCTTAGAACCAGAAGGTCGCGACACGGAAGAAGTATACGTTCAAGGTTTCTCGACGAGTATGCCAGAAGACGTTCAACATCAGATGCTTCGGACGATCCCGGGTCTTGAAAAGTCAGAGATGATGCGCCCTGGTTATGCGATTGAGTACGATGCGGTCGTACCGACGCAACTTTGGCCAACTCTTGAAACAAAGGCAGTTCCAGGACTCTTTACAGCGGGGCAAATCAACGGGACGAGCGGCTACGAAGAAGCGGCTGGACAAGGAATCATGGCGGGAATCAACGCTGCATGCAAAGTGCTCGGCAAAGACCCTGTCATCCTTGATCGTTCTCAAGCATATATCGGTGTCTTAATCGATGACTTGGTGACGAAAGGAACGAACGAACCATATCGTCTCCTCACATCGCGTGCTGAGTATCGCCTCTTGTTGCGTCATGACAATGCAGATTTACGTCTCAGCGACATCGGGCATGAGATCGGCTTACTTTCAGAAGAACGCCATGCACATCTCAATGAGAAGCGTGAAGCGATTGAAAAAGAAGTGAAGCGACTCGCATCACTTGTCGTCAAACCGACGCCTGAAGTGAACGCGATGCTTGAATCGGTCGGTGCACAACCGCTGAAAGAAGCGACACATGCGAACATTTTGTTGAAGCGTCCAGAAGTGACGTATGAGGCGCTCATGACGGCCGTGCCATCTGCGGACGAGTTATCGTTCGAAGTGAAAGAACAAGTCGAGATTCAAGTGAAGTATGAAGGTTATATCTCAAAACAACTCGAACAAGTCGAGAAGATGCGTCGCATGGAAGCAAAACGAATCCCAGAAAACTTGGATTACGATGCAATCGGCGGTCTTGCGACAGAAGCGAAACAAAAATTAAAACAAGTTCGTCCACTTTCGATCGGACAAGCATCACGAATCTCAGGTGTAAACCCTGCAGACGTGTCAATCTTGCTCGTCTATATCGAACAAGGACAATATGCAACGGTGGAGTGAAACGATGAACGAATCTCAATTTATTGAAGCGTTACGGGCGAAAGGGTTTGAACTGAACGAGACACAACTCGCTCAGTTCAAGCGCTATTTCGAGATGCTCGTTGAATGGAACGAAAAAATGAACTTGACGGCCATCACGGACAAAGAGGAAGTGTATTTGAAGCACTTTTACGATTCGCTCAGCGCAGCGTTCCATTTCGATTTCACGAAAGTCGAAACGGTATGTGATGTCGGAGCGGGTGCCGGATTCCCGAGTCTCCCTCTCAAGATTTTATTCCCGCACTTACATGTCACGATCATCGATTCATTGAACAAACGCATCACGTTCTTGAATGAGTTGGCGCTCGCCCTTGGACTTGAAGGTGTCGCGTTCCATCATGGACGTGCCGAAGAGTTCGGGAAAAACAAAAAATTCCGCGAACAGTTTGATGTCGTTACAGCACGTGCGGTAGCTCGCATGACAGTGTTGGCTGAGTACTGCCTACCGCTCGCAAAAGTAGGCGGAAACTTTGTCGCGCTGAAAGCGGCGAAAGTATCTGATGAGATGAAAGACGCCCAAAATGCGTTGGCTGTCCTTGGTGGGAAAGAAAAAGCGACACACCAGTTCCTATTGCCAGGAGAGATGAGTGAGCGTAATATCGTAGTTGTAGATAAACTACGAAAAACGCCCGGGAAATATCCGCGTAAGGCGGGGACACCGGCGAAAGAGCCACTTATCTGATGATGTCGTTTCACGTGAAACAAAAGCAGATTCCAGTGGTGGAGTCTGCTTATTTTTTTACATAAAAGGGGTGCCCGACGTTGAAGAATAGATTTGCGAAATTGTTCGGTGTGAATCGAAAAGACGAAGTTGCCGTGACGCAGATTGCAGAAGTTCGAGCGGATGACACGGTACAGGAGCTCTCGTTGTCACGATTGCGTCCGAACCGATATCAACCGCGTAAAGTATTCGAACCGGCTAAAATTGAAGAGTTGGCAACGACGATTTCGGAACACGGACTGCTTCAACCGATCGTGGTTCGTAAGGCAGACGGGGACTGCTATGAAATCATCGCCGGAGAGCGTCGTTTCCGTGCCGTGAAATCGCTCGGCTGGTCAGCGATTCCAGCAATCGTTCGCGATATGGATGATGATACGACGGCTGCGCTCGCCTTGATCGAAAACTTGCAACGAGAACAGTTGAGTCCGATCGAAGAGGCGGAAGCATACGACCGTTTACTCGCCTTGAATGGCTTGACGCAGGATGCGTTAGCGAAGAGTTTAGGGAAGAGCCAGTCTACGATTGCGAATAAGTTACGACTGTTGAAGTTGCCTGAAGACGTGAAACAGTCACTTCGCGATCGTCGCATCAACGAACGACACGCCCGTGCGCTGTTACCGTTAAAAGAAGAGGGATTACAGCTCCAAGTGCTCGTGGAAGTATTGGAACAGGATTACAATGTTAAAGAGACGGAAGAACGAGTCGCCTTTTTGACAACGCCGATTGAAGAAGAAAAGCGTAAACCGAAAAAACAACGTCGCCGGACGAAAAGTTTTGCGCGCGATACGCGAATCGCCATCAATACGATTCGTGACTCAATCGATTTGATTGGGAAAACAGGGATTGATGTCCAAACTGAAGAAGTAGACGAAGAGGAATTTGTTGAAATTCGAATTCGCATCCCGAAAGCGCGGCCTCAAAAATGAGTCCGTGCTTTTTCATACGATGAAGGAGGTTTGTAGATGGAACGATTAGCATTAAAATTCATTCGCCCAAACCCGAACCAACCCCGGAAACAATTTGAGGTGGAAAAACTAGAAGAGTTGCGCCAGTCGATTGAACGGTATGGCGTTCTGCAGCCGATTGTCGTACGAAAAGCGACCGGTTACTATGAAATCATCGCTGGGGAAAGACGATTCCAAGCGGCAAAACTTGCCGGGAAAGAAGACATTCCCGCTCTAGTCGTCACGGCGGACTCGGATCGCGTCATGGAGTTGGCCTTGATTGAAAACATTCAGCGTGCCGACTTGAACGCCATCGAAGAAGCCGTCGCCTATGAACAATTGATGCAGACACTCGGCCTGACACAACAACAGTTGGCAGACCGGGTCGGGAAAAGCAGAAGTCATGTGACGAACAGTTTGCGTCTGCTTCGTTTGCCGAGCGCGGTTCAGCACGCGGTCATGGTCGGTGATTTGACGATGGGTCATGCACGGGCGATTACAGGCATGAAATCAGAACAAGCGATGGAACAGATTGCAAAAAGAGTGATTGCCGAACATTGGACGGTAAGGCGGCTCGAGCGTTACTTACAAAAAGAGCGCACAGCAAAAAAGACGCTGAAGCAATCGAACGCAGATATCGAAGCGGTCGAAGCAGTACTTGCAGAGCGTCTTCAAATGGATGTGTCGATTCGTCCTCGTCGAAAGGGAGGCGTGTTAGAACTAAAATACTTCTCTCAAGACGATTTAGAACAACTCCTTACGTTGTTGTCGCCTCAAGACTTTGACTCGTCTCGCGACTGACGAAGTTTAGTGATCGCAGCCTCTTCGTGATGAAGGCGTCCGATGCGTGAATCGAAATCGACGAACCCTTCCGTGATGAAGCGTGCGAGTTCATAGACGAGATGGAGTCGTGTATTTTGAAGAATCATCATCTCCATAAAGCCACTGACGTTCACGACGGCTTTGATATTATAAGCGCCGACGGCAGGGAGTTCTTTTTGGACACCTGCACCTGGGGCGAGTGGTCCTTCTGAAAAGAAGACGTAGCCGACGCTCGACAAACGTCCGAGACAAGCATCGATGGCAATGATGAGCGGTTGATGGAAGCGGGTTTGAATCTCATGTAACGTCTCCACTAAATTGAGTGCGTGTACGGGTTTCGTTAACGTACCGTATACGTGTAGGTTGCGGATGCGACGTTCTTCTAAAAACGTTCCGACGAGTGGACCAAGAGAATCACCGGTTGAACGATCCGAACCGATGCAAACAAGGACGATGGGGCGATGGGTTTCATTGACCAACTGTTCATGAAGCTGGTCCGCAAGTAATCTGGATCCACTCCGCTCAGTGTGTTCAATGAAGAAAGAGTATGGTTTATGAGGTTTTAGGCGAAACGGCATGAATCTCATCCTCTCTTCTGAGCTGCCTATTCCTAGTTGCAGTTAGGGGATTGATCTTGTATTAACCCATTCCCAAAAGTGGAAAACTTCTAAACTTCCGAATGCGGCGTTTGAGAAAAGTCGCGAAATATGTTTTGATGATTTAGAATCTACGACTTTTGAGGTGAAAAGATGGCTTCGCAAAATACAGAAAAAGATTTAAATACGGTTGCCGATGAGACAATCGATAGTGTAAACCGATTCGTGGAGTACTTTAAGGATACAGACATGTGGATTGGCTTGGGGATCAAGCTTGCAGGCGTCGCACTCATCATTCTTGGCTTATATATCGCAACAAGAATTTTGACGACGATGGTCGAACGTGTGTTTACGCTTCGGAAGATAAAAGAACATGATATTGTCGCTCAGCGTCAAAACGAGACACTTTTGAAACTCGCACAAAATACGATCCGTTATGTGATCGGTTTGATTATGGTCCTGACGGTGCTCGGACAGTTCGGTGTCAATATCGCCGGTTTAATCGCATCAGCCGGGGTAGCGGGTCTTGCCATCTCGTTCGGTGCGCAAAGTTTAGTGAAGGACGTCATTACAGGCGCATTCATCATCTTTGAAAATCAATATAAAAACGGGGATTACGTCAACTTGAACCAACAAGTCGACGGAACGGTCATTGAGGTCGGCATCCGCACGACGAAGTTAAAGGGATTGAATGGACAAGTCACGATTATTCCGAACGGACAAATCCTACAAGTGACGAACTACTCGCTTGAAAACAGTGTCGCTGTTGTCGATATTGGGGTTGCATATGAGGAAGATATGTCGAAAGTAGAAAAGGCGCTCAAAGAGATCGCAAAGTTGGTCGAAGAACGCTATCACGACTTGTTCATCGAACCAATCAACTTAGCTGGAGTCCAATCGCTTGGACCTTCGGAGGTCGTCTATCGATTAATGGCGGAAGTCCCGCCGACCCAGCACTTTGCTGCCGGGCGAATTTTGCATAAAGAGTTAAAAGCTGGACTCGACGAGCGTGGTATTGAAATTCCATATCCACGTACGGTCATGATGCCACCGAACTCGACTCCTAAAGGAGGAGAAACAGAACATGCAAAGTAAAACTTATGCGTTGAACGATATTGTGGAAATGAAAAAACCACATGCCTGCAAGACGAACCGCTGGCAAATCACGCGTGTAGGGATGGACATTCGCATCAAATGTCAAGGCTGCGGAGCAAGTGTACTCATGCAACGCCGAGACTTTGATAAGCGATTCAAGAAAGTGCTTGAGCAAGGGAACGCCGCAGAATAAGCGGCGTTTTTCTTTAGGTTATGAACGTGAGTTGCGGTTTAATCGTGGACTATCTATAATTGTGAAGGATGTGACGGTGTGGTGTACTGAAGGTACCCACTCCACAGACGGCTTAACATTTCCCGGGAAACACCGGATGAGGAGGAACTACTAGTGGGATTAACAGCAGGAATTGTCGGATTACCAAACGTCGGGAAATCGACTTTGTTTAATGCGATTACACAAGCAGGAGTCGAAGCGGCTAACTATCCGTTCGCGACAATCGACCCGAACGTCGGAGTCGTTGAAGTACCAGATGCGCGTCTTGATCGATTGACGGAACTCGTCAAACCGAAAAAGACAGTGCCGACAGCGTTTGAATTTACAGATATCGCTGGAATCGTCAAAGGTGCATCAAAAGGTGAAGGACTCGGAAACAAGTTCTTGGCGAACATTCGCGAAGTCGATGCAATTTGCCAAGTCGTTCGTTGCTTTGAAGATGAGAACATCACGCACGTCGCGGGACGCGTCTCACCGATTGATGACATCACGACAATCAACCTTGAATTGATCTTAGCTGACCTTGAACAAGTCGATAAACGAATCGCTCGCGTTCAAAAAATGGTAAAAGCAAAAGATAAAGGAGCGGTACAGGAGCTTGAAGCACTTGAGATCGTACGTGACGTTCTTGAGTCGGAGCGCCCGGCACGTGTCGCCGAATTAACGGACGACCAACTCGCCATCGTGAAACACTTCCAGTTGTTGACGATGAAGCCGATGCTTTATGTGGCGAACGTGAGTGAGGATGAAGTGGCGGACGCGGACTCAAACGAGTACGTTCAAGCGGTCCGTGACCATGCGGCAACAGAAGGGGCGAAAGTCATCGTCATCTGTGCACGTATCGAAGAAGAAATTTCAGAACTCGAACCGGAAGAGCGTCTCGAATTCTTACAAGATCTCGGTATCGAAGAGTCAGGACTCGATCAATTGATCCGTGCTGCGTATTCGACACTCGGTCTTGCGACATACTTCACTGCAGGAGAAAAAGAAGTTCGCGCTTGGACGTTCAAACAAGGGATGAAAGCACCACAATGTGCCGGTGTCATTCACTCTGACTTTGAACGTGGATTCATTCGTGCTGAAGTTGTCGCGTATGAAGATCTTTCGGCAGCTGGCAACATGACGACAGTGAAAGAACAAGGGAAACTTCGTTCGGAAGGTAAAGAATATGTCTTCCAAGACGGCGATGTTGTCACATTCCGCTTCAACGTATAAGTTGATTTGCTGAAACGTGTTGTAAAAGTCAAGGAAGTTTGATAGTATATTATGACGTGAGTAAAACAATTGTTTGCTCCTTGCTCCTACAAACCGGTAGGAGCCGTTAGTCCAAGAGGAGGTGAAAGATAATGCGTAAATACGAACTTCTTTACATTATCCGTCCATCAGTTGATGAGGAAGCGAAGAAAGCTTTAATCGAGCGCTTCAACAACGTCATCACTGAAAACGGTGGTACTGTTGAAAAAACAACAGACATGGGTAAACGTCGTTTCGCTTATGAAATCAACAAGATGCGCGAAGGACACTACGTTCTTCTTAACATCGTTGCTGAACCTAAAGCGATCCAAGAAACAGAGCGTCTCATGAAGATCTCTGACGACGTTGTCCGTCAAATGACAACAAAAGACGAGCGTTAATCCTTAACGTCTCGTATCGTGAAAGGGGAGCTTGGAGATGATTAACCGAGTTGTGTTAGTTGGTCGATTGACTCGCGATCCGGAAATGCGTTACACGCAGAGCGGAATCGCCGTAACACGCCTTACTCTCGCTTGCGATCGTCCATTCGCTGGACAAGATGGGAAGCGCGAGACGGACTTTATTGATTGTGTCGTTTGGCGCAAACAAGCAGAGAACGTAGCACAATACTTGAAAAAGGGCAGCATGGCCGGCGTTGACGGTCGCCTTCAAATCAGTAGTTACGAAGGACAAGATGGCCAACGTCGTTACCGGGCAGAAGTAGTCGCCGACAGCGTACGCTTCCTTGAACCACGCGGAGCCTCAGGGCAACGTGAGCAAGCACCATCTGGAGATGTCTTCGGTGGTGGTGAATCAAGTGGATCAGGATGGGGCGCAGGAGCTGCTTCGACTTCATCTCAGTCCTCGAATTCGAATAAAGGTTTTGACGCAGATCCGTTCTCGGGTGGCGGCAAAATCGACTTGTCAGATGATGATTTGCCATTCTAATCATTGTTGACAATAAAAACTAACTTATAAAGGAGGTCTTCACATGGCACGTCGTCCAGGAGGTCGTCGTCGTCGTAAAGTATGTTTCTTTACGTCGAACAACATCACTCATATCGATTATAAAGACGTAGAATTGCTCAAACGCTTCGTTTCGGAGCGTGGTAAAATTCTTCCACGTCGTGTGACTGGTACTTCAGCGAAATACCAACGTCCACTTACTGTCGCTATCAAGCGCTCACGTCAAATGGCTTTGCTTCCATACGTTGCAGAGTAATGTTTGACGAACGGCTTATCCTTTTGGATAAGTCGTTTTTTTGTATTTTACCTCGTTTGTAAGTGTGTAAGTGAAACCGACGAATATGGTATGATAGAGCAGAAACCTTTACGATTCCATGGGTGAACATTACTCATTTTAGGAGGCATACATGCACAGTGGTGAAGCAATAACATCCGTGAAGAACCAATACGCGCGGCACATGATTCCATATGTGATTGGATTTCTTGTCTCGTTAGGGTTGGCGTTCTACAGCATTGTGGCGGCAATCACCCTGTTTACGGGCACGCTGATCTTTTTCATCTATCAGCAAGTGACGATGCGACGGGAGCGTAAAAATTGGGAACAGTATGTCCTTTCACTCTCTCATCAAATCGAAGAGGTCGGAAAAGAAGCGTTGACGACGATGCCGATCGGAATTTTAGTCTTCGATCAAGACAGACGTGTCAATTGGTACAATGAACAATCGCGATTGATCTTTGAACTCGATATGGCGATTGGTGTACCGCTTGATGCGCTCCATTCCGCATTCGATGAATTGATTGAAGAGGAAGAGGATGAAGCCACGATTGAAGTGGGTGACCGCGTCTACCGTGTCTATTACAACCAAATACATCAAACGATCTATTTGTTTGATATGACCGAAGAAGCAGAGATGGAACAAAAATATGTTCAAACGCAAACTGTTATTGGCATCTTGTATCTAGACAACTATGATGAGATGTCGACTGCGGTGGATGAGCAAGTGCGAAGTGAAGTGAACCGTCGTGTGACGGTGCTTCTCAACCAATGGGCACAGCGACATCACGTCTATATGCGCCGTACGGCAGCAGACCGCTTTTTCCTCGTGATGAATGAGCGGACGTTATCCGAACTGGAGAACAATCGCTTCTCGATTTTGGATGAAGTGCGTGATGCAACGAAGGAACAAAAAATTCCGTTGACGTTATCGATTGGCGTTGGATGTGGAGAAACGACGTTGACGGAGCTCGGTAACTTATCGCAGTCGAGTCTAGACCTTGGTCTTGGTCGCGGTGGAGACCAGGCTGTCGTCAAGCGTCATAACGGAAAGGTTCGTTTCTTTGGAGGGAAGACAAACCCGACGGAGAAACGGACGCGCGTCCGGGCACGTGTCATTTCGAACTCGATGCGTGATTTGATTCGCGAATCGAGCCGTGTCCTCGTCATGGGACATAAAAATCCAGATATGGACTCGCTCGGTGCTTCCATCGGGATTATGAAGTTGGCTGAGTTTGTCGGACGTGAGGCGTACGTGGTTGTGCCGTCAGGTGAGACGAGCATCGGCATTCAGCGACTCGTTCAAGAAGTGGAGAACGATGACTCGTTATACAGCCAATTCTTAACCGAATATGAAGCACAACCGCTCATCGATGAACAGACGCTTCTCGTCGTCGTCGACACGCATCGTCCTTCACTTGTCATTTCAAAAGACATCCTGTATCGAGCGGAGCGTGTTGTCGTGATTGACCATCACCGACGTGGTGAAGAATTTATCGAGGATCCGGTTCTTGTGTACATGGAACCTTATGCATCGTCGACGTGTGAGCTCGTCACGGAGTTGATTGAGTATCAGGCAGGAAGTCGCAAGCTCTCGATTTTAGAGGCGACGTCACTTCTTGCAGGGATTATGGTCGACACGAAAGGTTTTACGCTCCGTACAGGTTCGCGTACGTTTGATGCGGCGTCCTACTTACGTATTCAAGGGGCTGACACGGTACTCGTGCAACACTTTATGCGTCAAGACCTCGATGCCTATATCGAACAGTCACAGATTTTAAAAAACACCGAGATTTACGCAGATGGCATGGCGATTGCGGTCGCTTCTGACGATGAGGCCCATCATCAGGTATTGATTGCCCAGTCTGCAGACCAGTTGCTGAACATGGAAGGTGTCAAAGCCTCGTTCGTCATCGCGATTTTACCGGATGGACGAACCGGGATCAGTGCGAGGTCACTCGGTGACGTCAACGTTCAAGTCATCATGGAAATGCTCGATGGCGGCGGACATTTGACGAATGCAGCGACACAACTCGAAATGAGTCGTGAACAAGCAAACGTCTTGTTAAAAGAAGCAATTGATCATTATTTGACAGATGATACTGAAGGAGAGGAATTAGAATGAAAGTCATTTTGAAAGTAGATGTTAAAGGGCAAGGAAAAGCTGGAGAAGTGAAGAACGTGGCAGACGCTTACGCAAAAAACGTCTTGTTCAAGAAAAACTTGGCGGTTGAAGCGACACCTGGAAACTTAAAAGCGTTCGCGGCGAAAGAACGTCGTGCTGAAGAGGCTGCAGAAGAAGAGTTGAAAGAAGCGCAGCAACTTAAGGCAAAACTTGAAAAAGAGACGATTGCCGTCACGACAAAAGCCGGTGAAGGTGGTCGCGTGTTCGGATCGGTCACAAGCAAACAAATCGCGGATGCCCTCAAATCAATGGGCTACAAGATTGATAAGCGTAAAATTGAACTCGAGCACCCAATCAAGGCGCTCGGTTTCACGAAAGTGCCAGTGAAGTTGCACCATGACGTCGTTGCGACGTTGAACGTACATGTACAAGAAGCTTGAAGGTGAGGTAGAGACGGATGAGTGATGCGATTCAAGTCAATACACCACCACATAGCGTGGAAGCGGAGCAAGCCGTCTTAGGGGCGATCATCCTCGATTCGGACCGGTTGATCACGGCCTCAGAGCGGGTCGACCCGGACGACTTTTATCGCGTCAGCCACCAGCGCATATTTGAAGCGATGTTAAAAATCAATGACCGGGGCGAACTTGTCGACTTGGTCACGCTCAGTTCAGAGCTCCAGGCGCAAGGCATTTTAGACGAAATCGGCGGTCTCAACTATTTAGCTGAGGTCGCTGAATCCGTCCCGGCCATCGGGAACATCGGCTATTACTTGAATGTCGTCGATCAAAAAGCGGCACTTCGTCGTCTGATTCGAACGGCAACGAACATCGTTTCAGATGGTTATGAGCGTCAGGACGAGGTCGATTCTGTCCTCTCGGACGCGGAGCGGAACATTCTAAAAGTATCGCAACGGAAAGGGCAGTCCAGTTTCCACCCGATTGGTTCCGTGCTATCGGATGCCTATTCGACGATTGAAAAACTGCATCAGTCGAGCGGTGAGATCACTGGGATTGCGACAGGGTTCACGGATTTAGATAAGATGACGGCCGGTTTCCAACGAAACGATTTGATTATCGTGGCCGCTCGTCCATCTGTCGGGAAGACCGCGTTCGCCTTGAACATCTCGCAAAACGTTGCCGTCCGTACGGGCGAGAACGTCGCCATCTTCAGTTTAGAGATGGGGGCGGAACAGCTCGTCATGCGTATGTTGTGTGCGGAAGGAAATATCGATGCCCAGCGCCTCCGAACCGGACGTCTTGAAGCGGAAGACTGGGGTCGCTTATCACTTGCGATGTCGTCGCTCTCACAAGCGGGCATCTATATCGACGATACGCCGGGTCTTCGCGTCAACGAGATTCGGGCGAAGTGTCGTCGCTTGAAGCAAGAACATGGTCTCGGGATGATCATGATTGACTACTTGCAGCTCATCGTCGGGAACGGCAAACCGGGCGAGAACCGACAACAGGAAGTATCGGAAATTTCACGTACGCTCAAAGCGATTGCGCGTGAACTTCAAGTACCTGTGATCGCCTTGTCACAGCTCTCTCGTGGGGTAGAGAGCCGTCAAGACAAGCGACCGATGATGTCGGATATCCGTGAATCGGGAGCGATTGAGCAGGATGCCGATATCGTCGCCTTCCTCTATCGTGATGACTATTACGATAAAGAGAGTGAAGACGCCAATACGATTGAAATCATCATTGCGAAACAACGTAACGGTCCGACCGGTACGGTCAAGCTCTCCTTCCGGAAAGAGTACAACAAGTTCGTCAATATGGAGACACAAGCCTTCGCGCCACCGATGTAACGTCGGTGGTGTCTTTTTTTATATAGGTGATTCACAAAATAACGAACGAATAGTTACATGTTATATAAAACGTTCGGTATTGGATTGACTTTCTCGCTTTTCAAGTGTACACTTACGGATGGTTTGAACAGAACGTTGATCAATAAGGAGGATTCATTATGTCATCAGTAGTCGTAGTGGGAACGCAGTGGGGCGATGAAGGGAAAGGGAAAATCACCGATTTCTTATCGAAACAAGCCGAAGTCGTCGCGCGTTATCAAGGGGGAGACAACGCTGGTCATACGATCGTCTTCAATGATACGAAATATAAACTTCACCTCATTCCGTCGGGTATCTTCTATTCGGATAAGACGTGTGTCATCGGGAACGGAATGGTCGTCAACCCGAAATCACTCGTGACAGAACTCGCTTACTTACATGAGCGCGGTGTGAGCACGGATAACCTTCGTATCTCGAACCGGGCGCACATCATCTTACCGTATCACCAGCTTCAGGATCGTTTAGAAGAAGATGCGAAAGGTGATGCGAAAGTCGGGACAACACTTAAAGGGATTGGCCCAGCATACATGGACAAAGCGGCGCGAATCGGGATTCGTATCGCAGATCTTCTCGACAAAGAAGTGTTCGCAGAAAAATTAAAGACCGTTCTCGAGTTGAAAAACCGCATGTTCGTGAAAATGTACGAGGTCGATCCAGTTGAATTTGATGACATCTTCGAAGAGTACTACGCGTATGGCCAACAGTTTGCGAAATACGTGTGTGATACATCTGTCGTCTTGAACGATTCACTCGACGAAGAGAAGAAGGTTCTCTTTGAGGGAGCACAAGGTGTCCTGCTCGATATCGACCACGGAACGTACCCGTTCGTCACATCGTCGAACGCAGCGTCAGGTGGCGTATCAAGTGGTGCTGGAATCGGTCCATCAAAAATTCATCACGTTGTCGGTGTTTGTAAAGCATATACGTCACGCGTCGGTGACGGTCCGTTCCCAACACAACTCGATGACGAGATCGGTCATACAATCCGTGAAGTCGGGAAAGAATACGGAACGACAACAGGTCGTCCACGTCGTGTCGGCTGGTTCGACTCGGTCGTCGTTCGTCACTCACGTCGTGTCAGCGGGATTACAGATCTTTGCCTCAACTCAATCGATGTGTTGACAGGTCTTGAGACGCTCAAGATTTGTACATCGTATGAGTACGAAGGAAAGCATCTTGACGAATATCCGCCGAACTTCCGCGTCCTTGAGAAGTGTGTACCAGTATACGAAGAACTTCCTGGTTGGACAGAAGACATTACGGGCGTCCGTAACTTCGAAGACCTTCCAGAAAACGCGAAACGTTACGTGCGTCGCATCGAAGAATTGACGGGTATTGAGTTATTGACCTTCTCGGTCGGACCGGCCCGTGAGCAGACGGTCATCTTGCGTGACATTTACGAAGCATAAGAAAGGGAGCCATTGCGGCTCTCTTTTTCATTTCCACGGAAATGGACCACGCTTTCTAAGCTGTATAAAAAGAGTTACAATGTAGGCATGTACGTTTAATGATAAGAGGAGGACTCACTGAATGGATCGTACGATTTTAGTGGTAGATGACGAACAACCAATCGCAGATATATTGAAGTTTAAACTTGAAAAAGAAGGTTACCAAGTGCATGTCGCCTATGACGGCGAAGAAGCGCTCGTGAAAGTAGAAGAGATTCAACCGGATCTCATCTTACTCGACATCATGCTTCCACTCAAAGACGGCATGGAAGTATGCCGTGAGGTACGGAAGAAGTATGATATGCCGATCATCATGTTGACGGCAAAAGACTCAGAGATTGATAAAGTGCTCGGACTAGAGCTCGGTGCGGACGATTACGTCACGAAACCGTTTAGCTCACGTGAGTTGTTGGCTCGCGTCAAAGCGAACATGCGACGTCATGCGACGGCGCCTGCGCCTGAAGCAAAAGGGGCGAACGCGAACGATATCGTGATCGGCGACTTGACGATTCACCCGGATTCGTACATGGTGACGAAGCGGGAAGAGAAGATCGAGCTGACGCATCGCGAGTTCGAATTGATTCATTACCTCGCGCAAAACATCGGACAAGTGATGACGCGTGAGCATTTACTCCAAACGGTCTGGGGCTATGATTACTTCGGGGACGTTCGTACCGTGGATGTTACCGTACGTCGCCTTCGTGAAAAAGTAGAGGACAACCCATCGACACCGACGTATATCATTACGCGTCGCGGGGTCGGGTATTATTTGAAGGCAGGAGAAGAAGATTAAACGATGAAACGGACGAACTTCTTTAAATCAATCCAGTGGAAGCTCGTCGTCATCTATGCGCTGCTCATTCTCGTTGCGATGCAAGTCATCGGCGTGTACTTTGTGCGTTCTTTGGAACGGCAATACATCAACAACTTCTCGCAGTCACTCGTCGATCGGGCGAACCTACTGAGCTATAACGTCAGTGAGGGGATCGCCGCGAACGAGAATGACTCGACCACGGACCAGCAGTTGAACCAGTTACTGGATCAGCTGCTGTCTGACTTTACCGAGAGCACGACGCTAGCTGACGACATTCGAGAAGTCCAAATCATCGATACGAACAGTGTCGTACGGGCGACCTCGAACCAGAACAATCAAAGTCTTGTCGGACAACGGACGGCAAGTACGTTTATCCAAAAGTCATTCGCGACAGGCGGCGCCCAAGAGACGCTCGTCTATGAAGATTCGAATGACCGGATGCGCGTCGTCGCCGTTCCCGTCAAGTCAGAAGTAGACGGGACCACAATCGGCATGATCTATATCGAGGCATCAATGCAGTCTATCTATAACCAGATGGAACAAGTCATCCGAATCCTCGCAACCGGGACGGTCATTGCCTTGATCATCACATCCTTCCTCGGTATCTTGTTATCTCGAACAATCACACGACCGATTGCCGATATGCGTCGGCAAGCCGTCGAGATGCGAAAAGGGAACTTCTCGCGGAAAGTTAAAGTGTATTCGGATGATGAGGTTGGACAACTCGCCTACGCGTTTAACGAATTGACGGACGAGTTGATGGAAGCGAATGCGACGACAGAGGCAGAGCGTCGTCGGTTGACGAGTGTCCTCGAAAACATGTCTGACGGTGTGGTTGCGACCGACCGTTCGTTACGGGTCATCTTAATGAACGACCAGGCGCGTGACATGATCGGGGTCGATGAAGAAGAAGCGATGGGTATGAACTTGCAGAGCCTTCTCGCATTCGAAGAGGAAATCGTCATCCCTGAGGATGGGACGATGCCGGCAAAACTGATTGACCTCAGTACGGATGAGGAACTGTTCCTCGTTCGAGCCTATTTCTCACCGATTCAAAAACATAGTGGACCAATCACAGGTCTTATCGTCGTCTTGCATGACGTCACCGAACAAGAGCAAGTCGAACAAGATCGCCGTGAATTCGTCGCAAACGTCAGTCACGAGTTGCGCACGCCGCTCACGACGATGCGTAGTTATTTGGAGGTCCTTGCGGAAGGCGCTTATCAGGATGATGAGTTGGCGCCGCGCTTCTTAGAGACGACGCAAAACGAGACAGAGCGAATGATTCGCCTCGTCAACGACTTGTTGCAACTCTCGAAGATGGACAGTAAAGAATATAAGATGCAGAAAGTGAAGTTCGACTTTGTGCAGTTCTTTAACGACATCATCGATCGTCATGAGATGACGAAAGGGGACGCGATTCAATTCCGTCGGAAGCTGATGAAACGTCGCGTGTACGTGCATGCCGACCAGGATAAGATGACCCAAGTAATCGATAACATCATTACGAACGCCATCAAGTTCTCACCGGAAGGCGGTACGATCACGTTCCGGACGATGCTTCGGGCGAAACGCCTCGTCATCGGCATCAAGGATGAAGGGGTCGGGATTCCGAAGTCGAACTTGAAGAAAATTTTCGAACGCTTCTATCGTGTCGATAAGGCGCGGGCGCGTAATATCGGTGGTACCGGACTCGGACTATCGATTGCCAAAGAAGTCGTATCCGCTCACGGTGGAGACATCTGGGCAGAGAGTGAATTTGGCCGCGGCACGACGATTTACTTCACGATTCCGTTCGATACGATTGTGGAGGTGAATGATTGATGAAACGGTTTACGATTGCAAAGCCAGAACTGTGGAAGTCGTTCCTTTTGCTCACGTTAATCGTCACGTCGATTGTTCAAACCATCATTTTGTGGGATTACCATCCCACCTATCAGGCAGTCCAATCGGAGACGCAATTGACGACGGTGGACGAGTCACTTCAACGTCGGGCGAATCAGGTCATCATCCCGGTTCAAGCGGTCGTGCATGACAACAATGCCGTCTTCGCTTCGAAGAACACCCCAAAGCAGTTGATGCGGGTCATTCGGGATACGTTTGAAGCGAGTGAATTCAAACCACTCGCCGCAAAAAATATCCCGAGCTTTTACACGGATATCAACGAAGGACTCGAATTGATTTTACCGGAAGCCTATTATGCGGATACGCTCAGCTATATGCTGCCGGGCACATACAGTCTGTCTGGAAAGATTCCGCAACGTGTGCTCATCTACATGGAAGACAATGCGTTTACCATCCGAACGATCATGAGTGACCAATCGATTTGGGAAGGGAAGTTGACGAAGGTCGGAAACGGCGACGTGAACAGTCTATTCCTAAAAAACTCGAGTCGGACGATGAAGCGAGTGACGTATACGGATGAACGCGTGAACTATATCCCGGTCGTCGGACCGGAGATGAATGAGTTGTTCGCATATGACGTATCGTCGATTCAAATCGATGCGCGCCTCGACTGGATGCGGGACACGTTCTTCCCAGGCGACCCGAACGTCCAGGAAGTCGACCCGGCGAGTTCGGTCGGTGCATTGACGAACGGTGTCAGCGTGGCGGAATATGACGCGAATCTGAACGCGAGTCGCTATCGGAACTTGTCTCGAAACAGCACCGAGCGGGAAACGGCACTCGGATTGGATTCGATTGTCGAATTCGTGAATTTCCATGGTGGATGGGTCGACGAGTCTTCGGAGAATCAAGGACTCTCGCTTCGTTTCGATGCCATCACACCGGCGAACAAAGGCTTTGAAACGACCGTATTCCGTTTTCATGTGAAAGGATTCCCGGTCTTTAGCCAACGTGAGGCGTTTATCAACAATGACGCCATCGACTTATCCACATTGCGTGTGGAAAACGACGGGGCGCAAGTCCGGTCCATCACACGACATCACTTAGAGATTGACCGCTTGATCACAGTCGGCACGACGCAGCTGGCTGACGCGGACGAAGTACTCGGGACACTCATCAACTCTGGACGTTTTGAGAACGTGACTGAGATTCGAATCGGTTATGAGATTGAATATAACGAGGATACGAGCCGATATGTGACGTTCTCACCGAATTGGTTCGTACGTGAAGCGGGACGTTGGGTCCCATATAATCAGTCAGAAGATTGGACAGAAAGGATGATGTATCGTGGATTGGAGTAAAGCGAAAACCATTTTAATCTTCGCCTTCCTCGCCTTGAACATCTATCTGTTGTTCCAATTGGTGACTGAGACATGGGCGACTGAAGTCGTGACGAACGACAACACGTCGATTGCACAAATTTTAGACCAACGAAACGTCGACCCGGCCAAACTGCCACGAATGGGTCGGGATATCGGCTATTTGACAGGGTCGTCTGAAGAGATGTCGGCCGCGATGATCACGAAAAATCGAGAGGCGCAACTGGCGACGACGCTCGACAATATGCAACTCGAAGTCGAGCTGAAACAGCCGGTACCGCTCGATGCAAAAGAATTGAGAACAACGGCTTCAACGTTTGTTGCGGAATATGTCCCGTTCGGAGAAGAATATGCCTACTGGCGATATGATGAAAAGACGAGACAAATCGCTTTCGTCCAAACGTTTGAAGATAATAAGATTTTCTCGGCACCTGAAGTTGAGGGAGATTCGGAGATGTATATTGGACCGTCCCTCATCTTGATTCAATTGAATGAGGCGTTTGAAGTGACGGATTATAAGCAACGTCACTTGAAAGATATCTCATCGAAACCGCAAGACGATCTTGTGTTAACGGCCAGCGAAGCCATCTCTCAACTCGCGTCACGGAAGTATTTCCAACCGAACCAGGAGATGCGGGCCATCAACACAGGGTTTTATAGCTTACCCCTCGACAGCTCTGGCGGTTTGATTATCATGCCACCGCTCTGGTCGGTCGCGATTGACGATCATGTATATTTCGTCAATGCCATCGACGGAACGGTAGAGCGCGTCGAGTTTGAAACGAAAGAATGAAAGGAGTGATGGTGTGAGTTTACAGTATAGTGTGTTAGCGAGTGGGTCGACCGGGAACGCCCTCTATATCGAGACGGAACGGACGAAGCTGCTCGTCGATGCCGGATTGACCGGGAAAGCGATGCAACAACGCATCGAAGCGATCGGTCGGTCGTTTGATGGGATCGATGCACTGCTCGTCACCCATGAGCACTCCGACCATATTAAAGGAGTAGGGATATTAGCGCGAAAGTATAACTTACCGATTTATGCGAATGCGAAGACGTGGGCAGCGATGGAATCACTTATCGGAAAGATTGACCCAGCGTTGAAGTTTCACATCGAGGTCGGGGACATCAAGCATTTCGGTGATATCGAGATTGAAACGTTCAACGTCAGTCACGATGCGGCGGACCCGATGTTTTATCAGTTTGCCCACGACGGGAAACGCTTGGCCCATATCACGGATACGGGCTACGTCTCAGACCGGATGAAAGGGATTATCCGCGGAGCTGACGACTTTATCTTTGAGTCAAACCATGACGTCTCGATGCTGCAGATGGGACGTTACCCGTGGAGCGTCAAACGACGCATCCTTGGGGACTACGGTCACGTCTCGAATGAGGATGCGGCGATTGCGATGAGTGAGGTCATCGGCGACCGGACGAAGCGGATCTATTTGGCGCACTTAAGCAAGGACAACAACATGAAAGAGCTCGCGCAAATGAGCGTCTCGCAAACACTCGGCATGCGGGACGTCGACTTAGGTCGAATCAAATTGTGCGACACGGACCCGACAATCCCCACTTCGCTCGTTTCTTTATAAGGAAACTTGGGAAAAGACAGTTATCACACTGTCTTGAAGGGGGGACGCGTCGTGAACGAAGAGAGACACCATGAGTATGAACCTCAAGACGTCGAACCTGAAGTACACGAAGCAACAGAAGAAAAACCGACGTATCCGTCTCGGAGCGAATGGCGTCCGAAGCAAGAAGAACACGTACGCCACAAGCCGAGACCGAATATAAAACCGTTGTTACTCGGAGGGGTTGGCGGATTCTTAGGAGCGGCTTTGTTTTTTGTCACAGTGATGCTCTGGGATTCGCCGACCTCTCGTTTTGTGACGAATGAACTGACGCGGACCGAGCAAGCCGTGACCGTCACCGAATCCGACGTCACATCGGCAGTTCTCGGAGCGAAGACGTCCGTTGTCAGTATTACGAACATTCAGCGGGCCTTCACTTCGGACTCGCAGTGGGAAGCGGGCGCAGGTTCTGGTGTCATTTATAAAGTGGAAGGAAACACGGCATATATCGTCACCAACTTCCATGTCATCGAAGAGGCAGACGAAATCAACATCGCCTTTTCCGACGGCCAGATCGCGTCGGCAACGATTCTCGGCGAAGACCCACTCAATGATTTGGCGGTCGCAGAAGTTGAGCTGCCAGATAATATCGATGCGAAACCGATCGTGCTTGGTGATTCGACCGTGCTACAAGCCGGTGAGACCGTCATGGCCATCGGAAATCCGCTCGGTGTCTTCTCAAACTCGGTCACCCGTGGTATCGTCAGTGGTGTCGAGCGGACGGTGCCGGTCGATACGAATAGCGACGGCTTGATGGATTACAACGCAGAAGTCATCCAGACCGATGCGGCCATCAACCCAGGGAATTCGGGCGGTGCCCTCATCAATATTCGTGGAGAACTCGTCGGAATCAATTCGATGAAAATCGCCGAAGCGAGCGTAGAAGGAGTCGGTTTCTCGATTCCAGTGAACGTGGCGCTACCGGTCATTGACATGTTAGAACGCGATGGTAAAGTGACACGAGCACAGCTCGGGGTCACGATTCAAGAAGTCATTGCGGTACCCGGTAACGTCCGGGAAGAGTACGGCATCTCATTCGATCAAGAAGACGGTGTCTTCGTCGAAGAAGTGACACCAGATAGTCCAGCCGAAGAAGCAGGACTCCGCGTCGGCGATATCATCACGCAAATCGGAGATCGGGAGATTAAACGATATGTCGATTTACGCGATGCGCTCTATCGAGATGCGACGGTCGGTGATACGATTACGATTGAGTATTTACGTCGCGGGGAAGCAAGTGAAACCGAGGCGACATTAACTGAAGCAACTTAAAGAAGCGGCGACGCTTCTTTTTTAAGGAGGAAAAACTGTGGAAAAAAAAGTATGCAAGGAACATGTTGAAATCGCTTTAGACATCATTGTGGATGAAACAGGGGAGTACCCGTTGTTAGAAGAATTATCCACAAGTGAACAAGTGACATGTGAGTTCTGTGAAGCCGACGCAACATATGTTGTGTCAAGCAAAAACTAATTATCAACATGTGGATTTGTGGATAACTCTGTGGATAACCCTATGGATAACTCCAAAAAAACTGTGGAAAAAGGAAGAATTGGATGAATATTTCAATTATCACGGTCGGCAAACTAAAAGAAAAATATTTAAAGCAAGGAATTGCCGAGTACACAAAACGGCTCTCTGCCTACGCAAAAGTGCAGGAAATCGAGGTCTCAGACGAAAAAGCACCCGAGCATTTAAGTGAGGCAGATATGTTACTAGTAAAACAAAAGGAAGGCGAGCGGATTTTAGCGAAGATATCCCCAGACACGCACGTCATCGCTTTAGCGATTCAAGGGAAGCAGCGGACGAGTGAAGCGTTCGCTCGTGAACTCGATCAACTCGCGACGTATGGAAAGAGTAAAATCGCCTTCGTCATCGGAGGATCGCTCGGTCTGTCCGACGATGTGATGAAACGAGCGGACGATACGATCTCGTTCTCGAAGATGACGTTCCCACATCAACTCATGAAGCTCGTATTGTGTGAACAGATTTATCGGGCGTATCGAATCAATCGGAATGAACCGTATCATAAGTGATTTCAAAACCTGTTTCTCTTGTATGAGATACAGGTTTTTTTGTTACTTAAAACAGAAATACAATTGTTGTTGTAAGAATCAACCAGTACAATATAGATAATTACCACCTGAAATTTATTTTTCATTACATTTGAAGGGGATTCATTACATATGGAATCGAAAAAAGATTCATTGACGAGAAAGCGGACTTCTATGTTTCAGCGGTATTTATTCCCGACTACGCTTATTGCATCGCTTGTTGTATCAGGTTCAGTAAGTTACGTAGTGAGCGAATTAAATCAGTCTGAATCAGAAAAAGTTTTTGCAGATGAAGCCTCTCAAAAGAAAATTGAACAAATGCAACAGGATTCACTCAACATCATTGAACAAGAAACCCCAAAAATTTTGGATGACTTGAAGGAGTACGAGAAAGATTTATCGGAGGTTGTCACCCAAATCGAACTAATAAATAAAAATCTTTTTTCAGTTCGTGATGTTTTAGAGCAAGTTGATTCAGCTACTCTTGTTTTATCGAGTGTGAACAGCGTGGTCAATCATCCGTTATTAGGTAAAATCAGTGGCTATGTAAGTAATGCAAATAGTGCTTTGACTGAACTGGACGCCGTTTTATTTCGATTAGAGCATTTGTCAAAAGTAAAAACAGATATGAAGGAAACTCGTGAGCGAATTGAGCAAGTATATAGTGAGTATCAAACGTCACAAGACCCAGCCATTTTAATGAAGATTGAAAAAGAACTAGATTCTGAATTGATTTATCAGATTGAAGATATTCGAAACTCAACTGTGGAGGCACATGATGCGTTAGAAATCTCTTCAAAAGTTCTTTTATCCGTAAACAAAACAGTCGCCACCTATCATTCTTTTCAATCATCAAGTGAACAAGCTATCCAAGCTCTGCAATTTTGGAAAGAGAAGAAGCAAGTGACAAAGATTGATCAAAGTGAACATGAACAACTGATGAAGGAGATTGATGAATCATCTGAACGTTTGAAAGATTTACCGGAAGATTTGGCTAAACGTTCTAATGAAACAATTTCTTCTATCAATTCGGTGAAGACAGAACTTCAAATGATTCGTCTGACAGAAGTTTTACAACATTAAACGTCTTATCATGACAAGGAGACTACGATGAACGATACGATTCACCTCCTAACAGAACGAATCGCTCCCGATTTTCTAACGACCTTTGAACGTTTTCAGGAAACGCATCGCATCTATGCCGTGGATTCAGATGGTGAGCTTTATCAAAAAGATGAGCATTACATCGATGAATGGGATGACGCGAAAAAACAACAGGTCATTGAGATTCTTAATTACTACATCGATCGTGGCGGCGTTGTTGTGGCAATCCAAAAAAGTGAAACGTTACTTGGCTTTGCCGGACTGGATGGACACCCGCTCGGAACGGAAGGACAGTATTTGAATCTGGGCTTTATTCATGTGAGTCGTCCTAATCGTGGACAGGGGATTGGTAAAGTGTTATTTGAACAGGTCTGTCAGGCAGCGGTCGATCGAGGTGCGAAGAAACTCTATATCGGGGCAAACCCAGCCGTCGATACGTATCATTTCTATGAAGCGATGGGATGCATACTAGCCGAAGAAATCGTGCCAGAAATCTATAAAGAAGAACCACTCGATTTACAACTCGAATATGTTTTATCGTCTCCTGTGACCGCATCGTAACGATGTGGTCTTTTTCATGTACAAAATCGCTCAACTCCAAGCTTTTTCTCCTATGAAGAATTGACCGATTTCAAAAAATTGTGATAGAATCACAAGGCAAATGATTATCATTATCAGTCGATAAGAATAGATGAAATCGAACAGTTGGAGTGAATGTGAAAGGATGAATACAATGAGCACACTTGAAGCATATAACATGGCATTTAAAAACGGATTGGAATTAGAGGACGATGTGGTTCTCGAGGACATGAAGCTCGGAGAATCAACGGAATGGGATTCGATTGGACACATGACGCTCATCGCAGAAATCGAAGATGCGTTTGACGTCTATATCGACTCGGATGAAATGACGGAGTTCCATTCGTATCAGTCTGGCATCGCGTTGCTGCAGCGCCTCGGTGTGGATATCCACTCATGACGCTTTTTCAAACACTCGAGCAGTACACGGATCGTGAGGCGGTCTATGCGGACCGTTCTTACACATATGGCGAGATGTTGGAGGTTGGCGACTCGATTTGTCAAGAAGTCGGCGAACGGTCGCTCGTCTTCTGTTTATGTGCCAACCGGGTCGAGTCACTCTTCGGGTATGTCGGTTTTATTCGAGGACATGTCGTACCCGTCTTGTTAGATGCGGATATCCCAGCCGAGCAATTACAGAAGTTGATGGAACGGTATGAACCGACACACGTATGGGCACCGGAATCGAGAGACGATTTGGCGAACGCGTTGGATGCTTACTATGGTTACGGTGGTTACGCTTTGTTTGAAACAGGAGCAACAGTTCACCATGAACTTCATGAAGAGTTGGCCCTTCTGTTGACGACTTCAGGGAGTACCGGAAGTCCGAAATTGGTCCGTCTCACGTATAACAACCTATCAGCGAACGCCACGTCAATCATCGATTATCTCGACATCGATCAAACGGATAAACCGATCACGACCCTTCCGATGAACTATTCGTATGGGCTCTCGATTATCAACAGTCACCTGTTGAAAGGGGCAACGATTATCCTGACAGACCGCTCGATCGTTCAAAAAGAGTTTTGGGAGTTGTGTCGCACCGAGCAGGCGACCACGTTTGGTGGGGTACCGTTTCATTACGAGATGTTAAAACGTTTGAAGTTTGAGACGTATGATTTGCCGAGTTTGAAGAAGTTGACGCAGGCGGGTGGAAAGTTAGACCCAACGCTCGCGCATCACTTCGCGACGGTGTGTGAAGAAAAAGAGATTCAATTTTTTATCATGTATGGTCAGACGGAGGCGACGGCGCGGATGTCGTATTTACCCGATCGGATGCATGCGAAAAAAGCAGGGAGCATTGGAATCGCCATCCCTGGTGGAACGCTCTCGTTACGAGATGAAGCCGGAAACGACATCAAAGATGCGAACGTGACGGGCGAATTAGTGTATCAAGGTGATAACGTGTCGTTCGGGTACGCGACTTCATTAGCCGACCTTGCGAAGGGTGACGACAATCACGGTGTCTTGCGTACAGGAGATATGGCGTACCGAGACGAGGATGGATATTTCTTCATCGTCGGCCGCATGAAGCGCATGATCAAACTATATGGAAGTCGAATCAGCCTGGACGAAGTCGAGGCCCTCCTTCGAGAGCACGGACATGACTGTGTCTGTGCCGGGGAAGACGACCAACTATATGTGTATACGTTGCAAGATGACGTCGCACGCATTCAAAAAATCATCAAAGAACAAATCAAGGTGAAAGGTGTTCGGGTGATGCAGATTGACGAGATTCCACGTAATTCGTTCGGAAAGATTCGTTATGCCGCATTGCCGAAGCGAGAACTTGTGACCACCTGATTGTCAGGAATCGGTACATCGTCAAGTTTCATAACATCAGGTGGTAAATATGACTTTTATTTCGATTGAATTTCTCTTATTTTTAACAATCATCGTTGGAACCTACTACGTGGTCCCACATCGATTCCGATGGGTACTCCTCCTCTTAGCGAGCTATGTCTTCTACGCCACGTTGAGCGTCCAATTCATTCCGCTCCTGTTGATCAGTACCGCCTTTACTTATGTGATTGGGATTCTGATTGAGAAGCAAGAAAAGAAAGAACAGAAGAAGCGGCTCATGTGGGTCGGTGTCTCCGTTCTCGTATTCTTCCTCGGATGGTTTAAATATTTTAATTTCGTCAATGATTCGCTCCGTTCGTTCGCCGCATGGAGCGGATTTGATTATGATGTGCCGTATAAAGAGATCGTGTTGCCGTTGGCCATCTCGTTCTATACGTTCCAAGCCATCAGTTATGTCGTGGACGTCTCGCGAGGGAAGCAAAAGGCGGAGCGTCATTACGGCTATTTCTCGGTCTATTTCGCCTTCTTCCCGCAACTTGTGGCGGGTCCGATTGAGCGAGCGAAAAAGCTACTTCCCCAGCTGAAGACGGAGCAGCATCTCGACTACGACAATATCAGCTATGGGATTCAGCGCATCATTTGGGGATTCTTCAAGAAGACGTTGATCGCTGACCGGTTAGCTCCGATTGTCGCAAGTGTATTCAACAGTCCAGATCCGACCGGTTCAGAAATCGTGCTCGCAACGATGCTGTTCTCCATTCAACTGTTCGCCGATTTCTCGGCATGTAGTGATATTGCCATCGGCTGTGCCAGATTGCTCGGGATTCGCTTATCGGAGAACTTTAAGCAACCGCACTTTGCCGTATCGATTGCCGACTTTTGGAACCGCTGGCACATCACACTCTCGATGTGGTTACGGGATTATATCTTCATGCCGCTCGCGAAAGGGAAGAAGAAGCGTGAGCAGATTTATGGTGCCATCCTCGCAACGTTTTTAGTGAGTGGAATCTGGCATGGTGCCGCGTGGAATTTCGTCTTATGGGGACTTATTCATGGGATCTATCGCGTCTTTGGAGACCATACGAAACAGCAGCGCGAAAAAATGGCATCATGGGTCGGGTTTGACCGCGTGCCGACACTGCATCATTGGTGGAAAATCGCCATCACGTTCCAGCTCGTCTGTTTCTCGCGCGTCTTCTTCCAATCGCATTCGATGGCAGAAGCGTTCTCGCATGCCAAATTGTACGTGACGCCTTCTTCATGGGCACCGTCAGGCATGATACAGGCGATTCAAATGTTCTCGTTGCTCGATTTAATCATCTTCCTCGTCGTCTTTGTCGTCGTTCACCTGTTCCAACATATTGAACGGACGAAAGGTTCGGCTTGGGACTGGATGGCACGTCAGTCTGCCATGACGAGTGTGGCGATCAACTTGTTCTTGATTGTCTCGGCCTTCTTGTTTGGGGTGTCGAGCCAAGGATTTGTATACGGTGGGTTTTAAGATGTACGGAAAGGAATTAGCATGAAACGTTTAGGAATCAAAATCGTCGTTGTGTTACTCGTCATGATCGCCATCTTTATTCCCGTTAACGAGTTCGTGAAAGAGTCGTGGGAATACAATAATAACCGGCCCGTTCTTGCCTTCAAGGAGGATCCTCACACAGTCGACATCATCAATTTGGGGACGTCCCATGCGATGTACGGGTATTATTTTAAACCGACCGGATTGTCGCATCTCGACTTGGCGTTACCGAGTCAACCGATTGAATATGATTTGAAGATGCTAAAAGAATACGATGAGCACCTGAAGCCAGGTGGGGTCGTGATCGTGTCCTTATCTCAAATCACGTTCAGCAATTCGGACGTTGGTCGGAAGGCGAATTACTATCGCGTCTTGGACCGTAAAGACATCGAGCCGGTCAGCCTGTTTCAATATTATACACATGAACAGTTCCCGGCATTGAATAGTGGCAGTGTTTATGCCGCGATTTCCCGGGAAATCCGGGATTTTCGGTTTGATGCGCATAAGCCATGGGAGAATAGTGGGCTGAATTACTCCGAGCGTAAGTATGAGGAAGTGGCCGCTCAGTATGAAAATGCCGTGAACAATCATGAGATTGAAGAAAACATGGCTCATTTACAAGACATCATCGACTACTGTAAACAACAAGGGTATCGTGTCGTCTTGGCGATGGAGCCGGTCCACGCGTCATACCATACGTATTTTGATGAAGACGTCATGGAACGTCTCGTGTTTCAGCACCTAGATAAACTGGACTTAGATGTTCCGTTCCTCAATTATATGGGGGATGAACGATTCATTCATGAGCAGTCGTTCTTCCATAATCCAGACCATTTGAACGGTGATGGGCGGACGCTATTGTCTTCACTCGTTTATGAAGATTTGAAGCGGTTGGGGTATATTCAAGAATAATGACTTCGTATTCAATCGAAAAGAATGCTGGCAAAAGTCCAGAATACTACGAGCAACGACAGAAACGAGACGAATGCCGTCTGATTCGATACTCGTTGCTCCGCAAAGCGTCGAAATAGTCGTTCGAGGATTGTTTGGCCGATGACGACCGCTATAAAGATGATTGCCATTTCAGCGAATAGAGAATAGTCGTTACGAAAAATAAAGATCATGGCAACAAAGAGGATGATGGAGCTGGTCAATGTGGTGAGAAAACGTTGTTTATTCAATCAAATCCCTCCCTTCTCTCATCATTACGTGTATGCTTTAGAAAAGATTCAAATAGACGGGGAGTGATTCACATCGAAACGATCTATTTAGCGGGCGGATGTCTATGGGGTGTCCAGGAGTTTGTGAAGACGTTACCGGGCGTCCTTTCAACTGAAGCAGGACGCGCGAACGGTGCGACCGATATGTTAGACGGAGAGTATGACGGTTACGCGGAGTGTGTCAAAACAACGTTCGATCCGGATGTTGTGACGATCGAAGATTTAATGCATTACTTGTTCGAAATCATTGATCCATACAGTGTCAACCAACAAGGAATCGATGTCGGGGAGAAGTATCGAACGGGCGTCTACAGTGAGGAGTCACGGCACTTGATGGAGGCGCAAGCGTTCATTGATCGACGCGCGGATGCAGAACGAATCGCTGTTGAAGTCAAACCGCTCACGAACTATGTGCGAAGTGCTGACGAGCATCAGGATCGCCTGACGCGTTGTCCGGACGATTATTGTCACATCCCGAAAGAGTTGTTAACGAAATATCGGAAAGACGAAACATCGCCAACCCCTTAATTCGGAGTTGGCGATGTTTTTAAGTCCGCTCGAGAATGTTCACGAGCATCTGATGGATGACGTCATGATCGTTTGTGTCATGCAGTTGATATGGACTCCCGGGGAGCGTGTACACATCTTTCGCTCCGACGTACGTGATGTGGAGTGTCAAGGAACCATCTTCCTGACACGCCGTCGTCAATTCCAACTCGCCACTGATGACACCGACTTCTTCCGTCATGACACCGTGGGTTGCCTTGAATGTAGAAGTAAGTTTGTTCATGAATGACTCCTTTTCTGTCTCAATAAATACAAGCGTTGATGGCTGTCGTGAGTGCTGACTTCTCTGACGATTGAAGGTTCAAGCCCCAACGGCTTTTCGTCTCGACCCACATCTTCGCATATGCACAACGCGCGCCGGTGCGAGGGGGTTGCCATGTCGACGGGTCTTGATCTCCTTTTGAGCGGTTCGATGAAGCGGACACCGCGATCAACTGAGGACCGTTCAAGTCGTTCGCAAAGCTCTGACGTTTGGTTGTCGTCCAGCTGCTTGCGCCAGAGCGCCATGCTTCAGCGAGCGGAACAACGTGGTCGATATCGATGTCAGATGCCGACGTGAACGTCAAACCGTCATAGTAACTGTACCATGAGCCGGTCGTTACCGGACATTGGTCGACGACCGAGTCAGCGTCCCGTTTCAAGACGATGTGACGCGTGTTACAACCACTTCCTTGACTCGACCAGTGCGGGAAGAGGTCCCGACTGTATCCTGTCATCGATCCTTCATTTTTGACGGTGAGCGCATTCAGTTTCGTGAGCGCATCCGCTTTCGAAGGGATATTCGGCGGGAATGCAGAGACCGGTGTCGCGTCAAATGACGCGGCCACCCAAACAAGCAATGTGACGAGTGCGACAGACATGAGTTTCTTCAACATAAAAAGCCTCCTACTATGTATTTGGAATGAACACTTGTCGAGCAAGTGGGCAACCTTTCGTGAGACAAATATCACGCAATAAATTCAACTTGATCATACACAGGACGATTTTGAAAAAGTGTGAAAATCTGCAAAATGATTAGAAAGACTATCGCAAATCCTTCTCTAGCATTAGCGAACGATTTCGTGTTATTTCTTTGGAACTAGTGAGCGATCAGGACTGGTATAATGAATGACATGGATCGAGAGAAAAGAAGAGGTGGATGGAATGAACAAGAAAGAGATTGCGGCGATTCGCCGACAGTTTAAAGTGAATGCGACGAAGCTGAAGATTGCTGACTTATATACGATTTACATCCGACAGGAAACGAATGAGATTTATTACGAAGAGTTGCGTCCGTTCCCGTTCTTAGAAGAAGAACAGCAAGAACTGTTTTTGACGAACTTCAAAAAAGTGCTCGGTGGGAAACTTGATGAAAAGTTATTCGAAGTGAAGTTCCAATATCCTGAGGAAGGTCAAGTCGACCATACGCAAGGATTGCTGTATGAAGGACTTCGTACGGAAGAGACAGACGTATGGACGGACTATATGCAACGCATCGCCTTGAAGATGGTGAAAGACACGCCATTTGAAAAAGACATGGTCGTGACGTTCATCCGGGGGAATTACAATAAGCCGACGAACCGATACTCGGAAGAGTCTGAGATTCACGCGAACGATGAAGTGTATACGACGAAGTTCATTCTCGGCAGTATCAGCCCGACAGAACTTCCGAAAAAGTCACTCGTCTTTGACTTCGTCGAGCGTGAATTCAAAGCGAGTTTGATTGTAAATCCAATCATCAAACTCGAGGCGCCAATTGGTGGATTCTTATTCCCGTGTTTCACGGATAATGCGGCCGATGTGAACCATGTCCTCTATTCGGCACATAAAGCGCATCAACCGGATATGACGTTCATTGAGAACGTGCTGAACGGTTCGGAAATCGTTACGGCAGTGGAAGAGAAGGCGGTCTTCGAAGAAGTGGTGAAAGCTGTCATCGGGGAAGAAGTCAATTCCCGGACGCTCGCGACCGTTTATGATGAGATCAATCAAATCATTGTCGCCGAAGAAGAGAACGAACAGGAAGAAGAGCGGGTAGCGATGCTCGACTCTCGTGCGGTCGAGGTCGTCCTTCGGGCGAGCGGTGTGGAAGATGTGACGACAGAAAAAGTCGAGCAGGCGTTCAAACAAGTCGTCGACGACACGAAATATGAGATGAAAGCAACGAGTGTCGTTCCGAAATATACGTCGAAATCGATTAAAATCAATACGAAAGTCGCCAATATTTCTGTCAGTCCACAAGATTTGAAATACGTGAAGCAAGTGAACTATAAAGGAAAACCATGTCTGTTGATTGAAGTGGAAGAAGAGACAGAGATTGAAGGATTCAAGCTCATCTCTGAAGAGTCGCTAGACTGACTGGAGGAAAATTGATGCATCCGCTTGAGTTGATTGACCTGTTGATTGTATTCGCCATCGTGGTTGTATTGGCTTTGCTGTCGTTTCAATTTCATGGGAAATGGCGCAGGCGTATACGGGTCGCGACGATGTGTTGTATATTAGCGTACGGAATATTCTATGCAGTTCGTCCTTATTGGGTGAATCAACAGGTGCAGGAAGAAAAAATAGTGCTCGAAGCGTATCTCAAGGACCGATATCCGACCGAAATCATCACCGTCCGCTCTATTCCTTATGGGGAGAACGGATTTGAGAGTATGAATCCTCATACATTGTTCGTGAAATTTTCGACAGAACCGGATGCTGAGTACACATATCTCGTGAGTCGTGACGAATCGATTCATCAAACGAGCCACAGTTCAACCATCGACTCAAAATTTGATTTTCTTCACTTGGAAGACTGAGCCCAAACGACAGATTGGGCTCTTTTTTGACAATCGAGTGAGGAAGGTTGAATTTGAGATTTGATACAGGTATGATGCAGGTGAAAACGTTTTCCGAAACCCATATTTTTTTAATGTTTATCGAAAGCGCTTTCGATTGTTGTGAGGTAATAAAAAACCTCAAAGACGAATATCATCTTTGAGGCTGAATCTGCATTATTTACGTGCTTTGCTCACTTTAAGTTTCTTCCCTTTGACAGGAGTCGTTTCCATCGCTTGAAGGACAATCGAGCCTTTTCCGTTAAGGATATCGACGTATGTCATTTGGTCATTGATTGTGATGATGCCGATGTCGTCAGCGGATACGCCAGGAATTTTGGCAATTGTTCCAACGAAGTCGACAGCACGAAGTTTTTTCTTCTTCCCGCCACTGAAGTGGAGCTTCATGATGTCCTGGTTAATGCGAGCTGTCTTGTTGTTTCGAACGACGCGTCGTCCGCTCAACTTTTGCTCAAAGGCATCTTGGTTAGCCGCTACGTCCGCTTCCGTCGGAGCATCGATCATCGGAATCTCGAATTGAACGTATGATTCAATAGCTCCGATGAGACGTTCTTCCTGACGGGTCATGAGCGTGATGGCTGTTCCTTGTTTGCCGGCACGTCCAGTACGACCCGTACGGTGCACGTAACTTTCCTTTTCGACAGGAACGTCATAGTTGATGACGAGTTCGACGTTGTCGACATCGATTCCACGTGCTGCGACGTCTGTCGCCACGAGGTAGCGGAAGTTACCCATCTTGAAGCCGTTCATGACGGCGAAACGGTCCTCTTGCTCGAGTCCGCCGTGGAGACGTTCAGCCGAGTAACCGGCTTTGTCGAGTTCAGCGTACACCGTATCGACGTTCTCTTTCGTACGACAGAAAATCATACAGCTATCCGGGTTTTCGACGACCGTGATGTCTTGAAGGACAGCAAGTTTCTCGTTCCGATGAACGGGAAGTAAACGGTGTTCGATTGTCGAAGCCGTCATACCTGTCGACTCGATTGCGACACGTGCCGGAGCATTCATATGCTTCTGACAGAGCCGTTCGATATCTTGTGGGAATGTTGCGGAGAAGACCATTGTGACGCGGTCTTTCGGCAACTGTTGAAGAATCTTCTCGACGTCTGCGAGAAAGCCTCGATTGAGCATTTCGTCCGCCTCATCGATGATTAAATATTCGATGCGGTCGAGTGAGAGCGTCTCACGCTCGATGTGGTCCATGACGCGACCAGGCGTACCGACGACGATATGCGTCTTTTGTTTCAATTCTTCACGCTGTTTCGAGAACGGTTCTTTCCCGTAGACGGCAGTCGCTTTGATTCGTTTGAAACGTCCGATGTTCGTCATGTCTTCCCGTACTTGAACGGCGAGTTCGCGTGTCGGTGTCAAGACGAGCACTTGCGGTTTGTTTTCGGCCCAGTCGATGAGCTCGATGACCGGAATCCCGAAAGCAGCCGTCTTTCCGCTTCCCGTCTGTGCTTTGACAATCAAGTCTTCGCGTTCGAGCGCACGGGGGATGACGTGTTGTTGTACTTCAGTCGGTGATTCGTATTTCATAATGCCTAATGCGCGAGTAATCTCATCGCTCAGGCGATAATCAGTAAATTGCTGTTTGTTCATGGGTAACCTCATTCTTTCGTGAAAACTTCTGCTTCAGAAAATTTCAATGTCTATTTGCAATACAGTCCATTATAGACCGAAAGACGGTAGGAAAGCGAATGAGAATCCATTATCCGAAGTCAGGCAACGTCGGATCGGGTTGAATCACATAAAAAATAAACTGGTCATGAACATCTTCTAACTGTTCGATCAGCTCTTCATTTTGTTGTTGATACGCTTCTAGCATTTGAGGGCATATGTAATGAACTGTTCCATCTTCACGAGCCAGGCTAGCGGTTTCTTCCTGATCAAATTGTAAAACTAACGGTTGTTGGCATGCTGTGCAGCAACCAATCTCCATCTTGTGAAAACCGATTTTTGCTCCCTCGATGAAACAAGCATCGCAATAATGCTTGATTGGATCACCGAAATGACCGAGTTCATCTGTATGGATGACTTCATGTTCGTTCAATGATTTATTGCAGCTGACGCAGTTATACATCAATAACACTCCTTTAGTGGTCTGTTCCAAAAACGTATCACGCGATGAGCCGATGTACAACTTTATCCAATAACAATATTTTATCAGGTTTAGAAACGTTGAAAGAAAGGGGCTTACATAATGGAATCCGATTATAAATATCTCGTCCAACACCTTCAACAAAGCCAATATCGAACGCACGCGAACCATCTCGAAACCACCATCAAACCCATACCGGATTCAGACCGCACCGGCGACCTTGATCCACGCGTGTTCGAAACGCTGACCGCAAATCATTCTTCACACGATGAACCGGATACAGCATTTGACCTCGAGGCGGCACGTGCCAGTATGGGTTGGCCGAATCAGGATCGGACGACGACTGATATCAAAACCGAGCATCTCATGATTCCCAGTGAGGACGGGGATATTCCGGTCCGTCTGTATCGCCCGCATCACACTGAAGCCATCCCGGCGATTCTCTTCTTCCATGGAGGTGGCTTTTTCGGAGGGACGCTCGATACGGTCGAGAATCCTTGTAAATTGCTGGCGGAACAGGCGAACGCGGTCGTCATCTCCGTCGATTATCGTCTCGCCCCGGAGCATCCGTTCCCGGCCGGATTGAACGATTGTTACCGAGCCTTTGAATGGGTGTATGACCATGCGGGTGAGTTGAACATTCTCCAAGACCGAATCGCGGTCGCCGGTGACAGTGCCGGTGGCAACTTGGCGACCGCTTGCTGTCTGATGGAGAAAGAACGAGGGGAGGGGCGCATTTGTTATCAAGCGCTCGTCTATCCCGTCGTCAATCTAGCATCCATTCCGACAAATGATTTTGAATGGACACTCGATGCGTACGATATCTCACACCATCACGACCTGATTCGAGGTGTCGTGCTCGCTCTTGCAGATCCAGATTCGCTACTAAATGACCTCTATCTTCAAGGGAAGACGGATGTCACGCATCCACTCGTCTCACCACTTTTGGCAGAGGACATCACGACTTTACCGCCAGCCTTGATTGTGACAGCCGAGTACGATTACTTACGACTTGAAGGGGAGGCGTATGCCCGAAAACTTTCAGAAGCTGGTATTCCGACTCGACTGATTCAATATCGGGGTATGGATCATGCCTTTATGGACAAATTAGGAGACTACCCACAGGCAGAAGATTGTATGAATGAAATCGCAAAAGGACTTAAGGAGCTGACGAAATGAAACAGTATACATTGGATTGGAAACGTTATGAGGAATTGGCACGTCAAGCGGTCGCGGAAGGGGTCGTGTTAGTCAAAAACGAACAGAAAACCCTCCCGTTGCAGTCTGAAACGAAGCTTGCCGTATTTGGGCGTAGTCAGTTCCATTACTATAAGAGCGGTACCGGTTCAGGTGGGATGGTGAACGTCGGATATGTCACGACACCGCTCGAAGCACTACGTGAACGTACAGACATTCATATCAATGAATCGCTTTATGCGACGTATGAGGAATGGGTGAAAGAGAACCCGTTCGACCAAGGTGTCGGTTGGGCCGGTGAACCGTGGTCGCAACAAGAGATGGACGTAACGGACGAGCTCGTCGAACAGGCGGCACAAGAATCGGATGTCGCCCTCATCATGATCGGACGTACGGCAGGGGAAGACCGTGACAATACGGCCGACCCGGGCAGTTACTTATTGACGGATATCGAACACGCGATGATTGAGCGCGTGACGAAGCGCTTCAACAAGACGGTCGTCGTGTTGAACGTCGGAAACATCATCGACATGAAGTGGGAGAATGAGCCGAGTGCAATCCTCTATGCATGGCAAGGTGGGATGGAAGGCGGAAAAGGACTCGTCGACGTGCTTGTCGGTGACGTGAGTCCTTCCGGGAAACTGACGGATACGATTGCCCGATCCATCGAGGATTATCCGTCGACAAAGAACTTTGGTCACGCGGATAAAGGGATTTATCAAGAAGATATCTATGTCGGTTACCGCTACTTTGAAACGTTCGCGAAAGACGACGTCTTGTACCCGTTCGGATTCGGATTGTCTTATACGACATTCCATACTGAAGTGAAGCGTACGGCAGAAGTCGATGGCGTTTTAACGGTTGAGGTGGAAGTGACGAACACGGGTGAGTGTGACGGGAAAGAAGTCGTCCAACTCTACGTCGAGAAACCGCAAGGAAAACTCGGAAATCCGCTCCGGTCTTTAGTAGCGTTTGAGAAAACATTGCTTCTTGAACCGGGTGAGCGACAAACCCTTTCGTTTAACGTCCAGATGACTGATTTTGCGAGCTACGACGACTCTGGCGTGACGGGTCATGAATCGAGCTTCGTTCTCGAATCAGGAACATATCGCTTATATGTCGGAACGGATGTGCGTTCGGCTACACTCGCTTTCGAAGTCGAGCAGCAGGAGCAACGCATCCTCGAGACGTTAAGCGAAAATATGGCGCCTGTCCTCCCGTTCGAACGGATGAAACCGATTCAAGGCGAACAGGGATTTGAAGTGGGCTACGAGTCGACACCGCTTCGCGCCGTTGACGTCGAGACACGTTATTTGGAAGAACGCCCTGAGACGCGAGTGTTCATGGGTGACCAAGGGATCAAATTGAGCGATGTATATCACGAGAAGACATCACTCGACACATTCTTGGATCAATTGACGGATGAGGACTTGGCGACAATCGTCCGCGGACAAGGGATGAACTCACCACGTGTCACGCCGGGTACGGCAGCTGCGTTTGGTGGCGTGTCCGACCGATTGAACGCGCTTGAGATTCCAGCTGCGTGTTGTGCCGATGGTCCATCAGGCATTCGCATGGATATCGGGACGAAGGCGTTCGCGCTTCCGAACGGGACTCTCTTGGCTTCTACGTTCAACGTCGACCTTGTTGAAGACTTGTTCGAGATGACAGGGCTTGAGATGCGGAAAAACCGCGTCGATACGTTGCTCGGACCAGGGATGAACATTCATCGCAACCCGTTGAACGGTCGGAACTTTGAGTACTTCTCGGAAGACCCGCATTTGACAGGGAAGATGGCAGTTGCTCAGTTGAACGGGATGCATCGTGTCGGTGTGACAGGAACGCTTAAGCACTTCAGCGCCAACAACCAGGAGGCGCATCGTCACGATATCGATTCGGTCGTCTCGGAGCGGGCATTACGCGAGATTTATTTGAAAGGGTTCGAGATGGCCGTGAAAGAAGGTCGGGCATCGTCAATCATGACGACATATGGTGCGGTCAATGGGATTTGGACGGCCGGGTTATACGATCAAAACACGCGCATCTTACGTGACGAGTGGGGCTTTGAAGGGATTGTCATGACGGACTGGTGGGCAAAAGTGAACTTCCGTGAGGACGAGTCCGCCAACCGTCAAAACACAGCGGCGATGGTCCGCTCGCAAAATGATTTGTATATGGTCGTCGACCGTCCAGACCTCAACTCATTCGAGGATAATACGATGGCATCGCTCGAAGAAGGCGTTGTGACACGAGGCGAGTTGTTGCGGAGCGCGCGCAACATTTGTTCATTCATCTTGAAATCGCCAGCGATGGAGCGTCTTCTCGGAATTCATGATAGTTCGGTCGAGGTGCTCTGCTTTGAAAATGAGACGAATCAACAGGATACCTTCGAGTTGGACTATCAACATCTCGAAAACGGGGAACACGTTGATTTGTCAGGAATCGACACCTCGACAGGGAACACGCACGTCTTCGCCATCTCGGTCGACCAGACCGGGACGTATGACATCACGTTGACGGCCCGTTCAAACGCTGGGGAGTTGGCGCAGATGCCGGTGACGTTGTTTGCGAACAATATCCCGGGTGCGACGTTCACGTTTAATGGGACGGACGGAGAATGGGTGACACAGACGAAGCAGGTCTTCTTCTTGAACCAGCATAATTATCTCCAACTCTATTTCGCATTGAGCGGACTCGAAGTGAAGGACGTATCTTTCACCCTTGCGGATGAGTTCAGTATGAAGAACGGATGAGCCTTACTTTGATAGGTGCATCGCATCCGTTATAATCGAAGGAACGACACATCGCAAAGGAGGCGCATACCCGTGGAAAATCGGCTTCGATTTTCTAGGTCTTCACGCACTCATGCAAAGCCATTTGGACGAAAGGCGATCACTTGCATGGGGCGAAACGAATACCTTGATCGCTTGATTTAACGTAACCACTTGGCTTTGCTCCCTTATCGGATTGGATTCATTCAATAAGGAGCGAGGTACGATGAAGTACGTCAATGCGCAACACATCCTGCCAGAACATTTGCTGCGAGAAGTGCAGCAGTATGTACAAGGTGAAACGTTATATGTACCAACCCCGACCCATACGAAACGGAAGTGGGGAACGGTAAATGGAGGCAAGCAATTGCTCGAAGAACGAAATGAAGCTATACGCGCAGCGTTTCGGAATGGAGAGCGAATCGACAGTCTAGCCATGTCTTATCATTTGGCAACGCATACGATTCGAAAGATTGTGTATCGATCGACATGAAGGAGGTACGACTAGCTCGCTAGTCGTACCTTTTTAGGTAGACTATGCTTCTCAATCAAAGAGTACACAGTAAAGAAGATCTGTTTCCTGTAAACTGAAGATTGAGGAAGGGGCGACAAAATGTCACATCCATTTATTCAAAACGAACAATATAATCTTATTAAAGAACAGGTGACGCTCGTCAAAGAGAGTCGAATGCAAAGCCTGCCGCCTTCTGTTTTGCGGGCGGTCATCGATTTGGCTCAGTCGAAAGTGATCTATGCATTTCCTGAGGCGACGGCTGAACAAGTAGAGTTGTTACAGTTTTCGACGTTACAGACGAACGAGGCGTTCGACGAATACATTCAACAATTACGAGAATGGGTTCAACCATTCCCTGTCATTACGGGCGAACAGCTGAAGGGTTTATTCCCGAAGCAGAAGAAGCTTCGCTTACCTGAGTTATCTGATGTTGATTTTGGGCGACTCACTTATTTGAGTTGGAATGATGGACGTTCTAATCAAAAATTGATGATTTGCCAGTACGAAGATCAATTGATCGGGATTGCATGTAAACCGAGCGTGAATAGTAAGAAAAACACATGTGCCTTCTGTAATCAATTCACGGATGTGGCGTATTGCGTCACAATTACGAAAGCGAAACAAGCAAAGAATCCGGACTATTACAAAGCGATTGGCACATATATGTGTGTCGACAGTAAAGCGTGCAACGAACACATCACGAGCCAAGAGGCTTTGCATACGTTTGTTCATACAGCACTGCAGGCCTGACGAGGGAGTCAGGTCTTTTTATGTTGAATCAATAAAATCAGTCAAGCGTCATCGTTTTCAACTTGTTCAAGTGTAATATTTTTATCCTACATATGGATTCAATAGGCTTCTAATGACTTGATTGCGTGTCTGAGTATGTCCACTTCTTCATTTTCCCACCCTAATCGGTCTACTGCATTGATGAACTGTCGTGTTGCTTTAATAAGAGAGGCTTTCAATTCTTCAATAGAAACGATACCAATTTCTGTCTTCATTTGACCATCTTCCATAAACGATAGCTCAAGCTCGGATAATGTTATTTTTTGTGCCGACATCGAAAATGGGCCATCCATAAATACAAACGAATAAATGGATGCAACTGGAGCGAATAAAAGAGCTCGACAGCTATCAATCCACCATTTTAGAAGAACAGCAACGAAATCAGACCATCCCACTCCCGGGAAATAATCGTATGTATCAATGACAAAGTTGATTTCACCAATAATTTGACCGGAGTACGTTAATGAATCAAGATCAATCTCGATGGAAATTTGATGACACATCAATGTTTCACCTCGTTTGTTTGTATGTTTTGACGTTCTAATATCATTAAGAACATCTTACTCGAGCGATAAGAAGTATGAAAGAATGAGCCGAACTTACAGAAAGAGTCGTATGATAGACAGACAAGCCATGATTCAATCAACGAGGGGGAAGCAGATGAAACACGCAGTGATTTTTGACATGGATGGAACCTTGTTTCGGACAGATTTAATTTTGGAACGGGCGCTAGATGAAACGTTTGATCACTTACGCAGTGAAGAAAAATGGATAGGCCCGACACCGATTGATCAATATCGGAACATCATGGGGGTGCCGTTGCCTGTTGTTTGGACCACGTTGCTCCCACAATACGATGAGCAAGCTAGAGAAGAGGTCGATGCCTATTTCTTAAAACGACTCATCAAAAACATTCAAAACGGGAATGGTGCATTATATGCAGGGGTACTCGAGTTGTTTGAACAATTGAATCGTAGGGGCTGCCCAGTCTTCATTGCGAGCAATGGCTTGGTTGACTATTTACAAGCGATTGTCGCTCACTATGGATTGAATCGTTGGATCACCGAAACATACAGTATTCAGCAAATCGACACGTTGAACAAAGGGGATTTGGTGGCTGAAATCGTAAAGAAGTATGAACTTCAGGATGGCTTCGTAGTCGGAGACAGATTATCGGATATCATGGCTGCGCGAGCGAACGGACTCATTTCAATCGGCTGTCGTTTTGACTTCGCACAAGAAGTAGAGTTAAAAGAAGCAGATTATGTCGTGAATCACTTGTCGGACATTCTCGATATTGTATCAAAGAAGACGACTTCGCTATAAGTGAATCGATTTCGGGGTTGGACTCGTAAGTAAAGGACTACACAAAATCGGAGGGATCATCATGCATACACTCTATATGAAACAAAAAGTGTTCAGTCTACGCGGACGCTTCACCATCAAAGATTCTGATGGACATGATCAATACTTCATCGAAGGTAGCTTTATGAAGTTTCCAAAGTCGTTTGAAATTAAAGACGTGAATGGTCAAACGGTCACAACCATCACGAAAAAGACGTTCAGCTTTTTACCGAAGTTTTTCGTAGAAGTGGATGGTACGGATATGATGACCATCTCAAAAGAATTTTCATTCTTCAAACCGAAGTATTCCATTGATGCGGCTGGAATTGATGTCCAAGGGGACTGGTGGGACATGGACTTTGATGTGACGAAGAACGGACATTCTATCGGAAGTGTGCAAAAGAAATGGTTCTCATGGGGCGACAGTTATGAGATTCGTGTCGAAGAACCGGAGATGGAGCACCTTCTCATCTCAATCGTCGTAGCCATCGATTGCGCGAAAGCAGATCAAGCAGCGGCATCAAGTGCAGCAACATAAAGGGGAGTATCTAATGGAATTTTGGGACGTCTATACCGTCGACCGAGAAAAGACCGGTCGTACGTGGCAACGGGGAAATCGATTGCTTGAAGGCGAATATCATCTCGTCATCCACGTATGTATCTTTAACGAGAAGGGTGAGATGTTGATTCAACAGCGCCAACCGTTCAAGGATGGATGGGCCAATATGTGGGACATTACAGTCGGAGGGAGTGCGACTGTAGGAGATACGAGCCAACAAGCCGCCATGCGTGAGCTCGAGGAAGAAATCGGGTTGAAACTCGATTTATCTCAAACACGACCGCACCTGACCGTCAACTTCGACGAAGGATTTGATGACATTTACCTCGTCGAAGCGGAAGTGGACTTGAATGAGTTGACGCTACAAGAATCTGAAGTGCAGGCCGTGAAATGGGCGGATGAAGCAACGATTCTGCAGATGATTCAACAGCATGAATTCATACCGTATCACATGCCGATGATACCGTTACTTTTTGCCATGCGAGGACAATGGGGAGGGATTGATCGTCATGCATACGTACAAGTGGATGAATGAACCGAAAAGTGTGAACGGATTTGAACCGCTCAATTTCCGCACACTGCCAGATACGGACTTTTGGCGAAATACACATTACGGATTTAACCGCATGACGGCGCATGCACGACTAACAGACGTCAAAGCCAAACGATTTACATGTCGGGCGACAATCCAAATGGAACCGAGCCATACATATGACCAGGCCGGGATTGTCTTATATGTGAATGATGACCATTGGATCAAGACGTCTGTCGAGTACATTCCGGACGGACCGTCCCATCTTGGCGCAGTCGTCACCTCGTTTGGCTATTCGGATTGGTCGACACGTGATTTTTCAAATGAGATGATTCATCAACCATTGACGTTTGAAATCGTGTATACAGATGGAGATGTGGAAATTTTTGTTGCGTATGATGATGGTACGCGTGAACAGCTTCGCATTGCCCATCTTCATGACGTATCGACATTACGCATCGGGCCATATGCGTGCAGTCCGGATGTGAATGCGACAGGTTTTGATGTGACATTTTCAAATTGGGAACTGCGTGAAGCATCGACATGAGTCGGTGCTTTTTATATGTCAGTTTGATTTCACTTCGGCAAAGTGGTTGAAGTTTTAGCGAAGAAAAATCTATAATGATGTTAACGAAAGCGCTTTCGGAAATCGCTTTTAAAAGAACGGACTGACAGATTGCCATCACTTATCCTGAAGGAGGACACATGATGAAGAAATGGGTTGCACTCGCACTTGGAACAGGTCTCGTCTTGTCATTGCCACAAGAAGTACCTGCTGAAAAGAGCTCAAAAGCCGACGACGCCAAGTGGAAACTTGTCTGGTCAGATGAGTTTAGTCAGGCGGAAATCGATCATTCGAAATGGAACTTTGAAACGGGGAACTGGATTGTCGACAAAGACGGAAATCCGGTCGCTGCCGGGTGGGGAAACAATGAGAAGCAATTTTATACGGACAAAAACGAAAACGCTTTCGTAAAAGACGGGAAGCTCGTCATCCGTGCAAAAAAAGAGCAAGTATCCGATCAATTCGGAACATATGATTACACGTCGGCGAAGTTGACGACGAAGGGCACGTTCAGTAAGACATACGGTCGTTATGAGATGCGAGCGAAACTTCCGACAGGCAAGGGACTCTGGCCAGCATTTTGGATGCTCCCGGAAGAGGACCGCTACGGTGGTTGGGCCGCATCTGGTGAGATTGACATCATGGAGTCATGGGGCAGTCAGCCGGACAAAGTCGCTGGAACGATTCATTACGGAGAAACATGGCCGAACAACAAGTACACGGGGAAAGACTATCACTTCGCAGAAGGTGACGGCATCGACAAATGGCATACATATGCGGTCGAGTGGGAGCCGGGTGAGATTCGTTGGTATGTAGATGGTCAACTCTATCAGACACAAAATGACTGGTATGCGAAAGAAGCGAACAAAGCTTCGAAATATAGCTATCCTGCACCATTCGACCAAGATTTCTATTTGATCATGAACTTGGCAGTCGGTGGATGGTTTGATGGGGATGTCGATGAGACGACACCATTCCCGGCGGAGATGGAAGTCGATTACGTCCGCGTCTTTGACTTGAAGAACGGGAAGTATCGCGATGCTGTCGAGCCGACGTACTCGGATGAAGAAGTCGTATTGCCAGAAGGGGCGAAGCAACCTTTAGAAGACGGGAACCTCGTCTATGATGAAGACTATGTAGAACCAATTACGACGGTGACGAACGGTGCACAGGCGCTCAACCCGACGTATTGGAACTATGTGGCGCTTCCTGACTTTGGTGGCGTCGGTTCAGTCGATGTAATCGATTTGGCGGGATCACGTTTTGCCGACATTTCGATTGATCAGGCGGGAAGTCAGCCGTACTCGCATCAATTGATTCAAAACGTATCGCTCGGACAAGGCGGGCATTATAAAGTGACGTTTGACGCTAAGGCAGACGCGGCGCGTTCGATCGCCGTTAAAGTCGGTGGTGGTCCAGACCGGGGCTATGCGAAATATTCAGATGAAGGGTCATTCGATTTGACGACAGACGTCCAAACGTACTCGATGACATTCGATATGACCGAAGAGACTGACCTTGCGGCACGTCTTGAGTTCAACGTCGGACTCAGTACGTCTGGTGTCCAAATCGGGAACATCCGTGTCGAGCAGACGCCTCGTGAGGCGTTCGATCCGAATGCGACAAAACCGATGCTTGGAGACGAGAACCATGTGTATAACGGTACGTTCGACCAAGGCGCGATGGACCGCATGACGTATTGGACGTTCGACCCAGGTGTCACGAAAGGGACAGGAACGGTCGACCCGGTAGAGCGTCTCTTCCGTTTTGAAACGAACAAGAAAAAAGAAGCACCGGCCACATTGGTGCAGCAAGGCATTCAATTACAAGAAGGACATGAATACGTTCTCCGCTTCAAAGCACGGGCAGAACGTGTAGATGGTCTTCAAGTAAGATTGAACGGAGCGAATGGAGATGCCTATCTTCCGCTCCAGCGTGTCGCTCTATCTGAAGCGTTCGATACGTATGAAATTCCGTTCACGATGGAAGCCGGAACTGACCTCATGAGTCAGCTTCAGTTCATTCTCGGTTCTGAAAAAGGTGTGATTGAAATCGATGACGTCGAATTGCGCGATGTCACACCGGTTTATATCGATCCATCTCCACTTAAAAATGGAGCATTCACAGAAGGTCTCACAAACTGGGGCTCATACGTACACTTTGACGCACAGGCTGCAATCGAAGCGGTAAATGAGGCAGCACGTATCTCGATTGCGCATGAAGGGAACGAGGCGTGGAGTGTCCTCATGGAACAAGGCGGTCTCGAGTTACAGCAAGATCAAACGTACGTCTTACAATTCGATGCATCTTCTACAGTCGCTCGTTCATTCGAAGTGACATTAGAGAATGCCGGGTACTATCGCTATTTGAGCGAAGTCGTTTCAGTTACACCTGAAACGAACACGTACACGTTTGAAGTGACGATGCCAGTGACGGATATGACAGGATTGAAGTTCTTGATGGGACGCACAGAAGGATCACCACTTGGTGCCCATGACATCACAATTGATAACGTAAGTGTGACGTTGAAATAAGATGATACGTAAAACAGGAATTTCTCCTTGTGAGAAATTCCTGTTTTTTAACGTTTGCGACTAATTAGTCGTGCTGTCCGTAAGATTGATGGCAGTAGTTTACGACGTTGACGGAACGCGAGATAACGCCCTTCCCATGACGGTTTGAACTTTTGCTTAAATTGTCTTAATCCGCTGAACGGATAGATGTAGCTGATGTTTTCAAAAATATCGGCGGCAACGCGCTCTGGCCAATGGGAGAACGTCTGCTCACCAACGGCGGCAAGTGGTGCCACGCCGAGTCCGACGTGTTCATAACCTTGCGCACGCGCCCATTCGATGATGTGAAGGATCAACACTTCGATTGCTCCAGATGGCGCTTCATTTTTCGAACGCATCAAATCGATTGAAAGGGCCCCGTTCCCTCGGAGTAACGAAATGAAGGCGACGACGACACCGTCCGTGTCCCGTAACAGAGCGATCGGATAACGTCTTAATGTTTCGTAGTCAAAGAAACCGAGAGAGAATCCTTTCTCATTTCGATTTCCAATCCATTCATCTGAGATATCTTTTAACTCCTCTAATAACAGGAGGCTCGGCTCACAGACGATCTCGAATGTGATTCCTTTCTTCTCAAATTGATTGTAGAGGGAGCGCATATTTGCACGCTTCTTGCCGGACAACGTGAAGGTCGATACGTCAATCGTCGCCTCTTCCCCAAGTTTGAAGAACGTGAAGCCGGCATCGTGAAGGCGCGGCATCCAATTCGGTGTGATTTGATAAAATAAAGGAATATACCCAATCCGGTCCGCATCTTCAATGAAACGCGTTAACAGTTCAGTTGCGGCCTGTCGTTCACCTTGGATGTCTCCAAGAACAATCGCGTGGTTCCGCGCTGTCGCAAATAAGAGACACGCGTTTCCAGTCTCGTTCATATAGAAACGCTTATCTGCCATATGGGCCAAGTCAAAGCTACTCGATGTGTGCTGTGTTGATTGAAACTGTCTGATTCGATCTTCATTGTATGCTTCGCCAAGCGCCGGACGCTTCCAGCGGTCGAACAAGAGCAGGAGTGCACTTGCCACGAGCGACGTGAAGAGGAGAAGGAACACCGTCAACCAACCGGCCTGATGTGATGTGAAGAACAAGTCGTCGGTACCTGCGAACGACTGCAGCAAGAGGGCGTGAGAACCCACATACAGCAAAACGTAGAACAGGTTTCGAATGAGACGACCGGTCGTTAAAATTGAGCGGTATCGGACGTGGCGTTTTCGTGTCAACCAGACGAAAGCAGCGAAACCGATGACGACGAATGTTTCGAATAAGTTCAAGCCTCGAGCGATGACCCCGATGGTCGCCCAGATGAACGCCGTATTGAGTAACCAGAGCGTTCGCTTTGTCCGCACATACATGCCATATACGGACAGGAACATGAGAAGTCCGGCACTCAATAAGAAGAGCGTCCCAATCCATTCGAACCAACGATTTACTTCATAGAGTGGTGTCACGCTCGGGAGAAGTGTCTGGAACCAAATCAATAGACTGCTCATCAAGGCAATAAGACTCCCGGTCAAGCGCCCAATCTTCGCGAGTGTCCGAGAAACGATACGCCATACGACGGTCCCAATCTCATAAGAAGATCCGATGATCGGTCGATATTCGATTTGTTTGACGACCTGGTCCCCGAACGCGATGGCCGCGAGAAACAGTCCGATCAAAAAAGGAACGACGAAATAGACGAATCGGTAGATGATCAAAGAGGAGAGGACAATGTCTTGATGAATCCCCAATTGTGTCATTCCGACAAGATATAGTAAATCGAACGTTCCGGCACCCCCTGGGACGAGGGAGACGACACCGACGACCGTGGCGACGATAAATACTCCAAAGAGTTGGGTGAACGAAGCTGACCCGTCGAGTAACGATAACGCGTAGATGGCGACAAGTCCTGCGGTGACCCATTCGGCAAGTGAAGTCAGCGTGTATCCGATCAACGTGGACCAACCGACGTTTGAGCGGCGTGAGGTGACGAACAGGTAAAACGGGAGCATTGCACTCACAGCGAGCAACACTGGCCAAATCCAAGGTTTCGTCCCGACGAGTGAACCCGCCGGAAAAATTCCAAGAAGCACACCGATGGAGAGGATAGAAAGACCGCTGATGAGTGTCGGTGTCATCCAGCCGATTGCACGGAGTAGGCGTTTCGTATCTGTGTAAGGACGATACAGGGAAGTACGAAGGGCGATCCCAATCACCCCGCCGAATCCGAGCATCCCGTTCATCGAGTTCGTGATCCACGCCGTTTGCACGACTTTTCGCTTCGGCAACTCAATATGTAAAGATCGAAGCAGGAAGTAATCGTATCCCGTCATCGTCAGGACGGCGAATCCACCGAGTAGAATGAGCGTGAACTGTTCCCACCCGGTCAGTTGTTTCAATGTCGTGAAGGCGGTCGCGAGCGAGAGGTCTTTTAACTCCTGTCCGCTCTGGATTAAAATCAATCCGATTAACGCTATAGGGACGAGCCATTTTAATTGTTTCCATGAAAAACGAGTGCGCATGAGATTTTCTCCTTATCTGTCATATGACTGACAGCGTCTTCTAACTAAATCGTACTATAGGATACGACTGAAATCTGTAAAACGTTTCAAAAGAGGGGATTGTAAGCGCAAGAAAGAGGACGAAAAGTTGATTTTATATTTGCTACAGTGAGAGTAAGAGAGGGGTGTGGACATGCTGACATTTGAAGAAAAGTGGGCGAAAGTGCTCGCTTGTGACGCAACGTATGATGGGTTATTTTATACGGCCGTGAAGACGACAGGAATCTATTGCCGACCCTCGTGCCGTTCCCGCAAACCGAAAAAAGAGAATGTTGATTTTTACATCACAAGACAAGAGGCAGAAACGAACGGCTTCCGACCGTGCAAGCGATGCCAGCCGGAAGTCGAGCATGCCCCACATCGAGCGCTCGTACAACAAGTGACCGTGTATTTGATGGAACATTATAAACAGCCGATTCGCCTCGAACAGATTGCCGAACATGTCCAACTGAGCCCGTTCCATTTGGAGCGAACGTTCACCCAAGCGACAGGAGAGACACCAAGGCAGCTATTGGAACGACTTCGTATCGACAAGGCGGCGTATTTATTGCGAACGACCACGATGAGCAACCTGACAGTCTGCTATGAGGTCGGGTTTCAAACGCCGTCGAACTTTTACCGCGTCTTCCGTCAAGTGAAAGGGTGCACACCGAATATGTATCGAAAAGGAGGGGACATATGAACGATCTGCTACTAGACGTTCCACAACCGTTTGATTTTCATGAATGTCTCGTCTTTTTAAGTCGGTCCGAACAAGAAGTGCTCCATGTCACGACGGACAGGGTAGTTCAAAAACTGATGCGAATCGGGGAACGCCTCATTCTCGTCGAACTTCAAGGAGAGCAAGACCACATTCGTATCCTGTTCCCGGTCGATGACGTCTCGGATACGGAAACAGAAAGCATTGAACGTGAAGTGCGTGACTGGTTAGACCTTGATCGTGACCTCACACCGTTTGAAGCGATGGGTGCAAAAGATGAATTACTGGCTCCTTTGGTTGAAGCGCATCGTGGGTTACGGATGATTGGCTTCCCAAATTTGTTCGAGGCGCTCACATGGGCCATCATCGGGCAACAAATCACGCTCTCCTTCGCCTATACCATCAAGCGGCGGTTCGTGGAACGATATGGCGAACAGCGAGTCATCGAGGGAAGAACGTACTGGACGTTCCCACGTGCGGAACGAGTCGCCCTGCTTGAGCCGGAAGCGTTACGAGAGCTTCAGTTTAGTCGAAGGAAAGCGGAGTATGTTATTGATATTGCACGGGAAATAACAGGTGGGACATTATCAAAATCGGCGCTACAGTCGCAATCTTCATCTGATATTCGTCAACGCTTGCTTTCCATACGAGGTGTCGGGGCTTGGACGGCGGACTATGTATTGATGAAGTGTTTTCAGGATGCATCAGCCTTTCCGGTCGCGGATGTCGGATTGCATCAAGCGATTCAGCATCAATTAGGTACGCCTAAAAAGCCGACGATTGAAGAAGTGAAACGATACGGGGGGCGCTGGCAAGGTTGGGAAGGATACGCGACATTCTATTTATGGAGGTCATTATATGGAGACGTATAAATTAGACATGGAGACGCCGGTTGGCGTGATCGAAATCGTTGGAACCGAGAAAGTCATTCAATCGATCTTATTCGTTGAACGCGAAGTGGCACAATTACCTGAACCGAATGTACCTGATGTGTTGCGACAGTGTAAGGAGGAACTCGATGCTTATTTTCGAGGGCAGAGGATGACGTTCACCTTTCCTATTGAACAAGTGGGCACGCCGTTTCAGCGAGATGTATGGAGTACGTTACAGACAATTCCTTATGCGGAGACGACATCATATCGTGAACTCTCTGAACGAGTGAAGCGACCTGCGGCTGTTCGGGCAGTCGGTGCGACGAACGGACGCAACAAACTGAGCATCGTCGTGCCTTGTCATCGTGTCATCGGGTCGAATGGGAAATTGACAGGATATGCCGGCGGATTATGGAGAAAAGAATGGCTCTTACACCACGAGAAACAAGTCGCACATCAAACCCAGTAAAAAAACATTTCCCCATCCAAATCTGCTACACTAAAGAAAGTCCTATCGTGGCGTCGGAATCGACGAAATTGTAGGATGATTCCCGTCACTTATGGAGAAGGTTTTGGAGGAATGTATGATTAAATTACTAGCAGATTCGACGTGTGACTTATCAGATGCAGTGCTTGAACAGTACAACATCGGGGTCGCGCCGTTGATCATTACGATGAACAATATGTCTTACCAGGACCGGGTGGATATCCAGCCGGATGATTTTTATGGAATGTTGGAAGCGCTACCGGAATTTCCGACGACGGCGATGCCAAGTCCGGCGACGTTCTTAACATTGATGGAAGATGCGGTCGCTGCTGGTCACGAAGAGATTTTATGCATCTGTATGTCGAGTGGAACGAGCGGGTCTTATCAGTCAGCGGTCATTGGGAAAGAGTACTTCGAAGAGGCGCATCCTGACTCAAACGTGAAAATCCATGTCGTCGATTCCCGATCGATGAGTCACGGCAGCGGCTGGTTGCTGCTAAAGAGCGCGCAAATGCGTGAAGCCGGTGCGACGTTCGAAGAGCTCGTCGATTTTAACGAGACGTATAAGATGAACGTGAAGCACTTCTTGTCCGTGGATGACTTGGATCATTTGATTAAGAGTGGACGCATCTCGAATGCGAGTGCCATCATCGGAAAACTACTCATGGTGAAACCGATTATGAGCATGAAGAACGGGAAAGGTGCCATTGTTGCCAAAGAGCGAGGCACACGTAAAGTGTTGAAGCATTATACGGACGAGTTCGTGAAGCGCGTGAATCCAGACATCACGAATTTTGTGATCATCGGGTACACATCCGATCAGCGGATTGCCGAGAACTTAAAAACGAAGCTTGAAACCGAAACAGATTTCACAGGCGAGATCTACCTCATGCAGATGGGGGTCTCGGTCGGGACACACGTCGGTCTCGGAGCAATCTCGATGTTCTTCGTGGAGAAATAACAAAAGCCGTCTCATGTTGAGGCGGCTTATTTATGTGGCCATATGTGTTTGATGACTGGCTCTTCGTCACTTAAATCGAGACGATAGACGTCTGGATTACGCATCGTGCGCCATGTATCAAAGTCACACTTAGGATCAAGCCGTTGTAAGAGGAGCGCGAGCAGGTTGCCGTGTGTCACCAATAGAGTCGCGGCATGTTGAGATCGAGCACGCTCGATCACTTGCATGATTCGATGAGTCGCCTCCTCACCAGATTCAGCACCGGGCAGTTTGAACGTCGGGTCGAGGAACGACTGACGTAGCGGTGTCAGCCAGTCTTCGAGCGGTTCATGAGACAAAATCCGCTCTCTCAGTAACGGTTCACGCTCGATTGGGAGTTGATGCATATCGGCGAGCGGCGTGACCGAAGCGACCGCTCGGGTGTAGTCGCTTGAGATGATCCGGTCAATCGGGATTTCACGTAAGAAGTCACGGAGCAGGTGTGCTTGTTCGTGACCCACTTCCGTGAGTGGTGCATCAGGTTCTTGACCGGAGGCAGAACAGTGTCGAATCAGATAGAGTGTGGGCATGTGGATTCTCCTTGATCATTTTTAGTGAAAAGCCAATAATGAAATATATGTAAAACTATTTCATATCATAGAATATATTTTAATTTACTTAGTGATGAGTAGGAGGAACAAATGGATCATTTAAAAAGACACTTAGAAAACTCTCTGTATACTGGGTTTATAGATAAAGATCATTATCATTCTAGTCCGTTTAAACCAGAACTTTTAGTAAACGAACGAGTTAAAAGACAGGATGTATTGACCGCGTTACTCGATGAATTAAAGATTTGTAAGAAGTTTCGATTTGCTGTTGCATTCATTACAGAATCAGGTTTGGCAACACTTAAATCAACATTATATGATTTAAATCGAAAAGGTATTCGAGGCGAGATTATCACTTCTACATATCAACTGTTTAATCAGCCAAAAATGTTTAAAGAACTTTTGAAAATTTCGAATGTTGACGTAAAAATTGCAGATGTGAATGCATTTCATTCAAAAGGATATATTTTTCAACATGAAGGCTACTATTCATTAATTGTTGGTAGTTCGAATTTAACTGCAGGAGCGTTAAAAACAAACTACGAATGGAATATTAAACTAACATCTCATGAAAACGGTGAAATTGTTCAACACTTTTTCAATCGATTCGAAACAATGTGGAATGAATCGATTCCGCTAACATTAGAATGGATTAAAGCCTATGAAAATGTATATCGTCCAATGATTAGAGATCGAGTTGCTGAGTTTCCAAGTATGCACGATTTTAATCAAGTTAAGCGGGATCTTGAAATTAAGCCGAATAACATGCAGCGTTCTGCTTTAGACGGCATTGAAGCGGTTCGACAGCAAGGTCATCAACGCGCACTTGTTGTATCAGCTACGGGGACTGGGAAAACGTATTTAGCTGCATTTGATGTTCGTCGATATGAACCGAAGCGAATGTTATTTGTAGTGCACCGTGAACAAATTTTAAAAAAAGCAAAAACTGATTTTCATAGAGTAATTGGTGGTAATATTGAAGATTTTGGTATTCTGTCAGGAACGAGTCGAGCAGATGATGCTAAATATGTTTTTGCAACGATTCAAACCATCTCAAAAGATAGTACTTTGTATCAATTTGCACGAGATACTTTTGATTATATTTTGATTGATGAAAGTCATCGAGCTGGAGCGAATACATATCAAAAACTATTAGAATATTTCACGCCGAAGTTCTTACTTGGAATGACCGCTACTCCTGAACGGTCAGATGGATATGATTTGTTCAGACTATTCGATTACAACATTGCATATGAAATTCGTTTACAAGAAGCACTTGAAGAAAATATGCTATGTCCGTTCCATTATTTTGGGGTAACAGATCTTGAAATTGATGGGGAACAAAAAGAAATTGAAGTGTTTCAAAAACTTGTATCAAATGAGAGAATCGATCGGATTATTGAAAAGATTAATTACTATGGTTATTCGGGGGAAGCGTTGCGAGGACTAATGTTCTGTAGCTCTAAAAAAGAAGCAATATATTTATCTGAGCAATTAAATGCACGAGGCTTTAGAACATGCGCTTTAACCGGGGATGATACTCAAGCAAAACGAAAGCAAGAAGTAAATAATTTAGAACAAGGATTACTAGACTATATTCTCACTGTGGATATATTTAACGAGGGGATCGATATACCAAGCATTAATCAAGTTGTAATGCTTCGACAAACTGAATCAAGTATTATCTTTATTCAACAATTAGGAAGGGGCTTACGAAAGCATCAATCTAAGCGTTACGTAACAGTAATTGATTTTATAGCAAACTATAAAAATAACTATTTAATTCCAATTGCTCTCTCAGATGATCGATCTCAAAATAAAGACTCTATTCGTCGTAAAGTAATCGATCAAAGTTATATTTCAGGTACATCTACTATTAATTTTGAAGCGGTTGCTAAAGAACGAATTTATGAATCAATCAACCAAGCAAGATTAACAGATTTAAAAACTTTAAAAGAAGCATATCAAAACTTAAAAAATCGATTAGGTAGACAACCTATGTTGACTGACTTTATAGAAAATCATTCAATGGATCCAGTTGTTATAGCAACTAAAAATGGACATTATGGTGCTTTTTTAAGAGTTGTTGAAAGTGAAGTGCCTTCTCTTTCGAAAGAGGAAGAGCAAATTTTACTTATGGCAACCCAAGAACTTTTATCAGGTAAAAGAATACATGAAATTTATTTGTTAAAACTTTTGGCATCTGATCTCTCTATAAGTAAACTCAATTTTATTAACTACTTACATGATCATCAAGTTCGAGTAGATGATGCAACGCTCAAATCAGTAGAGAATGTATTATCATTAAACTTCTTTAACGATGCAGACCGAAAGAAATATGGTAATAAGCCGTATATTGAATTAGATCATGACACGTATCGATTACCTTCACATTTACAAACTATGTTACAAAATGAGTGGTTTGCTAAGTTATTAAACGACTTACTAGAAGCATCAATCCTAAGAAGTAAACGATATAATCAAACAAAACCTTTAACGAGATTGGAAAAGTACACGAGAAAAGATGTATGTCGATTATTAAATTGGGAAAAAGAAGAGCAATCTACGATGTATGGTTATAAAGTTAAGCATCATACATGTCCTATATTTGTAACGTATCATAAAAGTGAAGATATTGAAGCAAGTGTTAATTATGGTGATTCCTTTATTAGTCCAGAGGTATTTCATTGGTATACTCGAAGTCGAAGAAGCACAAAGTCTGAAGAAGTACGCAAAATTATTGATTCAGAGAAAGAAAACATTGATATTCACCTATTTGTGAAAAAAGATGACGATGAAGGCGGAGATTTTTATTATTTAGGTGAAGTGAAACCCGATCAACAATCTATACAAAACACAACAATGCTAGATAAAAATGGTCAAGAACTTCCTGTAGTCACGATGAATTTAATGTTAAAAGAGAGTGTCGATCAACAAATCTATGATTACTTACACGAGCAGACTCATTAATAAAAAGTCGAGGCGTAATTTATACGTTCTCGGCTTTAGTTATTTGATTGATCACATCATTTACTGCAGGTATGTCGGCTGGTGCCCAGACAAGAGAATGTAAATTTTCACGCTTTAGCCAGACTAACGCATCATGTTCTGTTGCTACGGGATTGCCTGATTTTAATTCAGCACGTAGTGAAATCAATTGAATTATAAAAGTTTCATATTCATGAACGTGTTCATTAATGATTTCATGCGCAGTAATTTCGCATTGTAGTTCTTCGTATATTTCACGCTCGAGTGCTTCTTGTAGATTCTCACCATCCTCGACTTTTCCACCGGGAAATTCCCACATGTTTGGAATGAGCATGGTTGTTGAACGGAGTGCGCAAAGAATTTCCTGCTTTTCATTTTCAATAACTGCTGCTACCACTTTTACTGTTTTTTTCATTGGTACTCCCTCATTTTTGAGATTTAATTATATCTATCATAACATTCGTCTTTTCATTATGAATTCAAACTTCACTTAAAGAATTTTTTCGCCCTAAACCCCTTATCATTCATCACAAAAGAGTTATAATCGGTATAACGATTATAAAATATATGATTGAGGAATGGGGATTCTTCGGTTGTATGACAAAAAATTCAGGGGATAAGGATGGGGTTTTCATGAGCAGTACGCAAACGAGAACAGACGTCATTTTAATTGGGGCAGGCATTATGAGCGCAACGCTCGGTTCACTCTTTAAAGAGCTCGTACCGGAGTGGAACATCAAAGTGTTCGAAAAGCTCGATGCAGCAGGGGAAGAAAGTTCAAACGAATGGAACAACGCAGGTACGGGACATGCCGCACTTTGCGAATTAAACTATACAACGGAGAACTCGGATGGGACGATTGATATTTCCAAAGCGGTCAACGTCAACGAGCAATTCCAAATCTCACGCCAGTTTTGGGCACATCTCGTCAAGCAAGGATTGATTGAAAATCCGGGTGCCTTCATTCGTTCGATTCCACATATGAGTATGGTCCAAGGGGAGAAGAATGTCGATTTCTTGAAACGTCGTTTGGAAGCGCTCACAACGAATCCGTTATTTGAAGGCATGGTCTTATCGGACGATCCGAATCAGCTACGGGAATGGTTCCCGCTCATCATGGACGGACGGACATCGGACGAACCGATTGCCGCGACGAAAATCGATTCAGGGACGGACGTGAACTTCGGCGCGTTGACACGGATGTTGTTTGACCATCTCACATCAAACGGAGTCGAGGTCAACTACGGCCATAGCGTCGAGGACGTGAAGCGTCTCGATAACGGTCTTTGGGAAGTGAAAGTGAAAGACTTGTCTGCGAACAAGATTGAGACGCATACGGCACCGTTTCTCTTCATCGGAGGCGGTGGCGGAAGTTTACCACTCTTACAAAAGACAGGGATTCCGGAGTCGAAACAAATCGGCGGGTTCCCAGTCAGTGGACTCTTCCTCGTCTGTAAAAATCGTGAGGTCATCGAGCAACATCACGCGAAGGTCTATGGAAAGGCGAAAGTCGGGGCACCACCAATGTCGGTACCGCACCTCGACACACGCTTTATCGATGGACGAAAAGAGTTGTTATTCGGACCGTTCGCCGGCTTCACGCCGAAGTTCTTGAAAACAGGATCGAACTTGGATTTGATTCGTTCGGTCAAACCAAACAACGTCATCACGATGCTTGCGGCAGGGGCAAAAGAGATGCCGCTCACGAAATACTTGATCGAACAGGTGCTCTTGTCACACGACAAGCGCATGGATGAACTTCGTGAATTCATCCCGAACGCCAAGAACGAAGATTGGGAAATCGTTGTGGCCGGGCAACGGGTTCAGGTCATCAAAGATACACCGCAAGGAAAAGGGACACTTCAGTTCGGAACAGAAGTCGTCAGCGCGGAAGATGGTTCCGTTGCGGCACTTCTTGGTGCTTCTCCAGGCGCATCGACAGCTGTTCATGTCATGTTGAAGGTGCTCGAGCAGTGCTTCCCGCAACAGTTACCGGAGTGGGAAGAGAAAATCAAAGAGATGGTTCCGTCATATGGCTTGAAACTTTCGGAACATCCGGACCTGTTCAAGACGATTCACGAATCGACAGCGGTCACGCTCGGTTTAGAAGAAAAGGACATGGTCCACAACTGAAGAGAATGAGGCGAGTATACAATCGTATGCTCGCTTTTTGTATAGAAAAAAGCGACCATCATTCGATCGCTTACACCATTTTAAGAAACGTCTTCGCCTGTTGTTCGAGTGTAGCGGCTGAATCCGCTAATTTCTCGAACTCTTGGACCGTCTGTTCGAGCTGTCCAGAGCTATCTTTCACTTTGTGAGAGATGCGTCCGATGCTCGTGGACACGTCATCAATCCGTTTGACGATTCCTTCGATATTGTGATTCACTTCTGTGATCGAGAGGGACACTTTATTCGACAGATTACGCACTTCCGTGGCGACGACATTGAACCCGCGCCCATGCTCGCCTGCTCGTGCCGCCTCGATGGCCGCATTGAGTGCGAGCAAATTCGTTTGAGCAGCGATTTCGCGAATCGTTTGGACGATGTCCGTGATCGTCTTTGCCTCTTGTTGGAGTGCAAGAAGGTGTTCCCTGTTTTGAATCGATTCTGCTTCAATTTGTTTCACATTTTCTAGCACATGTTCTCCGTCCTGCTTACCAACCTTAGACTGTGCGGATAAGTACTCTGATGTTTCTTGAAGGTTGTTTGCTAGATAGAGAACATCCTGTTGACGTGATGTGATATCAGCTGCAATCTTAGAGACACCAATGACACGTCTGTTCGTATCATCAAAAATGGGCATATAGGTGGCTTCTAACCAAACACTATGACCATCGGCCGCACGTCGCTCGATTTTGTCGTGATAGCTCAAGCCTTGCAACAGCTTTCGCCAAAACAAGTCATATTGAGGACTGTTCGCAAACTCGGGTAAGCAAAGATCACGATGGTGTCGTCCTATCAATTGAGTGACTTCATAGCCCATCGTTCTTGCGAAAATTTCATTGACGTAAGCGACGCGACGACTTTCATCGAAACGAATGATTGCTAAATTGTTTTCGATTGCCCGAACGACATGCGTGTCGGTGACATGGGTCGTACTAGAGTGCAGTTGCATCCTAACATCCTCCCTATATCATAAGGTTTATTTGTTTTAGGATACCTGAAAATTGTAAAAAAAAGTATATTATTGTAGCAGAACAAAAAAAGACCTCTTCCACGTGGAAGGGTCAAGGTGTGAGTGTCGCCATGCTTTCATGTAAGTATTCACCGATTTGACGTTCGATGTCGCTCTCTGAACGTTCAAGAGCGAGCGAGAGTTCTTTCACCAAAATGGTTTTGGCGTTCTCTAAAATTTTACGATCTTGTTCGTACAGCTTTTTGTTTGCCTGTAGCGCCTCGATTTGACGACGGCTCAACGTATTCACGACTTGAGCGATCTCATGACGGTTCCCTGAATGGACAACATTTAAAAATTCACGATTGCGATTGTTCGAATGCGGATTCCATTCAACGCCAGGCGAGCGGAACGACTCTAAAATCTCTAATGCTTCGTCTGCTTCGAGCAACGTCAACATCATCACATTGTCATTATCGACCGGGATGCTAATCTGCAACTTCTGTGAGTTGTTGATGGGGTGAAGCGTATAGTACGATTTCGTTTCTCCTGCGACCGTTTTGTCCGAAATGTCGTCGATGCGACATACGCCATGGGTCGAGTAGATGATTAAGTCTCCAGCTTTAAACAAGTCGATCACCTCTTCCTTACCTATAAGCATAGTCATTCAGAAGGTGAAATGTCAACTCGGTTGACGTTTGGTGCAAGGTGTGCATATAAAAATCGTGACGAGTTAACCCGACACGATTACAGTTTCCAGTCCATCCGTAGAATGGTTTTCAGTTGATCGAACGCCTCTTGTCCGATGCCTTCTTGAATCCGTTGCTCAAGTTGCGCTTTGAGCGCCTCATTTTGTTCATAACAAGTGTGACCGAGAGAGGTCAGCTCGATGCATTTGTCCTTTCGATTTTGCGGATGGTCCGTCACGAGGACGAGCGCCTTACCTTCTAGATTCTTAATCAGTTTATGAATCGCTTGCCGCGAGATATGGACGTCTCGTGTGACCTCGGCAATGGTCGTCTTGGCTTGATAAAGTGTAGCGAGAATATACCATTCGGAGTTTGAGATGTGGATGTCACTCTGCTCATTCCAGGATTGTTCACTTATGCGTCGAACTTGATCGTTTCGTTCTGTCAGTAAATCAAGTAGACGTGTTGACGTTGATGGAGTCAAATCAAGTCACTCCTCTTTCGTTTCCAGGTTTTAAGACGTTCCTAACTATACAAAAGCAACTATACCCCGTCAACGTCAATCTAGAACAAAACGAGGCACAAGGCCTCGTTTTTTACTGGCAGTCTTTATTTTTGAAATCGATGACCATCCGTCCCTGAATTTTCCCTTGTTCCATCTCTTCGAACACGTCTTGCACTTCGTGAAGGCAACGCTTGTGAACGACCGGGACGACGAGTCCTTCGGCTCCGAACTGGAAAGCCTCTTCTAGGTCTTTACGTGTCCCGACGAGAGATCCGACAACTTCAATCCCATCGAGAACGAGACGTGGGATGTTCAAATCCATCGTTTCAGAAGGAAGACCAACGGCCACGACTTTCCCGCAAGCTCGAACGGCGTTGACCGCTGAATTGAAGGCGATTTTAGAGACGGCCGTGACGACTGCGGCGTGTGCTCCGCCGAACTTCTCTTGAACGATGTCCGCCGCATCCCCCTCGTTCGAAGGGTTGATCGTCAAATCGGCGCCACTTTCTTTGGCGAGCTCGAGCTTGTCGTCGTTCAAATCGACAGCGATGACGTGCGCGTTGAAGACGTGTTTCGCATATTGGATGGCTAGGTTGCCGAGTCCACCACAACCGTAGATGACGACCGTCTCCCCAGGCTTCACGTCTGCGACTTTGATGGCCTTATACGTCGTGACGCCCGCGCATGTGATACTTGAAGCTTGCGCAGGGTCCAAGCCTTCTGGCACTTTGACGGCATAATCTGCCACGACGATACTTTGCTCGGCCATGCCACCGTCAACGCTATAGCCGGCATTTTGAACGTTTCGGCAGAACGTCTCGCGTCCCGTCGTACAATATTCGCAGCGACCACACGCATGGTACATCCAGGCGATGCTGACACGGTCGCCGATTTTGAGACTCGTAACATCGTCCGCGATTTGCGATACAATCCCAATCCCTTCATGACCGAGCACACGTCCTTGGACATTCCCGAAGTCACCGGCCGCGACGTGAAGGTCCGTGTGACACACGCCACAGTACTCGACATCGACGAGCGCTTCCCCGGATTGTAATGGACGAATTTCCTTTTCCACGACTTCAATGTTGGCTTTGCTTGCTGAATTGACAACGACTGCTTTCATGTTTGAACACACTCCTTGTGAGAAATTAGCGAATCTGCCTAAACAACACTCTGAATCACACCGTCAGAATATCACAAAAAATGGAATGAAATCGCTTTATTTTTGGATAGCATTTGTCTGAAACATGAACTTTTGTCACATGAAGATTTAGGGAAATAGAGATGAATAAAGCAAACGAAAGGAGTGTCAGTTACATGACGCGGACAGAGTTATTTCACACATACAAATCGAAAATTTTGCAGTTATCAAATTTAGAAGAAGAAATGTTAAAAAGTGAAGACTTTTTGTTAGACCGTGATGAAAAGAAACAACTCGACATCTATTACGCACCATTCGAATACATCAATCCAAACGCGAAAGTCGTCATCGCGGGAATCACGCCAGGCTTGTATCAAATGCGTCAGTCGTTCGAGGCAATCCGTGACTTGAAGGATGCAACAGACGAAGAGGCGCTTCGAGCCGTCAAACAACGTGGCAGTTTTTCCGGTCCGATTCGAAAGAACTTAGTGACGATGCTGGACGATTTGGAGTTACATCATCATTTGGGAATCGAATCATCCCTCGATTTGTTCGAATCAGCAAATCATCTCGTACAAAACACGGCGGTCCTCCCTTATCCGGTCTTTTATAAGGGCAAAAACTATAACGGGTCGAGTCCGGATATGATTCGGACGGATTTGTTTCGACCGTACGTGGAAGGAACGTTCGCTGAAGAGATGGCACATCTTCAAGATGCACTCATCTTACCGATGGGCGTCAATGTGAGGCGAGCTGTGGAATTGTTGGTTCATCAGGGTCTCTTGGATCAGGAGCGCGTAGTGAGTGGGTTTCCGCACCCATCCGGTGGGAACGGTCATCGCCATCGCATCTTCGCCGAAAATCGAGACGGCATGAAGCGACACATTGCCGAACATTTCAAACGACATCCACTCTGAACCGCACTGCGGTTCTTTTCATGTGAGCACATGACCTGACATCGACTCTTTACTTCGCTAAAATGGTAAACGGTTGACTCACTCACGAGATATAGAAAGGATGTCCGCCATGATCACATTGTCGTCCGTCCATAAGCATTATGGACAAGAGATGGCCGTTCGTGATGTATCGCTTCACATTCGAAAAGGAGAGATTTACGGCATCATCGGCGCAAGTGGTGCCGGCAAGTCGACGCTTCTTCGATTGATGAATGTATTGGAGCGACCCGATAGTGGAAGTGTCATAGTCGATGGCGACCAGTTGACCGAGCTTTCCAATCGGGAACTCCGCAAGAAGCGACATCGGATTGGTATGATTTTTCAACAATTTAATCTTGTCGCGAATAAGACCGTCTTTGATAACGTCCTCGATTCCCTGAAGCTTGCCAAGCGCCCGAAAGCGTCGTGGGAAGCACGCGTGATGGAATGTCTCCAGTTCGTCGGACTCGAAGCGTATCGCGATAAATATCCTTCCCAGTTGAGTGGGGGACAGAAGCAACGCGTCGCCATCGCTCGGGCACTCGCAAGCGAACCGAGCGTGCTCCTATGCGATGAACCGACCTCTTCCCTTGACCCGAACACGACGGCAGAAGTGCTACGTGTCCTTCAGTCGGTCAATGAACAACTTGGCGTCACCGTCGTCCTCGTCACACATGAGATGGATGTCATTCGTCAAATTTGTCATCGCGTCACCGTCATGGCAGATGGGGCCGTTCATGAGACGATTGAACGGGAACCGACGGGTGTGGTCGCCATCGATCAGAACCCAAGTTGGTTCGTCGAACAGCTACGGAAGGAGGGCGAACCTAATGCCTGATATCCTATTACGCTATCAATCGGAGATTTGGCAGTCCATCGCTGAGACGTTCATCATGGTCGGGGTATCGATTCTCGCTGCGCTTCTAGTTGGACTTCCGTTAGGCACGTGGCTTTATCTTTCGCGTAAAGGACAACTGTTAGAGAACCAAGTCGTCTTCTCTGTCCTCAACTTAGTCGTGAACATCGTCCGGTCTTTCCCGTTCTTGTTACTCGTCGTGTTTTTGATTCCATTTACACGGCTCATCATCGGGACGGCCATTGGAACAGCGGCAGCGACAGTGCCACTTTCCATCATTGCGATCGCGCATTATGCGCGTCTCGTCGAACAGTCATTGATTGACGTTCCACGCGGTGTCATCGAAGCGGCGCTCTCGATGGGGGCGTCAGTGAAAGACATCATCTTCAAGTTTCTCTATGTAGAAGCTAGATCCGGTCTCGTACTCGGATTGACGACATCTATCATCAGCTTTATCTCGTACTCGACGATTATGGGGGTCGTTGGGGGAGGTGGCATCGGTGACTTTGCCATCCGTTATGGGTATCAGCAATTTCAGACAGAACTCATGCTCTATATGATTCTCATCATGCTCGTCTTCGTACAGCTGATCCAGTTCACGGGCACGACCGTGGCACGAATTATCGACAAACGCTAAACAGAAAGTAGGAAATGAATATGAAAAAATTGATGGCACTTCTTGCCTCGCTCACACTCGTCCTCGCCGCATGTGGGAACGACACAGAAACACAAACGGAACAATCGAACGAACCACAGACGTTGAAAGTCGCGTCACTCATCCCACCGATGACAGATATGCTTGAAATCGCGAAAGAACAGCTTGCAGAAGAGAACATCGAACTCGAAATCGTTGTCCTCGGAGACAACGTCCAGCCGAACTCGGCACTTGCGGCGAAAGAAGTTGATGCGAACTTCTTCCAACACGTTCCGTACATGGAAGAGTTCAATCGTAGCAATGATGCGAATCTCGTTCCAATCGAACCGATCTATTTCGCAAACTACGGCGTATACGCGAAAAACTATGACAACATGGAAGACATTCCGGAAGGCGCGACAATCGCCATCGCCAACGACGTATCGAACATCGACCGCTCGCTCTCCCTTCTCGCACAACATGATGTAATTGAACTCGGAGAGAAAGAGGGCACGTACTATACACAAGCCGACATCACATCGAATCCGAAAAAATTCAAGTTTGAAGAAGTCGACTTGTTGATGCTCGCTCGTGCATACGATGATGTCGATGCGGTCTTGATGACACCGGCTTACGCGGCACCGCTCGGTTTGACACCGAAGAGTGACGCACTCTTGACAGAAGGTGTCGAGAACGACTTCGCCATCACGCTCGTCGCACGTGAAGACAACCAGGAGGACGAAGCAATCCAAAAACTCGGTGAGGCGCTCACGAGTGATGAAGTTCGTGCATTCTTAGAAGAAAACTATGCAGAAACGGCGATTCCAGCGTTTGAATAAAAAAAGATTGAGCCTCGTCGGCTCAATCTTTTTTAGTACTCTTCGTATTCACGAGGGTCCTGGTCATCGATGCGACCGTCCGGCTTCGTCAACGCATTGAGCGTCTCCATCTCTTCCTCGGTCAATTCAAAGTTGAAGACATCGAGGTTCTCTTTCTGATGCAACTCGCTAGATGAACGGGCGAGCGGAATCACACCGAGCTGGATATGCCAGCGCAAGATAACTTGAGAGACGCTCTTGCCTTTTTGTTTGGCGAGTTCGGTGATCTTCTCGTCATGGATGACTGTACGGGCGCGACTGAGCGGGCTCCATGCCTCTGTGATGATGCCGCGTTCCTTATCGGCTTGCCGCTGCTCGACTTGCGAGAAGTACGGGTGTAATTCGATTTGGTTGATGACCGGTGTTTCTCCCGTCTCCTCAATCAAACGGTCGAGATGTTCCGGCATGAAGTTCGATACCCCGATGGAGCGGATCCATCCATTTTTCTTCGCCTGAATCAAGGCACGCCATGCCTCGACGTACTTGTCTTGTTTCGGGTTTGGCCAATGCAAAAGGAACAAATCCCAATAGTCGAGGTTGGCCCGATACAAGGACTCCCGAATCATCTCGAGTGCCTGGTCGTAGTCATAATATTGCGCGCGCAATTTTGATGTTAAGAAAAGTTGTTCGCGCGGGATGCCGGATTGACGAACCGCCTCACCGACCGCACCTTCATTATCATAACGAATCGCCGAATCGATGAGTCGATATCCGTTTCGGATGGCGCACGTGATGGCGTCGACCCCTGCTTCACCTTTCAAATAAACTGTTCCGAGTCCAATGGCCGGAATCTCATAACCGTCATGTAACTTCATTGTTGGAATACCCATCAAATGCCTCCCCATTCAAAATCCGTTCTCTTCTCCGCTATTCCACTTTCCTCGGAAATGAAACGTTTGAATGTGAGGTCAACGACGAAAGGCTTTGATTAAACCTTCGGCCAGGTCGAGGATACACACGACGATGATCGTGAACAAAATACTCCATACACCCCAGAGACTGATTGTTTCGATGTCGATATTCGTTTGTTCAGCAATCAAAGAGAGCGCTTCGGTCGAAATTAGATCAGGTTGCAGTAAAATGAGTGCCGTGACGACAATCCATACGATATTAAAGAGGGTGTTCCATAAGGCGAGCGGCTTCGTCCAGTGTCGAACGATCCATTTGTAAATGGCGATCGCGATGCCGAAAGCGGCCAAAGCGATGATGAGCGGTAAGAATCGATCCAAGACAGACGAATTGAGTAGCGGATAGGATTCGCCATCCGCGACGACGCGAATCAACTGCTCGGCATTGACGTACAATACGACCATCAAAACGGTGGCGACAACATCAAACAGGTTAGAACCAAAAGAGATTGAGGTCGAACGAGGTTTCACTTTTTTCAGTTGCTCAGGTTTCCAACTCGAGAAGGGGACTTCGCCCTCAGGTACAGCCCGTTCGATGATGAAGAACGTGAGGGTAATCCAGAATAGTGTTTGAACGACAACATTGAAGATGGCAGCCCCGGTTTGAAGGAATGCTTGAATCAAGAATTGACTCCAAGACGTGTCGTCAATCGGGTTGGTCAAATAACCGATGATGGAGAGAATTGTGATGACCGTGATGGCGATCGGTAAGACAATCTTGATGATGTTCACGTACTGTGTGAAGAAAGCTGGTCCGATGAGATGGAGGGGACGATTCGCATAACGAGCAGCGAGAACATGAGGGTCGCCGAGTTCGCGCAACGCTTCAAATAAGGCAGTTTCAGACGGGTCATTTCCAGTCATGTCATCGATGGTCGATTCCAATTCAAGGGCGACATCTTGCCGCATCGATTCAGGGATTCGAGAAGTGACTTCATCGATATACACATCACGAAGATTCATGATCATTTCCTCCTTCAATGAGACGGGTCAACGTTTTCGACATCTTCATCCATTCTTCGTACAATTCATTCAAAATAGCCATTCCATCGGGGCTGAGCACATAGTACTTTCGAGGTCGACTCTCCGTCGTATCCCAGGAGCTTGTGACGAGTCCTTGTTTTTCCAGTCGACGTAAGAGCGGGTAGAGCGTGCTTTGATCAATGTTGATCTCGGTATCAAGTAATGCTTGGACGAGTGAGTAACCATACTGTGGTGTCTTCAACTGACTGAGCACCGCAATCGTCAACGTACCACGACGCAATTCCGTCACCAACGAGGCTTTGACATCGGACATTTTTTCGCCTCCTTCATTCGTTCATCTTTATACTGTATATCATACACTATAACTCTTCATACATCAATGTAGTTAATTATCTAAAAAACAAATTGAGTCTTTTCCTGATTCTGGGATAATGAAGGGGAGGTGATGTTCATGAAATGGTGGTGGATGGTTAGCGGCGTGGTGATCGCCAGTTTATTGACGATCAATGCACAATGGTATGGGAATGCAGGGACGTTCGGGGTGCCGATTGGATGGATGATCACGCTATTGGTCATGACTCATTTTCGAAAGCCGACATCAACTCGATGGGCTGTGGCGTTTGGGGTGATTAGCGTAAGTATTGGAATCGTGTTATCTGTACCGAGTTATTCAGTAGCGGAAGCACAAGAGACGCTGAATAAAACGTACAATGACGTGACGTACATGGAAAGCGTACCGACGACCGGGGGAGAATGGAATCCATTCACGCCTCGAGTGGGCTATCGGTTTGAGACGGGGAGCGGAGACTCGGTCTTGTTCATCCCGGACTCCGGGAAAACATTTGAACTGTAAAAAAGACTCGCTCTCATGATAGAGGGCGAGTCTTCTTATTAGTTGCGAATCATGTAGTCGAAGGCGCCGAGTGCGGCTGTCGCACCAGAACCCATCGAGATGATGATTTGTTTGTAGGCGCTGTTCGTGCAGTCTCCCGCTGCGAACACACCTGGGACGTTCGTCGCGCCATGACGGTCGACAACGATTTCCCCGAAGTTGTTGCGTTCGACCGAGTCGAGCCAGTCCGTGTTCGGGACGAGACCGATTTGGACGAAGACGCCTTCGAGTTCGACATGGTGTGACTCGTTCGTTTCACGAGACACATACGAGATGCCGTTCACTTTGTCCGTACCCGTGATTTCTGTCGTCTGAGCGTTCGTGATGACAGTCACGTTCGGGAGGCTGTGGAGACGGTCTTGAAGCACTTGGTCGGCCTTGAGTTCAGGAGCGAACTCGAGGACTGTTACATGCTTGACGATTCCTGCGAGGTCGATAGCCGCTTCGATTCCGGAGTTACCGCCACCAATGACCGCGACACGTTTTCCTTCGAAGAGAGGACCGTCACAGTGCGGGCAGTAAGCGACCCCTTTGTTTTTGAACTCCGCCTCACCTGGTACGTTGACGTTACGCCAGCGTGCACCGGTTGAGAGGATGACACTCTTACTCTTCAAGACAGCACCGTTCTCGAGTTCGATCTCGACGAGGTCATTTTTCTCAAGACGCTTCGCGCGTTGGAGGTTCATGACGTCGATCCCGTACTCTTTGACGTGCTCTTCTAGACTTGCGACAAGCTTTGGACCTTCTGTATAAGCGGTACCGATGAAGTTCTCGATGCCCATCGTGTCCATCACTTGGCCACCGAAGCGCTCCGCGATGATTCCGGTACGGATTCCTTTACGAGCCGCGTATACGGCCGCACTTGCACCAGCTGGACCGCCACCGACGACGAGGACGTCGTACGGGTCTTTGTCCGAGAACGCAGACGCGTCAGGACCTGTACCGAGTTTCGCTAAGATCTCTTCGAGTGACATCCGACCGTTACCGAACGATTCTCCGTTCAAGAAGACCGTCGGGACAGCCATGATCTCTTTCGCTTCCACTTCATCCTTGAACGCGGCTCCATCGATCATCGTGTGGGTGATGTTCGGGTTGAGGACGCTCATGACGTTTAGCGCTTGCACGACGTCAGGACAGTTGTGGCAGCTGAGGCTGATGTATGACTCGAAGTGATACGTGCCTTCGATATTTTGGATCTGTTTGATTGTGTCCGCATCGACTTTCGGTGCACGCCCACTCACTTGGAGGAGGGCGAGGACGAGTGATGTGAACTCATGTCCGAGTGGAATCCCCGCGAAGACGATTCCTGTTTCTTCAGACGGACGGTTCACGCTGAAGCTCGGTGTACGCTCGAGTGTCGCACGTTCGACTGAGATGCGTGATGACATGCTGGCGAGTTCGTTGACGAGCTCGAGCATCTCGTTTGAGACTTTGTCTTCCCCAGCGCTCACACGGAGGACGACATCGCCCTCCATGAGCTGGAGATATTGGTCGAGCTGTTGTTTAATCGCTGCTTCTAACATGCAATCGCTCCTTACAATTTACCGACGAGGTCAAGGCTTGGGCGGAGTGTTTCAGAACCCTCTTCCCATTTCGCTGGGCAGACTTCGCCTGGGTTGTTGCGTACGTATTGTGCTGCTTTGACTTTGTTGACGAGCGTGCTCGCGTCACGGCCGATGCCGCCAGCGTTGATCTCGACAGTTTGGATGACGCCGTCTGGGTCGATGATGAACGTACCACGGTCTGCGAGGCCGTCTTCTTCGTTCAAGACATCGAAGTTGCGTGAGATGACGTGTGATGGGTCACCGATCATGATGTACTCGATTTTTCCGATTTTCTCAGATGTTTCGTGCCAAGCTTTATGTGTGAAGTGTGTGTCTGTTGAGACAGAGTAAACTTCTACACCGAGGTTTTTAAGTGTAGCGTACTCGTTTTGAAGGTCTTCGAGTTCAGTTGGGCAGACGAATGTGAAGTCAGCTGGGTAGAAGCAGACAACGCTCCATTTACCTTTGAGGTCGTTCTCTGTAACTTCGAGGAATTCACCTGTTTGGAATGCTTGTGCTTTGAATGGTAGTACTTCTTTGCCGATTAATGACATGGGTTATGTCCTCCTTGTTTTTTACTCTAGCGTTTCTATCTCGACTAGAATAATTATAATGTAATACTAACTTCATATAACGAGCTAGAATTGTCAAGGCGTTTGCATGCTTTGAAAGTATAAGGCATATCAATAGATTGTCTGAATTTGGCTTAACGAAAGTAAAGAAAACGATTACATATCAATTGGTATTTTTCTCTCGATTTTCTTATTTCGATAAATAAACATGTTTAATAGAGGTGCTAATATTTCGGAAAGGGTTCTGCATTTTCTCGTCGAAAATTAGACGATTATCAATTACATCAATAAAATAACCTTAATCACAAGTAGCGATTAAGGTTGAAGAATTTTCTGTATAATCTTTTCTCGATACAAGGCACGATCTTTACTTTTCCGAAGTCGAGCATGACAGTTAGGGCAAGTAGCTATTACTTGTTCAGGGAGAGCCAATCCTTCATCGGATTCTTTATATAATGAGTAAAGTTCTAAATATGGCCCTTGTTCAGTATCAAATGGTGCGGCTTGACCGCATGCTTCACAGTGATTGTTTGCTCTCGCAAGTACGTAATAGTATAAGGCAGCTGTCTGTTCCCTCACTTGACACTTTCGAATCGACATACTTAATCCAGTCGCACGCTTAGGGTCACGATTAGCAATTTGTTCGAGCTCCTCAATTGACTTGTATCTCATAGTTGTTGCATATTCGTGAGATTCTTCCTGTACGACGTGGAGCGGTTCGAAAGCAAAAACGATGACTTCTCGCTGATTCTGATGCTTGTCGATTCCAAATTGAATATCATAACCAATCAAAACAAGTTGATCTACGAAGCGATAATTTCCTTTTCCAAGAGACTCAAATAAGTAAACGTCCTCACCATTTTCGATGTGGTGGAGAAGCGCTTTATTTCCGAAAGAGAAGGTTTGATTTCCTTCTTGTCCTTCGCCGCTATAATAGAACAAACCATCTTCTTCGCTCCAGCCATTCTTATAACCAAATTCTTGATCCATCCCACTATCGAAAATAAAAATAAGTTTATGCTTGTTAGGTGTACTGATTCCTCGTTGACGGCTTCCACCATATTGATCATGAATAAAGGAACGTCTATACACTTTATTTTTTTCGAACAGCATAAAGCACCTCATTTCCAGGTTTTTCTTTTAAATAAAGTGTAGCATGCTTTATTGCTAAAAACGAAAAAGACAGAGGATGTCCTCTGTCTTCACAAGTCACTCCGCCATCAACGCACACACCGCATTCGAATACGCTACCGGATCTTCAATCGGTAACCCTTCAATGAGAAGGGCTTGTTGATATAAGAGGTCTGTATATTGTTTCGCTTTCGCTTCATCTTCTTTATACACTCGTTGGAGTGTCTGGAAGATGGCATGCTCAGCGTTCACTTCGAGCACTTTCTCCGCTTTCATGCCGCCACCATTTGGCATCGCGTTCAAAATCTTCTCCATTTCAATCGAGACGTCACCTGCGACCGTCAAGCAGACCGGATGTGACTTGAGGCGTGTCGAGGCACGCACTTCTTTGACGCGGTCTCCTAGCTCTTCTTTCATGAAAGCAAACAGGTCTTGGTTGTCTTCGTTGAGCGACTTCGCTTCCGCGTCATCGAGACCGAGGTCGCCGCTCGCAATCGACTTGAACTCTTTGTCGTCATACGACTGAAACATCTTGATTGCGAACTCGTCGATTTCTTCTGTGAAGTAGAGGATTTCATATCCTTCCTCTTTCAAGCGCTCTGCTTGTGGTAAGAGATCGATGCGATGGATTGATTCGCCTGTCGCATAATAGATGTATTTCTGATCTTCTTTCATCCGCTCGACGTACTCTTTGAGCGAGACGAGTTTCTTCTCATGAGAAGAATGGAACAGAATCAAGTCTTTTAATTCGTCTTTGGCTGCGCCGAACTGGTCGTACACGCCGAACTTCAATTGGCGACCGAACGACTCGTAGAACTTCTCGTAGTCCTCGCGCTCGTTTTGGAGCATCTTCTCGAGCATCCCTTTGATTTTGGACTTCACGTTCTTCGCAATCACGCGAAGCTGACGGTCTTGCTGCAACATTTCACGGGAAATGTTGAGGGAGAGGTCTTCTGAGTCGACCATCCCTTTTACGAAACCGAAATAGTCCGGCAAGAGGTCGGGTGATTTCTCCATAATCAACACGCCATTCGAGTAGAGCTCGAGCCCTTTCTCGAATTCTTTCGTGTAATAGTCGAACGGAACCGTTGACGGGATGTAGAGGATCGATTGATAACGAATCGTCCCGTCGACGTTCAAGTGAAGGTGCTTGAGCGGCTCATCAAAGCCGTAGCGCTTCTCATGATAGAACGCTTTGTAATCTTCGTCAGTCAACTCGCTCTTACGCTTCCGCCAAATCGGCACCATGCTGTTGACGGTCTCTTCTTCCTTGTAGTCCTCATACTCTTCTGAGCCCTCTTTTTGACGATGTTTCGTCACATCGAGTTTGATAGGGTAACGGATGAAGTCCGAATGTTTCTTGATGAGCGAACGAATTTCATACTCTTCAAGGAATGACGAGTACGCGTCATCTTCTGTGTCTGCTTTCAAGTGGAGCGTGATTTCTGTACCGATGTCCGCCTTGTCTGTCGGTTCGATTGAATAGCCGTCTGTGCCTTCTGACTCCCATACGTATCCTTGATCACTGTCAATCGAGCGAGTCCGTACCGTCACACGGTCAGCGACCATGAACGCGGAATAGAATCCGACCCCGAATTGACCAATGAGGCTATGGTCTTCTTCCATCTTCGTTGCCTGTTTCATGGCGAGTGAACCGCTCTTTGCGATGATTCCGAGGTTCGTTTCAAGTTCTTCTTCTGTCATCCCGATGCCCGTGTCGCGAATCGTAATCGTCCGTGCCTCTTTATCGAGTTCGATTTTGACGAAGTAATCGTCTTTATTGAACTCGATGCTCTCGTCGGAGAGGGCGCGATAATACATCTTGTCGATCGCGTCACTTGCATTCGAGATGAGCTCGCGCAAGAAGATGTCCTTATGTGTATAAATTGAGTGGACCATCAACTCTAAAATTCGTTTCGATTCCGTTTGAAACTGTTTCTTTGTCATGATCGGTCTCCCTTTTTGTCTGTATTTTGGCACTCTGGTATAAAGAGTGCTAACACTATTGATTATCCTAAAAATTAGGAAGATGTCAACCGGATTTGAAGAAAAGATTGACGAGGACGTACGTTTCGCCTATAGTTGAGTACATGCGATGAGCTGGTCTATGTAAGACGGCGGACATTCCCTTGAGGAGCACGTTGTGGAGCGTGGTCCGTCGCGGTAGACTTTCGAGAGCACCTCTAGTGAGAGGTGCTCATTTTTTGTATACGGGGGTAGAATGATGAACTTACATACGATTCACCACGTCGCAATCATTGCGTCGGATTACGATCAAGCCAAGCAGTTTTATGTCGAGGCACTCGGATTCGAAGTGATTCGAGAACACTACCGCCCGGAGAAACAGGATCACAAAATCGACTTACGCCTTGGTACATACGAGCTCGAGCTGTTCATCAAACCGAACAGTCCCGAGCGTCCAAATTTCCCAGAGGCGCGCGGTCTTCGACACTTGGCGTTTAAAGTCGACGACATCGAGTCCGTCGTTGCCGAATTGAATGGACATGGAATTGCGACAGAACCGATTCGTCGTGATGATTTTACAGGAGAGAAGATGACTTTCTTCTTCGACCCGGATGGACTACCGTTAGAACTGCACGAATGAATCCCATCTTCATTCTTTAAACGTTATACTAGATATAGATAAAGAAGTTTGGGGGTATAGGATATGCCGACCATGAAAGATGTTGCGCTTCGGGCAAATGTTGGTGTGGGGACTGTTTCTCGATACATCAATCAGCCAGATTCTTTGAAAGAAAGTACACGATTAAAAGTCGAACGAGCGATTCAAGAATTGCGGTATGAACCGAACGAAGCGGCACGAAATTTTAAAAAGCGACAGTCTCAATCGATTGCATTAATCATTCCAACAGTATGGCATCCGTTCTATTCTGAATTTGCCTATCATGTGGAGCGAGAATTATTTCGTCGTCAATTTAAATTAATTTTATGTAACTCTCGTAATGAAGCCGAGCGAGAAATCGAGTACATTGATATGCTGAAGAAAAACCAAATCGATGGCATCATTGCAATCACATACAGTGAAGAAATTGATTCTTACGTGACGAGCAGTTTGCCGATTGTCAGTATCGATCGACATTTCCAGGAAGACGTCGTATATGTATCAAGTGATCACTTGCAGGGCGGCCGGATTGCAGGCGAACAACTGGTCAAACGCGGATGTCGCTCGATTGCATATGTTGGAAGTAAATCGAAAATCGAAAACGAATCGATGTTGAGAAAAGTCGGATTCGAACAATACGCATCTGAACATGCGATTTCATATGAAATTGTGGAAATGAATGAGCCGATTACAGACAAACATCATGTCATAAGAGACTTTCTTCAACAGAACGATTCAGTCGATGGGCTGTTTTGCATGAATGATGCATGGGCCATCGCTGCACTTGAAGTCTGTAACGAGTTGAAAAAAGAGGTACCACGTGATTTACAGATTATCGGTTTTGACGGAACTCGCAAGAGTATGGAAGATCGTCTAACACATTCTACAATTAGGCAATCGATTGAAACGTTGGCTTTGACCGCGGTCGATGCGTTGTTGATGCAAGTGAATCAAATGGAAACGAATAGAAAATATATCATTCCTGTTGAATTCTTCGAAGGGAATACAACAAAGCTATTGACATCTGAATGAAAGCGGTTTATTTTTGATTTAACGGATCCGCTTTCTTTTTTTAGAACGAAAATGGAAACGTTTCAATTTTAATTAATTTTGGAAACGTTTCAATTCAAACAATAGCTTTCTGACAGGAGGATATTCACATGAGTAAGAATGTCGAAATGGTGTCATCGAAAGTATTAGATGCCTTAGGGGGCAGAGATAACATTCAGTCAATGACACATTGTGCTACGAGATTGCGAGTGGTTGTAAAAGATCAGAATCTAGTCGACCAGAAAAAATTAGAAGATATTGATGGTGTGAGTGGCTACTTTTATCAATCCGGTCAACATCAAGTTATTTTAGGGACAGGGTTCGTTAATAAGGTATATCAACATCTGTTAGAGAGTGGTGTCGATGAAGGAAATCATAAAGAGGCGGCGAACGAAAAGCTGTCGAAGCCTCAGCGTCTTGTAAAGTCGCTAGCAGATATTTTTATTCCAATCATTCCAGTCCTTATTGCTACAGGACTATTGATGGGGTTACGGGGACTCATCGTAGATGGATTTGGAGTTGAATTGTCTCCAGAATTGTTAACGCTTTCTCAAGTGTTGACGGATACGGCATTCATCTTTATTCCTGTCCTCGTCACATGGTCAGCCATGAAGAACTTTGGTGGTACTCCAGTCATTGGGGTCGTACTCGGTTTAATGTTGGTAGCACCACAATTACCAGATAAATGGGCTGTCGCTTTCGGCGAGGCACAGCCGTTAGTAGTTTCTATCTTTGGTCTTGATTTATCAATTACAGGCATGCAAAGCTCCATTCTGCCAGCCGTGTTTATCGGATGGTTAGCCGCTCGCTTGGAGCGAACATTTAGAAAGATTGTTCCGAACGTGCTGGATCTCATTTTAACGCCTTTCTTAACACTGTTGACATCGTTAGTGCTAGGACTCGTCTTAGTTGGTCCATTTATTTTGTTAATCGAGAACATGCTAACGGACGCTATCATGTATTTCTTTGAATTACCGTTTGGAATTGGTGGTGTCATTTATGGAGGATTGATTCAATTCTTGGCAGTCACAGGCATGCACCATACTATCGTACCTGTAACGGTTAAAATGGTAGCTGAAACGGGTTATGACATCATTAATCCGATTGGAACTGCTGCCATTGCTGGACAAGCTGGTGCAGCCTTGGCAATCGTGATGTCCATCAAAGATAAAGTGAAACGATCAACGATGTTCAGTTCTGTCATCCCAGCTTTCTTCGGTATTACAGAACCCGTTATGTTCGCCATTAACTTACCAAAAGGTTCTCCATTCTTGTTCGGTTGCATCGGTGGTGCAGTTGGTGGTGGACTCGCATCAGTTTTAGGGTTAGCAGCGGCAGGGACAGGATCGACCATGATTCCGGGTATGCTTCTTTACATCGGAGACGGTCTCTTACTCTATGTTCTTGTGATCATGGTCGCATTACTCACTTCGTTCACGATTACAAAATTGGCATATAGAGAGAAAGAATCGAAAACAGAAAAACAGGTCGCGTAAGTGATTGATGAGAGAGGGAGGAAACTCCTTCTTTCACATTGTACGAAAAGGAGAGTTTACCCATGGTTATTGATTTTTCAGATAGAGCAAATCGTTTCATCGCGTTAGATGAAATCGAGGACACATATATTTCGGATATTCAGCAGAAAGCGCAGTTAGATCCTTACTATCCATCCTTTCATATTGCGCCGCCACATGGATTATTGAATGATCCAAATGGACTGGTATATCACAATGGAAAACATCATATTTTCTATCAATGGTTTCCGTTAGGTCCCGTCCATGGATTGAAACATTGGTATCATGTGTCTACTGAGGATTTCGTAAATTATCTGAACCATGGAGTAGCGTTAACGCCTGACATGCCATACGATCAACATGGTTGTTTTTCAGGCGGTGCCATTTCTAAAAATGATGAGCTTCATCTGTATTACACGGGTAACGTTAAAAATAGTGAAGGTGAGTTTGTACAATACCAGTGTTTAGCGAAACAAGATACGAATGGCATCATTTATAAAAAAGGACCATTGATTGAACCTGATTTGACACTAACGACCTATAATTTTAGAGACCCCGTTCCGTATCAAAAAAATGGGCAGACTTATCTACTGGTAGGTGCGGAAAGTGTGAATCACGAGGGAATGATTCTGTTGTATAGGCAGGAAGATGAAAAAGCGTCTTTTGTTGGTCCTATACAACTTAACGTACAAAAGTTCGGATATATGTGGGAATGTCCATCTTATTTTGAACTTGATGAGAAAGGTGTCTTCATTTTTTCACCACAGGGAGCATACTCCGAAGATCCTTACGAGTTTCAAAATGTGTTTTCCGTTGTTTATCTGATTGGGGAGCCGCTAACATTTGAATCCGGTCAATTCAAACATCAACCTTATATCGAAATGGATAAAGGTTTTGATTTCTATGCACCGCAAGTCTATCAAGATGATTTAGGGAGACAAATTATGTTTGGATGGCTGGGAAACTCTAAAAGTACGTACCCAACTGATCGAAACATGTGGGCGCACATGTTAACAATTCCTCGTGAATTGACAGTGCGTGGGAATCGATTGCTACAGACACCACTTTCTGAATTAAAAGCACTTCGACAGCAATCATACTCATTCATGCCATCAATGGATATGGTCCAAAAGTCATTTGAATTAGAGGGTACGTTACAACAGACATTTCGCTTCATGATTGCGAATCAGCAAGGAGAGGCGATTGAATTCTATTCTGATGGAGAAACCTATACGTTAAATCGATCGGGTATGTCTGAGTTGTATGCAACAGACTACGGAACAGTGCGCAAAGCGACACGCCTTACAGAGATGAAGCAAACGTTCAGAGTGTTTGTGGATGCCTCAAGTATCGAAATTTTTGTGGATGAGGGAGCGACGGTATTTACGAGTAGGTTCTTTTTAACTGGGGATTGGAAAATGGAAGTCGACGGAATCATAGGGATGGTTCATGAGCTCTCTCCAATTCAGAAATCAAAGTAAATGAGTGACCCCTTCACAAGGAAGGGGTTTTCTTATGCCCGAATGGATGCGAGCAACACCTCTTTTAATGCGTTGATTTGCACAGCCGGTTCGATATCGTCCTCTAAATAACTGATGTGCGACTTCAACACGATATTGTTGCCGAACGTCCCGAATGCATTGATGATCGTAACAATTGTCACTTTCACATCGATATCTGGTCGGAACGAGCCATCACGCTTTCCGTCTTCGATCAACGGTTCAAGCGTCTGCATGATTCGTCGTTGTACGTCAATGTATGTCTCGATGTCGGGAAGAGGCGTGGCGACGAACGATGCATAGCTCTCGAACGCCTCACGAAAACGGGCGTGGTCCGTCCGCTCCAACTGCATCTCGAAAAAGTGGTTCAAGATGATCTCGAGCCGTTCATAGGCGTTGCCTTCCTCATTCACAAACTGTTCAAATCGCTCGAGTGTCGGCTGTAGATTTTTGACGGCCGCTGCGACGATCAATTGGTCTTTCTTCGGAAAATAGCGAAACAGTGTCGCTACCCCAATCCCTGCCGCATCCGCAATGTCCTGCATTTGAACTTTCTCAAAGCCATTCTCTAAAAATAAGTGTTCGGCCTCTTGGATAATCAGCCGGATTCGTTCTTCTTTGTTTTGTTGTCGTTTACTCAATTCCATCACCTCATTGTCTGTCATAAGTATATCGTCTTCGAGCAGTTTCGTTGAGATTAATGTCACATCCAATTATCATTATGATAGTTAGACTATCATAATTTAACGAATGGAGCTGGGACAATGCGTTTAGTGGGGAAAGTAGCGGTCATCACAGGGGCAGGAAGCGGTATGGGAGAGTCGACGGCACGTCTATTCGCCAAAGAAGGAGCGACGGTCGTCGCAACAGATATCAATGAACAAGGGGTACAAAGCGTAGTCGAGTCGATTCGTGCACAAGGTGGGGAAGCCATCGCGGTGAAGCATGACGTGACCTCACGTTCAAGTTGGGAAGACGTGTTTGCAGAAGTGGAAGCGACGTGTGGAAAATTGGATATCCTCATCAATAATGCCGGAATCGCACTCGCGAAACCGTTCTTGGAACAGACAGAAGAGGACTGGGCGCGCACGTATCGCATCAACATCGATGGGGTCATGTTAGGGACGCAGTATGCGATTCCGCTCATGACAGAGAATGGCGGAGGATCAATCGTCAACATCTCCTCCATCTCAGCACTGACAGGTATGGCAGGTGCCGGGGCATACACGGCCTCAAAAGGTGCTGTCCGTTCTCTCACAAAAGCAGCGGCCGTCGATTACGGGAAGCAAAATATTCGGGTCAACTCGGTGCATCCGGGGTATATTGTGACACCGATGAGTGCGCCGCATATGGAACATCCGGACTATAAGCAGCACTTCTTGAATCAAATCGCTTTGCCGAATCTCGGACAAGCGGATGAGGTGGCAGCAGCCGTCCTATTCCTCGCGTCAGACGAAGCGAATCATATTAGCGGAATCGAACTTCCGGTAGACGGTGGCGTGACGGCGAAATAAAACTAGGGTCTCTATGGAGGCCCTAGTTTTTGATTACTCTAAGATTCCGACTAACTCCATCACGAGTAGCATGACTAGACCTGAGCTGAGCACAGCGGCAAAAAAGACGAGCACAGCATACTCTTTCTGCTTCAGAATAGCCCACCATCCTGTCACAAACGCTCCGAGCCCGAGGACGGAGAATGTGGTCATATAGCTGAGTCGAAGCATGTTTGCAGTATTGTCGCTCCAAAGCGTCGAGTGGAAGATTGTATCAAATTGATTGAGCAGGAGAAACGGCACATACATGGCAAGAAACAAGGCAATCAGGATTATAGACCACTTGCCGACCGAGGTGTGTGGAAAGATTGCACCATTCATGACGAATCACCTCTTTTCGTTTGAAAATCATCTGTACCATTCATATTCCCGTTTTGAGTAAAAAATTTAAATGATTCATCAAATTGACATGATATAGTCGAAACGAAAGCGTGGGGATGAGGATGGTAGAACAGTTCAAAATGATTCGAATATGGGAAGACGATTTCGCAATCGAAGTGATGATGACACTAAAAGGAAAGTGGTGCGAGGTTACCGTGAACGAGTATGTCACAGCATCCGATATCAACGCCTTCATCTCTTCGTTACGAGCGTTCAATGAACGGAATGGGAAGTCTCCGGAGATGTGGATACTCAACCTTCCACTCGTCCGTCTCTCCTTGACGTTCGCGCTTGCGAATGCAAGAGGGGTTGTTCAAGTCAGCGCCGCAATCGAGCAAAATAAAGGTGATGGCGGAGATATGAAGGCGACGTTCTCGTTCGAGACGACGATGGGACAGATGGATGATTTGCAGCGACAACTGTCGGCATTCTTAGGACACGAAACCGATTCGGTCGAATCGCTTCGCCCAGAATAAGTGGTCTAATTAAAACGAAAAGGCGGGTTAGGAGAGTGAAAACTCAATTCGAGATGGAACGGATTTGGATGGATGAGACTGAGCTGTTCTATCAGGTTAGGCTTCAGCTCCATGCATCCGTCTGTTCGAGCAATCAAGATGTATATATACAGGACGAGACGTTACAAGAACTGATTGACTCAATCGATGGATTCAATAACATATGGGGAAAGAATCCCGTGATTTGGGAGTTGTTGGACTCAGATTTGGACTTGGATGCGGATGACCAAAAAATCAGCCTCACGTTCACATTGATTGATCGGACAGGCACGATTCAAGTCGACGTCTTCATCCATGACGAGTGGCCACACGATTCGTTCGATCACTTCCATGCGACTTTCAAGTTCAGAACGACAATGGGCCAGCTCGATGACTTGAGCGCTCAACTCAAACGTTTCATTCGCCGTGAGACCGATCACTTCGACCAGAATAAAAAACAAGCCTAGACGCGCGTCTAGGCTTGTTTTAGTACCATTCTTTCGGCTCGTAATTCAATTCGCGGAACAACTGCTCGCGCTCTTTTTTCGAAAGGTCGCGCCATTGTCCAGGCGGGAGTTTTCCGAGCGTGATGTTCATGACACGCACGCGTTGGAGGCGGAATACTTCGTATCCGAGTGCCTCACACATCCGACGGATTTGACGGTTGAGTCCTTGTGTGAGGGTGATGTTGAAGTCGAATTTCGAGAGCGGACGAACTTTACACGGAAGCGTCTTCTGCCCGAGGATTTTGACGCCGGCTTCCATCTGTTCGACGAACTCTGGTGTGATCGGCTTATCGACCGAGACGATGTATTCTTTCTCATGCTCGCCTTCTGCGCGAAGGATTTCGTTGACGATATCGCCGTCGTTTGTCATGAGGATGAGACCTTCCGAGTCTTTATCGAGACGACCGATGTTAAAGATGCGGAGCGGGTGGTTGACCATGTCGACCAAGTTTCCTTTTACTTTCTTCTCTGTCGTACTCGTGATCCCGACAGGCTTATGAACGGCGATATACACGTTGTTTCGTGCGACACGTGCGACCGAACCGTTGACGAGGACTTCATCCCCCGGTTTGACCTGGTCGCCGATTTTTGCTTTTTTCCCATTGATGGTGACGCGTCCCTCTTCGACGAGACGATCGGCTTGGCGACGGGATGCCTTGCCTGATTCACTGATGAATTTATTGATGCGCATTTGTACACGTCCTTTATTTGGCTTCGTCCTATCACTATAACGCATTTTATGAACTCTCGAAAGCGGGAAACGAACGGGAGAGGAGGGATGACATGGAGGCAGTACAATTGTTACAAGATGCAATCCGATTTCAAGCAACGTTATGTGAGACATCGTTTGGTCAAGAACTGATTTCGGAGGCATCGCCTGTCCTTTGGTACGGTCGTCCTCGTGCGAATCAATGGCTGACTATTGGGACGAACCCGTCACGCGGCGAGTTTTTACATCGAGACGGGACACCGAGAATGGGGCAACACCAAAAGTTCTATTGGCGGAACGCGCTCTCGTTTGAAGATTACCTCGGAAATGAAGAGGCGCTGCAAGAAACGATAGAACGAGCATCGTCTTATTTCGAATCGGGTCGCGCGACAACGAGCTGGTTCGGGAAACCGGGTGGCGCCAAACTTGAGGCGCTGTTGAACGGGATGGGGCGTTCGTTCTATGATCATACGGCAGCTGTCATCCACGTTGATTTTTTCAAGTTTGCGACATATGAACAGATGGGAAAGATGAGGACCGGGCGCCACTGGATGGAACATCCGACCTCAATCGAATTGTTGGAGCGCACGATTACAACCATCAACCCAACCCGATTGATCGTGCTCGGACGGGATAACTGTCGTGCCTTGAACGGTTTTTCAACAATCGGAAGACTGTCTGCATATCCCGCCGTCACCTATGAAATCGGACGCCATGAATCGGGCATCCCGATGATTGGACTTCATATGAAGCCGTCTGAAGTGTTCGTCGGGCTCGGGAATGGTCATGATTCAAACGGGCTGCATTACGGGTCATATGCCAAGCGCGAACATCTGTTACGAATCGGACAAGCGCTTGAAACGATTATGGACGAGTGGCTGGCGGATGGACGCGCGTGATACTTCCCCAGAAATTGAATTCATTGAAGTCGATGTAGCGCTCGTCTTTTGAACGGTTGTCGAGCACGGCCAACAAGATGACGTCCGGGAACCCTCGTTTTTCAAACTGTAAATAACCGATTCCCGTGACGGAATGGTTTTTATAAAATCCGTTCGCCATATTCAACACAAACGGGTGACCTGCTTTCAACTCACGCTCGAACGTCGACCATTTCCATAGATAGCGGGAACTTCCTCGACCTTCATATCCATAACGCTTCCACAGTTTCGTAATGATGGTGGCGATTTGAGTCGGAGGTGTCCCTTTCTCATCTTTGAAATGATGCATGAAGGCGATCTCGCGCACATCTTCTTGAATTTGTGTCACATCATCTGGGATATTCGTATACCCATGGTCTCGATAGAAACGAAAGATCGCGGTGATGGACGTCAACGTACAGTTGTTCTTTCCGTTTTCGAACTGGCGTTGGAGTAAGACGGGCACGCCTTCAATCTGTACAGAGCGCTTTAATGTCCAGCGTCCGTGATAACGATCGTTTACATAAGCTTCCGGGGCGATGATTCCAGCATAGCCGTTGTTCGCGACCTCGAGTTGTCCTGCAAATGGGTGCTCCATCTTGATCTCCCTCCTTTTCTTTTAGTATACAAAGGACGCCCCATCTCATAAAAGAGAAAGGGCGTCGTTTTCGTTAAAAGACAAGATGTGCGATTCCAACAATGATCGGAAGCGTGATGAATGTGCGTAACAAGAAGATCAAGACGAGGTCGAGGAATGAAATCGGTAGTTTTGAACCGAGCAGTAAGCCCCCGACTTCAGACATGTAGATAAGTTGAGTGACGGACAGTGTGGCGATGACGAAACGCGTCAACTCGCTCTCAATGCCACTTCCGAGGACGGCCGGTAAGAACATATCTGCGAAACCGACGACCATCGTCTGAGCAGCCTCCGAAGCCTCGGGTACTTGCAGGAGCATCAGGATTGGTTCGAACGGCTTTCCGATAATGGTAAAGAACGGCGTATATTCTGCGATGACGACCGCAATCGTCCCGACCGCCATGACGACAGGGAGAACACCGATCCACATGTCGAGGACATTCTTGAAGCCGTCTTTGAGTGTCTCTAGGAAACTTTTGCTCGAACGTGACTTTTGTAGCGCTTGTATCAATGCCCACTTCCCAAGTGAAACGTTCGACGGCACGTCTTCTTCTGGTTTGAGCTCTGTCTTCTCATAGGCCGTATCTGCTTTTTTAGATAGTGGATAAATTCGCGGCATGATGAGCGCTGCGACCAAGCCAGATAAGACGATCGCTCCGTAGTACGGTAGGAAGTATTGATCGAGTTCGACGTATTGTAAGACGACGATAGTAAACGTGATGGAGACGACGGAGAAGGTCGTCGCAATGATCGATGCTTCCCGTTTCGTGTAATAGCCTTCCTCATACTGTTTTGTCGTCAGTAGAATCCCAATCGTCGCATCCCCGACCCATGAAGCGAGCGAGTCGAGTGAGGCGCGCCCTGGCAAGCGGAAGAGTGGGCGCATGATTTTCATCAAGAACGTCCCGACGAACTCGAGAAGTCCAAAGTTCAAGAGGAGCGGTAACAACATACCTGCAAAAAAGAATGTCGCAAATAAGATTGGAATCAAATCAAAGAGCAACAAGCCCCCAGTAAATTCTGACGTAATCATCTCTGGTCCGAGTGTGAGTAGCGTCATGACACCGGCGACAAAACCGATGATGCGCATGACGAACCAAAACGGTGTCACGCTAAAGAGTGCGTTGATGGACGGTCGTTCCGCCATAAAAGCTGGACGTACTGTAAATAACAACAAGGACCCGACAATTGAAACACCCATCATGATGACAGCGAGTGTCGGGACGAACTCGCCAATCCACTCAATCAATAGATTGGACAAGAAGGCAACCGGAATCGTAAAGCCTTCTTCTGATGAGATTGGTACGATGAAAAACATGATGCCGATGAGCGATGGAATCAAGAACTTAAAAAAGTCTCGACTCGAAAAAGAAGTTTTCTTTCCGTCTGGTGTTGATGAACCATTCATGATGCATTCCCCATTTCCCCGAAGTGTTTGTGCTGTCTATGTATCCCCATTACACATCCAGCCCTAATTAAAACGTATTTCTTTATTAGTATAAAAAATATGACCAGGTGCTATCAACCGAATGCGTAAATTTTCTGAAAAATATAAAGCAGACACTAGGCAAATCATTCGTATTCCCTTGAAGCATTTAGTATGATGACGGCGAGTCCAACAAATTCAAGATATTTAGAAACTTCATTATAGAGATAGGAGAATGCATCATGAGATTGAGTGTGTTAGACCAGGCGCCGGTCACGTCGGGTCATACAGGCGAGCATGCGCTGAACAGCGCGGTCGAGCTCGCACAAGTCGCAGAGGAGTTGGGATATTACCGCATGTGGATGGCGGAGCACCATGGCGGCATGTCGTTCGCGAGCTCGGCTCCGGAAGTCATCACGGCCTATCTGGCAGCTAAGACGAACAAGATTCGTCTCGGGTCCGGCGGCATCATGATGATGCACTATTCGCCATTGAAGATGGCGGAAGTGTTCAAGACGCTCAGCGCCCTTGCGCCAGGACGCATCGACTTCGGTGTCGGACGCGCACCAGGCGGGGACGCGAACGCCATCTATGCGATGTCACAAGGGCAGAAGCCGATGATGGACGGTCTATACGAGAAGCTCGATACGACGCTTCAATTAATTAAAGATGAAGCACCTGAAGAGAGATGGTATAAGAACACACCGGCCGCCCCGACAGGCGTCACGCTTCCGGAAGCGTGGTTACTTGGGTCGAGCGGAAACAGTGCCGTGCAAGCCGGTCGGATGGGACTCGGCTATTCCTTCGCACAGTTTTTCAATGGTCAATTGAGTGCCGACACGCTTGATACGTATCGCCACCACTTCACCCCGTCTGACTTTATGGAGAAGCCGGACATCAGCGTCACGTATTTGGTCACGACGGCAGAGACGGAGGAAGAGGCCGAATATTTGGCTCGACCGTCTGATTTGTCGCGACTCTTTTTGATGCGCGGACAGTTGAGACAGCTGTTGAGTCCGGAAGCGGCCCATGACTATCCGCTCACGGAAGTCGACAAGATTCATATCGCCAACAACCGGGCGATTCACCTTGTGGGGACGCCAAAACAAATCGCAGAACAGTTGCGAGATGAATCGGAACGCTATGGTTTCGATGAAGCGATGATTTGTAGCATTCAGCATAAACAAGAAGATCGCTTGAACGTCTATCGCCTACTCGCGAACGAGTTGCTTTGATTCGACGAACACCTTCTCAGATTGAGGAGGTGTTTTTGTATGAATGAAAAACGTTTTCCCATTTTTTCAAAGGTTTTCTCCCTAGTCGGAGCGAAACCAACTACACTATAAGAAAAAGGAACAGGTGGAGGTATACGATGCAACGGATGAAAGGCGACCCATATTATCTATTCGAGCTGTTCACACGCTTGTATCGAATGGTATTTCTAATGGAAGTGACGGATGAAGGCTATCGTTACGTTCATGTGAGCGATCAGGGGAAAGTCGCTTCCTCACTTCCGGATGATGTGGAAGGTCAGTATTTACATGAGATGTATCGCTCAGAAGTGGCGAATGAATTGATTGGACATTACGATGCGGTCGTCGAAACAGGGGAACCCGTCTATTTCATGTCAAAAATGAATGTCGAATCCAATACGGCCCGATTCGCCTCCTCTATGCTTGTGCCAATCGAAGATGAATCGGGTGTCGTGCGCTATGTACTCAGTTTGACGACGGATTTGTCAGAAGAGGCGGAAATCAAGTTGTTACGTAGTATCGAACATATGGACTATTTGACGGGGATGCCGAATTTGATGAAAGTCAAATTAGATCTTGATCAACTGTTTGAGCGACAGAGCACGGAAGAAACGAGTGTGATACGTCTACATATCAATCGTTTCAAGATGATGATGTCGCTCCAAGGGGTGGAGCGCTCGAATGAATTGATTAAAGACATCACGCGTCAATTGGCAAATACACTCCCGCAAGGTTCCATTATCGGTCGGGTCGATGGCGAAGATTTTATCGCGGTCTTGCCCCATGTCCCGATGAAGACGGCCTATATGTATGCGGAACATTTACTTGATGTCATCGCGGGTCATTCTTATAAAGTGGCCGATGCAGAATTTCCGTTATCAAGTTGTATCGGCATCAGTTCGGGAGTTGCTGACGCCGATCGCGTCATCATGAACGCCTCAACGGCTTTACTCGAGGCACGTCAGAACGGTAACCAAACGATTCATCTATATGAACATGATGAGTATGTTCAGCGTTATATTGATGAGATTATGATTGAGACGGAGCTTGTGAAAGCAATCAAACAAGATGAACTATATATGGTGTATCAACCGAAAGTGTCGATGGATGGGTCGATTCATTTTGAGGCGCTCATTCGTTGGAATAGTCCGGTGCTTGGGTTCGTCTCTCCTGAAACGTTCATTCGTGTGGCGGAACAGTCACTGCTTATTGAAGACGTGACACAGTTCGTCATGAATCGAGTCTGTCAGGACGTATCTGCACATGCAGAGCAATTCGAAGGTCGTCGTGTCGCCGTGAATGTGTCACCGAACTTGTTTCATGAGCATCACATGAATGAATTGGTGACCATCATTTCGTCATATGACCTGAAGCCGGAGCAGTTTGAGTTCGAAGTGACGGAGCATACACTCATGCATGAACCGGTCGCTGCCATCAAAACGGTTGAATCGTTGAAGCAGCAAGGATTCCGATTGGTGATTGATGATTTTGGGGTGAGTTATTCTTCTTTAAATTACTTGAAGCTATTTGAAATCGATGGCATCAAGATTGACCGATCATTCGTCGCGCAACTCGATCAAGAGAATGGGATGAAAGAGTATGAAATCGTCAAACTGATTGTGTCACTCGCTAAAAAGTTAGACCTCGAAGTGACAGCTGAGGGCGTTGAGACGGAAGAACAGTATCGGATTTTACGTCAGCTCGGCTGTGATGAGATTCAAGGCTATTTCTTTAGCCGCCCGATGGCGCTCGAAAACCTACATGAGGCACTCGAAATCTTGTATTCTCACCAGATGGTCTTATCGAAAATCGAACAGCCATCACAGTTACTCGATCCTTCACTCGATGAACGCGAGATGAAGCGATTAAAGGCCATCTTACGATTGGAGATTTTGAACACGCCGCAAGAAGAACGTTTCGATCGGATCTCTCGCTTGGTCGCACAAACGTTTCAGATGCCAATCGCTTTCATCTCCATCATGACGACAGACCAACAATGGTTCAAGTCGTGTGTCGGGATTGAACTCGAGTCTTCTCACCTCAAGCGAGAGTGGACGTTATGCACGCGAGTCGTCACGTCGGAACGTCCGATTGTGATTGAAGATGTGGCAGCTGAAGCATTCGAGAGTGACAGTCCATGGCTCGAACAAGTCGGGTTCTATGCCGGGGTGCCGCTCCGGACGAAACAAGGTCACGTCATCGGTACGCTTTGTGTGGCAGATGCCCAGGCGAGAACGTTCACTGAAGAGAATCTACATGCGCTCGAGTCGTTCACACACTGGGTCATGGCAGAGATTGAACATACAGAAATGTCACGGCGACAAATCAAACGCCAACAAGTCGTAGAGGCGTTGTATGAAGCGACGGCACTTCGCATGCCGTTTCATGACCAGTTGGCACGTGTTCAAGAAGTTTTGTTGGAATGGGTCGGTTACTCGCATGCCGTGATCTTCTCAAGTGAATCCTCACATCGTCTCTTGGTCGAGAACGGGGTGTCTCGTCTGATGTGGGAGGAAGAAGAGCTGCGCACCCTCCATCAACTGACGACGGTCGGTTCACAAACTCTTCAAGAAGGAGAACTGATTGTAGATGGAATTGAGTTCACAACGATTGTCAGCTTCCCTTTGACACATAAACACCAGGTTTTTGGGTGGATCGTCTTATTGGCGGAGCAAGGCAATTTAAACGATCAACTCGACGAAGAAACCCTGCAAGAGTTGGCAGACACGATTCGATTGCTTGCAAGATGGTTAGAGAACGGCATTCGGAAAGAGCGGAAACAACGCGAAATGATTCGAATTGCGACACAGGATCAACTAACAAAACTCTGTAATCGATATACACTCATGACCGATCTATATAGACAGATTCAGCGTTCACAAACAGTCACATTGTTGTTGATCGATATAGACGACTTCAAACGGATTAATGATCAATATGGTTACCTGATCGGAGATGAGTTATTGATTGAAATCGCACAACGATTGAGCGGATTCGTGGAAACGTTCGGAGGTCAAGCATATCGATTTTCAGCTGATGAATTCGTTGTCGTACAAGAGGATGGACCTGTTGGCTTAAAGGAGATGAACAACGTTATTTCCCAGGGAATAAACGCGTCAAATGGTGAAACCATACGTCTTACAGTAAGTATCGGGGTCGCCACAATCCAATCTACCTCAACGATTGATTCGATTCTTCAGCAAGCGGATGCGGCCATGTATATTGCGAAGAACAATGGTGGCAACCAATGGTTTCAATACGATGGATATTCAAATGGCGAGGGGTTTTAAGTATGGGAAATTGTGGTTGATTGAGGGGTTGCCGGGAAGTGGAAAATCCACATTTGCTGAAAAGATATGTGCGTTGAAAGAAGGTGTCTTCTATTCGGAAGTGGACGCTGCTCACCCCGTCGATCTGCATGAAGTCTACTGGATATCAGAACAGCCTTCACATGGTACGATTCTTGATGAGATTGAAGAGGGATGGCTCGTTCGTTACGATGAAGGGGAAGAGCGCGTAGGAACGGATGTCTATGAGTTGCCCTTTGCACTCCACACACGAATCATGTGCGAACGATGGCGACGTTATGTAAAAAAACTCGAGCGACAAGAATGTGACGTCATCTTTGAATGTGCGTTGCTTCAAAATCCGTTCACGATTGGTATGATCGCCCAAGACGTTTCGTTAGAGGCGATTGAAACATACGTTCAAGAGGTTTCGTCGATTCTAAAACCAATCGAACCGACCATCGTCTATTTGGAGTTAAACGACGTCGCCCGCATATTTCCAGTCGTCTACAACGAACGACCGATTGAATGGAAACAGGGATTTGTCGAGTATTACACGACAGGATCCTATGCATCGAAACGTAACTTTGTCGGTGTGCCGGGAACGATTGCGATGTTAGTGGACAGACAGCGACTTGAACTCGAATTACTTGAACGGATCCAGCTTCGTCATGTTCGAATCCAAAATGATGAGCGCTCTTCGTTTGAAAGGTTAACCAAATTGATAGAAGAGGAGTCGAGCCGTTCATGCAAACCTTGATCAAATATTCGGAACGTTTTTGGTATATGACGCCGGTTGCGCATACAGACCGTCCGATTCTTGGAGCCGTTATTGGTGACACACATACGTTACTCATTGACGCGGGCAACTCCAAGGCGCATGCCTCAACCTTTTTAGAACAGCTTCAAGAGCGTGGCCTCCGTACGCCTTCGATGGTCACATTGACACATTGGCATTGGGATCACATCTTCGGGTTACCTGCCTTAGAAGGAGTGGTCTCCATCGCAAGCGAAGCGACGAAACACGAGATGGAGAAACTCGTCCCTTACGCTTGGGACGATGCATCATTGAATCAACGAGTTGCTGAAGGAATTGAAATCGAGTTTTGTGCCCAGGCGATCCGCGAAGAATATGGTGATTCGCGAGACATTCAAATCGTTCTGCCGACACTTACGTTTCAGGAGTCGTTGACGCTTGATCTTGGTGGAGTCCATGTCATATTGAGGCATGTCGGTGGCGACCATGCAAGAGATTCGGTCGTTCTCTATGTCGTGGAAGAACGCGTCTTATTTTTAGGAGACGCGTTGTATGCAAATTTGTATGCTCCGACATGGCGAATGACACCAGAGGAGACACTTCGATTGTTACATGTACTAGAGACATTTGATGCACAACAGATCGTCTGGTCACACGGTGAGATGGTAAGTCGTGAAGCGTTCGCAGCAGATTGCCTTACTTTGAAAAGAATCGCCACGATTTCAAGTGATTTCCCAGGAAATATTGAAGAAATCACTCGATCATACGCTGCACTTGTCAATCGTGAATTGAACGAAGAAGAGCAGGAATTGATTACGTTTTTTGTGAATGGGACGGTGGAGAATTAATGCATACAATTGTACGAATCCATGAAGAAGACGAGTCATTTCAACAGTTTTTGACTGGGAAGCTACGTGATTATAACAATGTTCACTCTGCGCATCATCGCGAGATTCGCAAGGCGATCGTACCGGCCGTTCAATTGAAAATCGAGCAAGAAGGACGGATCATTGCTGGCTTGTACGGGAGTGTGTATTGGGGATGGTTCGATTTAGACCGTTTATGGGTGGAGTCGAACGTTCAGGGACAGCGGCTCGGGAGTCGGTTGCTCGAAGAAGGGGAGACGATTGCGAGATCGCTCGGTGCGACGCGTGTGAAGTTGACGACGTTCTCGTTTCAGGCGAAATCATTTTATGAGCGCTTTGGCTATACGGTCGCCGGTGTGCTACCGGACTACCCACCTGGATCTGACTATTACATGATGATGAAGGAACTATAAAAGGCGACACGAGGTCGCCTTTTTTTAGTATACTTTATCCCCATTGAAGATTGAGTTTTTCACCATGACATAGTCTACCGTGCGCAATGCTTCGAGACTGTCGCCACCCGCGTAAGAAATCGCCGACTGGAGATCTTGCTCCATCTCGGTCAATGTATCTTGTAATGCCCCTTTGTGTTCGACAAACATCTTTTTCCCCTCGACGTTTTTTCGCTCACCTTTTTGGAACTCGGAAGCAGAGCCGAAATACTCTTTTAGTTGTTTGCCGTCTTGCTCGAACGTTTCCCCTGGAGATTCGTCATGGCCAGCGAACAATGAACCGATCATGACCATCGAAGCGCCAAAACGAATCGACTTGGCGATATCCCCATGTGTACGGATTCCCCCATCCGCGATGATTGGCTTCGTCGCTGCCTTGGCACACCAGCGGAGCGCCGCTAATTGCCAGCCGCCCGTGCCGAATCCCGTTTTGATTTTCGTGATGCATACTTTCCCTGGTCCGATTCCGACTTTCGTCGCATCCGCTCCGGCATGTTCCAATTCACGAACGGCCTCTGGCGTCCCGACGTTCCCTGCGATGACAAATGAACCAGGAAGATGGTGCTTGATATGTTGAATCATTCGGATGACCGCGTTCGAGTGTCCATGTGCGATATCGATCGTAATAAATTCTGGTGTATGACCAGTCGACTGAAGCATCTCGATAAATGCATACTCCTCTTCTTTCACCCCGACGCTGATTGAGGCATAGAGACCTTTCTCATGCATGTCCTGGATAAACGCGAGACGCGTCTCGGGATTGAAGCGATGCATGATGTAAAAGTAACCGTTCTCGGCCAACATGAGCGCCACTTTCTCATCAATAATCGTTTGCATGTTAGCGGGGACGACCGGTAAACGGAACGTGAAGCCCCCGAGCTCGACGGTCGGGTCACATTCCGAACGACTGTCGACAATACATTTTGCAGGAATTAATTGAATATCTTCATAATCAAACACTTTATCCATAAGTTGCACCCCTATTCACGAACATTAACATCTTGAACTATAAAAAAACTTCGCCCATTCGGTAATATAACGTGAACAGCTTTCAAAGTCAAAGGGAAACTTCGAAAAAACGGTCTAAAAATGAATGTATTTAGATTTATGAGTATTTAATGTTCGTGTTTAAGGGGTAATTAGATGTTTCACGTGAAAAAAAGGACCTTGATTCACAGGTCCTTTGCGAGTACATATTGGTTTCGACCGTCTGCTTTCGCCTCATATAAAGCGAGGTCGGCGCGTTTCAACAGCTGTTTAGTCGACAATCCTTTTGTATAACGAGCGCCACCGACGCTCGAAGTTGTGATGAATGTATGCTGGTCGATTTCCCAAGGTCGTTGTAACGCTTGGATAATCTTTTCGGCGACACGATGGAGAGAAGAAGGATCGGTGAATCGGATGAGGACGGCGAATTCATCGCCCCCGAGTCTTGCCACCATATCTTGTTTTCGGAGTACCGACGTCAATCGGCGCGCCAATTGACGCAAGAGCTCATCCCCGACATCATGGCCGAACGTGTCGTTGATTTGTTTGAAACGGTCGACATCGAGCGCGAGAACGCCTAATTGCTCTTTCTCATATCTCGTCTCTTCGATGGCTTCTTCAAGATAGGCGAGGAAGTAGCGTCGGTTCGGCAAATCAGTCAGCGTGTCGTGATATGCCAAGTGCTTTAAGCGCTTCTCAAGCGCCTTTCGCTGCATGATTTCTCGGCTGACCGTCAAGTAGTGCAGAAGATGCCCTGATTCGTCATAGATAGCTTGAATTTTTGTCTCGAGCCAGATCCAGCGTTGGTCCGCGTGAAAGTGTCGGAATTCAAGAGTCAGCGAGACGTCTTGCTCTTTCAAGTCCTTCAATTGTGAACGGACGATTTGAATGTCATCTGGATGAATATAGTCGAGCGTATTCTTCCCTTCATAGTAATCGGCTGCAAAGCCGAGAACCGTACGATGAGAAGGGGAGGCGTAACGAACCGTCCCATCCCGTTCTAATATGCAAACGAGATCACTCATGTTTTCCGTGATCAGTCTGTATTGTAACTCACTTTGTCTCAAGGCCTGTTCCATTTCTCGTTTTTCCGTGACATCGCGCAAAATCGTCAATATGGCCAGCTGTCCTTCATAGTCGATGAGGAGACTGCTGATGTCCATATGAAGCCGGTCCCCGCTCGGCGTCACAACGACCATCTCGGTATCTTGAACAGGTCCACCTAGTTCAAGGGTAGCGAGACGTGTCCGAGTGGATTGGTGATATTCTTCTGCAATAAAAGAGAAGATGGATTCACTCTCGAGATAAGTCTCTCCAATCGTTTCGAGCGCCATTGCGTTCGCATATAAAATCTTCCCATCTTGGTGAACGATGATGCCTTCCGGAATCGTCTCGATCAATTGGCGATAGCGACGTTCACTTTCGATTGTGGCCCGTTCAGCGTTCTTCTCAGGCGTTAAATCGATGATGATGGCAAACAATCCAGTGATGTTTCCACCGACTTCGATCGGGATGTTCAATACGGACAAATCAAGCCGCTCCCCAGACTCATGAGTGGCGTAAACCGAATACTTGTGCGGAATGCCGGATAACGTGAACTGCAACCCTTTCCGTACACGAGAACGTTCGTCCTCGGGAAGCCAGTAAAGGAACGGTTGATGGAGCATCTCCTGCTCGGCATATCCAGTGATGCTCATGACGGCCGGATTGACCGATTTGATATTCAGATGATGATCAAGTACAAAAATGCCGTGAGGCGAGTAACGTCTTAATGACTCATGATGATCTTTCAAAATGGATAATTCCAGTTCGCGACGCTTGCGTTCCGTCACTTCGCGGACAACCGAGACGATATGTGTACATTGTCCCTCGTCATTAAAAATAGGAGTCACCTCTGACTCGAAGTAATGAAGGGGAAGCGTCAATACATCATTTGCTTCTACCGTATCGGTGTAGAACGAGTCAGCAAGACGATAGTCTTCATAGACGACACTTTTTTTCGTTCGAATCGCTTCATCGTAATAGGTTGTGATGAGCGCAGCCGTTTCAGCGGGGACGAGTTCGTCAATCTGTTTTCCGACATCTGCGTCCGACCAGTTGATCGCGCGTTTTGCGGGTTCATTCACAAAGACGTATCGATAAGCTGAACCATCGACTTCCATAAAGAACACATAGTCTGAAATTTTATCGAACGTCCGTAATAAAATCGATGCGTTGTATTGAAGTGTTTGGTCAGCCTTCATCTCGTCTCCCTCATTTCGTTCTATTTTTTACACGTCATTTTTATCTTAACGTATCCTTCGATAAAATGTGTGAACTTTCAAAAAAAGACAGGATGTAAGAACATCCTGTCAGGCAGCTTCTTTCAGTTGTTTTTGTTCGCTTCGACCGTTCATGAGGTAATACAAGAAAATGGTAAAGAGAACGACACCGGAAAGCATCAAGTATAGCGTCGAAAATCCAGTCAACGGAATGAGTAGACCGATGAAATACGGACCAAACCCGAGACCTGCATCGAGTGCAATGAAGAACGTCGAAGTAGCCATACCCATCCGGTGGGGTGGGGAAGCCTTGACGGCAATCGCTTGTGTACCGGACTGGATATTCCCGAATCCGAGTCCAATCAGAGCACCTGCGAGTAACAGCATCCAGCTGCTATTCGCTTGACTGAGCACGAGAAGCCCGACGGCGAAAATCGCGATTGCTGGATACATGACGACATTCGCCCCGCGCGCGTCCATCAATTTCCCGGTAATCGGACGAGACAACAGGACGGCGACGGAGTAGACGAGGAAGAAGATACTCGCCGCTTCAATCAAATCGAGTTCACTCGCGTAAAAGTTGATATAGGACAAGACGCTCGAGTAGCTGAGCGCGGCCATCCCGATGATGAGTGCGATCGGTAACGCCTTCGGTTCAACGAATGATTTCAATGAGAAACCACGAACGACTTCCGGTGCGTCTACTTCTGGTACGTTGACGAAAAACGTACTCGCCAAACTGATCAGTCCAATTACGAAACAAAGTCCGAAAATGACGGTGAAGCTCGTATATTGGCTAAGTAGCAACCCAACGAATGGCCCGATGGCTGTCGCTAAGGTAGAGCTCATACTGTAGTAGCCAATCCCTTCGCCTTTTCGAGTCGCGGGAATGACCTGTGCCACGATTGTTCCGGTTGCGGTACTTGATAATCCCATCCCGAGACCGTGTACGAAACGAGTGAGCAATAAGAAACCGACGCCCCAATGGACGAAGTACAACAAGATCGTTGCGGTGAAAAAGACGAGCCCGATATAAAGTGTCTTTTTCCGACCGATTGAATCGATGAGTCGACCGATGAACAATCGTCCGGTCAACGTTCCAATGATAAAGATACCGGTGACGAGCCCTGCTTGACTCGTCGTCGCCCCGTACGACTCGACGGCATGTACCCCGATGGTGACCATCAATAAGAAAAAGATGAGCGTCAGGAAGAAGTTGATGAGCGAGATAATCAGAAAGTCTCTCGTCCACAGTTTTTGGATAGGTTGTTGCATCGAACACGACGCCTCCTTTTCTTCAAATTCGAATAGTTAATAAACATAACTAAAAGAGTATACCAAATCAAAACAAGATTGTCTGAGATGGTGCATTCCATGAGTTCATGGAGCAAATAAAAACTCGACTCGTGAATCGAGTCGAGTGGTATCGTTAAGCGCGGTCCCAGAAGCGGGCGGTCGCGATTCCGTCGATGAACGTATCGAATCCATCGAGGTTATGCGCATCAAACGTGAAGACGCCAGGCTGGTCTGTCTTCACGCGACATGTTGCGAGTGCTTCTTGATGATGCACGTGCAGGGCGAGCGGTTTATAGTGCTTATACGTGTTCTCGATGAACTCGAGGACGTCATCTTCGACCGAGGTTGCGGCACTCACCAAGAAGGCGGCGTCGAAGAGGCTCGAGTCGACCGTGTCATACGTCTCTTTTACTTTCAAATCACCGAGCATATAGGCTTTCTTACCGACGAGACTATAGTTGACGTTGTGGTCGGCGAGACGCTTCACCCATTGCTTCACTTGATTCGCATCCACGTCACCGGCGAGGAGAATGGCGACGCTCTTCGTGTCTGGTTTTTTGATCGTGTTCGCCATCGAGAGGGCAGGGGACGTCTTGTCTGACTGGACTTCATTGTTTTCTTCAGGTACTTGCACGCCTAAATTATCCGCGACTACCTCGGCGAGATGGCGGTCAATCCGGTTTAATAAATCGACAGCGTTCTCTTTCACCATATCCGACTCACATTTCCCGAGTTCGAAACTGCAGGCGTCTTGAATGTGCTGCTTCTCGACATCGGTCATGCTGTTATAGAAGAGTTTCGCCTGTGAATAGAAGTCTAGGAAGCTGTCGCTGCGTCCTCGAATCTTATGTCCATCGACTTTCTCTTGATAATGCTCAAATCCGCCTTGGTCAGCTGGTACGGGTTCAGGCTGATTGTTATTGAGCGCATTTTTATGATAACTCGTCTGTCCTTTGTGGACGGCCATTTGATGCATGCCGTCACGCTGATTGTTGTGGAACGGACAAACGGGTTTGTTGATCGGAATCTGGTGGAAGTTTGGTCCACCAAGACGCGAGAGTTGCGTATCTGTATAAGAGAACAAGCGCCCTTGTAAGAGCGGGTCGTTCGAGAAATCGATTCCTGGAACGAGGTGTCCCGGATGGAAGGCGACTTGCTCGGTTTCGGCGAAGAAGTTATCGACGTTTCGGTTGAGTGTCATCTTCCCGACAAGTTTCACAGGGATTTCTTCCTCGGGCCACAGTTTAGTCGGGTCTAAAATGTCGAAGTCATAGTTGAACTCATCTTCTTCAGGGATGAGTTGGAGTCCGAGCTCCCATTCCGGATAATCGCCTTTGTTGATGGCTTCATACAAATCGACACGGTGGAAGTCCGCATTTTTCCCGACTGCTTTTTGAGCTTCGTCCCATACTTGTGAATGGACACCGAGCTTCGGTTTCCAATGGAATTTGACGAAATGTGCCTTTCCTTCCGCATTCACGAGACGGAACGTATGGACCCCGAAACCTTCCATCATGCGTAGACTACGTGGAATTCCCCGGTCACTCATCGCCCACATGACCATATGAGCGGTCTCGTGGTTTTGTCCGACGAAGTCCCAGAACGTATCGTGCGCGCTTCCCCCTTGCGGTACTTCCGTATGCGGTTCAGGTTTTACAGCATGGACAAGGTCTGGGAATTTGATGGCATCCTGAATAAAGAAGACAGGGATGTTGTTTCCGACTAGGTCGTAGTTCCCTTCGTCTGTATAAAACTTCGTCGCAAAACCGCGTACGTCACGGACTGTATCCGCAGACCCACGCGAGCCTTGGACGGTCGAGAAACGGACAAATACCGGTGTTGTCTTCGAAGGATCGTTCAAGAAATCAGCTTTTGTGATGTCGGCGAGCGGTTCATATACGTGAAACTCTCCGTGTGCCCCAACGCCGCGAGCGTGGACAATCCGTTCTGGAATCCGCTCATGGTCAAAGTGGGTCATCTTCTCCCGGAAATGAAAATCTTCAATCAAGGTCGGACCGCGGCGCCCTGCCTTCAGTGAGAATTCATCTTCCGCCATCTTCAATCCTTGGTTCGTCGTCAAGCCTGCTTGTTGTTCGTTATCAATCGTATGTTGTTTTAACTGCTCTTCTTTCTTGTTCCCCATGTGATTGCCTCCCTTAAGTATGACTGACCGTTGTAAGTCACGTTTTGACCTACTGTATCGGTGTTCCCTAACCCAAATAAAAAAATCCCTCTTTTTTTAAAAAAGAGAGATTTCACACAAACGGGTAACTCACTTATAGCGCGGCCCATACGTGCTGCTTCAAGACGATTTGTTGCACGATTTTTGGGTCAAGATCATATTCACTGGAGACGATTCGCGTCACTTTTGATTTCACGTCCGGGTCGTCTGGGTCCTGTTTCGTATATTGTTCCTGCCACAACGCCCAGATTTGAATCTCTTTTCCAGTCAGTTTCGTCGACCACTCTTTCTCACGAAGCTGCCAGCCGAACATCATCTCGTCTGTTTGACCAGGTTCGACCCAGTCGGCAAGCGCATAGTCGCCTTCAGGAGCGAATACGGCCTCACCGAGTGGAGGTTCTGTCCCGATATAGGCGGCGTCATCATAAAATCGTAACAAGGCGGCCTGGAATTGGTCGGACTGTTGGACGTTCTCGATGACGTCATGGCTAATGGATTGAAGTTCATCCGTACTTGGTTCACCATGCACCACAACATCATATTCATATCGAGTCACATCATCTTCTACAACAGGTGAACGCTTTTCGATCGTGTATATTTCCTCGGAAATAGAGACTTGTTCAGACTTTAATTGCGTGGTGGGTGTCGACTCGTTTGGCCAAAACCAGATGGCGCAGCCAAGAGGGACGAGAAACACGATCAGTCGGCGAAACGTGTACACCCATCTTGCTTTTCTTTTTTTCTTCAATCCAAAAACACTCCTTCAATATGTAACAACCCCCAAGAATAGGGGTTACGTTCGATCTAGCCGAACGAGATCAGCGTCTGGATGATGCTGACCACGAACGAGGGCGCTCAGGATGCGAGAGCCGAGCATGCTGTACACCGTCCCATTTCCCCCATATCCGAGCAAGTAAAACAAATTCGGTCGATTCGGGTGCTCTCCGATGAACGGGAGTTGGTCCACCGATTCTCCAAACAAGGCGACCCAGGCATAATCGACTTCAAGGTCATACATCGGGAAGAGTTCTGCAACTTTCTCCTTCACTCGTTCAGCCCGGTCGTTCATGAGTGCCTCATCGTGAGGCGTCTCTGCCTTGTCTTCGTCGAGGCCACCAGCGATAATCCGACCGTCCGGAGTCGTACGTAAATATAGGTATGGTCGTTTCGTCTCCCAAATGAGTGCGCGTCCTTCCCAATCGCTGAACTCTGCAATCGGATTCGTTGCGATGGCGTATGAACGGTTCAAATCGATCCGATGAGAATCGAGTAGGGGAGCAGGACCGTAACCCGTCGCAAAAATGACTTTGTTTGCTTTGAATGTACCGTTTGAAGTGAGGACAATCCATCCTTCGCCTTCTGAAACGACTTCATCTACCGATGTTTCTTCAAAAATCGGGACGTTTTGTTTCGATAAGTGACGAATGATTTGACGACTGAGCGTGAGCGGATTGACTTCGGCATCACCTTTTGTGATCAAGGCCGCCGGTTTGTCGAATGGGAAACGTTCACGCAATGTATCGCGATCGAGCCATTCCACTTCAAAACCATGCTTCGAAAGCATCTCATACTCAAGTTTCAATTTGGCAACATCGGCCTCTTCACTCGCAAAACAAAGGCTATCCCGGCGAATATAAATATCGGCTGCCCCCACATCTTCCGCTACTTGATCAAGTGATTCGACGGCATCGAGACAAAGACGATAGAAGCGTACCGCCGCGTCTTCTCCGATTTTTTCGGCGAGTTCATGTAACATAATGTCATTTGAATATTGAATAAGACCGGTGTTGGCCGACGTGCTGCCTGTTCCGACTTTTCGTCCGTCGAGCACCGCGAAATCCACACCATCCTGTTGCAACGTGTAAGCTGTCAGCGTTCCCGACATTCCGGCTCCGATGACGAGCACGTCATACTGCTCTTTTTTCTCAGGTTGTTGCAACACCACGTCATCTGATTCGGTCGTTGGCCAATATAAATCTCCGTTATACAATTCCATCAGTTTCATCCTCCATGATTCAGCATCTTCCTTTTTATCCCCGCTTCAAGGGAGCTGAAACCAAAAAAACGCAGACGATGTGTCTGCGTTTCAACATGTTATTTCTTGATGATGATGGATGATGGAGAAGCACCTTTCGCATACGTGATGCGCTGGACATTTTTCGCCCCGCGAATCTCGGCAAGGTTTTTTCCGTCAACGATCACTTCTTTCACTGTTGCGCCTTTGAAGTCGATGATGGCACCGGCTTCTTTCGGTTTCACTTGAACGACGACATTTTTCAACGCATCACCCGTCAATTCCGTGTAAGCGCCACGGACAAAGATTCCGTTTTTAAAGTTTGTTCCTTTTCCAATCGTCACACCGATAAAGTCCTCTTGAAGGACGAGACGAGCGGCTGGATGATTTTCTACCGTGTAACGCGTCAATTCCACTTCAGGTTCTGGAGTGAAGTCGATTTGTGCGAGAACCGGATCATGGTCACTCGCGCGACCTGACATCTCGGTGAAGTCCGCATTGACGTGAATCATGTCAATCTTCGTAGAAGCGGCCAAGCGATTCGACACGAGGATGTGGTCGAGTACTTGTGAGTTTCCTTGATAGACATATGAGTAGCGGTCAACAGCAGGGACTTTCTCGACCATGTTCGTCATCAAGTCACCTTTAAAGATTTGAAGTGCATCCGAGAATTCGAAATCGTTAAAGTCTCCGAGTGCGACAACGTTCGCTTCAGGGTTCTTCGTCTTCACGTCCGCCACGAAGTTGTGGACGACTTGTGCAATCTTCTTACGTTGTACTTCACTTCCGAGTACGACCGGCTGTTGTGAACCGAAGAATCCAGTATCGCCGCCTTTTGAGTTCCAGTGGTTCGCGATGACAATCACGTTCTCACCTTGGAAATCAAATTGAGCTGCCAACGGTTTACGTGAGCGATTGAACGCTTCGTTCGTCGGGTCGATACGTCCCGGGTTGTGCGTCAACTTCCCGTCAACATATCCGACTGCCGTCGTCGCGTCACCAGCAGGCATTCCATCCGTCAACGATACACGCGCAGGGTCATACAAGAAACCGACACGAATGTTGGCATCCGGTGCACCACCGTCTTGGTTGTTCTCAGGGTCGATGTTGACGTACTTATACGTTTTCCCGCCGACAGCGACGATGTTGTCGATCAAGCGTTGATAGCTTTGATCAGCGGCAGAACCCGCACCTTTGTCTTGTCCATCGTTGTCCTGTACTTCTGTCACGCCGATGATGTCAGGGCTGTTCAATTCATTGACGAATGCTTTTGCCAATTTGAGCGCCTTCTCATCTGATGTTTCTTTAATGTTGTTCGAGAAGTTTTCTAAGTTGTAAGACGCAATCGTCAATTGATCTTCTTCTGCTTCGATGAACGTCTTCTCACGCTGCGCATCCCCTTTGACAAAGGCAGCTTTCATGTCTTCGAGCGATGCTTGAATCTTATAGTTTCCGAATGAGTAGCCGACGACACCTACGATTGGTCCGTTGAAACGGTCGCCAGTCGCGACATCGAAGTCACGCGCTTCTGCGTTCGGTTCGAGACGGAATTGAATGCGTTCCGGGTTTGCGTCGTTCTTTTTCAATAAGACACCACCATTGTAAGTCTCCGTTGGCGTATCTTCGAGCACGGTCACGAGGTCACCGTATTCTTGTGGTCCGACTGATTTCAAGTTGGTCGTTTGAACGCGCATGCCTTCGAGGCTTTCCCAGAAGTCAATCGCGTCCTTCTCCGGGTTGAAGACAGCGAGGTTATCACTATCGATAAACGCTGTCGGTAGGTTTGAAGCATCGATTGTAATCGGAGTCGGGAGTGTCACACCGCTCGCGACGACTTCAACTTTTCCGTTGCGTGTATCGATTTGCGTCATCTTCATGTCCGTCTGTTGGCGATCGCTATATCCTTCAATCGCGTATTCGCTCACTTTCCCGTTCACCTTGACGAGGTCACCGACTTGAATACCAGCGATTGAACGTCCACCGTAAAGGACAATCCCTTCAGATGTGCGTGCATCGTTGTCGGCTTCAGCATCCGGTGTCTGGATGAAGTAATACGTCGTCCCGCTCGAGATGAAAGTAGACGTGACGATTCCTTCGACGCCCTCAACCGTCTGTCCGTTCATCGGAGCGGTATGGTTCGCTCCTTGGATGTCGTGAATGCGAATCTTATCTGTGATCTTGTATGAGAACGTCGAGACAGCGCTGAACGTGTCGCCTGTTTTCACGACCGTCTTCAGCGTCGTCGAGTTTTCGATGCGAATCGAACCTTCGTAACGAGTCCCGTTCTCTTTCGGATCAGATCCGTCGAGTGTATAGAAAATTTCGGCGTTTGCCGTCGTCGTTGAGAGCGTGATGTCTTGCGGTCCGACAAACGTGCCGGCACCTGGTTTTGCGACGGCCGGGCGAAGGACCGACGTATCGATGACCGTGTCCGCTGGGTCACGCGGGATGATTTGATAAGCATCGTCAAACTGCTGAACGATTCCTGTGATAGATGAATAGTTCACATCCGTCTGTAAATCGAGGATGCCCCGTTCGTCACGAACGATGAACTCTTTCGTTCCGTCCGTTGCCGTCAAGTTTTGACCGCTCCCTGTGAGCGTGACATTGTTGACGGTTACGAGTTCTGATTCGACGTCTTCATTGATTTGTTCTCCCGTCACTACTTGTGCAGCAGGAAGCGTCGCTGCTTGTTTCGAGACGACGACCGCGCTGTTCAATTGCAAGAGTTCACGATACGAACCGACAACGCCTGTGACGACGACTTCATCCCCAACGTTGACCGCAAGGGACGTCGGTCGGATAGAAAGACCGCCTGTCGCATCTTGAATCGAGATCGTGTTCGCGAGTTTTCCAGTGACGACTCCTTTTACAGTGACCGTCTCATTTTCTGCTTTTGTCCGTGCGTCTGCGATTGAAATCGGTGTGACCGGTGCAGGTGGCTCTGTCGTACCGCCATCGCCGTACTCGACGCCTTGGAACGTATGCGCCCCGAGGTTATCGAACGAGTCTTGTGGTGTCGATGTCCATTCGACAGCAGGATCGAAAGCATCGCTTCCGTCACTGTCGCCACGCGTGACCGTATCTTTACGGATGAGTGACTGGTCTGCAGTCGCAACGGTCGTTCCCCATTTCGTACCTGGGTCGACACCGAGTTGACCGAAGACATCGAGAACAGTGTCTCCTTTTTTCAAGACGATCGTGTCATCTCCGTTGAAGTTCGTCACAGCGCTCGTCGTATCCGATTTCGCTTTCAATGCGTCTGACGCACTACCGTTCACAATGACATATGTAGCTCCTGGTGCGAGTGTTCCCGTCAAATTCAATGTGTTTCCGGCAGTCGTGCCACCGTTTGAATAGAGTTCAATCTTGTAGGCAGAAAGGTCGATTGTCGCGTTCGTTCCATTAAACAACTCGATGGCTTTATTGTTGCTTGAGCCTTCTACATACTCTGAGATGAAAAGGTCTGAAGCATTCAACGTCTCGGCATGTACATTTGCCGCGATCGGCGTCATGCTACTGACGATGAGTCCTGCCGACAAAGCGAGGCCAGTGACTGTCTTAAATGATTGTGTTGGTTTCCCCATGTGTAAGTCTCCCTTGGATGTAATTATGTAACCCGATTTCCCCATTGTGCGCCATCATAATTTGAGTACAAATACCCCTCCTTTTTATCAAAAAACAACATGATAACGCTTACATTACTTTCCTTTTAACGAATCGCTTGAAAAATTATTCGTGTATTGTCAAAAATGACAAACACATTTCCCAAGTTTTTAACTACATGTTAAACATAACCAAGCAGACGTCAGAACTCAATCCACTAAATACGAAGTTATGATTACAGTTTAATGACAAGGTAAACGAAACATGAAGAACTTGACGGTTGGGTCGATAACTTTTACACTCTTCTAATACGAATTAATTATATCGGTTAAGTGTGAATTAAAAAGGAGGCAGTAATGAGAGCGATCAACTATCCAGTCATTCCTGGAGCAGGCGCATTTTATTATGAAGGAAACGAAATTGGTATTTTGCTTTGTCACGGATTTAATGGAACGCCTCAAAGTGTGCAAGATGTCGGGATCGAGCTGATGAAACAAGGCTTTACGGTGTATGCTCCGCGTTTGAAAGGGCATGGGACAGATCCGGAAGATTTTCGATGTTCAACGCATCGATGTTGGTATAAGAGCGTCATCGAAGGTATTGAACGATTGCGCGAGTCGTGTCGGACGGTCATCGTCGTCGGTCAATCAATGGGTGGGACGCTAGCGCTCAAAGCTGCGCTTGAAGAAAAGGTAGATGCCATCGTCACAATCAATGCAGCCTTATCCGTACCTGGGTATGCGTGTCATGCGTCTGATACCGAGTGTCGATTCATCGATGAGGACGCGCCCGACATTCTAGCAGAGGATGTATACGAGATAGTCTACGACCGCGTGCCGACAAAGGCGATTCGGGAATTGCTGGCGTTAATTGACGAGGTACGCCCGCACGTCGGGGCGGTTGATGTGCCGGTATATGTCATCCATTCGGCAGTCGACAACGTCGTGCCACCGACCGATTCGATTTGGTTGTTCGATCAATTGCAAGGTACAAAAGAATATGCGGTGCTCTCGAACTCGTATCACGTCGCGACGATGGACAATGATTGGAAACACTTATCGAAGCTCATCGCCACTTTTTGTGAACAAGTTGGGGCGCTTCATTCAAATGCAGTGTAAACTGCATTTTTTTGTGAGCTGATTCTTTGCAAACGCTTGCACTAGTGCTATGGTAGATGTGAATCATACCTTATTGTAGGAGGCACGTGCCGTATGGAGACGTTGTTCAGCCAAACAAAACAAACAGAAGTGAGTCGCGTATGGTGGAAAGAGGCGATTGCCTATCAAATCTATCCACGAAGTTTCAAAGATTCGAATGGGGATGGAATCGGGGATTTACGTGGGATTATCGAAAAGCTCGATTACTTAGAAGACCTTGGCATTGACGTGATTTGGATTTGTCCGATGTATAAGTCGCCAAACGATGACAACGGATATGATATTAGTGACTATCAAGACATTATGGAAGAGTTCGGAACAATGGAAGATTTCGATGCGCTATTAGAGGCCGTACATGCACGTGGCATGAAACTGTTGCTCGACCTCGTCGTCAATCATACATCGGATGAGCATCCGTGGTTCCTTGAATCGAAAAGCTCTAAAGATAATCCAAAACGGGATTGGTACATTTGGCGAGATGGAAAAGACGGTGCGCCACCGAGCAACTGGGCGAGTATCTTTGGTGGCTCAGCTTGGGAATACGATCAACAGACCGATCAATACTACTTACACGTCTTCTCGAAGAAGCAACCGGATTTGAACTGGGAGAACCGTGAAGTTCGGACGGCTATCTATGACATGATCAACTGGTGGCTCGATAAAGGGGTGGACGGGTTCCGTGTCGATGCCATCAGTCACATTAAAAAGATGCCGACCGGGACAATGCTTCCATCTCCGGACGGCAAGCCGGTCGTTACGGCGTTCTCGATGTATTCAAACATCGACGGCATCCATGACTATCTTCAAGAGATGAAGCGGGAAACGTTCTCGAAATACGATATTATGACGGTCGGTGAAACGAACGGGATCGAGCCGGAAGCAGCGGATCTTTGGATGGGTCCAGAAAACGGCGCGATGAATATGGCGTTTCATTTTGACCATGTCGACATTATGCGGCGGTCACGTCTGGCCCCACTCGATGTCGTCGAGTTGAAACGAATCTTCGATAAGTGGCAACAAGGTTTACGTGAGACGGGTTGGAACGCGCTATATATTGAAAACCATGACATGGTGCGGGCGGTCTCGCTCGTTGGGGATGAGCATCATTATTGGCGGGAGAGTGCGACCGCGCTCGCGATGATGTACTTCTTTATGCACGGGACACCATTTATTTACCAAGGACAAGAGATTGGGATGAAGAACGTACCGCTTCCATCCATCCATGATTACGATGACGTCGCGACGAAGAATGAATACTTCGAACGGATTGCGAACGGGATGAGTGAAGTCGACTCGATGCAGCAAGTATGGGGCACATCCCGTGATAACGTGCGAACGCCGATTCAATGGGATGCGTCACCGCATGCCGGTTTCTCGACGACAACCCCATGGATGCCGATTCACGAAGAGTATGAGACACTCAACGTCGAGGCACAGCGAAACGATCAGCACTCGATTCTCTCGTTCTACAAGGAAATGATTCGTCTTCGCCGGGCCGAAGATACGTTTACGTACGGTCGTTATCGTGATGTCTTGCCAGAGCATAAGCAGGCTTTCGTCTATGAACGTACATTTAAGAACAATCGATTCTTCGTGGTCGTCAACTTGACCGCGAATCCGGCAGAAGTGACCATTCCAGAGATTGCGGGTGCGACACTTGTCATGACGAATGAAATCGATCCGGAGACGATTGATACTGAGACATTCATGCTACGACCATTCGCAGCGCGATTATATCGTTTATGATAGAAGGGTACCTTCCTAGGGAGGTACCTCTTTTGAATGAGAGGTGGGGTGAGGATGCATACGATTGAATTTTCGAATGGGAATGATTCTGTATACGTCGTGATCGAAAGTGCCACTCGTGAACGATTAACCTTAAAGATTGGGGAAAGCTGGATTGTAACATCCGTGACAGCGTATCTCAGCTTTGCGGAAGCGTTCGCGGAAGCTTTTCATGCTCTTCGAGGAACAGCGACACTTCGCGATATAGACGGAAACGAGGTTATTGATGTCATCTTCTCACATCGGGGAGTCCGTATTGCGTTTCATGATCCTCTTCCGGAGAAGACGCTACAGACCGATCAAAGTTACATGACGGAACCGATGCGACAAATCGGGATCTGGAATAGGCTGTGACAAATAAGGGAAAAGAGCATATGATAGAGATTGACTAAATGGAAAGGGGTGTCGGGTATGGATGGAACGAAACGTGCTGACATTCGCCCAGGGCTCCATGTCCAAATCGTTTTGAAACAAGATCAACGAAGCGGGAAGCTGACGAAAGGCGTCGTTCAAGATATATTGACGAACTCGCCACGTCATCCGCACGGAATCAAAGTGCGTTTGAGCGATGGACAGGTCGGTCGTGTGAAAGTGATCGAAGCTGGAGGTGAGTAAGATGAGTGAGAAAAAACTATCTTTTCAAGAAGCGATGAAACAAAAGCTGGCAGAAAAGAAACAGAACCAGACAAAGGTTCCGACGGGTTTACATGGTACAAAACAAAAACCGTTGACGAGCCAATTGACGAAAAAACCAAATAACCAGAAGAAACGTACTGGTATTTAAGCTCACAGCCACTCGAAAAGAGTGGTTGTTTTTTTGAATATGCGTTTCATCATCAATAAATATATTCATGATTTAATATTTCTAAACATTTTTATGTAAGCGCTTTAAATGCTTATAAATAAGGAATCTTGCTTAAATCATGTGAAAAAATAGTGAAATCACCTATAAAAAAAATATTGCTAATTGTCAGAATCTTTGTATAATTCAGAACTAAGACATCATAAAAAATTCTCAACTTCAGATTCACACAACAGGGAGGAACTTATTCATGGAAGCGATTCAAAGTATGTTACAGGGAAGCGTCGACTTTTTGAACAACATTTTATGGTCGTACGTATTGATTGCCGTGCTCGTCGGAGCCGGGATCTACTTTACGGTCAAAACACGATTTATGCAGTTCCGTTACTTAAAAGAAATGTTCCGGACGGTTACAGATAAATCGGACGTGACACCATCGAAAGATGGAAAGAGTATCACGCCAATGAAATCGTTCTTCATCGGTGCAGCGACTCGTATCGGTACAGGTAACCTTGCAGGGGTTACGGTAGCCGTCACACTCGGTGGACCGGGAGCGGTCTTCTGGATGTGGATCGTTGCCCTTCTCGGTGGAGCAACAGCCATGATCGAAAGTACATTGGCTCAAGTGTACAAAGTGAAAGACGATGTTGCGTACCGCGGTGGTCCAGCTTACTACATCGAAAAAGGATTGAACAACCGTGCACTCGGAATCGTATTCGCGGTTCTCATCGCTGTCACATTTGGTCTTATCTTTAACTCAGTTCAATCGAACACGATCGCTGCAGCATTCGATAACGCGTTCGGCGTCGATGCAGTCATCGGTGGAGCAGTCTTAGTTGTTCTTACTGGTATCGTCATCTTTGGTGGTGTACAACGTGTCGCGAACTTCTCGGCAATCGTCGTACCTGTCATGGCTGTCTTGTACCTTGCAATCGCACTTTACGTTGTCGTTGTAAACTTTGCTGAACTTCCAGCTGTTTTCGCGATGATCTTCCAAAGCGCATTCGGTTTAGACGAAGCGGTCGGTGGTTCAATCGGTGCTGCAATCTCAATGGGTGTCCGTCGTGGACTCTTCTCGAACGAAGCTGGTATGGGTTCTGCACCAAACGCAGCAGCTGCTGCTGAAGTATCGCACCCAGCGAAACAAGGTTTCCTTCAAGCTCTCGGTGTATTCTTGGATACATTGATCGTTTGTACGGCAACTGCAGCAATCATCCTTCTCTCAGACAGCTATGCTTCAGGGAACGGTGAAGGGATCGTCCTTCTTCAAAACGCTTTGACTGAACAAATCGGGGCACTTGCTCCAGCATTCATCGCCGTCAGCGTCTTCTTGTTCGCATTCAGCTCAATCGCAGGAAGCTACTACTACGGTGAAACGAACATCGAATTCATCAAGAAGAGTAAAGGTGCAGTCCTTGGATTCCGTCTTGCAACAATGGCATTCGTCTTCATCGGAGCGGTCGCAAGCCTCGGATTTGTATGGAGCCTCGCTGACCTCTTCATGGCAGGGATGACATTGATCAACATCGCGGCAATCACATTGCTCGGTGGCGTTGCCTTCAAAGTTCTTAAAGACTACGAAGAGCAACGTGCTCAAGGTCTCAACCCACGCTTCTCTGCTCGTAAACTCGGCATCGAGAACACAGAGTGCTGGGACGTGGAAGAAGACGAAGTGGCACAAGGTTCTGTTCAGGCAGCCGCTGCTGATTCTTCAAAATCTTAATTCGTGAAATGCAACAAACAGGGACCCTGCTAATCGGGGTCCCTGTCTTTTTATGCGCGTTGACGAATCGGTTTGACGGCTTGCTCCGTCACCGATTTATTTAAATATACGTAACTTCCGGCAACGAACAACGCACCACCGACAATATTACCGAGTGTAGCGAAGAATAGATTGTAAAGGGCACCGCTGAAGTTAATAAGGTCCGACGGTACATAATGTAGCGCAAGCGCGAAAACGCCCATGTTCGCAATCGAGTGCTCGAACCCGGCAGCAAAGAATACGACGACTGGAATCATCGTCAGCATGATCTTCGCAACATCGTTGTTTGTTTTGAGCGGCATAAAAATGGCCAAACAGACGAGCACGTTACATAAGATGCCTTTCAGGAAAATCGCGATGGCATCTCCACCGATTTTTTTCGCTGCGACGACGGCTAGTAAATGGTCACCCGTCACTTCTCCCATGCTATGGGCACCGATGACGAGTAAGGACAGGATGACAGCGCCAATCAAGTTACCGAACCAACTGAGTCCCCATATTTTTGCTAAGTCTAACCAAGCGACACGACCTCGTTTCGCCCCGGTATAGAGATACATCGTGTTACTCGTAAACAGTTCTCCACCCATCCAGACGATGAAGACGAGCGCGACCGAGAAGCTCGCACCGGCGATGAGCATCGTGCCTGGCACGTTGATGAACATGTTTCCGACCGTGAACGAAAAGACGACCCCGATCCCAATCAAAAAACCAGCGATAATCGAACGTAACATGTATTGCGAAAATGATTGCTGAAGCAATGACGATTTTTTAAATGCGGCTTCTTCCATATAGTCGATGACTTGTTTTTCCATGAGAAGACCTCCTTTAGACATTTTCAGTCTAGGAGGTTGCCATAAAGTTTGCAATTGTTTTCACAAACTTTCAAGAAGTTCTCAAGAAACCGTTCACATCGTTGCCACGAGTTCAACTTTGATGCGGTCTGGGTCTTCAAAAAACAGTGCGGTATAGTTCGGACCCCCTGCATGAGGGAAACGGTCAGCATACAATTCACGAAAACCGTGTGACGTGAGTTGTTGTCGGATTTCTTCTAATTGTGTGAGCGATGAGGCATGAAACGCCAAGTGATTGAGTCCGGTCTTTTTTCGATGGTAGGACGGAGTGAGGTGGTCTTCCTCTGTCTGAACGAACACGAGATATGTATCGCCGTAACGATAGCTTCGACCCTCTGGCCACGACTGATAAAGCGTGTACGCTAGCTGGTCACAGAGAAGCCATTCCCAAGCGCGTACACTGTCATCTAGGTTGGATACGTATAGTTCGATATGGTGTAGCATGAGAATCATCCTTTCGATGGACGTTTGAACTTGCTCCATTCGGTATAATTGAACTATACAACGAATGGGGGAGGAAGCGTATGGATCGGACAGGGCTCGTCTCAAATATTTTGATTGCCGGGAAAACTGGCGTCGGAAAGAGTGCGTTCATCAATTATATATATGGACATGACGTCGCCGAATCGCGTGCCGGAAGTCCGGTCACTGCAGAAGGGCTTCATGAGTACGAGTATTACGATTTAGAACGGGGGATCTTGTTTCGGTTCTTTGATACGTGGGGGCTCGAGGCAGACCGTTCCGAAGAGTGGCATCAAGCCATCCTATCCATCGTTCATCAGCGCGAAGGGGCGCTCGATATCGCAGAATGGTTTCACACCATCTATTACTTGTTGTCCGTGCAGTCAGGACGTGTTGAGGCATACGAGCTTGAGGCGATTTTAAAGCCGTTATATGAACGGGGGAGCAACGTCACCCTCATTCTGACCAACTTTAATGAAGAAGACCCGATGAGTGTGCAGAAGGCAGAAGCGATGGAACGGGTATTGTTACGTGAACTGCCAATCGATGAAGGGGACATCATTCGTGTCAACAGTGTCGAGAAGAAGTTACTGACCGGGAAACGTGTCCCGGTAAGAGGCTACGAAGACGTATGGAAACGGAATCGAACGAACCTTTGGAAAGACATTGAACGAAAACTTCCCATCAATTTGACGAATCATCTTTTAGAAGAGTTGGAAGATTGGCGGATTCGAAGTATCGACTCGGCAGAAAAAATCCGTATGCTCACCCCACAGGCGATGATTAGTTGGAAAGCCCGTAACATTGAAAAAGATTTAGAGAAAACGCTCGAGCAGGCGGCCGTGACGACAGAAGATGCGATGGCAGAAGGGGTACGTCACTATATTCAACTCATGCAACGGTACCCATTAGTCGGTGAGCAAGCAGACCATTTGTTTAGAACGAGACGAGTCGAACTTGGATTTGACTATTCGTTCGGAAAAACGGTCCGAAAGATGGTTCTCGGAATGATTCCTGGAGTGCATTTTATTTACTGGGCATTCAAGCGCCGAACAGCAGAACGAGGTATCAAAAAGGCCATCGACCAGCAATACACATCTGTGAAACAAACGATTGAAGAAGAGGTTCGACGTGGCTTTGAGCGCGAGATGCGTCAGCTAGGGCAAACGCTCAACTCATAAAGGGGGAAACGATAATGGAATCGACAAAACGGTTTGATTTTAAGGACTATGATTTGAAAGCAGAGCTCGAGCGACTTCGTGGAAATGTAAAGAAACCAAACATCCTCATCGCAGGGGCGACGGGAGCGGGAAAAAGTTCAGTCGTGAACCATGTGTTTGGTCGAGATTTGACAAAGGTGGCTGCCGGGGAGCCTGTCACTCGGGGAATTCATCAATATAAGAGTGACGATATTGCGGTCACGTTGTTTGATAGCGAAGGGTACGAGATTGGGAGTGCACGCCAACAACATTACGAGGAAGAAGTCATCGGATTTGTGGAGAACGCAAAGCAACAAGAAGCATCCGAGCGAGTCCATCTCGTTTGGTACACAATCAACGCTGCGACAAAACGTGTCACGCCACTCGACAAGGCGCTCATTCGTCGTCTCCATGAATCGACCGCTGTCGCCGTCTTATTTACACAAATCGATCAGGTCGATTTAGATGAACTAACAGCATTACGAAATGAACTAGATGGGGTCGTATCGGAGGAATCCGTGTTTCAGGTCAGTATCGCCCCGGAAATATTGAACGATGAAACGTTACGACAGTTTGTCGATTGGGAACGATTGATTGTATGGTCGGTTGAACAGCTAGACGCTTCTTTGCAGGAAGGACTCCTGATGGAGATTCAAGCAGAGAGTGAGACGATGCTCAAGTTGAAACGGAAGAAAGCCAATCGAATCATTTCAGGGTATGTGGCGAGCGCAGGAACGGCCGCTGCAGTCCCGCTTCCGTTTGCAGATGCCGTGGCCTTGACACCGATTCAAGTGACGATGAGCGTCCATCTGTTTCGCTATTGGGGCGTGAAGGCGAGTGATGATTTACTGAAGACGCTCATTGGAAGCACGATTATCCCACAAATCGGACGTACTTTATCGAAAACGATTCTATTGAATGTCATGAAGTTCTTCCCGGGAGCGAATGCGGCAGCCGGTGTCATCAATGCGACGGTTGCCTCAGGGATCACGTGGGCAATCGGACTCGCCATCAACGAAATTGCCTATCGAAATGCGATGGACTCCTCAAAAACAATCGAGCAGTTGTTGAATCAAGAGTTCGGTTCGTTGTTTGAACAGTTCTTGAAACAAAATCCGAAGTCGAATCAACCATCCTAACGATTCCCTTTTGTTAGACTACAAGTAATCGTAGAGAGGGGGAGAAAGATGAAAAAACGAATCTATATTACGCGACGCTTGCCGGAAGAAGCGGTCGCGCCGCTTCGTGAACACTATGACGTGCGTATGTGGGAGCATGAGGGGCAGAGTGTTCCTCGTGAGGTGCTTCTAGAAGAAGTCTCATCTGCGCATGCGCTCTGGACGATGCTTAGTGACACGATCGACGGTGAAGTGTTTGAGCGTGCCACGAATTTAGAGGTCGTCTCTAACTTGGCTGTCGGCTATAACAACATCGACTTGAAGGCAGCGAAAGAGAAGGGTGTCATCGTGACCAATACACCGGACGTCTTGACGGAAACGACAGCTGACCTGACGTTTGGACTCATGATGATGACGGCGCGACGTCTCGGAGAGGCCGAGCGTGATTTACGTGCCGGTGAGTGGAAATCGTGGCTTCCGATGGGATATGTCGGGATGGACCTCTATCAAGCGAAACTTGGGATCATCGGAATGGGACGAATCGGTGAAGCGGTCGCACGACGGGCGCGAGGATTTGACATGGACGTCTTGTATCATAATCGGACGCGTCGTCACGAGTCGGAGTCGATGTATGGCTTCACCTATGCGGAGCTCGATGAACTGTTAACGCAATCTGATTTCGTCGTCGTTCTCGCACCGCTCACGGACGAGACGCGTGGAATGCTTGGGGCAGATGAGTTTGCCAAGATGAAAGAAACAGCGATTTTCATCAACGTGGCTCGTGGAGAAATCATCGACGAACAGGCGTTGTATGAGGCGCTCAAGGCGAAAAAGATTTGGGGGGCTGGCCTCGACGTGTTCACGAAAGAACCGGTCGACTTGGATCATCCACTATTGACGCTTCCGAACGTGACGACACTACCGCATATCGGGAGTGCCTCGATTCGGACACGTCTCGCGATGATGGCGTTGAACCGAGACGCCATCGTGAACGTGCTTGAAGGAAAAGAACCGAAGAATCGTTTGACATAAAAAAGAGCCTGACGCGCGCGTCAGGCTCTTCTTACAATTAAAAGCGTCGAATGTTATCTGGGTCTTCTACGTCATTTCGATACGCACGATCATCGAGACCGCGTAGTTTTTCTTCTCGGTCAGGATTCTTTGTTTCTTTATCAAGCTTGTCTTGCTCCGGGTCCACCGGGTGACTTGGGTCAACAGGTTGGGCCTCGCGATATGGTTTCGAGTCGATTTCCAAACCATCGTCCGTGTGACTACCGAGATGGGTAGATGATGCGTCTTGATACGGTTTCGCGTCGACCGTCACCCCGTCTTGATGACGACGCTCGAAGTCCTCATCAACATAGACGAGAATCTTACCGGCTTCAACATCGTCATAGTGACGTTTCACTTCATCTTCACTGAGTCCCATGTTTCGTAAGCCGGCATGAACATCTTCATGACCACTTAAGAAAGCCCGAACTTTATCGAACCAACTTGCATGATGTGCAGCTTCTGTATGAACATCTGTGTCCCGTCTCAAAATCGATACGTTGTCTTCATGCTTCGTGACGACGTAAATGTGTGAGTCTTCGTACCCTTTTGCCCGCAACTCTTCGATTTTTCCAAACGCTGCATCTTGTGTATCATGCATACTGATGAATCGTTTCTCGTTCATAGTAATTCCTCCTTATAGTCTTCGATGGTCTTCTAAGCCAGAATGTCCACGAACAATCGGGTCATCCTTTGTACCTTTTGGTTCCTCGTCATGATCGTTGAACGGCTTGGCATCAAAAGCAATCCCATCCGCCTTCTCACCTTTGTCATGATCGAGTTCACTATCTTTCTTGTACATATTCGGATATCGATCATAAGAATGACGATCGACATAGAGTAAGATTTGACCTTCATCGATGGCATCATAGTATTGTTCTGCCTCGGCGTCGCTGAGTCCCATGTTGCGAAGTTCATCGCGGATACGGTCACTTCCATGTAGGAATGCTTTCACGCGATCGAGCAAGTTTACGTCTCGAACTCCAGCCTCGGCGTTTACATCCGTATGGTCACGCAAAGCAGAGATTTCCCCATCTCGCTTGGCAACGACATGCATATTCTTTTCGGCTTCCCCTGCAGCCCTCAACTCGTCTACTTTATGCATGACTTCTTGTTCCGTCTGAAACAGACCAATCATTTTACGTTCTGACATCGAATACCCCCTTAAATTTTTGCCAATCTTCAAATAGCGTCACAATAGGAGTAATTTCCGTTCTATCCAAAATTGAAACAAAAAACGCCATCCCCTGAAAGGAGTGGCGCAGATTAATAATAAAGCATGAGCGTGTCGTCCCCGAGTGAACAACGTGTACTCTTCCAGACGAACTCAATCAACGTCCAAATGGCCATAAAGCCACTGATTGCTAACAAAATGAGCGCATAGAGTGGAGTCAATTGAATGATGAACGACCAACCAAGGGTCATGAGGAGCGGTTGAATCAAAAAGATGGACGTGATATAGACGACCACGATGAGTAAAGCGAAGGCAATCCGTCGTCCGAGCGTATGAATGTGGTGCCGAAAACGGGTCAAGATACCGAAGATGGCACCGGTCACGAGGACAGGTAACAGGAAGGCCAGATAGTCGATTGGATATGTCGACATCGGTGCAGTGAACAACCGTCCGCTGAACACATCGTCAATGACGAGCAGTAAGTTGGCGTATGAAAATGCCAAAATCATACCGAGCAACCAGCCGAAACGGTTCCAAATCGTCCGTGATGATTTGAGCGCTTCGATTTTCGTATAAGCGAGGAATGCAAGATCACGAACTTCAATCTCTTTCAATGAGAGTTTGGCTTCGTCCAGTTGATTGACCGCCCAATCGAAATCTCGATTCGCTTGAGCTTTTTCATGAGGTTTTAATTCATCCGAGGCATCGATCAAGACGTGGTAGCGACGGCGATATTCTTCATTTGTTTCTGGTTGTTCGATGAGGAAACGAGCGTACTCATGCGGATCTTGGTTTAAGAGACTGTCTAACGACTGTCCACTTTTCTCCGCATGGCGGATATAGCCGGCGAGAGCCAGCAAGAGGCGGTCCGCTTCCGCCTCATCTCCAATCAGTTCAATCAAGCGCTTGCGCACTTCGTTGAAAAACTGTTGGACGTTCGGGTCATGAATCATATTCGGTTCCAGGGAGATTCCTCTCCTTTCTTGGTTTGTCATGGTCACGCAGGTGGTTCGTCATTATGAGAAAGTTTAAGCGACTCGAAATCACCTTGTTCGATGCTGCGAATCAAAATCTCGCTTCCTCCCATATTTGTCGAAAGGGGGATGGAATAAACGTCACAAAGACGCATCAATGCGCTCACGTCTGGTTCGTGAGGTTGGGCAGTCAATGGATCCCGGAAGAAGATGATCATATCCATCTCACCGCGTGCGACGGCAGCTCCAATTTCTTGGTCCCCTCCAAGCGGTCCTGAGCGGAAACAATGCACGGGTAAGCCGGTCGCTTCCGCAATTCGCTTACCGGTTGTACCTGTTGCGAACAATTGATGCTTTTCTAGAATATGTGCATACGTTTTAATGAGAACAATCAAATCGTCTTTCTTTTTGTCGTGAGCCACTAAAGCGATGTTCATTCGAATTCCTCCTAAAATGACTTCTCATGTTATTCGTATCATATCTCAAGGGATTTGACACGATTTCTCTCTTAACTTACGTACCCATTTCCATTGAATCGTAATAGTGATGTAAAAGAGTTGTCATGTGCATGATGTTTGATGATTTTGAAATATAGGTATTTAAAGAAAGAGCACTGTTAAGGAAAAGCAATCATTTCATAAAAAAAGGAGGAAGATTCGATGAACAATACAACGTATAACTTCAATTCGTTCATGTCATGGCTACCAGAGCTTTTGCTGGCAATTGTTATTCTCGTAGTCGGTTATATCTTGGCGAAAGTATTGGAAAACGTGACACGAAAAGCATTGAAGAAGGCACGACTCGATGAGCGGGCCGGTATCAAAAAAGAGGGGGAAAAAGGAGATAAGTGGACACCTGAACGCATTATTGCAAAAGTGGTGTTCTTTGGGGTGTTACTTCTCGCATTCCTGATTATCTTTGAATTCATGAATGTCCCTGCAATCACGGAGCCGTTCAGTCAGATTTATGAAGGATTATCTGGATTGATTATCGGTGTCATTAAAGCAGGTTTGATTTTACTCGTTGCGTGGGTCATCGCTACCCTTTTGAAAAAAGGGATTCAAATGGCGGGACATCGCTTGAATTTAAGCAAGTTGATGGAAAAGACGGGACAAGAATCGACAAGTGTCAACCAAACGAAATGGGTCGATACGGTCGCAAATATCGTCTTCTACCTCATCCTCTTATTGGCGTTACCGGCTGTACTTGACGCACTTGGACTTCGTGGGGTCAGTGGACCATTCGAAGACTTGTTGAACAGTTTCCTTGGATTTATTCCGAAACTTGTCGCAGCGGCGCTCATCTTCGCAATCGGTTATGTCGTCGCGAAGATTGTACGTGATATTTTGACGAAGTTCCTTGAAGCAGCAGGATTAGATCGATTGGCAGAGCGATTCCACCTTTCTGACTATGTGAAGGGATCGAGTCTTGCGAAAGCGATCGGTACAATTGTCTTCATCTTCATCATGATTCCAGTAACGATTTCGGCACTTGAAGCGTTGGATATTCGAGGCATCTCGGAACCAGCGATTGCGATGCTCAATGACGTCCTTGTCATGATTCCAGACATCCTTGTCGCAATCGTCCTCGTCCTCGTTGGTGTATTCGTGGCAAGATGGTTGAAGGGTGTCGTTGTATCACTCCTTGAAAACCTTGGGGTCAATTCATTGGCTCATAAAATGGGCTTCGGGGAACGAGCATCTTCGATGTCGATCGCCCAAGTGGTCGGTGTCATTGTACAAGTGATTGTCATCTTACTCTTTGTATCTGAAGCACTTCAGGTGGCGAATCTCGAGTTCATGGCGTCTCTTGCGACAGCAATCTTCGCTTACTTGCCAATGGTGATTGCGGCACTCATCATCTTGGCGGTCGGCTTCTGGTTAGCTAACATGGCAGAACGTTTGGTCGGAAGTGTTCTTGTCGATGGAGCAGGACAACCGAGCGCGCTTCGCTACGTAGCGAAATATGCGATTCTCGGACTTGTTTTCTTCATGGCAATCAGTCAGCTTGGCATTGCGCCGATGATTGTCAATACGGCCTTCCTTCTTATTCTTGGAGCCGTTGCCCTCGCCTTCGGTCTTGCTTTCGGGCTTGGCGGTCGCGAGACGGCAGCGCGCTACTTGAAAAAAGCGGAGCAACGCATTGATGAGACGGAAGTTTCAAAAGAAGGACTCGAACAAGAAAAAGAACAGATGAGTCGCGAAGCGGAAGCTGCGAAACAGCAAGCCAAACAAGGTGTTGAGCAGTCGAAGCAGGAAGCGGAACAATCGAAGAGCGAAGTGAAGCGAGACGTTCATGATTCAACGGGAGATCACGTAGACGGACCGGAACCAAATCCGTTCCACGACAATATCACTCCAGATCAAGACAATCGTTCACTTGACGACAACGATGGTCCGTTACGACCTTAATTGATTCTTTCACGGATCTCCCATGTGGAGGTCCGTTTTTTGTGTTCAACTTTGAAAGGAATCTGGTCGATAGATAAAGAAAAGAGTGACAGAGGTGAGAGGGATGTTTGAACGATTTCAACGAACACTCGTTGTGAACTATGTGATTGGCTCAGGATTAGCGGTTTTTGGTGTGGGGGGCGTTTTCATTTTTCAGACGCTTGATTTGTCAGTTCGTGAAATCGGACTACTTCTGGCCATTATGTTCGGTTCGGGAATTGTCATGATTACGTCAGAACTTCTATTGTATCGTAAACATATCCGACCAATCCGCCAATTTTTTAGGACGGAGTCTCCAACAAGTCAAGAGTTGACGTCGGCGTTCGAACAGGCGAGTCGCTTCCCGACTTTAACGGTACAGCGAATTTTAGGTCCTCACTTGTTTGGACTATCCATTCCGTCAATCGCTTTGACGACACTCTGTATTTATCAAGGCTGGATTGAATTACCGTATCGTTTGATTGGTCTCGCTGCGATTGGTGCTATCATGATTGCCGTGTTGCACGCGTTGATTGAGTACTTTTTGACGGTACGGTCGGTGGAACCGCTACTCGTGTATATGAAAGAAAGACACTACGAACTGTATCATCAGCCTATCCATGCAACGTATCGGTCATTCAGTGTCCGAACTAAATTATTGATCAGCATGCTCATTACGGGTGTCTTTCCTATCATGCTGTTTATGTTGGCCTCGAGCGTTCAACTGTCGACCTCGACTCGGACGGATACATATTGGAATTGGGCGTTCGTGATTCTTGTCATTATCGTTGGGATTGCAGTGTTATGTAGTTTCTTACTCTATGACAATATCAAACGTCCGATTGGGCTCTTGACGTCAGGTATCGAGCAGATGGAATCAGGACGACTCCAAAAAATCGAAAACCCCTATTTAGATGAGTTCGCTCAATTGATTGGTGGGTTCAACCAAATGGTCGAGACGGTGAATGCTCGTGAACAAGAGAATGCGCAACTGCTGGACAGCCTCTTCATCTTATTCGCGGCAACCCTCGATGCACGTGACCCTTATACGGCCGGTCATTCAGAACGTGTGGCGATGTACTCGGTAGAACTTGCCCGTGCGCTTCATTTGCCTAAGGAACAAATCGATTTACTCAATAAGTCTGCACTTCTTCACGACATCGGAAAAATCGGGATTCGTGATGATGTCTTGCTGAAGGAAGGGAAGTTGACAGACGAAGAGTTTTCAAAAATTCAGGAACATCCGACGATAGGCATTCATATATTGAGTCAAATTCATTTACCGGCATCCCTTCAACCGATTTTAGCCGGAGTTCGGTCTCATCATGAACGAATCGACGGCAAAGGGTATCCGGACCGTTTAAGTGAGGTCGATATTCCGCTGTTCGGAAGAATCATGGCGATTGCCGATGCTTATGACGCCATGACGTCAGATCGACCTTATCGCTCTGGGATGCCTGTGGAAAAAGCACTCTCTATTTTAGAGAGCGGACGTGGCACGCAATGGGACGCCGAATTTGTAGACGTATTCGTAAGGCTTCGTCGACAAGCGATATCTGCATAAAAAAGGAGCGGCACCTCGTGTGCGGCTCCTTTTAGGATAGGGTTTGGAAGGCGTACACACCGAATACGGCTCCGATGACGACAATGACGAGATTGACCCGGAGTAGCGCAAGCGTCGTAGCAACCACTCCTCCGAACAAGGCGGACGTCGTAGTGGTCGTCGAAGACAAGACTCCCGGAAAAATTAAACTAGCCAATACAGCATACGGGATGAAGGAAAGAAATCGTTTCATGTATGCCGGTAACGCCAATTCCTTTAACCAGAGTAACGGGACGAGGCGAGGGAAGTACGTGACAAGCGCCAACCCTAGGACGAGCAAAAATAAGGACATCATGAGACTTCTTCCTCCTTAAATAGAAAAGCACCGATTCCGGCTGCGACGACAGTCGCGATGATGATCCGAATTCCATCTGAAATCGGAAAGAACGGCGTGATCATCCAATGAAGCACCGCTTGCATGACGATGGCGAAACTCGCAACAACGAAGACAGGGCGATTCGTCAAGGACGGGACGAGTAACCCGATGAACATCGCATATAGCGCAATGCCCATGCTCGCTTGTAACGTGCCGGGAAGACCGAAAGCGAGAAAGACACCAATCCAAGTACCGATGTTCCAAGCGAGAAAGGCAATCGTATTCAATCCGAGAACGAACAGACCAGAACGTGCCTCTTTTCGGGTGGATGCGATACTGAATGTTTCATCGGTGACACCGAACGCAATGGATGCTAAAAGCTTGCGAGACGTTGTATCGATTCGTTGCGACAACGAGGCGGACATTAAAAAATGACGAGAGTTTAGAATGAACGTCGTCAGAATGATTTCCCAATACATCGAACCGGTCATCAGCAATTGCACGGTGATGAACTGACTGGCACCGGCGAAAATGAAAAACGACATGGATAACGTGATCACGTTTGGCAGATCAAACGATTTTGCCAAAAGACCGAAGGCGATGGCAATCGGGATATATCCAATGGCAACGGGAATACCTGCTCGAAGTCCTGCACGAAATGTTGACTGTTGTGAAGATGGGGATGTGGATTGAACTGAAGTCGCCATGACAGCCCTCCTTGATGGATCAAGATGATTTCTATGTCATTCGGGATGAATGGACGGTTTCCTGCTGAAACGATGAAAAAGAGGGTATACATGTATCGTTAAGGAGGGTGGTCACATGAGTCGTGCTGAAGAATTTTTGGCATCCTATCATCGAATCGAGGACTACTTGAGTCGAGAGATGGGAGACGGACAGCATTTCAGTTTTAGCAATATGGTGAACCGATTAGCGAAACAAAATCCAATCATCGATCGGTATAAAGAAGATTTACATCAAATGAGTCAACTTCGAAATGCGATTGTTCATGAGCGGCGTGAACCCGATTTCATTATCGCGGAACCCCACGAGTCGCTCGTTGAATTGATTTTAGAGGTGGAGCGTGAACTGCTTCATCCACGTCTCGTCATCCCATTGTTTGCGAAATCAGTGGTGACGTTTCAGTCCGAAGATTTTTTGACAGAGGTGCTCCGAGAGATTCGCGATAAAAACTACTCGCAGTTTCCCGTGTATCACGACAACGGCTCTTGGCGTGGTCTTCTGACGAAAAAAGGAGTGACCAGTTGGTTGGCCGAGACGATCGACGGAACCAACTTATCACTCAAAGGAGTTCGCGTGAAGCATGTTCTTCATCATGACCCGCATATGCATCGGTATCGATTCATTCGAAAAGATGCGACGGTGATTGAGGCACAACATTGCTTCACGCAAATGAAAGAGGGCGCCCGATACGACGCCCTCCTGATCACGGAGACTGGTAGTCCGAATGAAACGCTACTAGGAATCATCCGTCCTCAAGATTTATTAAACGCGCTCCGTTGAGGCGAGGTGTTCAATCGCGACCTCATATTGGGTCACGGTGTTGCCGAGGACAATCGGTTTTACTTCCGACGTCCCGTCATCTCGTTTCTTATGGGCGTGCTTGTAGGCATTGCTGTCGCGCCAATTTTCAAAGCTTGCCGCATCCCGCCATGTGGTCATGATGACCACATGGTCCATTGCTGCATCGGACGTATCCGTCAACACTTGCATCCGGACAAAGCCATCCATCGCTTCGATTCCTTTTGTCGTCTCGAAACGCGCTTTGACCGCATCGACTTTTCCTTTTTCAACGTCTAGTTTATTCATGACAATCCACATCCCGCATGTCCCCCTATACGAATAAGATGATTCCATTATACCGTGAACAGGGAAATGCCTGAAAAAGGATGCTCACTCAACGTTTGCTCCACCATTCTTCAAACGCCCAGTTCTTCTGCTTCATCATCGTCGCTTCGGTTACCCCGACATAGCGCAAATGCCATGGTTCATAATTATAACCAGTGATGTTTTCTTTTCCTTTCGGATAACGGACGATAAAGCCGTAACGATGGGCGTTTTGAATCATCCACTTTCCTTCAGGCGATTGGTCAAAGGAGGCGTATAACCCTAGACGCATACGTTGACTCGTCATATCCACCGCTAGACCGGTTTGGTGTTCACTGTGTCCGGGACGGGCGACATATTTTGAAGCGTATGCGACCCCGCGTGTATTGACCCAGTAGGCATATAGGGATTTTTGAGTCGAATAGGAGCGATAGGCGCTCAGTGCGTATAACGTATGACCTTGCTTTCGACCTGCGTAATACAGTTTCGCTAGCGCGTAAGCGGCTTCCGCTGTCATCAGTGTCCGTTCGCTTCCTTTTTGATAAACAGTTGGGACGGTTAAGGTCACAAGTTGTGGGGAACGATAAGTGGACGGGAGTCCATTTGTTTTATTGACGAGTCGCAATCGGTCAGCCGTTGGCATCTTCGGGATACCGGCTTTCAGGTTCGCAGTCGGAGTGAAGTACTTTGTACTCCCGATATAGACATTGGACCAACTTCGGTTATACGTGGTGTAACGAACAGGGACATTCGTTCGTAACGTCTTCAACACAGGAGAAGATTGCATCGCACGACCGTATAGGTAGGTTGTTTTGATGGTATAACCTGGTTGTGGGGACGATGATGCGGCTGTCACCGGCGAGGTTTGCAACAGGAGCAGACAAATGATCAAGATACGCAGGGACTTCATGGCAAAACGCCTCCTCGTGGGTTAGATGATGTTCCTTTTCCCGTTTTCTTGATAGACTGAGCATCTTTTATCCATCCTCAGGTCGGATGAGGATACAGCTTGGGTCCGATGAAGCGAGGAGTCAAATCCGATACAATAAACATAACGAATGAGATCGTAGAAAGGAGTGAGCGAATGGAAGTCTTATTTGGATTACCACTGTTGTTGCTCGTCCTGTTCTTTGCCTTTTTATACTTTAATATTAAAGGGCTATCGAATATGTGGAAGGACTACAATCGAACGAAATCGATGATTCCGCTTGGGTTCTTCATCATCGGGATTATCGGGATTTTCACAGGAGTCTGGACGTGGCTCGTCATTTTGATTTACTACGTCGTCCGCCCGAAAGACTAAACACTGTATGCAGACGCATACGGTGTTTTTGCTATACTAAGGACGAGGTGTTGAGATGGAGAAGTTAATAAAAGCATGGTTTATCGTAACGTTGATTACGTTTGGAATCTTTAAGCTTGGTGAAGTGATGACGACCCCGTATTCGGAAACGCCGAATGAAGGGAATGTATACTGGATCGTGCTCTTGATTGGGTGGCCGTTTTTGTTATTGTTCATTTGGATTACGGTTCGTATGACACGTCGGGTCACGGCATCCGTGCGACCGATTGGGAGAGTCGTATTAGGTTTGGGTAGTCTCATCATGGCCGGGATTGCCTGGGTGACCAATCAATCGCAAGCGACGTCTCTTCGGGAAGGAATTCGTCTATCTACGAACGAGTCTTTCGCAGAAGGATGGAACCAGTTCACGAATATCATCTATATGAATCAGCTGACTTTCTTTTTCCTGACAGTCAGTTGCATGGGGGTGGGGATTGTCCTTTCGTTCATCCCGACCAAAAAACAGCGAGAAGAAGCCGTGTAAGCTTCCTCTCGCTGTTTTTATAACCGCTCTTGATAAAGACGGGCATATCGATCGGCTGCGATGATGGCGTCTGCAACTTCTTCTGGCGTGACATCGAAACCACTATGAATCGTTTCGCCTTCTGCCGTGGCGGCTTTTCCGACTTTCAAGATATCTTCTCGAGATGCATTTTTCAATTTAATATCTTCGAGTGTGACCGGCAAGTCGAGTGCCATATAAAAGGCAACGTACTGCTCGAATTCTTCTTGAGGACGTCCTTCGAGTGCGAGTTGCACAAGTGTTCCGAAGGCAACTTTTTCACCGTGCGTCAAATGGTGGATGTCCCCTTCTAACGCGGTAAATCCATTGTGAATGGCATGGGCTGCAGCCAAGCCACCACTTTCAAAGCCGAGACCGCTCAATAGGGTGTTGGCTTCAACAATGGCTTCGAGCGCAGGTGTGACGACTTTTGCTTTGACGGCTTCATACGCTTGAATACCATATGTGAACAATACTTCTTCACAACGTTCAGCAATCGCTTCCGCCGCAAGCGTTGGGACACCACCGGCCATCGTCTTTCCTCCGAATGAAAGGACACTTCGCACTTCGACCCACGTCGCCAAAGCATCAGCAATGCCTGATGCAAGGAAGCGTGGCGGTGCCTGTGCAATCAATTCGGTGTCCACCAGAACGAGATCTGGATTCTTTTTATAAAAACGATAGCTTTCGAAATTACCTTCATCTGTGTAAATGACTGAAAGTGCACTTGTGGGTGCATCTGTCGAGGCGATCGTCGGTACAATGACGATGCGCGCATTCAATTCATCTGCGACCGCTTTTGCTGTATCAAGCGTCTTACCGCCACCGAGACCAATCACGAACGCTGTGCCACTTTCTTTGGCATCTGTGGCGATTCGAGTGATCTCATGCTTCGATGCTTCTCCGACAAAATCTGCTTTCGTCGCCTCAATATTGCTCGCCTGCAGTGAATGTGTCACACGCGAACCTACCAATTCCCAGACGACGTCATCCGCGATGAGTAAAGCGCTCGAACCGAAGTGAGCGACAAACTCTCCGATGCGATCAATCGTTTGTTTCCCTTGCACATACTTAGCCGGACTGATGAAAATACGTTCTGACATAGTGAACTTCATCCTTTCATATCGGGTTTAGTGTAAGTGCTTACAACGACATCATACTACAGTTTGTGAAGGAATACCGTGAAGATTACATGAAGATTGGCAACTGACCGAGCAAAAGCAACATGATGATGATGGCGACAACAATGAGAAACCCCCAGTCATTCATTCGTTTCGTCATACGAGATATCCCCTTCATAGGTCTAAGTGTCGATTCATCTACAGTATAAAAGGATGCGGAAAAAAGGTAGGACGAATAAATCACCAGGTCAAAAAAAGAACTACCTGATGACGGTGAGGCAGTTCATCAGGTTTAACGGATGATGAATCGGGAACAATAGTGTCGTATGTTCATTATTGAAGGAGGAATTGAGTATGTCGAAACATGTACTGATTGTCACGACGTCAGCGAATCAATTATCAAATGGTCACGCAACGGGACTTTGGCTTGAAGAGTTTGCCGTGCCTTACTTGTTATTTGAAAAAGAAGGATACAAAGTGACGGTCGCGAGTATCGAAGGTGGAGACGTGCCAATCGATGCGAATAGTTTAGAAGATGGTTTGTCAGAAGACATTCTAAATACGCGCGAGTTGCTCAAAGACACAGCGCGACTTGATCAAGTCGCAGACGAGTCGTATGACGCAATTTATTTGCCAGGTGGTCATGGGACAGTCGTCGATTTCCCAGAAAATGAAACGCTACAACGCGTTATTCGGAACGTCTATGAGAGTGGAAATATTGTCGGTGCGGTGTGCCACGGACCGATTGGATTGGTCAACGTGAAACTGAGCAACGATGAACCACTCGTCAAAGATAAACAAGTGACAGGATTCACGGACGCAGAAGAAAAAGAAATGCAACTCGATTCTGCTGTACCGTTCTTACTTGAGACGGGACTACGCAATCAAGGTGGACAGTTCAAAGGAGCCGACAACTGGGCAGTGAATGTGGCAGTCGACGAGCGACTCGTCACAGGTCAAAACCCGCAGTCTTCTGAAGCGGTCGGGAAAGAACTTGTCAAATTGCTAGGATAAATAGATGAAGCAACTTCGGTTATTCGAAGTTGCTTTTTATTTTTGGACATATGTCCTATTCAAGCGGTCATTCTTTTTGTACAGTCAGACGAAGAGAGAGGGGAATGACATGGGAATTATATTTGCCATACTATCTGGCACGTTTATTGCTTTACAAGGAATCTTTAACGCCAAACTAGGAGATGCGGTAGGGGCATGGATGTCCGTCACAATCGTCCATTTTGTCGGACTGCTGTTAGCACTCGTCATTTACTTTTTCAAACGAGATGCAGACATGACGGCCTTCAAACGTGTGCCTTGGTATTATAGTCTAGGTGGACTATTCGGTGTATTCGTCGTCTTCGGCGAACTGACAGCGATTCAACAACTAGGAGTGACGTGGGCAATCTGTGTCCTGCTTGTGGCACAATTGCTAGGCGCTTTTATCATCGATTTGAACGGTTGGTTTGGTGTTAAACGGAAGCCGATGAATACGGGACAGGTCACGGGACTCGTCTTGATGGTCGTCGGAATCGGAATTTATACATTCGCGTAAGGAGTTCAATTCTCATGATCAATATGATGGATGCATTGACACGATTGCAGTGGAATCATCTTTTTTCTAACGAAACGCTTGAAGCTTCTTCTTTAGTCACTTATGAATCCGGTACAATGCTTTGTTCGAACAATCAGCATATTGAATCCTTGTTTGTGGTGCTCGAAGGACGCGTCAAAATCTATACACTCAGTGAAGAAGGGAAGTTGCGCTTGCTTCGTTTGAAAGCTGCGCCGACGCTCATTGGGGACATCGAATATGCGAGTGGTCGTAACGTATTGCATACTGTCGAGGCGGTTGGTTCGGTAACCTGCTTACGGATTCCGTTCGAGGCACTTCGTCGTCATAATCGGACGGTCGAATTCACGGAACATCTATTGCGTGGGGTGTCCGAAAAACTGTTCATCGAGGCGAACGCCTCATCCAATCATCTCATGTCGACACTTGAAGAACGGTTGGCGGGCTATTTGATCTCCCTTAGTGAATCGGGTAACGAGCTGTTTCAAGCTGAGATGAGTCAACTGAAGCGTAAAGAAGTCGCCGAATGGCTTGGGACGAGTTATCGTCATTTGAATCGAACGTTGCAGGCGTTCGTCGATGAAGGATTGGTCACGCGAACGAGAAAAGAAGTTGTCATATTAAATAGTGAGCGATTAAAGGAACGTGCGAACGGTATGTTTTATGAGTGAGGAGAGATTATATGATTTTTGGGATCATCTGTTCAGCAGTGGCTGGAGCATTCATTAGTGTCCAGGCAGCGGTCAATGCAAAAATGAATACCAATTTAGGAGCCTGGGCGACGACGGTATTGGTCTTTATCGTCGGTCTGGTCGGTTCCATCATCCCGTTATTATTATTCGGAGGCAATCTTTCCGGATTGCGTGATGTGTCGCCAATCTATTGGCTCGGTGGATTGCTTGGCGTCGGTGTCGTGTATTGTGTCATGCGGAGCATCCAGCTGCTTGGACCGACTTTGTCCGTGTCACTCATCCTCGTGTCACAACTCATTTGGGCGTTACTCGTCGATTTGTATGGCGCTTTCGGGATGCCTCAAATTACATTATCAGCTGGACAAGTCGTTGGGCTTACGGTCCTGCTCGTCGGAGTTATTCTCTTTAAACAGTCTCAGACCGCAGCCGTCGCCAAACAAGCTGTCAACGAAGCCACTTCTTGAGGAGTGGCTATTTTTCTGAGCAAAACGGGTACAGGTTGGTAACGATTTTTTGTTAAAATGAAGCAGTATGGTTTAAAAATAGCTGAGGTGATGAAAAAAGTGGATTCTTCCATAGTGATTGATTTGTTGATTGTTTTGTTTTTGATTGTGTTGAACGGGATTTTTGCGATGACAGAAATTGCGCTCATCTCATCGAAGCCTGCAAAACTTGAGGTTGAAGCAAATCGAGGGAAACGAAGTGCAAAGATTGCGCTTCATTATTCGAAAGACCCGACAGATTTGTTGTCGACCGTTCAAGTCGGAATCACATTGATTGGGATTATTAACGGGGCCTACGGGGGGGCGCGCTTCTCGGCACCGCTCGCATCGACATTTGAACAAGCCGGAATGAGTACGCAGTATGCCGGAACCGTTGCTTATGTGGCTGTCGTTACGATTATTACGTATCTGTCGCTCATCATTGGTGAATTGGTCCCGAAACGGATTGCGCTCGTCTCGCCTGAGAAAGTCACGATGGCGATCATTCCGTCGCTCGATCTATTTAGCAAGTTGATGCGCCCATTCATTTGGATTTTATCGAAATCGACACTCTTCTTATTCAAGCTTCTTGGATTAAAGGCAGAACAAACGAGTGGAGAGACTGAGCTTGAGATTAAACAGCTTCTCTTTGAGGGAGCTCAGCAAGGTCAGTTCGCCCATGAAGAAGTGCAACAAGTCGAACGCGTCTTTGCGTTCCACGATCAATTGATTTATGAGCTCATGCAACCTCGGACGACGCTTGAATGGGTCGACTTAGAGGATGACATGGATGACATGAAAAAATCGATTTACGAGAGTAAGCATAACAAGTTACCAGTCGGTCGCGACTCACTCGACGACTTTGTCGGATATATCGATGTGCGTGACATTTTGACGTTACCGACATTGCGTGAACCGTCACAAATTTTAAAGCGCATCAAGCAACCGCTTATCGTGCCAAAACAACGTGAAGCGAGCCAAGTGCTTCAGATGATGCAGAAAAATGGTGTCGAGATCGCATTCGTCTTAGATGAATACGGTGGATTCCTTGGGATGGTCACGTTGTTCGATATTTTAGAAGAAATCGTCGGGGAAGTCATGATTGAAGAAGATACACCGGAAGTGGTTCGTCGTGAGGACGGATCGTATTTAGCGGACGGGTTACTCGGGATCGAGGACTTGAAACGAACGTTCGAGATTCGAGATGACCGATTCGATGAAGGGCGCAATTCGTATCATACGCTTGCTGGACTTGTTATTTACGCATTAGGTGATTTTCCGAAGCGGGGCGATGTGGTCGAAGCGTACGGTCTTCGCTTTGAAGTCGTCGATATGGACGGAAAGCGTGTCGACCAAGTACTTGTATCGGAATTAACAGAACCAGTCAAAAAAGAGGATTGATGCAATTGCATCAATCCTCTTTTTCATGTGTCATCCATGTTCGTTGTAAAGCGCCTAGCAAAATGTGAGCCGTGTGGAGCATCGCTCGTTCATCCACATCGAAACGAGGATGGTGGTGAGGGAAAATCGCTGAAAGTTCAGGGTTTCCAGCGCCTGTGAAAAAGAAGCTGCCTGGTACTTGTTCTAAATAGTAAGCGAAGTCTTCGCCGACCATGAGTGGTGCCATCTCGATGACACCGTCTTCGCCGACGGTCTCTTTCGCGCTTTGGCGGACAAATTCTGTTTCTCTCACATGGTTGACGACGGCTGGGTAACCTTTTATATAGTCAAGCGCGTACTCGGCATCGCTCGCAGCACAGACAGAACGAATCATGCGTTCCATATCCGTAATGATTTTATCTTGCGTCTCTGAAGTGAACGTACGCACGGTTCCAGATAACTTGGCCTCTTCGGCAATCACATTGAACGCTTGACCGGAATGGAGAGTCCCAATGGTCAAAACGGCTGGTTCGAGCGGGTCGATGCGTCGACTGACCACTTGTTGGAGATGGTTCGCCACATTCACGGCGACCATGAGGGCATCGACCGTATGTTGCGGAATCGCACCATGACCACCTTTTCCTGTGATGGTCAATTCAAAGCGATCGGCTGCCGCCATGACGGGACCTGTTTTGACGCCGACTGTTCCGAATGGGAGGGGTGTCCAGATGTGCGCACCATAAATATAATCCACATTGTCGAGACAGCCATCCTCAATCATCGGTTTAGCGCCACCGGGAGCCAATTCTTCGGCAAACTGGTGAATCAGCACAACGTCTCCCGGAAGGTCCAGCTCGGTCAATACTTTCGCTAGAACCAAAAGCGTCGCTGTATGGGCATCGTGTCCACAAGCATGCATGACCCCATTTACTTTTGAACGATACGGGACGTCTTTCACATCTTGGATGGGAAGCGCGTCAAAATCGGCCCGTAACGCGATGGTCGGGCCATCTCCGCCTTTGATTCGACTGACGACTCCATTACCGCCAACGTGTTCACGTACTTCAATCCCAAGTTCGCGGAGATAAGAGGCGATCATCTTCGGCGTTTCAACTTCTTGAAAAGATAGCTCTGGATATTGGTGAAAATGGCGTCTTAGTGACACCATCTCTTCGAACAATTCGGTCAAACGTACTTCGGCATTCGTGACAACCATTGCGTACACTCCTTTGTGATCAACGCATTAAGAATTGCAACCATTTGCTAATTTTTATGAAAGTTAAGCTTATCTTATACGAGTAAAGGGAATTAATACAGGAGAAAATGAAGAAATGAGGTGCCAACATGGGGTGGATTATTGCGATTGTAGCGGTTGTCGTGCTCGTACTCATCTATTTTTCGATGTACAACGGGCTCGTCAAATATCGAAACTGGGTCGATGAAGCATGGGCTCAAATCGATGTGCAGTTGAAGCGGCGGTATGACTTGATTCCAAACTTGGTCGAGACGGTGAAGGGTTATGCGAAACACGAGCAGGAGACGCTCGCGAAGGTCGTCGAACTGAGAAACCAGCTCGGGGAGAAGTCGAATCGCCAAGATCAGATGGCGGTGAACGATCAACTGAGCGGGGCGCTGAAAAATCTGTTTGCGCTTCGTGAAGCATATCCGGATTTGAAGGCGAACGAGAACTTCAAGATGTTGCAGGAAGAATTGACGCAGACAGAAAACAAGGTCGCGTATTCGCGTCAGCTCTATAACAATACGGTCATGAAGTACAACACAAAAATCGAATCGGTCCCGACGAACATCATTGCCTCTGTGCACCATTTTGAAAAGCGCGACATGCTCGAGGCGCGTGCCGAAGAGCGCGAGAACGTTCGCGTCTCGTTTTGATGAATCGAGGTGGCAAGTATGCTCCTCTATGAACAGATTCGAAAGAATAAAGTGAAGACGGTCTTCATCGTCACAGGGTTTGTGTTGTTCGTCCTTCTCGTCGGGGCGGCCATTTCCTATGTGAACTATGGAGACGCGATTCCAGGTTTGATTTTCACACCAATCTTCTCCTTGTTTTATGTCGGCATCGTCATCATGTCGAGCACGAATATCGTCATGAAGATGAATCGGGCGCAAGAGGTCACATCGGTGGAAGAACACCGCTTTTTATGGCACACGGTCGAAAACATGGCGATGGTCGCGCGAGTGCCAATGCCCCGTATCTTTATCATCAACGATCCGTCACCGAACGCATTTGCAACCGGACTGAAACCAGAAAAGGCGGCCGTCGCCGTCACGACGGGGCTACTAGAGCGATTGTCTCGTGAAGAAGTGGAAGGTGTGATTGCGCATGAGGTCGCACACATTAAAAACTATGACGTGCGTCTCTCGACGGTCACACTCGCACTCGTCTCTGTCATCGCCATTATGAGTGATATCGGCTCACGGATGTTATTTTTCCGAAGCATCAGTGGGGGACGACGTGACCAAAATCAGAATCCCATCTTCCTCATCATCGGACTTGTTTTATTGGTGTTAGCTCCGCTCATCGCGATGCTGATCAATATGGCGATTTCACGTAATCGCGAGTTTCTAGCAGATGCGAGTGGGGCGGAACTGACCCGTAACCCGGATGCACTCGCCTCAGCGCTTGAGAAGATTGCCAACGTCGAGACACCGGTCGAGCAAGCGTCGAGTGCCTCGGCCCCACTTTACTTCTCCGATCCACTCAAGAAGAAAGTGAGTGGTCTGTTCTCGACGCACCCTGATCCAGTCGAGCGGATTTCCCGACTTCGTCAAATGTGAGCAGAGCCTGTCCGGTTGCGGCAGGCTCTTTGTGTTACACTGAACTGGGAAAATAAGGGGGTGGATGAGTTGGATAAAAAGATATACATAGGTTTAGGGGTCGCTTTATTAGTCGCACTATTTTTATTGGGACTAGGACCATATATTGTACATACAGTACTCAAGATTTTTATGTGGCTTACGCAATATATCTTGCCATGGATTTTTCTCTACTACTTCATTCAATTCTATAAACACTATGCACAAAAACAAGAAAAGCCACCTGAATGAGGTGGCTTTCGACGTTCATCCGGCGCGGTGACTACGGATTTTTTCAATCTCATCGAGGACGAACTGAACGTTTGTACCGACGATGACTTGGATATGATTCGGGCTGACCACTTTAATTCCCGGAATACCGGCTTTTTTGATTTGATCTTGGTTGACAGTATCCATGTCTTTCACATCGACGCGTAGGCGTGTGATGCAAGACTCGATTCCTGTGACGTTTCTGTCACCACCGAGACCGTCATAAATCATGTTCGCCATCGCTGAGAATTCGTTACCTGAAGCCGAGGCCACCGGTGCGACTTTTGTGTCACCCTCTGTCGTCTCACTCGAAACGGCATCAACAACTTCATCCGATTCACGACCTGGAGTCATCAAGTTAAACTTCACGATCATAAAGCGGAAAATCGCATAGTAAATGACTGAGAAGAATAAACCTTGCACAATGAGCATGTACGGCTGATTGGCAAGAGGTAATCTTGAACTGAGGAAGAAGTCAACGAGACCTGCACTGAATGTAAAGCCAGCTGTCCATTGAAATGTTGCTGCGATAAAGAGCGAGATTCCTGTAAGGACTGCGTGTACAAGGTAAAGAACAGGTGCGAGGAACATAAATGAGAACTCGAGTGGTTCAGTTACCCCTGTAAAGAATGAAGCGAACGCAGCTGCGAATAGAAGGGAAGCAGCTTGTTTTTTTCGTTTCGTTTTCGCTGTATGGTACATTGCAAGAGCTGCGGCAGGAAGACCGAACATCATGATTGGGAAGAACCCGGCTTGGTACATTCCCGTTACACCTTTCTCACCTTCACCCGACCAGAACTTTCCGATATCGTTGATGTCAGCGACATCGAACCAGAATACCGAGTTGAGAGCGTGGTGAAGTCCGGTTGGGATCAAGAGACGGTTAAAGAATCCGTAGAGCCCGGCACCGAATGCACCAAGTTTTGAAATTGATTCCCCGAATCCGACGAGTCCTGTGAAGACAATTGGCCAAATGAAGTAAAGCGCGACCGATACGAGAATCATCGAGAATGCCGTCATGATTGGAACGAGACGCTTCCCACTAAAGAACGCGAGGGCATCCGGTAGTTTGACATGACTGAACCGGTTATACATACTAGCAGCAATCAATCCTGATAAAATACCGATAAATGCATTTTCAATTCTTGAGAATGCCGGGTTGACGGCTTCGACATCCACACCTTGGAACAACGCGACCGTGCCAGCCGCTAAAAGTGTCGTGACGGTCAAATAAGCTACGAGTCCACTCAGTGCTGCCGAACCATCGCGGTTTTTTGACATTCCAAGACCAACCCCGACTGCGAAAAGAATTGGAATGTTATCGATAATGGCCGCACCCGCTTTAATTAAGAATGCAGCTGCGACGTTTCCTGACCCCCAACCAGACGGGTCGATCCAGTAACCAATCCCCATGAGAATGGCTGCAGCCGGAAGTACGGCAACCGGTAACATGAGGGAACGTCCGAGACGTTGTAAATAGTTCATCATTGTTGATTTCCTCCTTTTTGGTGGTGTTGATCTTGTAGACGTTGAATGTGGAGCGTAATATAACCAAGTTCTGACTCGGGCAAGACGACGCCATATGTCTCTTCCATTTCTTTTGCGACATCAGATGCGCACGCATAAGCAGACGTGAATTTCGTCTGAATCATGCGAAGCATGTCTTCATCAATCGTGTGATGGTCGTAATGGTTGACCCGATCCATGACGAACCGTAAATGAGTTAATAATCGTTGGTAGGATAAGTCATCTTCTTCAATGGATACATCGAGTCGTCGTGAAATCGATTGAATCATGTCGCGGACAATCGTTGTCTGTTTGACCGTCTTGCGTAAATCACCTCCTTTCACTTTCATCGTATGGATATGAAGCGCGATGAACGCGGCTTCGTCTTTTGGCATTTGGACGTTCAATTTTTCTGCGATGTGTTCAATCGCCCATAGTCCAATCTCGTACTCATTCCGATAAAGGATTTTAATCTCGTTCAACAATTTGTTCCGGAGTGAAATGCCTTCCATCTCCCGCTCGATGGCAAATGAGATATGGTCGGTCAAGACGATGTGGATATGTTCATTGAACGATGTCTCAAGCCGTTTTTCTGCGTACGAAATAATGTCTTCGGAAACGGTAAAGTGTTCAACAGGAATCCGACTTAACAACTGTTGAAACTTGTCGTTTTCCGGCATGATGAACAATTTTTCAATTTTATGGGGATTTACGATGTCGTTCTTCGTTTTTTGAAAGGCGACGCCTGGTCCAATCGCAATCTTTTCTTCCCCATCGTCTGAGACGATGACCGCATTGTTGTTTAGAATTTTTTTGATCTTAATCATGTGTCCTCCTTGTTCCGGAGTCACGCTTCCACTCGGGCGACAATCGTCTTACCCGGGACGGCTTCCTTCGTGAATGTGAAGGCGTAATGATGGGCAAGCGCGCCACCATTCGTCACGACCATTGGCGTGACCGTGTCTTTACCAGCTTGATGGATTTGTACTAAGTCGGCTGTCATTAACAGCTGTCCTGTTTTCACGTGGTCACCTACATCTACACGGAGATCGAACGGTCGACCTTCGAGTTCGACGGTGTCGAGTCCGACGTGAATCAAAATCTCAGCCCCATCCTCGGTCCGAATACCGATGGCGTGCTTGGTCGGAGCGATTTGTACAATTTCTCCGTCAGCTGGTGAGACGACTGCTCCGTCTGTCGGTGTGATGGCAATACCATCACCCATCATCTTTTCACTGAAGACCGGGTCCGCTACTTGGTCGAGTGGAATAACGTCTCCTTCCATTGGCGAGTGCAGTGTCGGTTTGTGTCGATTCATTAACTTATTCCATAGCATATCTTCTACATCCTTTCTTAACGCAAAACGAGGAAAAACAAAACAGGCATGGAGTATAGACGGGTGGCATGCACCGTACGTCTTACCCCATGCCTGATCGAATCAGTCACATGTGATCGCTATTCGTTTCTTCACGTTCAACATAACATGTGTGGATTTGAGACACAAGTCTTTTTTTGAAAGCGTTCTCTAAAATTTTACACGGTGATGAATCTGTTGTATAGTAAGGGCGAATCTATTGAAGAAAGGTGTTGCATGTTGATGAGTGAGGTTGTATCTGCCTAACGAACTGAAAAATGTCGGATGACACGTCTTTTTGTCATGCCGTCATGTTCCGTTACAGATACCGCCCATCAAAAACTGCCAGACACCGGTCTGTCTTTTTGCGTTGGTCGTCATCGACTGACGCTTTTTTGTTTGCGCGGTATCTCGATTCTACAATTTGAGGAGAGAGACACATGAACGAACAAACATTTGAAAAATTACAATACAATGAATTGATGACAAAAGTAGAGCGTTTCTGCATCAGCGGATTCGGAAGACGACTACTCAGACAGCAACATCCGACGAGCCATATTGCGACGGTGAAGAAGCGTCTGCAAGAAACGTCTGAAGCACGCGCGATTTTAGATGCGACGTCACACGTGCCGTTCATCGGCGTATCTGATATGGAGACCATCATCGGCAAACTACAACGCGGAATTCAACTCGAAGCAAAAGAGCTCGAAGCGGTCGCTGAATTTTTACGGGGCGCGCGCAAGCTGAAGCGATTCATGCTTGAACATGAATTTTTCGCACCGCTCTTGTCCGCATATGCTACCGGAATGGGCGAATGGCGAACACTCGAAGAAGACATCACACAAGCGATTCGAGCCGGTCAGGTCGTCGATGAGGCGTCAAAAGAGTTGAAGCGAATTCGAAAACAAGTCGACATTCTCGAAGGACGCATCGAGGAGCGGTTGGCCAAGTTTTTGAAGAGTGCCGCCAATCGCGAGATGATTCAAGACGGATTTGTTACGAAAAAACAGGACCGTTTCACCATTCCGATCAAAGCTTCATACAAGCATAAAGTGGCGGGTACGATTGTGGACACATCGAATCGCGGCACGACGGTCTTTATTGAGCCGGAAACCATTTCGAAGTTGAACGCCGAACTCGTCGTCAAACGGACGGAAGAAGCGGTAGAGGTGTATCAAGTACTAGCGACGTTGACGGGAGCCGTGGCAGAAGTCCTTCCTGACATCGAGGCGACGCTCGACGTCATCGCCCAGTACGATATGGTCTTCGCCAAAGGGAAGTACAGTCAGTCAATTGATGGCGTGACACCGCATGTGAATGCGACCGGGCGCATCCAATTGAAACGAGTACGCCATCCGCTTTTAGAAAGCGCTGTGCCACTCGATTTTGCCATCGGTACGGATTATCGCGGCTTAATTATCACGGGACCGAACGCCGGCGGGAAGACGGTGGTATTGAAAACGATTGGACTCCTCAGTCTGATGACGATGACGGGTCTGCATATCCCGGCCCATCCTGATACGATCATCTCGACATTCGATGAGGTGTTCGTCGATATCGGAGACAATCAGGATCTGGAGTCGGCGCTCAGTACGTTCTCGGCGCATATGCACAATGTGGCGAAAATCATGCAAACCGCTGGAAAGCGGTCACTCTTGTTATTCGACGAAATCGGAAGTGGGACGGAACCGAATGAGGGGGCTGCTCTTGCGATTGCCATTTTAGAAGCGGCATATAAACGGGGCGCGATCGTCGTGGCGTCGACGCATTATGGAGAAATCAAATCGTATTCTGAAGCGCATCCGGATTTCATGAACGCTGCGATGCAGTTTGACCCGGAAACGCTCGAACCGAAATACCGGCTGCTCATGGGGCAGTCTGGCGACAGCAACGCCTTATTTATCGCTCGCAAGATGAAGTTACCGGAAGCGATTCTCAAACAGGCATCTCGTTACATGAACGAGAAAACGTATGACACTACGAAAGTCGATGAATCTAAAATAACGCGAGAAGTGGAAGTGGTACCACTTGAAGAAGCAGAGCGTTTTGAAAAAGGTGACCGTGTTCGTCTACTCGAGACGAATCAAGTCGGTCTTGTTTATTCGTTTGATGCATCGCGTCGGCATGTACGAGTGTTTGTGGATGCAGAGTATATAGAGTTGCCGAGTCGTCGTGTCCGGTTAGAAGCACGGGCCACGGAACTTTATCCGGCTGATTATGATTTGGATACGTTATTCACGACGTATCAGGAGCGTAAGGAAGCACACGACTTTGCACGAGGATCGAAAAAAGCGTTACGACGAGTGGAGAAGGAGATTCGGGAAAGAAAGAAACAAGAGCACTCTAACCGAAAATGAATGTAGCATACGCTGAAAGGGTAAGAGCACATAAAGAGAAGTCTTAATCTGGGAGGGGCTTATGTGTTCGAGTTAAGTTTTTGGTTTGCACTCGGTTTTGCCGTGATTCACTTTTTTTCAGGAAAGCTCATTCACGTGCGTGAAGTGCCGAGGAGCCGTTTTTTGTCAGTGGCTGGCGGGATTGCCGTTGCTTATGTATTTCTTCATCTCTTACCAGAGTTAAATGAATATCAACGTGAACTCGAAGGAGAGATTGGAAATAACGTCTTCGCTTCCCTTGAGAACCATATCTTAATTATCAGTATGTTGGGGCTGGCTGTCTTCTATGGACTCGAACGTTTCGCGACGGCGAATAAACGCAAACAAAAACCGTATGTATTTTGGATTCACATCGGTTCGTTCACGCTTTATACGTTTAGCATCGGTTATGTACTCGCAGAAAGTGAGTTTCAATCGAATGGCACGATGTTCCTTTACTTTGTGGCGCTCGGCATACACTTTGTCACGGTCGATCAAGGATTGCGTCAGCATCTTCTTAGCGCTTGCCGTGCTTATAGGATGGGGAGTCGGTACATTTGCAGAAGTAAATGAACTTGGCTTGTCCATCGTTGTCGCCTTTTTAGCGGGAGGGGTGATTTTGAACGTCATGAAAGAAGAGTTGCCTGCTGAACGTGAAAGTAGTTTTGGTGCGTTTTTAATCGGATTGTTGGGTTATGCGTTGTTATTACTCGTCATATGAAAAGGCAGCCACTTGCGGTGGCTGCCTTTTGACTTATAAGCTGTTGCTTTGGTTTTCTACGTTGCTGTCGCTCTCTGTTGAAGCATCGTCATCTGAAGAGGATGAATCGTCATGATGTGAACCGTGCCCATGCCCATGGCGACCACCTTCACGTCCGCCACGCATGCCTCGAGCATCTTCTAAGTCATCGTAACTCGTCACATCCGCAAAACGTTCTTCGTGATCTGCAAGGATTTGATCGGCTTCTTCTTGCGTCACGTTACCTTCCTCCACAGCGGTTGCCAGTTTTTCTTCATGCGATGTCATGATGGCATCGATGAACGCTTCGATCGAGATTCCTTTTTCTTCTGCAAGCTCAGGAAGTGATTGCCCGTTTTCGCGAGCAACATCCACTTCTTCTTCCGTCAGTCCAAGTGCCCCGATGAGGGCTGTACGTCCCGCTTCCCGGTCACCGAACATACCGGGACCTCGTTCACCACGTTCGCATTGTGTGGATGCTGTCGTTGTCGATTCATCTGTCGTCGTGTCATTCGTCGCGGCATATACGCCTGTGCCCGAGACGGCTAAAAGACCCGCTAAGGCGATTGCAAGTTTTGTTGATTTCATGTGTATCTCCTCCTTTGTTACTTCAAGTGTAGAACTGAAGGCTTCGGAAGTTGTGAGGGAGTTGCAAGATTTCTGCAAATTGTCTTTGGGAAACGGTGGGACGTTCGATGTGTGCGATATAATGGATGTGGAGGCGATAGAAGATGAACGTACTCGTTGTGGAAGATGAACAAAAACTGGCGGACGGCATGTCCCGTTTTTTAACGTATGCAGGATTTGATGTGACCGTGGCGATGACCTTGAGTGAGGCGAAACAACAGCTGCATCAACGGTTTGATGCGATCTTATTGGATGTTCGCTTACCGGACGGAGAAGGATGGACCTTGATTCCGACATTGAAAGCGCAACAGCCCGCACCTGCCATCATCTTGACGACGGCGCGAGGCGAGGCAGATGATCGCGTATTCGGATTGGAGCTCGGGGCAGACGATTACTTGGTCAAACCGATTGTCTTGAAAGAGCTAGAGATTCGTCTGAAACGTCTCGTCAAACAGACCGATTTGATTCAATTCGGAGCGCTCACTATCGACATCAAATCGAGAATGGTACAAGAGAACGGACATCCGCTTCGACTGACGAACAAGGAGTATGAACTACTTTTGTATCTATGGAAGCACGTCGGAGAGGCGTTAGACCGGAATCGCCTGCTCGACGACGTATGGGACTACACGTTTGTCGGAGATACGCGTACGGTCGACACTCATATTAAACAATTACGTGATAAATCACCCACACTGAAAGAACAGTTGAAGACCGTTCACCGGGTCGGTTATCGCTTAGAGGGACTGTCATGAATCGCTTGATGAAGAAATTACTGTGGACGGCTGTTCTACCACTTGCTGTGATGGCACTCTTAACTTTCGGACTCACGTCATTATTGATCGGACGCTTCGCAGAAGACGAAACATATGCACAATTGGAGCGCGAGGCAGCGATTGTATATGAGGCCGTTCAAGAAGGTCGTGGGATTCCAGGTCAACTAGATGTGCTCCTATTTCAGAACGGGCAACGGATCGAGCTAGAACGTGGTGGACGGATGCATCGCATGATGCCGATCAACCTCGACCCGAATGACTTAGCGGTTCAGGACGAAGTGAGTGTGAACGGCACCCGCTTCTTGACGTATTTACAAGAAGAAGGGGATATTCAAATCGTGACGTACAGCCCCGTACCGTTTTCGAATCCACAGTTTCAGCAAATTTATCTCATCTTAGCAGGTGGATTTATCCTGGCACTGTTGGTTGCCATCGGCGTCACATTTTGGATGAGTCGTCGGCTCACGCAGCCGCTCGTGGAGTTGAAACAAGCGACCGCATCGATCATGGAGGGGCGACACGACATCACTCTACCGAATGTGACGAATGACGAGATTGGAGATTTGACCGTCACGGTCGGTCGTATGAATGAATCGCTTCAAGAAAAAGAAGCACTTCAAAAATCATTTATATCCGGGGTGACGCATGATGTGCGTACACCACTCGCCATCGTTCGGAACGAGGCGGAGATGCTGGAGCTAGGTGTTGTGGAGACATCGGATATTTCGATGACCGGGAAAAGTATTACCGAGGAAGTGGACCGGATTGACCGACTCGTCAACCAGATGCTCGAATATTCAAAGTTGTCGTCGGGTACGATTCCGCTTGAAATAGAGTCGCTTCAACTAGATGACTTGATTCGTCGACTGACTTCACGCATGTCCGAGTGGTTCCGACAAAAAGACGTGACGCTCGACTTACAATTGGAACCTGTAACGATTCAAGCCGATCGACTAGCGATGGAACGGGTTCTCTCGAACTTCTTGAGAAATGCGTATGAAGCGAGTCCTTCTGGGGGATGCATCACCATCAGACTGACGCCAAATCGATTAGAAGTGACCGATGAAGGGAAGGGAATTGACCATACCATCCAGCACTCCATTTGGGATATGTATGTGAAAGGAGACCGCTCGAACGGACATGGTCTAGGTCTCGCCATCACGAAACTACTTCTTGAAGCACAAGGACTTTCTTACGGGGTTGATTCAGAGAAGGGGGCGACATTTTGGATCGAATGGACATGAGGTTATTTTTGCGTGGGGTACGGTTAGAGAGGGAACGAATCCGTTCGACAGGCTATCCGTATACGTTACCGATTTTTCAGACACTCGATGAACTATCGTTTCATCATCCTGTCACGTTTCTTGTCGGAGAGAATGGGAGTGGGAAATCGACGTTGATTGAAGGGATGGCCGTGGCGGCCGGATTCAATCCAGAAGGCGGAGCACCTTCCTTCCAATTTGAAACAGAGTCGACGCATAGTTCCTTGTTTGAAGCGCTTCGTCCGATTCGAGGCCCGTATCGTCCGAAAGATGGCTTTTTCTTACGTGCCGAGACGGCATACCAGCTATCGAGTTATGTGGACGAAATGGCGAAATCAGGGCGAAATCCTGAACGGTTTTATGAATCATACGGCGGACGTTCTCTTCATGAACAATCGCACGGTGAAGCGTTTCTCTCCCTCATGCTACACCGATTTCGTGGAGATGGTCTCTACATTTTGGATGAGCCAGAGGCCGCATTGTCACCGATGCGCCAACTGACGATGCTCGCGCGCATGCATGAACTCGTACAATCCGGCAGTCAATTCATCATTGCGAGTCACTCACCCATTTTGATGTCGTATCCAGGTGCGATGATTTTGCAAGTCGAGACGGGGCTTACTCCGACAGCGTTTGATGATCTGGAACATGTAAAGGTCATGCGCGACTATTTGGATGCGCCAGAGCGGATGCAGCGGGTCTTGTTCGACTAAAAAAGCGGCCTCGGCCGCTTTTTTCATGCTTTCGTAATCTTTCGCAATAAGATGATTGCGAGGCTAACGCCCCCGTCAATCAACATATACAAAACAATTTCCATCCATGTGCTCATTCGTCGTCTCCATCTGCAAACACAGCAAGTTCACCTTGCGGCATCGCGACCAACAGATAGGCATCTCCGCCGAGCGGTCGCGCGTCACCTGCTTGCCAACATTCAAATTGTTCTTGAAATCCATTGATGAATAGGAGAGAACCTGATTCAAATTCGAGTTCGAGATGGGGATGTTCGTGACCGAGTCGTACGTGATGGATGCGCTCACGACGAAGCCGCATGAGTTGTTCGAGTTGTTCACCTTCGTCAAACGTGTTTTGTGTGGCGTGAACGTGCCACGGGCCCTCAATCGAAATCCAGGATTCTAACCCCTGGCGACTGAAATAGAGGAGATGGTGATTCGGACCAGAACCGAAATCGATTCCGACAAAGGAAGAGGCGGTAAAGAGGTGATGCAAAATAGATGTCGCTTGTTCGTACTCCGTGGTAGACACACCGTCACCTCACTTTAAAAGAGTTGTTATGATTATCATTTCACGTTACCACGCTAAAGTAAACGAATCACACTCAATCTTCAGAAAAAAATGTGGATGTCACATCAAAATACGGCTTCAACCGAAGCATTTCCCAATCGTTCAGATTGTTTGGGTTATACTGGATTGAACTACCCCCACCTACGCTTTTCTTAGAGGTGGAGGATTCCTGAGTTATCCTCTCTAACGAGAGAAACCTGATCAGGCTAGCCCCGTCGTCCCGACGGTTGAAGAAGCCAACAGGCGCTCGGCTTCTTGTTTGAGGTTCAGTCCTGCGTTCACATCACGATCATGATGGATCCCACAGCTCGGGCATGTCCATTCACGCAATGCGAGATGCTTTACGTCTGTGTGTCGATGGCCGCAACCCGAACAGAGCTGGCTCGAGGCGAAGGTCTTCCCGACCTTCACGACGGTCTTCCCGTACCAGTCGGCCTTATACTCGAGCATGCGAAAGAACTCCGACCAGCTGACCTCGGAGATCGACTTGCTCAACTTGCGGTTCTTCCGCATGTTCCTCACCTGCAGGGTCTCTATGCCGATGACGTCGTGGTTTTTGACGATCTCGGTCGACACATTGTGCAGGAAGCCGGTGCGTCTGTTGGCGATCTTCTCATGGATGCGGGCGACCTTCCGCTTCTGCTTCTGGTAGTTCTTCGCCTCGGAGAGTGTCACCTTCTTGTTCAGGGCGATGCGCTGACGACGGGACAACTTACGTTGCTCGCGGGCGAGTTTCTTCTCGAGCGTACGGAAGTAACGGTCGTTTTGGTACACCGTGCCGTCCGATAAAATGGCGAAGTTCTTCAGCCCGACGTCCACGCCGACCGATGAACCGGTCTTCGCCAGCTCACCGATCTCCTGCTCTACGAGAAGGGAGACGAAGTATTTACCCGAAGCCGTGCGTCGGATCGTGGCGCTCAGGATGCGACCCTCGACCTGTCTCGAGTTGGCGAACCGCACCCATCTCAGCTTGGGGAGTTTGAGCTTGTTCCCGACGATCGAGACCTCGGGGAGCTGGGACTTTCCTTGGATGTTCGTCTTGTAGGATTGGACGGGGTTTCGCTTCGACTTGAAACGGGGATGATTTCCCTCATTCTTGAAGAATCTCTTGTACGCGTCGGCCAGGTGTTTGACACTGTTCTGGACGGCCGTGCTGTCCACTTCCGTCAACCAACTGAATTCCTGCTTGAGCATGGGAAGGTCTTTCGAGCAGTCATCATACGACAGTCCCTTGCCTGTCGCTTCATGGGCCGTGTCCCATTTCGACAGGAAATGGTTGAAGACGAAACGCGAACAGCCGATCGTCTTGGCGATCAGGACCTCCTGTTCCTTCGTCGGATAGATCCGAAACTTATAGCCCTTGTGCTTCACCATAAGGTTCACCTCCTTGAAGGAATCATACCCGAAAGAGAGGTTGGCGATTCATCTCCCACTTTCACGTAAGCCCTGTCCTTAACGTTTAGAAGTGGGCGTATTCTCGCCTAATTTTGATAAAATCAAGGAGAATACGCTCGATTTCGTTTTGAATAGGGGGACATGAGATGATCGTATCAATCGACAAAGCAGGATATGAGGTAAACGAGCCAGTCATTCAAAGCATTTCGTTTGATGTGCGGTCAGGTGAGATTTTAGGGGTGATTGGGTCGAACGGTGCGGGAAAAACGACCACCATTGCCTGTCTGACAGGAACGATTCCATGGATGAAAGGAACCGTCGAGATGGAACGCTATGCGTACATCCCGGAGCAACCGGTTTACTACGATTATTTGACATTATCGGAACATATTGCGCTCGTACAAGAATTGACGGGTGTCGAGTCGAAGGAAAAGACGAAGGAGTTGTTGCAGCTTTTCCGACTCGATCATGTGACAGACCGGTATCTCTCCTCTTTTTCAAAAGGGATGAAACAAAAAGCGATGATTTTATTGGCGCTCATTCAAGAAGCGCATGTATTGATTGTCGATGAACCGTTTATCGGATTAGATGCAACGACCACCATCCAATTACTTCGATTGTTAGAAGCGGAGCGCACGAGGGGAGCCGCTGTTTTACTAGTCACACACGTTCTTGATACGGCCGAGCGGTTGTGTGACCGGTTCGTATGGATTGATGACGGGCAACTCTTTGCGAGTGGGACGAAAGCAGAGATTCGTGAAGCACTCGAAACAGAGGGGATGACCTTGTTCGATATGATGGAAGATGTGGCGCTCCGATGATTGCGAAACGATTGTTTTGGATGCGTGTCTCCCGTTATATGAAACAACAGTGGAAGACGGTCCGACTGATTGTCGACTGGACGATTTTTTTATACGGCGTCATTCCTCTTCTCATATGGGCAGGGTATTCTTACTGGCTCGTATGGGAAGGGAATATCGATTGGTTGCGTGATGTGCCTTACCTGTTATGGGCAATCCTGTTCGGATGGGTGATGTGGCAGGACCGCATGTTTGTATGGGTGGAACGCGCCGACCTCATCCTTGTGGCAGATCGTCATCTCATTCGACAGTTGAAATGGTATTCTGTCGCATATCAGATGACTCAACACCTGATTCAATATGGATTCTATCTTCTATTATTCGCACCGATTCTACATGTGGAGGGAAAGACCACTGTCGAGATCCTCGCATTCGGAGCGGCGCTTTTCTTACTCTCCTGGTGCCATGCATGGATTCAGTATCAACTTCGCCTCCGACACGTCCATCTCATGAAACGATTATTGATCTTATTGATTGCTTTTGTAGGCGTGTATGCGCTATTGATTGAGTCGGTGTTACTCGGTGTGTTTATTGGAAGCATGATGGTCACATTTGCGTTATACGTAGGGGAAGGATGGGTGTGGAAACATCCGAATATCGGTCGCGAGATTGAAATCGGGGAACGTGAGCGTGCCTCATTCGACCGAGTCCTGCTGACAACCTCAGGTGCCATCGAGAAGACGAGTGAGCGGACACGTCCACTATATCGACCGAAACCGAATCGCTTTGGCACCGTCAGACGGACGATGGCAATCCTCATCTATTTTAGGACGCCGAGCCACCGCAATATGTGGTTTCGACTCATTCCACTTGGCGTGACAAGCTTCATTTTACTTCCAAGCTGGTTTAAAGTATTGGTTCCGATTTATGTCATGTATGTCGCCTATCAGGAACAGACGTCATTTACGAGAGAGATGGAGCGGCATCCATTCTTCCAATCCATTCAAGAAAGAGGTTCATCATGAACGAACAGCAATATGAGCAACTGTTACAAATCGAGACGGCCAAACCGCAGCAAGGATTTCCATCTTCGGCGGAATATCACCGTTATGAACCGACTCCTTACGAGGCACTCGATTTGCTTCGGGACGCTTATCCGTTAGAGTCCACAGATACGATTGTTGATTTCGGTTCGGGCAAAGGACGTCTGCCGTTTTATTTGGCGTATACGTTTCGCGTGCGGTCAATCGGTGTCGAGATGGACGGTGGATTTCACGAGGAGGCACTCCAGAATTGGGTGTGCTATACGAAGAAACATCGTAATCGGGGAAGTGTTCAATTGGAACAAGGACTCGCGGAGGAATTCACGATTCCATCGGATGCGAATCGATTCTACTTCTTTAATCCGTTCTCCGTGAACGTCTTCCGCCAAGTGATTGCCAACATCATCGAATCTGTTGAAATAGATCCTCGCCCGGTCGATGTGATTTTATATTATCCGGCGGATGAGTACCTCCATTATTTGAACGACGAGACGCCTTTTCAGTACGTACAAACGGTGCGATTGCCGCTGAAGAATCTTCATGAGCGATTTTTGATTTATCGGTTTGATATGATGGAGTCATCTTGGTAATGGAGGAGTGAACACGATGAAAAAGAAAGACATTTTAGAGGCGTATCGTTGGCGTCAAGCGACGAAAGCATTCGATGCGGATCGTAAAATCAAAGAAGAGGACATGGAGTTCATTTTAGAGACAGGACGTCTTTCACCGAGTTCATTCGGATTTGAGCCATGGCAATTCGTCGTGGTTCGTCGGGAAGATTTGCTCCAAAAAATTAAAGATCACGCATGGGGGGCGCAAGGTCAGGCTTTGACTGCGAGCCACTTCGTGTTGATTCTCGCAAGAACACCGAAAGCCATGCGTTACGATGCGGACTATATTCGTCATATCGTGACGGGCGTGCAAGGTCGGACGGAAGAAGAATACGCGCAACGCGTGAAACGGGTACAGGAGTTCCAGGAGAACGACTATCGTCTCTTGGATGATGAACGTGTCTTCCAGGAATGGATCAAGCGTCAGACATACATTCCACTCGGGAATATGATGACGGCTGCCGCGCAAATCGAAATCGATTCATGCCCGATTGAAGGGTTCAATCAAGAGGAAATCGATGAGTTGCTCATCTCAGAAGGTGTGATGGAACGAGGCGAATGGTCACTTTCGGTCATGGTTGCATTTGGGTATCGGGCGCGTGATTTCGCACCGAAAACACGCCGGGACTTCAACGAAGTCGTCAAATATATCGGATGAAAAAAGGGTCAATCGCTTCGGCGATTGACCCTTTCGAATTATTTCCAGTCTGTGATGCGGTCGACTGGGAAGCGGACTGATGGGTAACCTTCTTCTGCTGCTTTCCCGATTGAGAGAAGCATGACTGGAAGGTAACGTTCTTTGTCGAGACCGAACGTTTCAGCGATGTTCGCTTTGTCGTATCCGCCGATTGGGTTTGTGTCATACCCGTGTGCACGTGCGACGAGCATGAGTTGCATCGCAACAAGACCTGAATCGAGCATGATGCTGTCTTTGACCATTTCTTTCGGTGCGTCTTTGAAGATGCCTTTGATCATGTCGACTTGACGGTCACGGACCTCAGCCGGCATCATACCGCGCTCTACCGCTGTATCGAAAATCTCTTCTGTGTAATCTGCCATTTGATAGTCAGCGAAGAGGGCGATAACAGCTGAAGACGTTTCCACTTGGCGTTTGTTGAAGCTTGCGAGTGGAAGGAGTGTTTCTTTTCCTTCTGCGCTATCGATAACGACGAAGCGCCATGGCTGTAAGTTGAGTGATGAAGGAGCTGTTGTCGCTTCTTCAAGGATTTGTGTCATTTCTTCTTTTGAGATCTTCACGTTCTCGTCGTATACACGAATCGAGCGGCGTCCTTTGACAATCTCCATAAAGTCTTTTTGTGTAGCAGTGTTCATATTGTAGTCTTCCTTTCATGGTCAATAGTATCTTGTAACATCGTTAGGGATGCTAATAACTGTTGTTGATCCTCTACCTTCATGTTGACAAAAAGTCGGTCCGTTAAGCACTCTTTTTGCTCAGTCCAATGTGCAATTTGCTCACGACCATCGTCTGTCAACTCGACATAGATGACACGGTTGTCCTGTTCACAGCGTCTCCGCGTGATCAGTCCTTGTGTCTCTAATTGTTTCAGGTGTCGGGTGATGGCGGCATGGTCGACATCGACGCGTTGTTGCAATTCACGTTGCCGCAATGGACCGACGTGATACAGGTTGCTTAAAATGTCGTAGCGACTCAAGCTGAGCCCGTCCATTTCAGAGTCGAATAATTGCCCCAATTCTTTTTGTACGGTGATGATGTGATAGAGAATTTGATCACGGAGCGAGCAAGAATCTCGCATGCACATCGCCTCCTCAAATCATTGATGACTCAATCATTGATGGGTCACACAATGTATAGTAAACCCATCCTGACTAGATTTCAAATAAAAAGTTTTAAAAATGGGTTGTCAAACTGTTATATAATAGTCTATATTGTAATCAACTGATATATAACAATGGTTGAGGGAGGATGTGAACGCTTGGAACACTATGAACGACTAAATACGTATCATGTTCATGAAAAGCTGTTTGAATTTGTGAATAAGAACGTACTCGAACCCCAGGAAATCAACGTTTTTTGGGAAGGCGTTGAATCGCTTCTAAAGCGTTTCATTCCAGTGAATCAGACACTTCTGGAGCAGCGCATGACATATGAGCGATTGTTACAGGAGTGGTACAGTCGCCAAGAAGAAGTCGATCCAATCGAATATGAGACATTTTTAACGTCAATCGGCTATATCGAACCGGTCGTCGAAGATTTTAACATCGATGTGTCGGGTGTCGATCGTGAAATCGCGCATCAAGCGGGACCGCAACTCGTCGTACCGTTAGACAATGCCAGATATGCACTTAACGCCGCCAATGCCAGATGGGGAAGTCTCTACGACGCCCTTTATGGAACAGATATGATTGAAGAGGCGGACGGTATGGAAAAGGGACGGGGATATAATCCCGTTCGCGGTAATGAAGTTATTCGGTTGGCGAAACAGTTTCTAGATGACACGTTCCCGCTACCATCAGGGTCGCACAAGGAAGTGACACGATACGTCGTTCGTGACGATGTCGCCTATGCGGTAATCGGGAACGACGAGTATTCATTCGCAGATGATTCTTTCGTCGGTTACACCGGAGAACCGAACGAGTTGAAGACGTTGATGCTCAGACACCATGCCTTGCACGTTGAACTGCAATTTGACCGCGAGCATCCGGTCGGAAAAGTCGATCCTGCTGGACTGATGGACATCGAGCTCGAATCAGCCCTATCCGCAATCGTGGATTGTGAGGACTCAGTCGCAGCCGTTTGTGCGGAAGACAAAGTTCATCTGTATCGTAATTGGCTCGGCTTGATGGATGGGACGCTTGAAGCCTCATTCCAAAAGAACGGGAAGCGACTCTCTCGACGTTTAAACGAAGATAAGCGTTTGATTGGAAAAGGTGGAGTGGAAGTTGTCCTCCCAGGACGCGCACTCTTATTCATTCGAAATGTCGGACACTTGATGACGACGGACTTGATCCTTGATGCAGAAGGTCGTGAGGTACCAGAGGGGATCGTTGATGCCATCTTCACTTCATTGATCGCGAGTCGCCATCTACATCGACGCCTCAACTCTCGGGAAGGATCGATTTATATCGTCAAACCGAAAATGCACGGGTCTGAAGAAGTAGCATTCACCAATGACTTGTTTGACGCTGTAGAAGATCTATTGAACATTCCGCGCCATACGTTAAAAGTCGGCGTGATGGATGAAGAGAGACGAACGTCGCTCAACTTGAAAAGTTGTATCGCTCAAGTGAAAGAGCGGGTCGTCTTCATCAACACGGGATTCCTCGACCGGACGGGGGACGAGATTCATTCCTCGATGACACTCGGACCGATGCGTCGAAAGGGAGAAATGAAGACGTCACCTTGGCTCGCTGCATATGAACGGTTGAATGTATCAACTGGTCTCGAGAGCGGGTTCCATCATCAAGCACAGATCGGAAAAGGGATGTGGGCGATGCCCGACCGGATGCGGGACATGATGCGTGAGAAAATTGCACACGTACAATCCGGGGCAACGACGGCTTGGGTGCCTTCGCCAACAGCGGCGACGCTCCATGCGATGCACTATCATCAACTCGATGCTTTTGATGTACAGCGAGAATTGATCAAGCAGCCTCATTCGAAACATGAGCGACAACAGCTCCTCGACATTCCGCTCGCGACGCGCATCTATTCACAAGACGAAATCAAAGAAGAGCTCGAGAACAACTTACAAGGATTGCTCGGATACGTCGTTCGTTGGGTCGAACAAGGTGTAGGTTGTTCGAAAGTGCCGGATATTCATCATATCGGACTGATGGAAGACCGGGCGACACTCCGGATTTCGAGCCAACACGTGGCCAACTGGCTGTATCACGGCATCTGTTCAGCAGATCAAGTGGAAGTCACGCTTTATCGGATGGCACAAGTCGTCGACGAGCAAAATGAGTCAGACCCGAATTACCGACCGATGACACCGAACGTCGATCAGTCAATTGCCTATCAAGCTGCTCACGAACTCGTGTTTCATGGGTTGAAACAGCCGAACGGGTACACGGAACCAATCTTGCATCGCCGCCGCCGTGAATTTATGAAACGACAAACCGTGGAGTTCAATTTAAAAGGAGGAACCTCATCATGACAACGAAAAAAATGGAAAGCGAACAGTTGATTGAACGTTGGGTCGTCCGCCGCATCGTATCTGGAGAATCGACAGCATCACTTGCGAATACAGCATTCGTATATGGCAACGACTTGATGCGCCTCGTCTTGGACCGTGCCGACGGCTCGCTCCAAATCATGAAAGAGCCGATTGATGAAGTTGTCGTCTTCCGCAAACCGGAAGATCGGGACGAAGAGAACGTATGCCGTTGTTGCGGGATGGAGCATTCGACGTTCAAAGCAGCGTTGGAGTGCTGTGCTTACCTCGACTAAAGTATTTAATTTGCACTATCTGTTATATAACAAATTGAATTAATTAAAATTAATATAATACAGGAGGGTTTGTTAATGAAACAACGCGAAGAATTGGTGAACAGCTGGAAGTCAGAACGATTTGAAGGGGTAGAACGTCCATACTCCGTAGAAGATGTTATGAAATTACGAGGATCGATTGTGATTGAACAAACGCTTGCGACAAAAGGAGCGGAACGCTTATGGCAATTGATGCACGAGCGTGACTACGTGCATGCACTTGGTGCATTGACAGGGAACCAGGCGATTCAGCAAGTAAAAGCAGGACTCGAAGCCATCTACTTGAGTGGTTGGCAAGTAGCGGCAGACGCTAACCTGTCGGGTCACATGTATCCGGACCAGAGTTTATATCCGGCCAACTCGGTTCCGAGTGTCGTCAAACGAATCAATCAGGCGCTTCAACGTGCCGATCAAATTCAAACGGCAGAAGGAAAAGGCGATACGCATTGGTTCGCACCGATTGTCGCGGATATGGAAGCAGGATTCGGTGGGGTGCTCAACGTATTCGAATTGACGAAGGCAATGATCGAAGCAGGGGCTGCCGGCGTTCACCTCGAAGACCAGCTCTCGTCTGAGAAGAAATGTGGTCACCTCGGTGGGAAGGTGTTACTCCCAACCCAGACGGCTGTGAAAAACTTGATTTCGGCTCGGCTCGCGGCAGACGTCATGGGTGTCCCGACCATCATCGTAGCACGGACAGATGCGCATGCGGCGAACTTGATCACGAGCGACATCGATCCAATCGATCACCCGTTCATCATTGGAGAGCGTACACCGGAAGGCTTCTATCGTACGGAAGCTGGTATCGAGCAAGCCATCGCTCGTGGTCTTGCTTATGCACCATATGCAGACCTCGTCTGGTGTGAGACGTCTGAACCAGATTTGGCAGAGGCACGTCAATTTGCCGAAGCGATTCATGCGAAGTATCCAGGGAAGCTACTCGCTTACAACTGTTCGCCATCGTTCAACTGGAAGAAGAAGTTGTCAGACGAAGAGATTGCGACGTTCCAACAAGAAATCGGCGCAATGGGATACAAGTTCCAGTTCGTCACACTCGCTGGATTCCACGCGCTCAACTTCGGTATGTTCGAGCTCGCACGCGGATACAAAGACCGTGGCATGGCGGCGTACTCGGAGTTACAACAAGCAGAATTTGCGGCTGAAGTACATGGTTACACGGCGACACGTCATCAGCGTGAAGTCGGGACGGGGTACTTCGATGAAGTTTCACTCGTCATCTCAGGTGGGCAATCATCAACGACTGCATTAGCTGGATCGACAGAAGCAGAGCAATTCACAAATTGATCATATTTTGGAGACGCCAGCTTGTTGGTGTCTCTTTCTTTATGTGAAAATGTGTGAGATAAATTGATAAATATGTGAAAAAAAGATGAACCAAAGTTCATTTCTACTTCTCCAATTCGACGAATAGTTGTCACAACTAGAGAGAATAAAACGTTTCCATTCCTTGTATACTCAATCTGTTCACAAGTTGGACACAAAAAATAAGGGGGAAGCGTTATGCAAGGGGAACGATTGAACAAACGCAACGCTTGGCATCAAGCAATTTGGCGTTGGCACTTTTATGCAGGTCTTATATTTGCACCGATTTTCATTATCTTGGCTGTGACAGGAAGCATTTATTTATTTGAACCACAAATAACGAAGATGCAATACAAAGACATGATGACAGCATCTTTCACGGAAGAACAACCAATAGAAATCCAAAAGGAATCATTCATGACAGAATATCCGGATGCGATGATTACATCGATTCGATTGCCGGATGAAGGTGAATCGACTCGAATCGGTTGGATGAACAATGACGAGATGATGTATACATATATTCATCCAGAAACTGCCGAAGTTTTAGGGACACGAACTGCTGAAAGTAGTATGGATTTGTTAGTTGTGATTCATGGCACACTATTAGGCGGACAAATCGGGAACTGGATTGTCGAGCTCGCAGCGTCATGGGCGATTATTCTACTCATCACGGGAACGTTCTTATTCTGGCCACGTGGCAAAAATCCGCTTCGGATGCTCATGCCGAAGCTCGGGAAAGGTCGGCAGTGGTGGAAACAAATGCATGGTAGCGTCGCCTTATGGTCATCGTTAGGTCTCGTCATCATCATCAGTTCAGGTCTTGCATGGTCATCCGTGTCAGGGGCGATGTTGCAGTGGGTCTCCTCGTCGACAAATACGGGAGCACCGATGTATGCCTATGCGTTTGGCGCTAAACCGGAATCAACTGTGACCACAAAAGATGTGGCAGAAGACGTACCTTGGGCAACACAAGCAGATCTTGTACCGGCATCTTCACCAAGTACACTGTTGCCAATTGACTTGAATCTGGTCGTGAACAATACGTCGATCAATCGACCGTACACAATCTCGCTTCCGGAAGGCGAAACAGGCGTCTATACCGTCACATCAGCAGCAGGACACCCGTTCAAAGAAGCAACGGTGAACTTAGATCAATATAGCGGTGAGACACTTAGTTCTGTAACGTATGCGGATTATGGGATTCTTGGAAAACTGATTACGGTCGGAATCGCCTTCCACGAAGGTCGTTTGTTTGGATTACTGAATCAATTGGTCGGAGTCGCACTTTGTCTAGGTCTTATTTTTGTGGTCATCAGTTCGTTCGTGATGTGGCGCAAACGAAAAGTCGGATCCATCGAACAGATGAAGCGGTTCGAAGACGAACGGATCAAACGAATCGTTGGGATCTCGATTTTACTGCTCGGTGTGACATTACCGCTCGCGGGAATCAGTATCCTTATCGTTCTCGTATTTGATTGGTTGGTCGGACGCCGAAAGTTGAAAGCGGAGGTGGCAGCATGAGACGATTCAAAACAGTCCTTCCTGTCATCCTAGCGACAATCTGGTTAGGCGCGTGTCAGCTTCAACCGATTGAACGCACCATTGATCCGATTGGGATTCAATTGATTGTACCTGAACGCGTGGAAGTCGGATTGACGACACTTGCGATGAAAGTAGCGAATGACGAACGCGTGACAGAAAGCCATATCCAAGTCACACCTTATGCCACCGAGGACACACGGACATACGAAGTGACGGAAAGGGATGGCTACCTCGTAACGAGCGTGAAGCTCGATCAAGGAATTTATCGAGTGAACGGCATGGTGCATGAAGGGCAGAAAGTGTATACCCCAACTGCATGGATGATTGTCGGCGATGTACCACAAGACCAAATCGACCAGATTGAACAATCGACAGTTCAGTCACATGATCACGATGGTGGACATCATCACTAAAAATAACCGCTGCACGTGCAGCGGTTATTTTTGTTTGAGGCGTGCCCCGATTTCTCCGATGAGAATAGCGATTCCCATAAAACCTGCACCAAGTATGGCCATCTGATTCTGATTGGCCACCCCGACCTCGTTTTCGAATTGATAAATGTCACGAGTGAAGAATTGGATCGGCTCACCGGATGTGAGTGCTTGTTCATAACCGAGCCAAATCAAAATCGAGAATGTGGCAATGGAGACACCAAGTCCGATGAGTGCAGCGATACTAACGCGGATTGCGATTCGAGTCATAGCGATTCCTCTTTTCCTGTTTGCATACGATACGTCACAAGTAGAGGAAAAGATTCACGGTTCACTCATTTCGGAATGGTCAACACTTGCCCGACAGTGATGAGATTGATGTTCGTGATGTTGTTAGCCGCTGCAATTTTCGCGACGGTCGTATTGTACATCGTCGCAATCTTATACAGTGTGTCGCCCGACTTCACGGTATACTTCACGGTCGTTGTAGGTGGAGGTGTGACGGTTGTTCCTGGAATGATGAGCACCTGACCGACAGTGATGGAGTTGACGTTGGTGATATTGTTAGCGGCTGCAATCTTCGCGACGGTCGTATTGTACATCGTCGCAATCTTATAGAGCGTATCGCCCGATTTCACGGTATATTTCACAGTTGTTGTAGGTGGAGGTGTGACGGTTGTTCCTGGAATGATAAGCACTTGTCCGACAGTGATGGAGTTGACGTTGGTGATATTGTTAGCTGCCGCTAAAGCGGATACGGTGACGCCATACGTCCGTGCGATGCTGTACAACGTGTCACCGGACTTCACAGTATACGTTTTGTTCGTTGACGTGTTTTGATAGGCGAGTAATTGCGAGACCGTGACGAATTGGTACCCTTTTGCTTTGAGTTGTGAAATCATCGTTGGGAGTGCAAGTGGAGTACCCGGTGCACCCGCACCTGTATGCATCAAGACGATTGAACCCGGTTTGATATTGGTTTGTACTTTCGTATTGATTTGGCTCGCGGTCAACCCTTTCCAGTCAATCGTATCGATGTTCCATTGAATCGTGTAACCATATCCGGCAGCACCGACGCCGTTCAACACAGTACTATTGACGGCTCCGAACGGGGCTCTGAAAATCGGTTTTGTCGTTTTTCCGGTCAACGACTTGATCAAAGCTTCCGTGCGGTCGAGTTCGGATTTCATTTGAGTGGCAGTTAGTTTCGTGAAGTCTGGGTGTGTGTATGAGTGATTACCGAGCTGATGCCCTTTTGCGGCGATGTTTTTAATGTATTGGGGATGGTTGTTTGCACCGGATCCTGTTAAAAAGAAAGTGGCTTTGACGTTGTTTTTTGCCAAAATGTCTAAAATCTTGTTCGTGTTTGCCCCGTCTGCCCCATCATCGAACGTCAACGCGACGACTTTGCTCGTCGTATTCACGCTCGTGATAAATTTTGAAGCGGCGGCACTGACGGAGATCGATTGCGTGATCACCATCGCCAATAAGATGAACAATGCCATCGCCCCACGAATGACCCTACGTTTCATCTGAATTCGCCTCCATTCATGATGTCATCCTCTTGATGTTAAGACTTTCCAAATGTACGCCTTATATATATTTTATATACCCCTTTTTAGAAATGATGGACTAATATTCGGAAATGAATGAAACAAATTTTGATTCAACTATATGTGTGAAATTTGTGAGAACGTATCGTGGGATATCTCACAGAATGCTCACACTCTTTTTGGAAAGAGATGGTATCATGAACAATGTGTGAATGATGTAAGCGATTTATAAGGAGGATTTATGATGAAAAAGATGATGACACGGTTTGGGGTCGTGTTTGGACTCATCGGCCTGTTCGTACTCGGTGCTTGCGGCACGGAGAAAGAAGCAGAAAGTGCAACTGTTCCACAATCGATGGAGCCGGTAGAGGCAGAGTTGACGGTTGCTGCGACGGCAGAAAAAGAAGAAACAGTACCTTTATCTGTAAAAGTTACGCAAGATGGTCAACCCGTAGACGATGCGGATGAGATCAAGTTCGAAGTATGGAAGAATGGTGCGAAAGAAGAGAGTGACATGATCAAGGCGTCACTCACGAAAGACGGTGTCTATGAAGCAGAGACGACGTTTGCGGAAGAAGCGGTCTATACGGTCCAAGTTCACGTGACAGCGCGTTCGATGCATACGATGCCGACGACGAATGTGACGGTTGGACATCCAGAAACGATAGCTGAAGCTGAGGAAGATAGTGACCACCATCACCATGCAGGAGCGGACATTACGCTCGATCCGAAAGAGGCGACAGCAGGTGAGGAACAACCGTTCATGGTACACGTCATGATTGAAGACGAGATGTTAGCGGGGGCAGACGTACAACTCGAAATCTTCCAAGACGGAGCGGAGAAACATGAGTGGGTGAAGTTAGAGGAAGCAGATGCTGGGATGTACAAAGGAATGTACACCTTTACTGAATCTGGTGCATACAACGTTCAAGTTCACGTCACGAAAGGTCATGACATTCATGAGCACGTGATGGAAATGGTAGACGTCAAATAAAAATGATCGGCTCACGCGAGCCGATCATTTTTATTATGCATTTTGATAGAGAGATTCAACTTGTTGTTGAAGCGCTTCGTTCTCCAAGTACTCATCGTACGTTGCTTCTTTATCCACGATGCCATTCGGTGTCACTTCGATGATGCGTGTCGCAATCGTCGAGATGAGCTGATGGTCATGTGAGCTAAAGAGGAGTACGCCTTTGAATGACTCGAGACCGTTGTTGAGTGCTGTGATTGATTCGAGGTCCAAGTGGTTCGTCGGATCGTCGAGGACGAGCACGTTCGAGTTTGAGAGCATCATCTTCGAGAGCATGCAGCGTACTTTTTCTCCCCCTGAGAGGACAGACGCTTTCTTCATGACTTCTTCACCTGAGAAGAGCATGCGGCCAAGGAATCCACGAAGGAACGTATCTGACTCATCGGCTGGTGAGAACTGACGCAACCAGTCGAGGATGCTCTTTTCCGAGCCCTCGAAGTATTCCGAGTTGTCTTTCGGGAAGTACGACTGAGTCGTCGTCACGCCCCATTTGACCGATCCAGTGTCTGGTTCCATCTCACCCATGAGAATTTTGAAGAGTGTCGTGATCGCAACGTCAGAACGACCAACGAATGCAACTTTGTCCGTCTTGTTGAGTGAGAACGTGACGTTGTCGAGCACTTTCACGCCATCAATCGTCTTCGAAACGTTGTCGACATAGAGAACATCGTTCCCGATTTCGCGCTCCATCGTGAATCCGACGAACGGATAACGACGTGATGACGGACGAATGTCGTCGAGTGTGATCTTATCGAGCAACTTCTTACGTGACGTCGCTTGACGCGCTTTCGAGGCGTTCGAGCTGAAGCGTGCGATGAAGTTTTGAAGTTCTTTGATCTTCTCTTCTTTCTTCTTGTTCTGGTCTGAAGCCATACGTGAAGCAAGTTGGCTTGACTCATACCAGAAATCGTAGTTCCCGACATACAATTGGATTTTTCCGAAGTCGAGGTCTGCCATGTGTGTACAGACTTTGTTCAAGAAGTGACGGTCGTGGGAAACGACGATGACTGTGTTTTCAAAGTTGATTAAGAACTCTTCCAGCCATTGAATTGCTTTGAGGTCAAGTCCGTTGGTCGGCTCGTCCAAAAGCAAGATGTCTGGCTTACCGAAGAGTGCTTGGGCAAGAAGGACTTTGACTTTCTCGCCACCTGTGAGTTCGCTCATTTGTTTCTGGTGAAGCGCTTCTGTGATCCCAAGACCTTGAAGAACCATCGACGCTTCTGACTCTGCTTCCCAACCGTTCAACTCAGCGAACTCACCTTCGAGTTCAGCTGCGCGCATCCCGTCTTCGTCTGAGAAATCTTCTTTCATATAGATGGCGTCTTTTTCTTTCATGACGCTATAAAGACGCTCGTGACCCATGATGACGGTCTCGAGAACAGCACTGTCCTCATACGCGTAGTGGTCCTGCTTGAGGACCGCGAGACGCTCACCCGGTGTGATGCTGACATCACCCGTCGTCGTATCTTGCTCACCTGATAAAATCTTTAAGAATGTTGATTTACCGGCACCGTTCGCACCGATCAATCCGTAACAGTTGCCTGGTGTGAACTTGATGTTCACGTCTTCGAACAACTTGCGACCGCCAAATTGTAGGCTGACGTTATTTACTGTAATCATGTATGGTATCCCTCATTTTTCTGATTAGTTTACGACGTGTATTGTATCACGTTTTTAAAAATCGCGCAGTGTCACGTCATGATTCACAAACGCTAAAGATAAACTTGTGCATCAGATAGAGGATTCTGCACCGTAAGATGGAAATATTATGTAGAACAAAATGCACGTGAATCAAATGGGGGGTACTATGAAACAAATTAGACTCTGGTTGATCATCATATTCATTGCGGTTAGTTCAAGTGTGCTGAATTCAATGTTAAAGAATGAGCTTCAAGCGTTTGAGTTAGAGAAGTTTGAGTTTGGGAAATTTGATGATTTTGACGAGGCGTTGGCTAAAGGTCTAACTTATGACATGAATAAATTGATTTATATAACACGACACGATGGGGTGACCATCGTCATGTACACGACGATTCCGGATCCTGTAGAGTTCCAAGATGTCATGGAGTTTCAAGATGATATTGATTTTCAAAATGAGATGGAGGCATTAGTCGTCCAGTTCTTTGAGGGGAATGATGAAGAAGGGTGGGAGCTTTTAGGACCAGCAGGATGGACCCACTATGAAAATGACAACCTCACCGTGTACGACACCTTTTTAAGAGACTATGACGATGAAGGCAACGTCGAATATGCTTTCGATGTGACATTTGGAGAAGTGAACAATCCAAAAATCGATACAGTTGAAACGAAATCCCATCACGACACTATGTTCACCGAGGCAACGATGATTCGAAAGGGTCTGGGTCGATATTATTTTCAAATCGGGCAAGGAGCGATTGTACGAGGGATTTCTGTGGACGGTGAGATCATCGATCAACAAGGTAGCTGACACTTCGATGCACAGAAAAAGCCATCATCATGATGGCTTCAGTCGACTCGTACAACAGTCGTATTCAATTCGAACGCTACATTTCCTGCGAGCGCGCGTGAAATCATACATTGATCTTTCGCTTTTTTCGCAATGCGCTCGACTAGCGTAATCTCTCGGTCGGTCATCTCTGCAGGTACTAGAATCGTTGTCGCATAGCGAATCGTCTCGTAGGTGAAGATGCCGTTAGTCACATCGACGATTCCTTCTGCGTCAATCGTGATGCCACGGTGAGTCAGGTCGCTTCGCCCGAGTACGGCTGCGAGTGTGATGATATAACACGTGGCCGCTGCTCCGAGTAACATTTCATCCGGATTCGTGCCGACTCCGGGACCGTCCATTTCGGGTGGAATCGAAATCTGTGTCTTTAATCGCTCAGCCTCGAGGGTACCGACGTCATTTCGTCCGCCATCCCAGCCGAGGTTCATGCTAAATGTATGTTTCATCAAAAATCGCCTCCAATGTCTCTAGTGTAAAAGAGAACGATTGGAGGCGCATGTGTTATGCTTGTGCACGCTTCGCGAATGTGCGAAGTGTTTCGATGATGACGGTTGTTGCTTTTTCCATGTTGTTCACAGAAATATATTCGAACTTCCCGTGATAGTTCTCGCCACCCGTGAAAATGTTCGGTGTCGGAAGGCCCATGTAAGAAAGTTGCGATCCATCTGTCCCACCACGAATCGGTTCAATCTTCGGTTCGATGCCAAGGCCGCGCATGACGTCAGCGACGGTATCGACGATGTGTTTCACCGGTTCGATTTTCTCGGCCATGTTGTAATACTGGTCTTCCATTTTGAGCTCAATCCGCTCTTCCCCGTATTTTTGTTTCCATTCGAGGACAAGTTTCTCCATCAACGCTTTACGCGCTTCGAACTTCTGTTTGTCGTGATCGCGGATGATGTATTGAAGTGTCGTCTTCTCCACATCCCCATTAAAACCGTTCAAATGGAAGAATCCTTCATAGTTGCTCGTACGTTCCGGTGCCTCGTCAGCCGGTAAACGGTTTTGGAACGCCATCGCGAGCTTCATTGAGTTCACCATCTTGTTTTTGGCGCTACCTGGATGCACGTTCGTCCCGTGGAAGGTGACGGTCGCACCGGCTGCGTTGAAACTTTCATACTGTAACTCTCCAAGTGGACCGCCGTCCATCGTGTAAGCGAAGTCCGCGTTAAAACGAGCGACATCGAATTTATGTGGTCCGCGTCCGATTTCTTCATCCGGTGTGAAGGCAATGCGGACTGGCCCGTGTGGAATCTCAGGGTGAGCCAATAAGTATTCGACGGCTGTGACAATTTCGGCGATCCCTGCTTTATCGTCCGCACCGAGGAGTGTCGTTCCGTCCGTTGTCATGAGCGTATGTCCGACATACCCGTCAAGTTCTGGGAAGTCTTTTGGTGACAAGACGACATGAAGCGACTCGTTCAAGACGATGTCGCCACCTTCATAATGCTCAACGAGTTGAGGTGAAACGTTCGTACCCGTGAAATCGGTCGCCGTATCCACGTGAGCGAGGAAGCCGATTGTCGGGACGTCATGATCGACGTTACTCGGAAGTGTGGCGAAGAGATAGCCGTATTCGTCCGTCTCGACGTCTGTCAGCCCAAGTTCTTTCAGTTCCTTTTCCAAATGACGAATCAAATCCCATTGTTTGGCCGTCGATGGTGTTGTCGTACTCGTGAAGTCAGACTGTGTATCAATCTTCGCGTATGTCATTAAGCGTTCAATTAGTTTCTCTTGCATGGATTGCCCTCCTCTAAAAAGTTTCATCTTCATTAGTTTATCACGCGCGCTCGAAGTCGAAACAAAAAAGTCACGCCCATCGATGAAATGAGCGTGACCTGTTCAAAAGAGAAACGGATATAAAATCGGCAAGATGAACGATGTGAAGATGGCCGTCAATCCCATCGCGGCACCGCCTGTGGCGCCAGACAACGGATGTTCCGTCGCCGCTTGAGCGGTCCCGATCCCGTGACTGATGGTGCCGAGTGTGAGTCCACGCGTGAACGGGTCGTCTATACGAATCCATGTCAATAGTACCGGACCGAGCATCGCACCTAAAATACCGCAGGCGACTGCAATCGAAGCCGCAAGCGTTGCATCACCTTCTAGTTGTCGAGCCAATTCAAGGGCAATCGGGGACGTGGCCGATTTGACCGATAGCGCAATCAATACGTTTTCGGTGAATGAAAACAATTTGCCGAAAAGGACAGCCACAAAAATCGTGGACAGTGACCCAAGTACGATGGCACTCAGGGCCCGTTTTGCCCGGGCGAGTAACACGGGTAAGTTGCGATAGAGCGGTAACCCGAGGGCGACTGTCGCCGGACCGAGTAAGATGGTGATGAGATCGGTAGCCGGTTTATACGTATCATAGGACTGTCCTGTCACAAGTAACAGAAGAATCAGAATCGCTGTACTTAAGAAGACGACATTAGTGAACGGAGATGCCCACTTTTTCGAAAGTTGACGACTGAGCGAATACACGAAAATCGTCAGTCCGATCCAAACGTATGTCATGATGTCTCACCTTCTTTCCCGGAAACAAACGCTGTCACGACCATACCGACCGCCATGCTGATGAGTAACGTGACGAGAAGAGGGACGCCAGCGGCTTTTAACAACGTACCGTATGCCATGAGACCGACGGCAATCGGGATGAAGAAGAATGCGAGGTGCTTCGTCAAAAATCCAGCGCTGTCTTCAATCCATTCCACGCGGATGACTTTTGTTACTAAGAGAACGAGCAACAGCACCATGCCGATGACGCTGCCCGGTACTTTCCACGAGAACGTCTCAACCATCCAGTTGCCGAGCGTGCTCAGTCCGAATAAAAGAGCGAGCCCAATCATCCATTTTAATAATTTCATATACATGACTTCCTTTCACGTCATTCAAAACGTATGAATCTTCTCAAATTCAACGAGAGAGGTCAAGAAAAGGGTATGATACGTTTATTCTACTTGATGAAGAGGAGGAAGATAGCGCGATGGAAGAAAAGGGAACACTTTATTTTTTATGTGGAAAAATGGGGGCTGGAAAATCAACGATGGCCAAGCAAATGGCTGCTGAACAACGAGCGGTTCTCTTATCTGAAGATGAATGGCTGTCTACGTTATATCCGAATCAAATTCATACGTTTGAGGACTATCAAAAGCATGCTAGGCTATTGAAGCCACTAATTGAATCTCATGTCCAACAGTTGCTGCGACTCGGGATACATGTAGTGATGGATTTCCCGGCAAATACAAAATCGTCACGATCTTGGTTTTTACAATTGTCAGAACACACTGGGGCGAATCACCGTCTGATTTATCTCAACCGAAGTGATGAACAATGTCTTCGACAGATTCAGAAACGTCGCATCATGGAACCAGAACGAGCCGCATTTGATACGGAAGAAGTCTTTCATCACGTGACTTCATTCTTTGAAGCTCCAGATGATACGGAACACCTACATATCATTGAAAAATAAAACATGCGTAGCGGATACACCGCTACGCATGTTTTAGGCTTACGCTTGTTTTTTCTTACGGAATCGTGCAAAGAACTCATAGACAATCGGTACGATGAGCAACGTGAGAAGCGTCGAACTTGTAAGTCCGCCGATCACGGTGACTCCGAGACCTTTCGAGATGAGTGCCCCACCTTCGAGACCGAGTGCGAGCGGTGCGAGTGCACCGATTGTCGCAAGTGCGGTCATCAAGATTGGGCGAAGGCGTGTGCCTGCTGCCTCAAGTAACGCTTCACGTGTTGATAAACCAGCTTCTTCTTTATGAATGACACGGTCAATCAAGACGATGGCGTTCGTGACGACAATCCCAATCAACATGAGTGCCCCGATCAAAGCAGAAACCGAAATCGTTTCACCAGTGATGAGGAGGGCGACAAGTCCCCCGATAATCGCATACGGGAGTGAGAACAACACGACGAATGGTGTGAGTGCCCCTCCGAATGTGATCACGAGAACCAAGTATACGATGGCGATTGCGGCGAGCATCGCAAGACCAAGCTGTGTGAACGATTCTTGAATCTGTTCCGTTACACCGCCTACATCATACGATACGCCAGACGGGAGCTCGATCTCTGATACGCGTTCTTCGATCGCAGCAGACGCTTCTGTCGCTTTATCTGTGCTGAGTTCAATACTTACTTGTGCGAGCAGTTTTCCGTCGCGCTCGACGAGTGTGTCCGGCGTTGTGCCTTCTTCGATTTCAATGAAGTCTGAAATCGGGCGTGGTCCGAACGGTGTCGTGATTTCTTGTGCTTGCAGGTCATCGACACTATCATACGTCACTTGCTCGTTCGGGATGACGACGTCTAACTGTTTGTCATCCACTGTCACGCTCGCAAGTGGGCTTTCTGGTGCCTGGAATTGGCTGATGACTTGTGCGATTTGACCTGCAGATACACCAGCTTCTGCTGCGGCTTGTTGGTCGACGTTGAACGTGTATTGAACATAGGACTCACGTAAGTCAGATGTCGCTTGACGGACGTAATCCGTTTCTTCTTCAATCGTTTCGATGAAAGTCGGCACGATCGCTTCTAAATCTTCAAGCGAGTTGGCGTAGACGTTATACGTGACACCGCTCGTTGCGCCGCCACCTGAGAAGTCTTGTTCTTTCCACTCCCCGTTTGAGGCGAGTTCGTTCAACTTCTCGATATCAGCCAACTTCACATCTGCGAAATCTTCCGTGTCCGGGTCATACTGGACGATAAAGATTCCTTGTTTATTGTTTCCTGGGTTCAGCGGGTTCTCTCCACCGACCGTGAACTGAACGTCTGTTGCGTTCGGTTGTTCTTCCATGAAGTATTCTTCTGCCACTTCAGCTGCAGCAATCGAATCTTCAAGCGTTTGACCCGGTTCTGGGTCGAATGTGACGAACAACGTCTTCTCCGAATCTTGGTTCAAGAAGTTGACCCCGATCGCTGGGACGAGGGCAAAACTACCAATCAATAGGGCAGTCGCGAGTCCGAAGACGACGAGTTTATGGTTCAGTGACCAGTTCAAGACGCCGCGATACCATTCCGCGAGCTTTCCTGGACCTTCTTCTGGCTTCAACTTATCGCGGTTTTTAAAGAATGAGTCGGCCATCATTGGGACGACCGTAATCGCGACGAGTAACGAAGCGAGTAGGGCGAAAACGACAGTCAATGCGAACGGCAAGAACAATTCACCGACAAATCCTGTGACAAATCCGAGCGGTAAGAATACCGCGATTGTAACGATTGTCGACGAAGCGATCGGGATGAATACTTCTTTTGTCGCCGCGATGATCAATTCTTTACCGCGAAGTGGTTCGTTCGATCGTGTGAGTCGACGGTAAATGTTCTCGATGACGACGATGGAGTCATCGACGACGCGTCCAATCGCAACGGTCATCGCACCGAGTGTCATGATGTTCAATGTGATATCCAATTGCTTCAACACGATAAGTGCCATGAGAAGCGATAACGGGATCGAGATGACAGCGATGATCGTCGATCGGAAGTTACGTAAGAACACTAAGATGATAAGGATGGCAAATAAGCCACCGAGCAATGCTTTCGATAACATCGTCTCGACCGACTCTTCAATCGGTTGTCCTTGGTCGAGTGTGATCGATACATTCGCCGTGTCATACTCTGCTTCGAAGTCACTCAACACTTCTTTGACGGCGTTGACGACATCGACCGTGTTCGCATCTTGTGTCTTCGTCACTTGTACGCCGATGGAACGTTCACCGTTCGAGCGAGAAATCGATTCTTCAATTCCTTTGTCCTCGATCGTCGCAAGCTCGCTCAACGCGACAGTCGGCACCGTCGTTGGAACGTTCGGTGGTAATGCCGATGGTGTTTCCGTCGGGACCTCTGTCGGCACGTCTGGTGTTTGACCAGGTGGCAATTCAGTCGGAGCAGACGGTGTTGTCGGCGTTGATTGTGCTGGTGAGTAAGGGATTTGGATGTCGCGGAACGCTTCGAGCGTCTCAGATTTTCCATCGATGACGACCGCTTGCTCCGTGTCACCCAATTCATATAGTCCGAGCGCGATACGGGCGTCATTCGCTTGAATCAATTGTTTGACCGTGTCTTCTGTCAAATTGTATTCAGCGAGCGCTTCTTGATCGAATTGAAGTTCGACGCGACGAATCTCTTGTCCGGCAATTTGGACGGTTTGTGCGCCTTCTACGCCTTCAAGAGCGGGTTGGACTTCTTCCTCGACGAGTTTCGTCAATTCCGCCAAGTCAAGACTTTCATCCGAGATGGCAGCTCCGATGACCGGGAAAGCGTCGAAGCTGAGACGCGACACTTGAGGTTCTTGTGCTGATTCAGGTAGTTCGACGTTACTTAATGCGTCTTTGACTTGCTGTTCTGCTTCATCCATATCTGTACTGAAGTCGTAATCGATTTGGATGTTCGAAGCGTTTTGGAATGATGAAGAACGGACTTGTTCCACACCATTTAGACTTTGCAGGCGTTCTTCGAGAACGGTACTGACTTCTTCAAGCACTTGCTCAGGGGATGCACCTGGATAGATGGTTGTGACCGAGACGGTCGGCGTCGTGATGTCCGGTAGCGTCTCGAGCTTCATTGTCAGACCGGCGAAAAGACCGGCGGCGGTCAAGATGATCGTCATCAACCAAACCGCGAACTTATTGTTGACGGAAAAGGACGTGATTTTCTGCATGGGTTCTTAATCTCCTCTATATGTTGTTTTTATGACTGGCTGTCGATGGCGTGCGCTCGTTCAATCAAGCGGGCGATGATCGCTTGTTTGAGTTCGGCAGGGGGAACACCGACACCGAAATGTTCTGACATCATCATACCTTCGAGTGCATAACGAATGATCATCGTTTCAACCGGATCGGCTGTTTGTTGGAACTGTTCGAAAAACGTATCTAAATCATGCTTCCATCGATTCGCATACTCTTGGTCGACGGCAAACAGTGTGAGAAATGCGATCATTTTCTCGACGTCGATTTGGATGGCTGCTTTCTCAGGGTGTAACTTCGTTTCATCAAATAGACGAACGAATGCTTCAATAGGTCCATGACCCTCTTGTTGCAACGAAGCATACAACTCGTTTTGTTCTTGCTGTAACCGTTCAACCATAGCGGTCAGCAACGCTTCTTTTGAGGCGTAGTGATAAAGAAGTCCACCTTTTGAAACGCCCGCTGTTTTGGCGACTTCATCTAATGTAAGTTGATGCACACCTTGATTCATGATGATGTCTGTTGCCGCGTCGAGTAGTTTTTGTTTCGTGACGTTCGATCGGTTTGTCATACCTTCACCCCTTTCTGTACCGACCAGACGGTTTGTTTGATTTCACTATATCGTCTGTATTCTTTTGAAGTCAAGAAATGATGCCCTCAAAACTGTCACAAATTAAGCATACTTATTGATAGCGATTGCAGAAAACCCTTGACGTGAGAATGATTATCAGTGATGATAGGTACTGAGAGTAATTATCATTACCAGAGAGAGAAATCATTGAACGTGGGGGAATGACAGATGAACAAAAAATATGCAGCTTTAGGAATTTCAGCAGCACTAACGACATCGCTCCTTGCCGCTTGCGCAAGCACAGATGAAACAACTTCAAATGAAGGCTCGGACGATTCGAACGTCGTCAATGTTTACTCGAGTCGCCACTACGATGTCGATCAACAGTTATATAAACAGTTTGAAGAAGAAACTGGTATCAAGGTAAACGTCGTGGAAGGTAAGAGTGACGAACTTCTCGAGCGTTTAAACACTGAAGGCGAAAGCACAGAGGCTGACCTCTTCATTACGGCAGATGCCGGGAACTTGTATCAAGCAAAAGAAGCAGGACATCTCCAAGCGGTCGATAGCGATGAGCTTGAGTCAAACATCCCTGCGAAATATCGTGACACGGACAACGAATGGTTCGGTTTGACGAAACGTGCACGTGTCATCGTGTACTCAAAAGATCGCGTGAAACCAGAAGATTTGTCGACGTACGAAGCGTTGACAGAAGAACAGTGGAACGGCAAAGTACTCGTCCGTCCATCTGAAAACATGTACAATATCTCACTCCTCGCATCGTTCATCGAAGTGAACGGTGTCGATGAAGCGAAAGAGTGGGCGAAGGGCTTAGTGAACAACATGGCACGCGACCCACAAGGGAACGACCGTGACCAAGCGAAAGCGGTCGTCGCCGGTGAAGGAGACGTGGCCATCATGAACACGTACTACATGGGGCTCATGTTGAATTCTGAAGACGAAGAAGAGAAGAAAGTCGCTGAACAGCTCGGTGTCTTCTTCCCGAACCAAGATACGACAGGCACACACGTGAACATTTCTGGTATCGCGATGACGAAAGCGTCGAAGAATACAGAAAATGCTCAGAAATTGATGGAGTTCATGTCAGAGCCGTCAGCTCAAGAGAAATTTGCGAGTGTGAACTACGAATACCCAGTCAACGAGTCGGTTGAGCCGAATGAGCTTCTTCAATCATGGGGCGAGTTCAAAGAGCAAGACATTAACCTCTCTGCACTTGGAGAAAACCAACAAGAAGCAATCCGCATCTTTAACGAAGTAGGTTGGAAGTAAGATGACTTCGGCTTGAACGAGAGTTCAGGCCGGAGGTTTTTGCGTTTCATACACCCTAAGCGCTACACGGAATGCGTAGAAACTGATATGATGGGACAGGAATTGATTGTTTACAGAACGGGAGCGGTACGACATGAACTGGCACGCGGTAAAACGACAACTGAATGGATGGGCGATCCTAAGCTTTCTCGCGATTTTATTGATCGTCTTGCCGGGGATTGTCGTGCTCGTGGAATTATTTGCGCCAGTCAATGACAACTGGCAGCATATTCAAGAGTATTTGTTGCCCCGTTATGTACGGAACACGTTGTTCATCATGGTGGCTACTGGTCTCTTGACGACGGTGATTGGAACGAGCCTCGCCTGGTTCGTGACCGTCTATGATTTTCCGTTCCGTCGCTTCTTTAAATGGGCACTCATCTTGCCGCTCGCGATTCCGCCTTATATCGGGGCGTATACGTATCATGGCATTTTAAATTACACGGGAGTGATCCAAACGACGCTACGGAATCAGTTCGGGATTACTGTCGATCAGTCGTACTTCAATATTATGTCGATTCAAGGGACGGTGTTTATTTTCACCTTGTTCCTCTATCCATACATTTATACGATCACACGAGCGTTCCTGCATAACCAATCGTCCTCGATGATTGAGAACGCACGGATCCTCGGTCGTGGGTCGTGGGATATTTTCTTCACCGTCGTCATTCCGATTTCCCGAGTCGCCATCATCGGCGGTGTCAGTCTCGTCTTGATGGAAGTACTCAACGACTATGGCGTCGTGAAATATTTCGGGATCCAGACGTTCAGTACCGCTATTTTTAGCACATGGTTCGGGATGAAAGACACGTCGTCGGCGCTGAAGCTGGCGGGTACTCTCATGATTCTCGTCATCGCCATTTTGACGATGGAGCGACTCGTGCGAGGACGGAAGCAATTCAGTTACGCTTCAACGAAAGTGAAACCGCTCAAACCGAGACCGCTTCAAGGCTGGCATCGCTACGCGGTATTCGCTTATGTCTCCATCATCTTTGCCATCGCATTCGTCATTCCGTTCACGCAGTTGACGGCCTGGACGTTCCTGACGTTCGATACGGTCTTCACAGAGGAATTTTGGCAACTCGTTTGGAATACGGTGCGTGTCGCCTTTATCGCGACAGTGATCATCCTGTTGTTCGCACTCATCATTGCGAATTACACGCGGCTCTTCCCGTCGAACATGACACGCGTCATTTCAAAGGTGACGACGCTTGGGTATTCGATTCCGGGGGCAGCGATCGCGATTGCGGTCATCACGCTTTTCTTATGGCTCGATGGCAAAGTGCTCGACATGGCTAAGGCGCTCGACTTGAGTCAGACGTTCGTGTTTCGGACGACGCTCATCATGCTCATCTTTGCCTACGTCATCCGCTTCCTCGCCATCGGCTACAACTCGATTGAGAGCGGGTTCGAGAAGGTCGGGAAATCGTTCACGGAAGCATCCCGCATGCTCGGATGGAACACGGTCCAAACGTTCTTCCGCGTGGATATCCCGATGATCAAAGGCGCCATCATGAGCGCATTTATCCTCGTCTTTATTGATATTATGAAAGAGTTGCCTTTGACGCTCTTTTTACAACCATTTAACTTTTCGACGCTTGCGACACAAGCGTTCAAATACGTGAGTGATGAGAAGATTCACGAAGCGGCACTCGCTTCTATCGTCATCGTCCTCATGAGTGGACTGTTGATATTCGTTTCCCACAAGGTGCTTGATAAGGAGGCCGACTAATGTTCGTTCAAATCAACGATTTACATTTTAGCTATAAAGGTGCACATGAAGAGACCATCAAAGGGTTCTCGATTTCGATCACAAAAGGTGAAATTGTCTCGCTTCTTGGGGACAGCGGTTCTGGGAAAAGTACGATTCTCCGATTGATCGCAGGGCTCGAGATGCCGAACCAGGGCGTCGTCGTCGTGAACGACTGCGTCTGTTGCGACGATTGTCAGTTCATGCCACCAGAAGATCGTGGCGTCGGGATGGTCTTCCAAGATTACGCACTCTTCCCACACATGACCGTTGAAAAGAACATTCGGTTCGGTCTTCATAAACTAAGCCGGAAGGAACGGAATGCGCGTGTCGAAGAGATGCTCGCGCTCGTCAACTTGGCGGAGTTCCGTCACCGTTACCCGTACGAACTCAGTGGGGGACAACAACAGCGTGTCGCGCTCGCGCGTGCACTCGCACCGAAACCAGCACTGTTGATTCTAGACGAACCATTCAGTAACCTCGACACGTCACTTCAACATCGGATTCGTGACGATTTGCGTCGTCTCTTGAAGCAGACAGGTACGACGACGATCTTCGTGACACACGACGAGGAAGATGCAGAGGCACTTGCTGACCGCATCGTCTACCTCGGAGAAGGCAAAATTAAAAAGCAAGTCATGACGGAGAACAACAAGACATTCAACCCGCAGATTCCTTGCTTTGTATAACAGAGAAGACCCCTTATTCACACATTAGAAGTGAGTAAGGGGTCTTTTGTCATTTGGTCATCTCGGAAGGTTTCGACTCATTTCCAAGCTGGTCAATCGCAGTCACATAATAAGAAACACCTGTTTTACTTGCAACTTCGATACTCTTTCGTGCATGGGATGGGACGCTTTCGATATGAGTCGCTTTTCCGTCGACGACTTCATAGATGCGATATCCGATCACGCTCTCTTGACGCACGGCGTGCCAGGTTAACAAGTTTCCTTGTCGCTCGACTGCCGTTGGGATCTCGAGATCGACAGTTTCGTTCAGTTCGGTATCCACTAGCTCTGTATACACGACGAATCGTTCATCATAGCCCCCGTCCCCGAACGTACCCGAACAGGTGATCAAATTTAAATTGCGATTTGATGTGGCACCGAAAATCTCTTCGATTGGCGCGGTTTTCGTATCATAGCGTTCTGTTTTTGTGACGCGGAACCGAAGTGTGTTTCCGGCTTCGTCTAGAATCAGAACGTCATCGCCTTCTTTAAGTTGATCGAGTTGATAAAAGACGGCCGGGCCGGTCTTGCTGTCGACGTGACCGGCGATCACGGCATTCCCTTTACTTCCCGGTGTGACACCGGGTTCGAACCACCCGACCTGATTTTCATCTTCTGGAACACCCATCTGTCCGTTTTCCAGTACCCCGACTTGTTCGATGGCGGTATCGACATCGATTTTCGGAATTTGGATTTGAACGGGGGTGACGGCCTTCGCGTTTTCTTCTTCCTCCGCTAATCGTAACTTCTTCACCTCTTCCTGTAGAAGTGAGAATTCAGCCGTTAAATCCGGGCTCTCCTCTATTTGTTTTTCTTCTACAGGTGGTGACGACGATTCTTGGGCGCTCGTCCACGTCCAGAAGCTAAAACAAAAGAGAGAGAGCGCCAGAAACAAATGGCGCTTGTTCATGGGGCTCCCTCCTTATTGATTATTGTTCAGACACTTTACGTTTGCGAAGCGTTACGAAGGCGAGTAAGATTCCGCCAAGTACAGCTAATCCAGCGTAGAGCGTGTTCATTGATTGTTCTTGTGCACCACCGAGACCTGTTTCAGGCATCTCTTCAGGCATCATTGTTTCTTCAAACTTGTCAGGCATTTGTGTCACGATCGCGTTACCGAGTGTTTCACCAACACCGAACATGAACGCATATCCTTCACGGAATGACATCCAAGCAGCTTCTGCATCGCCTGCGACATATTGATCGAATGTGTCGAGTACGAGTGTCTCATGCTGTTTGATGGCTTCTTCACCAGCAGCTTGTGGCAAGTTACCTTCTGTTGCTGCATCGAGGAATGTGCTGAAGTCGACAGCGAATTGGTCGAGTTTCATACGTGCTTCTTCGATTTTCGCTTCGTCACCTTCAAGTGTAGCAGCTACGATATCACCTTGTGCTGTGATGTGATCTGAGTTCCAGACTTTTTCGAACTGTGCAGCACCTTCGTCACCGTATACAGATGCGATAGCCGCTTTGAAGTCGAGTGTATTCTGATCTTCTGCCCATGTGACGTAGTCATAGTCCTCTGCTTGGTCATATCCTTTTTGCATACCGATTGCAGCGAGGGCGAAGTGCTCACCTGCAAGACTGTTCAATGTTGAGCGGAGTTCAACAGCTGGTGTATCTGCTCCAGTCGTGAATTTGTCAGGCATTTGTGTGACGATTGCACCTGAGAGGGCTTTACTGATGTTGAACATGTGCTTGTAGCCTTCACGGAACGTCATGTAAGCTTCTTCGTAATCTCCTTCGACATAGTTATCGAATACAGAGAGGACTTGGTCTTCATGAAGTTCAAGTGCATCTGCTGCCGCTTCTTTCGGTAAGTTACCTTCTGTCGCTGCATCGAGGAATGTTGAGAATTCTTCTACGAACTCATCGACTTCAGCTTCAGCTTCCATGCGTAGTTCTTGGTTGTCTGATTTTGCAGCTTCTACGAAATCATCTGAATAGTCGTTATGGCCACGGAAGATGTCTTCAAATTGTGCAGCACCTTCTTCACCGTAGATGGAAGCGATAGCTGGTGTCATGTCGAGCGCGTTTTGATCGAGTGCTTGATCCGCGACCTCAGCATCTGCTGCCTCGTCGTATCCTTTCATCATCGATGTGACCGCTAATACGTAGTGCTCAGATAAGAGTTGATCGAGTGTGGCGCGAAGGTCACCTGCTGGTGTGCTTGCTGTCGGTGTGTGATCCGCTGCCTGTGCGTTGACCGGTACGAGTAGTCCTAAGGCTAGTGCCGGTGCTACGATTTTGTTTAACGTCTTCTTCTTCATGTGTAATCGCTCCTTTTCGTAAGTGAGTGTTGTTGTCGTTATTTACACCCATCTAACGGAGCGGTTCAAAAAATGGATCACTCTTTTTTTATTTTTTTTCGTTTTTTTGTTGAAGAGTGCGATAAACCCCTGGTGCTACGCCATATTTCCGTTTAAAAATTCTGTGGAAATATGGATAACTTCGAAATCCAGACAGTTCTGCAATCGTTTCTAACGAATGTTTTGTATAGCGCATTTGCTCTTCGGCAAGCTGTAAGCGAATCGATTGTGCATATTCGATGATCGTCATCCCAGTCTCTTCTTTAAAGAGATGAACGGTTCGTGAAACGCTGAGTCCGACCGCTGCGGAGACGTCGGCCACTTTGAAGTCACTCGTGACGTGCGATTCGATAAAGCGCATCATACGAGAGACGACTGGAGGTCGCGCCTGGGAATGCACATCTTGAATCGAACGATCCAGCATGAGTAGAAGCGCTTTGACGAGAGTTTCAATTAGTACGGCACTTTGTTCAGATGGTGGACGGCGCACTTCCTCTGTAATGTGTTGCCATAGCGAAAGTAGGCGGGAATCGATGGTGATGGCATACATTCGCTCCCGTGGCGTCGCATGCCACCATGTATCCATCGCATGTCCGGAGCAAAAGATATGATAGTCTCCGCTCGCAGGTGTATCGACGTGCATTTCATAGAAGTCACCCGGACGGACAATCAATACGTCACCAGGTCGTGTGATCATCATTTCCCCATTAACCACAATCCGAGCCGTCCCCTCTGTCTGTAAGCGAATCAGATACGTATCGAGTAAGTTAGCGAACGGAAAAGTGTAGGTCGTTGTATGATACGAATAGCCACAAAAGCCGATTTCCATAATAGTCTCCTCATTTTATAGCAAAATTGTACATATCCTAATCATATCATGGATGGTCATGAATCCTTGAAGACAGTACGATGAAAGCGTTGAAACGGAAATGAACTTTCAAGGAGGATGTAACATGAAACAATGGTGGAAAGAATCAGTCGTGTATCAAATTTATCCACGGAGCTTCAATGATTCGAACGGGGACGGAATTGGTGACATCCAAGGGATTACGGAGAAGATGTCTTACTTGGCAGAACTCGGGATCGATGTCATCTGGCTCTCGCCGGTATACGATTCGCCGAACGATGACAATGGATACGACATTCGTGATTATCGTGCCATCATGGACGAGTTCGGTACGATGGACGACTTTGATGCGATGCTTGAGGAAGCACACCGTCACGGGATTAAAATCATGATGGATCTCGTCGTCAACCACTCTTCTGACGAACACCAGTGGTTCATGGAGTCACGCTCTTCAAAAGAGAGTCCGTATCGTGACTACTATATTTGGAAAAAAGGAAAAGACGGTCAGCCACCGACGAACTGGGGAGCTTTCTTCGGCGGCAGCGCTTGGCAGTATGACGAAGCGAGCGATGAGTACTACCTTCACCTATTCAGTAAGAAACAACCGGATTTGAACTGGGAAAGCGAGACGCTTCGTCGTGAAGTGTACGATCTCATGACGTATTGGCTCGATAAAGGGGTCGATGGGTTCCGGATGGACGTGATCAATATGATCTCGAAAGACCCGAGTTATCCGGATGGTCAAACGCAAGGAACAGGTTACGGTGACGGCACGCCATTCTTCTTTAACGGGCCACGTATCCATGAATTCATGCAAGAGATGAATCAAGAAGTCTTATCGAAATACGACACGATCACGGTCGGTGAGATGCCAGGGGTCAGTGTGGAAGAAGCGAAATTGTATACAGGGGAAGACCGTAACGAACTGAACATGGTCTTTCATTTTGAGCATGTAGACGTCGGGAACGGCAGCTTCGGAAAATGGAATCCGACGGACTGGAAACTCACAGAGTTGAAGACGATCTTCTCGCGTTGGCAAGAAGGACTAGAAGAAGAAGGGTGGAACAGCCTGTATTGGAGTAATCATGATCAGCCCCGTGCCATCTCGCGCTTCGGGAACGACTCTCCGGAATATCGCGTCCGTTCCGGGAAGATGCTTGCGACACTTCTTCATCTATTGAAAGGGACACCTTATATTTATCAAGGGGAAGAGTTCGGGATGACAAACGTCGCGTTTGATTCGATTGATCAGTACCGAGATATCGAAACGTTAAACGCCTACCGTGACTACACATCAAAAGGGTTGTTGACGCACGATGAGATTTTCCGTGGAATTCATGAGCGAGGACGTGACAATTCACGAACGCCGGTACAGTGGTCGGACGAAGCACATGGTGGCTTCACGACAGGGACACCATGGATTGGGGTCAACCCGAACTATGTCGACATCAATGCGGAAGCGGCACGAAAAGACCCGAATTCGCTCTTCCATTACTACCGTCAATTAATTGCGCTCCGTAAAGCCAATCCGCTCGTTGTCTATGGAAAGTATGAGCTGTTGTTACCGGAAGATGAGGCAATCTATGCGTTCACACGTTCGTTCGAAGGAGAGACATGGCTCGTGCTCTGTAACTTCTCAGCTGACACACAACAACGTGACTTACCGTATGACGTAAAAGAACGCGTCATCGGAAACATGGAACCGATTGAACCGTTCACCCTTCGTCCTTACGAAGCACAAGTGTATAAACTGTGACGAAAAGCTCGCCAGACGGCGAGCTTTTTTGAGCGGTCACGTATCTTCTCTCGATGATTCGGGAATAGTGTAAGTAACGTCTGACATGAAAAGAGGGAACGACATGGGTACTTTAATCGCGTACTCTTCCAGATATGGAACGAGTGAAAAAGTGGCGTCTTTACTCGCTGAACGGTTATCGGGAGACGTTCATGTCCAAAATATCGTAGAAGAGCCGAACGTCATGTGGGAGACGGTGGATCACGTCATCGTCGGCAGTTCGATTCGGATGGGTACCATCCAGGACGAGATGAAGGAATGGTTGTCGCTTCATGAGGCACACTTGCTGGAGCATCCTCTCGCTCTATATTTGTGTGCTGGGACACCGACAGAGTCGGAGCGGATTCGTGAGCTAGAAGAAGCTTATCGTGACAAGTTGCGCGAACATGCTTATTTCGTCGAAGTCGTCGGAAGTGGGTATGACTTTGAACGAATGGGCTTTTTAGACAAAGCGATCGTCCGCATGATGGCCAAACAGAAAGAAAGCTCGCTTGAACTCGATGAGGACAAACTGGATCGGCTTGTCGAGGCGGCTCAAACGTCCGAACGCACTCGGTCCGAGAATCCGTAAGCAAGTATGTCTTTCACATCGATTGGACTTTTCGTGGAGATGAGTACATCTCCGCTTTTTTTCTGTCCTTCGATGTGATGAAGTGCAATCTTCTCCAGTTGACGTCCTATTCTTAACGCGATTGGCGCAGATTCATGGCATCGTAAGTTTTCGATGGTCACTTCATCGGTCCGATTATCCCCTCCGAACAGTTCGAGATCAGCTCTCGAGGTTGTAAATCCACGAACGGAGATGCGATGTAATTGAACGCGTCGAGACTTGTATTGAACCGCCAGTGCCGGATGTTTTTCATAATCGTAAGTCGGATCACCAATCGCGGTCAATCCATGAATCAAGACGTCTTGATAGGCCGATACGACCAGGCTTCGTGGAGAGGATTTCGCGTATAGCGAGCTTCGAACCGGTTCGACGGATACTAAATTCGTACCAGATAGAAAGCGTGCTGTCGTCGAATCGGGATCGTCTGCTAAATGATGACCGATGTGACGGAAATTAAATGAGCGATTGTCATGAAGTGAAAGGTGTCCAAAAATATGAACGTCATGAGCTGCTGACGAAGTTCCATGTGCTTTTACTTCGATTCCGCCAAAACATCCTTCACTTTTGTTATTCACGAGTGTGACGTGCCGCGATCCATCGTCGATCTCAATGCCATTCGAGTTTGAGAATCCGAGGGCGTGTGTTCGGCCATGAGGGTGATGACAATAACAATCAGTGATATAAATGGCATCGCTATGGTGTGTCGTGATTCCGTCATCCCCATAGTTCGTCGCCTCGAGATGATCAAGATGAATATACCGACTGCCGTTTGCGGCTCGCAGTCCATCCCCTAAGTAATGATAGTGTGGAGACGTGATGTCGAACGCATGAAGACCGGCATTTTTAGCCGTCACATGATGCACCCAACCATACGTCACATGCGCAAACGTCAGGGCACTCGATGTCGTGTCACCGCTCGTCGTTCGTTTCACATCGCCTAATCGTGCGACGTTCCAATCGAGTGTCAGGTGACATACCTCGATATGATGGTTTCCCGCAAATGGGGTGGCGTTTCGTAACAGTCTTCGATGCTTTGGCGCACGATCCGATAGTTTTAGAATGGTGACGTCCTGTCCGGCACCTTCTAACACGCAGTTCGAAGGAAGGCGAATGCCCCGAACGATATACACACCTGCCGGGACAAAGACGCGGCGGTTCGAGCGGAGGGCGAGACGAAAAGCGAGCGTGCAATCCGTTTGTCCGTCCCCGACGGCGCCATAGTCTGTCACATCAACACGTTGTTTTGTGACCTGCATTAGGTTCAAATATTCCGCATCGAGGCGGCGCATCCAAACAGGACGAACCATTCCGTCCATTTGTTCGAGCGGGAGTGACGTTTGAACAGGCGTAATGCGCTCAGTCATTGGAATTCGGCAAGGGATGGATTGTTGCTGCTCTGAGTAAGATGTCTCGCGCGTGGAGCGGTGCCATTCGAGTGTTCGCTGGATGAGGTCTTCTTCCGACCAATCAGAATATGAGGCAATCATCGAAGCGATTGATTGCGGGTCCTTTGCATTTTTCATAATAAATCCTCCTCGCATCATCTTCTCTAGCATGTACCCGTTTCGCCTTGTTTTTTAGCAATCAGAAGTATTTACTAGACAGAAGCATCTAGTCGTGTTATATTCAATATGTGCTTAATTAAGAATAGCTGGAATCATAATTCACAAGTGCTTGGGATTATTTTTCATTAGATAATCCAGAGGCTTGTATTTTTTTTGGTCAAGTTTTTTCTAGTAAGGCACTACTATAACGCATAGCGTTTATTTCAGGAGGGTTCATTCATGAACACAGGTAAAGTAAAATGGTTTAACTCAGAAAAAGGTTACGGCTTCATCGAAATGGAAGGCGGAGACGACGTATTCGTACACTTCTCAGCAATCCAAGGCGACGGCTTCAAAACACTTGAAGAAGGCCAAGAAGTAACTTTCGAAATCACAGACGGAGCTCGTGGACCACAAGCTTCTAACGTTGAAAAAATCTAATCTTCCTTTCTAAGGAATATGATACCTGCTCGCATCGGCGAGCAGGTTTTTTTGTGTTTAATCGTGTGGTTTGAGGGAACAGTATACGAGCGACAAACCATGAAGGAGGAATTCGGAATGAGTGCAAAAGAAACAGCATTAAAGATTCTAGATTCAAGTAATGTAGGGACGATGGCGACCGTATATAAGGTGAAGCCACATAGTCGTTACATGACATTTTTCCATGATGATTTCACACTCTATACAGCAACCTCGAACGATACAGATAAGGTGGAGGAATTAGAGAAGAATCCATATACGCATATTTTGATTGGTTATGATGGCGATGGGGTCGGCGACACATACTTAGAAATTTTAGGGAAAGCGACTGTGTCAGATGATGAATCGATGAAAGAAAAAGTGTGGAACGACAAACTCGAAGGCTGGTTTGATGGACCAGACGATCCGAAGCTTGTCATCCTCAAAATCGAGCCGGAATCGATGCGTGTGATGAACAAGAAAGGTCAGCCACCTCAAGAAGTGACCTTGTAAAATCCTCAAAGGCGCCTCAAGTAGGCGTCTTTTTGATGGATATGAATAGAGTGTGACGTACATATGGACGAATCATGAACAAACAAAAATACATATGTGAAATAGTGAACATAGATGGTATATTGTGAATGTAATCACATTATTCATTTATTCAATTTCTTGAAAGGGAGGAATCATCATGTTCACGAAATTTTGGCAAAATCATAACATCGCTACGGCAATCTTGACGGTGTTACGTGTATGGCTCGGTTATCATTGGTTAACAGCAGGTTGGGGTAAAATCACAGGTGGCTTTGGAACGGAAGGATTCTTAAACAACGCGGTGACACTCGCGACTGGAGAACATCCAGCTGTCGCAGGATGGTGGGCTGCATTCTTAGAAAACGTTGCGATTCCAAACGCTGGATTGTTCGATATCCTCATTCCTTATGGTGAATTTTTGGTCGGGTTAGGGTTATTGCTCGGTGCACTCACACGTAGCGCGGCGTTCTTCGGTCTTGTCATGAACATGGCTTTCTTGCTCTCAGGAACGGTCAGTACGAACCCAACGATGTTGATTGTCTCTGTATTGATTTTGGTTGCTGGACATAACGCAGGGAAAATCGGGGTCGACGGTTTGTTCCTTCGCACCTTCGTCGAAACGAAAGTATTGCATCGTTCACCAAATCGTCAAATAGCTTCGTAACTTTTGTGCACTCTCCTGTGACAAATCGCTCACCTTTCGGCTACGATAGACATAGCCTACAAGTCAAAAAGGAGAACGATTATGAACACGACTCATTTTAAATGGATTGGCTACACAGAAGGCGTATCCTTCTTGTTGTTACTGTTTATCGCGATGCCACTGAAGTATTTGGCAGGGATGCCGCTCGCCGTCAGCATCGTCGGCGCAGCACACGGATTCTTATTCGTGGCATACGTCTTGGCTGCGATGTATATGGCATGGCGTTACGGATGGGGATTCAAAGTACTGACGCTTGCCGTCATGGCATCTGTCATCCCATTCGGACCATTTTTATTAGAAAAACGGGTACTCCCGTCAACAGAGAAGACATCGAACTGATTTGTTCGATGTCTTTTTTTGTTAAGACGCTCGTTCAATGGACTGAGCTGCTGCTCGTTCCGCTTGGATGTCATGGCGAATCCGATAGGTGAGTGTGAATGTACATAGGAGTAGGCCAATCATACATGCAGTGTATAGATGTGCGACTGGCACGAGATCACTCAATACCCCGAATAGAATAAAACCGATTGGCGTGATGCCCATCGCAAGTGACTCGAGTACACCGATGACGCGACCTAAATAATTCGGATCCGTATTCGTTTGAAGGAGCAATTGAATCGGAATGTTGACACGTACGATAAAGAAACCACTCAATAAGGCGAACATTGCGAAAAAGAAAATCGAAGTGAGGACGTTGAAGTTCAAATATAATGGAATGGCAGGGCCGACAAATAGAACACTGAGTATGGTCAGTGCAGATCGCATGGTCGACAGGCGATGTTTGATTTTAAATAGTGGCAAGGCGTGAAGTAAAGAAGCGATTAAGAATCCAATGGCAACCATGCTTTCAAGTAGTCCAAACTGAAACGGAGACACGCCAACCTCTTGTAAAGCGGCTATCGGGAACAACACTTCTGTCGCGACGAAAAAGAAGTTCAAGAAGGCAGCTAGAACGGCGACTGTCCATAAAACGCGTTGCTGCTTCAAATAAGAGAGACCAGACCGTACATCTTCCCAAGTGGATTGTTCGGTTGGAGCAATCTCTTTCTGATGAAATGTGAGTCGAGAAGCAAGCAAGGCGGCAATCATGAAGAATAGGGCTGAGCTGAATAAAAAAGCTGGAATCGGTATGAGTTTAAACAGTGCTCCGGCAAGAAGCGGAGTGCCGATACTTGAGATGGAGATGATGCTCTGAATGAGGGAGTTGGCACGTTGAAGCTCTTCCTCTTCAAAAAGCAGTGGAATCGAACTCGATAATGTGACCGATAAGAAGGTGGAGACGATGGATAGGAAGAATGTGATGACATAAAAGGCAGGTGCTTCGAACGTCCAAAGCAAACTTGCGATCCCTGCGAGTAAAAATAATCCTCCATTCAAAGACTCCATCTTGATAATGACTCGTTTTCGGTCAAGTTTGTCCGCATAAGCGCCTGCAAATGGGGACAAAAGAACGCGTGGCAATGTGCCTGCCAGTAAGACAAATGCGAATTGTAATCCAGATCCAGTTGTCGTCAACACCGTTAATCCTGCTACGAACGTAAATAAGTTGGATGCGAACAGTGACATGAATTTACCGAGTAATAAAATCGATAAATTGGAAGAAAAGAATTTCATAGAGAACACTCCTTTGCAAATTAGTTAAATGTGATTTAACATTATCATAAAGGCAATCGAGTGAAATGTAAACATAAAGTTCAATATAATTTAACTTATAGAGGTGGCATATGATTGGTGAACGAATTAAAACGTTACGAAAACAGAAGAAAATGACCCAAACGCAGTTGGCGGAAGGGATCGTCACGAAATCGATGCTCAGTATGATTGAAAATGGGAAAGCGGAGGCATCGATGCGTAGCTTACGAGAACTCGCAAGTCGGTTAGATGTGTCGATGCAGCAGTTATTGACTGACCCGAAAGAAGCTGAACTACAGACGATGGTCGAGCAGTTAGAATATGAAGAAATGACACTCGTTTCGCGGCCAGATCAAGAAATACGACAGATGCTTTCTCCATACTTAAAAGAAGAAATGAACTCCGTGTGGCAAGGTAAAGCATACATGTTGTATGGAGATACGTACTTTCAAGAAGGAGAAAATGAGAAGGTATTGACCTACTACGATCGTGCCATTGAAATTTTTGAGAAGCTAGGTGAGTCTGAGGAATTGGCAATGGGACGAATCAGCCAGGCTTATTATTTATTGATGTGGAATCGATTTGAAGAATCGCTTGAACGGATTGACGCGATCGAACTTCTTGATGCGAAATATATGAAAACGAAAACGAGAACTGAGTATGTCATGTTGATTGTATTTAAAAACCTTCTTTGTGACGAGGATTTGGAAGATTCGATTCGACAGCTTGAAGACGTGCTCGAGTATATGAAACGAACAAGAATCTACTACCGTGCGGACGACGTGTATCGCACCATTTCGATTTGTGCGCTCTATTTGAACGATGAAAAGCAAGTTGGTGAGTCTTTACAAAAGGCGAAGCAATACATTCAATTCACGGAAGACCGCTTGGCAGAAATCAAAGTGGCACTTTCCGAAGCGCTCTATGCGATGGAATATCGACATATTGATCTGTTAGGGGAAAACGTCAAGTTGATGGAATCACTCACGACAGAGATTGAGCCGTTCATTGCGGGGATTTCGATGGCGAAAGGTGTGTACTACGCTTTTCGAGGGGAATCGGAAAAAGGAAGAGAGTGTTTATTGGCACTATGGGAAAACAGAGACGAGTGGAAAGCACATAGTTTAGTCGATATTGCGATTTACTACGAAGGTTTATTAAGGGGAACGCTGAACGGATGCGGAGACGACTGGGTATCGGTCATCGAAGAACAAGTAGCGAAATTCCCGCAAGGACTGTTTCGCAAACGTTTAGAATTATTACTACAACAAATCAAGGGCTGACGAATCAGCCCTTGAACGTTTGAATCAATGTCCCTTGACCATGCTCGACTTGGACGGAAGCGTGTGCTCCATTGACGAGCGTCATTTGCGGCGGAACGTGTCCGAAATCGATATCGAAAAAGATAGGAACCTCTAACATGTGGTGAAGCTCCTCATACACCATCTCGGTCGTATAGTCTTGATGCACTGATGGGGCATCACTTCGTCCGAACAGAATACCAGACGTCTGATTGAACCAACCGGCCCACTTCATTTGAAGAAGGGTCCTTTTTAATGCCGGAACGTTCATCTCGACGTTCTCAAAATACCAAAGAATCGGTTCATCATTCAGGTGCTCGTGTTGGAACGTCTTAACGTCTCCATACGGTGTCCCGATTGTATGTAAGAGCACGTCAAGACATCCACCGAGCAATCGACCTGTTGCGTGTTGACCACCGATTGCTTTCCATTCAGTCGCTTCCGTCAAATGAAACAGATGTGGCGTCGGATTGTCAAACTGCCATTCTTTTTGGAACTTCTCGGACGAGCGTTGGATGACCGTCTCGTCGACCCGCGTTGACAATACATCGAGCCAGCGTGAACTCGTTTCGTCCCAAATATCGGCACGTAAATCGACCAGGTTCGGACCATGGGCCGAGGCGATTCCGGTTTTTAATGTATAGACGAAGAGTAACAAACTCGTATCCGAATAACCGAGCATCCATTTCGCGGGTAAGGATTGCCAATCGATTTGATCGAGGATTTCCATTAAGAGTTCCCCACCCCAGGGCGGGATGATCAAGTCGACATTGTCATCTTGAAGTAGGGATGTCAGTTCATGTGCACGCACCCGAGCCGGAGCAGATTTTCCAAATCGTTGTTTCCACGCATTCGGAGTGAATTGCAACGTGAACCCTCGATCGGAAAACTTCTGTTCCGCTTGATGCAATAAATGGTGTAATTCTGTTGGTATCCCTGACGAGGGAGCGGTGACACCGATTTGATGACCGGTGAACTGTGGATAACGAATCATGATGACCTCCTGTGGATAAGTGATAAATGAAATCGGTTAAAACGGTTATCCACATGTGGACAACTAGTTGGAGCGCATCCGTTCCGCGTGACGCATTCCCCATTCGTTCATCGCTTCGAGAATCGGGATCAGTGTTTTCCCATACTCGCTTAAGCGATAATCGACACGGGGAGGGACTTCTGGATAGACGGTCCGGATGACGATATCTTGTTCTTCTAAATCACGGAGTTGTGCGGTCAGTATCTTTTGACTGATCTTTGGTAACGCTCGTTTCAACTCACTGAAGCGTAACGTATCCCCATTGATCAGGACGAGGAGGATGGAGTGCTTCCATTTTCCTGTAATCAGTTCGAGTGCCGTATCGACTTCGCAGCTTGTTATCTTGGTCACATCGTTCTTCCTTTCCATTAGTATCGTTGAAGTAACTATACCACCTTTTTGTGCCTACTTCTGCAATGTGAGCCGAGCGGGTATAGTGAAGGTGAGGTGATTGTATATGAAAATCGAAAATATTGAACTAGGACCGGTGACGCTACGCGTCCGTGACATCGAACAGATGAAACAATTTTATGTAGACGTGATTGGGATGAGTGTCCTTGAAGAAACCGAAGATCTTGCCACGCTCGGAACGAAAGAGCGTCCGCTCGTCATCTTGCACCATGTTCCGCAGGCGAAGACGAATCCGCGAGCGGCAGGGTTGTTTCATTTAGCGATTCTATTACCGGATCGTGTAGCGTTGGGAAGCATCTTGGCGCATCTTATCGAACAACACATCGAAGTCGGACAAGGCGATCATTTAGTGAGTGAGGCGTTCTATTTGAGTGACCCAGAAGGGAACGGGATCGAGCTATATGCCGATCGTCCGAAGGAACAATGGAGTTATGAATCGAACGGGCATGTGAAGATGGCGACTGAACCAGTCGACTATGAATCGATGCTTCAAGCTGCAGTGAATCGACCATTCACTGGGTTACCGGTCGGCACGACGATGGGACATGTGCACTTTAAAGTCCGGTCGATCGAAGCAGCGAAACGCTTCTACCATGACCGACTCGGATTTTCTGTTACGACGGATTCTTATCGGGGGGCACTGTTCTTAGCGGCAGACGGGTATCATCATCACATCGGCACGAACGTGTGGGCACGTCCGAGTGAGGTTCTAGGAGTCGAAGCAGGACTCGAAGCGTGGACACTTCTTGTCAACGAAGAGACAAACCAGGCGTTAGGTGGAATATCGTCTGAATGGACGTTGACGGATGAAGATGGAATTACCGTGCATATAAAAAGAACGGGCGCATGAGCGGCCGTTCTTTTTAACGTGCGGATGTTTTCTTCTGACCTGCGTTGAAGGAGAGACGAAGTCCGCGTTTTTGATACGCTTGCTCGACTCGCTTCGGGTTGAGGCTGAGCTCGAGATGAGCCAACTTCAAATGGTCAAGTGCCGGCACCGTGACATCAAGACGAACGAGCTCCATGTTGCGCTCTGCTTTTTTGCGTGTTCGTCTCAAGTTACGGGGCACCTCCTCTGACGTCAGTGCCGCGATCGTTTCATTTACTTGTTGTCGTTTATCACCTTTGATACTCAAGGCAGAATACAGCTTATCGAGCGAACCGAATCGTTTGATCAGTTGGACCGATTGGTTTTCGTCAAGTCCCGCAACGGGTGGAATTCCGTCTGAACGGTCTCCCGTCAACGCTTTAACGGCTGACAGCTGTTTCGGTTTCAACCCTTCGTATAACGCCGCAATCTCTTCTGGTCGAATTTCTAAATGACGTTTGAGCGGTAACGGACGGTTATCACGAATGTCACAGCGAGCCTGCATTTGCTGAAGCTCCTGTGTTTGCAACCAAACGGTGATTCGTGGACTGACAAGCTGTAACAAGTCTTTGTCTTTTGTCATGATGACCACAGGTGCACTGCAACTGAATTTACGTGCGATGTGGGCGATTAAATCTTCCCCTTCATAGCCTTCTACTTGGAATTGTGGAATTCCACTATCCTCAAGCAGTTGGCGCATGAGTTCCATCTGCGCTTTCAATTCAGGCGGTGTTTGACGTCTGCGGCGTTTATAGCCCGGATAGAGTTCTCGACGCCATAATGTTTCACGTGAGACGTCCCAGACGACGACAAAGTGAGTCGGACGATGTCTGCGTAGAATCGTCCGGATGAGGCCGGTCATTCCGATGACGGCACTCCGATCGTTTTTGGATACCTCGCGTCCTTTTTTTGTTCGGCTCGCGGCGGCACCATAGTAAGCACTGGCCAGCATGGAGTTACCGTCAATCAAAAATAGTTTGCGTTCCATGCGTAACCTTCTTTCTATTTCTTTCTGTTTAAACCGAACATCTCGCCATGTTTCGGTGATGTTGTGTCATTGAGTGCGTGACACTCAAATAAGCAACATATGTGCAGTATATCACGGCAAGAGGCGAAAATATAGCGACAGTTCGGTTCACACATGAAAAACCCTTCTCCAAATCAAGGAGAAGGGTTTGATAGAAACCTTATTCTGAGAGAGGCTCTTCCTCTTCATGTGAGGCCAAAATCAGGTCGACGAAGACGATCCGGTGGTTATCGACTTCACTGACAATCAATTCATGATCGCCAGGTAAGAGGAAGCGTTCGCCCGTCCGAGCGTTCGCTTTTTGCGATAAGACAAATCCGCCGACTGTATCGACATCATCTTCGATTTCGATCCCGAACCGTTCCTCGAGTTCTTGTGTTAACACAAGTCCAGAGAGACGGTAATGTTTCGGAGCAATTTCTGTAATTTCTGCTTGTTCATCTCGGTCGAACTCGTCGCGAATCTCACCGACAATTTCTTCTAGGATGTCTTCAATCGTTAAGAGGCCGGCAGTACCCCCATACTCATCGATGACTAAACACATCATCGTCTGCGCGTTTTGCATCTTCACCATCGCTTCTTGAAGCGGTGTGAACTCGGTGACGAGTGGCAATTGATGAATGAATGACTCGAACGGTGCGTCATTTTTCGAAAGTTGAGCAGTGAAGAGTTGTTTTGCATTCACAAATCCGAGCACATCGTCACGGTCGCCATCTCGTGTGACCGGATAACGCGTATACTGGTGCTCTTCGACAACTGAAATGATCTCTTCAATCGTATCTTCTTCATCGATTGTGACCATGTTCATACGTGGAACCATGGCATCCTTGGCGATTCGTTCGTCAAACGAGAAGATGTTTTGTACATATGCCAACTCGTTTTCGTTGATTTCACCACTGCGGAAACTTTCCGTCATGATGATTTTCAGCTCTTCTTCTGAGTGTGCCGTCTCCTGAGCCGTCGTCTGCACCCCAAATAAGCGGAGGGTGAGACGTGCCATACTGTTCAAGGCACGAATGAACGGATAGAAGATTTTCGTGAACACGTAGAGCGGACGTGCGACAAGGAGCGTCAACTTTTCGGCTTCATGGACCGCAAGTGTTTTCGGCACAAGTTCTCCAATGACGACGTGCAGGAACGCAATGAGTAAGAATGCGATCAGGAACGACAAGAATGTCACGAGAGATGGCGATAAGTCCAACTGGTCGACCCATGTGTGGATATATGTTTCGATTTGGTCGGCACCAATCCAGCCGAGCCCGAGTGCAGAAAGTGTAATCCCGAACTGAGATGCAGAAAGGGAGTCGTCGATATTCTCGATGACTTTTTTTGCGCTGACCGCTTTCTTGTTTCCTTCAAGCACGAGCTGGTCGAGTCGAGCGCCACGCACTTTCACAATTGAAAATTCGGCTGCCACGAAAAAGGCAGTCAAAAAGATTAAGAGCGCAACGATGAGTAAGCTGAGTAACATGGGACTGTCCAACAATTCCCCCAAAAATCGGGGAGTCACCTCCATTGAGTATAAGATCAAACGTCTTTCAGGCATTTCCTGAAAACGAATAGTTTGTTTCAGTATAGTTGATTTGTTTCAAATATTCAAAATGCAGCCAATCATGTTTGATGAAGAGGGGAATGTGGGAACTAAAAACGAGAAGATGAAGGAGGAATTCACATGGCAAACTATCCAGAGTTAAAAGGAAAAGTCGCGGTCATCACGGGAAGCTCGAAAGGTCTCGGTCGCGCAATCGGTGAGCGTTATGCGAAAGAAGGGATGAATGTCGTCCTGAACTATCGTAGTAGTGAAAAAGAGATGGAAGAAGTCATCCGTGGCATCGAGGCAGGTGGTGGGAAAGCCGTCGCCGTAAAAGGGGACGTCGCGGAAGAAGGACTCGCGGAGAAGATGATCGAAAAAGCCATCTCTGAGTTTGGGAAGATGGATATTTTCGTGAATAACGCTGGCGTTCAAGTCGAGGCGAAAACACATGAGATGGAATTCGACAATTGGAAGAAGATTATCGACGTCAACTTGAACGGTACGTTCCTTGGTGTACGTGCTGCCTTGAAGTACTTCGTTGAGAACAAAATCGAAGGCAATATCATCAACATGTCTTCTGTTCACGAAGTCATTCCACGTCCAGGTTACACACATTACGCAGCAAGTAAGGGCGGCGTAAAAATGTTTACGAAATCAGTCGCTCTCGAATATGCACCGAATCATATTCGTGTGAATGCGATTGCACCAGGGGCAATCGATACACCAATCAACGAAGAGACGATGAGCGACCCAGAAGAGAAGAAAGGGTTAGAGGCACTCATCCCATCTCACGTCATCGGGAAACCGGAACAAATCGCCGCCGTTGCCGCATGGCTCGCGTCGGATGAATCGTCATATGTCACAGGGACAACGATCTTTGCGGATGGTGGACTATCACTTTATCCATCATTTGGTCCAGAGAATAAAGTACAGTAAACAAGAGGGTGCGCTGACGCACCCTCTTGTTGTTTAACTACTCATTTGATTCGACAAATCCATTTTCGGAAGACTAACAGTAAAAATAGATCCTTTACCGATGTTCGACGTGGCGTGAATTGTGCCGCCATGACCTTCTGCAATCTCTTTACAAATCGCGAGGCCCAGGCCGGTTCCTCCGATTTTGCGGCTAGCGGAATTGTCGACGCGATAAAACTTGTCAAACAACTTCGATAGTGCGGTCTGAGGAATCCCGATTCCATGGTCTTCAATCGAAATATCAATCCAATCGGGTCGCTCGCATGCGACACGGACATGTATGTCCCCACCATGAGGAGAATACTTCACAGCATTATGAAGTAGATTTGCGAATAGTTGCCCGAGTCGCGTTCGGTCTCCATATACATAAAAATCTTCCTGACAATCAAACGAAATATGATGATGTTGACTTGCCCCTTGATGCACCGCGATAGCCTGGTTCAGGATGTCGGACAGGCGCTCGGATTCGTTGTGATACGTCTGTTGTCCTGATTCCATCCGTTGGACATCGAGCAAGTTTGAAATCAAGTCTTCGAGACGCAATGTCTCTTGGTGAATCATCCCCAAATATTTCTCCGAACGTTCGTCTGAAAGTTTTCGGGAACGGAGAAGCTCGGTGAATCCGATGATACTTGTGAGCGGGGTACGAAGCTCGTGAGAGACGGTTGAAACGAGTTCGGTTTTTAAACGGTCGACCTCAGTCTCATGGGTGACATCACGGAAGACGAGCATCGTGCCGTGACGTGTTCCTCTCAAGTAAATCTTCTCCGCATACATTTGAATGAATCGCTCTTCCTGATTCATCGAAAACGTGACGCTCTCTTCTTTACACTGTCCGTCAAACGACCGCTCCATGAACGCGAAAAAGGCATCCTTTTGGTCGACCTGCAGTCCAAGTTCTTCGAGACTGGCATCTAAACGATATAAGTCGACTTCATTTCGCTTTGTGATCGGTTGGTTAAACAAGACGAAGAGTGCTTGGTTGGCCACTTTTTCGCTTGTTGCGTGCTCGACATAGATGACGGCATCGCGGATGGAGTGAAGGAGACGCGCTGTCTTCTCACGTTCTTCCTCGATTCGATGGCGTTGTGACGTGAGTGACGAAGCCATCTGGCGGAAAGATGTCGTCAATTGTCCGACCTCGTTTTTAGATTGAATGGTAGCCGGTGTAACCGGCTGCTTCTCTCCGGCAAGACGCTTACTGTTCTCAATCAGCTCCTGAAGTTGACCCGTTAAGCGTCTGACGTAAGGGCGAGCGACGATGAAGAGAACGAATAGGACTCCAAGTAAGGAGAGGAGCCAGAGAGCTTGTGCCCATTTTGTATGTGTCGCAAGTTGAGCACGGAGCGCATCCTCTTCTGCGTTCAGTGAGTTGCGATATTCCGTAAAGACGCTCTCCATATCGACGATGCTCGCGCTCATATCCGCAGCACTTTTCGAGTTGATTTTAAATTTACGGTCTGCCGGCGGCTCTTTTTGAGGGTTTACCTTCCCGAGCGTCGGCATTTTTAAAAAAGGTTCGGTTACACTTCCGTTCCGTTTTCCGTCTACATAACGTTCAAGGCTTGGCATGACGCGTTCTTGATAAGCAACAAACAGCGTACGGGCATCGCGTGCATACGTTTTTTCTTTATCGGTTACGGCGTTCTGTTCGAACCAAGTCGTCTGTTCGTCAATCAAGATTTGTTTATCTTCTACGCGTTCTAGCATCGCATCGTCTCCGAGGAGTACGTAGCCGCGCATTTCATATTGCATCGACTGCCAAGTCTCGAATAATTCGGTCGCATTTGTGCGCCGTTCACTGATGTTCTCGAGCGATGACGTCGTCTGTTCGATTTGGTTTTCCGTATACACATATACGGCAAGTGATGTGAGGAGGATCAGTCCGATGAATAGGTAGAAGACGAATAAAAATTGTCTTCCGATCCGCTGGTCAATCCATGACTTCATAAAGACCGTTCCTTCCTAGAATGATGAACATTCCGACTGTGACAAATATCCTACGAGTGTCGTTCTTTTATTGTACAGATTCACCTCCTCAGAAGCTAGATATTGAGAAATCAGGGGGATGGCAACTATTGCATATTGAATAGTAGTGATTGATATGCTATTGTTCTATGTATAGTAGGGGGTGGGATGATGAATCCTCAATTCAAGAAGGGCGTACTCAATCTTTGTGTACTGGCGCTTGTAGCGGAACAAGACCGCTACGGCTATGAGCTCGTCCAAGCGATTTCGGCCAAAGTAGCCATTTCAGAAGGCGCCGTCTATCCATTATTGCGTCGGCTGACGATAGAGGGGTATTTCACGACATATTTAATGGAGTCCGGGGAAGGGCCGCCGCGGAAGTACTATCAGATCACGGAACAAGGGCGAACACATTTGGCTGAGTTGCGAACGGAATGGGATGTATTCACGAACGGCGTCAATGACTTAATCCGAGGGGGAGACGACAGATGAATGAAGAACAGTACTTGTCAGAGCTTGAGCAATTATTGATGAACGTGAAGGTGAAAGATCGACTCGATATTTTACGAGATGTGTCGGAGTACTTCACGAGCGGCCGGTTAGAAGGAAGAAGTGATGAAGAGATGGCGCGTGAGTTAGGGGAACCGAGCGTGCTCGCATCGGAACTACTTGCTTCTGTCGATTTTGAAGTAGCGGAGTCGACACGACCGCCTGCAGTTGTCAAAAGTTCGACCGTAGCTTTCCAAAGTGTCCTCATTCAAGTTCAAAATGCGCAGGTGTTTGTGACACCATCACAAGATGGGTATGCGTATGCGACGCTTGAAACAGAGACGGATCACGGAGTCGTCATGGATATCGTCGGGGACACGTTAGAAATCCGGATTGAATCCGAACGTCGTTTCGGTCTATCTGATCTGTTTTCGTGGTTTGGGTCAAAAGCGCCGGTCCTTCGGGTCGAGCTACCCCATCACGCCTATCATCAAATTCAATTGAAGAATCGCCACGGTTCGAGTGATGTACAAGATCTTCAAGCGGAACGTTTACTCGTAGAGAGCGAGAATGGGCGAATCATCGCACATCACATTCAAGCACGTCATGGCGAACTTCGCACATCGAACGGGAAAGTGCTCGCATCAGACTGTCGTGGTCACGATTGGGAGCTTCATTCCTCAAACGGTCGTGTTGAAGCGAAGCACTCTCAGCTAGAGCGCATCAACATCCATTCCTCGAACGGTCGAATCGATGTTGATCACGTCACAGGAGCCATTGATGCCAAGACTTCGAACGGCCGGATTGACTGCCTCGTTCAATCGATTCAAGCACCGATTCGTTTGAAGACAAACAACGGAAAGATTGACTTGCACGTGGATGAACGTCCGGAAGATGTGACGATTCGGGCGAAGTCACGGAATGGAAAAGTCAATGTGTTCGGAGAACGGTCGAAAGAGTGCGTGTTCGGTGAAGGATCTATTGAAGTGAAACTAACAAGCTCAAACGGAAGCGTCACGGTATCAGGATAAACATAGCCCCTCCATCGATGGAGGGGCTATACTTATAAATCATGCACCAACACATAGGCAACCCGGACAGGTCCATGAACACCGACGATGAGGTTCATCTCGATGTCGGCCGAGTTCGACGGACCGGAGATGAAATTGACGCCGTTCGGGGAATGGAGACCATCTCGATCGAGTGCCGCAAGCTGTTGTGCCGTTTGCGTCATACGTGGGACAAGGACAGATTTCGGGATAATCGCAATATGGTCTTGTGGTAATAGACTGATCGTCCGTGAATTACCAGGCTTCGCGTATTGGACGATTGTCGCACTTTCCGCAAACGCCGCATCCGCGATCGTGATTCCGATGTCCGCACGTGCGGCGAGCTCTCGGCTCGTGTCCGGCTTTGTCGAATCCCACCATGCGAACGTCTCACTCGTAGAGGGAGCCCAAGCGGAAATTCGGTCATCGTTTTCCGCGAGGATCCGTGTTCCTTCGTAACGTTCAATCAAGAGGCGGAGCGTATCATCGAGATGCGTGGATTCGCATTCCACCAAATCAGTATGGATTCGTGTCGCGACCATGCGAAACGTCTCGAGTAGCTCTTCTTCGCTCGCATCTTTTAACACGTCGTCTTGTGGGCGATGTTTGTATTCGCGTTTTGGTGGGGTGAGGTCGACCTCACGCCCGAGCTGTTTGGCGATGCGTTGTAAAAAGTCTTCACGGTTTGTGATTGTACCAGGATTCATCAGGCGTTCCCCCGCTTCTTAAACCAATCTCGGACAGTTTGTTTGTTCGGTTGCGGCAAGTCTTTCGAGTCCGTCCAAGCCGGCAGTCCTTTTTCAATCTGACCAGATGTGGCGAACGGTGATGTCGCAAACGGTGCGACGTGTTCCGCTGCTTCGAATAAGAACGGACTTGATGCTGTGACGGCAAAACCTTTCATCGCAATCCGTTCCACGAAAGGTGATTGTTTCTTTTCCTCTACGATGACGCGGCGGTGTTCAATCAACAGCTCGTGTAACGGAATCTTCACGGGGCATGCCTCTGTACAGGCACCACAAAGACTCGACGCATAAGGAAGTTCTTTATAGTTCTCGTATCCATCTAGGAGTGGGGCTAAGACGGCACCAATCGGACCAGGATAGATTGAACCGTACGCATGACCGCCGATGTGACGATAGACAGGACAGACGTTGATACAGGCCGCACAACGGATGCATTGCAGGACCGATTGGAACTGTGTCCCGAGAATGCCAGAACGCTTGTTGTCGACGATGACGAGGTGGAACTCTTCTGGTCCATCGACTTCCCCGACTGCGCGCGTCCCAGCGAACGTCGTGATGTATGACGTGAGTCGCTGACCGACTGCGCTTCGACAAAGCATGTTGACGAGTACCTCGAACTCTTCATAAGATGGGACGACGCGTTCCATGCCCATGACAGAGATGACCGTATCAGGAAGCGACGTCACCATGCGTCCGTTCCCTTCATTGGTCACAAGCCCGACGGCTCCACTCTCCGCAATGGCAAAATTACAGCCGGTGATGCCGACTTCTGCCTTCAAAAAGTCTTTCCGTAGTTCTTGTCGTGCATAGCGTCCGAGTTCGGTCGGGTCATTCGAGCCGGTATAGCCGTGAGCCGTGAACGTCTCATGGACAGCGTCGCGGTCTTTGTGCAGGGCAGGAGCGACGATGTGAGACGGTGGATCTTCGTCGAGTTGCAAAATCCATTCCCCAAGGTCGGACTCGACGACGGTACATCCTTCTTCCTGGAGCGCCTCGTTTAATCCAATCTCTTCTGTGACCATCGATTTTGATTTCACGACATGTTTGGCTTGTTTCGAACGAACGACTTCCCGAATGTAACGGTTCGCTTCTTCTGGCGTCTCTGCGAAGAAGACGCTCCCACCTCGTTTTGAGACATTCTCGCTCAATTGATACAAGTAGTAGTCGAGATGCTCGAGTACGTGTTGACGAATCTCTTCTGAGTGGTCGCGGAACGCTTCCCAGTCTCCGAGTTCACCCGCAGCATCCAACCGTCCATCCCGCAGCCGGTTTTGAGCTGAACTGACGGCTTGCCGCATGAACGCATCCTCAATCCCGTCCTTCCGACGGTCCTGAAACTTCTCATCTAACCGAATCCCCATGCTCATGCTTGCTTCACTCCCTCATTCAAGACTTCGGCAATATGCATCACTTTGATCGGATGTCCCTGTTTATGAAGACGTCCACCGATGTTCATTAGACATGATGCATCTGCCCCAATCAAAACGTCTGCACCGGACTGTAAAATCGATTCGACTTTCTCGTCCACCATCTGCACCGACACGTCCGGCATCTTGACGGAGAACGTCCCGCCGAACCCGCAACAGTTATGTACGTTCGCGAGGGGGACCATCGTCAAGCCATCAACGTTTCCTAGCAACTTTCCAGGCGCCGCTTCAATTCCGAGAAGGCGGGTCATATGACAAGACGCATGATAGGTCGCTTTGGCGGAGAATTTGGCGCCGACATCAGTGACTTCGAGCACATCGACGATGAACTGCGTCAGCTCAAACGTTTTGGCGGCATGTGCCTCTGCCCGAGGACCCCATACCGGATCACCTTGGAACAAATGCGGATAGTCGCGCATCATCATGACACATGATCCCGATGGTCCGACGATATATTCCGCATCTGCTTGTTCGAACGTTTCAATCATATGCTTGGCAATCTTTTTCGTTTCCTCATGATAGCCGCTGTTATAAGCAGGTTGCCCACAACACGTCTGTTCAAAAGGGAAGGTCACCTCACACCCTAAATGTTCGAGCAGTTCGACTGTCGCTTGTCCGACGGATGGAAACAACGTATCAGATAAACAAGTGACGAATAAAGCTACATTCGGCATAGCCATTCCTTCTTTCTTCTCATGATAGCGATTTCACCGTCATTATTTCATAATACGTAGAAAAGTGACAGAAAAATGGGGAGAAAAACTGATTTATTTGTAAAATCCTGTCTAATTGATAATGTATCTCACTGAACAGATATTCATCTCTTTTCTGATATAAAACAGGAAGGAAGAACGTATAACAGAAAAAGACCCTCGTCATATGACGAAGATCTTGTGTCTAAATTATAGGAAGAACATTTCCAAGATGAAGAGTGCGCCGAACAAATAGATGAGCGGGTGAACCGTCTCTTTGTTCATCGCTTTGAAGATCGGGTACAAGATGAACCCGAATGCGATCCCGCGTTCGATACTTCCTGAAAGCGGCATGATCAAAATCGTCATGAAGGCCGGGAAGTATTCGCTAAAGTCGCTCCAGTCGATATAACGTACGTTCGTCAACATGAGCGCCCCGACGATGATGAGTGCAGGAGCTGTGATCGCCGCAACGCCAGAGATGGCACCGATGAGCGGGCTGAAGAAGAGCGTCAATCCGAACAAACCAGCGACGACGGCCGTTGTGAGACCCGTACGTCCACCTTGTGCGACACCGGCTGCAGACTCGATGTATGCCGTCGAAGGACTCGTCCCGACGAGTGAACCACCCATTGTGGCAAGTGAGTCGGCAAAGAGTGCACGGTGACCATTTTCAATCGTTCCGTCTTCTTTTAAGAGACCGGCTTGTTTCCCGACACCGACAAGTGTACCTGTCGTATCGAACAATGTGACGAGGAAGAACGAGAGGACGGCACCGAATAATCCATATTGAATGACATCACTAAATGCTGTTACCGGGTTGACCATGAGCCCTTCTGGAAGTGTCGGCATTGCCGTGACACCGTTGATTTGTAAGATGTCCATGAAGTAAGCCGCGATTCCGGTGAGTACCATCCCGATGAGTAAAGAACCGGGTACGTTTCGTGAGAAGAGAAGTGCCGAGACGATTAAACCACCGAGTACGAGTAACACTTCTGGTGAGGATACGTCACCGAGACGCACCAAGTTTGCCTCATCTGCGACAATCAATCCCGATAACTTCAATCCGAGCGAAGCGATGAAAAGACCGATTCCGGTCGTGATCGCATGTTTCAGCGAAGTCGGGATCGCTTGAATCAGTTTCGTCCGAATCGGAGAAAGCGACAAGATTAAAAAGAAGACGGACGAGACGAAGACGACGCCGAGTGCGGCGGATGGTGCGATTTGTTCTTGGGCGACGAGCGTGTAAGCGAAGAAGGCGTTGAGCCCCATCCCGGGTGCCACAGCAATCGGCAAGTTCGCATAAAATGCCATTAAGCCTGTCCCGATGAGGATGGCAATGATTGTCGCCGTGAAAGCTTGAGCGAACGGGATCCCAGCGTCAGATAGGATGGCCGGGTTGACGACAGAGATGTACGCCATCGTCACGAACGTTGTGATTCCGGCTGTCACTTCTTGTTTAACATTCGTACCATGTTGTTTCAGTTGAAAAATATTCATCGATAAAACTCCTTATTTCGGTCTATTTCCGAACATTAATTGAGAAAAATGTGTAAATTAACGTTATCAACTTGATGACTATACAAAAATGTTTGATTCCCGTCAATTGTTTTGAGTAAAAAACATAAAAAATGAAAGTTACAAATAAATAATGTTCGGAAATAAACTTTTTTCAAAAAAGACCTTGCTCTGAAACGCGTTTCAGAAGATACGGTATAGACAAAGGGAGGGGAACCGATATGAAACCGACAACGTGGAAGACATGGTGCAGTGGAATCGTATACGAACTCGTCATCAATCAGTTGTATACGCCGTTTGGAAAAATGTTGTGTACCCGTTTCCAGGAAGAGTTTCTTCATTTACCGTTAGAGGAGCGCTTCCGTCTCGTTCAAGCGATTCGAAGTCAAGTCGTCGAAAGAGGTGACAGTCAGCAAGCAGAGTGGGTACACTATATGCAAAGACTGACAAGTTGAGGTGGGGCGAATGGCAAACATTCGAGATATCGCGAAGCACGCTGACGTATCGGTGACGACGGTCTCGCGCGTGTTGAACGAGCATCCGTATGTATCGAAGGAAAAACGGACCCGTGTCCATGCGGCGATGAAAGAACTCGGGTATTTGCGAAATCAACAGGCGTTGACGTTGTCGACGGGGAAAACACAACGCGTCGTCGTCATCTTACCTTATATGGATCATCCGTATTACGGTCTCTTCGTCAACGGGCTCGCGAAAGCGGCCCTCGAGCACGATTACCGACTCGTCATGTGGCAGACGGAGTATAAGCTGAGTGAGGAGCGACAAGCACTCGATTTACTGAAGCATCGCGAAGTCGATGGGGCGATCGTCTTGTCGCACGAAATGTCCTTTAAGGAAATGGAGACGTATCGTGCGTACGGACCGATTGCCGTAGCGACCGTAGGCGCACCGGAGACGATCTCATCCATCCATGTCGACCATTATGCATCGTTCGTGTCAGGTATTCATGTGCTACAGGAGCATGGATATGAAGAGATTGGAATCATCTTGTCAAGAAGCCATAGTCCGAGCTCCCTTGCGCGTCAGCAAGCCTATTTCGATGAAGTAGCGCATGCGCGTGAGCAATGGATTTGGACCGGTTATTTGACGAGTGAGGATGGTATTCGGTTAGCAGAAACGTTCCTCTCTCAAAAAGAGCGTCCTCGAGCGCTCTTTTTCTCGTCTGATTATGTCGCTCTTGGATTTTTAGGGGAGATGCAACGACGGAACATCTCTATTCCTGAGGAAGTCGCCATGCTAGGGTTTGACGGACATCCGATTAGTCGGGCATTCGGACTGTCGACGATGCTTTCTCCGAATGAACAGATTGGTCGTCAACTGTTTGAAACGACACTCGCTGAAATGAACGGAGCCATTCCAGAGATTCACGGGATGACCGTCAGCTATCAAGCGGGAATGACACTTTAGGCAACATCCTCGCTCGACTCTTTTGAAACGTTTAGAATGAAAGAAGTAGTCGAGAGGAGGAAATGTGATGAAGATTCAAGTAACAGAAGAAGCGCTCCAATGGTTTAAAGAAGAAATGGAAGTCGAAGCGGGTCAAACGGTTCGTTTGTTTGCAAAATACGGGGGTTCGACAGACTTGACGCACGGTTTCTCCGTGGGAGTCATCACAGAAGACGTGAACAATGCGGCTGTTGAAACCGAAGAAGACGGCATTCGTTTCGTCGTAGCGGAACAAGATGAGTGGTTGTTCCAAGGACAAGACGTGAAAGTCGAACTTCGCGGAGAGGAAATCGTCTTCGTTCAAGCCTGACGTTTCAGTTTGTTTACGTTTGATGAAATGTCGTTTGACGAAATCTAGCTTGGGGAACAGATTACGACAAGTCGGATTTTCGAAAGGATGACACAATATGTCAGACAAAGAAAAGCGTGAACAAGAAGAAAAAGAGAAGTTGAAACGAGATCAACCGGATATCTCCCACGAAGAAGATTCAAAAGGAGATCATTCCGACCTCGAGGAGACAGATGAAGACGAACAATCTTAAGAGCCGAAACGGCTCTTTTTGTTTGGGGAATTGAAAGAAATGCCGTGGACGTTATAATGGATAAGGGAAAACTATTTAGTGAGGAGAATGAGACATGAGTACAGTACTAGTCTTCGGACATAAAAATCCAGATACCGATACCATCACATCAGCGCTCGCCTATGCCGAGTTGAAAAAGAAATTAGGGATGGACGCAGAAGCGGTCCGTCTCGGTGAAGTGAACGGAGAAACACAATATGCACTCGATCACTTCCGCGTAAAAGCACCACGTTTGATTGAAAGCGTAACAGGTGAGGCAGAAGAAGTCATCTTAGTCGACCACAACGAGTTCCAGCAAAGTGCAGACGGCATCGAAGACGTGCGAATCCTTGAAGTCATCGACCACCACCGCATCGCAAACTTCCAAACGGCAGACCCGCTCTACTATCGTGCGGAGCCAGTCGGATGCACAGCGACGATTTTGTTGAAGTTGTATAAAGAACACGGTGTCGAAATCGCAGCGGACATGGCCGGTTTGATGCTTTCAGCCATCATCTCGGACTCGCTTCTCTTCAAATCACCGACATGTACGGACGAGGATATCAAAGCAGCGAAAGAACTTGCTGAGATCGCTGGCGTCGATGTGGAAGAATACGGGCTTGAGATGCTCAAAGCCGGTGCGGACCTTAGCCAAAAAACGATTGAAGAGCTCATCTCACTCGATGCGAAAGAATTCGCAATGGGTGACTATCGTGTCGAGATTGCACAAGTGAACACGGTCGATGCGAATGATGTCTTGAACCGTAAAGCGGAAGTCGAAGCAGCGATTGCGAACACGGTTGCGGCGAAAAACTTAGACTTGTTCGTATTCGCCATCACAAACATTTTGACGAACGATTCAGAAGCCATCGTCGTTGGACCAAAACCAGAACTCTTCGAGCAAGCGTTCAACGTGACGCTTCAAAACGGATTGGCGACACTTCCGGGCGTCGTCTCGCGTAAGAAGCAAATCGTGCCATTCTTAACGGAAGCGGCGACAAAATAAAAACTCGAAGCCTTAGCCTCGAGCGGAACTGCAGACGTTCATACGTCTGCAGTTTTTTTTTTAAAGACCGGACGATGAAGTCCGATCTTAGGATGATTTTGTTTGTCTTCCATAAGTCCCTAAGCGCCATAGCTTCTCAAACGGTCCGTAACGGTGATTTTTTAGCCACCACATCGAGAAGAAAGATTGGGCAATCAAAATGGCGATGCTGAGGAATAGGCCATCGGTTAAGGAAAGACTTCCGTATGCGCCAAGGGCAATCACCGGAATGACGACAATCAGCGTATGCGTCAAATAATTCGTGAGCGCCATCCGCCCGAGCGCTTGGAGCGGGGCGAACGTGCGACCTTTTCGAACGGCTACCGTGAACAGGCAGACGTATGTTGTAGCGAGTAACTTCCCAGAAATCCATACAGCTGCTGAGTTCGTAGATACATAAGAGGCGCCATCACCGTAATGATGCCAGATGATGATTCCCCAAAATGGAATGGCTACAATTGCGCAAATAGCAGCAGTCCGGGTCAATCCTTGGATGCTCCAAGTCAGAAGCTTTCGTTCCCGTCCGATGAAGAGACCGAGTAAGAATAGACCGAGAATCTCGATTCCGACAAACAGTGAATTTTGAATCATCGTAAATATTTCGTTGTCGAATCGATAGTCTAGCCAAGGGCCGAATCCTGAATTAAAGACCGTCGGGAACGATTCTCCTAAATACATGTATCCAAAAGCCCACTCCACATAGATAGGGGCAACGTTGAAGAGTAAGAAACTCACAGTCAACAGTCCCCATGCCCACGTCAAAATCGCGCGGTTACTCAACCCATAAAAGAGTGGAAGCAACAAGCCCCACATCGCATACGTATGAAGGATATCACCTGACCAAATCGCCAAGTGCGCGAGACCGAACAAGAAGAGGATCAAAATCCGGCGTATGTAACGACTGATCGATTCGCCTCGGGCGTAAGAACGCTCGAGGAAAATCGAAAAGCCAATCCCAAACAAGAGGGAGAAGATCGTATAAAACTTCGTCTGCACGAACAAGTCGAAGAGGGTGCGGACGAACAAGTCGCTTCCCGCATAGTCGGGGCGGCCGAACATCCAGTCGCTCCCGAGCATGGTAGGAATGTTGACGAGGAAAATGCCGCAGAGGGCAAACCCTCGGATAATGTCATACAAAATAATCCGTTCATTCGTTTGAATTGGGCCAGCCATACGACACGTCCTTTACTGAATTAAAATACTTTCGTTGTCCACGATTCACAGTTCCAGACGTCTGTGACGATATCTTCATAGAATTCCGGTTCGTGACTGATGAGAAGGACGCTTCCTTTGTACTCTTTCAACGCACGCTTCAACTCTTCCTTCGCATCGACGTCCAAATGGTTCGTCGGCTCATCGAGTAAGAGAAGGTTTGTCTCGTTGTTGAGGAGTTTACAAAGACGAACTTTCGCTTTTTCACCACCACTGAGGACGGAGATCTTACTTTCGATGTGTTTCGTCATGAGTCCGCACTTCGCGAGCATCGCGCGTACTTGTTGTTGGTTGAGTGATGGGAACTCGCTCCAAATCTCTTCGATACATGTGTTGTTGCTCGTTGCTGCTTCTTGTTCGAAGTAACCCATCTCCAGAAACTCACCGCGTTCGACGGTTCCTTCAAGCGGATTGATCAATCCGAGCAAGCTCTTTAAGAGCGTCGTCTTCCCGATTCCGTTCGCTCCGACGAGGGCGATCTTTTGACCGCGTTCCATCTGAAGGTCGAGCGGACGTGAGAGCGGCTCATCGTATCCGATGACGAGACCTTTCGCATCAAAGATGAGGCGTCCCGATGTACGGGCCTGCAGGAAGCGGAATTCCGGCTTCGGACGCTCTGCACTCAATTCGATGACATCCATCTTATCGAGTTTCTTCTGACGTGACATCGCCATGTTTCGTGTCGAGACGCGCGCCTTGTTCCGGGCGACGAAGTCTTTCAAGTCAGCAATCTCAGCTTGTTGACGCTTATAAGCGGCTTCAAGTTGTGAGCGTTTCATCTCGTACACTTCCATGAACTTGTCATAGTCCCCGACGTAGCGGTTCAACTCTTGGTTTTCCATATGGTAGACCAAGTTGATAACGCTATTTAAGAACGGAATATCGTGTGAAATCAAGATGAAGGCATTGTCATAGTTTTGGAGGTAGCGTTTCAACCACTCGATATGCACTTCATCCAAATAGTTGGTCGGCTCATCGAGGAGTAAGATATCTGGCTTCTCGAGAAGCAACTTCGCAAGCAATACTTTCGTACGCTGCCCACCTGACAAGTCTGTCACGTCACGGTCGAGACCGACATCTAAAATACCGAGACCGCGTGCGACTTCTTCTACTTTCGCATCGATGATATAAAAGTCGTTCGAGTCGAGCGTCTCTTGAAGTTCACCGACTTCAGCGAGCATGTCTTCCATCTGTTCAGGTGTCGCGTCACCCATCTCCATGTAGAGTTCGCCAATGCGCGTCTCCATGTCGATCAAGTATTGGAAAGCACCTTTTAAGACGTCACGAATCGTCATCCCGCGCTCGAGCACCGCATGTTGATCGAGGTAACCGACACGGACATTTTTCGCCCATTCGATTTTCCCTTCATCCGGTTGCAGTTTGCGTGTGATGATGTTCATGAACGTCGATTTTCCTTCACCGTTCGCTCCGACTAGACCAATGTGCTCTCCTTTTAAGAGGCGGAAAGAGACATCGTTCAAAATAGCGCGGTCACCAAAGCCGTGGCTCAAGTTTTGTACCGTTAATATACTCATAATTCGTTTTCGTTCCTTTCAAAGTAAACTACCCGATATTGTAGCATGAATCCAATCAAATTAGTACGCCAGTCCGACTGACTCCCGTACGTGTTCATTCTCTTCGATGGCGTGAAGCATGAACTGAGCGACATCTGCCCGTGAGATGTGTTTCCCGTTATCCGGTACCTCGTCGATGGCCATACGATAAGTCGAGGTGCGAGGACCGTCCGTCAATTGCATCGGGCGCACAATCGTATAATCGAATGACGAATTGCGCCATAGGTCCACGGCTGCCCGATGATCACGGAGGGGTTTCCGGAGCATGAACGTAATGGCTTTCCCTGCAAGTCCCGGGATCTCATTGTCGATTCCAGCTGAGGCCAAATAGACGACGCGTGAGATGCCATTCGTCTTCATCGCAGGGACGAGCTTGTCCGTGACACTCGCTAAAAAGTCCGGATCGCTCAAATCCGTTCCGAGACAGCTGATGACCGCATCATGACCGTGCATCGCTTCTGTTAACGCATCGATGTCATATAAGTCGCCTTCGATGATTTCAAGTTGTGGGGTCCGAATCAACTTTTTCTGTTCACGTACGAACGCGGTGACGTCATGACCGTGCTCGATGGCTTGGTCAATGAATTGATGTCCGGTCCGACCGGTTGCGCCTAATACGAATAACTTCATAAGGGCAAGGCTCCTCTCTCATATCCAATACATACAGTATACAGCAGTTTCAGAAAAATCGAACATTTCACCGTTTCATTCCAACCTATTGCATTTCTCGTCAGCTCGTCTACAATAAAGTTTATCTTATATAAATAGATTCGCACTCGTATATCAGCGGAAATATGGTCCGCAAGTCTCTACCGAACTACCGTAAATGGTTCGACTACGGGTGGCGCTTGTCGTATGCTGTCGTTGATTTCCATGCGGTTCGTTGCCTCCCGATGAGGGGTGACGAATCGCATTTTTTATTGGAGGGAACAACAATGAAGCAGTTAGAAGACAAAATCCGTAAAGAGGGTCGGGCCTTATCCGACCAAGTGTTGAAAGTTGACGCTTTCTTGAATCATCAAGTCGACCCAGTACTCATGCAAGCCATCGGCAAAGAGTTCGCAGAGCGTTTCAAAGACGCTAACATCGACCGAATCGTTACACTCGAATCGAGTGGAATCGCGCCGGCGATGATGACGGCGCTTGAGATGGGCATCCCGTTCGTATTCGTGCGCAAGCGGAAATCGCTGACGCTCCAAGATGATCTCGTGGAGGCAGACGTGTATTCGTTCACGAAACAGGAGACGAATCGCATCAGCTTGAGCCGACGTTTCGTCTTACCAGGCGAACGCGTTCTCGTCATCGATGACTTCCTCGCGAACGGGGAAGCGGCACTCGGGCTGACACAACTCGTCGAAGCGGCAGGTGCAGAAGTCGCAGGTGTTGGCATCGTCATCGAAAAATCGTTCCAACCAGGGCGCGATAAACTGATTGAGCGTGGTTATCGCGTCGAATCGTTGGCACGTATCGCGAAATTAGAGAAAGACCACATCTCATTCGTGGAGGTCGTTCGATGAATACATTTAAGACGGCAAGTCTCGGGTTTCAGCATCTGCTCGCCATGTACACGGGAGCAGCCATCGTCCCGCTCATCGTCGGTGGTGCCATCGGGCTTGGTCCAACCGAGCTCGCTTATCTCGTCGCAATTGATTTATTCATGTGTGGGGTGGCGACGCTTTTACAAGTATGGACGACACGCTTTACGGGTGTTGGATTGCCGGTCGTCCTCGGATGTACGTTCACGGCGGTCGGTCCGATGATCGCCATCGGAAGCGCAAATGGGATTACGGCCATTTATGGCGCTTTGATTGCCAGTGGGCTCATCGTCATTCTCATTTCCGGATTTGTCGGGAAGCTCGCACGTTTCTTCCCGCCGGTCGTTCTTGGTTCGGTCGTGACGATCATTGGTCTCTCACTGATTCCAGTCGCTATCAATGACATCGGTGGCGGGATGCCAGGTGAGCCTGGATTCGCATCGATGCAGAATCTCGGATTAGGTGGTTTGACGATTTTACTCATTCTCATCTTGAACCGTGTTGGTACTGTCTTCACACGCGCCGCTGCTGTCCTCTTTGCCGTACTCATCGGAACAGGGGTTGCTGCTTCGCTCGGTCTCGTGGACTTCAGTCCTGTCCGTGAAGCGGGATGGTTCCAAATGGTTCAACCGTTCTACTTTGGGATGCCGACATTCGATGTGTCTGCCATCCTCGTCATGACGCTCGTCGCCATTATTTCGATGATTGAATCGACAGGTGTATTCTTGGCGCTCAGCGATATCACGAAAAAGCCGATTGGTTCGAACGAATTGACGAAAGGGTATCGTGCGGAAGGCGTCGCAACGATTCTTGGAGGAATTTTCAACAGCTTCCCATACACGACGTTCAGTCAAAATGTCGGACTCGTTCAATTGTCAGGTGTGAAATCGCGCCGTGTCATCTTCTGGACAGGTGGGTTACTCATCTTGCTCGGATTCCTTCCGAAAGTCGCCACGTTCACGACATTGATTCCAAAGCCTGTTTTAGGTGGAGCGATGCTCGTCATGTTCGGAACGGTCGCCGCTTCCGGCATTCGGATTCTGAGTCAGGTCGATTTTTCGAAAAACGAGAATTTGATTACCATCGCACTCTCGATTGGTGTCGGACTCGGTATCACCGCTAACCCGGCAATCGTCGCCAATATGCCGGGATGGCTTCAATTGTTCACAGATAGTGCCATTGTGGCAGGATCGTTCACGGCGCTCCTGTTGAACGGATTCTTCCGTATGATGGACCGTTTCCGTCCCACGACGATCATTGCCGAAGAACGGCAAGTCAGCTAGACTGTAGGAAATAGTAGTCTAGGAGGAGTCACGAATGGGGAAAACTGCACTTGTCGTAGGCGCGACCGGCTTGATTGGCCGCGAATTGGTAGAACAGCTGTTAGAGAGTGACCGTTATGAGTCGGTCTGGATTGTCGTCCGTCGCTCGAAGCGATGGAGTCATCCGAAACTACACGAGGTCGTCGGATTCGAGGAGATGGATGCGGCACTTCCACACATCGATGACGTCTATTGTGCACTCGGCACGACGATCGCGGTCGCTGGCTCACAAGAAGCGTTCAAGCAAGTCGATTTAGAGCTGCCGCTTGAAGTCGCTCGTATCGCCAAGGCACATGGTGCGACACGCTATGCGGTCGTATCGGCACAAGGCGCATCGTTACGTTCGTCTTTCTTTTATAATCGGGTAAAAGGGGAGCTTGAAAACGGATTGCGCATCTTCAACTTCCATCATCTGATTATCGCGCGTCCTTCGTTGTTACTCGGTGAACGTGATTCATTCCGACTCGGGGAAAAAGCGGCTGAGGTCATCAGTCGCCCGTTCCAGTCGCTGTTAGTGGAAAAGGCACCAGAAGTCGCACCGATTCAAGCGCTGCATGTCGCACGTGCGTTGATTATGGCGTCTGAAGAAGGCGAAGGGATCGAAGTGTTGACGTCAGGGATGATGCAGAGGATGAGCCGATGAATCCATTGACGAAGAAACGAACGAAAGCGGTCTTGATTGACAGTGTCATCGCAGGGCTCGTCAGCTATGGCGTGGAGCAACTCGTGCGCAAGAAAGTGAAGAGCGAGTTCGTGCATGCAGTCGTCACACCGACACTGCTCACATACGCGATGGAAGCTTGCCAAATGAGTCGAGGCGGACAAACCATTGGCTATAAGTTGATGGGACTCGAGTTAAAAAATGATGACGACACCGCTGTCACGGCGAAACAGGCACTGCAGCGTGCTCTTTACCGTGATACGTTGTCGGGGGTGCGATACTGGAAAGACCGCGCACATTTTGAACAAGAAGAAGGTGCTGTGTTACCGCACGATGCCCATTACCATATGCATGTACGTGAAAAGAACTGACCGTTATGGCCAGTTCTTTTTTCAATCCTTGATTTTACTTAAGATAGCTGTCGTCAAAGCGACAATCGTTCCGAGGACGAGTCCGTTAGAGAAGACGGTCGCAAGGAGCGGCGGTAAATCATTCATCGAACCTGGTGGCAAGAGCATCGCCCCGGCACCGATGACGAGCGGGAGACCGACCGTAAGAGAAGCCGTCGATTGTTTTAATTCGAAGGCAGCCTCATTGATTCCGATGATGATCATCGTCGCGATAAGTGGTGTCACGATCGCATAGCCGACAGCGGCTGGGATACTCGCAATCAACGAGACGAATGGACCGATGAGTGCTAATCCCATCATGAGGGCATGGGCGATTAAATGAGGGGCGCGCTGGACGCTCTCCGTCGAAGAGAGGAACCCGGCCGTCCCTGAGATGGCGACAGGACCCGGTGTTCCGAACAGACCGGCCACGATTTGACTGACTCCACTCGCGACACCAGAAGCGGGAACGTTCCCTTTGATTTCTCGTTTTTCACGAGAGCTGACAATGCGTTCGATCAACTTGATGTTCGCGAGGACGTTTGTCATGAGTAGCAAGGTGATAACGAAAGCCGTCGGCAACAAGTTCCAATCCCACACCCAACTTCCGAAGGGAAGAAGTTCCGGTACGAGGAAGAACGATTCTGAGCGGACGATTGGATTTCCGAGGTCGAGCAAGTGGAATAAACCGAACCCGACGAAAAGCGTCATGACGAGCCCGTATTGTTTAAAGCGACTTTGTTCAAGCGTGAGTGCAAACAAGACGAGACCAGCCGTTGCGACGGCCTGGACGATATTGATTCCGTCTTCCGTCACTCCGAAGCCACCCTTAATGACGGCTCCTGATAATTGAAGGACGAGCAAAATCATATAGACGCCGAGTACTTGAGGTGTAAACAGGGCAAGCATGCGTCTTAAGATACCGGTGACGGTCAGCAACACGCCAAGGATTCCGCTTAAGAACAACATAAATCCAAGTGCCTGCAACGTCTCTTGTTGACTTCCGTATAAGGCGGGACCGATGGATGCGTATAAGGTGAAGACGCCCCACCAAATGCCGGCGGGTCCTTCAAGTATCGGGAGGCGATGTCCGAGCAACGTCTGGATGATGCTGAAGAGTGCGAAGATGAAGAGTGAGCGGGATATGAAGGTCATCGTCTCATCTGGTGACAGTTCAAACAAGGCGGCGATGGAGAGTGGTGGTACAATATTTGTAGCTAAAATAAAAATAAACCACTGAATGGTCGTGGTTACATTACTTCTGGTCATGGTGTCCCCCTGATCATGCTTTTTCTTATTAGTGTAACGTTATGAGGAAGTGGATGCAAATGGAGGCTATATAATGAAGAAATTCTTCAAGTGGGCCGCACTCTCAATCGTAGGGTTGCTTGTTGTCGCGGTAGCAGGCTTTTTGATTTGGACACAGTTCACGTATGGACCGACCGATGAAGCGACACAGTATGCCGAAGAGGGGAAAGTGGTCGACAACCGTCTCGAGTTTGGAGATCCGACGAGTGAGGTCGGCGTCATTCTCTATCCAGGGGCGAAAGTCGAGAAAGAGGCGTATGCCTATTACGGAACACAATTAGCGGGAGAGGGTGTCTTTGTCGCGATTCCATCGCTTCGTCTCAATTTAGGCATTTTAGATATCGATGCAGCAGCCCCAATCATCGAGGCACATCCGGAGATTGAACGCTGGATCGTGGCCGGTCATTCACTCGGAGGTTCGGCGGCATCGGGGTATGCACTTGAGCATCAAGAATTGGTGGAGGGTGTCATTTTCCTCGCTTCGTATCCGATCAGTTCGATGGTCGATAGCGACTTACGTGTACTATCGATTTCCGGTGAATTGGATGGATTGGCTGTCCCAGAAGACATCGAGGCGAGTCGAAGCGACCTCCCTGAAGATAGCCAATTCGTACAAATTAAAGGCGGGAATCATGCAAACTTCGGAATGTATGGTCCACAAAAAGGAGATCAGGAAAGTCCGCTCACATCAAAAGAGCAATTGGACGAAGTCCTATCAGCGATTCTCGAATGGTTATAAAAAACGTGTGCACCTCGATGAAGGTGCACACGTTTTAGCGTTGATCAAGCGAATAACTGACTGCGGTCAACGCGGCTGTGACGAGGGCGACCAGACCGCCGACAAGTGCGAGCGTCATGATGGGGCTCGTCGCATAGACGACACCACCGAGAGCGGAACCGAGTCCAATCCCGACGTTACTCGCCACGGGCATAAGTGACGAGGCGAGACCTTTGGCGTTCGGGTTGAACTTCTCTGCCAAATCAATCAAATAAATCTGAGTCGATGTCGTCAATAAAATCGCCATGAACGACATGAGCGCGATATTGAGAAGACCGAGCGTCACATTCGACGTCGTCACGAATAAAGCGGCCAAGACGAACGCTTGGACGAGAAAGACGAACCGTAAGCGTCCGATTGGATTGTGACTAGCAATCTTTCCGGCAGCGATATTACTGAAAATCGAAATGAATCCGTATGCGAATAAAATCGGACTGACCCAAGCGACCGGTACACCGAGTACATCTTTTAAAATCGGCACGAGATACGTATATACGACATACGTTGCCCCGAAGCCGAACGCCGGAATCAGGAATGCGATCAAGATGCGCGGATTCGTCAGCAATGTCAATTGTTCACGAAGTGATGCTTTTTCTTGAGACAATTGGTTCGGCAAGACGCGGTAAATGGCAATCCAGGCGACTGCACCGAGTGCAGTCGTTAATATAAATGTGGATTCCCAACCTGCCTGTTGTCCGATGAATGTCCCGATTGGAACGCCGAACACGTTCGCCATCGTGAATCCACCAAAAATAAAGGATACGGCGACCCCACGCTTTGTCGGTGGGACACTTTCACTTGCGACGAGCATGGCAAGCGAGATCAACACGCCAGTGACGACGGCCGTCAACATGCGTAAGACGAGTAACCACTCATATATCGGTGCCAGGCTGCTCAACAAGTTCAGGACAGTGAAGAGAATCGTCAGGCCAAGCATCAATTTACGTTTCGGAAGATGGCTCGTCAATGACATGGTGATTGGCGTGCCGATGGCAAAACTGATGGCGAATGCCGATACGAGACTACCGGCCGTCGCAATCGAGATGGCTAAACCGGTTGCGATGTCAGGCAAAATTCCGACAATGACAAATTCACTCGTTCCGAGAACGAAGGTTAATAAGGATAAGGATAAAACTAAAGTCCAGTCGCTTCGACTGAGCGAGCTTGTCTTCATGTTCAAACACTTCTTTCTATTTCATTCATTAGTAGTTAGACATCAGTCTTCTCTCACGTTACAAGATTTTCCCCAAAAGAAAAACCCTTTTCTCCCAAGTCGGAAGAAAAAGGTGAATCAGCGCCAAAACACGGTCGCTTCGACACCAGCGTGGTCAGAGACGATAGGACCGTTCTCTCCGTCAAAGACGACGGCATGGCGTGAAACGTGAATTGGGGCGTTCGTCAGCATCAAATCGATGCGAAGTGATTTTTTGTTTTCGTCCCATCCGGCGATTTTTCCTTGTACCGTCGCATCGCCTTCCCGTTCTGTTGCGAGGTGGAACAAATCTTGGAGTCCATTCTCCATCAAGTAATCGTATCCTTCTCCTCGAATGAAGGCATCGTTATTGAAGTCGCCAAGTAGAAGGGCATGGTCGTCATGCTCGACGCGACGAATCAGTTCATCGAGTTGGTGTTTCACCGGCTCCTCTTCATCATGCCACCATCCGAGGTGACACGAGTAAATAGTCGTTGGAGCATCTGCGCCTGCAATCACAGCTTTAACAATCTTACGAGACTTGTAGTTGTCTGGGTCCGTCGTCATCGATACGAAGAACGATTCTGTCGATAAGAACGGTTTACGTGACAGGATAGCGACACCTTCTTCATAGATGTCATATCCGTAATGGGCAAAATCCCATGTCATGTGATAGTGAAGGTCCAACTCTTTTAAGCGCTCGACGAGGACGTGTGCGAAGTTGTTCTCACGGATGTTTCCGTAGATCAGTGGGGCTTCTTTATGTTGATTGACCTCTTGAAGCGCGATGAGATCGTACTCTTCACTCGCGATGCGTTCGACGATGGCGTCAATCTTTTCTTGTTGGCGGTCTTCTAACCAGGCGTGACAATTAAGCGTTAATATATTCACGATAGTCCTCCTTTAGAAAAAAAGGCCAACTCTTGAGCGAGTTGGCCAGTAGATTATGCACCGATGACGTCTTGAATGTCTGATTTCAATACGTCGGCTTTCGGGCCATAGATGGCTTGGACTCCACGGTCTTTCACGATGAGACCCATGGCGCCATTTTTCTTCCAATCTTGTTCGTCAGAGACGAGTGTAACGTCTTTAACGGTCACACGAAGACGAGTCATACATGCATCGACATCTTCAATGTTTTCTTCCCCACCGAGAAGGGCGATAATCCCCATGACTTGTTCGTTACCTGTCACCGATGACTTCTCTGTCGTCTCTTCCATGTAGTTGCCGTTACGTCCTGGCGTCGGCAAGTTCATCTTCTTGATAAAGAAGTTGAACACACCGAAGTTGAGGAAGAAGAATGCTACAGAGACGAGAACGAAGTTGATCAAGTCTTGAAGTAGTCCTGCTTTGACAATCATCGGGATGCGCGTCAAGAGTTCAATCGCACCGAAAGCATGGACACGTAGGTCGATGATATCTGCCAATGCGAAGGCAGCACCGGCCATAAGCGCGTAGACCACGTAAAGGACTGGCGCGACGAACATGAACATGAACTCGATTGGTTCTGTGACACCTGTCAAGAAGACAGCGAGTCCAGCTGACAAGAACATCGGCTTGTATTGTGCTTTCTTCTCAGCGTCGACATTACGATACATCGCATATGCGGCACCGATCAAAGCAGCGAATGACAAGATGACTTGACCGACTTTGAAGCGGGCCGGAACGACATCAGCGAGAAGGGCGTTGTATGCAGCCGTATCACCAGCGGCACGCAAGTTGACGAGGTCTGTTACCCATGCCAACCAGAGCGGGTCTTGTCCGGCAACGACTGACCCAGCTGTCGCGCCTGTTAAAATTGTGTACGTTCCACCAAGTTCCGTGTAGTTCATTGGAACAGTGAGCATGTGGTGTAAACCGAACGGCAAGAGGAGACGCTCGAGCGCACCATAAATGAACGGAGCGAGGACTGGAGCTGTGTTGCGTGATGTGGCAATCCACTCACCAAAACTGTTGAGCGCACCTTGAATCGTTGGCCATACAATCGATAGAACGATGGCAGCAACGACTGAACCAAGGATGACGACGAATGGTACGAAGCGCTTCCCGTTGAAGAACGAGAGGGCGTTCGGCAATTTGTTGAAGTTGTAGAAACGGTTGTATAGTGCACCACCAAGGAAACCGGCGATGATCCCGACGAACACACCCATGTTGAGGGCAGGTGAGCCGAGTACAGATGTGAAGTAGTCAGCGACAACAAGGTTTGCACCGAAGAGTGACTCGATTGTCGCTTCCGGATCTTGAAGCATGGCACCGTTGACACCGAAGATGGCACCTGTGACACGGTTGATCAAGATGAAGGCGAGAAGTGCTGCGAACGCACCACCTGCACGATCTTTTGCCCACGAACCACCAATCGCGACTGCGAAGAGGATATGTAAGTTGACGATGATGCCCCAACCTAAATCTTCAATGATGCGAGCTGTTGTTAATAAAATACCGACATCTCCGGCTGACATTCCAATCAATTTACCGATGGAAATCATTAAACCGGCAGCTGGCATAACGGCGATGACGACCATCAAGGCCTTACCGAGTTTTTGCCAGAAATCGAATGAGATCAATTGTTTCATGCTATACGCTTCCTTCCTGTGAGGGAGTTTTATCTATTTTTGTGTTTGCCAATAGTGCAATCGCTTGCATAAATGATTGTAATCGATTGCATAAATTCATGCAACCGTTTTCGCTATTTTCATTTGTTTTCATTTTCAAAGCGACAATGGAAGATGTTAGGTGAACTTGTCAGTCGAATCGAATCTAGCTACAATATGATAGGTTGAAGGGAGCGAGAAAGATGGGTTGGAGACAGACCACATCTGCTTTGACGAAGGACGAGCAGATTGAATTAAAAGAAGAGTTATTGCAGAAGGGTGTATTGCAGGAGGACGATCTTCCTCTCTATGAAATGCTCATGCCAGACCGCATCAAACGGATGTATGAAGTGTTGAATACACGAACGAATCATATCACGATTTTGACGGAAGGTGTGGACGATCCGCACAACCAATCCGCCGTGTTGCGTTCAGCCGATGCGTTCGGGGTACAAACGTTGCATGTCGTCGAAGGGCGGGCAAAGTTTAAACCGAACTCGATTATCGCCAAAAGCGCCGATCGCTGGGTGGACGTCGTGGAGCACGGATCGATTGAAGAAGCGATTGACGCTTTAAAAGAAAGTGGTTACCAAGTATATGCGACGGCGCTAAGCGAGGAAGCGATTCCGCTCGAAGAAGTGGATGTGTCGAAGCCGACGGTTCTTCTATTCGGGAACGAACATAGTGGCGTCTCGGAGGCAGCGCTCAACAAGGCGGACGGGAACTTTGTCATTCCGATGCAAGGATACGTTCAAAGTTTGAACATCTCGGTGGCGGCTGCGATCTCTTTGTATGATGTCACGACACGGTCACGTCATATCGTGACGGATGGCTATGAACTGCCTGTCGAAGATCAAGCGCGCATCTTCAAAGACTGGATGGTCAAGAGTTTACCGAAGCGTACGCTCGGACTATATAAACAAAAAGGTGTCACAGCTTTCGAACGGGAGACAGGAAATTCGGAATGAACGGCGAAAAGAACAGACGTACGGAATCTTTGTCCAGAAACTGAAAGGGGATGGCACGATGAGTACGACGAGTTCATTTATCGTAAAAGATGTGACGAACAACTTTAAAGATTTTGAAGAGGACTTCTTCCGACTGTACCGCACGTTATACGGTGACCTCGATCAGCTGCGATTTAAAGAGCGCCTGTATCGACATGCCAATCCGTTGGTGCTCTTAGCATTCTCGGAGGAGCAACTGGTCGGCTTTAAAATTGGTTATGAGGCAGAGCCTTATCGATTTTATAGCTGGGCGGGTGGCGTACACCCAGACTTTCAAAAGCATGGTATCGGTCGCAAGCTGATGGACACGCAACTTGAATGGGTCGAAGCGCAAGGATTCCATTCGATTCGGACGAAAGCGCGCAATACGAACAAAGGGGTCATCATCTTGAACCTCCTTTGCGGATATGACATCATGGGCGCCTACACCGAAGACGGCGAGCCGCGTATCATGATGGAGAAACAATTGAACAGTTGAATGGATACCGCGGTCGAATGATCGCGGTTTTTTGATGAAACCGATTCGACTGAATGAACGTACATAAAGAAAAAGGGGGAATTTGAAATGACAGTGTTTGGATTTGGCGGAGATCCGTTTAGTGACTCTATGGGGGACTCATTCTTTACCGGGATTGTGTCGATCTTCCCTATCGTGTTCATGGTTGTGTTCGGTCTGATTATTTTTGCGTTCGTAAAAACGATTTTTCAACATTCCAAAACATCGAGCACGTTGAAAGACTTACAACAATTCGCCTCGCAGCTCGCCGATGACCCGGACGACGATACGGCTGAGCGATTGGCAGACTACTTACGGGGTGTCGATTCCTTCTCCGTTGAACGGACACGGATGGAACCGTTCCGAGTAGCACTCGGGTGCTATCAATTGGTGATGGAGTCAAGATCCGTTCGTGAGGAGACGAAAGAGCGGGTCGATCGCCAATACAAGCGTCTCGGGATTTTAGACGGGGAAAAATTTGCGGATGAGGCCCCACCACGCCACCGCTCTTCTTCATCGAACCATCATGACATCCATCACAATCACCATGATCATATGTAAAAAAGCGAAGGGATCCCTTCGCTTTTTTACATATATCGTGAAGCATCAAAGTCAATATCGGTCTGATAGCGGACGGCCTGGATGGCACTTTCGATTCGAATAGCCCGTTTCTTAATATCGCGTGCTTTCAAGCGGTATAGCTCCGGGTCATATAAGGCGTGTTTGATCACGGAAACCCCGTGCACATATTCCTTTTTCGGACGTAATGACAATTTCTCATAAAGACGTGCTTGGACACGCAATTGAATGGCGAGTTCGATTGCCTCTACGAGCGGGAGCGGACCGTCATGCGTTTCAACGACGGCTTGGACGTTCGCTTCTTGAATGAGACGGTCGAGCTGACGTAAGTCCAGACGGATGTGCTCAAGTTCCATCTCGATATCTTGAAGGGAGCGGGACTGAATCGTCGGAATGGAATCATTCACTTCGAGCGAGATGAATGCCACGTGCTCAATCTCTTCTGTCAATGTATCGATTTGCTCATGGAGCAACTGTTTTAATGTTAGGGCATCTGCAAGGTTCATATCGATTTCCTCCTTCTGCTTTCTCTAACCGTACCACATCGGGATGGCTGAAAAAAGATGGATGACATCTCGGATTGCGGGAATAAAACCAAATAGGAAGGAGGGAGGACGATGAAAAAATGGAAGGTACAGTGGATGATTGCACTCGTCCTACTCCTGTTCGGGACAGCGACGTTCCTCTATCAATGGATTGATGTCAGTCCAGGGGACATCCGGGATTATATCATTCAATTCGGTTGGTTGGCTCCTTTGATTTATATTCTCTTATTCACGGTTCGCCCGCTCATCCTGTTTCCGACGTCCGTCTTATCGGTCGCCGGCGGTTTGGCGTTCGGGATGTTACCAGGTGTCGTCTATACCGTTATCGGAGCGACACTGAGTGCCCTCGTCGCGTATTATGTGGCCGTTTATTTCGGCGACCGTTTCTTACATCACTTCGAATCGAAGAACTATGAAGCGATTCAGCACAAAATCGAAGAGGACGGATTCTTTTATGTACTCATCCTACGTCTCATCCCGCTCGTCAATTTCGATTTGGTCAGTTATGCTTCTGGTTTGGCAAAAGTAAACGTACCGGCGTATCTGTTTGCGACCGTCGTTGGTATGATTCCTGGGGCGTTCGCGAACAATTTTCTCGGAAGCAGCATCGCGAGCGGAGATTGGACGCTGATTGCGTTGGCGTTCGGGATCATGCTCGTATTGACGCTCATCGCGACCGTGTTCCGTGAACCGATCAAGCGACAGATCCATCGCTATCAAAAAAAGTAGGCGACTCCAATGGAGCGCCTACTTTTTAATTAACGGTTGTCGACCGTCTCTGGATAGAGGTCATGGTTGAACAGACGATGTTCTGCCATCTTCTCATACTTTGTGCCAGGCTTTCCGTAATTGTAGTACGGATCGATCGAGATGCCGCCACGTGGTGTGAATTTGCCCCACACTTCGAGATAGCGTGGCTCCATCAATTTGACGAGGTCCTTCCCGATGACGTTGATGCAGTTCTCATGGAAGTCACCGTGGTTACGGAAACTGAACAAGTACAACTTCAACGATTTCGACTCAACGAGTTTCTCATCCGGGATATACGAGATGTAGATCGTCGCGAAGTCGGGTTGGTTTGTGATCGGGCAGAGAGAAGTAAATTCCGGCGCGTTGAATTTAACGAAGTAGTCGTTCTCCGGGTGACGGTTCGGGAACGCCTCGAGGACATCAGGTGTATATTCAAAAATATAAGGGACGCTCTTCTGTCCGAGGAGCGAGAGGTCTTGTAAGTCTTCTGGTCTCATGTTTATTCTCCTTAGACGCCACGTTCGTTGGCGTACAGTAATGTGTGTAGTTGTGGTAGGACGCGGACGCTTTGCCATGAAGGGTCGCGTGCGACGTCTTCCCACAATTGTTTTAAACGACGGAGCTGGGCATCGGTGATATCACCGTCAGCACCTGGCTCTGGGTTACCGGCAGATAAATACATGACGTCCGGTGCATAGCGTTGTTGTACTTCTTTCGCGTAAGCGAGGTCCACTTCATCAAAGACAGCAACTTTGAATGTCGTCTGCTCCGGGCGCAACCGTTCGACGATGGCGTCGAGTTGTTCCCAGTTTGTCTTCATGCCAGACGAAGGAGGCTTCGGGCTGAGGGTCACGTCATCGATTTGTGTGAGCCACTCTTGATAGCGGCTACCTTGCGTCTCGACGGCGAGTGTGACGCCACGCTCTTTCAATTTCACGACGAGGTTCTCCATGGCCGCGATGAGGAGCGGGTTTCCACCCGAGATGGTGACGTAATCGTACGCACCGAGTGCGTCAAGACGAGCGATGACCTCATCGGCCGTCAGCATGTCCGGTTTTTCTGAACCGTCCCATGTGAAGGCAGAATCGCACCACGAACAGCGATAATCGCAACCGGCGGTCCGGACGAACATCGTCTTCTGTCCAATGGCACGTCCTTCTCCTTGGAAGGTCGGTCCGAACACTTCTAAAACAGGGATTTTCACGATTCCACCAACCATTCACGGCGGAACTCAGCGTACGACGTCGGCGTTTCATACAAACGGACGAATTCGACGCGCACGTCGCGTTCATTTGGCAAGTGTGTCGCCAACTGTTCGAAAATCCAATAACACATATTTTCTGCAGTTGTATTCATATAAGGGAGTGACTCGTTCAAATAGCGATGGTCGAGATATGGCTCAAGCTCTTCTTTGAAGATTTTTTTCAAGTCACCAAAGTCGAGCGTCATCCCGCGATTGTCGAGAAAACCGCTGACACCCATCTGGAGTTTATACGTATGACCATGAAGGGCACGACATTTGCCGTCATAGTCAAATAAATGGTGTGCCGCGTCGAACGTCACTTCTTTGACGATTTGAACGCGATGCGGGCAGTAGATGAGCGACCCTTCTTGTTTCGATTCGACACTGGTCGGGGCGAGGAATGGAGCATGTTTCATACGCGCACCTCCTCGTAAGCTGTGAGTCCGTTTTGGCGAAGCTTACACGCCGGACATTCTCCACAACCTGAACCGATGATGCCGTTGTAGCAAGTGAGCGTGCGTTCTTTGACGTAGTCAAAGGCACCGAGCTCGTCGGCGAGTGCCCACGTCTCTTTTTTATCGAGCCACATGAGCGGAGTGTCGATGACGAATGGATAATCCATCGCTAAATTAAGTGTCACGTTGAGTGATTTAATGAATTGGTCTCGGCAATCCGGGTAACCTGAAAAGTCCGTTTCACATACACCGGTCACGATGTGATGCATACCGAGTTGTTTGGCCATGACAGCCGCAAATGATAAGAATAGATGGTTGCGTCCATCGACGAACGTGTTTGGGACGTCCGCATTGTCGATGTCAAGATCGTGTCTCGTGAGCGCATTTGATGTGAGTTGTCCGAGTAGGGACAAGTCGAGGATGTGGTGTGGGACATCGAGTTCTGCCGCGATTTCTTTTGCGACCTCGATTTCCGCATCATGGCGTTGACCATATGCGAATGTCACCGCCTCCACATGGGAGAATTGTTGTTTTGCCCAAAATAGGCAAGTGGTTGAATCTTGGCCACCACTAAAGACGACCAATGCTTTTTCGTGTTGCATGAAGCACACTTCCTTTTCGCTAGTTTTGATGTCGGAGGAGGTTACGAACTCCGGAGGTCACCCTCAAGCATATAATTTATCATAAAAAGACGTTTGACAGGGAGAAAGGAAGCGAGTATAGTAAAAAACATCACTGACGTGCTTTTGTGCATAAAAGCGTTTAAGCGGTTAGGCGAAATAATAAATAATCATGATATAACGAAAGGAGGGGACGTCGATGCAGATGAAAGGAAAAGAAGCTGTATTCGTCGTGTTGATGAGCGGGATCACCTTGCTCGCACTGATGTTTTTGGCCAAAGCGACGCCGCATATGGCGATTTTTGGCACAATGGTAATAGTAGGTGGATACGCGTATTATCGTTCACGCGACTTCAAACAGATTGAGACGGCGATGATCAACGGGATTCGTGAAGCCATCATGCCGGTGTTAATTTTGTTATTGATCGGGATGCTCATCGGAGTATGGCAAATGTCCGGGACGGTCGCGACGATCCTCTCCATCGGATTAAATACAATCTCTGCTGAATGGTTCTTACCAAGTGTCTTATTGATTACGATGATCGTCTCAACATTCACAGGAAGTGCGTTTACTACAGTTGGAACGGTCGGTGTCGCCTTGTTCGGAATCGGGACGGCACTAGGCATCTCGCCAGCTCTCGCTGCAGGTGCCATCGTATCGGGTGCGCTTTTCGGAGACAAGATGAGCCCGTTGTCGGACACGACAAACTTTGCGCCAGCAGTGGCGGGTGTCAAACTATTCGACCACATTCGCTTCATGATGGGGACGACGATTCCAGCGTTCATCATCACACTGATTTTATTCACGTTCCTCGGACGTAGCGGTCAAACTGCTGATACGACTCAAATCGCGGAAGCACAAGCTGCGCTCAGCGGACGTTTTGACCTCTCATGGCTTACGTTAATTGCCCCTGTGCTCGTCGCAGTGCTTGCGTTCCGTCGGATGCCGGTCTTGCCGACGATGCTCGTTGGGATGTTCGCTGGTGTCTTGACGGCAGGTTTTGTTCAAGGCAACTGGAGCATCTCGAACTGGCTCGGTGTCATGCAGTCTGGATTCAAGTCAGGTGTGGAGAATGAGACGATTGCGACGGTACTCGATCGTGGTGGTCTTGAATCGATGCTCTGGTCGGTCAGCCTCGTCTTGATCGCCCTTGCATTCGGAGGCTTGTTACGTGAACTCGGTGTGTTCCAAGCAATCGTTGAATCGTTGCTCGAGCGCTTGAAGTCACCAGGAAGTTCGGTTCTATCGGTCGTCCTCAGCTCAATCGGTGTCAACTTGCTCGCAGGAGAACAGTACTTGTCGATTCTCTTGCCAGGACAGGCGTTCAAACAAGGGTTCATCGATCGCGGGATCGACCCACGCTACTTGTCACGTGCGCTTGAGGATGGCGGGACTGTGATTAACCCGCTCATTCCTTGGGGTGTCTCCGGAGCGTTCTTCGCAGCGACACTCGGTGTGCCTGTATTGGAATACGCCCCATTTGCGTTCTTCCTTTGGCTCAGCCCGGTCTTCTCCATCATTTTGGGATACGTCCGATTGGGGAAGCAACGTGAATCACTTAAAATCGCATCGTAATATCGAGGTGTCCTGCCATGCAGGGCATCTTTTTTGTGTGCAGCACATGACTTTTGAGAAAATAGGAGAAAGGGAGGTGGAACGATGAAGCGACTCGATCTAGCATTTTATGAACAACCGACACTCGAATTGGCACGCGCCTTACTCGGGCAATATTTGGTGCGGCGACACCCGGAAGGTGACATCATCGCGAAGATTGTTGAGACAGAAGCTTACCTCGGTGCCATCGACCGAGCGGCACATAGTTTCGGAGGGCGTCGAACGAAACGGACGGAAGTCATGTTCGGGCAACCTGGGCATGTATACACGTATCAAATGCATACACATACGCTCCTGAACGTAGTCAGTGGTCCGGTTGGTACACCGGAAGCCGTGTTGATTCGAGCCGTCGAACCGATTCAAGGACATGAATGGATTGCTTCGAACCGTCCTGGGGTGAAACGATATGACCAAACGAACGGACCAGGGAAGTTGACGAAAGCACTCGGGATCACGATGGACTTATATGGTCACTCGTTCCAACAAGACCCGCTCTATCTTGCTGAAGGTGAGACGGGAATGGTGATTGAGGCGGGTCCACGCATCGGCATTCCGAACACGGGCGAGGCACGTGACTACCCATATCGCTTCTTTGAACGCGACAATCCGTATGTCTCGAAGTTCCGTTGAATGCATGCAATGATGTTTAAGTGATTCATGCCAGTGGAACAGTCCCTATGTGCATAAAACAAACAGAGGGAGTGTTTAGAACATGGCAAAAGTAGCAACGCTCATTACAGATATGTTTGAAGATGTAGAATTCACGGGTCCCCGTGACGCATTGGTGGATGCGGGACATGACGTCGTGACGATCGAGAAGAAAGCAGGCAACACGGTAGAAGGGAAGCAAGGAGAGGCGAAAGTGAACATCGATCAATCGATTGATGATGTATCGCCAGAAGATTTTGATGCCCTTCTCTTACCAGGCGGATTCTCTCCTGACTTGTTGCGTGAAGACGAACGGTTCGTCTCGTTCGCGAAAGCCTTCATGGATGCGAAAAAACCTGTCTTTGCCATCTGTCACGGACCACAGCTGTTGATTACGGCGAAGACGTTAGAAGGTCGTGACGCGACCGGCTACAAATCGATTAAAGTCGATATGGAGTATGCCGGTGCCAAATATGCGGACAAAGAAGTTGTCGTCTGTCAGAACCAGCTTGTGACGAGCCGTCAGCCGGATGACATTCCAGCGTTCAATCGCGAGATTCTCAACTTATTGAAATAACACGTCAACCACGAGAGGAATCTCGTGGTTTTTTTGTGTTTTCGGGAATAGACAAGTAAGGAGGAGATTCAAATGAGAAAACGAGCACGTTCACCTAGTTAAGTTCGTCGAAACGTTGTCCGATTAGGATGGATTCGTTGGTTTGAAGGCTTGATTCCCGCATACGTGATTGAACGGCTGTTCTGGGAGTCACGAGGCATCTCCATTCAGGAAGTCGTTTATTTAGAGATGGTATATGCGCTCATCATCGTTCTGTTCGAAGTACCGACTGGTGTATGGGCGGATCATACGGCACGGCGTCGACTTGTCCAAATCGGTGTCACGTTAGAATGGCTGTCGTTTATCGTCATTTTGTATTCGTTCACGTTCACGGGTTTCTTTGTCGCCATCAGCTGTTCGGCCGTTGGGTCGGTCATTCGAAGTGGGGCAGAGAATGCGCTGCTATACGAGTCCTTACAAGAAAGTCATGAAGCTTCGTCATTCGAACGGGTTCTTGGGAAGCTGAACGCGATTGGGATTGTGGCCGCTGTGGTGGCGGCATTGAGTGGTAGTATGTTGGCTCAGTACCTTCCTTTGGAGTGGAACTATGGAATCTCGATTTTGAGTTTGATGATGGCGACACTATGTAGTGTATTTCTCGTGGAACCGACTCATCGAGAGCGGGAGGAACGTTTGACGTGGCGGCATTTGTTCAAAGGGTTCCGATTCATTTGGTCAAACCGACAACTTCGTTATGTCACAATCAGTTTTTTGGCAGCGGTATCCGCTTTTAACTTCATCGATGAATTTTGGCAACTGTACGCTCGCGATGTGTCCGTTCCGATTTATTGGTTCGGTGTCATTTCAAGTGGGTTGCTCTTGATCCAGTTACCTGGACAACTGTTCGCAGGAACCATCGTGCGTGTTGCGCCTTCGGAACGTTGGTTGAAACAATTCGGTTGGGTGATGGGTGGCGGGTTTCTCTTCATCGGCTTATTTCCGAGTCCAATCGGAATTGGTGTCATGGGATTGTTGGCACTTCTATATGGGGCGATGGAGCCGCTCTATTATGGACTTTTGCACCATCAAGTTCCTTCATCCATTCGAGCGACGACGGAATCGTCTGTCTCGATGCTGTGGCATCTTGGCATTCTCGGATTAGGGGTTGTCTTTATCATAGGGACGACAGCGTCGCTATTTTTGGCGTTTTCAATGATTGGGCTTGTTGTGTGGGTCGTTCATGCGACTGCACGATAATTCTCACAGGCATGGGCCATAAGCCATGCCTGTTTTTACGTCTTAAGACGGACGCAAGATGGTGAGGAGAAGTGTATGCTTAAAATAATCAAATCGAATACATAAAAACAGCACACCCTGAAAGGGATGCGCTGTTTGAAACCAATCCATAGAAACGTTCGTATAGTCTAGAAGAGGTGAAAACATGGGACAAATCGTTGTAGTATTCGGAACGTTAATCGGTCTTGGGACCGTTGGGGCATTACTTTATATGACCCGCCTAGCCTATGAATCATGAGAACGGATAATGATAGAAGCGCTCACGTTGGAGTAACTCCATGACGTGGGCGTTTTCTGCGTTGTCAATCGCGCGAAGTAGACCTTCCGTCTGAGAACGATGAGCAAAGAGGGAGGCTTTTTTCTGCTCGCTCTCTTCCGTCACATCGACGATCACGTGAGGTTGTCCGAGTTCTTCTTCTGTGCGGCGATCGAAGGCGACACCTAAAAACTCAGGGCGTGACTCTCCCATCTCCTGAAGTGCTCGTACGACAGCACGAGCTGTCGCTTCATGGTCCGGGTGAACGGCATATCCTGGATAGAACGAGATGACCGTCTCCGGCTTCACTTCGTCAATCAAGGAGCGGAAGCGACCAGCGAGCTCTGCCTCGTCCTCAAATTCAACGGTTTTATCACGAAGTCCCCACATGCGCAGGTCCTCGATGCCCATCATCCGACAAGCTTCTTCAAGTTCATGCTTTCGAATTTTAGGTAGCTCCTCACGCGTTGTAAAGATGGGAGAACCCATGTTGCGTCCCATCTCGCCCAGTGTTAAGCAGACATACGTGACCGGGAGTCCTTTTTGACGATGTTGGATAATCGTTCCGGCCGAGCTGAATGCCTCATCGTCCGGGTGTGGGAAAATGACGAGTAATGGTCCATTCATTGATTCTCCACCTCCGATGCTCCTTGCGGGAGCGGTTTGATATCGATATGCAGCGCACAGGCCAGTCGACCGAGTCGATCGTGACCAGCGAGTAATAACTGTTCGCCATGCACCTCGTAGTCGGTCAATCCTTCTACATAGAGCCAACCGTGATCAAGTTTTAAACCGACCCGATAAGGCCCGTTTCCTTTGATTTGGCCGATGCTATATTCGATTTTGGCATTACGGATAAACATCCCGGCGTTATGAAAATCCGGGTCGTTATGTGTCGCATAGGCACCATTTGTCGTCTCGACATGCACGAAAAGTGGTGTTGCGACGTGATTGTCTAAATATTGCTGAATGTGATCAGGTTGAATCGCTTTCACGTCTGTCCCTCCAATGGAAAGGATGACCCGAAACGTCACGTTCCGGGTCATCTGTTTACGATTGTGTTGCTACTTTTTTACGGTATCCCGTATGGTTCGTCGGTCCGACGTATTGGTTGAGACGGAACGAGTGACGAACTGCTTCTGTGATAAATTCTTTTCCGATTTCAATCGCTTCTTCGACCGTATGGCCGTTTGCGAGAGAAGCCGCGATGGCAGAAGAGAACGTGCATCCACCGCCGTGTGTGAACGCTGGCTCGATTTTTTCACTTTCAAGCAGACGGAATTCGTTTCCGTCATACAAGACGTCGAATGCTGTGTCGAAACCAAGTTTGCCGCCGACTTTGACGATGACGATCTCAGCGCCAAGCTCATGGATGAGACGAGCCGCTTCTTTGATTTCGTCCATCGTCGATGGTGTTTTATCGAGGCCAGCGAGCATACGCGCCTCGAATAAGTTTGGAGTGATGATTTTGGCAACTGGTACGAGATGTTGACGCATCGCGACCGCAACGTTCGGGTCAAGAATCTCATCCGCACCTTTACAAGCCATGACCGGATCGACGACGGCATTCTCGATTCCGTATTCTTTAATCTTACGTGCTGCGAGTTCGATGATTTCAGGAGTCGGGAGCATTCCCGTCTTCACTGCATCGACTCCAATCCCAGCGAGTACCGTATCGATTTGCTTCTCAATCAATGTCGTGTCGATTGGAAAAACTTCGTGATTCCATGCGTTGTGTGGATCTTGTGCCACAATGACAGTCAAAGCTGTCATACCGTACACACCGAGTTCTTCCATCGTTTTGAGGTCGGCTTGGATACCCGCGCCACCGCTCGTATCAGAACCGGCAATCGTCAATGCTTTTTTCATCGTCATAATCGTCCATCCCCTTTGTCTGTTTGGATAGTTTCACTATAACGACTTTTTCGTATTCCGACAAATGCAAGGATTACAAGAAGTGTTCATAACTTTTCAGAAAAAGTATGCAGGATGTTCATCATATTTGGGGAATAATAATAAATAGGGTGTAGACCACTTTATTATTGGCTGGGAGGAAAACGCATGTTAGTGCATAGCTTATGTATCCCGAAGAAAGATGTTGTCACAATCAGTGAAAAGGCAACCTTGCGGGAAGCGCTTCATACGCTTGAAGAAACAGGATATCGTTGTGTGCCTGTTTTAGACGAGACGGGGAAATTTTTCCGCGGTAACATTTATAAGATGCATATTTATCGTCATGGAATGAACGGGGAAAACATGGACGATAATGTGATGACGCTCATTAAAAATACGCAAAAATACGTTCATGAATCCGACGGCTTCTTCGAAGTCTTTTTCTCGATCAAAGAATTGCCATACATTGCTGTATTGAAAGATGAGAGCAATGAGTTTTATGGTATTCTTCCGCACGGGAAGATGCTTGGGATGCTCGAAGAGGCATGGAGTCGTGACACAGGTAGTTACGTCTTGACGATTGCCTTGAGCGAACAGGCAGGAGCGCTCGAGAAGATTACAAAAATCGTGAACAAGTATACGTCAATCGCAAGCTTGATGACGCTTGATGCAAAAAGTAAGGTGTTGCGTCGCGTACTCGTGACGTTACCACCGGATTGCGAAGAAGACATGAAGAACAAAGTTGTTGCCAAGCTTGAACAAAAAGGCTTCCGAATCGTCGAAGTCGAGAACTTGAACAACTAAGTCAAAGCCCTTTCACACCACGTGAAAGGGCTTTTTAGTTGAGTCGTTTTTCCATCCGGATGTCGGACCAGAATTGACCGTCCCAGTAAGTGAAGTGCTCAATTCGTCCGATTTCTTCATAACCGAGTTTCGTATAGAGTCGATGGGCCGTGTGATTGAAGGCGAACACGCCGAGCTCCATGCGAGGCGTCCCCTGCGCCCGCAGTTTCTCCTCCAGTAAACGAAGGGACTCCGTGCCCACGCCTTTGCCGCGTCCTACGGATTCCCCGATGACAAACCCGAGCCACGCCGTACCAGGTTCTTGACGGTACAGATGAGGGGGGTCATACATGACGTTCATTTCACCGACGAGATGGTCGTCTGCATAAATGAGAAAAATATCATGTGTCAGAAGACGATCCTCTAAATCTTCGACCGTCATCTCATAATGAGCGGTCAATTCTTCTTCAGACCGACTCGGACGAATCAAATGCACGATTTGTGGGTCATTATTCCAGCGATTGAATGTCTCGACGATTTCGTCGGATGCTGTTGTAAGTGGAACAAGCGAGATGTTGATAGGTCATTCTCCTCTCTCGCTTGTTAACATTCGGTTTCATTCATGAAAGTCCTTCTCTTATACGGGCTTCAATACGTTCAAATGACTCGGTAAAATTTCAAATGTAAATGGCAACGTACCACCTGTGTCACCATCTGCATTTACAGGAAGGGATTCAGGCGAGTTGACTTTCACCCGTGTCGTACAGAATGACGTGACGCTGTCCGTTTCCTTTAATTTTCCCGTGAACAGGGCAGGCGTTAATTGAAGTGCGTCTTTTAGACCGAGTTCTTCAAAAATATAGACGTGCAATAGACCGTCATTCAGTCGCGCGTCCGGTTCGAAATTCTCAAATCCTCCGACCGAGTTCGTCAAGGCGATGACGACGAGATAAGCTTCGCCATCAAATTGACCGTCCTCACTTTCAATCGACAACGCATAAGGACTATGTTCGCGGAACGCCTTCACGCCTTCAATTAGATAGGCGAATGGCCCCCACTTTGTCTTTTCTTCCACGCTCACTTCATCGACCGCCTCGGCAATGAGACCAATGGCAATGACGTTCATAAAATAGCCGTTCTCATATTTTCCGATATCCATCGGTGTCGGTTCAGCGTTACGAAGAGCTTCAATCGCTTTTTTTGGATCATTTGGTACACCAAGTGCGCGGGCAAGGTCATTGACCGTACCGAGCGGGATGAGTCCAAAATCAGGACGATGAGGCGCTTCCGCAAGTCCGGTGACCGCTTCGTTCAACGTTCCGTCCCCACCCATCGCAATGACGGCCTTATATTGTTTTTCTGCTGCTTCTCGTGCAAAGTTCGTCGCATCCTGTTCTTTCTCGGTGAAGCGGACATCGACGTGTCCATATCGTTCACGCAACACTTCCTCGGCATGTGTCGCGTGTTGTTCCCCCAATTCTTTTCCTGAGGATGGATTGACGATTAACATGACTGTGTCCATTCCAACATATCTCCTTTTCGGTTCGAATACTGTCCTTTATTCCCGTCTGCGAAATCGATTACTCCTAAAAAATCCCCATGATCGTCAGCACTTTTGCTGATTTTCATGGGGATTGGAACATGTCGTTCGTTTAATAATGACGGAATGCGGACATATCTAAATGACTCGCTTCAGACTCATCCACTGCGAGTTCGATACGCAGATGTTCATGAAACGGAGAAACGAGGGCGCCCATGCAGGCGACCGGTTCATGGTCGGGGACCGGTGATTTACGTTTCGTTTTGACGAATAAATAATCCGATCGCTTCAACGTCAACAAGAAACGTTCCACGGCGTGCGGTTCACGGGTCACGTTTGGCCAAGGTAAATGATTGAACAATAAAAAGACCGCGCCTTCCTTTTCGAGCGCATAGTCCGGTGCGATGCCTTCCCGATTCAACAAATCGATGACAGCATGCAAAAACTCCCGTTTAATCGTCAATGAAATTTCGTAATACTCACGCATACGGTCCACCCTTTCTTAAAATCACAATACTACCATTCTAAACGTTTCCGACATACGCGACAATGAAGAAGTTCCTTGACGAAGTATTTTTCCCGGCTTATACTGCATAAGTCCTGCTATACTAGTGATATATGATGAACGAATTGAGGTGAAACCGACATGATTGAATCCCTTGAATTGAAGGCATGGGTCGTTCTCGCACGAACGATGGATGCCATCAGCGATCGTGTGAAAGAAGATTTACGACGCCACCAGTTAAATTCAACAGAGTTCGGTGTTTTATCCGTTTTGTATAAACGAGGAGATACCCCGTTACAACAAATCGGGGACCAGATTTTGATTACGAGTGGTAGCGTGACATACGTGATCGACAAGTTGGAAAAGCGTGGGCTGATTGAACGAATCGCCTGTCCGTCCGACCGTCGCGTCACATACGCCTCGTTAACAGAGGATGGGAAGGCGCTCATGGATGTCGTCTATCCACAGCACATCGAAATCTTTAAAGATATATACGGACCGTTAAGCGATGAAGAGACGGAACAATTGATTTCGTTATTGAAACGAGTCGGTTATAACGCAGCGGGCAAATAAAGCCCGTTGCTTTTTTCGTTAATATCTTGAAGTTAAAATAATTGACGATGAGATATACAGATGATATAGTTCTAACTGTTATTGAAAAAAATTAGAGATTACCCAAATGGAGGATTACACGATGACTAAAGTATTATATGTATCGGCTAACCCGAAACCAACTGAACTTTCATACAGCAAACAAGTTGCAGAAACATTCGTATCAACACTCAAGGCTGAAAACGCATCAATCGAAGTAGAAGCAATCGAACTCTACGATGTCGATGTACAAGAAATCGATGGAGACGTGCTCAGCGCATGGGGAAAATTCGCATCAGGCGAAGCACTCACTGACGTGGAAGCGAAAAAAGTAGGCACAATGAGCGGCATGCTCGAGAAGTTCATGGAAGCGGACCTTTATGTATTCGCAACGCCAATGTGGAACTTCTTCTTCCCAGCACGCATGAAAATGTTCCTCGACAGCGTCCTCATGGCGGGTAAAACGTTCCGTTACACGGAGCAAGGTCCTGTCGGCTTGCTTGAAAACAAACAAGCGATCCACATCCAAGGGACAGGTGGAATCTACACAGGGACAGACCTTAACTTTGCAGACGCATACCTTCGCCAAGCGCTCGCGTTCGTCGGTGTTTCTGAAGTGACGACGGTAGCGGTTGAAGGAATGAACCAATACCCAGACAAAATCGAAGAAATCGTTGCAGACGCGAAAGCGAAAGCAGAAGCACTTGCGAAAGAAGTTGCAGGCGCAGTAACGGTATAATGCGAAAGACGAGTCGGCTGGCTCGTCTTTTTGTATGCTCGCATTTTGGGTATCATACAAAGGGAAAGGGGAGTATGCAATGGGAGAACAGTTATCGAGTCGATTGCTTGGGGATTGGACAGACATCATTCAAGACGAGATGAGTCAGCCTTATTTTCAACAGTTGAAACAGTTCGTCAATCAAGCGTATGAAGAGACGACGGTGTACCCAAACCGGGAAGACATTTGGAACGCATTTATTTACACGAAATTTAGTGACGTGAAATGCGTGATTTTAGGGCAAGATCCGTATCACGGACCAAACCAAGCGCATGGTCTCAGTTTTTCGGTACAGGATGGGGTGCGTTTCCCACCGTCGTTACGAAATATCTTTCAAGAACTAAAGGACGACGTCGGGTGTGACATTCCGAAGAGTGGGAATTTAGAAAAATGGGCGAAACAAGGAGTCCTCCTCTTGAATACAGCGCTGACGGTCGAAGCGGGAAAGGCGGGCTCGCATCGTGGGAAAGGATGGGAACAATTTACCGACTCGGTGATTGAGCGACTAGGGAGTCGTGAAGAGCCCATCGTATTCATCCTTTGGGGGAATGACGCCAAGAAGAAAATGAAATGGATTGGAGAACAGCATCAAGTGCTCACGTCCGTTCATCCGAGCCCACTATCATCCCATCGTGGATTCTTTGGATCAAAGCCGTTTTCTCAAGTGAATGACGCTTTAAACGAGTGGGGACAGTCCCCGATTGATTGGTGTCTTTGACAGTCTACGAAAATTCGTAGACTGTTTTTTGTTGACGCGTCGAAAAACCTTTGGTACAGTAACTAACAAGACGTCACTTTAGTGCTTAAAAGCATATATGCATAACAGCATAACTGTATAAAAGATAGAGAAATGAATACGTAGTAGAAGCGAAGAAGGAACCGAAGTAGAGACATCTTCCCTGGCCCAGAGAGCGTGTGGTGCTGCGAACACGCCCAAAAGATGAATCGAATTACAGTTCCCGAGCTCTCATGATTGAGCGGTCCCCCGTTATCGGAATAAGCGGCTAGATAATCTCTAGCAACTAGGGTGGTACCGCGGCTTTGTCGTCCCTATCGATTGAATCGATAGGGATTTTTTTGACTTTAAAGGAGGACTTCACATGTTGACACAATCGATTCCAACACATCTTGCCCCACATATTTCACCGCAGTTTTACAATGAATACACACCAACGGATCATGCCGTCTGGCGCTTCGTTTTAAGCTTGAATCTGCATACGTTAGAAGGAAAAGCGCACCCGTTTTACATCGAAGGTTTAAAACGGACAGGAATGGGACCAGACCGATTACCGAACGTCGAACAGATGACGGATGAGATGCGGGCAGCGGGATGGTCGACTGTCGCAGTGGATGGACTCATCCCAGGCGTTGCTTTCTTTGATTTCCAAGGAAACGGAATGTTGCCGGTCGCGACGGACATTCGAAAAGTCGAGAATATCTTATACAGTCCAGCACCTGACATCATTCATGAGGCAGCAGGTCACGCGCCGATGTTGATGGACCCAACGTTCTCGGCAATCGTCAAACGTTTCGGTCAACTAGGGGCGAAGGCGTTCATGAACCGAGAAGAGCATGCTTCGTTCGCGGCGTTGAAACGCTTGACGATCGTGAAAGAGAACGCCAACTCAACGGAACAAGACATCGAGGCGGCAGAACGAGCGGTACACGAAGCGAAAGCGCAAGTGACCGGTTTTTCAGAGGCACAACAAGTCGCACGCATCTTTTGGTGGACGGTTGAATTTGGATTGATTGGTGACCTTGAGAATCCGATGATTTACGGGGCGGGCCTCTTGTCATCTGTCGGTGAAAGCCGTCACTGTCTGACCGATGCGGTCGTCAAACATCCATTTGATTTGGAGCATGCGCTACAGACGAAGCAAGACGTGACGAATATGCAAAAAGAACTATTCGTCATTCCAGACTTTGAGACGCTTTCTTCCGTTTTAGATGAATTAGAAGGAAGAATGGCCATTCGAAAAGGTGGGGTTGAATCGGTCACAAAAGCATTGGCGTCGGGAAGTCAATCGACGATTCGACTCGAGGACGGTTCAGAACGTGTCGGCATCGTTCGCCACATGACAGAATCGAAGGAACATACGCTCATCCAATGGGATGAGTGCACAGTCGTAAAAAATGGTCAGTTGACGAAACGAGAACGTCACGGACTTCTCATTGTCCATGACACAGAATCTGCGCTAGACCGCGATGATCTCCTCGAGGACGGAATGACCCTTCGTCAAGCATGTGCATCGGACATGCTCGAAGGGGTGATCGTTCAACTAGAAGGACGGACGATTTCACTCGATTCACTCGAAGTACGCGTCGATTCACTTCCATCGGTCTTCCCTGGGACGACGGTGGAAGAATTGACGATCATTGAAAAACCGGTGATCATCGAACGGGATGAACGTGTATGGACGAAAGATGACCCGATGTTCAATCGCATTCACCTCATGCGTGAACGCGGCGAATCGATTGATGGTCTCGTTCCAGACATTTTATCCGAGCATCCAGATGCGTGGTTGTTACACATTGAATGTCTGGAGTTAGTAGAAGACGAGGAATTGAAGCAGGCCGTGATTGATCGACTTGAAGCACTTCGTCATACATCTCCTTCTCGAAATGAATTGATTGGACGCGCGTTCGAACTGTTGCGCTAACGAAAATAAGCGACGTTCTCCGAACAGAGAACGTCGCTTATTTTTTATACGGATTGATTCGTCGTTTCACGTAAGAACGTGATCAGACGGCGATACGTCGAATTTGCCGCCGGGCGGTCCATTTCGAAGTAATAGTTATGACCGAGTTCGTGTTCGTTCCGGTCATAAAATACAGTCGTCACATCCGTTCGACCTGAGAGAATTGTTGCAAATTCTTTCGCCTGATCTTCAAACGAATGGTCGTTTCCGTCAGCGATAAACGTCGGCACGAATGTAGCAGGTACGTTGACGAGCGGCGAAGCTTCAGCGACGACCGGGAGTGTTTCCCAGTTGTATGTGCCGAAATAAGCCCAACCGATGCGTTTGAACAAGAAGCGGTTCACAGATTTCGATGATTCGAGCCATGAACGCTTCAAGTCGAATGGTGCAGACAATAAGATGGTTCCAAGGATAGACGATTTCGGTACAACTTGTCTGACTTCGGCCGAAGGCGAGTAGTCGTCATTCAACTGAATCCCGACAAACTGTGCAACGAGCTGTCCACCGTTCGAATCACCCGCGAAAAAGACGCGGTCCAAATCGAGACGGAATCGATCGTTGTTTTCAGCGATGAATGCATACGCTTCTTCCATTTGCTGAAGTGGTGTCGGATACGTTACATCTGGCGCAAGCGCGTAGTTGATACTGACGACGTTGTAGCCGTTACTCGCAATCGAGGTGGCGTATTTTAAGACGTCAGATTTATCACCACCGACGAATGAGCCACCATGCACCCAAAAGATTGTTGGGACAGGTTTTCGGTCGCCTTCATAGCGAATCAAATCAAACGTCCCGTTGTCATAAGAAGACAAGTAGTCGATGTCTTTTCGGACAGACGTCTTTTGAACGACTTCCTCGAATCCCTTCATCTCCACTTCGTTCCCCCCTGCGAACGAAGTTTTGATTAAACGTGTTGCTGGTTTAGGCGAAAGGAAAACATAAGCCGCTCCCGCGACCGCTGTTCCAATCAGCCCGACTCCAGCGCGTTTCAACCCTTTATTCATCTTACTTCCTCCCTTTCTCCAACCAGAAGCTTATTGCGTGACGAGTACGTCCGCCATGTATGTCTCGATGACATGCGCAATTCCGTCTTCGTTGTTTGACTTCGTAATGAAGTCTGCTTTCCCTTTGACTGTCGTATTGGCGTTACCCATCGCAACACCGAGACCTGCCCATTCAATCATCGTCAAGTCATTGTTTCCATCACCGCAAGCGATGACTTCTTTCTGGGCGATGCCGAGTTGATCTGCTAGGAAAGCGAGGCTTGTCCCTTTTGTGACACCGGCTTCCGTGAACTCTAGGAAGAACGGTTTTGAACGAGCGACGGCCAATTTTCCAGCCAACTCTTCTTGAAGCTTCGTCTCAATCGGAGCAAGCGTGTCACCATCGGCAAGCATCAAACATTTAACGACAGGTGCAGTCACAGCTTCTTTAAAGTTATCGACATGAACGACCGGCATACCTGTCAATTCACCTTCGATATCCGTATACGGGTTCGGGCGATCGGTTACGATTTCGTTACCGACGTACGTATGAATCGCGATTCCTTCCCGTTCACTGATATCATGGAGATGGGCGACTGTGTCCGGTTGAAGCGTACTCGAGAAAATTTCCTCGTTCGTCGCGCAATTGATGACCGATGCACCGTTGAACGATAAGATGAAGCTACCGTACTTCGCAAGTTCTAATTCACGGGCTGCATCCCACATCGCAAACGTTGGTCGGCCACTCGCGAGCACGACTTTATAGCCGCGCTCTTGCGCATCGAGAAGTGCTTCTTTTGTTTTAGGGGAAATCGTATGGTCGCTCGTGAGGAGCGTATCATCCATATCCAATACAATCATCTTGTAACTCATAGTAGTAGGGGGTCCTCCTTCAGAATCTAATGACTCCATCCTAAACCTTTTTAAGGTCAATTGACAACCTTGTCGCAAAAACGTAACTATAATGTAGAGAAGTGAACTCTAGAAGAGGTGTAAATATGAATCGAATTTTAGTAGCTGAGGACGAGCATGCGATTCGCAGCTTCATTATTGTGAATTTAAAACGAGCCGGTTTCGATGTGTTTGAGGCGACGAATGGACGAGAGGCGGTCACCGCATTTGACCGTGAACCGTTCGATGTCGTCTTATTAGACGTTATGATGCCGGAGATGGACGGGTTCGAGGCATGTGCGGCCATTCGAGATATCGATGAAAACGTCGGGATTATCATGTTGACGGCACGGACGCTCGAAGAAGATAAAATCGAAGGCCTCGGAAAAGGGGCGGACGATTATATCGCCAAACCGTTCAGTCCAGGCGAATTGGTAGCACGCATTCAAGCGTTGCTACGCCGCGTCGAAAAAGTGAAACGAAAAGACTCGAAGCGGTTGAAGTCAGGACCGTTCGCGATTGATCTTGCGGCGAAGCAAGTGACGAAGTACGGTCAATCGATCGATTTGACGCCGACCGAGTATGACTTGATTTGTCATCTTGTTCAAAATGAGGAAATTGTTTTATCGCGTGATGCACTACTCGATGCCGTATGGGGCGTCAACTACTTCGGTGACCGCAAGACCGTCGACGTTAACATTCGTCGCTTGCGTCAAAAAATCGAAGATGACCCGAGTCATCCGATTTATATTGAAACATTATGGGGTCACGGATATAAATGGCGGAGACATGAAGCATGAAACAACAGTTAGTCATTCGCATGATGATTGTCGTGACGATCGTCTTGCTTTTACTCGTCAGTGTCTTGTCTTACGGGACATATCGATACTATTACGAGTATGAGTCGGAAGCGTTACTCAGTCATGCGACCACGAGTGCATATTTATATCCTCAAGCCCAAGTCGGGTTTGAGACGCCGAGTGCCTTTTCCGTTCTCGTCCGGACATTCGGATATCCCGGAACCGATTTGACGATTGTCGACCAGAGCGGTTCAATTGTTAAAACGACGGGACAACGGACCAGGCAGGCATCTTTTTCACAAGAACAATTACAAGAGCTGTCACGAGGTGAGTCGGTCGTTCAGGACTATGACGTCGGTGACGAGCATTACTTATCGGTCACCAGTCCGATTATGACGAACGATACGTCAGAGTTTGCGATTAGCTTTACACGCCCGCTCGAAGACCTAGACACGCTGATTCGTGAGATTTGGATGACCGTCGTCATGATTGGTGTCCTCATCTGGTTACTCGCACTCTATACGGTCATTCGCATTGCTGATCGTTTCGTCCGTCCGATTCGTCAAATCATCGAAACGGCGGATGAGATGGCTCAAGGTGATTTCGACGTCGCTGTGGAGTCGAATGAGAAACATGAGCTTGGGGCATTGGCTCGGACACTCACGTATTTAGGTGCGAAAGTACAGCAGCACCAGTCGACACGTAATGAGTTTCTCTCGAGCGTCTCCCATGAATTGCGGACACCGCTCACATCGATTAAAGGATGGACGGAGACAATTCGAGGTGGCGATGAGAAGTTGTCTGAAGAAACGGAGCTTGGTTTAAGCATCATTCATTCAGAAACGGAGCGTATGATCGGTCTCGTCGAGCAGCTTCTCGATTACACAAAAATCGAAGAGAGTCGATTGGTCTTGTATCGTCAGGAACTCGATTTAGTCTCCTTGTTACGAAAAGTGACGTTGCAGTTAAAGCAGTCGCTCGAAGACAAAGGCATTACACTCATCGAACGTTATCCTCAAAAGTCAGTCGGGCTATTTGATGAGAATCGATTGAAACAAGTGTTCCTGAACATTCTTGAGAATGCGATTCGCTTTTCACCGGATGGCGGGACATTGACCATCCGTTTCGTTCAATCAGAACGTGTCGCCTTCATCTCGATCATCGATGAAGGTCCTGGTATCTCACGTGAGCATTTGCAGCGTATCACCGAAATGTTCTATCAGGCCCATGTGACGGAAGGGAGTAGCGGTCTCGGACTCGCCATCTCCAAAGAGTTGATTGAGGCACATGAAGGAAAACTCGTCATCGAGAGTGAGGTCGGACACGGGACGACCGTGACGGTTTTATTACCTCTCGACCCGAGCGAACTACATTAATAGGGTTAAACCTCCCGAATTCAGGCTACATATATAGATGTATGTAGAATGAGGGAGGTTTTTGTTATGGCCAATCAGTCATTGAAGCCGTTAAAAGGAAGTCCAAATGCCGTCTCGACGCAAACCTCGATTGAAGAGTTACGCATGTCTCCGCTCCCATATGCGGGGAGTCGCGGCCAATCAATTGAAGCGATCAAGATGGCAATGAACCAATTGCCACGGGCCGAACTGATCAAAGAAACAGATGAGGGCCTTCATTATGTGGTGACCTCGAAAGTGATGCGTTTTAAAGATGATGTGAATTTTCTATTTGATGATTCCACTCAACAAGTCGAATTTCGGTCTGCGTCACGTGTCGGCTATTCAGACTTTGGCGTGAACCGAAAACGGATGGAAGATGTGAGTGAACGATACCGGAGGTTGATTCGATGAAGGACTATCAGTTGATTGTCATCGGTGGCGGTGCCGCTGGGATGACGGTAGCAGCAGGAGCAGCGAACTTAGGCGCGAAAGTCGCGCTTGTTGAAAAGAACAAACATTTAGGTGGCGACTGTCTACACGTCGGATGTGTCCCGTCGAAAGCATTGATTGCCGCCTCGAAAGAAGCGAATGCGATGATGCGCGCAGCGCGTGTTCTCGGAACAGAATTCAATGGAGGCGAGCATTATCAAATGTCGAAAGCACGAGTCGACAAGGCGCGCGCCATTATCCAAGACCATGATGGGACAGAACGTTTTGAAAAGATTGGGGTCGACGTGTACATCGGAGAGGCTTCTTTCCAAAGCCCGACAGAATTGAAAGTCGGGGACGATTTATTGATTGGAAAAAAATTCGTCATCTCAACCGGTTCAAAACCGACAGTCCCTCCAATCGACGGATTGGATCAAGTCCCATACTTAACGAACGAGACGGTTTTTGAAGAAGAGACGCTTCCGGAAAGCCTCATTGTCATCGGTGCCGGGACAGTCGGCCTCGAGCTAGCACAATCGTTTGTTCGACTCGGCTCGCAAGTTACGGTACTCGAGGCACAGGATGCGTTCTTGCCAAAAGAAGATGAGGACGTCTCAACTTACCTAAAATCTCAACTCGAGATGGCGATGCGCTTAAAAATCGGCGTGAAGGTCAACCGGGTCGATGAAGTCGACGGTCGCATTCGTGTCACGACAGAGGTGGACGGCGAGACAGTCGAATATGAAGCAGATAAACTGCTCATGGCGACAGGGCGTGTGCCACGCATCGACGCGCTTCGTCTCGATCGTGCAAACGTTCAAGTTACGAAAGGATACATCGATGTCTCCTCTTCGTATCGGACGTCACAGCCGCATATCTTTGCGATTGGCGATACGATCAAGACGTTACCGTTCACACACGCGGCTGGCGAAGAAGGGAAAGCCGTTGTCGCAAACGCACTGTTTGGACTATGGAACAAGGTAGATTACAGTAAGCTTCCTTGGATCACGTTCACAGATCCTGAAGTATTTCACGTTGGGATGACGGAGAAAGAAGCGCGTGAGCGTTACGGGGATGACATCGAGACATATGAAGCGAAACTGTCAGAAGTGGACCGTTTCATCGCCGAACGCCAAGAGGCGGGCTTTGTCAAAGTCATCACGAAGAAAAATGGAAAGATTATCGGGGCACATGCGGTTGGTGAGTCAGCTGGCGACTGGATGCAAATCGTCGTCTATGCGATGCAACGCGGCGATAAGATCGGCAAGTTGTCACGAATGATTTATCCTTACCCATCGCGCAGTGAAGCGGTGAAGAAAGTGACAGATCTCTACTGGCGGAAACGCTTGTTTGAAAGTCCGCTCACAGAACTAGCGAGACGTTACTTCAAATTGACGCAATAACACAAATCACCCACTCGTTTGAGTGGGTGATTTTAGTTCGGTAAGGTGATCGTTTCAATCATCTTCGGTTCGCCCTCCGATAAGTCGACGAGCGGTTTAATTAACACTTCGACACGTCGGTTTTTCGAACGACCTTCTTCTGTGTCGTTCGTGGCGATTGGTTTGAATTCCCCGTAACTTGCGAGTGTAAACTGAGCCGGGTTCAATGCATCATTCGTCAATAATCCACGCATGAATGCCGTCGCACGTGCTGAACTGAGCTCCCAGTTCGATGGGAAGCGGGCCGTGTTGATGGGGATGTTATCCGTATGACCAGAGACGACAATTTCTCGCTTTCCAGCCTTCTCTAAGATTTGACTGATGTTTTGAGCCACATTTTGAGCATCGGCATCAAGTGTCGCCTCTCCTAAGTTGAAGAGGGCGCGGTCTTGAATCGTTAAGACGAGACCACTGGAGTTAATCGTCGCTTTAATTTGGCTCTCTAACCCGTTCTTCTTAATGTATTGGTTCACATCTTCTTTCAACTCATCGAGCTGAGCGAGCTCGTACGTGCGCGGATTGGCGGTCGTATTCGTGTTATCTGTCCGACTGATGTCGCTGTTTGAGGCGGTCGAAGCTTGGAAGACACTGACGCCTCCAGAGAATACTTGGTTGAACGAGCGCGACATTTTCTCTAGCTTCGTCTGGTCGATGTTACTCGATGCGAACAATACGATGAAGAGCGCGAGTAAGAGCGTCAATAAGTCGGCGTAAGGAATGAGCCAACCTTCTGGAATGTGTTCTTCATGATCATGCTTCTTTTTGCGTTTCATAGTCAGCTCGCTCCTTTGGAGACAAATACACAGACAGCTTATCTTCTAACGTTTTTGGAGATTCACCGCTTTGAATCGATAAAATCCCTTCAATCATCATTTCTTTGATGACGACTTCGCTCTTCGAATACTGCTTTAATTTATTGGCAAACGGGAACCAAAGTACGTACCCGGTGAAAATCCCGAATAGTGTTGCAACGAAGGCTGCAGAAATGGCGTGTCCGAGTTTTTCGATATCCGACAAATCTTTCAGGGCGGCAATCAATCCGATAACGGCTCCGAGTACCCCGAGCGTCGGCGCATATGTCCCGGCCTGGGTGAAGATGTCGGCGTTCGCCTTATGACGCTGTTCCATGTTTTCGATGTCCCGTGACATGACTTCCGCAATATACTCAGAAGGTTGACCGTCGATGACCATCATCATGCCTTGGCGTAAAAATGGTTCTTCGACTTGTTCGAGTGCTGTTTCTAGGGATAAGAGTCCCTCTTTCCGAGCTTGCGTCGATAAATCGACAAATTGTGTAAGCAATCCAGATTTACTTGGGAGTTCTTGTTTTTTGAACAAGATTTTAAATAACTTCGGTACATTTTGAAGCTGTTCTTTCGATACGGCGATACTGACCGCAGCAGCTGTACCGACGAAAATGATAACGATTGCGGCAGGGTTGATCAGCGGTGCGATACCCGCTCCTTTTAATAACATTCCACCAACGAGGGTGAGGAACCCGAGTATGAGCCCGACTAACGTAACGACATCCATGTCTTTGTTTTCCACCTTTCCGAAATAAATCAGGACAAAAAAAGCGAGAGACGCTACTCGTCTCCCGCAACATGCGTTCCCGATGATTAAGCGCCGTTTTCATCAATCAGCATTTGAATGCTGATGTTTCGTTCTTCACGCTCTATATCGGTTAATACGTCGTATTTTTTTAACAATGCGTACAATTGATTCACGACTTCTTGCTCAAGTGACCAATTGAGTAACTCTTCTAGCTGAAAATAAAGGTGAGCGGGCATACATTGTGATTGTCGCTCCAACCTTCGCGAGACATCCTCTATCGAATGATCTACCGTACTAGGGTCCACGGTTTCATTCAACCTCCTCAACATTCTTAAAGTCTATCTCTCATAATACCAAAAAATCGAGGAAAGCGTTAGAGATACATTTTCTTGTTGGCATTTAGAAAGGCGAGGAGTAACATGAGGCTTAGAATAACAGAAGTGAAGGGGATGTCGTGATGCGACATAGACTGTCAGCGCGTGAGATGCGCTTGAAGCGAATCGAGGTACTTTATCGAGTCGTGTTTGAAAAACCTGCTCGCTTTATCGCGGGAGGATTTTTACTTGCGATTTTTATCGGGGCAACACTTTTATATATGCCATTTGCTCAAGAAGAACCAGTGTCTTGGATTGATTGTCTATTTATCGCGACTTCTGCGGGTACCGTGACCGGATTGTCGACAGTCGACATCGGATCGTCGTTCAACCTGTTCGGAGAATTGGTGATTGTCGCGCTCATTCAAATCGGGGGTCTCGGGTTCATGACGATCGCGTTGATGCTCCTGAGTGTATTAGGGAAGAAAATTGGATTGAAACAACGGATTCTCTTACAAGAGTCGTTAAACTTAGCCGGACCCGGTGGAACGGTTCGTCTCGTGCGAAATATCGTCTTCACGACGGTCATCGTTCAATTTATCGGGATGCTATTTTTGACGTTCGAGCTATATAGTACAGAGAGTTATTCTTTCGGTGCGGCACTTTACTACGGCTTTTTCCATGCCGTCTCTGCCTTTAACAATGCAGGCTTCGCGTTGTTCCCGGATAGTCTAATGTCATTTGAACAAAACACGGCGATTGTCGTGACCATCGCCCTCATGATCATGATTGGGGGTCTCGGGTTCACGACGATTGCCGATGCGACAGAGGTGCGAGGATGGAAGCGTCTCGCTCTCCATTCGAAGATCATGATTCTGTCCCTTTTGGTCATCAATGGGGTGGCATGGTTCGTGCTCATGATGTTTGAGTGGGTATCAAACGAAGGTTCTCTCTATGGGCGGTCCATCGGTGAGGCACTACACGTAACCTTTTTCCAAGCCGTGACGACACGTACGGCCGGTTTCAATACGATTGATATCGCAACGATGGCACCTGCCTCAATCGGCTTGATTTTAATTTTGATGTATATCGGGGCCGGTGCAGCTTCGACGGGGTCAGGGATTAAAGTGACGACGCTAGCGGTCATCTTCGCGGATATGTGGGCGTTCATTGCAGGTAAAAAAGAAACGGTCATTATGGAGCGGACGATTGATGCGTTTCAAATCAAAAAGGCATACGTTGTCGCCATCTCGAGCTTCTTCTTCATCCTGATCATTACGACACTCGTCATTTTGACAAACGGTCACATTCCAGCGAGCGCCATTCTGTTTGAGACGGTGTCGGCGTTCGGGACGGTCGGGTTATCATTAGGCATTACTGCTGATTTGAATGCTGCCGGCAAAGGGTTCATCATGTTCATGATGCTCCTTGGACGTGTCGGGTCGTTGACGATTCTCTTTACGGTCGCACGACAAGCCGACCGGAAGATTCGCTATCCGAAAGAAAAGATTTTGATTGGTTAGAAAAGAGCGTATGAAGAAAGAACGTATTTGGCTGCAATCCATGCATAGGGGATTGCAGCCTTTTTTAGGTCTATACTAATCAGAAGGCGAAATCGTTTTTTATCAGCTTTTATTCCATTTAATCATTGGTATATAATGGATTTAAAAATGAGTAATCTGTCTGAATCGATTAAGGGGGTTTTAACTTGTTATCTTGGCTAGGTATAACAAAAGGAGAGAAAGAAGGACGTCCATTCTTCGGGAATGTATCAAAAAGAGCGGTGACGCTTGTTTTGCTCACCTCACTGATATTGATGAATGTGGTGAAGTCACTCTTCCTTTACCTGATTCCAAAAATATATTTGGAGGATGCAATCATTGCTGTTCTCCCTGGTATAATCGGTCTTCTCGTGGCGTTGGTCTATATCCTCGTTCTCGAGCGTCTGCTACACGAACAAGCGATTTCTCATAAAGAAAGGGATCAAGTATAAAAAACAAGTGTACTCTCGTTACGGAGTACACTCGCATTCGACTTGTTGATTCCAATCATTCAGTTCATTCTAGTTGAAGCCCTGAACGCATTCAGGGCTTTTTGTGTGTCATGAAATAACGAACGATCTCCGGTAGATAATCTTGAAGATCCGGACAGACAATCCCAGTTCCATCGAGTGCTCGAATCGTTTGCGTCGTATCGAAATGGACAGGATGTTTGAAATAGTCTAGCAGTTCGTGCGGAACATCCAGTTGTGCGGCGTTTTTCCAAGTCGTGAATGCGACATCTGCAACAGCATGGGGAACCGTGCCGCGAGGAGGACGGTGGAACATCGTCTCATGTAGCATGCGATACACTTCACGCGCACCATGCGGGAAAGGGTCCGTCAAATGAAAGGTTCGCTTCGACCCGACTGGCGAGTGTGCTAAGAAGGCGGTCGCTTCCACGACGTAATCATAAGGAACTAGATTCACTTCGACGTTCGCGCGCCCGATATAAGGGAGCGGTCGCATCTGTTGAAGTTGCGCCATCAATTTCAACACAAAATAGACACCGTCAAACTTCTTCGTTTCACCTGTTTGACTATGCCCAATCACAATACCAGGACGAATAATGGTGATTGGCATTGTGCTCATCTCGCGGGAGACGAGCGCTTCTGCTTCATATTTGGTTGCTTCATAATGATTTTTAAATCGAGCCCGATGCCAGAGTTCGTTCTCATAGACGGTCCCTTGCCTGCGACCGGCAATGTAGGCCGTACTGAAGTAAACGTACCGTTTTAGCTGTTTCGAACGTTTGGCGAATGCCGTCACATGTTTTGTACCGAGGATGTTGATTCGATACCCGAGGTCATACGGAATGCTCAAATCGTAAGCGGCAGCCAGATGAAAGACGTAATGCACGTCACGCTCGATGACAGAGCGCATAATCGGGTCGAGGATCACTTCCGGTAACGTGATGTCCGCCTCCACTAAGATGAGCTGACGAGGCTCAAGGGATGTCGTAGACAGCAACGTATCCCGTAGTTCTTCCGCTTCACGCTGTTGGTTAGGGAGATGAAGCGCATAGATTGTTCCGATTTGATGAGGCAACGACGCAAGATGTTCGATTAACTTTCCAGCTAAAAATCCAGGGAATCCGGTAAAGGCATAATCGTTCATGATAGTTCCTCCGCTAAGTCTAGTGTGAATGTAAACGTCGATCCTTTTCCGACAGTCGATTCCACTTCGATACTGCCGCCGTGTGATTCGATGATTTCTTTACAGATGGATAAGCCAAGACCGGTCCCGCCAATTTTACGCGTATCGGAGTTATCGACCCGATAAAACTTTGTAAAGAGTTTCTCGAAGGCGTGTTCAGGAATACCGATTCCGAAGTCACGAATAGAGACGTGGGCCTGATTGTGGTCGTGCCGGACCCGTACTTCGATTTCTTGTTCGTTCGGAGAGTACTTGATCGCATTGGAAATCAAGTTGACGAGTACTTGTTCAATGCGGTCCTGGTCAGCAATCAAGCGTAGGTCTTCATCGGCGTTATCGAAATGAATGGCATGGTCATTCGTTTCACGGAATCGCTCAACCACCCCTAAGACGAGTTCATTTAACGAGAAATGATCTTGCTTGTATTCTTGATGTCCACCCTCCATGCGTTGAATGTCTAAGAAGTCATTGAGTAACGCCGTTAACCGCGACGCTTCCCGTGACATCGTCTTTAAGAACCGTTCTCGCTTATCAGGCGTCAAATCGCGAGCGAGCATCAACTCGATGTAACCAGATAATGAAGAAAGGGGTGTCCGCAGCTCATGCGAGACCGTGCTCACTAGCTCATTTTTAATCTGGTCCATCCGCTCCTCTTCCGTCCGGTTACGGAATACGAATAAGAAACCGCTATCCATTCCGATTTGTCGTTTCGTATCCATTGTCGTGCCATACATCTCGTAATATTCCTCATCCCGATCGTTCGGTTGAGGGATGGAGAAACGCATGGACACTTCCCGAGCCGTTCCGTCTAACAGTTGATCCATCTTGCGCAACATCTCGCTTCGATCGCGGGGACGGAACGTGGAGAGGAGGGGGATCCGCTCTTGTATTTTATTCGGGGCGATCCCGGGTAAGTCCATGAGGCGTCGCGCATGGACGTTCATGAACAAGACACTCCCGTTCGACTCGGTCAAGACGAATGCTTCGTTTGACGCTTGTAAAATCGATTGAATGATGTCCCGTTGGCGGGCAATCGCATTTTTCTCTCGTTCGAGCATGCGTTCTATTTTTTTTCGGTCGCTAATGTCACGCATGACGGCGACTCGTAACGTTTGGCCAAGATACGTCACTTCTTTCGGGTAAACCTCCATCTCTAGAAACGTGCCGTCCGCTCGTCGTCCAATCACTTCATATGGCGTTTGGATATGATTGCGAATCCGTCGTAACACATCTGCCCGATATCCTTCGGCAATAAATTCAACCGTTTGCCGACCGACCATTTGTTCAGCTGGGATTTTGAAGATGGATTCCGCTGCTTTGTTCGCGTCAAGAATCATCCCGTCTTCGTGGAATAGGACCGCCTCGATGACAGATTCGGCAAACATGCGATAGCGTTGTTCCTTATAACGAAGTTCTCGTTTTAGTTCAATCTCAGGACTCACGTCAAATACGAAGAAAAAGAATCCGATGAGTTGCTCTTGTTCATAAACCGGGTGCATAAAGAGTTTTCCGATAAAATGTGTCCGGTCTTTACATTGAAATTTCCACTCACGGTCTCCTTTGTCGAGTGCGAGGCGTAACATTTGTTCGAACGAAAGCAAGCGTTCTGTCTCATCTTGATAGGCAGAACGTTTTTCGCTCAGTTCCCTTGACTCAAACAAAGCGAATGGGGTCATCTCGTATAACACTTCATGGGGCGCGTAGCCGAACAGTTCCGTCGCACCCTGATTGAATCGAGTGATCAACATATTGGCATCCGTCATGATCATCGCCATGTCGAGCTCGGTGTGCATCATCGCTTCAAACGCATTGTGTTGAATCGTCACGCGTGTATCGAGAGGGAGTGGTTCGATGGAGAGGATATAATGATTCTCCCAAGGGATGGCATGCACGCGCATCGTCGGCAGTTCATACATCCATGGAAGTCCCTGCTCCATTCGGCGAGATAATTCCATCGTAAGCGGAGACTGGTTGACCATGTGAAAGAGGTTCGTACGAGTCTGTAGATTCTCTGGAAACTTTTCTAGGAACGGCCGGTTTGCTTGAACGATTGTTCCATCTTTTTCTATTAAAGCAACCCCGTAAGGTAATGCATGTAATAACTCACTTTGGAGATTGGTGCGATTCTCCATGAACGATCATCCCTCCTTCGTGGTGTCAGACGAGCATATCTTCTATAACATTCGACAGATCCCCCTTTCATTTCCTGCCCTCGAAACGGTAAAGTGGGAGAGAGGACGTGGAAAGGAAAGATGGGGATGATTGGATTACTTATTAGTATGGTCGGTGCCGTTAGTCTATGGTGGTTCGGAGCACCGCTTTGGAGCAGTATCTTACTACTCCTGTGTGGGATCGTGTGGTTCATCTGGAGAGCCCGGCTGTCGACAATCGACCGAATCGACCGAATGGATGGCCGAGAATTCGAACTGTTCTTAGAGGATGTGTTTACGGCGCTCGGATACACGGTCACCGTGACACCAGCCTCGCGTGACTTCGGGGCAGACTTGTTACTCGAGACACCCGATGGATGGTCGATTGCGGTACAAGCAAAACGGTATGAAAAGGTAGTCGGTCTTGAAGCGGTTCAACAAATCGCGGCTGCTGTTCCGTATTATCAGGCACATGAAGGATGGGTCGTGACGAACTCGACATTTACGGACAGTGCGTATGAATTGGCAGCGCCAAATCAAGTTCGTCTGATTGCAAGAATGGAGCTTGAAGAACTCTTAAAAGAAGCGGGATATAAGCGATAAGAATAGGCATGTTCACAAGTTCGACAGAATCCAAAATGATGTCGAAAAAAAGGGCTTGTCTTTTTCTTTAATCGATGCAATAATCATCTTCGTCATATGAAATATGTAGTAGTTGAAACGAGATAAAAACTACACAGAGAAACGATTGGGGTTTCAAGAAATGCCCGACCGTACACATACAAACAATCACGGTTGGAACGTGCTAGGAGGAAAAAGCGGTGCGCAAATTAATTTATGTAAAAGGTTGCGTCTTTACGCAAGGCGAGGCGACCATTTATGATGAGACAAATGATGCGATCGGATCTGTTCACCGCGACGCGGAAGGCAGTGTCCAAGTGCACAATTTGTCTGGACGACAGATCGCTCACGGGAAGTATATCCCGAACTGCCAAAAATGGGTCGTGATGAACCATGACGGACAGGCGATTGGTCAATTGAAAGACAAGTTCTCGTTATTCGGGAAAAAGTGTGAGTACAACGTCTATGAACGCGGACTCTTCACGATTCAATACGATGTGGAACGTCATAAGTTCAGCGTCCGTGACAAAGCAGGAAAACTTGTCGCGGAGCTACGGAAACAAGAGGACGACACGTTCTGCTTAACGAAAGAAGCAGATCAGTTATCGATGTTCGAACTCCTTTCTGTCTTAAAAACGTTAACGGTTAAATCGCGGATGCCGCTCGCAGCATCTGTCTCATAACGATGACGAGCACCGGTCCTTGACCGGTGTTTTTTGATGCAAAAAAACCGTTCCATCAAATGAAACGGTTCAAATACTGCTTGGCCTCGAGCTCGAGTGTCGTCACACGGTGTGCGTACAAACAGAGCTTTAGGACATGAATGATATTCGGATGTGTGTATTTCGTTTTTTCGAGAGAACGCTTGGCACGCGTATCGAGCAGGTCGATTGGACTCGTCGACTTGGCGTACTCCGCATACAGGCGATAAAAATCAATCGGACTGATGAAGTCGTCTTCGTCCCGGTCAGGGTTGTTGAAGATAAGTGCCAATAAGGAACTTGTCTCTTCAAGTGAGAAAAGGTGTTTCAAGTCATCAAGAAGGTAAATGATGGCTGCTTGATGCAAGGAATACTTTTTACCGATTCGTGGGACACCGATGATTTTACGAACTTCACGCTTCGTCCAGTTTTGAATCGTCGTCGCCGAGAGATGTTCTCCGGTCAATGCGTTCGCAAGGGCAACGATTTGATTGATGGACAAGCCGTTCTTTTCAATATGAAACAAGTGGATTTTTCGAAGCTCTTTTGGAAAATGTTCACGCACGTCTTCAGGGAAGAGGGCGATGGCTCGCTCGATTTCTCCGACCTGCATGAAGTGAAGGCAATCTGCCAAAGTTTGAATTGAAGTTGCGTCGCGCATACGGCCACCCTTTCTATCACCAACATCGTACGTTGGCTATACAGTCATTTGACCTCATTCTACCAAATGTTTGAAAAGTAAGCTAGGATGGGCACTGATTAAGGTATAATGACGGTATTATACACATCCTATACATAGAGGTGGTCAAGCAATGAATGAATGGATTAGTTCGATTCTTTCCATCGTGATTGTCCTTGTATTTCTCGTCGGTCTCGAACAAGTTGGAAAGCGTCTTGGATGGACAGACGAAACGATTCGAAAAAGTGTACATATCGCAGTCGGACATTGGTCGCTACTAGCGGTCTGGTTAATGGATTCCTGGTACGTCGCGGCAGTTCCGCTCATCTTCTTCACGTTCGCGAACGCGGTCTTATTATATAAAAGTCCATCACCGGTACATCAGACGGAACGAAAGTCTTTCGGAACGGTCTATTATCCAATCGCTTTACTCATCATTTTATACTTCTTCTTTGAGTCAGAACCGATTGCATTTTTAGCGGGATCACTCGTCCTCGCCTGGGGGGATGGAATGGCTGCATTGATTGGACGGAAGTATGGGACAATCATCTATGATTTGTACGGTCAAAAGCGTTCCTTCCAAGGAAGCGTCGCCATGTTCTTAAGCTCGTATGCGGTCTTATTTTTATTGTTTTTGTGGAATGATGTCGTCATGTGGCAAGTGGTAACATATGGATTTATCATTTCCATCATCGCCACGCTGACTGAAGCGATTTCATACCGAGATTGGGATAACTTTACAATTCCGATTGTAGTGGCTGTAGCGACATCGCTATTGTTATAAACTAATCATGACATTGTAAGAAAAACGTTGCTTGTCACGTCCGACAATCATTTGTATACTGTGTTTCGTACTGAAACCATTCAGTGACGTGCTCGGTACGAAGAAGATGTGATCGAGACACTTAAATAGAACGTAAAGGATTGAGTGAACGCATGAGCTTTTTAGAGCAACTCCAGAGTATTATTCCGGCCGAGCGCGTCCTCCAAGACGAGCCGCTGTCGGCACACACGTATACAAAACTAGGCGGGAAAGCAGATTACTTCGTCGCCCCACACACGTACGAAGAAGTCCAAGTCGTCTTAGAACTAGCCCATCAGGAAGCAATGCCGTTCATGATTCTCGGGTTTGGTTCAAACTTGATTGTCCGCGACGGGGGAATTCGCGGAGTCGTTTTAAACTTGAATGAACTGAATACGATTCGTCGCGAAGGGAACCGAATTGTGGCACAGGCTGGGGCAGCGATTATCGATGTCTCACGGCAAGCACTTGCGGAAGGCTTATCCGGTCTTGAGTTCGCTTGTGGGATCCCTGGAACGGTCGGTGGCGCCGTCTACATGAACGCGGGTGCATATGGGGGAGAAACGAAAGACGTCATCACGTCTGCAACAGTATTGACGTCGGACGGACAAGTGCTTCATTTGTCAAAAGACGAATTAGAACTCGATTACCGCACGAGCCGTGTATCAAAAGAAGGGTTCATCGTGTTAGAAGCGACGTTCGAGCTCGAACCGAAAAACTACGAATTGATCAAAGAAGTCATGGACGATTTGACGTATAAACGTGAGTCGAAGCAACCGCTCGAATATCCTTCGTGCGGAAGTGTCTTCAAACGTCCGCCAGGCTACTTTGCCGGCAAGTTGATTCAAGACTCTGGTCTTCAGGGCAAACGAATCGGAGGAGCTGAAGTATCGCTTAAGCACGCAGGATTCATCGTCAACATTGCGGAGGCGACAGCGACAGAATACATTTCGCTGATCCGTCACGTGCAAGCGACCGTTAAAGAGAAGTTCGAAGTGGAATTAGAACCGGAAGTGAAAATCATCGGGGAAGATATCGCTGTCGAAAACGCATAATGAGAAGAAGGGGCTGAGCGATTATGTTCAGTCCCTTCTTTTTTGTACGAAAAAGACGACGAGAACGGGCATCTCGTCGTCTTTTGATTACGCTTGTGTTTGTTTTGCAACTGCCTCATAGGCAGGGACGAACGGATACTCTAAATCACGAGCGACCGCTTCGTATGTGACCGTTCCATTGATGACGTTTAAGCCTTTGAGAAGGGCATCGTTTCCGAGGAGTGCTGGGAATACGCCTTTTTGTGCACATTCGATAATGTATGGCATCGTTGCGTTCGTAAGCCCCATTGTCGATGTGCGTGGCACGGCACCTGGCATGTTGGCGACGGCGTAATGTTGCACACCGTAACGTTCATACGTTGGCGCATCATGCGTTGTGATATGATCGATTGTCTCACAAATTCCACCTTGGTCAATGGCGACGTCAACGATGACCGATCCTGGTGACATGCGTTGTACCATTTCTTCAGTGACAAGTTTCGGTGCTTTTGCCCCAGGAATCAAAACGGCACCGATGACGAGATCACTCTCAGCTACTTGTTTGGCGATGTTGTATTTGTTCGAGATTAACGTGTTGATTGTGTTTCCGAACAAGTCGTCGATTTGACGAAGACGAGCCGGGCTGATGTCCATCAAGGTAACACTCGCACCGAGACCAATGGCGATACGCGCTGCATTCGTTCCGACGACACCGCCTCCGATGACCGTGACGTTCGCACGAGGTACGCCTGGGAGACCTGACATCAAGATTCCTTTTCCACCGTGCGGTTTTTCGAGAATCTGTGCCCCGATTTGAGCAGCCATCCGACCTGCGACTTCACTCATCGGTGTGAGAAGCGGTAACGTCCGGTCGACTTCTACCGTCTCATACGCGATGGCAGTGATGCCTGAATCGACGAGTGCTTTCGTTAATTCTGGCTCTGCCGCTAAGTGTAAATATGTGAAGAGCGTTAGATCAGGACGGAAGTATTGATATTCAGACGGTTGAGGCTCTTTTACTTTGAGCGCAAGCTCGACGCCTTCCCATACTTCTTTCGCCGTTTCAACGATTGTTGCACCGGCATCGATATATTCCATATTCGTGAAACCACTGCCGAAACCAGCATTCGTTTCGACGAAGACATCATGACCGAGTTCCGTTAACATAAATGCACCCATCGGTGTCAAAGCCACCCGATTTTCATTGTTTTTAATCTCTTTTAATACCCCGATTTTCATGGAACATTCCCCTTTCATTCCGTTGACACAAATTGTTCACACCCCTAGTATAGACCCATTCGAAAACGCTGTCTTTATCATAGATTCTAAAAACGAAGACGCTCACTTTGTGAAAAAACACAAAGCGAGCGTCTAGTCTTCTAATCGATATTGACCGGCTTTAATCGCCAAATAAATCATGGACCGTTCTGGTAAGGAAACTTGCGTGATATTCGTCAACTCTTCGATGCGTCGAATCCGATACAAGACGGTATTCGGATGGATATGAAGGTGGGCGGCGACCCGCTTTACGTTCCCATCGAAATAAAAATACCATTCGAGTGTCTTCACGAGTTCGGTCTGATGGGATGAATCATATTGTTGCAACCGTTCGACGGTCGGATGGGTTTCCAGTCGAAGTCCGATGCGACGTGCCAGTTCAGGGACGAGTTGATAAATCCCGATCTGTTCGAAGGCGCGAGAAGTCGCGAGCTCAAGAGGGAACTTACGACGAAGTGTTGTGACACGTCGTGCCTCTTCCGCTGCGGCGTACAGCATGTCACTTTCGAAAAAACGCCGACTGATTCCGAGTCGTGGCTCAGATTCAGTGAACTTGTCTTGAAGCAACTGTTCGAATCGTTCCGCCCAAGCGAGCAATTCCACTTCTTCATCGGAAAGTTCGGATTTCATGTAATGCCAGACGAGTAATTGCTGCCCATCGATGGCATGTAAGACCACTTCGATCGCTTCTTGGGTCGCGAGCACATAATGCAGACGTTCAGCGAGTTGTGGGGTGATCGGTTGAGCGCATTCAATAATCGTCAATCGACTGGCGACGGCGATAGGCGCGAGTTCGTTCAATCGTTCGCGATTGGCATCAGAGAGCGTCGGGGAAGCGAGGACATCTAACAAGAAACGTTCAAGTTCCGCGCTAATGCGTCGTTCGTGCATCGCGATGGTCATGAGCAACTTCTTGGCAATGGTCGCTCCTTCCTGCAAGATGGCTAATTCTTGAGTGGTGAACGGGTTCGTTCGAGCCAAGCTCCAAATATAACCGAGTACTTCGTCATGTTGCTTGATCACGATGGCCGCACGTTCGCCGAGCCCGACAGCGAGCCGTGCCGGAATGACGACAGGCTCATCTTGGTCGATGACTTCTCGTAAAATCCCACTTTCCCATAAATCTTCAATAACGGCCTCTGGAACACGACGACCGATGATCGTGGCAATCCTGGCCGGGTCGGTCGAATCGGGATGGGTGCTGTACGCCAGCAACTGGTGGTGGCGATTTTCAATCGTGATGGGTGCTCGAATCGCTTGACCGATTGCTTCGGCGAGTGTATCGAGAGACTCATAAGATTTCTGCAAAAAAGGCATGTCGATTCCTCCTCTCTCTGAGTATAACTTCTTCTTTGTGAAACTTCACAAAAAGAATCGAGAGTGTGAGAAATGACATACCTTTAGTGGATTACATCGGGAAAAACAATCCGACGACGAGACCGAGAAGCGCCCCGACGATGACTTGGAACGGCGTGTGCCCGACGAGTTCATTCAAAAGTGGAGTCTCGTGTTTAATCCCTTTGAAATAATCGTTCAATAGTCGGGCCTGAAAACCGACTGCTTGACGGACGCCGGTCGCATCGTACATGACGATGGTGGCGAAGACGACAGCGAGGGCAAACATACTCGAGTCGATGCCTTCCATCCGTCCGATTGCCGTTGCGAGCGCGACGACCGTGGACGAGTGTGAGCTTGGCATGCCGCCTGAAGCGAACATGATTTCAATTTCAAAATCCCTTGTTTTAATAAGTTCGGTAACGAGTTTGGCCGCTTGGGCGATAAACCAAGCAAGAATCGCAGCGAGTAAAGGTTCGTTAAACATGCATTCACTTCCTGTCTGACATAGTAACTTCACTATACCCGAAAGAGGCGCTGGCTAGACGTTAAGATTTCGTCAAAAAAAGGTATCACGGACGGCTTGTCCATGACACCTTTTGGTCGATTTTTGTTACCCGACTACTCCTTCAGTTTCCTGAAGTTTCTCTGCAATGTTGTCGATGATATAACGGTTGCGTGGGTGTTCTTGACACTCTTTCGAGCATGAACGCATTTGTTTCGGTTCACACTCTTCACAACAGAAATGCTGTGCATTGCACTCCGGGTTTGCACAATTAACGTAACGAACCGTCTCGGTTCCACAGTGCATACAGTGTGAAACAACAGTCGGGTTAACAGAGTTAACAGGAACGTTGATACGCTCGTCAAAGACGTAAAGCTCACCATCCCAGTTTTCACCTTTCGTCGCTTCGTCTTTTCCATACATTGCGACGCCACCTTTTAAGTGGAAGATGTTGTCGTGACCTTGGTCACGCATATATGCTGTAAATTTCTCGCAACGGACGCCACCAGTACAGTAAGTGAGAAGTGTTTTCCCTTCGTAGAGGTCCTTGTTCTCTTCGAGCCATTCTGGCATGTAACGTGAAGCCTCTACATCGATTTTGATCGCGTTTTTAAAGTGACCAAGTTCGTACTCGTAGTTGTTACGAACGTCGAGGATGACGACATCATCACGATTCATCATCTCTTTCCACTCTGCTGGTTCGAGGTATGCACCGTGTTGTTTCGGTACATCAAACTCACCATCAAAGCGCCACGTCACGAGCTCTTTCTTGTGACGGACAAAAATTTTCTTGAACGCATGCTCTTCGACTTCATCGATTTTGAACTCGATATCGCTGAAGAGTGGGTTTGCCTTCAAGTCGTTCATGTATTGCTCAGTTTGTTCCCAAGTACCAGAGCACGTCCCGTTGATTCCTTCGGAGGAAATCAAGATGCGTCCTTTGATGCCGAGGTCTTTACAATACTTCAAATGTTCTTGCGTGAGTGTTTCTGGGTCTTCGATGTTGACGTACTTATAGTACAGCAAGACCCGCATTGGTTTTGTTTCCATGTTGTGTTGCTCCCCTGTGTTCAGTTTTTTGCAGGAAAACGAACGTTGGGTTGTGTCGTTCGACGAATAGACTTGCCTGCAACCACAAGTCCATTATTATATGATAAATATCACGACGAATTTTCGCAAATGGTTTTTAATTTTTTTTGACGAATGCAGGGAGATGCGTCTTGCAAATCGAATTCGGGTAATAGAGTAGTAGTAACGAAAGTTGAAGGTGGAACGACTATGCTCACTTCTCTCCAACAGTACATCATCCAATTAATCGAATGGCTTCAAAGTTTGCCTGGCGGTCCTTGGGCCGGACTCGGTGCTCCATTTTTAGAAGCGATCTTTCCGTTTTTGCCACTCGTTTTAATCATTTCAGCGAATGCGGCAACATATGGTTTTTTGTTAGGGGTCCTTTTATCATGGATCGGGAACTTACTCGGAACGATTGTCGTCTTCGCGGCGGTCCGATATGTGTTTCGTAAACCGATGACGCGTTGGCTCGAAAAACATAAAGCGGCTGTCTATTGGTTAGAACGAATCAATCATATGAGTCCGATTTCACTCGGGTTCTTGTATTCACTCCCGTTCATCCCGGTCAGTTTGATCACCTATTTGCTGGCGCTCATTCAGATGCCGCTCCGTACGTTCATTTTGGCGGCGGGATTCGGAAAACTACTCGTCGTCGTCATTTTCTCGGTCATCGGGGATCAATGGGAAGAATTTATCCAAAGCCCGTTTCGTTTATCGATGCTCGGTCTGCTTTTGGTCGCGTTGTGGGCCATCAGTCGAGGACTAGAAGAAGTGCTCAAACGACGCGCTTTCAAGAAACGCAACGAGCAATTGAAACAAGAGATGGTCACTAAACGACAAACACCCCTTTGAATAAAGGGGTGTTTTCGCTTAAGACTGCTTTTTAAAACGCGGGAAATTGAATGCGATGGCAATCCCTCCACAAATAAAGAGGAGGAACGGATAAAACATGAACGGGACGAGGTCCGGCGAAGCGGTCTTCGTCAACTCTGCGGCGATGAGAAGTTGCGCTCCGTATGGGAGAATCCCTTGTACACCACATGAGAAGATATCGAGCACACTCGCTGATTTTTTCCGTTCGATGTCATATTCGTCCGCAATGTTCGCGGCGAGTGGTCCGGCTACGAGAATGGAAATCGTATTGTTCGCCGTCGCCACGTTCGTCGCACTGACGAGACCAGCGATACTCCACTCGGCACCGGCACGTTTTTGAATCCGTGACGTCAGCGCATCACGCAAATACGTGAGTCCACCGTTGTGCGAAATGAGTCCGACGAGGCCGCCCATGAGTAACGTCAAGAACGAGATTTCGGCCATACCGACCATACCATCGGCGATAGCGGTCACAAATGCTGTGACGGATAAGCTTCCGTCGAGAAGACCGATGATTCCGGTTAGCGTGATCCCGCCTAACAGGACGAGAATGACGTTCAGTCCTGTTAACGCCAGTCCGATGACCGCGAGATACGGAATCAGTTTGTACCATTCGAATGCGGCGACATCGACCGTCGATTCACCGTTTGACAAGACCGCGAGTAAAATCGTCGTGATGATGGCAGCTGGTAGCACGATCCAGAAGTTCGTCCGGAACTTATCACGCATGTTCGTCCGTTGTGTCCTTACGGCAGCGATGGTCGTGTCCGAGATGAATGAGAGATTGTCTCCGAACATGGCTCCGCCGACAACTGCCGCGGCAGCGATCGCGACGTTCACACCACTCTCTTCATGGATACCGAGGGCAATCGGCGCAAGTGCCGCAATCGTCCCGGTCGATGTGCCCATTGCCATTGAAATGAAAGCGGCAATGACGAATAGTCCACTTAAGAGAAGCGATGGGGGTAAGAGCGTCAACGCCGCGTTAACCGTCGCGTCGATGGCACCGATTGATTCAGCTACAGTTGAAAAGGCACCGGCCAGTAAGAAAATAAAAATCATAATGATGATTCCCGGATTTCCGGCACCTTGTGCGATGCGTTCCACGGTTTGTGTGGCGCTTCCTTTTGTCATGAACGCTGCAACCATCAATGCGATCATGGCTGCGACAAGGACTGGAAACTTATAAAAGTCCCCATAGTAGACACCCGCCCCGATGAAAAAGAGCAAGAAGACGAGTAACGGCAGAAGTGCCCACTTGTTTGCTGTTGGTTGTTCCAAAATAATCACCTCACTAAAAAATAAAAAGGACCTTTTTCTTGAGAAAAGGTCCTTCGTGTGAAATACCCTTTTCATCTTTCGAGCAATACGCCCGCTGGATTTGGCACAGGTTCCCCGCTGCCGAGACTTCATAGGGCCAGTCCCTCCGTCTCTCTCGATAAAAAGTTAAGCTATCCTATTATCAAACACGTTCCCTAACGTACCTGTTTCAAATCTAGTTGTCAACCTAAAAACTCCCCAATTCGATGTGAGAAAGGGGAGTTTACGTCGTTAAATTGTTGAAGTGCGCCACACGGTTACGTCCTGCATATTTTCCACCAACATACAGGGCACGGTCCGCGTTTCGAATCGTGTCGTCGAGACGCTTGTTTCCGAACGCTTCGATTGTGTCGACACCAATGGACGCGGTGACAGAAATTTCATGGTGGTCGACAAGAAACGGTTTCGCTTCGATTTGATGGCGAATCCGCTCTGTGATTTCGATTGCTTGGTTCATGTCACAATGATTGAGCAATAAAATAAATTCTTCGCCGCCATAACGTGCAGCAAAGTCATCGGGACGAAGCACCTGACGGATTCGTCGTCCGAACTCTTGTAACACATGGTCCCCGACCTGATGACCGTACGTATCGTTAATCTTTTTGAAAAAATCAATATCGAGCATGGCAACCGAGATGGGATACATCGACATATCGGATATTTGTTGAATGCCATATTCATAAAATGCACGTGCATTGGCGAGAAGCGTTAAACTGTCCGTCCGACTCTCGGTATAGAGGCGGTCCCGTTCGTGACAACGGCTAATGGTCCGGTTGAACGATTTTAACAATTTGATGATCTCGTGCTGAATAATCTTCGGATAACCGTATACAGGTTCTCCTGTCATGACAATCCATGTACGAATCTCTTCAATTTCCTCCGAACGAATAGAAACGAAGCTGTGGTAATCGTCATGGAAAGCATCGGAAAGAGAAGTATCCCATTCAAAGCGCATCTCATAATCGAGGACTTGCTCGATTGGCTGACTCATCTCAAGCAAGGTGAAGACGATAGGGCGATCGATGGGTTGTCGCGTCTTCAAATCAAAGTAGAGGGTGCGTTCAAACAATTTAAACTCGACATACCCTTCATCATAATGATTCAGCTGTTCGCATTGACTTAAAAACACTTCGATGGCTTGCGCCTCGCTCTGTGATAAGGAAACGGCCTCTTTCGCTTCATCGTATTGCTCAATCAAGGATTTAAATGCATCTTGTCGCTCTTTTTGAATGAGGAGACGTTTAATGAAGAATGTTAACGCAGCGGCGATGCTACTGACGACGAGTAAGTTCGTCTCTCGGAAAAACGCTGCCGCTAAGATGAAAATCAAACTGACGACGTACGTGTAGAAGGCGATCTTCATAAAATCGCTCAATGCGATGTCGACGCGGAACCACCATCTCACCTGATATTTTTGGAACACCGTGTTTAAGAAGATGGCAAGGAACAATCCAGCAAGCGGCACGAGCGAATCTTGCGAATAAAAGTCGAGACCGGTCTCCCCACCTAGGGCGAGATAGACAGCTGCCGGGATGACAATCTCTAAGTATGCCGTAATAGCATTCCACGGATACGTGAAGCGGAAGCGACGGATGGCGACTTTCGGTTTCAAGTTGGCGAATTGAAAGACGAACAACCCGATTTGGTTGACGATGAGTGCTGTTTCAAATCCAAAGAATAAAAATAAGATTAAAACGATACTTTCAGAAAATGTGAAGTACACACCTTTGACTTCGATCGAGTCGAGTTGAAAAATGATGACAAGCAACGAAATTAAAATAAACGACAACGAATCGATTGTTGGGGCGTGTAGGATATCCAATGCAAATAATGCGATGGTGAAGATGAATAAGGCACTCCATATACTCCAACCGAGCACGGACATCTTACGAAAGTGGTTCATGCGTTCCCTCCTAGCATGGGACATTTCAAGATCTAATAGTAAAGATTCGTCACGATTTCGTGTGAGTCCTGCTTCTGTTCCATGATGCTTGAATTCTAGCATTGAGTATACACGGAATATCCTCTATAATGAAATTGCTTTTCAACCGCATAGACGAATGTCGATGAAAAAGAGAGTAACGATGGTTTAGTCAACAAAGCGACCTGGGGATTGGTGAGAGCCCAGGCTGACAAACGTCGCGAAACGCACTTTTGAGATGCTATCCGAAACGAGAGTAGGCATAGCCGGAGGGAACCGTTATCACCATAAAGCGGTCTGCATCATGCAGGCAAGAAGAGTGGTACCGCGGGAATTCCCGTCTCTTTGCATCTATGCAAAGGGCGTTTTTTTTATGAGTTGTGATACGAAGAAGGAGGACATACAAATGAGTTATGAACGCAAGTACGCAGAAGCGTTATCACGTGTCATCGGAGACGAGCTCACGATTGACCAGATTGAAGCATTGATTGAGAAGCCAAAACACGAGGCGCACGGTGACCTCGCGTTCCCATGTTTCCAATTGGCGAAAGCTTACCGTAAAGCACCTGTCATGATCGCGACAGACATTGCGAATGACTTGAATGATGAATTGTTCACAAAAGTCGAGGCAGCGGGACCTTACGTCAACGTCTTCTTGAGCCGTGACGTCGTGTCAAAAGAAATCATCAACACGGTGCTCGAGGAGAAGTCAGAGTACGCGACACATGCAACACGCAATGAAACGATTGTGACGGACTTCTCGTCACCAAACATTGCGAAGCCGTTCTCGATGGGTCACTTACGTTCGACGGTGATTGGGAATGCGATCAACCAAATCGCACGTAAAAACGGATATGACGTCGTTGGCGTCAACCACCTTGGAGACTGGGGCACTCAGTTTGGGAAATTGATGGTCGCCTACAAGAAGTGGGGCGATGAGGAAGCGGTACGTGCCAATCCGATCGCAGAACTCTTGAAATTATATGTTCATTTCCATGAAGAAGTGAAGACACAACCAGAACTCGAAGACGAAGGTCGCGCGTGGTTCAAGAAGCTTGAAGACGGCGATGCGGAAGCGACAGAGCTTTGGCAATGGTTCCGTGACGAGTCACTCAAGGAGTTCCAAAAAGTATACGACCTCCTCGGTGTGAAATTTGAGAGCTTCAATGGTGAGGCGTTCTACAATGATAAGATGGGACGCGTCGTCGCGATGCTCGAAGAAAAAAACCTCTTAGTCGAAAGTGAGGGCGCCATGGTCGTCTCGCTCGAAGAAGAGAACTTACCACCATGCCTAATCAAGAAGAAAGATGGCGCGACATTGTACGCGACACGCGACTTGGCAGCAGCGATCTATCGCTATGAGACGTACAACTTCGTGCAAGCGAACTATGTCGTCGGTGGTGAACAGGCGCTTCACTTCAAACAACTCTTCTCGGTTCTTCGTAAGCTCGGCTACGACTTCGTCGATGGCATGCATCACGTACCGTTCGGCTTGATCTTGCAAGAAGGGAAGAAGATGTCGACACGCAAAGGGCGCATCGTTCTTCTTGAGGAAGTGTTGAAAGAAGCAATCGAAAAAGCACAAGCGAACATCGAACAGAAGAATCCGGACCTTGCGAACGCAGAAGACGTCGCACGCATGGTCGGTGTCGGAGCGGTCGTCTTCCACGACTTGAAGAACGAACGCATCAACAACATCGAATTCGATCTCGATAGCATGCTCAAGTTCGAAGGGGAGACAGGACCTTACGTCCAATACACGAACGCTCGTGCGAATTCACTCCTCCGTAAAGGGAACTATGATGGCTCGCCGTTTACTGGTGCAGACGATGACTACTCGTGGGGTGTCGTCACGATGCTCAACGCGTTCCCACACGTCATCACGCGTGCGCATGAACGTCGCGAACCATCCATCATCAGCCGTTATGTACTTGACCTCGCGCAAGCGTTCAACAAGTATTACGGTCATGTCCGCGTCTTAGAAGAAGATGCAGGCAAACAATCGCGTCTCGCGCTTGTGAAGGCAGTGACGCTCGTATTGACGGAAGGACTCCGTTTACTCGGTGTCGAAGCTCCGGAAGAAATGTAAGACAGACGAAAGGACCTCAAAAAAATTGAGGTCCTTTTCCTATGCTTACACTTTCATCCGCGTCACTGTTCGGGCTTCCGTGTCATAGAGACACCATTCCCGGTCGAAGATGACGGCACCGACATTGATGACATATCGCTTTTTCTTCAAATGGAACGGTGTCCCGATTTCCCACGGCAAGGATCTTCCTTTCCGGTAAATCCCCGGGATGTGACTATGTCCGATGAAGACGAGTGGATATTTCCCTTTCTCGACAATCGGTTCCCAGTCCTCGTTCCACTTGACTTGATGCCCATGTAAAAAGCGTGCTTCTCCAAGAGTCGTCTGTTCCGGTAATAAGGAAATCCGTGTTTTCACGGGATGGTCGATGACGAGCACCTCGTCGATTCGCTCCTCCTGATTACCACGTAAACTCGGGAACGTCAGCAATGCTTCGTAATTCGGATCATACGTCACGACGTCTTCCACATGATGAAATCGCTCGTGACGTCGTTTTTTCCCGATGTGGCATTCATACAGGTCTCCGAGACAGAGAATGTGCTCGGTTTCACGCCGAACATCATCGAGAACGGCTTTCAAATCATCAAACGAACCGTGTGGGTCACTGATGATCGCGAGTTTCATCGGAAGTTCGTGAATTGGGCGTCGACGGACAACTCGAGCTCGCGAACGAGTTGCATGACGGCTTGAAGATCGTCACGCGATTTCCCCGTCACTCGGATTTGATCGTCTTGAATTTGCGATTTGACTTTAAGTTTTGATTCCTTGATGGCGTTGTTGATTTTTTTCGCGTCATCTTTGTCAATCCCGCTCTTCAATTTCACACGTTGGCGAACCGTGCCGCCGAGTGCGTTCTCTACTTTTTGATAGTCGAGGTTTTTTGTCGGGACGCCGCGCTTGATCAACTTCGTGATTAAGACGTCTTTCAATTGCTCGAGTTTGTAGTCGTCATCCGAGATGAGGACGAGGTCGCCGTTGTCGAGCGACATCTCACTTTTTGATCCTTTAAAGTCGTAACGGTTCAAAATTTCCTTCTCCGCGATTTGAATCGCGTTCTTCACTTCTTCAAGATTCATTTCGGACACGATATCGAAAGAATTGTCTTTTGCCATGTTTCATCCATCCTTTGTGTGGTTTTGTTATAATGATAGCAGATTTGAAGCAGTGAAGGAGTGAAGAGATGGAACGTACAATGGATCAACATACACAAGCAGACTTAGATCACGTTGCCTATCACGGGAAAGACCTTGGGGTGACGTTTAAAGGGGAACAGATTCGACTACGTGTCTGGTCTCCGGTAGCGGAACAGATGTCGGTCAAGTTATATCGCACAGCCCGTGCCCGCAAGTTTGATCGACTCGAACTCGAACCGGCTGAGAAGGGGACGTGGGTCATTGAACTCGACCGCGCCTTGTTCGAAGGTCAATTTTATGTATTTGAAGCAATGATTGATGGGAAGAAAGTGGAATCACTTGATCCTTATGCAAAAGTCGTCGGAGTGAATGGGAAGCGTGGATGTTTGCTTGACCCGGCATCCTTGAACCCGGACCATTGGATCAAAGAACGTCCGCTATTCAATTCTTCACAAGAAGCGGTCATCTATGAAGCGCACGTACGTGATTTGACGAGTCATCCGGAGAGCGGGGCCATGCATCGTGGGAAGTTCTTGGGGATGACCGAGACGGGCACGACGACCACGAGCGGTTACCCGACCGGACTCGATTACATCACATCGCTCGGTATCACACATCTTCAATTGATGCCATTCTTTGACTACGGCTCGGTGAATGAGTCACGTGAAGGGGAAGATAACTATAACTGGGGATATGACCCGGTGCATTACTTTGCGGTCGAAGGATCATACGCCTCGTCAGCAGACGATCCGGCGACACGAATTATTGAACTGAAAGCGATGATTCAAGCCCTCCACGATCGAGGCATCCGTGTCATCATGGACGTCGTCTTCAACCATACGTACGATGCGTTGACGACACCGCTCGGTCAATTCGTCCCTGATTATTACTATCGACTAAATGAGGACGGAACACTCGCAGACGGTTCGGCATGTGGGAATGACACGGCATCTGAACGCGCGATGATGCGTAAGCTCATGGTCGAGTGTGTCACATATTGGGCGAAGGAATTCATGATCGACGGATTCCGTTTCGACTTGATGGGATTACATGATGTGAAGACGATGAATCAAATTCGGAAGGCGCTTGATCGCGTCGACCCGTCCATTCTGGTCATCGGAGAAGGTTGGGATTTAGATACGCCACTCCCGGTCCGTAAAAAAGCGAATCAACACAATGCGCATAAGATGCCACGAATCGCGCAATTTAATGATGGGATTCGAGACGGTGTTCGTGGAGACGTGTTCATCGAAGACTTACCAGGCTGGGTGAGCGGCAATACAGACATGACGGCTGACGTGAAACGAGGAATCGCTGGCGGGATTACGAGCCAAAGTTTTGCCGATGAACCGAACCAGGTCGTCAACTATGTCGAATGTCACGATAACTTGACGCTTTGGGACAAGTTGTCCGTGACAAATCCAGATGATGATGAGACGACGCGTCGTCGCCGTCATCGCTTGGCGACATCCATCGTACTTCTTGGACAAGGGATTCCGTTCCTCCATAGTGGGCAAGAGTTCTTCCGGACAAAGGATGGAGACGAAAACAGCTTTAACTCAGGTGAGGTCGTCAACCGTGTCGACTGGACACGTGCAGAACAAGAAGCGCCGAGTGTGGAATATGTGAAAGGTCTCTTGCGCCTGCGGAAACAGTATCCGCTCTTCCGACTCGAGAACACGGAACAGATTCGAAAACACTTACGCTTCTTCGATGAAGAAGAAGGCGTGATCGCATTCGAGTTGAGCCGCCACGTCGAAGGGTATGTAGAACGACATGTCGTGTATCATAACGCGTTAGAGGAAGCGGTCGAGATTAAACTTCCGTCCGGTAAGTTTGAAGTAAACGTGGAAGACCATACCGTCAATCTGACGGCGCCGCGTCAAATTGAAGACCGTCATCTGACAGTCGCACCACTATCGACACTCGTGGTGACAGAGCGTCGTCCGGACTACAGCAAATACGCTGTTGCCGGAGGTGCCGCACTCGCCGTGCTCGGTGGTCTCTGGTACGTATCGAAAAAACGAAAACGTAAAGAACAGTAATCAAAAAAGGAGACGTTAATCCGTCTCCTTTGGTGTGTCTTCCTCTGTTTGAGATGCCTCGAGTTGCATCATTTTTTGAACGAGAATATGCTTCGGCATATGCATCAATTCTTCGAGCGGGACGTTCAACTTTTTCGCAAGCTCAACCGCGGTCTCTGGTGATAATTGTAATGGGCGCATCGGTATACTCCTTTCTGAACCATTCATCTATACCGACAGTATACAGGAAAATCGAAAATGTGTTGAACGAACACATTCAAAATCGAATTTCGCTTCGGTCGTTGCTAAGCTGAAATTAGGAAGTGATCAAATGTACAAACAAACAGCAGACTTTCAATTTCATCAAACGATCGAATGGTTAGAACGTGTCGGTGAAGGTTGGATGTTGTACTTGGCGCAAACCGGATTTTTGTTCTTTGACGAGTCGTCCCAAATTCGCTGGGAGATTGACTGGGCTTGGACACCGTGCGCCCTATATGTGGAACCGAATGCGACGCGTGCCGTGGCATGGTTCCGAGAAAAAGGACTTTACGGAGTCATTGATTTACAAAAAGGACAGATGGAGACGCATGCGATTCCACAACGTTTTAACGGTGACTGGTTTAGCAATTTGCACTATTGGCAAGGCGATGACATCTTCTTATATTCAGCCGAATCGGATGTCGTGGCTTTGAATCTCCACGATCATACGTTTCGATATAGTCGCTACGAAGAAGTTCCGCTCTTTGGGAACATCATCGAGCTGGCATATCAAGGGACGTATGATTTTGAACGATTCACACCTGAAACATGTGTGACCTTATTTGATGAAAACACGCATCACTTTTTAGTGGAGAATGTGAAAACGAATGAGAACTGGCGTATTCCGTATAAAGGGGACCGTGATACGGTCATCCTCGATCAAGTCGGCGAAACGACGGCAATCACTTCGACCGAAGCGTTCCAACTGTTTCGTCGAGAAGAAGAACTGTTTTGTTCGACGGTGTGCGCGGACAACCAATTGCTGAAGGTCATGCTGTTAGATGACCGAGGAGATCGACTCGTTGTTCTATCCGCACCACCACGATTTTGCCATAGTTGGCTTCAAGTCTTTGAACGACAAGAATCCTGAACCCGAAACAGGTTCAGGAATTTTTTGTGAAGTGATGATGAATGAAGAGAGAAACGGGAAGTAGATGGTTAGACAGGGAGGAGTGACGAGGATGGAATGGTTAGGTAGGCAGTTGGTTCGCTTTCGATATGGAGTACTACTCATTTGGACGATTTTACTCGCAGGGTCGGTCTATTTTGGGCTGCAGCTCCCGGGTGAGTTGAGAGGAAACGGCTTCGCGATTCAAGACGGGCGATTCCAACAAGTAGAAGATACGTTGAATGAACGGTTCGACCGTGCCGGTGCCTCGATGATCGTCTTGTTTGAAGGCGGAGAAATAGAAACGGTCATGGACGAACAACAGCAACGGTTCGAGGCAATTCGGTCGATTGATGGTGTCATTACGCCGTCCGAGAATCCAGATGCTCGTTCAGGGGATGTCTCGTACTTCGTGCTTGAATTTGAAGACTATGAAGCAGCCGAATCTTCGATTGATGCCGTTCGTGACGCCCTCATCACAGACACGGATACAGAAGTGCGGTTGACCGGAGAACCGGTATTTGCAGACGACTTGAACGAGGCGTCGAAAAATGACTTGATTCGGGCGGAGTTGATTGGGATTCCGGTTGCTCTCATCGTTTTGTTACTTGTTTTCGGAACGCCGCTCGCGGCACTCATGCCGTTGCTCGTCGGACTCATCACGTTCATCGTAGCGGCAGGGTCTCTATTCTTTTTTGCGCAAAACATGGAATTATCCATATTCGTCTTGAACGCCGTGGCGATGATCGCCATTGCGCTCGGGATTGATTTCTCATTACTACTCGTCAATCGGTATCGTGAAGAGTTGACGCGTGGACAATCGAGAGAAGAAGCCATCGTCCGGACGGTGGCGACGGCAGGACGCTCGATTCTCTTTTCTGGACTATGCGTATTCGTCGGATTGGCCGGTCTACTCTTTATCCAGGTCGATGTCTTCCAGGCAGTCGCGCTCGGTGCGCTCATTGCCGTCGCGGGGGCTGTTTTGTCCGCACTGACACTCTTGCCGTCATCTCTTTACTTAGTAGGGGACGCTTTGAATAAAGGGCGGATCATCAAGTCTGACGAAACGAAGTCAGAAAAACGCTGGCAAAAGCTTGCCCGCTTCGTTATGAAGCGGCCTGTAACGATGACGCTCATTGCGTTATTGTTACTGTTACCGAGTCTTTGGTTCGTTCGTGACTTAGAGCTAAATATTCCGGACGCAGATGCGCTCCCGACTTCGTATGAATCACGGGCGGCACTTGAACGATTTGACGATGTGTTCGGGGAAAACTCAACCGATGCGGTCATTTTGTTCGAAGCGAATGATTTGACGGACCCGATGATTTTAGAAGAACTGACAACGCTCACAGACGAGTTAAACGAAGTAGGGATTGTCGATAATGTCTCGACCTTTTTGACGACGTCCGGTTTGACGCCTGAAGCGTTCACGCAACTCGTGGAGGCGGCCCCGGAACAACTCGCTCCGCTTGAACGGCTCGTCACGCTTGATGGAAATACGGATCTCGCCCTCGTCAACGTGAGTTTCGATGTACCACCGAGTGACAAGGAAGCACAGGCATTTGTCCGCGATTGGCGAGATCAAGGATTTGAGGTCGGTGGACCGGCTGCTTTTAACGAAGAGATTTATGATGAGATTTACGACAGCATCCCATATGCAGTGATCACCGTCATTTTGGCGACGTTCTTCATCCTCATGTGGGCATTCCGATCCATCTTGATTCCAATCAAAGCCATTCTCATGAATGTACTCGGTCTCGGAGCAACGTTCGGCTTACTCGTCATCATCTTCGAATCCGGTTATGTATATGACGCGGAGACCATCAGTATTTTGACACCGGTCTTCATCTTCTCACTCGTCTTCGGATTGTCGATGGACTATGAGGTGTTTCTCGTTTCACGAATCGAGGAATACTACCGAGAGACAGGTGACAACGACTATGCGACAGAGATGGGACTGGCGAAAACGAGTAAGATCATTACCTCGGCTGCCATCATCATGATTGTCGTGACCGGTGCGTTTGCCTTTACGGGTGTCAGCCCGATTAAACAGCTCGGTGTCGGGATTGCCCTCGCCATCTTTATCGATGCGACCATCATCCGGATCCTGCTCGTTCCATCCCTTATGAAACTGTTTGGGGATTGGAACTGGTGGTGGTTTGGTAAGAAAGATTTACCGAAACGTAACATGCACTAAAGGTAAAATTCATGAACTGAATCAAAATGTGTGGTAAACTACGTACAAGATTACGCGCAATTTGAGAAAGGAAGGTCTTTATGGATACCGAGAGGACGTGGCCTCTGTTCCAACTTCCGGACTTCTAGCGTTGAATGATCACCATGACGTGTATCAATCAACAAACGGAAGATCGGAGATGGAACAGATGGAACCGCAGCTACGACTGAGGATCCTCCTCTCCGTCAAGAACGGGGAGGACAATCGGAATGAAACGAGTTGCTACCATAGTGCTCGGAACGCTGATCATGGCGTTCGGTTATTATTATTTGAATGAACAGTTTGGTTTGGCGGAAGGTGGATTCGTCGGGTTATCGCTACTCGGTCGCTATTTATTTGATATCGACCCGGCGATCTCGATGATCGTGCTCGACATCCCATTTTTTATCATTGCATTGTGGTGGAAAGGATGGCGTTTTGTCGGGCAGGCGGTGCTAGCCGCTTCGTCCTTATCGCTCAGTTATGCGATGTGGGACCGTCTCGATTTGCTCACGTTTGATATTCAAGTATGGCCAGCGACGTTATTCGCTGCCATCGCGAGTGGGATATTGACCGGATATGGTCTCGGTCTCGTCTTGAAATCAGGCGGAGCGACCGGTGGCGACGACTTATTCGCCCTCGGATTATCGAAATGGACAGGCGTGTCGGTCGGTACGATTTTAATTATCTTTGATGTGATCGTCCTTGGGATTTCACTCATTTATTTACCATTATCGAACGCATTGTATACGCTCGTCGCGGTGTCAATCGCCGGACGGGTCGTCACCAAGATGCTTGTCGTCGATGAGCCAAAAGCGACACCTGTCGTACCAAATTGGACACCAAAAAACGATCTCGCGTGAGATCGTTTTTTTATGATAATCTAGCTTTGGATGGAAAAAAATTACTGATAACAAATAGAGAGTGATACAATAAGTAAAGATTGATTGTTCGGGTGGTGAAAAGATGAACCGCAACATCGTAAACTTTAGTATTCTCGTGTTACTTATGGCAGTGATGGTAATCAATAATCTTGAAGGAATGCACACGTTCAAGACAATCGTGAACAGTCTGGCGATTTTGACGTTGACCATCGTTGGAATGATGTTTATGACGAACTATGTGAAAAACAAGAAGCAAGTCATGTGAGGAGATAGGTGGCCGAGGCTACCTATCTTTTTTCGTTATTTGTGCTGACATGTCTTACGACCTATCTTATGATTTAGTTCGTAGACGAAGAAGTACTGGCAATGACGGCGGCAGTTGTCGCAGCGGTCATTGCTTGTTGCATCGCCAGCAAGTGGGCGAAGGTCCCGTGTAGCAACAAATCATTCGCCTCTCCCGTGATGTGGTCGGCAGCTACGAGTTGAAGTGCGACAAGCACGCTATGTGTGTTGAACCAGCGCTGCTTGTCCTTTTCGGCATCCACGATTTCCTGAATGGCGTGCACGGCATCCGCATTCGGTCCCGCGACAATGCTCAACAAAGCGAGCGCCGGTAACTGCTCACGTCGAATGGATAGTTGGATGTCGTCTAACTGCGATTTCCATGCCAGCAGTCGAGAGACCGCTTCTTCTGGTTCAGACTCGCTGAATGTCAAAAGATGCGAGACGAGTTGCAGTTCGTTCGATTTCGGTAGCCGATCTTTCAATAAGCTATAATGCTGCTCGATCCGTTCGTTCAAATCGATGACGTCATCAAACGCTTGAACGAGCACGAGTGCTGATAATAAGTCTTCCTCGCTCGTCAACCAGGGATGATGTTGTTTGAACGTTTGATATAAGTCAGTCGCTTCATCGAGTCGTCGTTCAGGTTCCCCTACATTGATCAGTTGATTCGCTAAAAAAGGTCGTAATGAACTGAAACGGAAATGCTTTCGGTCGAGTAACGTATCAAGTCGAAGGGCCTCGTCGATTGCGGTCCCGATGTCTTCATATTTGGCATCGAGAAAGGAGAGCCAGACGAGGTTTTGAATGCCCCTAAACTTTGAAAACATCTTCGTTTTTTGTTTCAATGTATCGCGTGCGTTCGAAAATCGAGATGCCTCGAATGGGGTGTCGTGAATCGCATAATGAATGGCCATCAAGCGTCGGAAGTCATCCGTCAGTTCCCACTTCGTTGCTTCCTTGATGGCGTCTAACGCCTCTACATATCGTTCATAACGTGTCATATCGAATCGCCTCCTTGATCAACATTACGAGCTGGAGTAAAAGATGTTTCAAAAAAGCCGCCCGGAAATGTTCCGGGCGGCTTTTCATTATTGTACTTGTGTATACAGCTTTTGCATGTACTCGTTCACTTCGTCGGCCGCTTGGAACATCATGAATGAATGTTGCAAGATAATCTCTGGTGAGAAACCGAGATCGAGGTCGAGTGTTGATGCGAGTGTGACATCACGATCGCTGTCGAGTACGCAACGGAAGTACTTGAACTCCTGGTTGAACTCGTTCAAGGCATTTAGAATCGGTAAGTCTTCTACGTAGTCTGGGACGTGCGTGACGGTCGCAGCGTATAACTCAGCGTCTGTCGTCTTTTTGTTAAAAGCGATAATCATAACGGGCTGAGCCCCGGATTTTGTTGTTTCACGCGTCAAAAACGTGACGTGCGTTTCAGTGTCGCTCTCTTTGAACGTCATGTTGCGTTCAGCGGCGAGCGCTCTAAATGATTCTACTTTTTCTTCGAAGTTCACAAGGAAATCCCCCTTAGTAAGTCGTTACTCTAACTTTCCCCCATTTGGACGGGGAAAGCAAGGGGAACTAGCGTTTCATCAACATTTTAATGGCTTCTTCGACCGTTTCTGACGTATCTTCGCCATCCGCTTGCGCTGTGATGATGCACTGTTCTAAGTTCTTGGCCACGATAATCGTCGAGGCGCGGTCGAGTGCGGAACGTGCTGCGCTCAGTTGTGTCACGACGTCACGACACTCTTTTCCTTCCTCCATCATGCGGATGATGGCGCGAATTTGCCCTTCTACCCGTTTCATACGATTCAATACTTTCGGGTCGTATTGATACTGTTCCATGTCCTTCACCTCTATAGTAAAAATTGTTCAGTAACCCAACTATTTATTGTGTAGGCTCATCTTAATACATGGGGGAGTATGTGTCGAGCATCAACCCCTCAAGAAGGGAAGAATAAAATATTCTCTATTTCGTCAAACTTATTTCTTGCAATTGTATACCTAAGGGGGTATATTAATGACGTGGAAGCGAAATGTTCAATAAATCACAAACTTATTGATCGCCAGCTACCAAGCCGAATGGTATAAATTGATTTGAAAAAAGAAAGGTAGATCAACGATGAAAGCATCCGCTTTAAAACGTCAAATGGACTTTGAAGTGCCTGTAAATATCGTCGACGTCCGAGAACGTGACGAGTTTCAAGAAGCGCATATCGAAGGTTCCAAAAACTATCCGTTATCAGAAATGACAACATGGATCGATACACTCGACCCTGCTGAAGAATATGTCGTCCTTTGCCGCTCTGGTGCACGTAGCACGCAAGCAACTTGGCAAATGGAGGCGAAAGGCTATAAAGTGGTCAATATAGAAGATGGCTTGATGAGTTGGCCAGGAGAAGTCGTCAGAGGAGGAAATGGACAATGAGTAAAAAAATCGTAATCGTCGGTGGAGTAGCGGGTGGTGCATCTGCAGCAGCACGTCTTCGTCGTTTAAATGAAGAAAATGAAATTGTCATGTTTGACCGTGGAGAATATATTTCATTTGCGAACTGTGGTCTTCCATATTACATCGGGGACGTCATTCAAGATCGTCAAAAATTGCTCGTCCAGACGGTTGAAGGGATGAACAAACGTTTCCAACTCGATATCCGTAACTTGACGGAAGTTGTTAACATCAACCGTGACGAGAAAACAGTGACGGTGAAGCATGTTCAAACAGGCGAAACGTATGATGAGTCATACGATGTCCTCATCCTTTCACCGGGAGCGAAGCCGATTCGTCCAAACATCCCTGGAATCGACGAGGCGGAAGACATCTTTACGCTTCGCAACATTCCGGACACAGATAAAATCCGTGGTTATGTTGATGACAAAGCACCAAAACACGCGACCGTAATCGGTGGGGGCTTCATCGGGATTGAGATGGCAGAAAACTTACGTGAGCGTGGCGTTGACGTTACCCTCGTCGAGATGGCAGACCAAGTCATGACGCCACTTGACCGCGAGATGGTCGCTCCGATTCATGAACATATGCGCCTTCACGGTGTCGAGCTTCAATTGTCTGATGGCGTTTCTTCATTCTCTGAAAAAGGGAAGAAAGTACATTTGACGAGCGGCCGTGTCATCGATACAGATATGGTCATCATGTCGATCGGGGTCACACCGGAGTCGACGATTGCGCGTGAAGCGGGTCTTGAAACAGGTACGCGCGGTGCAATCCGAGTGAACGAGAAAATGCTCACATCAGATTCAAATATTTACGCAATCGGAGATGCCGTCGAAGTACTCGATTACGTCTTCCAAGAGCCAACTGTCGTCCCACTCGCATGGCCAGCGAACCGTCAAGGTCGTCTCGTTGCCGATATCATTAATGGTCGTGACGTGAAATATAACGGAACAATGGGAACAGGAATTGCGAAAGTGTTTGATATGACGGTCGCATCGACTGGCTGGAACGAGAAACGTTTGAAAGCAGCCGGTAAGACGTATGAAGCTGTTCATGTGCATCCAGGTTCGCACGCCGGATACTATCCAGGATCGACACCGGTGTCACTCAAACTCTTATTCCACCCAACAACGGGTGAGATTTACGGTGCACAAGGTGTCGGGATCAACGGAGTCGACAAGCGAATCGACGTCATTGCGACAGCGATGAAAGGTGGTTTGACGGTCCTTGACCTGCCTGACCTTGAACTCAGTTATGCACCACCGTTCAGCTCGGCGAAAGATCCCGTCAACATGATTGGGTATGTCGCTTCTAACGTCGTACTCGGTGATAATGAGGTCGTGCATTGGGATGAAATCGATGAGCTCGTGAAGAACGGAGCGACGTTACTTGACGTTCGTGACGAATCAGAACATGAACTTGGGAAGATTCCAGGATCGATCAACGTCCCACTCAACTCATTACGTGAAAACTTAGATAACTATGACCGAAACGAAACGATTTATGTGACGTGCCAAGTCGGTCTTCGTGGATATCTCGCATCACGCATCTTGCGCCAAAATGGCTTCAAGGTGAAAAACTTGAGCGGTGGCTATAAAACATGGTCACAAATCAATCGTGATTTCGAGGCGCTTGAAGAAGCGAACACATCAAATGAAACAGCGGCTACCGTTGTAGAAGAGGAGCCAACACAAATGACGAACGCACCAATCGGTGAAGCGGTCATGTTAGACACATGTGGTCTACAATGCCCGGGACCAATTTTAGAAGTGAATAAGAAAGTTGCAGAACTCGGAGAAGGCGAAACACTTCGTGTCCTCGCAAGTGACCCAGGGTTCTTCGCCGATATCGAAGCGTGGGCGAAGAAGACAGGTAACAAACTCGTCTCGAAACAATTCGTCAACGGACGTGTCGAAGCCATCCTTCAAAAAGGACAAGGTCCGGCTGCGCCACAAGCGGGCACTCCAGCAGGAGACGGCGCGTCGATGGTCGTCTTCAGCGGTGACCTCGACCGTGCACTCGCATCTCTGATCATTGCGCAAGGTGCTGCGGCGATGGGGAAAGAAGTAACAATGTTCTTCACATTCTGGGGACTCAACGTCATCCGTAAGCCAGATGCACCTGAAGTGAAGAAACAAGGTCTTGAGAAAATGTTCGGTATGATGATGCCAGGACATGCTGGTGAACTTCCACTCTCGAACATGAACTTCGGTGGTGTCGGTCAAAAAATGATGAAGAAGGTCATGAGCGACAAGAATGTTCCTTCTGTCGAAGAAATGATCAAGTCAGCTCAAGAGGCAGGCGTAAAAATGGTAGCCTGCACGATGTCAATGGATGTCATGGGAATCAAAGAAGAAGAGTTGATTGATGGGGTCGACCTCGGTGGTGTTGCGGCGTATCTCGGTGCAGCAGAGGGCGGCAACTTAAACCTCTTTATCTAAATGAACTGTATAACGAATCGGATTGTGATGGGCAATCCGATTCGTTTTTTTTTGTTGGTGAGATACAAACCGAAGGAAGACCTTATAAGCAAGAAAACGAATTCATATTGCAATTTTCGTATAATTTACCTATAATTCTAGTCATGTTAAAAAAGTTAACATGACTTTTTCTGTTGAGATTTTTAGAATGATGGAGGATTAGTATGGAGAAATTTGTAGAGAACCTCGTTTCACAAGCGAACGATTTATTATGGTCGCAAGTGCTCATCGTTGTTCTTGTCGCATTAGGTATTTATTTCACGGTCCGTATGGGCTTTGTTCAGTTCCGCATGATTCCTGAGATGTTCCGCCTTTTGTTCAAAGAAGGGACAGCTCGTGAGAAAGGCCAAGTGTCTTCGTTCCAAGCGTTCGCAATCGGGACGGCAGCACGTGTCGGAACAGGGAACATTGCCGGTGTGGCGACAGCGATTGCGCTAGGTGGCCCAGGGGCGGTCTTTTGGATGTGGCTCATCGCTTTGATTGGAGCAGCTTCTGCATTTGTCGAAAGTACATTGGCACAAGTGTATAAGATTCGTGACGGACGCACATGGCGCGGAGGTCCGGCTTACTATATGGAACGTGCGCTCGGTCAACGTTGGCTCGGTGTCTTGTTCGCGATTTTAATCACGTTCTCATTCGGATTCGCGTTCAACTCTGTTCAGTCGAACACGATTTCACTTTCTGTGAGTAACCAGTTCGGTATCAGCACAACAGTCGTTGGGGTTGTCCTCGCCATCATTACGGCGATTGTCGTATTCGGTGGCATTCAATCAATCGCACTTTTGTCGAGTATCATCGTTCCTGTCATGGCGGGTGGCTATATTTTACTCGCGATTTGGATCATGGTGACAAACGTATCCCTCTTACCAGACGTCTTCAGCCTCATCTTCTCAGAAGGAGTTCTTGGCATTGAGCAACTCTTTGGTGGTGCAATCGGTGCGATGGTACTCCAAGGGATTCGTCGTGGTCTCTTCTCGAACGAAGCAGGTATGGGTTCTGCGCCGAACGCCGCTGCGACAGCGGAAGTATCACACCCTGTTAAACAAGGGTTGATTCAATCGTTCAGCGTATTCGTGGATACATTGCTCGTTTGTACGTCGACAGCAATGATCATCTTGATTTCAGGTGTTGCCGGTTCAGAATCGTTTGCAGGTGTCGAATTGACGCAAGCGGCATTGACAGCAGAAGTCGGTTCGGTCGCGACATCGTTCTTGACGATTGCAATCTTCTTGTTCGCTTTCAGCTCGATTCTTGGTAACTACTACTATGGCGAGACGAACATTCAGTTCATCTCGGATAAAAAAATATACGTCACGCTCTATCGCATCGGTGTCGTCGGAATGGTCTTGTTTGGTGCGGTCCGCTCTGCAGGGCTCGTCTGGTCGATTGCTGATGTGTTCATGGGTCTCATGGCACTCGTCAACTTGTACGCGATCTTCCGCTTGGCAAAAGTGGCTCGAGCCGTTCTTGACGACTACTTGTCACAGCGTCGAGCAGGACAAGATCCGGTCTTCTATGTCGACTCGGTAGAAAACCTTCCAGGTCGTGAGTATGTAGAAGCTTGGGAAAGCGAAACAGAAGAACAAAAAACAGGAACAAGTCGTTCTTGATGAATGGAACCGTCTACGAATTCACGTAGGCGGTTTTTTTACGTATACAAGACGGGTAATGTCATAAAAAGGGGGCGTTCATGTATGGAGACGACGCATTATGTACGTGTTTCCCCAGAAGTTTGGGTGTCATTTAATCAAGATCCGGAGATGATTTTAGACTGGTTGATTCATATGCATGAGCAATACCGTAATCGGGACGACACGTTAACGCTCCCAAATGTCGAATCGTTTCAACGCGTGCTCAGTCAAATCGAGGTGTATATCGATGGGGCTGACACATACAATATGGAAATGGCGCTCGTTGGCGAGGAGTTGATTGTGAATGAAGCACAGGCGGTCGTGGTCGGAATCTTGACCCCACAGCTACTTCACATCGTCAAAGACACGTTGCATGCGTTCGGACGGGATGATGTGAAAGACATGGCACTCGTACCGAAAGAGGAGTTTGAGACGATTTGGGAAGATTGGACAAAGTTGCAACAGTTCTGTGAGACGGCCGCATCCCAAGAAGAACTTGTCCTCATTTATTATGAGTAATGATGAATCCGATATGGTATAATGTAAAAAAATGGATAAAAGAGGATTCGATCATGGACGTGTTCGGCACACTCATTTGGCTTGGTATTCTCATCAACCCGTTTCTCGCCTATCAAACGAAACACATATCACTTTATCGCATCACACTCACCTTATTCATCGTATTCTTGGTGACGTGGGGGTATGCTGTAGCGGGCGAATCAGTACCGACCCTATTTGACACAGCGTGGAGTTTGCTGTTCATCGCTTATGTTAGTCTTTTGGTGTTGAATAGTTACTTCGTCAGCAAACGGTTCGTTGCAAATATGACATGGTTTCGTTTTGGTGTGATGGGCCTAAGCGGAGTCGTCATCAGTCAAGTGTGGTTCGGACTGAGCACGGACAACTGGGAGTGGTCATCCTTTATGAATGGGGACGTATGGATGATGAGTGTGACCGTATCACTCCTGCTCCTTCTTTTCGTCACGATGAAAACGCTGGACCGTCGGATCGAAGTATAAAAATCCCGAAACGAATGCATTCGTTTCGGGATTTTGATTATTTCAAGGCTGTCTCGAGTGCCTTGACGTTTTCACGCATCAAGTCAAAATAGCTCTTGTCCATCTGTTCTTTTGTGACAGATTCCAAGTTGTGGATTGTTACGCTTTCTGCGCCGATTTCTTGCTTCACGACCTCAGCCACTTTCGGTGTGACTGTATCTTCAAAAGCGATATAGTTCAAGTCGTGGAGACGTGCCTCTTCAATGATTCGTTTCAGGGCTTGTTGTGATGGTTCTTCAGAAGGTGTGAGTCCGGCGATTGGCAACTGATCGAAACCATATCGTTCAGCCAAATAGCCGTATGCCGCGTGTGTCACGAGCAACTCTGACTTCGAACCGTTCTCGACCGCTGCTTTTAACTCTGCATCGAGAGCGTCTGCCTCATCCTTAAATGCACTCAAGCGTTCTGAGAACTCGTCTTTATAGTCCGGTGCTTCTTCGCTGAAGGCTGATTCTACAGCTTCCGCCATCGACACGGCATTCATCGGGTCGAGCCAGACGTGTGGATCGTATTGTCCATGGTCATGCTCATCTTCGTTATGCGCTTCTTCTTCATTGGCATGCTCGTCTTCAGAATGTCCTTCTTCTTCGTGAGCATGTTCATCTTCGGAATGACCGTCTTCTTCATGAATATGAACGGTATCGGTTGCATCAAGCAACGTCACGTCCTCTGCTGTTTTGACGAAAGCGACGTTCTGTCCTTCTAAGCTCTTCTCCATGGACTCGACGTAAGGTTCGAGGTCATGGCCAATTGTCAAAAAGAGGTCCGCATCTGCAATTTGAGTCATCTGCTTTGAAGTGGGCTCATATGTGTGTGGGTCTGCTCCAGGTGGAATGACCATTTCCACGTTGACACGGTCACCACCGATTTCCTCTGCCATTGACTTCAAAGCAAAAGTCGAAGCGTAAACCGTTAGTTTCTGATCTGTCGATTCGGATGCGTTGTCTCCTTCGGTATTCCCACACGCGCCAAGCAAAAGCGTGCCGGCCGCGACAGCGCCTAGCCAAGTCTTCTTCATCTTTCGTCGTCCACCTTTCAAATTATCTGAATATTAAATCGTAACTGTTACGTTTTATGACTGCGAGTAATATTATAGTGTGACCTTCGGAGCACGTCAAGTCCGACTTCTGATGGATAGATTTTTGAAAAAAGCGGGAATATGATTAAAAAAAGGAACGAGGAGTGGATTGTATGAGAAAGGAGACTGCCTGGTTTGTCGGGGGCGCGGCACTTGCTGCGGCGACGGCAGCCGGGGCTAGCGTGTGGAGTCAGTACGGGTCACTTGTCAGATGGCAAGAGCCCGAATTACCGATTCGACCGACAACACGCCGGCGCCACACGTATACGTATAAGATTGTTAATGATCGTCCGCTCCAATTTGATTTATATCTTCCGCCAGGAGAGGGACCGTTCCCGGTAGCGGTCTATGCACATGGGGGAGCATTTGTGAGAGGGAGCCGCAGCATGGTTACGCTGTTCCATCCGTTACTCGATCACTTTTTGGGGAAAGGGATCGCCGTCGTCAGTATCGATTACCGTTTATTTGAAGATGGGGTGTATTTCCCTGACAATATCATCGACGTTTCCGATGCGCTTAGCTATTTAAAACAGCATGAATCATTGCTCACCCTCGATACAAGTCAGTTACTCGTGTGGGGCGACTCTGCTGGAGCAGCTTTAATGCTCGCTACTGCGCTCGATCGTCACAAACAATTTGTAGGGGAACTCGGGGATGACCTTCCGACAATCAAAGGAGTCATCGCCTTATATCCGCCGACAAACTTCTTGTTGTTCAAATTCATCCAAACATGGCTAGCTCATTTGAAGTTTTACGAGGGAAGCCGTGAAGAATGGCGTGAACTGATGGTGAAATGTTCACCAGTCTCCCATCTATATGCCGATGCCCCTCCGATTTTACTCTTACACGGGAAGAAAGATCCGATTGTGCCGTTTGGTCAAGCCCTTCACTTCGTCGAACATGCGAGTGATGTCGGTGCGAACGTTCAGCTTATCTCGTTTCCGAATGGGACACATTCGCTTGCGAGTTTCCTACAATCGGACAACCCGATCAAAGAAGAGCAGTTGATGACGCGGATCAATCGTTTCATTGACGAATGTCTTGTCTGAAGTTGCGATTTTTAGGGAAGATGGTACGATGGGGGATGATTGAAAGAGTAAGGAGTGGAAGCAGTGACAGAGTTATGTTTAGTAAGACACGGTCAGACCGATTGGAATCGTTTAGAAATCATTCAAGGACGTGAAGACAATCCGTTGAATGCACTCGGACGCCAACAGGCAGAAGAGAGTGCAGCTTTTTTGGGTCAAGAAACATGGGATCTCATCGTTTCTAGTCCATTAACGCGTGCGGTCCATACAGCACAGGCAATTGCGACAGCCTGTGGAATCGAGCATGATGCGATTCGATTGGACGAGCGATTTATTGAACGCGAGTTTGGAGCAGCGTCCGGACAACCTGTGAAGGGCATTTATGAAGCGGTGCAGGCCGATGACGAGCGTCGCGTTCCCGGTCTCGAATCAGAGGATGAGATGCGTGCTCGCGTCCTAGAAGGAATGGAACATTTGGTAGAGATGTATCCCGGAAAACGGATCATTGTCGTCTGCCATTCACATGCGATTAAAGCAGCGCTCTCAGCGATCGATGACACGTATACGTTCCGTCATGCGATGCGAAACGCCTGCTCGAACTATATCATCCATCAACATGGCCAGTTTGAGGTGAAGGCGATTAATGTTGCTGATCATATCACCGATCCGGCCATCATGAAATGAGGAGAATGTCATGACGACCTTACTATGGGTATTCATCATCGCATCATTTGTGGTCGCTTTTGCCGGACTCATTTACCCGGTCATCCCGAGCGTCTTGTTCTTGTTTATCGGATACATGATTTACGGATTTGGCTTTTCATTTGAGCCGTTAACTTGGACATTCTGGGTATGGCAGTCTGTCTTCCTCATCTTCTTGTTTGTGGTGGACTACGTTGTGACCAGAGCTACAGTGGATAAACGTGGAGGGTCAGAACGGGCGAAATGGGGCGCGACCATCGGCTTGATTGCCGGACCGTTCATTTTCCCGCTCGTCGGGGTCCTCATCTTCCCATTTGTTTTCGCATTTTTAGCAGAGTTAACACTCGGAAAGACGACACGTGAAGCATGGAGTATCGGTGTCGGAACAGTTCTCGCGTTTCTCGGTAGCACGCTCTTAAAAGTGATTGGAATGACGATGATGGTCATCTTGTTCTTCATCTATGTGTGAGGCGGAGGTCCTTTCTCCGTCTTTTTTGTTTGAAAGGGGAATGGTTTTGGGGAAAGAAAAAACAAGGCCATTCGATTACTCGAATGACCCGGTTTTGACCAATTGATTGAAGGCAGAGCGACTGAACGATTGTTGAATCTCCACTTTCTTCTCGAAGAAGGCGGGTTTCAAATTCGACGTGGCGACCCCTTCTTGAATGAGAGAGTCGAGCACTTGTTTCGTTGCATCCTGTTTTGGATTCAACATGAGTCCTTCGGCGACGAACGTATGATGATCGTTCAAGGCTCGTTCGCTCGTGAACGTCAAAGCGAGTGCAGCAGGTGCGTTCGTCGGTGATGTAATGACAGCTTCAGCGAGAATGAGGATTCGCTTGTTTAAGTAATGGTGGAGCGTGACGGCCGATTCAGTCGGAACGAGCATCTCGAGTAGCCATTCTGAATCATGTTCTTTCGAGATGATCAAACCGTCGAGCAAATCGATTGGTAAATTCAGTTCATTGCCGTACTCATCTTGGACGAGACGGACTTGGACGAGACGAAACGTTTTCATGGAATCGTTCCTTTCCGCATTTTCTTTAGACCATCTTAACATAGTCTGACGAATAGAATGTGTTAAGATAACGGGGAAGAAACAGAAAAAATAGAGAGTGAGGGAGGCATCGAGATGAGTTGGGTTGTTGGCGTAATCGGGTATGTGACGATTCTCGCAATCGTCTACTATGGTGTCCTTTTCTTCAAAGTGAAACGGGAGCGGAGTCGGGCCGGCTATCGAATCTTTCTTTTGCTTGCCGGACTATTTTTAGTCAGTGGGAGCGATTATATCATTGCACTGTTCCAAGGGGACACCGAAGCGACGTTTTGGCAACGAACCGTCTATTTTGTCTTGATATTGCTCTCTTTGTCGATGGCGCTTTACTTTCGGAGAAAAGAAGATCAAAGCCAAGCAGGCGAGATGACGATGATATAAGCAAACGGTTGTGGGAATGTACCCACAACCGTTTTTTTATTTTGGTACTCGCGTTTTGCGAATCATATCGAGTTTTAAATCCCATAGTGGTTTACTGAACGTCACCGAGTACACTTCCGGCAAACGGAGGCGCTTATACTCTTCCCACAGTCCGTTCATCTGTTCATGATGGTAAGCGCGAATCTCGGTCGTGCTTGGAAGGTCGTATACACGTTTTCCATCGAGGAAAATCGGTTGCAACAACCGTTTGACGTTAAAGTTGCGCGTCTTGATTTTGAAGGCAGGGTCGCGGACGTCAATCAAGTCGATTTCGCTATACGATTCGACGGGTTCGTCGGCAAGGGCGATATAGTCCCCTTTGAACTTTTTCGTCTCCTTATCGATAATGCGGTACAACTCTTTTTTATGAGGGGTCGTCGTCTTCACTTTAGAAGAAGACACTTTGATGACCGGTTTTAATTCTCCGGATTCACCCTCACGAGCGACCAATTTATAGACCATGCCGAGCGCTGGTTGTTCATAAGCCGTGATTCCACGCGTCCCGACGAGGAACGTATCGGCTTCTGCACCTTGCATGCGTAAGTCTTGAATGACGTATTCATCTAAATCACCAGATACGACGATTTTGACATAGTCGAGACCGGCTTCATTCAACGCTTTCCGAGCGCGTTTTGACAGATAAGCGAGGTCACCCGAATCGAGTCGTACAGACTTGAGGCGGTGCCCTTTCGCCTCGAGTTCTTTCGCGACCGTGATCGCGTTCGGAAGACCGGATTTGAGTGTGTCATACGTATCAATCAGGAGACTTGTGTTGTCCGGATACATCTCGGCGAACGAACGGAATGCACTCAATTCATCATCATGGAACTGAATGTCCGCATGTTCCATCGTCCCTCCTGTCGGCACGTCGAAATCACGTCCGGCAGAAACGAGACTCGTCACGTCAAAGCCGGCGATATAAGCGGCGCGTGTCCCGTAATAGGCGGCATCGACGCCTTGCGCGCGACGTGCTCCTCCTTCGAGAAGTGTCTCATTCGGAGCGGCCTGACGAATCCGGGCATACTTCGTGGCGATGAGTGATTCGTGGTTCGCGATATTGAGTAGCGCCGTTTGGAACAATTTTGCCTCAAAGATGGTCGATTCGATTCGGACGACTTGCTCGTGTGGGAAGATAACCTCTCCTTCACGGACACTATATAGTGAACCAGTGAACTTAAAGTTTCGTAACACATCTTCGAACTCGTCTTCGAAACCGAGCTGCGCTTTTAAATAAGCAATGTCTTCTTCTGTGAACGAGACGTTCTCCAAATAGTGGACAATGTTTTCGAGTCCTGCGAATACGACATAACCACCGCTGAACGGGTTCGAACGGTAATACAGGTCAAAGACAACCTTTTCATTATGACGACCTTGTTTCCAGTAGATATACATCCAACGTGGGAGATAAAGGTCTGTGTGAAGTGCTAAATTGCGATGTAACATATGTTTTCCTTTCTGTTTTACGTCACTTTCTGACGACGGTCGCACCGAGAGTCGTGACGAAATGTTCGAGCGCCCATTCATGACCGACCGGGTTGAAGCTCTGGACGGCATCGGCGTGGACGACGATTTGATAACCGAGGTTGTAGGCATCTACGGCTGTATGGAGCACACAAATGTCTGTGCAGACACCGACAAGATGAACTTCTGTAATCCCACGTTCCCGAAGACGAAGGTCAAGGTCTGTTCCGGCAAACGCACTATAACGTGTCTTGTCGATCCAATGGTCCGCTGTTTTAGATGCTTCTTTCACCGCACCATACAATTTACGACCTTCCGTCCCACGAATATTGTGAGGCGGGAACAACGTCGTTTCAGGATGGAACGTGTCGCCTGCATCATGGACATCGTTCGCGATGACGACATAATCCTCGGTCGAGAACGTTTCGATTAACTCGACAATCCGCTCTTCAATCTCTTGCCCGGGTTTCCCACAAGTCAAACGACCACTGTCTGCGATAAAATCAAATGTATAATCAATAACAATCAATGCGCGCATGGGAGATGCTCCTCTCTCGTAATCAAAATGATGGCTATCCATCTCATTCTAAATCATTATACATCATGCGCGGAAGATTATTTTTCTCCGGTTTGGGTAGATTAAGACAGTAGACTGTATAGAGAAAGGGGATTGTGACGATGGTATTATCACAAAGTGAATTGACAGATGAACTGTCACGTTTAAACGGTTGGGAAGAAGTGAACGGGGAGATTCAGAAGACATATCGGCTTGAGACGTTCCCGGAAGCCATCCAGTTCGTCCATCTCGTTGCGGATTTAGCTGAATCGCTTGATCATCATCCGAATATCTTGATTGAGTATCGGAACGTGACATTGACCGTATCGACCCATGACGAAGGGGGCATCACGGAGAAAGACATCACACTCGCGAAAGGGTGTGAGGAGCTTGTCTAAACTGTATATGACCTTCGCGTCAGGGAGTGTGGCTGAGCGTCTCCGGAAAGAGCCGGGTGTCATTGCGGCAAATGGACATGAAACGATTCTGCTCGCAGAAGGAGAGAAGTCTCCGTTCAAGAGTGGAAAAGTGTTTGAGATTGAAGAGACGTCCGGTGAATTCGTCAAAAAAGGAAATATTTTATATGCGAACGTGCCAACGGATGAAAATGCCCGTTCGCTTCTGTTTCATCAGTTGTTGACGGAAAAGGCGCCGCTCGGGGTCGGACATGATGGGTTTTCGGCGTATCGTCTAGGTGTCGACCCGGACGACAATCATGCGGTCGTATTCATTCAATTTACATCTGGAGGGAAACACTTCCGAGACACAGCGGACTACGCGGTGCTTGAAGATCGTTTGAAACGGGCGGTCGAACAGCGCGGTGCAGGTCCTGTTATAAAACACTATGTCGTCACCGAGTCAGATAATCTATAATAAAAGATAACGTCATGTTAGGGGAGGATTTTTATGAACAAGAATTATTTCTGGTTGGGGATGGCTGCGGGCGCAGTAATCGGCGCAGCGGCATCACTTCTCCATAGCGAAACACGCGATCAACAAGTGAGACAATTGAAAGGCATCAAGTCGAAGTTGAAGTCATCGAACACGTCGACTGAGGCACATGCAGTCGGTCTTCAAGCGTCATCGAAAGGCAACTTGAAAGACCGAGTCATGGAATGGAAATCGCTCTACGAAGAAAACCAAGATACGATTCAAAACCTCGTCGAAGACGTGAAAGACTTAGTCGATGCGCTTCAAGAGGCTCGTCATAAAAATCAAATCTAATCACAGGTCCGGTGCAGATGCATCGGACTTTTTTTATGCTCCAAAGCCTTACTACACAAGCAATCGTGAAATTTCGCTGTTTTGTATGAATAAAAATACAATTGACAGAATAAATATACATGTGGTTCAATCATTTTATTCTTTAGGGGAGGTAGAGAGATGATCACGTGTGGCATTGTCGGCGTAACAGGTTATGCCGGGTTGGAATTGTTGAAGCTGATCGAACAACATCCGACTATCCATTTAGAAAAAGCAATCAGCGATTCGCGCGCCGGAATGACCTTATCGGAACTGTATCCGTGGTTACAGGCGGGTGCACAAAAACTCGAACCGTTTCAAGTGGAGGCCTTAGCAGGAATCGATGTGTTGTTCCTTGCGACACCGAGTGGCGTATCCGCTGACTATATACGACAGTTGGAATCTTTTGATGGGGTGGTCATCGATTTGAGTGGGGACTTGCGATTACCATCCAACTTGTATGAAACGTGGTACGGGAAGCCACCTGTCAACGAAATCATTCAATCAGAGGCTGTTTACGGATTGACCGAGTGGAATCGAGACAAGCTCTCGACCGCGAAATGGATTTCAAATCCTGGTTGTTATGCGACAGCCGTATCGCTCGCTTTGTTACCGTTTGTTCAAAATGATTGGATCGATCCGGTGCATATCATCGTCTCTGCTTGTTCAGGAATCACAGGTGCGGGCAAGGGATTGAGTGAGAAGACGCATCACGCCAAATCGAATGAGAACGTGCAATTGTATAAAATTCACTCCCATCAGCACATTCCTGAAATTGAGCAGACGCTGAATACATGGGGTGAGAAGAAAACAACTGTCTCGATGTCGACGCATTTATTGCCGATCAATCGAGGTATCATGGCGACAATCACGGCTCAGCCGAACAATGACGTTTCAGAAGATGAGTGGGTACGCCGTCTTCAGAGCGCGTATGAAGACGAACCATTCATTCGAGTGCAGCAAGGTGAACCTGAAATCAAGTCGGTCGTCGGTTCGAATTACTGCGATCTCTGGGTGTACAAAGAAGAACGGACGAATCGACTGACCATCGTGTCGGTCATCGACAATATGCAAAAAGGGGCGGCCGGGCAAGCGTTGCAAAATGCGAACGCTCGATTCGGATTCGAAGAAACGTTAGGACTGTTGAGTCAACCACAATACATTTAGGAGGATGAAGCATGATCGACATCATGGCGACTAAAAAGCCGGGCATTGTATCACCGAAAGGATTTCAAGCGTGTGGCATCCATGCGGGACTAAAACGAAAACGTAAAGATTTGGCGTTACTCGTTTGTGAACGACCAGCGAGTACGGCAGCGGTCTATACGACAAATCACTTTCAAGCGGCACCGATTCAAGTGACGAAAGCATCACTGGCCGAATCAAATGGGTACATTCGGGCAGTATTGATCAATAGTGGTAATGCGAACGCGTGTACAGGAGAACAAGGATTGACAGACGCCTATACGATGCGTGACGTGACAGCGACACAACTAGGAGTGAAGCCGGAAGAGGTGGCGGTCGCTTCAACAGGTGTCATCGGTCAGCCGCTTCCGATGACCCCGCTCGTTAATGGAATCGGTCATCTGCAACCGACAGACGCGTGGGAAGGTGGACAATCGTTCGCTGAAGCCATTTTGACGACCGATACTGGGACAAAACAGACGAGCATCCAATACGAAGAGGGAGAAGTGACCGTGACCATCGCGGGAGTCGCCAAAGGATCGGGGATGATTCATCCGAACATGGCGACGATGCTCGGATTCGTCACGACGGATGCCGTCATCTCACCAGAGCTTTTGCAACAAACGTTAAAGAAAAGTGTCGACGCCTCGTTCAATAACATCACGGTAGACGGGGATAGTTCGACGAACGACATGGTACTCGTCATGGCGAGCGGTGCACTCGAAATGGAGGAAATCAAAGAGGGGACTTCAGCACATGAGGCGTTCCAACAGGCTTTGACAGAGGTGTGTCTAGACCTTGCCAAAGCGATTGCAAAAGACGGGGAAGGTGCGACAAAACTCATTGAAGTCCATGTCAGTGGAGCCACATCCGACCAAGAGGCTAGAACAATCGCTAAGCAAATCGTCGGATCTTCCCTCGTGAAGACAGCGGTGTACGGTCAAGATGCCAACTGGGGAAGAATGATTGCCGCCATCGGTGCCGTTCCGTTCCCGGTGAACGTCGGAGCAATCGATCTTCACATTGGTAGTCAACTCGTCCTTCAGAACAGTACGCCTGTCTGGTTTGATGAGACGTATGCGACAGAAGAGATGAGTCGGGATGTCGTCACTATCACGGTCGACTTGAATGACGGGGAAGGAAGCGGTCAGGCATATGGGTGTGATTTGACATATGACTACGTCAAAATCAATGCGAGTTATCGGACATGAAGAAGCGGAAAGTCATCAAACTTGGCGGTAGCGTTTGGGACTCGATTGCACCTGAGTACTTTGAGGAGTGGCGTGACTGGATTGAAGCGGGGAATGAACTGCTCATCGTTCATGGGGGTGGACCGAAACTATCGGCGTACTGCACGTCTCAACAGATTGAACCGCTCTTTTTAGACGGACGTCGCGTGACGACAGACGAAGTATTGATTGGGGCTTGGCGAGTATTGGCTGGGGAAATGCAGACAGATATCGTGTCGACGCTGACACAACATGACATCGATGCGTTTGGCTTATCAGGTGTCGATGGGAATGCGATTGTTGGTCACCGACTCACCGGCCTCGGGAAAGTTGGTGAGGTGGTAGCGATTCGAAATGACGTATTCGAACAATTAATGGATTCTGGTCATGTGCCGGTCGTGACATCGATGATTGCGAGCGCGGACGGACCGCTGAACTGTAACGGCGATGATTGTGCGGTGGCACTTGCTGTTTCGTTACAAGCGGACGAATTCGAACTTCTGACAGATGTAAATGGCATTCGTATTCATGGTGAATTCCAAACTACGTTACATGAGCGTGACGTACAAGAAGCGATTGCGAATGGAGAGATCTATGGCGGGATGGTACCGAAAGTAGAGGCATTACTAGCAGCAGTGGCAGGTGGGGTCAAAAGTGCCCGTATCCGAGATGGCAGTGACGCAACACTGGAAGGGACAAGATTATGGGAGGGGAACTATGAATTCGCTTTTACCGACATACGGACCACGAACGATTGAGATCGCGAAAGCGAGCGGATCGTACGTGACGGATGGATCAGGAAACACGTATTTAGACTTTGTGATGGGGATTGCCGTGTGTGGGACAGGACATCGTCATCCATACGTGCAACAAAAGATTGAAGAGCAATTGAATCAGGTGTGGCATACATCAAACTTATACATGATATCCGGTCAGCAGCGGGTTGCAGAGAAATTGATGGAAGGAACACATCTTACGCAAGCCTTCTTTTGTAACAGCGGAACAGAAGCGAATGAGGCGGCCTTCAAGTTGGTACGCAAATGGACGAAGAAGACGAAAATCATTACCTTCACTCAGTCGTTCCATGGACGCACGTTCGCGATGCTCGGGGCGACCGGGCAAGATAAAGTGAAACAAGGATTTGGACCGATGGTGGACGATTTCATTCATGCGCCATTCAACGATATGCATGCACTAGACCTAATCGATGAAGAAACTTCCGCTGTTTGGCTCGAGATCGTGCAGGGCGAAGGGGGTGTCATCGTGGCGGATCAATCGTGGTTACAGGCATTGCAAGAAATGACTGACAAGTATGACGTGAAAATCGTCGTCGATGAAGTGCAGACCGGCATCGCTCGTACCGGAACACGTTTCGCCTTCGAACAAACACCGCTTCAACCTCATATTGTCACGTTGGCGAAAGGGTTAGGGAGTGGGATCCCGGTCGGGGCGATGTTGACGACCGAAGAAGCGACGGCAATCTTTGGACCCGGGAGCCACGGTTCGACTTTCGGTGGAAATCCGTTGGCGATGGCAGCGGCAGAAGCGACGCTAGATGTTCTCTTCACACAAACGTCCCTTCAACATGTCAAAGACATGGGAGATTACTTGAAGGAGGGACTCACCCGGTTCGTGGACGGAGAGCGCTTCGTAGAAGTGAGAGGACTTGGACTGATGATTGGACTCGTTTCAACAGAACCGGTAGCCGAGTGGGTCACTCAATTGGCAGAGGCAGGGTTATTGGTCGTGATGGCGGGTCCCCAGGTCATTCGTTTCCTCCCCTCACTCCTAGTCACGAAATCCGAAATCGACGAGGCATTGACGAAACTTGAACACATCTTACAGAAGGAGGGCGTCGTATGAACGGAAGCATCAGCCTATTGAACGGGATGCAGTTTACAGGAACTTGGGAGACGAGTGCACGACACGCAAGTGGCGAAGTCGTGTTCTTCACCGGGATGACGGGCTATCAAGAAGTGTTGACTGATCCGTCATACGCAGGACAAATCATCGCGTTCACTTACCCGCTGATCGGGCAATACGGACTGGAATCAGACGGGAACGAAAGTGCTCGCATTCAAGCGGCTGGCGTCCTCGTTCAGACATTGGCAGACCACGGGGATCGCCCTGCATTGAAGGAGTGGTTCGAAGAGGAAGGGATTCCGGTACTCTCACAAGTCGATGTACGTGCCCTCGTCCATGTGTTACGTGAAGAAGGGGATCAATTCGGAGTCTTGTCATCAAATCCAGATGTGCACATCGATATTCAACCTGTCAATCATCTGACAGCGCGTGTCACGACGACTTCTCAGGTTCTAGAAGGCAATGGTGAGAAAGGACATGTCGTCTGTCTCGACTTCGGAGTGAAGGCATCAATGGTTGGAGAAATCGTGAAACGTGGTTATCGCGTGACGACTGTTCCATATGATACGACGAAAGATGTTATTACGTCGTTACGACCGGATGCGATTTTAGTATCGAATGGCCCTGGTGACCCGCGAGACCATCTTGGACGGATTGAAGTCATTCGCGAATTGGCGTTATCGTATCCGACACTCGGGATTTGCATGGGGCATCAACTACTCGCCCTCGCGTTCGGTTGCAAAATTGAGAAACAAACATATGGTCATCGGGGCTCGAATCATCCGGTTCGAAACGTTAAGACGAACGAAGTGTGGATGACGTCACAAAACCACGGCTATGTGGTCGAGCGTATGAGTATCGAACAAAGCCCGCTCGAACTGCTCTATGAGAACGTGAATGATCATTCGGTTGAAGGGCTCGTTCATCCGAATGGGCGCTTGTTCACGACGCAGTTCCATCCAGAAGCGAGTCCGGGGCCAATCGATGCGCAATCCGTATTCGACCGTTTCGATGAAATGATTCAGCAAGGAGTGAACGTGTATGCATAAAAAAGTACTCGTCATTGGTTCAGGACCAATCGTGATCGGGCAGGCCGCAGAGTTTGATTATTCCGGAACACAAGCGTGCCAAGCGCTTCGTGAAGCCGGTTGTGAAGTTGTCTTATTGAACTCCAATCCTGCGACGATCATGACGGACCCTGGGATGGCAGATGCGACATATATCGAAGCAATGACCGTACAAAAAGCGACCGCGATCATCGAGAAAGAACGTCCGACTCACGTACTCGCGACAGTCGGTGGACAGACGGCATTGAACTTGGCGCTCGATCTCGAAGAAGCTGGAGTATTGGCGCAATATGAAGTCGAACTACTCGGGACGTCACTTGAAACGATTCGTGATGGAGAAGACCGTGAACGATTCAAACAAAAGATGGAGCTGTTACATGAACCGATTCCGACGTCGACGACGATTGAATCGATTGAAGAACTGACCGCTTTCATCAAGACGACGGGTGTCCCACTCATCGTTCGCCCAGCTTTCACGCTCGGTGGAACAGGTGGTGGCATCGCGACGACGGAAGAAGAAGCATATACAATGGCGCGTCGTGGTCTTGAAGCGAGTCCAATCTCACAATGTTTAGTCGAAAAGAGCATCGCCGGCTATAAAGAGTTTGAGTATGAAGTGATGCGCGATGCGTTTGGAACGTGCATCATCGTCTGCAACATGGAAAACATTGACCCGGTCGGTGTGCATACGGGGGACTCCGTCGTATTCGCACCGGCACAAACGTTATCGGATCAGATGCATCAAACGTTGCGGAGTGCTTCGTTCCGAATCGTATCCGAATTAGGTGTGATTGGTGGCTGTAACATTCAGTTCGCCGTTCATCCGACGAAGTCAGAGTACTACGTGATCGAAGTGAATCCTCGTGTCTCTCGGAGCTCAGCGCTCGCGTCAAAAGCGACCGGATATCCGATTGCGAAGATTGCGACACGTCTCGCTCTTGGGGAACCGCTAGACCGTTGCATCAATCCGGTCACAACCAATACGATGGCAAGTTTTGAACCGGCACTCGATTACGTCACGGCAAAAGTGCCCTGCTTCCCATTCGATTTGTTCGCCGAGACAGACCGTGCGCTCGGTCCACAAATGAAAGCGACCGGAGAGAGTATGGCAATGGGGAAAACGTTAGAAGAGGCATTGCAAAAAGCATGGCGTGGCGCCGGGATTGAACAGGCACCGCTTTATCCGAAATGGATGCAGGATGCTACCGTCGAAGGATTGATGAACGAAGTCGAGGCACCGACTGATCGTCGTCTGCATGCTTGTCTTGCCTTACTCGATCGTGAACTCGTGTCTGGTGACGCGTTACAGCGAATCACGGGCATCACCCCACATTTCATTCAGATGTTGAAGCGGATCATCCACATGACGAAGCAAGATTTGATGGAACCGAGTCAGCTGTTACAGGCGAAGCGACTCGGATTCACGGACACGCAGATTGCCGAGATGATGAATGTACACGTCGCGGACGTCAAGGCGCTTCGGGAAGCGGCTTCGATTCACCCGATATACCAAATGATTGACACGTGTGCGGCCGAGTTTGAAAGCCAGACGCCATATTTTTATGGCTCATGGCACGGGACGACTGAAGTAAAACCGAGTGACAAGACGAAAGTTGCCATCATCGGGGCAGGACCGATTCGAATCGGGCAAGGCATTGAGTTCGATTACAGTTCCGTTCACGCGGTATGGGCGCTTCAAAAACTCGGTGTGGAAACGATTATGATCAACAACAACCCGGAAACCGTATCGACCGACTTCTCGATTGCGGACAAACTATATGTGGAACCATTGACGAGTGAGGATGTCATGCATGTGTTAGAAGCGGAAGGATGTCACGATGTGTTGATTCAGTTTGGAGGACAGACGGGGATTGCGCTCGCCCATGAATTAGAAGCGGCGGGGTATCACTTGCTCGGTGCGTCTGCACAAACCATCGATCAAATGGAAGATCGGGAACGTTTCTATCAGTTCCTTGATTCCATTGAAGTCGAACACATCCCGGGAGAGGAGGTGTCTTCCCAACAAGAATTGAATGAAGCGGTACAACGACTCGGCTATCCATGTATCCTTCGCCCGTCTTATGTGATCGGCGGGAAAGGGATGCTGCTCATTCGTTCGGAGGAACAGTTAGCAGAGGCGTTACCGAATCTTGCCTATCCGATTCTTGTCGATCAATACGTAGCAGGACGTGAGCTCGAAGTGGATTGTGTAACAGACGGGGAAACGGTGTATGTGCCAGTTATCCTCGAACAAATCGAAGCGGCGGGCGTGCATTCAGGCGACTCGACGATGGTCTTGCCGCCTGTCGACACGAGTGAATCGATTCAAGAAAAAGTAGAGTCGATCGCCAAACGAATCGGACGGGCGCTCGATTATAAGGGAGCCTTGAACATTCAGTTTGTGTTGAAGGAAGAAACGATCTATGTCCTTGAAATCAATCCGCGTGCATCTCGGACCGTACCAATTGTCAGCAAAGTGACAGGCGAACCGTTAATCGAATGGGCGACCTATGCAGCGTATGGTCTATCTTTAGTCGATCATGTTCCGACAAGTGCTCGCCCATTGACGAACTATGCGGTGAAGACGCCGATCTTCTCGAACGTCAAATTACCTGGCGTTGACCCGATGACAGGTCCGGTCATGCGTTCGACAGGCGAGACCCTTCAGTTCAGTCCACACCCGTATGTGCCGGAACGGTTTACGTATGATGCACTGACGACACGGGTGATGAAACGTTCGCAGATTGCCTTTGGAAAAGGGTTTGAGCACTTTGGGAATACACCACTCGCAGACGTCACAGATTTCCAACATGTCGCCATACTATTCTCGGACGCGACCGACGAGCGGGAATCGCGTGAAATCGCCGTCCGAAATGGTGTGCATATTATTTCGTCACGACAGTTGGCTCAGTATCATCAAATGAGTCATTCACTGACCGACAATCCGGTTCAATCATTACAGTCCATTCAAATGAGAGAGGAAGTAGCTAAATGACAGTAAAGACGATGCAACACTTTTTGACGATGGAAGAACTGACACCGGACACACTCGATGCGTTGCTTCAGTTGGCACGCGACGTCAAACAGTCGCCTCAATCTTTTGCGACCGCACTGACAGGTAAGAAAGTTGCGTTATTGTTTGAAAAGGCATCGACGCGTACGCGCATGTCATTTGAAGTGGGTGTCGTCGAACTAGGCGGATACCCGCTCTTCCTCAGTGGTCAAGATTTGCAAATCGGACGCGGGGAACCGTTGACGGACACGATTCAAGTGATGAGTCGGTATGTGGACGCATTGATGATTCGGACGTTTGCCCATGAAACGGTCGAGACGTTGGCGCAACACGGATCGATTCCGATTATGAACGGATTGACGGACTTGCATCACCCATGCCAAGTGCTCGCGGATTTATTGACGATTGAAGAACATTTCGGCAGTCGTTCGGGAAGAGTGTTGACGTATATCGGAGATGGGAACAACATGGCACATTCGCTCATGATCGGCGGTGCGCTGAGTGGGATGCATATCCGCATCGCTTCGCCGAGCGGATATACTGTCGATCAAGCGATTTATGAGAATGCACAGAAGTTGGCTCAGACGACTAGAGGCAGTATTACGTTGTTTGATGACCCGACGCTTGCTGTAAACGAGGCGGATGTTGTCTACACGGACGTCTTTGCGAGTATGGGACAAGAACAGGAAGCCGATGAACGACTGTTAAAATTCGAAGGATTCCAAGTGAACGGTCACTTGATGGCACTTGCGAAAACAGATGCAATTTTCCTTCATTGTTTACCGGCGCATCGCGGGGAAGAAGTGACGGCCGATGTGATTGATGGACCACAGTCATGGGTATTCGATCAAGCCGAGAATCGCTTACACGCACAGAAGGCTTTGATGCTGACATTATTGACGTAACGACAAAGGGTGACACGTGATGTGTCACCCTTTCGTTATAGGAACTGCGCCAATAAGCCGAAAATCGCCAGTCCAATAATAATGTAGAAGAACCATTTTCCGTCCCCGGAATGAATGATTGGGGGCGCGTACGAACGTTGCTTATACTTCCCGTAGCGCATCGGGCGTGTATACGGAACGGCATACCGGGAGAGTGGAATGGCAAGTAAAAATCCTGCCAAAAAGCCATACACGTGGCCCCAAAGTGAAACGTTCGAACCGATGAGTGTAAAGACGGCACTGATGGCGACGAAGATATAGACCAAGCGGGCATCTTGGCTAAGCATCAACGTGCGGCGGAAGCGACCGATGAACACATAGAATCCGAGAATGGCCAAGATGGCACCTGACGCACCAGCTTGTAGATAAAACAAGTTACTGACGGTGAAGTAGGTGAACAAGTTGGCAAGTGCCCCGGCGAATACATAAAATAGGGCAAACTTCACATGCCCGACCATGCGTTCCATCGCTGGTCCGAAGATGATCAGCGCAAACGAATTAAATAGCAAGTGGCCGAGACTCAAATGAATAAAGTTGGCCGTCACCAAGCGATACCATTGTCCGTCGGCGAGTGCCAAATGAAACGACCCGCCTGTTGACACGATTCGTAATCCAGGAGCGAAAGAATCGATGACAAACACAAGGAGTTGGATTACAATGAACAGCGTTACGAGTGGATATGCCCGTACAAACGTTTGTATATTTTCCGTACGACTAAACATAACATCACCTCTTTCTCCAATTGTATAGGGAAACGGGGAAAAAAGGAAAGGAGCGAGTGTCCTGTGATTGTAGGAATCGGAGTCGATATCGTCGAGCTTGATCGGATGGCTCGCTCGATGAAACAACCGCGTTTTTTAAAGCGCCTGCTCACCGATGCAGAGTATGAGTTTGTTCAACAATACCCACTCCCGCGTCAAATCGAGTTTGTTTCGGGTCGTTTTGCCGCAAAAGAAGCTTATGCCAAGGCAATCGGAACCGGAATCGCGCACGGTCTATCGTGGCGCCACATTGAAATTTTACCGGATGAGACAGGTCGACCTGTCATGACTGCGCCGTTTTCGGGACGAATTCATGTCAGCATCAGTCATAGCAGTGCATATGCCGTCGCACAAGTCATCTTAGAAGAGGAGGGGCAACATGTTTCGTCCTAGTCGAATCGAGATTGATCGGGCGGCCATCGCCCATAACATACAAGAGTTAACACAACGTATCCCGCAAGACATCATGGCGGTCGTCAAAGCGAATGCCTACGGTCATGGGGCTGTTGAAGTAGCGAATATTGCCCTTCAGAACGGGGCGACGATGCTTGGGGTCGCTTTATTAGAAGAAGCAATCGAACTTCGGGATGCAGGGATCGAGGCACCGATTTTAGTCATGGAGGCGCAATTTCCCCAATATGCAGGGATTGCAGCAGAACGAGACGTCACGTTGTCCATTTTTTCTGCTGAATGGTTAAAAGAGGCTACTGCTTATATAGAAGAAAAACCATTGACGGTTCATATTAAAGTCGACACAGGGATGGGACGTCTTGGTCTTCGTACACGAGAGCAACTTGATGCGATGCTTGAAGAAGCGAACGATTCATTTGTCATTGAAGGCATCTACACCCATTTCGCGACAGCGGATGAACTCGATAGCGACTTGTACTACACACAACAAGAACGTTTCGAACGCTTGATGGATGGGCTACATGAGCGGTTCCGCTATATTCATACGTCCAATTCAGCAGGGGCCATCCGAATGGCAGGACAAGACGTTCCTTATAATCTGGTCCGTGTCGGGATTGCACTCTATGGTTTATATCCGTCACATGAAATGGAAACATTCTATTCATTTCTCCGACCAGCCTTTACGTTGAAGAGCCAGTTGATGCAGGTGAAGCGTCTCGAGGCAGGTCAAACGATCAGTTATGGAGCGACCTATACGACATCGACCGATGAATGGATCGGTACCGTCCCAGTCGGATATGCGGACGGCTGGTTACGGAAGGCGAGCGGATTTGAAGTTGAGGTAAATGGTTTTCGTTGTCCGATTGTGGGACGCGTCTGCATGGATCGCTTCATGATCCGACTTCCAGAAGAGTTTCCGGTAGGGACCGATGTGACCCTTGTCGGTGGAAACGTCGCCATTGATGAACTTGCGTCATATCTTGGGACGATTAACTATGAGATCGTTTGCCAGTTCACGAGTCGATTACCGCGTCACTATGTGTGAATCACAAATCGTGTGAAATTATCTGAATTCTTTCTCGATTTCTCTATATTTTCCCATTCCCGCGTGTTATATTGATAAAGAACGCGGGAGATGTTCCGCCAGTCCATGAAACGATTCTGGAGGTGTAAGATGTTGAAGCAGCGAACTGCGGGTGCGCTAGCGTCCGTCCCAGATCGGTTCTCGCAACAAGGGGGTCCGATTTCGATGAAAGACCGTGAAACACTGTCCTTGAACGATGTAGTGACATACTTGTCTAAAGAAATTGCTGATCGACAACAAACACTGCGTGAAGAATTGGCGAAAGGCTATCAAGAGATGGCCGCGTTTAACTTGAATATGGCAGAAGAGATGCTAACGATTGAAGCCGAAGCCGAACACGCTCTCTTACGTCAAGTAAGTGGGGTGTGAGCAGAGTGATCGTAAAGCGTGGTGACGTATTTTATGCGAATCTGTCGCCCGTAGTCGGCTCAGAGCAAGGTGGCGTTCGACCCGTTCTCATCGTACAGAACGACATCGGCAATCGCTTTAGCCCGACCGTCATTGTCGCTGCGATTACAGCTCAGATTCAGAAAGCAAAACTGCCGACTCATGTGGAAGTATATCAAGAGAAGCATGGACTCGAGAGAGACTCTGTGATTTTACTTGAGCAGATTCGAACGATTGACAAGCGTCGTCTGACGGATAAAGTCACTCATCTCGATGATGAGACGATGCATAAAGTTGACCGAGCGCTAGAGATTAGTATGGGATTGATCCCTCTCTAGCCTTACATAGATCAAGACTGGTACATAGGTATCGGTCTTTTTTTAAACATTTTTAAAAAAATGGTTTAAAATTTTGATAGTGGGGAATTAAAGTAAATCGTACTCAATTTATCTGTACGGACATTTAGGAGGGAATAAACGATGGATTTAGCGATTCGCGAGCAAGTCATTGGAGAACAATTACACCTTTACGTATCCGGAGAAGTGGATACATATACTGCACCAAAATTGAAAGAAGTATTGCATCCGGCCATTAGTGAACAAGACGTGGTCGTTCATTTAGATGAAGTGGAGTATATGGATTCGACAGGTCTTGGCGTGTTCGTCGGGGCGTTGAAAATCGCCACACGTAACGAGAAAGAGTTGTCACTTGTCGGGGTTACAGACCGAGTCAATCGTCTATTCGAATTGACGGGTCTTCACAAACTTCTTTCTATTAATTCGAACGTAAGAGGTGGCACGCAATGAACAATGTTGAACAGACGGTCATGACGTTCCCGGCCAAACCCGAATATGTCGGTGTGGTTCGATTAGTCGTTTCAGGAATCGCTAACCGTATGGGATATACGTACGACGAGATCGAGGATATTAAAATCGCGGTCTCGGAAGCATGTGGCAACGCAGTTCAGCATGCATATGAAGAGCATCAAAATGGAGAGGTCAAACTCGCTTGTGGCGTATATGCAGATCGTCTTGAAATCACGATTGAAGATTCAGGCAAGACGTTCGCTGATGATGTGAAGCGTCAAGCGGCTCCGGTCGAAGAGACGACAGAAATTGAATCGCTCCACGAAGGAGGACTTGGTCTCTTCCTTATCGAAGCGTTAATGGACGATGTCTCGATCAATAAAGACAACGGTGTCAAAGTGACGATGACAAAACTCCTTAACAGGGACGAGGTGGATCAGAGTGCCAGCAAAATCTCAACAACGCCATCACAGTGATGACGAGGTACTAGAGTGGATTGAACGCTACCAACAAGACGATCAAAACGAAGAAGTGCAAATGCTACTCATCAATCGCTATTCGGACCTCGTCGAAGCACTCGCCCGTAAATTTTCGCGTGGACGAGCGATTCACGATGATCTCGTGCAAGTTGGGATGATTGGGTTATTGGCGGCACTTCGTCGATTTGACCCGGAATTCGGTCGTAGCTTCGAATCGTTTGCCGTTCCGACCATCATCGGTGAAATCAAGCGATTCATCCGCGATAAAACATGGAGTGTCCATGTTCCACGTCGGATTAAAGAGCTCGGACCGAAAATTAAGAAGACGGTCGAAGAGTTGACGACTGAATTGCAACGTTCTCCGCGAATCGATGAGATTGCCGATCATCTTGGCGTATCAGACGAAGAAATTCTCGAAACGCTTGAGATGGGCAAGAGTTATCAAGCGCTATCGGTCGATAGTTCGATCGAAGCGGATAACGAAGGCAGTACGGTCACGTTACTCGACTTGGTCGGTAGCCAAGAGCGTGGATATGAATCGGTCGACCAACGTCTCATTCTAGAGAAAGCGTTCAACGTCTTAAATGAACGGGAACGCGCCATCTTAGAATGCGCCTACTATAAGAATATGAGTCAAAAAGAGACTGGAGAACTTCTTGGGATCTCGCAGATGCATGTCTCCCGTTTGCAACGGCGAGCACTCGAAAAGCTGCGTGAAGCCATCAAAGTCCCACTCAATGAAGTATTCTCAAGCGATGACTAATCGAGTCATCGCTTTTTTGTTTGAATGTTTGCTACACTTTGGAAGAGATCATAAAAGGAAGTGATTCAAGTGATTACGAAAGTGGCTAAGGCGTTAAACTTGAAAGTGAACCAAGTAGAGACGGTTCAACAGCTCGCATCTGAAGGGGCGACGATTCCGTTCATGGCCCGTTATCGGAAGGAAATGACGGGGAACCTGGATGAAGTCGAAATCAAAGCAATCTTGGACGCCCTTCAATATGAAGAAAGTCTTCAAAAGCGAAAAACGGATGTTCTGGCTAAGTTAGAAGAGCTGGAAAAGAACACACCTGAACTAACGAAGGCGTTAGAGGCAGCGACAACCCTTCAGCAAGTGGAAGATATCTACTTACCCTATCGTCCGAAACGGCGGACGAAAGCGGAACAGGGACGTGAGAAAGGATTGCAGCCGCTTGCGGACTGGTTCCGAGACAAGTCGCCTTACTCGACAGGTGTGGTTGAAGAGCTCTCGAAGGATGTAGCGCTAGAAGAATCCCTTCCGCTCGTACATGCCATCATCGGGGAAGAGTGGGGAGAAGAAGCAAAACTAAGACAGATGCTTCGCGACCGTGTACGCAAAGAAGGATTGTTGCGCTCGAAAAAGAAAAAACAAGCGGAAGACGAAAAAGAGATCTTTGCGCAGTATTATGAATACGAAGAGAAAATCGCAGGCATCGTACCACACCGTGTACTCGCCTTGAACCGCGGGGAGCGTACCGATGTCCTTCAAGTGAAAGTCATTTTTGACGAGACACGTTTCATGGATCAAGCGCTTCGTACATATGAGCGACTTCCGAAAGAGAAGCGTGAAGTTGTCGAAGCGGCCGTGACAGAGGCTTATAAAAAATCTGTCTTCCCAGCCATTGAACGAGAGATTCGTGGTGAATTGACCGACAAGGCAGAGGAGCAGGCGATCGATGTATTCTCGAAAAACTTAAAGCAACTCTACATGCAACCGCCTCTTCGCGAGGTCGTCGTCTTGGGGATCGACCCGGCATATCGGACAGGATGCAAATGGGCGGTCGTCAATGAAATCGGAAAAGTCGAAGAGGTTGGTGTCTTCTATCCGACGGCACCGAAGCACGATATCGCCGGCGCTGAAAAAGTACTGACGAAACTCGCTAAGAAATATCCAATTTCCGTTATTGTCGTCGGAAACGGTACGGCATCAAGGGAGACCGAACAATTCGTTGCGGATTGGTTAAAGAAAGCAGAGCGTGAAATTGCTTACGCGATTGTGAACGAAGCGGGAGCGAGTGTCTATTCTGCATCGGAAGTCGCACGTAGTGAATTTCCGGACTTAAAAGTAGAGGAACGGTCAGCCGTCTCGATTGCACGCCGAATCCAAGATGCGATGGCAGAACTCGTCAAAGTCGACCCGCAGTCGGTCGGTGTCGGGCAATATCAGCATGATGTGAGTCAGAATAAACTGAAGGCATCTTTAGAATTCGTCGTGGAGAGCGTGGTTAACATGGTCGGAATCGATGTGAACCGTGCCTCGGAGTCTTTATTGACTTACGTATCGGGACTGAACAAAACGACTGCTAAAAATATTGTGGTATATCGTGAAGAGAATGGACGCTTTGAAACGAGAAAGGAAATTAAAAAAGTGCCAAGACTTGGAGCGAAGGCATTCGAGCAGGCGGCTGGATTCTTGCGAATTATGAATGGGAAGGACGTTCTCGACCAGACGGAGATTCACCCTGAGAGTTATTCCCTCGCATTATCAATCTTAAAAGAAATCGGATCCTCGAAAGCTGAGGTCGGAACAGCTGCATTGCGTGAACGGTTACAACAAGTTGATGCGAATGTATTGAGTGAGCGATTAGATGCGGGACTTCCAACTGTCGAGGATATCTTGAAGTCGTTAGCAAAACCAGGACGTGACCCACGGGAAGATATTCAAAAGCCGTTACTGCGTACGGACGTCATGAGTCTTGAAGACCTTCAAGTCGGAATGGAATTCCAAGGCACCGTTCGAAACGTCATTGATTTTGGTGCGTTCGTGGATATTGGTGTAAAACAGGACGGGCTCGTCCATATTTCAAAATTATCGAATCGCTACGTGAAGCATCCGTTAGATGTCGTGGCGGTCGGTGATATCGTTACGGTATGGATCGAACAGGTCGATGTGAACCGGGGACGAATTAGTTTGACGATGCTTGAACAGAACAATTAATAAGAAGAAACTCGAATCAGGTAAAATGTTTTTCATTTTACCTGATTTTTTTTAGAAAAAGTGTTGACGGTCTTTTTGTACCGTGATATCTTATAGAAGTCGCCGAGAGACGGCATGCGAAATAAAAGTTTTTCTAAGAAAGTGATTGACAGGTTTCTGGTTTGCGGTTACAATATAAATCGTTACTTCGATAATTTCAAGCAACGTTCCGCAATAGCTCAGTGGTAGAGCAACCGGCTGTTAACCGGTAGGTCGTAGGTTCAAATCCTACTTGCGGAGCCATTTTATTTTGGAGACGTACCCAAGAGGCTATAAGGGGCTCCCCTGCTAAGGGAGTAGGCTGGGAAACCGGTGCGAGGGTTCGAATCCCTCCGTCTCCGCCACTTAAAATTACTTAGAAGACACATACACTGGCCCGTTGGTCAAGCGGTTAAGACACCGCCCTTTCACGGCGGTAACACGGGTTCGAATCCCGTACGGGTCACCATATATGGAGGATTAGCTCAGCTGGGAGAGCACCTGCCTTACAAGCAGGGGGTCGGCGGTTCGATCCCGTCATCCTCCACCATTTCAAATAAAAACGTAATCTGGTCTTGTGGTGTAGGGGTTAACATGCCTGCCTGTCACGCAGGAGATCGCGGGTTCGAATCCCGTCAAGACCGCCATTTACGTTGGGCTGTAGCCAAGTGGTAAGGCATCGGATTTTGATTCCGACATGCGAAGGTTCGATCCCTTCCAGCCCAGCTTTTATTTGAGTCATTAGCTCAGTTGGTAGAGCATCTGACTTTTAATCAGAGGGTCGCAGGTTCGAGCCCTGCATGACTCACCATTTTAATTTCATACGCTGCGGTCGTGGCGGAATCGGTAGACGCGCTAGGTTGAGGGCCTAGTGGTGGTTAACACCGTGGAGGTTCAAGTCCTCTCGACCGCACCATATGCGCACCCTTAGCTCAGCTGGATAGAGCGTTAGACTACGAATCTAAAGGCCGGGAGTTCGAATCTCTCAGGGTGCACCATTCTTTTTTATGGGCCTATAGCTCAGCCGGTTAGAGCGCACGCCTGATAAGCGTGAGGTCGGTGGTTCGAGTCCACTTAGGCCCACCATTTAAACT
>NZ_JAQJIN010000004.1:0-203146 GCF_027947425.1 Exiguobacterium sp. MMG028
GGCAACTTCATTAATCTATCACGTTTCAATTGTTTTCGTCAACAACTTTTTTCACAAATTGTTTTTCTGAAATAATCTTTTGCCGTGACAACGTTTATAACTATAATCTCTATTTACCACTTCGTCAATACAAAAAACAATAAAATTTAAAAAAAGATTTACTCTTCGTTTATAAGACGAAAAGTAAACCTTGATCACCTGTTTCATTTAAGACGAACGTAACCTGTCTTTTCAACCAACGCCTGACCATCATCGCTACCTAACCATGCTAGAAAAGCATCATATTGTTCTGCTTTTTCTTCCGTAGTGACTGCGTAGAATTCAGAGGTCAGCGGATAAGATCCGTCTTGAATCGTTTTAACAGTTGGTTCGATTCCTTCTATACGAAGTAACTTGATTTTATGATCATTCACCATTTCTGTCGCATAGTATCGGAATGAGAATCCAATCGCATTTTTATGATTTCGATACGATGAGGCTTGTTGAATGATTCCACCCATTCCTTCAGGGACATCTTCAACCGGTGCCGCCATCAACTTCCGTTCACCCATCATCTTTTGCAACGCTGTTTGACTACCGCTATCCTCTGGTCGTTGGAAAGCACGAATGGTTTCGGAGCTGCCACCGACCTCTTTCCAATTGCGAATATCACCCGCATAAATTCCACGGACTTGTTCCATCGTCAAAGATTCGACCGGATTATCTTCATGAACGAAGAAAACAAATGCTTCTCTACCAACAGGTGTCATATGTAGAGATACGTCCTTTTGCTTGGCGACTTGCAACTGACGATCGGACGGACCCGCTACAAAAATCAAGTCCGTTTGATTGTTCATCAATCGACTGTACGCTTCTGGCGTTGTTGTCGAGACGACTTTACTCACTTGATCATTATACGGGTCATATGTTCCGGAGTTTGGATACACAGCTTCGACGAATGAAGCATACATCGGGTAAAGGGCTGTCGCACCATCCAACCGTGGCACGCCGTTCACGAATGAAACGGATGTTGGATGATTCAATTTCGCCAATCGCTCCGAATTCGTAAACGGCTGATAGTCAATCAACTCTACACCACGCTCTTCGATTTTTAAATGATCTTGATACATGTAGTACCCTTTGACAGAAGCGAATACAAGAACACCTGATAAAACTCCCCAACCGAGGACCCGTTTCACTTTATGGTTCGTTAAAGGAGAAAAATCGTAAAGCCCCATACATACAATCAACAGAGCCGCCATATACCAAATCGTCCAAAGAATGGGGCGTCCTTGTGTGATTGGGTCTCCCATCGTAAAGAGAGCGACAACGACGGAAATCACAAACGTGACAAATAGAATGAAAATCGTTCCGATGCTAAACTTCAAAAATTTCATGCGACGTATCGTCTCCTCATCATGCTTACATACGTGGAATTAGGCAATCTCATAAAGTACTGCTTCTACTCCAACTCCCTTTGTCGGTCTCGTGACCGTACGAACATATCCTTTTCTCACTAAAAATCCGATGATACTTCCGAGGTCGACACGAAGCTCATTTAAGTTTGGATGATCCATCAATTCGGAGAACGTCCAAGCCCCCTCTTTTTCTTGCATCGTCTGAAGTAATAATAGTGTGCCGGGCAACACTTTTGATTGAATCAAATGCTCCATTCCAATCACGACAAGATGGATTCGTTGCTCAAGTGTCTCTTGTCCCCCGACAAGTTCTTCGTGCAGCTTATAAATTTCCAGATCGATTGCTCGGACTTGTTCCCACAAAACAATTTCAGGATGAATTCCAGCCTCTAGAATCGAAAGTCGCGCCAAGTGTGTGAGCGCATGGTGAATCTGGGTAAAGGCGTCTTGGAATTCGCCTTCTAAAAATAAGTAGCGACCATCTTCAAAACGACGCAATAGTTTCGCAAACGAAAGCGACAGTTGAAGACGTTGTTCTCTATTCGTCAAATTACGATTTCGTTGTCGCAATTCTAAGATGTATTCATTCCGTTCAAATAGAACAATTCCGTCTTCAATCCAATGAATCGCGCGTCGGTTTTCATTTAAGACGATCCATCTGTCCATCATCGAGTCACTCACGACGTGCAAGACGATTCTTTCTTGACCGACCTGATAATGTTTCACCGTCCAAAATGCATCCGGTCTCGCTTCAATGACAATGAGCAGACGGTCCGATTGATCCGTCAACGGATCACGTGCTCGTTTTTTCTTCACTTCAATAATTCCGAGTGTTGTTTTTAATGCAGCATATTCTGAATAAATAGTGCGAGTCGCATATTCCATCGTCATCTGGACCCCTTCTCTCCCAATCGTAAGTTGACTATATATGACGATTGTCATTTTCGATACGAACAAGATTCGCCCTCTTTTCAAAAAACTCCTGCCGAAAAAGTGCAGGAACTTCTCACCCGTTTGAAGATGAGCTATGATAGAGACAGACTATTGGAGGGATTCACTTATGAAAAAACGGGGGAACAAAATCAACCGTGCACGTAATATAGCATTACTCCTGATTTTTGGCGGAATCGGTGTCATGTATCTCGGACTTCTCGCCAAATCCATTACTTGGCTCATGATTATTTTTATGCTTCTTGGATTTATCATGGTGCTCGCAAGCTCTGCCCTTTACTTCATCGTCGGGATGGCCTCGACAAAAGCAATCATCGTCACGTGTCCGAACTGCGAAAAAGAGACGAAAATGCTTGGGCGCGTCGACTTATGTATGCATTGTGACGAACCACTCACAATCGACCGTTCACTTGAAGGCAAGGAGTTTGATGAAAAATATAACAAGCGTCAGTCAGAACAAACTGACTGACAACAAAAAACCACATCCGAATATTCGGATGTGGTTTTTAATGTGTTTGTGATTGCTCAGATTGGCAAGACGGGCACGTTCCGTACACTTCAAGACGGTGACGATCGACTTTGAACCCCGTCAATTGAGATGCGACCGATTCGATTTCATCTAATACCGGATAGTTGAAGTCGACGACCTTTCCACATGTGTCACAAATGATGTGATAGTGTTTCGACGTCACAAAATCAAAGCGACTAGAGGCGTCTCCGTAGTTCATCTCTTGAACGAGACCTACTTCTTTAAAGACGCGCAAGTTGTTATATACAGTGGCCACACTCATGTTTGGAAACCGTGCGGCAAGTGCCTTATAAATGTCATCCGCTGTCGGGTGACTGTGCTCCGTGACGAGGTACTCCAAAATGGCCTGGCGCTGAGGCGTCATTCTGACTCCATGTTCCCGAAGCGACTGAACAGCATGGTCAAGCATTTCGCTTCCCACGTCAATCCCTCATTTCTTCTATAAAATTCATGCGAAATAGTTTTGAACATTAACTTATTTCTTACATAGTAATCTTTATAAATAGTGTACTGATTTCTCAACTACTCGTCAAACACTGAGCTTATGCGGTTGACGGCTATGATACAATAAGTGCGAATTTGAATAAGGAGGCAATACATATGACTACTTCATCAAATCGTCAGTCATCCGATGCATTATACCAAGATGCACTCACTCACATCGTCGGAGGTGTCAACAGTCCATCCCGCTCATTTAAAGCGGTCGGTGGCGGCGCCCCTGTTTATATGGAACGCGGGGAAGGTGCCTATTTTTATGATGTAGACGGCAATCGTTACATCGATTATTTGGCGGCATACGGTCCGATCATTACCGGCCATGCCCACCCACACATTCACGAAGCGCTAATGAACGCTTCTTCAAAAGGTTTATTATACGGCACACCTCACCGTCTTGAGGTTGAGTTTGCGAAGAAACTAAAACAAGCCATCCCTTCTATGGATAAAGTACGATTCACCAACTCCGGAACAGAAGCCGTGATGACGACAGTTCGAGTCGCCCGTGCTTATACCGGTCGTGAACTCGTCGTAAAATTCAGCGGTTGTTACCACGGACATTCGGATCTCATGCTGATTGCAGCAGGTAGTGGTCCGGCAACACTCGGTTCACCTGACTCAGCAGGTGTGACAAAAGCCACAGCTAAAGAAGTCATCACCGTCCCGTTTAACGACGTCGAAGCATATCGCGAGATGATGAAGGAATGGGGAGACCAGGTCGCATGCGTGCTCGTCGAACCGATTGTTGGGAACTTCGGAATCGTAGAACCGAAGCCTGGTTTCCTTCAGGCTGTCAATGACATCACGCACGAACATGGTGCTCTCGTCATCTATGATGAAGTCATCACGGCATTCCGCTTCACATACGGAAGTGCCCAACAAGTATACGGAATCGAACCGGATATGACGGCACTTGGGAAGATTATTGGTGGTGGTCTACCAATCGGCGCTTATGGCGGAAAAGCCGAAATCATGGAGACGGTCGCACCGCTCGGACCTGCGTATCAAGCCGGCACAATGGCAGGAAACCCGGCCTCGATGGCGACAGGAATCGCGTGTCTCGAAGTACTTGAACAACCTGGCGTTTATGAAAAGTTAGACACACTCGGTGCACGACTTGAGGCAGGGATCCGTGAAGCAGCAGAGAAACATGGCGTGACCATCACGCTCAACCGTTTAAAGGGAGCGCTCACGGTATACTTCACAGATGAAATCGTCACTGATTATGAGGGTGCTGAAAAATCGGACGGTGAAAAGTTCGGACGCTTCTTCAAGTTGATGCTTGAAAACGGCGTGAACTTGGCTCCATCAAAATACGAAGCGTGGTTCCTCACAACAGAACATACGGAGCAAGATATCGACGAGACAATCGAAGCGGTCAACCGCTCGTTTGCACAGTTGTGAGAAAGAGATGCGTGAGCATCTCTTTTTTCTTTGTTTAAAAGGGGACATCTTCACCAAAAGTGTCTCTTTTTATTGAGCACCGTCCCCCATTACAGTAGAACCAAGGAGGTGCTCAGAATATGAATTTTAAGGATTTTCCATTAAACGTCCGCTTGCGACTCGTTTGCGGATTTTGCATTCGAATCGTTGGCTCTGCCATTTTCCCATTCATGGCGCTCTACTTTTCAGAAGAACTTGGCAAAGTGCCCGCTGGAATTATCATGACGTCATTCGTAATCGTCGGCTACTTGACCGGCCTATTCGGTGGGTACTTCTCCGATCGTTTCAATCGGAAGGTTATCTTACAAATTGGTCAGGTGATTCAAATCATCTGTTTTCTTGGTATGACCGTCGCCATTCACCCATCGAATAACTGGGCACTTGTCGTCGCCATCCTTTACTTCGGGCATGCCGTGTCGAACGGGTTGAACTATCCGGCACTCGAGACGATCGTCATCGATTCAATGGAAGAGTCGAATCGAAAAGCCATCTATGTATATGACTATTGGCTCGTCAATTTGGCTATCGCAGGAGGGGTCATGCTTGGAGGTGCCTTTTATCGAGACCATCGTTTCGCTCTCTTCATCGGCATGACAATCGTTCTTACCATCACGACGATTGTGCTTCAACGTTATTTGGTCGATACGTATAAAGGAAACCGTTCGACTCCATCAAATCCGATTCACGGGGTCATCGAAAACTATAAAATCGCGTTGCGCGATCGTCGTTGGATCACCTTCGTCCTCGGAAGTATGCTCGTCTTTTCGACCGAGTTTCATATGGCGAATTACATCGGTGTCCATTTAGCCGAGTCATTTGAAAGTCGACAAATTTTCGGAATACCATTTGATGGTGTTCGCATGATGGCTTTTATGCAACTTGAAAACACGTTGCTCGTCGTCGCCATCACGTTCGCCGTCACCGCATTCGTCAAGCGGTTTAAAGAGAAAGCCGTCTTCTTCGTCGGATTATCGTTGTACGTGACGGCCTATGCTGCCATCACATCGATGAATTCCTTCATCGTTCTCGCTGCACTTGCGATCATCTTTACGATTGGTGAACTTCTCTACTCTCCGATTCGACAAGTGAAACAAGTCGATTTGCTCGACCCCAAGCGACGCGCTTCTTATCTTGCATTCGGTGGCCTGACGTTCCATGGTGCCAAACTCGTCGCGGCAGCAGGTATCGTCGTCGGTGCGTTCATCGGTCCTATCTTCATGAGCGGGTATATCTTTATCTTTGGTGCCCTCGGTGCTTACTTGTATTATGTATCGCTATATAAGATGCAACCTGCTCGCCAACTCGCGGCTTGACGTTTAACATGAAGACAAAACGGTAAAACAGTACGATGAAGGAGGCGAAGCACTTGCCTGCGATTGTGTTATTCGATGGAGACTGCAACTTCTGCGATGCCAGTGTCCAGTTCATTATTCGTCACGACCGACATGCCTCGATTCACTTTGCATCGCTCCAAAGCGAAGTCGGTCATTCGTATCGAGCACGACACCGAATCCCAGAATCAGTCGACAGTATCGTCTACATTGAAGAAGGTGTCCCTTACTTGAAATCAGACGCAGCGATTCGGATTGCCGAGCACCTTGATGGCCGTTGGCGCCTGCTCCGGTTCATCCGATTCGTACCTAAATGGATTCGTGATCGCGGATATGATCTCTTCGCCAAACATCGGACACGTCTATTCGGGAAGAAGGAAGTGTGCACGCTCCCTTCCCCCGATGTGCGTAAACGATTTTTAGACCACTAAAAAAGTCGAGCCCTATAAGGACTCGACTTTTTCGTTACTCCACTACGGCTAAATCTTGAATCATATACAAATCATAATAGGCACCACGACGACGCATCAGTTCTTCGTGCGTCCCCGTCTCCATGATTTGTCCGTTCTCGACAACGACGATTTGATCGGCGTCGGTGATCGTCGACAAGCGATGGGCAACGATTAACGTCGTCCGCCCTTTCGTCAGACGAGCAAGCGAGTCTTGAATCATCGCTTCACTCTCTAAGTCGAGCGCACTCGTCGCCTCATCTAAAATCAATATCGGAGGGTTCTTCAAGAACACACGCGCGATTGCAAGTCGTTGCTTTTGTCCCCCGGAAAGTTTGACACCTTTCTCCCCGACCGGTGTCGCATATCCGTCTTGCAGTTTCGAGATAAACTCATGGGCGTTAGCCGCCTTCGCCGCTGCGATGACTTCTTCATCCGTCGCATCCGGATTCCCCATGCGGATGTTCATCGCGACCGATTCACTGAAGAGGACCGAATCCTGCATAACCATTCCAATCTGGTCACGGAGCGCACGTAATTTGAAATCACGTACATCGACCCCGTCGATTTTGATACTTCCATCCGTCACGTCATAGAAGCGTGGAATCAGACTGACCAGTGTGGACTTTCCGCCACCGGACATCCCGACGAATGCTACGCGTTCCCCAGAACGAATTTGAAGGTTCACATCGTTCAATGCTCGTGTTCCGTCTTGCTCATATGAAAAGCTCACATGCTCAAGATCGATTTTACCCGCTGTCGACAGTGGGACGAATCCGTTCGGCTTCTCCTCGATATCATATGTCTCATCCAAGAATTCAAAGACACGGTCCATCGAAGCGACCGACTGCGTGAGTGTCGTCGCCGAGTTGACGAGACGCCCGAGCGGCGCATACAGACGGTCAATATAAGCAATGAACGCGACGAGCGTACCGAGCGTCACCTGTTCTTGAATAACGAGCCACGACGCCGTTGTGAAGATGAGGATTGGCGCGATATCAGTGATGGTGGACACGACGACATACGTTTTGGCGTTCCAACTCGTATGTTTAAGCGCCGCATTCAAGAACCCGCCGTTCTGTTGTTCGAACGCCTTGTTTTCATATGGCTCTAGCGCAAAACTCCGAATAACCGCCATCCCATTCACACGTTCTGTCAAATGTCCCTGAAGATCAGCGAGCGCTGCCGAGCGTTCACGCGTCAAACGACGCAACCGTCCATAGAAATAACGGACCGCAAATGCATAGAACGGAAGTGGTAAGATGGCGATCAGTGTGAGTTGTGGATCAATCGTGTACATGATTCCAATAGCGATGAAAATCGTAATCATATCGAGCCAAATATTCATCAAGCCGGTGATGACGAAGTCTTTCGTCTGTTCGACGTCGTTGATGATCCGCGAAATGATTTGCCCCGTCTTATTGTTTGAATAAAAGCGAAGCGACAACTTCTGGACGTGATCGAACAGTCTGTTCCGTACATCGAACAAGACACGGGTCGCGGCCCACTGCGCCAAATATTGACGCAAGTATTCAATCGGCGGCTTGAGAACGAGAAAGACGAAGAAGACGATACTGAATAACCAGACAAGCGTCGTATAGTCCTGTCTCGGCGCATCATCACCTAAATAATTATCAATGACATATTTATAAAGTAACGGTAATCCGAGCGGAATCGAAAACTTTAAAATCCCGACGGAAATCGTTAGGGCAATTTGTTTTTTATAAGGCTTAACAAATTGCAGATAACGTTTAATACTACCCATAGTTCCTCCTTCATTAAGAAAAAAAGCGGAGATGAGGAATCATCTCCGGTAACGTGCTTCGTATTCGCGATACCATTCATCGACGAATGTTGGGTTGAACGGCCCTTTCCGTCCTCGAATCCAGTTGATCAGTTCTTGCACGTTCTGCTTCAAGATTCGATCAATCGCTTTCGGATAATTCATCTCGCGACGATGCCGCTCATATTCATCTTCATCTAAAATCGTATACGACATATCCGGGAACACCTTGATGTCCAAATCGTAATCGATGTATTTGATGGCACGTTCATCCCCATCAAATGTAGTCGGCGAACCTAGATTACAGTAGTAGTAAATCCCGTCTTCGCGAATCATACAGATGACATTGAACCAATACTCAGATGAAAAGTAGCAAATTGCCGGCTCACGCGTTCTCCATTGCCGACCGTCTGACTCACTGACCATGATGCGGTCGTTGAATCCGATCATATCCGTTTTTGACGACTGAAGGACGAGCGTTTCTTCCCAAACGCGATGCAAAGTTCCGTTGTGCTTGTAGCTCTGTATCTCGATTTTGCTACCTGCTTTGGGAAATAAGCTCATAAGCTCCTCCTTTCCGCTGTGATGCTATACAATTCTCATATTTAATTATAGCGACTTTCAGAACCAATGAAAAAGGAAATCTCTTATTTTCATGAATTTAGTGTTTTTTGGAAGGCCCGTGCCCGTTCCTGAAACATCGGACGAAGCACGAAATATTCGACGAGTATGTTCGGAACATAGCTATCGAACGTCACTTCGTCAATCATGACCGCCTTTCCGTCACGCGACTCGACTCGGTGCACGTGTGTGAACCGCTTGAACGGAAACGGCAGTGTCTTCCCTTGATCACAGAACGCCTGGTTTCCTGAAATCGTGATGGCACTATTCCAAGGCAATTCTATTGGACCGACCCCTATTAACAACTTCACTTCATTGCCTTCGACCGAGGCACCATCCCCCACTAGACGTACTTTAGGAAACTTTGTCAGCTTCGTCAAAAGCGATGCATCCTGTAATAGATCCCATAGCGTATCAATCGTCGTATCGTATGTCGACTCTACATCAAACCGTCTCACTTTCACCACCTGCCAATCGTTCTAGTTTTTGTTGAGCCACAGAAACCGTCTTCACCTCGCGCTCTGAGGCGTCTAACCAGACGACATCATCGGTCGGGAGCGTATCGACTCGATATAAATCGATATACCAGACGATATGGGAGAAGACGTGTTTCACTTGCCCGAGATAAGTTCCGTTTACCTGTTCCCCCGTTCCTCGTTCGGTAAGCGGATATTGCCACATCCCAGCGAGCAGTCCTTTTTCTGGTCGTTGTTCATAGGCGACTTTCCCATCTTTTTCGATACATAGCGCGTCATACATTTCGACACGTGCCGCTCCTTTTTTCGTTTTCACCGGCAGCTCATCTTGAACGTGGTGGGCATACGCATAACAGGTGTCTTGGACCGGACAAAGCGAGCACATCGGATTTTTCGGTGTACAGACCGTCGCCCCTAACTCCATGACGCCCTCATTAAAATCGGACGCATGTGTCGGGTTCATCAAACGACGAACGACTTGTTCAAACAGTTTACGCGTCTTCGGTACGGCGATATCGTCATAGATCCCGAATTGTCGGGACATGACACGCATGACGTTCCCATCGACTGCTGGTTCCGGTTGGTTGTAAGCAATCGACAACACCGCTCCCGTCGTATAAGGGCCGACTCCCTTCAACTTTTCGAAACGTTCCTTCTCTTCGGGGACGATGCCATCATAAACAGAAGCGACTTCTTTGACCGCCTCGTGTAAGTTTCGGATGCGGGAGTAATAACCGAGACCTTCCCAATATTTGACGACCTCCTCTGTCTCGGCGGAAGCGAGCGCCTCAAGTGTCGGGAAGCGTTCCATAAAACGGTTGTAATAAGGAATGACCGTATCGACTCTCGTCTGTTGTAACATCACTTCGCTCACCCAGACGCGATATGGATTTTTCGCATGACGCCAAGGTAAATCGCGCTTTTCACGATTGAACCACGTGACCAACTCCTCATTGAATTGATGAATATTATAATTTGTGAACAATTTATCAAGATTAAGCATTGTGTTTCCCCTCGTTTTAAAAATATTGTATGATAAATAGGAATAGATGACGTGATTTTGTATTTATTGATGGAGGTGCTGAAGCACATTGGATACTGCGACACACATTGGTATGGGACTTGGTTTAAGTGCCATCGCGACGCTCAGCCCGGAAGTGTCAGGTGATGCACAGATGTTTCTGGCCATGACAGCCACGGCTCTCGTCGGCTCGCATGCCCCAGACTTCGACACCGTCTTTAAGTTAAAAGGAAATAGTACGTATTTACGCCAGCATCGCGGTCGTTCACACGGAATCACCGCACTTCTTGCTTGGCCGATTATCGTCAGCGCCGTCATCGGTACGGTGCTTGGCGTCAATCCCGCCTCCCTATGGGTAATGGCTCAAATCGCCGTCTTGTTACATGTCACGGTCGACTTGTTCAATGCTTACGGGACGCAAGCGCTACAGCCGTTTTCGAAGAAATGGATCGGCTGGGGTGTCATCGGAACGTTTGATCCGTACTTGTTCTCCGCTTATTACGGTGCATATGCATTATGGATGATTACCGGTGCGACTGTCCCTATTTTTGCATTGCTTATTGCGCTTGTCATTAGTTACTATGCAATTCAGTTTAAATTGCGTAACCGTGCGCTCGCCACTGTGGCACGACACTTTGCTGGTGCACACGAATTATTCATCTCACCAGGAATCGGTTGGGATGACTGGCACGTTGCTGTTCGTTTCCGCGATGGGCTCGGAGCGGTGAAAGTGAAGAAAGGGAAAGTCATCGAGTGTGGTCGCTTCCGCGATAAACCGATGCCAGGGGAAGAAGACCTTCATTTCGTCGAAGCTCGGAAAAATGCAGATTTACAGGCGTTCCTCGAGTTTTCCAAAATTCACACGTATACTGTGACACGCCATAACGGAATGATTGAATACCGTTTCACGAACTTACGGTATTTCTCGAAAAATATGTATCCGTTCGTCGCTGTCGTCATCGTAGACGAGCAGTCGAATGAAGTCTTGTCTTCATTTACTGGTTGGGTATTCAGTGAAGATAGCCTTCAGAAAAAGTTAGTATATGAACAATAAAAAGAAGTGGATTCGATCGAATCCACTTCTTTTTATGCTGACATTTTCTGAACATTTTTTTCTCGCGGTTTTGTTTCCGGTAAAAAGAGACCAAAGATTATATACACTGAACAAAACAAGAAAAAGACAATCATCGATAGCGTATAGCCGAATTGACCGAGTGTATAACTCCAAGCAATTGTGAACAGTGTTTGTGTCGCATATGCAATCGCCCAAAACAGACCAAACAGTACAGTGATTTTCTGAGGTGTCATTCCTTTTCGTTCATGGGCCAAGTTCATGAATATTGGATATTGAACATACATCGCAAATCCTGAAAGAAAAGCAAATAGGTATGCTAATATCGGAAAAACATTTGCAAGAGCGACCGTAGCCATAAAACTCCCAATCATCATCACTCCACTGATCAAAAGAATTGGTTTTCGAGGCTTGCCTAAATTGCCAATCCATAGCCCGACAAATGTCCCAATAATCCCAGCCCCAGAGACGAACAAGTTCACGAGCGATCCATTCAGTTGCGTATACGTATCGAACACTGGTTTCAAACCAACGAGCGATAAAATATATAACGTCAAAAACCCACCGAATGCAATGGCATACGTCCATAAAAATGGATCACGGATGGCATCTACATAACCATAAGGTGTGTCGTCGGCAGTCGCTTCGTTTAATTCAAATTCTTCACTTACGACCATCCAAAGAATAAACAATACGGCTGTCAAACTTGCAAAAATCGTTAACGTCAGTTCCCAGTTTGCAATAAATTGATCGGCAAAAAGTGTGAACAGTACCGAAACGATAAATGCACCAACATTATATGAGACCGTGTTTAAGGCGTTGATTCGTAACTTTTCTGTTGGGTTCGTCACATATCGCGTTACTACGGGATTCATATAAACGATAATCATCGATCCACCAAGACCCATAACCATTCGAGCAGCCGTATACGCCCAATAGTTCGGTAAGTAGATGGCAACGATCGACATCATCAAAAAGAACAATGCCAAGAGCGGTGCTTTTTTAGGACCTAATTTAATGAGAACGAGTGCGGCCAGTATATTCGCAAAAACTCTTGCGGTCGTAATGGAATAATTTACGAGTTGAGAGATGAGCGGATCAACCGACTGATTTCCAAAAAAGTGTTGAGTGACTTGTGGAGTCAGTGAGGATCCTGCAACCCAGTTCATCGCAAATGTCGCATACGCGAACCAGAGAACCACCATCATGAAATATCCTTTTTTTGTTGTAGACATTCAGTACCCCTTCTTTTCCTACGCGTCAAATAGATAACGTATTTTACTTTGTTGACTGATTTGTCCACTGTAAGCGAGTAGTGTTATGAAGTAAAATACCTATTTTTTATAACTTGTATGAAAGAAAGGAATGGATTGAAAACGCCTCTACTCATAATGAAGAGAAGAGGCGAATGATTGTTAGGAAACAGATTCTGTAAATTGAAGTTCGAACTCAAATTTGACTTTCTTATCGACAAGGACGCCTCCAGCCTCAAGTGCCTGGTTCCACGTCAATCCATAGTCCTCTCGGTTAAGAGAACCCTCTCCTGAGAACGCGTGTTTCATGTTCCCCCATGGATCTTTTGCGCTTCCCTCATACTCCACTTCGAACGTTTCTTCCCGTGTCGTTCCTCGAATCGTCAAATCCCCTGTCAATTCAAACTCACCGCCACCTTTTGAGCGGAATGATGTCGATTGAAACACGATATGTGGATATTCTTCTGCATTGAAGAAGTCTCCTGAACGGAGGTGGTTGTCTCGATCCGAATTATTCGTATCCACGGACGCCGCCTGAATCGTCACTTTCACACTTGCATTTGCCAAGTCGTTCGGGTCCCCATTCGCTTCGATATCAAATTCTTTAAATTCGCCTTTCACCTTTGAAATCATCATATGTTTAACAGTAAAGGTGATGGAACTGTGCGCCGGGTCAACTTGATATGTCTTCGCCATGTCGGTTCACTCCTTATAGGTAATTAAATGATGTACACAATGTACTGATAACCACAAATCTTGACTTCAAAACATTTTTACAAAAGATTGACAAATTATTGTCAAAAAATTTTGACTTTTATCACAACGAACCGTTACGATTAATAAGGGAGTCGTTCGCTTACTTCTAAATGTAAGCGCATACATAACTCCTCTATCTCGTATGAAAAGGGAGGAACGAACATGATTTATGAAGTACCGAACTCAGCAGGAACGAAAGTACAGTTTAAGGACCGTTACGAAAATTTCATTAACGGAAAGTGGACCGCACCGGCTGGTGGGGAATACTTTGAAAACACATCTCCTGTAAATGGGAAAGTATTATGTGAAGTCGCCCGTTCAACGAAAGAGGATATTGAACTCGCATTGGATGCTGCGCATGCAGCGAAAGACAGTTGGGGAAAAACGTCCGTCGCGGAACGTTCTGTCATCTTGAATAAAATTGCGGATCGCATGGAAGAAAACTTAGAGATGCTCGCATACGCTGAAACGTGGGAGAACGGTAAAGCCGTAAGAGAAACGCTCAACGCCGACCTTCCGCTCGCAATCGATCACTTCCGTTACTTCGCCGGTGTGATTCGTTCACAGGAAGGCGGAATCAGTGAACTCGACAACGATACAGTCGCCTATCACTTCCATGAACCGCTCGGCGTCGTCGCTCAAATCATTCCGTGGAACTTCCCAATCTTGATGGCGGTATGGAAACTTGCTCCGGCACTCGCAGCTGGAAACTGTGTCGTCTTAAAACCAGCCGAACAAACACCTTCTTCCATCATGGTCCTTATGGAACTGATTGAAGATTTATTGCCACCAGGTGTCATCAACATCGTAAACGGTTTCGGTCTTGAGGCAGGTAAACCCCTCGCATCGAGTGATCGTGTCGATAAAGTCGCCTTCACGGGAGAGACGACGACAGGGCGCTTAATTATGCAGTACGCTTCACAAAACATCATCCCGGTCACACTCGAGCTCGGTGGAAAATCTCCGAACATCTTCTTCGCGGATATCATGGAAGCGGATGATGATTTCTTCGATAAAGCGATTGAAGGTCTCGTCATGTTCGCCTTGAACCAAGGTGAAGTGTGTACGTGTCCGTCTCGTGCATTAATCCAAGAATCCATCTATGACAAGTTCATGGAGCGCGTGCTCGAGCGCGTCAAAGCGATCAAACTCGGCAACCCACTCGATTCGGACGTCATGATGGGTGCACAAGCATCGAACGAACAAATGGAGAAAATCCTCTCATATCTTGAGATTGGGAAAGAAGAAGGCGCAGAATGTCTCATCGGTGGAGAACGTAACATGATGGATGGAGACCTCGCAGATGGATATTACATTCAACCAACTATCTTTAAAGGTCATAACAAGATGCGCATCTTCCAAGAAGAGATTTTCGGACCGGTCTTATCGGTGACGACGTTCAAAGATGATGCGGAAGCACTCGCCATCGCGAACGATACGCTCTACGGACTTGGAGCAGGCGTTTGGACACGTGACATGAACCGTGCCTATCGGTTCGGTCGTGAAATCCAAGCAGGCCGTGTCTGGATCAACTGCTACCATTCATATCCGGCACACGCTGCGTTCGGTGGCTACAAAATGTCTGGGATTGGACGCGAGAATCATAAGATGATGCTTGGCCATTATCAACGGACGAAAAACATGCTCGTCAGCTACAGCGAACAGAAGCTCGGGTTCTTCTAAGATGGTGAAACGAGTCGAGGCCACCCCCGCCGCGCTCGAACTGATCGAACGTCTAAAATCGAAACACGGTCCACTTCTATTTCATCAATCGGGAGGCTGCTGTGATGGAAGTTCACCCATGTGCTTTCCACGCGACGAGTTCATGGTGGGCGATCACGATGTGCTCCTTGGTGAAATTGGAGATACCCCATTCTATATCCACGAGAAACAATATGATTATTGGAAGCATACACAACTCATTATCGATGTGGTCGATGGTCGAGGCGGTATGTTCTCCCTCGAGGGTGTCGAAGGAAAACGATTTTTAGGACGTTCTCGAGTCTTTACAGAAGAAGAGCGTGAAGCGCTAAAGCATGAAATATAATCACGAGGACCCATTTCGATGGGTCCTTTCTCATTTCAAAAAAACGATTCTCCTCAATTGTAAAAAATATACATATATGATTGATTTCTTATGTATAGTGGAGAAAAAGGGAGGCATTCGATCGATGACTACATTACTCACCGAATTATTAGAGAATATATTGGTGACCTTGCTTGTGATCTTCACCCCGATTTTTCTCGTACTCGCATCCATCATCGTCTATAAGGTTAGACGCTACAAACGAAGTCAATACTATGAACAGACACGACATTCATATGTCAAAGTCATTCAAGATACAGGACTTTATGGTGAATATTTGTGTGTGGCAGACATCGAGTCAACATTCTTTCAACCACTGATTTTGACGAACCTCTATTTGCCACATCCCTCAAAGAAAGATCGAACAACAGAAATTGATGTCGTCTTCATCAATCAGGCTGGAATCCATGTCATTGAATCCAAAAATTATAGCGGATGGATTTTTGGGCGTGCACGTGACCAATACTGGACGCAGACACTTCCCCGTCGTAGAAAACATCGCTTTTTCAACCCAATCAAACAAAATGAATTACACCTGAAAGCCATTGAGCAAGTTCTCGGACTCGACCGAACACATCTCCATTCATGGATTGTATTCAGCAATCGATCTACACTGAAACAAATTGAGTCATCAGACGTTCCCGTTTTGAATCGTCAACAATGGGCTAAACAGTTGACCACCTACCAAGATTTCGTCTTCGACCAAGATGAACAAATACAATTATATGAGACCTTATTATCTTTCACACAAGTCGACGCAGCTATCATGATGAAACATGTCGAGGACATCGAATCAGCTTATAAGCGGTAAAAAAACATCCCCCACTCGTAATGAGTGAGGGATGTCTTGTCATTTACTCTGCATTTTAAAGCGCAAATACAATTCGTTATAGTAAGCGTTCATCCGCTTTCCTAAGTTTTCATATACTTCAAGTTCTTGCGTCACTTCGCGAGATGGGTAGAACCGCTCATCTGATGTGACTTCTTCATCTAAAAACTCGAGTGCCGCTTCGTTCGGAGTCGAATAGCCGACATAGTCCGTATTACGGGCTGCAATCTCGGCATCTAGCATGAAGTCGATGAATTGATGCGCACCGTCCACATTTTGTGCCGTGCTCGGAATGACGAGGTTATCGAACCAAAGATTCGTCCCTTCTTCTGGAATGACATACGTTAGTTCTTCATTTTCGTACATGATTTCCGACGCATCTCCAGACCACACGACAGCCGCTGCCGCTTCACGGTTTGCCATCAACATTTTGATTTCATCCCCGACAATCGCTTTGATGTTTGGCCAAAGCGTTTCTAACTTTTGTTCTGCTTCAATCAACTCATCTTTATTCGTCGTATTGAGCGAATAGCCAAGCGAGTTCAAGCCAAAGCCCATCACTTCTCGTGTTCCATCTGCAAGAAGGATGTCATTTTCAAGCGGCATCTCCCACAAGTCATTCCACGATGTGATTTCACCATCGACCATTTCGGGATTATAGACAATCCCGACCGTTCCCCAGAAGTAAGGGACCGAGTACTTGTTACCTGGGTCAAACGATTTATCGAGAAAGCGTGGATCGATGTTATCGAAATTCTCAAGCTTCTCGTAGTCGATTGGAAGCAACAAATCCTCTTCAATCATCTTACTAATCGCATAGTCTGACGGTACGGCTACATCGAACGCCGTACCCCCTTGCTCAATTTTCGTGAGCATCGCCTCGTTCGAATCGAACGTCTGATAGACAACTTTTAGTCCACTCTGTTCTTCGAACTCACCGATCAAGTCCTCATCGATATAGTCTCCCCAGTTATAGACGACAAGCGTATTGTCGCCACCAAATCCTTGCGCAGCATTCAACTGCTGAATCCAAAGAAGGAGACCGAAGCTGACAATCAACGGAACAGCCAGCATGATGATTAATTTTTTCATCGTCTAACCTCCTTTGCTCCTCGTTGCGCCAACACATAATATCCAATGACAAGGATGAGAGTGAAGACGAACAAAATCGCAGATAACGCGTTGATTTCAAGCGAGATTCCTTGACGAGCCCGCGAGTAGACTTCTACTGCAAGTGTCGTGAACCCATTCCCTGTCACGAAGAACGTGACTGCAAAGTCATCTAACGAATACGTGAGTGCTGTGAAGAATCCAGCGAACACACCTGGTGTGATATACGGGAGAATGACTTTCGTCAACACATCCCATGTACTTGCCCCTAGGTCACGCGACGCATCGATCAACGTCGGGCTCATCTCTTGAAGTTTCGGCAACACCAAGATGACGACAATCGGAACCGAGAACGCGATGTGCGACAAGAGAACCGAATAGAAGCCTAACTGAATGCCGAGCATCGTGAAGAGAATCAAGAACGATGCCCCGATGATAACGTCCGGACTGACGATCAAGACGTTGTTCAAAGACAACAGGGATGTCTTCGTATACTTTTGTTTCGCCGTATAGATGGCGAGCGCCCCGATGACACCGAGCACGGTCGAAATTGTCGCCGATAATAGGGCGATGACAATCGTGTTCAAGACGATGACGAGAAGTCGCGTGTCCGTGAAGAGTGACTTATACCACTCAAGCGTGAATCCTTCAAAGTTACTCATCGTTCCGCCACTGTTGAACGAGTAGAAGACGAGATATAAGATTGGCGCGTATAAAATGAAGAACACGGCCGCCAAGTATAGGTTTGATAGTTTGAATCGTTTACGTTTCATCGACGGACCGCTCCTTTCGCACCCCAGTCACGCGTGATGACCATGACGAGAACCATCGCCAAGATCAAGAAGACGGCAATCGTAGATCCCATCCCCCAGTTTTGCGTAACGAGGAATTGTTGTTCAATCGCCGTACCGAGCGTGATGACACGGTTTCCTGCGATCAGGCGTGTAATCATGAAGAGTGACAACGCCGGAATAAAGACAATTTGAATCCCTGACTTGACGCCGTCAAGCGTCAACGGGAAGATGACACGTCGGAACGTCGTCCAGTTCGATGCACCTAAGTCGCGTGATGCATAGACGAGAGATGGTGGTAATTTTTCAATTGCGTTGTAGATTGGCAAGATCATGAACGGAATGAAAATGTATACCGAGACGAAGACGAAACTGAAGTCCGTGAAGAGAATCTGCTTCGTTCCAATTCCAATCGCCTCTAAAAACTGATTCGTAATGCCGTACGTTCCAAAAATCCCGAGGAACGCGTACGCTTTTAATAACAAGTTAATCCATGACGGAAGCAAGATGAGCAAGAGCCAAAGCTGTTTATGCTTCGTCTTCGTCAACAAATACGCCGTCGGGTACCCGACGAGTAGTGAGAAAAACGTAATCAGGAACGCGTACCAAAATGATGATAACGTCATCGACAAGTATGTCGAAGAGAAGAACGTCTGATAGTTCTCTAAACTCAAGTTCCCGTCGATATCAAAAAACGAGTAATAGACGACGAGGACGAGTGGCGCGACGACGAATAAGGCAATCCAAATCCAATATGTCGTCAAATATACCGTCTTTGCGGTCTGGTTAGTTTGATTCATGAGGAACCTCCTCATAGGATTCGAGACGACGGTCGAACTCTTCTTCTGTCTCTCCTAATCGCATGACGTGAATCGCTTCCTCGTCAAACGTCAATCCGATTTTTGATCCGACGGTCGACTTCTTCGTCGAGTGAACGAGCCACTCGTTCCCTTCTTGGTCGTAACAGCAAATCTCATAGTGAACGCCGCGGAACAGTTGTGAATCAACATCGACAATCAGTTTCGCAGAATCGATGGATGTCATCTCCAAGTCTTCCGGACGAATGATAACCTCGACTTTTTCGTTACGGTCAAACCCTTGGTCGACGCAATCGAACGTTTTGCCAGCGAACGTGACGACATTGTCTTCTGGCATGACACCCGGTACGATATTCGATTCTCCGATGAAGTCCGCGACGAATCGGTTAATCGGTTCGTCGTAAATATCAGTCGGTGTCCCGCTCTGAACAATTTTCCCGTTGTTCATGACGAAAATCTCATCGGACATCGCGAGCGCTTCTTCTTGGTCGTGTGTGACAAAGATGAAGGTGATGCCGAGACGTTGTTGCAACTCACGTAATTCATATTGCATTTCTGTACGAAGTTTCAAATCTAAGGCAGACAACGGTTCATCGAGGAGGATGACCTCTGGCTCGTTCACGATTGCGCGGGCGATCGCGACACGTTGACGTTGTCCTCCTGACATCTCATCGATTTCGCGCGAACCGTATCCTTCTAAGTTAACAAACTTGAGCGCCTGCTCCACTTTTGCTTTAATGTCTGCTTCTTTCAACTTTTTAATACGGAGACCAAACGCGACGTTTTCAAATACGTTCAAATGCGGAAACAGCGCATAATCTTGAAACACGGTGTTCACTTGTCGTTTGTTGGCGGGTACATCGTTGATTCGCTTCCCACTGAAGTGAATATCACCTTCAGTCGCGTCGGTAAATCCGGCAATGAGACGCAGGATTGTCGTCTTCCCACATCCCGATGGACCGAGAAGCGTATAAAACTTCCCACGCTCAATTTCAAAACTGATATCTTCTAGGACGACAGTGTCGTCGTAACGCTTTGACACGTGGTCAAAACGAATAATTGTCTCTGCATTCATGCTGTTTCCTCCTCTATTGACTTATAAATAAGAATGGGTCGCTACGATGAGACATTCACTTTCGCCATCGTGATCGTTGACGAGTTGGTGTGAATCCGAGGCGACATAATACATTGTTTCCCCTGCTTTAGCGAAATAAGTGTGATGACCTAACTTCAGCGCCACTTTGCCGGACAAGACGTATACCAATGTCTCTGAACGGGAAGGTTCATATTGCTTAAATTCTCCGTTTTTGAAAAATGTGACGAGAATCGGCTCCATCTCTTTTTCATTTGATTCTGGAATGAGCCACTCCGTCCGATATTTTCGTTCCTCATCCGTATACGTGGTGCGGTCATCGACGGTGTATACGACCTTTTGATTCAAATCTTCATCGAAGAACTCTTTTGGTGAACTTCCAAGGACGCTCAACAAATCAAATAACGTCTCTAATGAAGGAGAGCTTAAATCACGTTCGATTTGAGAGATGTATCCTTTACTCAAATCCGTACGCTCCGCTAACTCCTCTTGGGTCAATCCTTTTTTTATCCGGAGTCGCTTAATGTTTTGACCTACTTCCAACGACTGAACGCCTCCTTCTAGTTTAGTGAAACATGAGTTCAACTAAAGAAAGTTTATCTATACTATACTTACAAGCAAACTATTAGCGACCTTCATTATAACGAACTGAATGAGAATTGCAAATAAAAAATCACGCCGCAACGGACGTGATTCAATGTAAATTTCGTTTTGACATCAAGTGCTTAAACTTCTCGTTCTTCGTTTGGAACAAATGGAGCTGTGCGCCGTATGCATCAATCTGTTGAATGACATATTGAAACGCTTTCGCTTCTCCTGGAAACGGTTCGCCTGCCTTGGCGAGTGACGTCTCAAAGTCTTCCCATAGCACTTCGACCCATGTGATCGCTTCCGAATCGTTTAGCACGTCATTCTTCTCTTTTAGAATGGCCGCAAGTCGCTCATATTGTTCGTTTCGGTTCATCGTTTCACCTCCGACAGTTCAGAGAGTGGGATGGCCCGTTCAGTCATGTCCCCTTCAAACGTACCCCAACCCATGACGCCATTGACGAATTTCAAACGGAACGGTTGGTCGTTGTAGTTGACGACATATGTTTCACCGGGACGAAACGATGTCGGGTCGACCAAATAACTTTCGGCAATCGCAATCCGTCGAAGGACAACTTCGATTTCGCTGACCATACCCATCTGTTCAGCCTTCCGCTTTCTCTCATGTAATGCTTGAATCTCCTGCTCTAACTCATATTTCGATAAGTCACTTAACCGCTTTTCCATTTCGTTCACCTCGATGTAAGCGTATCAGATTTTGCGAAAAAAAGAAAAAGGCGAGACTGAGTGAAAACCCACTCAGTTCGCCTTGAAGTTGTACAACGGTTTGATGACTTGGTCGATGCTGACCGCCGGTTCGATGTAACGGACAATCTCTTTCATCGATTTGTAGACGAATGGTGACTCATCCACGGTAGACGGTCGAACCGATGTCGACCATACGCCTTCCATCGTACGTTTGAATTCTTTGAAGTCGACGCGTTTGCGCGCGGCTGAACGGGACATGATCCGACCTGCCCCGTGAGGACCAGAGAAGTTCCAGTCAGGGTTCCCTTTCCCCGTACAGATGAGCGAACCGTCTCGCATGTTCATCGGAATGATGACACGCTCTCCTTCTTGCGCGGAGATGGCTCCTTTACGCAGAATCATTGCGTCATGGTCGATATAGTTGTGAACGGTGTCGAATTGATCGACGACGTTCCACTTCATCGCTTCCACAATCACATCCGTCATCGCTCGACGGTTCGCTGCTGCGTATTGTTGGGCGATTCGCACGTCATGCATGTAATCGTCCATATCCTCCCCTTCGACATAAGCCAGGTCACGGAATGGTTTCCGCGCTTCACGTTCCGCTTCCAGATACGTCGAGATGTCTTGCTGCCGTCCAGCGGTCTTCAAACGCTCGATTGCTTCTTTTACATCGTTCGTTTCCATCATGTGTTGAATCGCGCGCTCTTGATAATGGTCGGCAATCTGTACCCCGAGATGGCGCGAACCCGAATGAATGACGAGAAACGTACGTCCCTGGTCATCCCGGTTCACTTCAATGAAATGGTTCCCCGAGCCGAGCGACCCGACCGAACGCAAGGCGCGGTCGAGTTTATACGGCGCTCGAACCGCTTCAAGCGGAAGTTCAGACGCGTACGGATGAACCGTCTCGCGAATGTTCATCCCGCTCGGTACAAGTTCACGGATCACGTCATCGAGTCGCTGAAAGTCGATTCGTTTGGCTTTGATTTCAGTACAAAGCATCCCACATCCTAAATCGACACCGACCAAGTTCGGTACGACTTTATCGTGAATCGTCATCGTCGTGCCAACGACTGACCCTTTCCCAGCGTGCATATCCGGCATGATACGAATCGATGCCCCTTCTGTGAACGGTTGGTCGAGAAGGGTTTGAATCTGATTCCGCGTCATGTCATCGATACGTTCATTGAATACTTTGGCGCGGTTATATTTCCCCGTGATTTCCATGTGACCTCCTTAACTGATCGCTTGTTGCTTACTTTGTAATTCGTGCATTCGGGCATAGACGCCACCGAATTCGATGAGCGACTGATGATTCCCGCGCTCGATGATCCGACCATGGTCGAGAACGAGGATTTGGTCCGCTTCACGAATCGTAGAGAGTCGGTGGGCGATGACAAACGTCGTTCGACCGAACGTGAGTGTTTTGAGTGCCTCTTGAATCAGTGCCTCGGTCTCCGAGTCGACACTCGCTGTCGCCTCATCGAGGACGAGGATGGCCGGGTCAAAGACGAGGGCGCGAGCGAAACTAATCAACTGTCGTTCCCCACTTGAAAGGGAAGCACCACGTTCAATCACCGGTTCATCGATTCCTTTTGGCAACTGCTTCACAAAACGATCCGCCCCGACAGCCGTGAGTGCGTTCCACACTTGTTCGTCCGTGATTGTCTCGTCTCCTAGCGTGACGTTCGTACGAATCGTCCCAGTGAAGAGAAACGGGTCTTGCAAGACAATTCCGAGATGGTCTCGTACCGCCTGAGTCGGGAGCTTCGTCACATCCATCCCATCGATGCGAAGAACGCCTTTCGACGGGTCATAAAAACGCATGAGCAAATTCATAATCGAACTCTTCCCACTGCCTGTATGTCCGACAAGGGCAATCGTCTCACCCGGAGCTGCGTGTAGTTCAATCTGTTGTAACACTGGTTTCCCAGCTTCATAACTGAATGTCACGTCATCCAAGACAACTTCCCCTTTAAATCGTGGAATGCGTTCCGATGAGACCGGCTCTCCTTTTTCATCGAGCAACTGGAACATCCGGTCGGCCGATACGAGCGCTTGTTGAAGCGGTGATAACTGGTTCATGATTTGTGTCACTGGCTCAAAAATACGCGAGACGTAATCGATATAGGCATACAAGATCCCGAGTGTCAGGATGCTTCCCCCACCGAGTGTTTGCGCCCCGACGAACCAGATGAGTAAGGCGAGCGCCATGTTTCGGAAGAAGTTGACCAAGTTATGACTCATCAATGCATCCAACTTCAACAATTTCCGTCTCGTTTGGAAGTTGTCACTGTTCTTCTCGTTGAACTCGTCATAGACGAGGTCTTCGCGGACGTACGATTGAATGATCGGCATCGTCTGAATGCTTTCATTCAACTGTGCATTCATATCCGCGACGAGCGCACGGACGCGGAAGTTATTTTTCGTCGAGAAACGCTGGAACAATTTGATCCAGACGATGACGACCGGGATGATGATGAGTGAGACGAAGCCTAGACGTACGTCTAGGAAGAACATCGCAATCAGTACCCCAATCATCATGACGACGCTTTGGAAGACGCGGGCAAGTACTCCTAAATACAGGTCCCGAATCGTTTCCGTGTCGTTTGTGACACGACTGACAATCTTCCCGATCGGCGTCTGGTCAAAATAGCGTACCGGGATCGTTTGTAGATGCTTCATCACGTCAAGGCGCATCGTTTTCACGATACTGTGCGCCGAACGTTGCAAGAGCATCTGTTGTCCCCAGTTCAATCCAGCTGCGAGTAGCAATAGGACGACATAGAGACCAGATAACATGAGCACCGCTCGTAAATCTGTCTGATAAAACTGGAACACGTCGGTCGAAGAGAGCGAGACGATATTTTCATACGTCGCCGTCTCATCGCCTCTTGTAATCGTCAGCACGTCTCCTTCGACGTCTCGGATCCCACCGCTCATCACTGCATCAGGGACGAGATAGTATCCGTCCGTCGTTTGCACGATGGAGACGGGCTGAACCACGTCTTGCCCGTCAAGCCTCGTTTCTTTCTCGTACGAGTTTCCATCAAAGGAAACGCTACCGCCAGACTCGACTTGAACCCAATCACGTTCGATGGCGACGATATGCTCATCGATAATGATTTTGGCGATATACGGTCCGGCAAGTTCTGCACCGACCGCTAAAAAGAGTAATGTCAATCCGAGGAAGATCGAGCGTTTCACTTGTTTGGCGTACCCAACGAGTGAACGGATCGTTTTCTTCCGACGGACTGGATCTAATTCATATTGATCGATCATGAGAGATTCCCCCTTTCTCGGATTACTCCGACTCTCCTTGTCGAATAAATTGTTCATAGTACCAACCGTGGCGCTCCATCAGTTGGTCATGTGTGCCACGTTCTGTGACACGCCCGTCTTGAAGGACGAGGATCTGGTCAGCGTGCGCCACCGCAGAAAGACGGTGTGCGACGATGAATGTCGTTTTCGCTTCGCGGCTCGTACGAACTGAATCGATGATGCGTGATTCTGTCTTCGCATCGACCGCTGAAAGCGAATCGTCAAGGAGTAGAATCTCAGGATTCTTCAACAACGCTCGTGCAATCGACAGACGTTGTTTCTGTCCGCCTGACAGCATGACACCCTGTTCTCCGACTACCGTATCTAAACCATTCTCTAAATGTTCAATATCTGTATCAAACGCCGCGAGACGAATCGCCGTCTCTAGCGCCTCATCCGAGACATCATCCACTCCGAAACGAATGTTATCGCGAACCGTTTTCGAGAAGAGAAGATGTTCTTGTGACACATAACCACTCCAGCCACGAACGGTTTCGAGTTTGATGTCCGAAATCGGCACGCCGTTCACGAGAAGTGAATCATCAATCGGATACTCCCGAAGTAACTGACGGAGTAACGTCGTCTTCCCGGCCCCGGTCGGTCCGACGACCCCAATCGTCTCACCACGCGAAACGTGCAGGACGATGTCCTCTAACGAATCACGATTCGCATTCGGATAACGGAATGAGAGCGATTTAAATGTGATTTTCTCCGGAACGTCGATCTGGACCGTCCCCGTAGAGGCAACGTCCGGAGCTTCGTTCATTGTCGATTCAATTCGTTCCAAACTTGCCGTTCCCCGTTGTACGACGTTGATGAGTTCACCGAACGCATACATCGGCCAAATGAGCATCCCTAAATAAATGTTGAACGAGACGAGTTGACCGAGCGTGATGTCGTTCGTAAAGACGAGATACGTCCCGAACGATAGCCCAATCAAATAACTGAGTCCGACAAGGAGTTTGATGACCGGTTCAAACAACACATCGATTTTAGCGACGTGCATGTTTTTCGCCATGACATCGTCTGTGATGTCATCAAATTTTTTCGTATCCGCCTCCTCTTGAACGAATGATCGGACGACCCGGAGACCTGAAATCGACTCGACGACTTGGTCGTTCATCACCCCGAACGAGTCTTGAGCCGCTGTGAAGCGTGTATGAATTTGACTTCCGAGTTTATTCATCGACCAAGCGAGAATCGGCATCGGCAAAAGTGCAGCAAGTGTCAACTTCCAATCGATGAATACACCCATGATCGTCAACGCGATGAGCGTCATGTTGAACGAGTCGACCAATGTCATAACCCCAAATCCTGCTGTCCGCTCAACCGCTTTCAAGTCATTTGTCGCGAGTGCCATCAAATCACCCGTACGATGCTGTTGATAAAAGCGTGGCGTCTGTTTGAGGAGGTGACCGAAAAAACGACCTCTCAATTTCTTTTCGAGTAAAAAGGCTGTCCCAAATAGTCGGGCAATCCACAAGTACGACATCACATAAGACAACACCATGATGCCTAAAAGTGATGACACAATGAGGATCAATCGTTCTGTCGTCAAACTTCCTTCACGAATCGCATCGATCGCCTGTCCAATAATCCACGGTGGCAGCATATCTACAACTCCCGTGATGATGAGTAAGATGATGGCAATCAAATACGTCCGTTTCTGTCTTTTAATAAACCAATCTAATTGTTTAATCAGCTTCATGACTGATTTCCCCCTTCCGTCCAATCCACCTAAGCACGCAAAAAAGCGCACTCCACCTGATTGTGCAACCAATCAAATGAAGCGCGCTTGAAGTAGTCTTCAATCTTTTGCATGGTCAGGGAAAGGACACTACCCCTATCCAGCTGCCAAAGTCACGCAGTTAAATACGAGTAGCCATATGATGTTTTGAGTGTGTTTGTGAGTGCAATGTTGTTCATCATTCTGGCTCCTCTCGTTTCATAGTTTTAAAATCTACTCAAACCTTAGCAGACTGTTCTGAAAATTGTCAATATTATTTTGTAAAAAAATTGTAACTTGATTCAGTTTAAGAAAAACATGCCCAAAATGAGACCAATGACCCCTGTTGCCGTGACGTAATAAATCATCGGCATGAGCGTGTAACGAATGATGGTCCCTTCTTTACCGAGCAGTCCCGCAACGGAAGCAACCGCTACGACGTTCAACACACAGATCATGTTCCCCGCGTTCGCCCCTGCCATCTGCATCGATAAGGCGAGCGTATTATCGAGTCCGACCGATTCGGCTACGTTCGTTGTCAAACTTGAAAACATCATATTCGAGAAAGTCGCCGACCCCGAGACAAAGGCGCCGAGGGCCCCAATCCACGGTGCGACGAGCGGCCATACCCCGCCGAACGTGTCAGCAGCTGCCGTCGCCAGTTCGACTGGCATCGATGCGAGTCCAGCTCCCCCATCTTCAGAGTGGATGAAAATACGCACCATCGGAACAGAAGCCGCTAACGTGATGACTGTCCCGCCGATTCCAAACGTCGTTGCTTTAAAGACCGACGTCACTTGTGACCAACTCATGTTGTGCAGGAAGAATGTTGCGATGATCGTCAAGATGAACATGAAGCCAGGTGAATAGAACGGCTCCCAAGACGTCGAGATTCCTTCTACGCCCAAAATGTTCGGCAGGTTGATTCGAACGCTCCGGGACAGTTCATTCAAAAACGGAACCGTACGGGTGAGGACTAAGAAAATCGTCAAGATGAGATAAGGTGCCCATGCTTTCCACTGCGGGAGTTCACGCTTGTTCGATGTTACCGTTACTTTTTCAGTGGATGGCTCCAGTTCATCCATATATCCATCGAACGTCCATACACGTTTCGGCATGAGAATCCCTTTACGCGCCATGGTTACGAGAATGACAAGACCCGTTAGTCCACCGAGCATTCCACCAAACTCAAATCCAAGGACAAGAGTCCAAATATAGGCTGGTACGCTATATAACAGCGCGGCCACGATTGCAATCGGAAATACTTCGAGCGCCGGTTTGATTGACTTCTCCTTACTGAAGAAGCGCGTCAGCATCAAAATCAAAATGAACGGGATGAATAGACCGACAACCATATCGATCAATACGGTTTGTAGGACAACTTCCGTCAAAAAGGCAATTGACTCCGGTTGGTTCACGTCTAGCGAAAGACCATTCCCAATCCCGATGAGCGCTGGTGTCCCGACCGCTCCAAACGTGACAGCTGATACGTCCGCAGACAATGCGATCACGACAGCAGCAATCGGCGGAAAACCGAGTGCGATTAAAAGCGGTGCCGCAACCGTCGCCGGTGTACCAAACCCTGAAGCGCCTTCAATGAATGAGACGAACAACCAACCGACAATCAGAACTTGAATACGCGGATCGGGTGTGATGTTGACAAATCCAGAGCGGATTGCATTCATTCCGCCCCCTTCTTTCATCGTATTCATCATCCCAATGGCACCATAGACAATCCATACGGTCGTCACGGCGATGACGAGTCCTTGCAGTGTCGCCGCCATGATTCGAGTCGCATCCAATTGCCAAACGAAGAACGCTAAAATCGCCGTCGTCACGAGTGACAAGGGCATGGCTACTGATGCAGGTAAACGCATAATTACCAATAAGATGAGCACGGCCACAATCGGCGTCAGTGCTGTAATCCATTCTAAAATCGTCAATGTAGACCCACCTTTTCGTGTTTTCCCCTACCGTAAACAGATGTCCCATCACGATTCTTCTTCAACGAGTCTCTCTAACGTACGTTCAATCACATCATACGGAAATCCTTTGCGTCGAAGCTGCATCTTCATGCGCTGCTTGCGCTCGAACGCATCATACCCGTTGAACTTCCGATTCAACTTTTCAGCCTGCTTCAGACATGCCGCAATCTCGACATCTTCGTCCTCTTCTTCCCAAAAAGTTTGAATCGCCTCTGAAATGATATCAAAGGTAAACCCCCTTTGCATCAGGGTTTGTTGAATTCTTTGTTGCACTTCTGTGGCAGAACGACGATTTGTTTCCATTTGTTTCCGTTTTACGAACTTTCCAGCCTTTTCGACAAGTTCTTCGTGTGTGATTGATGCTAGTACGGATTCAACAACGTCCGGTGGAATGCGGAGCTGTTCGAGCTCACGTTTGATTTTGATTGGTCCGCTTGGACTCGTATTGAATTTGGTTTGGACATAAGCTTTCGCAAATTCCGCATCATTCAAGTAACGTTGCTCTTTCAGTCGCGTGATGGCATGTTTGATGGCAGTTTCGCTTAACTCCTTCTTCATGAGATAGTCCTGCACCTCTGAAATTGCACGCATTCGGTACGATAAATAATTGACGGCTAATTTATAGGCCTTCTGTGCCTCTTCCGCCTCGAGCACATCTTGCACAAAGTCGTCTTCGAGCTCCATCCCTTTTGTGAGCCCGTACTTGATGAACACGTCAACATCGATGGCGAATGCGAACTCTTCTTTCCCTTCGCGTTCGATGAAGACGTTCAATCGGTCTTTATTCTTTTGTTGGGTCGTGAACTTCGCAATTTTCACAACGACTCCCCTCCATTTCATGTTTCTAACATATCACGTTCAGGAATCGGAAAGGATTTTTGATAAGTTAGAAGAAAGGGTATTCATCTGGATATACTGACTTATACCCATTTTAGAAACAACACATGATATCGGAGGGAATTTCATGAAAATCGCAATCACCGGTGGAACCGGGTTGATCGGTCAACCGCTCGTCCGCGCACTGGCTGACGCCGGTCACCAAGTCGTCGTCTTGACAAGACATCCACGTCCCCGCCATCGCGGGGTGTCGTTCATCGAATGGCTAACACCAAATAGCAAGCCAGAAGAAGAGCTCGAAGGAACAGACGCATTCATCCATTTGGCAGGTGCGTCCATCAACGACGGACGCTGGACCCATAAACAGAAGCAAGCCATCCTCCAAAGTCGAATCGAAGGGACAAAGGAAGTCGTCCGGATCATTCAACAGTTAAAACATAAACCTCAAGTCGTCATCAGCGGCTCGGCAATCGGCATATACGGGGAAGACCGTTCCATCACGTATTCAGAAGAAACCCCATTACCGACACGAACCAATTTCCTCGGGAATGTTTGTGTACTCTGGGAACAAGAAGCTGAACCGATTCGCGATTTGGGCGTTCGTCTCGTGACAATGCGTACAGGCGTCGTCTTATCCAATGATGGCGGTGCGTTCCCATTAATGAAACTCCCCTATCAGTTCGGGGTCGGTGGTAGAATTGGATCAGGGAAGCAGTGGGTTCCATGGATTCATTTAGATGATCTTGTGCGGTTGTTCGTGCATACCATCGAAACGGATACAATCGAAGGTCCTGTAAACGGAACCGCCCCTACACCGGTGACGATGAATGAATTCGGCAAGACGATCTCAAAAGTGATGCACCGTCCTCACTGGATCCCGGCACCCGCCCCAATGATGAAACTCGCACTCGGTGAAAAGAGTGTCATCGTTTTAGAAGGAGCAAAAGTCGTACCGACCAAAGCGCTCCAACATGGCTTTGACTTCCGATATGACATATTAGAACCCGCATTAAAAAACTTATTACAAGATGCTTAAGGAGAATGAATTGTGAGTCACTTACTTATTCGAAACGCCCATATTTATCCGATTACCGCCCCCCATTTTTACGGAGACCTCCGTGTCCGTGATGGAAAGATTGTCGAAATGGCCGAATTGCTCGAGCCGACGGATGGTGAGAATGTCATCGAAGCAGAAGGGAACTTTTTATTCCCTGGTTTCATCGACGCTCATACCCATCTTGGTCTATACGATGAGGGGACAGGCTCTGTCGGGAATGACGCCAACGAAACGGTCGAAGCGATGACACCACATGCTCGTGCCATCGACGGTGTCTACCCACTCGATGAAGGGTTCCAGGAAGCATTGATGGCTGGCGTGACCGCTGTTCAGGTCATGCCCGGGAGTATGAACGTCATCGGCGGTGTGACAAGTGTCATCAAAACGCACGGCCGCTATATTGATGATATGATTGTCCGCCGTCATGCGGGACTGAAGATGGCACTCGGCGAAAACCCGAAACGAATTCATAGTATGGGGAAAACGGGCGACCTGACGCGGATGGGAATCATGGGCTTGCTCCGTGAAGCATTTCGTACGGTTGGTTCAACGAAGACGATCGGCACGTTCGGGAGTCAGATGATCCAACTCGCCCTAGACCGCGACATGCCGATTCGCGTGCATGCGCACCGTGCAGACGATATTCTTTCGGTCGTCCGTTTTGCAAAAGAGTTCGACCTCGACTACCGCATCGAGCATTGTACGGAAGGTCACCTCGTCGCAGAAAAGTTACAAGAGCTCGGTGTAAAACATGTCACCGTCGGACCGACATTTACGCGAAAGTCGAAAATCGAACTTCAAAATAAGACGTGGGAGACGTATCGCATCCTCCATGAGCACGACATGATTGTTTCCATCACGACCGATCATCCGTACACGCCGGTGCAGTATTTAAATCTATGTGCTGGTCTTGCTGCACGTGAAGGGTTACCCGTCGATATCGCGCTACGAGGAATCACCATCAACCCTGCTGAATCACTCGGTGTTGACGACCGCATCGGCTCACTAGAAGTCGGAAAAGACGCCGATCTCGTGCTCTGGAATCACTTCCCGCTCGACTATTTAGCGAAGCCGATTATGACGATTGTTAATGGTGAAGTTGTCTATAAAACAGACCGTGCGGAAACGCATCATGAGGTCGAATAATTTTCATTATTTTTCATAAGCGTTTTACGCATAATTTACTTGCTTTTTTAAAAATACTATATAAAATTATCTTGTAACTTCATAAAGCAGCCAAGGCGGTTCGAACAGCGAAGCCAGAAGTATGCTTTCGTTACGACTATTCTTCAGCGGTCTGAAATAGGAGGAGGAATGTAAAGGTGCTCAAATTTCGTGAGCTCACCGACTGCGCGGAGTTGTTCGAACTGATGCAACACCCAGATGTCTTTCCGTATGTCCGTCAAAAGACGGTCCACTTTGACGAGTTTTTATTTAGCACGAAGCAAATCATCGAGCTAGAAGAGCAAGGAAATATCATCTCACGTACCATCACGAACGAGTATGGCACCCCGATTGGGACGATCAGCTTGTTCGATGTCGAATCCGGCTATGGATTCCTCGGCACGTGGCTTGGCAAGCCGTATCACGGCAAAGGTTATAATCAAGTTGCGAAAGAGGCGTTCTTCTCAGAACTGTTCTTCGAGCTTGATATTGAAAGTGTGTTCTTAAAGATTCGTAAGTCGAATGAACGATCGATTGCTGCAGCAGAGAAACTCCCGTACGCATTTTGCGCGAATGAGCTTCGTTCTGAACTGCTCGCTGAGATCAACCAAGGTGATGTGGAATATGTATTATACGAAGTATCCAAGTCGAGCTTCCAACTTTACTTGCACGCTCTTCACATCCCGGAATACGAAGTCCCTTACGAGGCACAACTCGAAGCATGAGCCAATTCTGTCAAAGAATTGGCTTTTTTGTGGCGTTTTTGTGTGGATTTGATGGAGGTAACTTGTCGGAGCCGAATAAATCTGTTCTAATTCGAAGAGATAGGTATGATAAAGGTATGAGGGATTCATCACAACTCTCGTTAACCGTTTCGTAAAGGAGAATGGCATATGTCAGAATCAATGTTTCGTATCCTCGTAACTGATGACGAAGAACAAATGCGAGATTTACTTGTATCAAATTTAGAAAAAGAAGGGTATGAGACGGTCACCGCCTCAAACGGCCTTGAAGCGATTGAACGCTTAAAGGAAGAAACGTTCCATCTCGTCTTACTCGACGTGATGATGCCGGAACTCGATGGATTGACGGCTTGCATGCGTATCCGTGAGTTCTCGAACGTTCCAATCATTCTGTTGACGGCACGCTCTGAAGAACTCGACCGCATACACGGTCTAAAAATCGGGGCCGACGACTACATCACGAAGCCGTTTAGCCCGCGCGAGTTACTTGCTCGTATCGAAGCGACACTACGTCGCACACACAGTTTTTCAAAAGAACAAGAAGCGACGTTTGATGTCGGCATTCTCTCCATCGATATCGAAGGTCGCGCCGTCAGCGTGAAAGGGAAAACGGTCAACCTGACACGAAAAGAGTTTGACCTACTCTACCTGTTCATCACGAATGACGAAAAAGTGTTCTCTCGTGAACAGTTGCTCGATCAAATTTGGGGAACCGAATATCACGGTAACCTTCGCACGGTCGACACGCACATTAAGACGTTACGCCTGAAACTCGGGGAGGCTGGCGGTTACATTCAAACTGTATGGGGCATCGGATATAAATTTGAGGCAAACGGATGAAGCGATACACGATCCGGAAGCGGATTTGGATTACCATCTGGACAGCCAGCCTCTTCTCAGCGTTCGTGTTTCTGATCATGACGTTCTATTTGTACGACAAATTCTATATCCAAACGCAAGAAGAACTGCTCATCAACCGCGGAGAGAAACTCGTCACAATCTATAAGGCCGACGGTTTCTCTGACGCGTTCGCTGACAGTATGACGTATACGAACGAACTGACCGAAACGAAAGTATTCCTTTCCTCTGTTCGAGAAGATACACTCGGCTCCGGTAAGACGTTCCTCAGGCAACAAGACCTCGAACGTCTCCAAGACGGGTATGCCATTTCTGTTACGCGAAAGCATCCGACCGAGGACGTCGATATATTAATGACCGCTTTCCCGCTCATACGTGACGGGGAACTCGATAATGCGCTCATCCTCTATATGGAACTCAGTAAAATCAGCGAACCGTTCCAACCGATTCGGCTCATGATCACGTTCTTACTCGTCCTCATGATTGTGAACTTGCTCCTATTCGGTAAACAGATCATCGATACGATCATTCAGCCGCTCATCCAGATGAAGCGTGCCTCACAAGTATATGCGCAAGGCGATTTCTCACACCGCATCCCAATCGTGTATGATGATGAGATCGGTGAGTTGGCGGATACCCTCAACTCGATGGCGGAGTCACTCGGACTCGTCGAAGAACAGCGAAAAGAGTTTCTCGCGAACGTCAGTCACGAACTCCGTACCCCACTTTCATACATTCGCGGGTACACGGAGATGCTTCAAGATGACACGTTGGATGAAAAAACTCGTGCACAGTATTATGACATCATCGAAAACGAGACGAATCGACTTCAACGTCTCGTCACGGACTTACTCGACCTCGCACAGCTAGAGCGCGATTCGTATCCGATGACGAAAGAACCCGTTGTATATTCACAAGTACTTGAAGATGTTCTTTATCGACTCGAACCGATTGCCCGGGCAAAAGGAGTGACAATCGAATCCGATTTAGACTTCGACTTGATCATTCTTGGCGACCATGACCGACTTGAACAAGTCATCGGTAACCTTCTCGATAATGCCCTCCGCTACACCGAGGCGGGCAAAACAATTTATGTGAAGACATTCGCCGAGACAAACTATGCGATCACAGAAATACGCGATGAAGGTCGAGGCATCCCGAAAGAAGATCTGGATAAATTGACGGAGCGTTTCTATCGCGTCAATAAATCACGGACACGAAAAGATGGCGGCACCGGTCTTGGGCTCGCCATCGCGAAACATATTATCGAACGACATGAAGGATCACTTCACTTCAGCTCAGAAGTTGGGCAAGGAACGACTGTTACGGTCGGCTTACCTCTCTTACCAGAAGAAGCGTTTGATATGTAAAAAGGCAGCCGCGAGGCTGCCTTTTAAATGTCTTTTCCTTTATATTGTTCGACCGACTCTTGCTCGAGTCGCTCTCGTTCTGCATGTGTCTGCGGGTATCCGTTCGCTTGCCATTCGGCACGGTGACTCGAATCGAGTTGCGTGAGACCTTGCTCCGCTTCATCCTGATCCGCATCCACACTCTCCCGCTCGTCCATCTTTTGCCACGTGTCTTCTTCCTCACGTTGCGAAAGTAGTGCCGCCACTTTTGGTGCAACGAGTGCTGCGCCTGCGACACCAAGTACAATCCCCATCAATACTTTACGATCCATCCTGTCCCCTCCTTCACTATGAAGTCTTCATTCCACCATTTCATCATCTTAAAACCCAAACCGAAAACGTTTACAACTTTTCAAGGAGTGGAATCTGTAGTGAGAAGGAGGCGATTGGATGGAAAAGAAACGACCGACGTCAAAACGTCCGTTTGATAACCCAGACGCTGTCGATACGGACAAAGAGAGTATTTTTGACGAGGACGGCATGCAAACCGTCGACCCGATTCCCGTCGAGGAATTGAATGAACGGGTGAAGGATGAGAAGAACAAACGTCACTCCAAAGATGATTCGGTGAGTGAAAAGAAATATAAAGACGAATAAACAAGCTGCGGACAATCGTCCGCAGCTTTTACGTTAAGTCCTTCGGTGAAAATCCGTAAGGCAACATTTCTTCTTTTGTCATCACTTTTGTGTCACCGTTCAAGTTCGCAAGGATTAAGGTAAAATCCTCTCCTGCGAATTCGGCGATGACTTGACGGCACGCTCCACACGGTGAAATCGGACCTTCTGTGTCGCCGACGACAACGACCGTTTCAATCGAGTCACTACCTTCCGAGACAGCTTTGAAGATGGCTGTCCGTTCGGCACACATCGAAAGTCCGTACGAGGCGTTCTCTACGTTACATCCCGTAATCTCTTTACCAGATGCATCAATGACGACGGCTCCGACGTTAAATTTGGAATACGGTGTATAGGCGCGTTTGCGCGCTTCAATGGCTTTATGCACGAGTTCTTGTACACGTTCTTGTGAAATCATTGGATGTTCCTCCACTTCTAAATTTGAGAAGAAGTCTGACATCTGAACTATAACGTGAAAACGCTTACTAGACAAGTCTTTTCACGGACTCGTCAATATTTTTTCTTTTTCTTTTTCTCGAACACGACGACCGATTCAACGTGAGACGTCTGCGGGAACATATCATACGGTTGCACGTAATTGACCTTGTATCCCGCTTTCATCAACTGATCGGCATCTCGCGCGAGCGTTTGCGGGTTACATGATACGTAAACGATTCGTTTCGTCTTCGATGAAATAATCGAGTTGATTAATTGATGATCCATCCCTGTTCGTGGCGGATCGACGACCACGACATCTGGAATCCAGCCATCTTTCACCCAACGTGGGATCCAGTGCTCGGCACGTCCTTCGACATACGTGACATGGTTATAGCCATTTTCACGCATATGATCATTCGCATCTTCGACCGCTTCCGGTACGACTTCCATCCCGCGAATTTCTTTTGCATAAGGTGCCAACCAAAGACCGATTGAACCAACACCTGCATAAGCATCGATGACACGTTCTTCACCCGTGAGCCCTGCCGCTTCAACGACTTCGCGATACATTTTTTCAGTTTGCGCCGGGTTCAATTGGAAGAATGCACGTGGAGACAGATGATAATGCACATCATCAAGTTGTTCATCCATCTTCTCTTGTCCTGCGATATGGACTGTCCGATAACCAAAAATCACACCTGAACGATTCGCGTTGATGTTGATATGGAATGAGACGACGTTTGGCAATTCCATAATTCGGTCACTTAATTCATCTAAATCCGGAACATCTTCATGTCCGACGACCAAAACGACTTGTACATCATTCGTTTTGTAACCTGAGCGAACGACGACCGTCCGAGCATAACCTGTGTCACGACGTGCATCATAGACGGGAATGTCGAGTTCGTTTAAAATACGGACAATCGCATTGTTGATGTTTGTCGTGTCACGTTGTTGGACCATACAGTGCTCGATCGGTACGAGATGATTCGAATTCGGTTTGTAGAGACCTGATACGATTTCCCCACGGCGTGTGCCAAGCGGGAATTGTGATTTATTGCGGTAATACCATGGATCATCCATACCGATTGTCGGACGGATATCCGATTTGTCCACGTTGAGTTTTGTCTTTTGACGGAAAGCGTTTCGAACGATTTCTTCCTTATACTCCATCTGCAGACGTGAACTCATATGTTGGATTTGACATCCACCACACTCATCGTAAATCGGACAAGGTGCTTTAACGCGATCTTTTGAGTCATTATCGCGTTTGACGACACGTGCCTCCGCGTAGTTTTTTTCGACACGCGTGATTTCGACTTTTGCTCGTTCTCCCGGCAATAAGTTCGGAATGAAGATGACCATGCGATTAATTGTCGCAATGCCTTCCCCATTAATGCCAAGTCGTTCGACCGTGACATCTTTAAAATCTCCTGTAATTAATTTCAATCTGATTCATCCTTTCGAGACGATTGTTCTAAGTCTTTGGCGTAACGCACAACTTTGGCGCGCAACGAATCAATGTCGGCTAACAGGCGATGTAAATCTTCAGGTGTCGTATGCTCATCTAGCGTATTGACCGATAGACATAGCAATTCCGTTCTCGATTTTAGGACGTTCATCTTTCCGGCGGTATCTGTACGTGATTTACCCATCTTGTAATCGCTCCTTTGGTTCGTGACAAAGAGTTGCTATTATAGCATACTATTTCGTGTAACTTGATGAAAAGGTGGAATCCACATGCAAAACATCTCCCCAACCTTCGACCCTTGGGAAGCCTATCTCGACCAAGTTGAACATGGTCGACTCGTCTTATCCAACGTCGAAGTAACCACAACAAAATTGTGTAACATGCGCTGCGAGCACTGTGCAGTCGGTTATATGCTCGACCAAACGGAAGAACCGGAAGTGCCGCTCGAACTGTTGATTCAACGGTTAGATGAAATCGAACATTTACGCGCTTTCTCCATCACAGGTGGCGAACCGATGTTATCGATGAAATCAGTCCGCAACTATGTCGTCCCGCTGTTACGTTATGCGAAAGAACGTGGGGCACGTACGCAAATCAACTCGAACTTGACACTACCGTTATCTCGCTATCATCTTATTACCCCTTACTTGGACGTTTTGCACATTTCGCATAACTGGGGCACCGATGCCGATTTCCTTGAAGGTGGGTTCGCGATGATGGACCGAAAGCCGAGCGAAGAATCCCGCTTGAAAATGCTCCAAACGATGAAAGATAACGCCCGCGCCCTTACCGCTGAAGGGATTATCGTGTCGGCGGAGACAATGATTAACAAACGGACGATTCCACATTTAAAAGAAATTCATGAAGAAATCGTCTCACTCGGTTGCCAACGTCATGAGGTGCATCCTATGTACCCCGCAGATTTCGCTAGCGCACTCGAATCGGCATCGCTCGCGGATACGCGACAAGCCATTCACGATTTACTCGACGTCCGTGACGAGAACGTATGGATGTTGTTCGGAACATTACCCTTCTATGCATGTTCCGATTTACCAGAAGATCGTGCTCTCTTAAAGCGACTTCATGAAACAAAAAACGTGACCGTCCGAAACGACCCGGATGGCCGTTCACGCCTTAACACGAATATCTTCGATGGTCAGATTATCGTGACCGATTTTGGTGATGAGCTCGGTACACTCGGTACAGTATACGACACGTCTTTCCAAGAAGCTTACGATACATGGACGAACACTCAATTGAACGCTACACTCTCTTGTCACTGCCCTGCCGTGAAATGTCTCGGGCCGAACGCACTCGTCAAACAAGCCTATTATCCGACAGTCGATTTCCAATCCCGTAAAGCTACTTCGTTTTAATTATTTCAATTCGGGAAATGTTCTGTATATTAACTGAATCGAGGTGTGTATAGATGACAGCGATTTATGTATTCATGATCACTGTAATGGCCATTATTATTTTCGGTGGTGTGCTTAGCATCTTATTGACAGCCGCATTCGTTTCAGACAAAGTAGAGCATGATGAAATGTTTAGTCAAGGCAGTTGGGATGATGAATTGCTTCACTTGAATCACTCTCCACAACCGATTGACGACACGAAAAGCTGAGAACCTTCTCGGCTTTTTACTTTGACTTCATGAGGTGAATCCATGCTCCGCTTTCGTTTTATGATTTTACTATTGATTGTCTTTATATCCGGCTTGATTCAAGGTGCGCTCATTCCCCTTCTGTCCACGTTGATTGAACGTGACGGAGCACCTGCTTGGGTGAACGGATTGAATGCAACGATGCTCTATGTCGGGGTAATCGTTTCTGCACCGCTCCTTGAGCGCTTCGTCCGAAAATACGGATTCCGTCCGACCATCGTCCTCGGAATTGCGTTAACCGCATTCGCGACTTTCGCTTTGCCCATCTGGCCGTCTTTACTCGTGTGGGCGATGATGCGGTTCTTTATCGGGTTTGGTGACTCTGCCCTCCACTACGGTTCACAAGTGTGGGTGACATCTTCTACGGATAAGCGTAGTCTCGGTCGCGCGATGGCGTATTATGGGATGTCGTTCAGTCTTGGTTTCGCCGTCGGACCTTTACTTGCACCACTTGTCGATCTATGGTTTTGGTTACCGTTTTTGATCATCGTCTTTTGCTGTCTTGCCTCATTGATGCTCGTCTTTAAAGTCGAGAATGAGTTCCCTGAAATCGAGAAAGTGAAGACGGATTCGAAGGGACGCATCCGGTTGATTCTAGTCGGTGCGGGATACACGCTTCTCCCTGCGTTTACATACGGATTCCTGGAAGCGAGCTTGAATGCCAACTTCCCAATCTTTACGTCGCGTAACGGGATGAGCCTGACAGAGACGAGTACACTGATTACGACGTTCATCGTCATGTCGATCGTCGTCCAACTCCCTCTCGGTCGACTCGCTGACTTGTATGGGAAGAAACGAATTTTGCAAATCGTTCTGGCGTTCGGTACACTCGTCTTCGCTTTAGCGAATGTTGTTGTCGATCACTATGTCGGTCTACTCGTGCTGTTCGCTCTTGCCGGCGCAGGGTTAGGGTCGACGTATTCACTTGGTCTAGCACACATGACAGAGGTGCTCCCTCGCTCCCTCCTCCCGACTGGTAATATGCTGTATAGCATCTCATTCAGTATCGGCTCGATTTCAGGACCGATGATTGGCGCCTATTGGTTATCGCTTCCGAAAGAGGTTTACTTCTTCATGTATACGCTGATTTTAGGCATTCTCGCATTGCGACTCTTCACCTCTAAGTCAAAACCGATCAATATATAAAGAGGCAGATGGTTCCCATGAACCATCTGCCTCTTTCATTCTACAACTCGATCCATCTCTTCATCGTTTAACTGCAACGCCTGGATGAACACTTCATCTAATGCGAACGGCTCCGTGTCCAGCGAGGCGAGGACTTCCGATTTCAACGTCACCTCTACGACACGGTCTTCGAACTGCCATCTCGTCTGAATGTCATCCCCTTGTCTCGTCGCGCGGGTCGCCACCGGACCGTGACGTTCTTTTAAACTCTGACTCACGCACTTCATCACGTACTTGACGTACTCATCTTTCGGTTGACGCGAGATGAGGATATTACGGACGATTCGATTTCTAGTCATTGTTTTTCCTCCTTCCTTTGAATGATTGCGTACGCAAGTCTTTACAAACGAAGACCGATTTCCGAGCTTAAAATTCAGAATTTTTAATTTATTTTGTCATGGGATTTTAATTCCGTCAACTCCGTCTCTTTTTTCAATGACTCACGCTTCGTTTTTTCACACGCTTCCCTTGAAAATAAGTAGACAAATAAATCCCTACGATAACGAAAATGAGTCCGACAATCGCGTTCCACGGTATGGTCTCCCCGAGTAAAATACCTGACAACATGACACCAAATAAGGGAACCAAGAAGATATAGAGTGAAATACGACTGACTGGATTATGTTTCATCAACGTATTCCAGAGTGTAAATCCAATCGCTGACAACATCGCTAAATAGAAGAGGAACGCAATCGTTTGGCCGGTATACGGCATTGAGATTCCGCTCGGGTCCAACAGGTATCCGATGATGAGCAATCCAACCGAACCAGTCACCATCGCCCAAGCCGTCATCGGGGCAACATCATATTCTTTCGAATAGTCCTTCGCAATCAAATTCCCAAACGCACCACTTACCATCGCTAAAATCAGTAAGATCTCACCCAACCCAAAACCGACCTCCGTACCAGTCGCTGGCCAGTTCGCGATCACGATTCCAGAAAAGCCAAACGTCAAAGCAAGTCCTTTCAAACGATTCAATTTGTCATCGTCATAGCGGATATGAGCGAGCGCCATTTGGAAGAACGATGTCGACCCGGCAATGATCGACCCTTGTACGCCAGTCGAAATTGAGAGTCCGATATAAAAGAACAAATATTGAAGAAACGTTAAAAAAGAACCGAGATGCGCATACGCTTTAAACTTCTTAGGCGTCAATCGAATCGAACGTTTCAATACCGTCTGACTGATGATGAGCAGAAGAACCCCGGCGAGTAAGAAGCGTTCGCCTGCGAACAGTAACTGCTGACCATATTCGTTCGACTGAATGTCTAGCTTCTCATAACTCAGTTTGATGAACGGGAACGCACTCCCCCATAACAACGTATTAAAAATCGCCAAAAACGCCACTGTCCATGGGCGTTGAAATATATTTTGCATGACACAAAAACTCCTTAATCTTTTTATTTGTGAGTCACTGATGAGCGTGTTAAAATAAACCTAGATAATAATTATTATAAATAAAGATATTGAATCAAACGTAGATTAAAACCTTATTTTAAGCCAATTGAAGATGATAATCATCATCAATCATTATCATTTAATCGAGATTTATTCTCAATTAGAAAGAAGGGATTCTATGAACGTCCAATCGGTTACACACGAAAAAAGCCACGTTTTCAAACGGGCTAGCTGGTACGAACATATCGAATTGATTATGGCGCTCATTAGCGGTGTATTGATTGTACTCGCTTATATCGCCGAAACACAAGAAGGAGCTCCTTGGATTCATGTAACGCTATACTTATCTGCCTTTTTCATCGGAGGATATGCAAAAGCGAAAGAGGGAATCACGGACACGATTGAAACAAAGTCTTTGAACGTGGAACTACTCATGATTATCGCTGCCATCGGCGCCGCATCAATCGGCTATTGGATGGAAGGCGCAATCTTGATTTTCATCTTCGCCTTATCCGGCGCCCTCGAAACATACACGATGAATAAAAATGAACGCGCACTTGAATCGTTGATGGAATTACAACCTGAACAAGCAACTCGTTTAACCGATTCTGACGCACTTGAAGTTGTCCATATTGATGATTTGAAAGTTGGAGACCAGATTTATGTCCGTCCAGGCGAACGCATCCCTGTTGACGGGCGAATCATGAAAGGAAGCGCATCTGTCGAAGAAGCCGCCATCACAGGAGAGTCTGTCCCGGTTGACCGACAAATCGGAGATGATGTATTCGGCTCAAGCGTCAACTTAAACGGTGTCTTAACGATTGAAGTCACAAAACTCGCGACCGAGACGCTGTTCCAAAAAATCATTCAAATGGTCCAGCAAGCACAGGAAGAAAAGTCACCTTCCGCGCAGTTTATCGATCGTTACGAAGGAAGATACGTTCAGATTGTTCTTATATCTGTTGCAGCCATCATTCTTCTTGGGCCGTTTCTCACATCCTGGTCTCTTGAAACGAGCATCTATCGCGGAATGATCCTACTTGTCGTCGCTTCCCCTTGTGCCCTTGTTGCCGCCATCACGCCTGCTGCCCTAGCAGCCATCGCCTCATCCGCAAAACACGGGATTCTGTTCAAAGGTGGTGCGCACATCGAGAACATGGGGCGCTTGAAAGCCATCGCTTTTGATAAAACAGGCACCCTCACAATCGGAAAGCCAGTCGTCCAAGAAGCGCTTATCTCACCTGATTTACAAGAAATCGAGGTCAACCGAATCGTCAGTTTGATTGAAGAGCATTCGATGCATCCGCTCGCAGAGGCACTTGTCTCTTATACCGGAAAACATACCGGGGAGATGACGCACTTTAAAGACATCACCGGTTCCGGGATCGAGGCAACAATTGATGGGACGACATATCGCGTCGGTAAACAGAAGTTCGCTGACCGAAGTGGTGACTTCTTCAAAGAAGATGTGGAACGGCTGAAAGAAGCCGGTCACACACTCGTGTTTATTAGTGATGACTCTCGTACAATCGGCGCCTATGCCCTCCGAGACACATTGCGGTCCGAGGCTAAAGTAGCAATCAAGCGTCTGAATGACCTCGGAATCGCGACGATCATGATTACGGGAGATAATGAAGCGACTGCACGTGCCATCGCAAATGAAGCTGGATTGACACGTTATATTGCCGAATGTTTACCAGAAGAAAAAGTTTCACAAATCAAAGCGTTACGTGAAGAGTACGGTTCAATTGGAATGATAGGCGACGGCATCAATGACGCACCTGCCCTTGCGACCGCTGATGTCGGAATCGCGATGGGTGAAGGAACCGATGCTGCTCTTGAAACAGCCGATGTCGTCTTGATGAAAAACGACCTCATGCGTTTGAGCGACGCCATTCGCCAATCACGCAAGCTGAACCGAATCGTCCTACAAAACGTCGTCTTTGCGCTCGGTGTCATTCTCGTCCTTATTGCCACAAACATTTTCGAACTGCTCATCATGCCATTCGCGGTCGTCGGACACGAGGGTTCTACTATTCTGGTCATCTTGAATGGACTTCGTCTTCTCACCTCTTCATGGGAGTAACCGATTCGACAAAATCGAATCGATGATTGAAACGATATGTCGATTTCGTTATAATTGAAACAATGTGTCTAAATAGACTGAAACAGATCGAAAGATTGGCTAAAGGTGGTACATGATATGAATACGATTGCAGTCATCGGCAAAGTGTTTGTCGATATTAAAGGAACATCTTTCGCACCGCTTCATAAAGATGCGAAAAATGTCGGCGACATCACTTTCTCTAATGGCGGAACAGGTCGGAACGTTGCTCAAAACTTAGGTGTACTCGGTAATGACGTTCGCTTCGTCTCCACTGTCACGAACGACCAAATCGGGGTCGGCGTCCTCGAGGAGTTACGTGGTTTACAGGTCAATGTCGATGGTGTCGATATGCTCGACGATAACGGAATGGGAATGTGGCTCGCCGTCATGGATAACAATGGCGACCTCCAAACATCGATTTCGAAACAACCTGACGAAGCACGGATGGAAGAAGCGATTTTACGTCGAATCGACACAGTCTTTAAAGAGAGCGATGCGGTCGCAATCGACTTAGACTTGTCTGTTAACGTCTTAAACGAAACGATTGAACTTTGCCGTGAGATGGACTTGCCACTATACGGTGTGTGTGGCCACCTTTCCGTCATTGAACGGAACCGCCATTTACTTCAAGGCTTCACTGGATTCATCTGTAGCCGCGAAGAAGCGGAAATCTTGTCCGATATGTCAATCGTCACGGTGGATGACGCACTACGCGTCGCCGAAGTACTCGCCATGAAAGGTGCACCCCTCACCATCGTTACGATGAGCGAGCTCGGGGCTGTTTATGTCGACCTTCGTACGAATGAACAAGGTCACGTCCCGACAACGAAAGTAAAAGTGGCCGACTCTACTGGGGCCGGTGACTCATTCTTCTCCGCTGTCATCTCAGAACTGATGAAACAGCATCCAATCGAAGATGCGCTTCGTCTCGGGATGCGTGTCGCAGGAAAAGTCATCGCGTCACACGAGAACGGATTGACGCAAGACATGTATGATTCATTAGAACAACCTACGCAAAAATGAGTTGAACGCATCGGCGAATCGTCGATGCGTTTTGTGCAAAATTATAGGAATGAAAGGAACGATTTCAGTGGTTCGAACGAAATTAAGAAGTGCGATCATTCTAATGAATGACAAAGACGAAGTCGCTTTGATTCGTCGCGAAAAAGAGGATGTCTTATATTATGTATTCCCTGGAGGCGGAGTTGAATACGGACATACGACAGAAGAAACAGCTATTCGTGAAGCGTTTGAAGAACTTGGCGTTCACGTCGAGTTAGAAGGGGTTGCTGCCTACGTCGCCTTCAATAACGAGCTAAATCCTTACTATTGGGCAAAGATGACAGGTGGCGAATTCGGTACCGGAACTGGCGAAGAGTTTCAAGAAGAACAGACAAACGGATCGTATACCCCGATGTGGATCAAGCGATCGGCGTTACCTCATCTTCCGGTCCGCCCGCCATCACTTGCTGAAAAACTTGCCTCAAATGAGACTCGCTTTTACGATTTGACGTTAGCCGAGGATTAATCATGTGTATCCTCGACCGAATTCGGGAAATGTTTTTCTAACGATTGAGTCAGGAGGGTTTCATGATGGCAATGACAGAAGTAAAGGAAAAAAAGAATTGGTTCGGGTTTGGAAAAGAGTTATTCCGTCGTTTTAAAGAGCATGACGTACAAGACTACGGGGCCACACTCGCATTTTTTTGGTTTTTATCGATTTTCCCCGGCATCATCTTCATTTTGGCACTCTTATCATTTTTTGATGTCTCACAAGATTCATTCCAAAATCAATTGAACGATTTGGCACCGGGTTCTGCTGCTTCCGGGTTTTTGACGGGTATTTTTGACGCAATCGGCGAGCCCCGAGGCGGTCTCTTATCGCTCGGTGCGATTTTAGCCATTTGGTCTGCCGCAAAAGGGGTCGATCGACTCATCACGACTTCCCTACACGCGTATGGCGAGGACAACGAACGGAATTTCTTCGTCAAAAAAGGATTGGCGCTTGGTTTGACAATTTTACTCGGAATCGGGATGCTGCTTCTCATTCTCTCGAACGTGTTCGGAGCGCAAATCATATCGTTCGTTACCGAATATCTACCCGTCAACATTACCGGGGCAGAAGAGATGATGATCAATGTGTTCCGCTACGTCTTGACGACAGTCGTCTTGATTTTGACGCTTTCGATTTTTTATAAAGTCTCACCGCAGCAACACGTATTCTGGAAAAGTACGATTCCTGGGGCCATCTTCGGTGTCATCGGTTGGCAGCTCGTATCTTTTGGGTTCAGTTTGTACGTCTCAAACTTCGGAAGTTACGACTCAACCTATGGATCGCTCGGTGGAATCATCGTCACGTTGCTTTGGTTACAGCTGACGGGAATGATTATCCTCATCGGGTCTGAAATTAACGCGACGTGGATGCGTTTCTTTAAAACGCCAAGTGAACAAGAGTATGAACGTGATTTCAAGAAGAACAAAAAGAAAGCGAAACAAAAACAAGAAGAGGATGACTATGAAGACATCCCAACGAATACGTATGGCTAATACAAAAGGAGCACGTTCAAGCTGAACGTGCTCCTTTCTTATGCCTCTACTGGATCAAGGCGTCCTGTTGCCGGATCAATCACGAATCCATGCACGTTCGTGCCTGGTGGCAACAGTGGATGGTTGTTGATTAAGTTGATTGAATGAACGACGTTCTCTTCGACCGAATCAAATCCATGTAACCATTGCTCCAAATCCATTCCTGACGATTTCAACGTCTTCAATGTCTGAGGATCAATTCCTCGTCGTTCCATCTCTTCAATCACGACAGACGGCTCGATTGCTGCCATTCCACAATCGTAATGACCGACTACGACAACTTCCTCCGCGCCTAGCGCATAAAGCGCGACTAAAATCGAACGCATGGCTGAACCAAATGGATGCGACAAGACAGCCCCCGCATTTTTGATGATTTTAGCGTCTCCGTTCTTAAGTCCTAGCGCTTGAGGTAACAATTCCGTCAGACGTGTATCCATACACGTCAAAATCACAATTTTCTTATCCGGAAATTTATCAGATACGAACGGCTCGTACTGTTTTTCCTCTACGAAACGTTTGTTAAATTCAAGCATTTCTTTTACGACTGACACGTTAACGCCTCCCCTTTTCTTACATCACAAATCTCGAAACAATGAGTCCGACGACCATCCATGCCCCGAACAACGTATTCACCTTCGCCGTCATCGCCATCGCAGGCATTAATGCGGCCGGTTCGGCTTTTTGCCAAAAGCGTTGAATCGCCTTAACCATGACCGGTACGGTGAATAATGATAGCAAGACCCATGGTGTGACTCCATAATACACGACGGCAACGATGATGCCGACTAATGCGGCGATAAAGAATGCCGCGAGCACATATACAGCACGTCGATGACCGACTAGACACGCGATTGTTTTTCGCCCGTTCTCTTTATCGTTATCTAAGTCGCGAATATTGTTCGCAAGTAAGATCGCTCCAATCAACAAGGCCATCGGGAACGACACAAGCAACAACTCCGTCGTTACCGTATTGATTTGAATATATCCGGCGATTCCAATGATGACATATCCCATGAAGAGACCGGCAACAATCTCACCAAACGGCGTGTACGCAATCGGTAACGGGCCTCCTGTATACAAGTATCCAACGAGCATGGATAACGCACCGACCCAAAGCAGATGCCAACTCGTTGACGCTGCGATATAAAGTCCGAGTATCGCCGAGACGGCATACATACCAAGGGCGATTGACAGGATTTGATTTGGCGTAAACCCGTCACGTACGATGGATCCACCAATCCCGATTGATCCTTCATGGTCTAACCCGCGCTTATAGTCATAATACTCGTTAAATAAGTTCGTCGCGATTTGAATGAGGACTGACGCGACCAGCATCGCAAGAAAGAGTCCCCACTTCAGTTCGGTTTGATCGAGGACGATGAACGTCCCGAGCAAGACCGGAATAAAGCTTGCTGTCAGGGTATGTGGGCGAATCATTCGCCAATATGCCCCTTTTGATTTCTGTTTCATTTCGTTCCCTCCCTTCGTTAGTTTACGTCTCGATGAAAAAATCTGTCAACGCTAGCCATCTCTCTCACGTTGCTAACAATTTCTCAAGCATTTCATAGGCAAGTCGATTGCGAACTCATGATACACTAAAGAGTGAGAATTCTATCGGATTGAGGAGGCTTTTCTTTCATGCCAGATACTCAAACACATATAAAACAGCGAATCGAGCAAGCCCATAAACGGGCGCGAGCTTGGCAACGACCTGTCCTCGCATCCTACACATGGGAAATCCCGGCGTTCGATGCGTTTCAAATCATTCAGAACACGGATACGTCCCACTATTACTTCATGACACCGGACCGTACGCTTGAAATGCTCGGTTGCGGAGATGCGCTCGTCTTGAGTGCCTCTGGACCCGAACGATTTCAGCGACTCCAGTACGATTGGAGTCTTCATCGGCGAGATGTCGATGCAACCGTTCATGCGTTTGCTGGCTTTTCGTTCGATACGTTCATGCGTCCACAAAAGAGTATGTGGGATGCCTTTGGGGAAGCATCGCTCGTTGTCCCAAAATTTTTATACCGTCGTTATAAAGACAGACACACATTGACAGTCGCGACCCTTGTCTCTTCGAAACAATCGGTCGAACAGTATTTAATTCAATTAGCCGATCAATTGGCGCAATTCAGCTCACTTCGCCCGGCCGAAGAGTCAACACCGTCCTATTCGAAAGTAAAAGACGGTGTGGAACATTACAAATCAAGTTTTCAGCAAGCCAAGCAGTTGATCGAGGAAGAGCGAGTCGAAAAAATCGTCATCGCGCGAGAAGAAATTTATCAACGTTCTGACGACGCCTTTCCATTCGCCAAGAGTTTGAAGCATTTGGCGGAACATCAAGAGTCGAGCTATATCTACTTATATCAACCTAAACGTGACATCGGCTTCTTCGGAGCGACACCTGAACGATTGATTCAAAAAGAAGGGATGCGACTGAATACAGCTGCCATCGCCGGAACAATCAAGCGCCCTCAGACTGAAATTGAAAGCGACCTCGCAAAGGAACAATTGTTACATGATGCGAAAAATCGTGAAGAACATCAAATCGTCGTGAAAGATATTAAGCAAGCTTTGACACCTTATACCGCACCGATTCATACAAGTGAGACACCGCAAATTCTCGCGAATCGATCGGTGTTCCACCTGCACACTCCGATCCAGGCGACACTCGAAACAAACGCTTCCTTGTTGTCGTTAGCGGAAGCACTCCATCCAACCCCAGCCCTCGGAGGCTCGCCGAAGCGGACATCGGTCCGATTGCTTCGTGAAATCGAGCGGTTCGACCGCGGATGGTACGGTTCTCCATTTGGCTGGGTCGACAACGAAGGGGATGGCGAGTTCGTCGTCGCCATCCGCTCGGCACTTGTCCAGCAACAGTTCGTCGCACTTTACGCAGGAGGCGGGATTGTCAAAGACTCGGTTCTCGAGCAAGAACTTGAAGAAACCGAAATGAAAATGAGTCCAATCAAACAAGCTTTACAGTTTGATTCGCACGATTAAGGAGGCACCCTACATGAATAAGATGTTAACCGACTGGGTAGCATCCATGGTGAATCGACTTGTTGAATCCGGTGTGACCGACGTGGTCATCAGTCCAGGTTCTCGTTCGACCCCACTTGCGATGGCGGCTTATTTGCATCCACAAATCCGCCATCACATCATCGTCGACGAGCGCTCCGCTGCATTTTATGCTCTCGGACTGACTCGCTCGACGGACACCATACGTCCTGTCGCACTCATCTGCACGAGTGGTACGGCTGCGACAAATTACTACTCCGCAGTGACGGAGGCGTTCATTTCGCAATTGCCGCTCATCGTCTTGACGACCGATCGACCACATGAACTTCGGAACGTCGGAGCGCCACAGGCGATCAATCAAGTCCGATTATACGGTGAACAAGTAAAGACGAGTCTCGACTTACCTGTACCTGAAGAAGAAACGCTGCCGTTCATGCAGCAGACAGTCACCCGATTCACGAACCTTGCCATGCAGGCACCTATGGGCCCCGTTCACTTGAATGTCCCATTCCGGGAACCGTTACTCCCTGATCTTGAACAATTGAAGCTGATGCTGAGAGGTGAACCTGCTATACCGGAAAGACAGAGTGTTCGCCCGACAAATACCGACCGGGAAATCTTTTTGGAACGTACGAGTCAAAAGCAACTCGCATTCGTCGTCGGCCCTTACACACCAATGTCATGGCAAAAAGCCATTTACAAATCAGCGACCGAGCATCACATCCCGATTTTCGCCGATCCACTCAGCGACATGCGTCGTTTCGACGGTGTCTTGACGAACTACGACACGTGGCTCGCAAGTGAACATAAAGCCGACTGGTTACCGGATGTGTTCATTCGATTCGGTGCCGCCCCCGTTTCAAAACGGCTCAATCAGTGGATGACTGCGACGGAACTAGTTGTGATTGAAGAGCCAGGCTCTTATCGTGACCCAAGTAGCCGTGCGACCATCTGTTTCGGAGACGCACTCGACTTTTTACCACTCATTGAAGCAACGAATGATCCACGTTACGTCGAACGACTTCGTTTCTTCGAGGATGTCACGGAAACGGCGAAGCCTTCACTCCAAGGAGAAGCCGAATTGACGAAACGGTTACTCGATACGTCAATCGAACGTCTCTTCGTCAGTAACAGTATGCCGATTCGTGATGTCGATACGACATTATCCGCCGGAAAGAGCGTGCAAGTTCTTGCAAACCGGGGCGCCAACGGGATTGACGGTGTTCTTTCGAGTGCACTCGGTAGCTGTTATGACACGGCTCATGCCGCTCTACTGATTGGTGATTTGGCATTCTATCATGATAGCAATGCCCTACAACTGTTAAAACATCACCCTAGGAAGTTTTCAGTCGTGATTTCGAATAATAATGGTGGAGGGATTTTCTCCTTTTTACCGCAAGCTTCCGTCGATACCCAACTTTTCGAAGATTTGTTTGGGACACCGCTTGATTTGAACATTCGTGGGTTTGCCGAGACTTACGGGTTGTCCTATCGTCTAATTGAGCAACCACAGGAGATTCACGAAGCGATTGAAGACGGCATTCATTTGATTGAGTTCCCATCGGATCGCGAGCAGAATGTAACAACTCACCGAGGATGGACGCAGTCTGTCTGCGCTCGTCTCATCACGGAGAACGAGGCATGACCATTTGTTTGAGAGATGTCGACTATGAAGTAAGCATTCGAGGGGAAGGAAAACCGGTATTATTCTTACACGGGTTCACGGGAAATGCTCAATGGGTCGATTCGTTCCCTGCCTTACCGGTTCGACTCGTGTCACCTTCATTATTGCAACATGGCGCAACGGAACGCCCTCCCATCAATCGTTCGACAATGAGTCAACAAGTGAAGGACCTATCACGCCTACTCGATTTAGACGATCGCCCTTGGACAGTCGTCGGTTATTCACTCGGCGGTCGAATCGGATTGACGCTCGCCGCGTGCGATCAACGCGTCGAACATGTCATCGGAATCAGCACAACACCCGGTCTGCGCTCTTCTAAAGAGCGGACAGCTCGTCGACGACAAGACGAAGAACTTGCCCGATTCATCGAAACCGAAGGACTCTCCGCATTCGTCAAGCGATGGGAGAACCTTCCGCTTTGGCGACAAACTGAAGAGATGAAACAATCACTCAGGAAGGACCGACTCGCACAACATCCGACTGCTCTTGCGAACAGTTTGCGGGCCATCGGTACAGGTCACATGCCGTCGCTTTGGGGCGCATTGCACCACCTTCCCCACATCGACTTGATTGTCGGGGCAGAAGATTCTAAGTTCAAAGCGATTGCACGAGACATGCAGAAAGAACGGTCTGATATTAAAATCTACGAAATTTCAGATGCGGGGCATGCTCCTCATATCGAGAATGCACCAGAGTTTGGTACAATAATAAAGAAATTGATTTTAGGGGGTATTTAATATGGAATCAGTAGCGAACTGGACATCGGTCCGTACGTATGAAGACATTAAATATGAAACATGGAATGGGATTGCTAAAATCACCATCAACCGTCCAGAGGTACGCAACGCGTTCCGTCCGTTGACGGTCAATGAATTGATCGATGCATTCGCACGCGCACGCGACGATAAAGAAGTCGGCGTCATCATCTTGACGGGTGAAGGCGAAAAGGCATTCTGTTCAGGTGGAGACCAAAAAGTTCGTGGGCATGGCGGATACGTCGGGGAAGATGAAATCCCACGCTTGAACGTCCTCGACCTTCAACGCCTCATTCGAGTCATTCCAAAACCGGTCATTGCCATGGTCGCAGGTTTCGCAATCGGCGGAGGACATGTCCTTCATGTCGTATGTGACTTAACGATTGCAGCGGACAACGCTCGCTTCGGACAAACAGGTCCTAAAGTCGGTTCGTTCGATGCAGGATACGGCTCTGGTTACTTAGCACGCATCATCGGTCATAAGAAAGCTCGTGAAATCTGGTACCTTTGCCGCCAGTATGATGCACAAGAAGCACTCGAAATGGGACTCGTCAACACAGTCGTCCCTCTCGATCAACTCGAAGCAGAAACAGTCAAGTGGTGCCAAGAAATCTTACAACACTCACCAACTGCACTTCGCTTCTTGAAAGCAGCAATGAACGCGGACACAGACGGTCTTGCCGGGCTTCAGCAACTCGCTGGAGATGCAACGCTTCTCTACTACACAACCGATGAAGCGAAAGAAGGACGCGATGCGTTCAAAGAAAAACGTGACCCTGACTTCGGTCAATTCCCACGTTTCCCTTAATTTTGTTGAGAGAGTAGCGATTCCGCTACTCTTTTTTTGGAGGTTACAGACATGTATGAATGGATTGATCAACATCCGGCATCACAGATTGCACTCGTGACACATGAAGAGAGACTGACGTGGGAAGCGTTACGTACCGAGAGCCTGCAACTTGCCCAATACATCCATGAACAGGCACCCACTGCCGAAAAGATTGGCATATTCGCTAAAAACAGCAAAGACTATATCATCGCCATCCATGCGGTGCATCTGCTCGGCAACATACTCGTTCCAATCAACACACGCTTGACCGAAGAGGAAGTGCGCACTCAGTTAAACACAGCAAGAGTCGATTTGCTTCTCGTCGATGACGAGATCGATTTGCAAGTCACACAACTTTTAGTGACACATCGGGCGCGTTCATGTTTCACGGTGACACATGAGTGGAAAGAAAATGACACCATGTCTCTCATGTTTACGTCCGGTACGACGGGGCGGGCCAAGGCTGTACAACAGACGTATGGCAATCATCTCGCAAGCGCACGTGCTGCCGAAGCGCATCTAGACTATCGTCCATCTGACCGCATGCTTACGGTGACGCCACTTTTTCATATGAGCGGGCTCTCTCAAGTGTATCGGAGTGCAATCATCGGTTCGACGCTTTATGTCGAACCCCGTTTTGATGTCGACCGAACCCTTCATTTAATTGAAACTGAAGGCATTACCCAGTTGTCACTCGTCTCCATCATGCTACAGCGACTGCTTGATGCCGGGCTAGAAAAACACTGTCTTCGCACGTTGCTCGTCGGAGGTGGACCGGTCCCTCGCCCGTTACTAGAAGAAGCAGAGCGACGACAGTTACCGGTCGCTCAAACATATGGGATGACCGAAACGTGTTCTCAAGTTGCCACATTACTTCCGAGCGAGGCGCTCTCGCATATCGGTTCGAGTGGTCGAGCCATCGCACCGACCTTGATCCGAATCAGTCAGGACGGGGAGATTGAGGTAAAAGGACCAACCGTGACGAGTGGGTACTTCGAACAACCTGAATCAGATGCTTGGACACCAGACGGTTATTGGAAAACAGGTGATCTCGGAACGATGAAAGACGGATATTTATATGTACACGATCGCCGAAGCGACCTCATTATTTCTGGTGGCGAAAACGTGTATCCTGCTGAAATCGAGGCTGCGATGTTACGATGTGCCGGTGTCCGAGACGTTGGGGTTACGAAACAAGCACACCCGACCTGGGGAGAAGTCCCGCTCGCCTTCGTCGTCGGATCATATGACCCGACGGAGATGCAGGCAATCCTCAATTCCCAGTTAGCCAAGTATAAACATCCGCTTGCGATTCATCACGTAGAGGACCTACCCCGAAACGCGAACGGAAAATTAATGCGTCATCGCTTAAAGGAGCTACTGCCATGATCAAACGTGCTGACCTTTCAATCGTCCCTTTGACATTTAAACACCCCATCGTAACGGCGCACGCCGTTTTGTCGGTGAGACGAACACTCATCCTTCGACTTGAAACTGTAGATGGTGTCGTCGGATATGGCGAAGGTGTCGCCTTTGAGACACCTTGGTACACGGAAGAAACGACTCAGTCCATGATTGATACATCAAAATTGATTCTTCATCTATTAAAGGGCATGACGGTCACGACGGACGTGTTTCCGACCCTCGTCTCATCGGTTATCGGTCAACGAATGGCGAAAGCGATGTGGGAAAGTGCATTATGGGAGATTGAAGCAGCACGCGCGAACATGTCACTGAAGTCGTATATGAAGGCCGGAGATACCGTCTCCTGCGGTAGAACGATTGGGATTGGGCTACTCCATCAGACGATGAACTCGATTGAAGCAGCGCTAGCCGATGGTTTCGAGCGAATCAAATTAAAAGCCTCCCCTAATGAATTACTCCCGGCACTACGCGAAATCCGAGCTGTCTTTCCAGATGCGCCACTCATGATTGACTTAAACGGAAGCGCGTCCGATCAACCGATAGGATGGTTCGAACAAATCGATGCCCATCGGTTATTGATGATTGAACAACCGTATCCGAGCCGCCAGTTCGCCAAATCGGCGACTCTTCAACAAAAACTCAAGACACCCATCTGCCTCGATGAGTCGATTACGTCTTACGACGATGTGGAGACGATGACGCAACTCGGCGCGGGTAAAATCGTCAATATTAAGCCTGCACGTGTCGGGGGGTTCAGTGAGGCGTTACACATTCGGAAACACGGAACACCGTACTGGGTCGGTGGGATGTATGAATCCGGAATCGGAAGGTATCACACGCTTTTATTCGCTTCGCTCAGCGGCGCGAGCTTTCCGGCGGATATGTCTGGGACGAGCGCTTACTTCGAACAGGATTTGCTCGATACACCGCTCGAGGTCGAGAATGGGAAGTTGACGCTTCCGGATTCGGTACAACCCGACTGGGATGTGATTGAACAGCTACGCGAAGAAGTGATTTTCTTGCAAACATAAAGAAGGTGCGGTTCACGAGAACCACACCTTTTTTTAACGGAATGACCCCGTTAACACTTCATATCCATCTTCGGTGACGATGACCGTATGCTCGAACTGTGAGACGAGGCTCTTGTTCGGTGTGAAGAGTGTCCATCCGTCTTCTTCCGACTGATAGACGATTTCGTCTTTCGTCGAGATGAATGTTTCGACCGCAATCACTTGCCCAGCTTTTAAGAGCTGATTCTCTTCGCGGCTGTAGTAGTTCGAAATCGTCTCCGGCTCCCCGTGTAACGTCCGACCGAGTCCGTGTCCGGCCAAGTTACGGATGACCGTGAATCCATTCTTTCTCGCGTCCGAATAAATGGCTTTCCCAATCTGGTTGACTTTCACGCCCGCTTTGACTTTGCTAAGACCCGCTTCAAGCGACGTCAACGACACTTCGACCAAACGTTCGTGCTGAGGTGATTTTGCTGCGCCTGCAATGACCGTACGACCTGTATCCGCATAATAGCCATCCTTCACAGCCGAGACGTCAACGTTGACGATATCACCTTCTTGAATGACCTCTTCCCCAGGAATCCCGTGGGCGGCGACGTCATTGAGTGAGATACACGTGTACCCTGGAAACTCATACATCGTAATCGGTGCAGAAGCCGCACCCTCTTCTTCTAAAACACGTTGCCCAATCGCATCCAATTCTTTTGTCGTCATGCCCGGTTTGACGACTTTCGCCATCTCATCTCGTGCAAGTGCGACGATTCGACCGATTTCGCGTAACGCATCGTAATCATAATCTAACATCATAACTCTTCCTTTCAGTCTAATAATCGATTCTGGTACAAATATTCTTCGGATATGTCGGCGAACAAGAACATGCCGTCGGGTAACGGATAACTGAACGTACGCGTCACTTCGTTTGAACTGAAATCACGATAGTCTCCTGATAAATAACCACGTCCTCGAACGTCCATGGCCGCCATCGTTTGAATGAAATATGGACGGAAACTCCAGTTGTAACCCCGATACGTATTATCGACACGCCATTCTCCGTTCACACAGTAGACGTTTGCACTCGTCTGAAAACCTGTCTTATCCGTCAAATAGTAACGGACAAACACTTCCTCGAGCTTCGGTGCGATGTATTGAATCCACTCGTCTTTCTTATCTCTCGACCATTTCCCGGATTGAACGAGTTCTCCGATTCGACGATGTAACTCAAACTCAAGTTCGTATAAACGATTCAATCGTTTCTGATCATGTAAAAAGAAAGAAGGCACTTCTTGCGCCAAGACACCCATTCCTTTGATTTCTCGTTGTGGAAGCTCGTCTTCTAGACCAAGCAAACCACCCATATAATAGCGACCGCCGTGTTGCCAAGCATAACGAAGCTGTCCGATATGGTTGATGGATTTGTACAGAAGCGGTGCACCGAGCTTCGATGCGATATATTCCATCGTTTGAAGCATGTTCGGATACGTGACCGACAACGTCTTTTTCTCCACCATCGTGCCGAGGTCGACAAGCAACAATTCTGGCGCGAGTGTCATAATGTCCTCGATACTCGTCGACTCTGCGAAGTCTAGGGCAATTTTCAGTCCATATGAACGGTAGTATTGAATGACACGCGATAGGCGAGGAACATCAACCAGATCCGTCCCTTGAAGCGTCACATAAATACGATGTAACGGGAAATTCAATTCGCGAAGCGGCGCTAAAAAAGCTTCTCCCCCTTCTTCAAGAATCCATTCCGACCGACATCTGAATGTGACGAATGGCTTGGCGTCTCGAAGTTGTGCTGCTGCCAGTTGCTCCATCCGTTGGGCGATGTCTAACTGATACTCGAGCGGAACGTCATCATCATAAAAAAATGGCGTCAACGATTCTCCTCGGAATCGCCCATGTACCATATAGCCTTCCACTTGAAACGTCGCCGCTCCAAGGATTGGTTCATACGTCACCATCACTTCTTCAGGATGGACCATCACTTCTACCGCATCCATAACTCATCACCTCTTCGTTAAATGCGAAAACGAGCTACAATCAGCTCGTTCGCGTGTGTACATACATATAGGCACCGAAACAAGCAATAAAATAGGCGATACTCATTACGCCATATGCAATGCCCATCTTTCCGCCTACTCCAATGGCTAACACTAAAAAAATCATCGCTCCAAATAACAATGTCGCCACGGGGATATAACGAAAGTTAGGACGGTCTGTCTTTGACACGATTGGTTTGAGTGCGAGCACACAACCAAGTAGCACAAGGAGACCGAAACTTAATTCCACCATCCGTTGACACCTCATCCTTCTATCTCTACTCAACTAGTGTAGCACGACACAATAAAAAAAGCCGCAAATCCACTTAAGGAAATGCGGCATTTTACAATGATTAGTCACGCGGACGGCGTGGGCCACGGTCATCCGAGCGACGACGATCGTCACCACGGAATGATCCTTTACGATCTCCGCTACGTCCATCACGACGTTCGCCACCGCGTCCACCACGACGATCGCCACCACGGCCACCGCCACCGCCACGACGGTCGTTACGACCACGGTATCCACCGCGATCGCCACCACGGCCACCTTGACGTTTGACACGAACTGGTTCAGCGTACGAGATTTCAACAGGTGTTGAATCCGGCTCTTTTGTCAATCCACGAAGGGCTGCAGCGAGAATTTCAACTGCTTCATACTCTTCAAGAAGTTCAGTCGCAAGTTGCGTGTAAGCTTTGAAGTCGCCCGCTTGAACGCGTTCGATCAACTCTTCAGCTGCTTGCTTTTGGTTTCCTTCAAGTACTTCTGCGATTGTCGGTACGTGACGACGGTTCATCTTTTTGTTTGTAACGCGTTCGATCGCCTTCACTTGTCCAAATTCACGTGGTGTGATGAAGGTGAGGGCAGTACCTGTTTTACCAGCACGACCTGTACGACCGATACGGTGTACGTAGCTCTCTGGGTCTTGTGGTACATCGAAGTTGTAAACGTGCGTGACACCTGAAATATCAAGTCCACGTGCAGCAACGTCAGTCGCTACTAAGATATCGATTGTTCCGTTTTTGAAACGACGAATCACTTGGTCACGTTTTGATTGCGTCAAATCTCCGTGAAGACCGTCTGCTGTATATCCACGTTTGATGAGTGCTTCTGTCACTTCATCAACGCGTTTCTTCGTACGAGCGAAGATGATGCTGAGTTCCGGTGAGTCGATGTCGATCAAACGGCAAAGCGTGTCGAATTTTTGACCTTCACGCAATTCGAGGAATTGCTGGTTGATGTTTTCAACAGTCATTTCTTTTGCTTTTACTTTGATGATTGTCGGCGATTTCATGAAACGCTCAGCAATTTTTTTGATTTGTGGTGGCATCGTCGCTGAGAAAAGAAGCGTTTGGCGTGCTTCAGGAAGACCTGCCAAAATCGTTTCGATATCTTCAACGAAGCCCATGTTGAGCATTTCGTCTGCTTCATCCAAGATGACTGTTTGAATGTCATCAAGTTTGATTGTTTTACGTTTCATGTGGTCCATGAGACGTCCTGGTGTTGCAACAACGATTTGTGGGTTCTTTTTCAAACCACGGATTTGACGGTCGATTTGCTGACCACCGTAAACAGGAAGTGCGTATACGCGCTTTGTTTCTCCGATTTTGTTTAATTCTTCTGCAACTTGAATCGCAAGTTCACGTGTCGGTGCAAGAACGAGTGCTTGGACTTGACGTGCCTTTGAATCGATTCGCTCAATTGTCGGAATACCGAAAGCTGCTGTTTTCCCTGTACCTGTTTGTGCTTGTCCTAATACGTCCACTCCTGTGAGTGCGACAGGAATTGTCTCAGCTTGGATCGGTGTAGCTTCCTCGAAGCCCATTTTGTGTACACCTTTTACTAACGCTTCACTTAATTGTAAATCTTGGAATTTTGTCAAATTATATTCTCCTTTGTTCATACAAAAAACGTCTGAGTTCAGTTTGACAGATCTACAGACGTTTTCTCAATGTTTCCTCATAGTCAACTTTATTAACTATAACGTATTTATTCCTAAAATGAAAGAAATACATTTTCAAACTTTTTCATGTCATCCGAACATGAGTTATCTTATTTCAATTTGTAGCCGTTGTCGAGCTTTTCAACTTGCTTTTCTTTTAGTAGTTTTCCGAGCGCCCGTTTAAATGCGGCTTTGCTCATCCCGAACTCACGGTCGATGATGTCAGGAGCCGTCTTGTCACCATACGGCATCTGACCACCACGTTCTTCGATATAAGAGAGGACGCTCGCCGCATCGCCGTCAATCGCCTCATAGGCACGTGGTTTCATAGAAACGAGAACCGTTCCATCTTGTTTCACTTGGGTCACTCGAACCGTCAATTGTTCACCGAGACGTGGCCAACGTGTCATTTCTGCTTCGTGTAAGAAACCGAGTGATTCTCCTTCGACCCATACGTTGACGCCAACTTCACGTTTATTGACGACAGTCGCTTGAACATCTTGGTTGTTCCATTCTTCTTTCGATGGACGTGCCAACAAGTTCAAGTATGCGTAAGGTGCCGGATCCCCGAGCAAACGTCCTTTTTGGTCATACTTCAAACGAATGCACAATTGGTCTCCCGCTTGCGGCCAGTATGACCGGTTCTCTGGTAAGTCGTCCATCGAGACGAGAACATCTTTTTGAATCCCGATATTGACGAAGACACCTGTGTTATATCGAACGCCTGTCACTTCACACCATTCATACTCATCGAAAGAGACCGTCGGAATCGTCATCGTTGATGCGAGACGCCCTTCTGAGTCATGATATAAAAAAACACGAACCGTTTGACCGACCGTCACTTCTTCCGTCTGTTCTTTTCGATGAAGGAGTACCTCTTCGCGACCGTTACTAATGAATACTCCAAAATCAGCAGAACGTTCCGCGACCAAGTCTACTACTTCTCCTGCGCGCAATGCCATTACACCCACATCCTTTTCTAATCTATTACTGTCAGTATACCTATCTACACACGTTCCTAATCATATCATGTTCTCTTTCAACATTTTGAATAAATGTGACGAAATTGTGAATGCAAAGAAGAAAGGGAAAAACGTCACAACAAATGGAAGGTAGATGATTTATTAAAATTTTGTGACAATTTTGTGAACGTCTTTTTTTCTTCTAGTATCCTATTTTTGAAAACGTTATTATATAGGAAGTGTCCAGTATAGATAAGGTTTCATTTAGGATTGATCGGGGGATAATAAATGTTTGATATACAGTCTCGTTCGTTTGCAAAACGTTTTACAAAAGGGCTACTCGTCGCCTTTTTCGCATTACTCGCATCACTCAGCTTCATTTTTTCAAACGGTGTGGATACAAACGTATCGTCATCATCGACTTATATGACGCAAGAGTAAACGTCTTCCGTGCTACTGGAGGCGTTTTTTCTTTGCCAAACGCAAACAGGAATTTCCTACAAAAGGTCGAATACGATTAAAAGACCTTGCCTTTTTCTTTACTACCACATAAGAAAAGGAGACTCCGCTATGATTTTCTATTTTCTTACGACCATCTTATCGACTGTAGGCCTCGCTTTCTTGTTCCAGTCCGAACTGTATAAAGATCCGATTGGGACTTTTCTATTTGCTGTTTTAATTGCGATGGGACTGTCTTCCTTCAAACAACTCTTTATGCAAGCAAGCGAGTTCTTTGTGGAACGGCGGAACCAGAAACGAATCAAACGCGTCGTGGAAAGAATGCATTCGACGACACGGAAACGCTCTACATAACGCTCGTCTTCCCTCTCCACATTTGGTATTCTATGAAGGAACAGACAACGTACATTGGATTTATAATCGCAGGAGGCACACAATCGTATGAATGAAATTCCGTTATCGAATGAATGGCTACTTCGTTATTCACCCGTCATGGAGCTTTGGTTAAAGGAAGATGGAATCTTACTTGTCGATGACGACAATCGCATCCGCCTCACCCTTGAAATCGGGAACGACCAAGCCATGCAAATTAAAAGTATTGAACAAGACGGCGCTTATTTCGTCGTCGATCCTGTGAATAAACGCATTACGTTCGAGCTTGAGGAAGAGGAAGAAGAGAGCGATTCTCGCTTTTGGGAATAAGGATTCATGCCGAAGGGTCGGATTCTCGTCAAGAGAAGAAGACTCTTTCTTGTTGTCATTATGAGAGGAGAAAATAAAATGATTCGAACAGCTGTATGGTTTTTCTCATTTTTTGCGGTGTTACCGATCACCGTCCCATTTTTACAGAAGGCGAAAAAAATCGATCCACCAAAGCGTTATCGCTATGTGCAAGACATCGCTTATAAATGGGCACAATTCTTGTTGAAAATTGCCGGTGCCGACATTCGGGTCCATGGACAGGATCACATTCCGGATGAACCGGTCGTCTACGTATCAAACCACCAAGGAAACTTTGACGTTCCCATCATGTTGACGGCCACGAAACGACCAAAGGCATTCATTTCGAAAATTGAAGTACAGAAATTCCCGATTATCCCGCGTTGGATGGAATTGATGGGCTGTATTTTTATCGATCGAAGCGATCGTCGTCAATCAATTAGAGCGATTCGCTCAGGCGTCGAGACAATCCAATCCGGTCAGTCAATGATCGTCTTCCCAGAAGGAACACGCTCAAAAGGCGGTCCTATGAAAGAATTTAAAGCTGGGAGTTTGACACTCGCGACGTCAAGCGGTGCGAAGATTGTTCCGGTTGCCATTCAAGGGAGCTACAAACTGTTAGAAGCTAAAAATCGAATCACTCCGGCAACGGTTGACGTCACTTTCTTACCCGCGATCGATCCGGCTGACTTACCGAATAAGGAAATCGCTGCAACGGTCGAAGCAGCCATTCGTCAACAGATTGAAGGAGAGAACGCATGAGTTTATTAATGATTGAGGGCATTCATAAAGAGTTTGCCGACAAAGTCTTATTTGACGATGTGACAATGACGATTCATCCAGGAGACCGTATCGGAATCATCGGAGTGAACGGTTCTGGAAAATCGACATTCATGAAAATCATCGCTGGTGCCGAGACGGCAGACAAGGGAACGATGCAACATCCGAACGATTATCGCATCCGCTATCTGACTCAGACGGTTCAGTTCGATGAAGGTCAAACGATTCTTGACGCCTTGTTCACAAGCGATACACCGTCCGTTCAAGCACTGAAACAATTCGAACGTTCCCGCCAAGCGCTCGAAACGGATCCAACGAGTGAGCAATTACTCGAACGTTTCATGAAAGCTCAGCAGGCTGTCGATGCCGCAGACGCTTGGGAAACGGAAGCAAAACTGAAGTCGATCTTGAACCGTCTTGGTCTTCCTGACGTATCCGTCGATGTGAACGCCTTGTCAGGTGGACAACAAAAGCGTGTCGCTCTCGCCGCAGCGTTACTCGACGAAGCGGACCTATTGCTCTTAGACGAGCCGACGAACGAACTTGATGCCGACACGATCGCATGGCTCGAGACGATGCTTGCGGATTATCGTGGAGCCATCCTTCTCATCACCCACGATCGTTATTTCTTAAATCGTGTCACAAACCATATCTTAGAGATTGCAGACGGGACGAGTTATTTCTATAACGGGAACTATGAGCTGTTCCTTGAGAAGCGGGCCGAACGAAAAGCACGGGCACAATCAATGGAACAGAAACGGCAAAATATTTTACGTCGTGAACTCGCTTGGTTACGTCGAGGCGCAAAAGCACGAACAACGAAACAAAAAGCACGCATCCAGCGCGTCGAAGACTTAAAGCACCAAGAGAGCTTAGCTGAAGAGGAATCACTCGACGTTTCTGTCGGGTCTCGCCGACTCGGTAAAAAGGTCATCGAGGTCGAGGACTTGTCTTTTGGATACGACGATTCTCTCCTCATACAGCAGTTCAATTGGATTTTCGGACGCCGTGAACGCTACGGCATTGTTGGACCGAACGGGAGCGGGAAATCAACACTTATGAACCTGCTCGCCAAGCGTTTGGAACCGACAAACGGTACCATCGTGCACGGGGAAACAGTCCATCTCGGCTATTACGGTCAACAAGTCGAGTTTGAAGACGAATCACGACGCGTGATCGACGAAATCGAGCGGATTGCGAAAGTGATTTATACGCCGGACGGCGAGACAATCACGGCCGGTCAAATGCTCGAACGCTTCCTCTTTTCACCGGACGCGCAATATAAACCGATTGCGAAACTGTCCGGTGGAGAAAAACGACGCCTCGTCCTCCTGAGGATTCTCATGGACGAACCGAACGTCTTGTTCCTCGATGAGCCAACGAACGATTTGGATACGGAAACGTTATCTGTGTTAGAAGACTATTTAGAATCGTTCCCTGGCACCGTCATCGCCGTCAGCCACGATCGTTATTTCTTAGACCGTGTTGCTGGACAGTTGATCGCATTTGAAGACGGGACCATCCAGGTGTATCACGCAGAATACAGTGACTACTTGACGATGCGCCAAGAAGAGGTTCGTCAAGTGAAGAAAGAGAAAGAACCAAAAGAGAAAAAAGAACGGGCGAAGTCGGAAGTCGTGAAATTCACCTTCAAAGAACAGAAGGAATGGGACACGATTGAAGAAGACATCGCCGCGCTTGAAGAACAGATTGAAGCACAAGAAGCGACGCTTGCGACCGCGGGCAGCGACCTCGGAAAAGTAAATGAATTGTACGCAACAATCGCCGAACTGAAAGAATCACTCGATGCCAAGATGGAACGTTGGACGTACTTGTCTGAAATCGATGAACAGATACAAGCACAGAAAAAGGGCTGACCTTCACATGAGGTAGCCTCTCAAATCAAATGAACAAAAGGTGGACTTCCGGCGCGCGTTCCGGAAATCCACCTCTTTTTTTATTACTTCACTTTAATGACGATTTTCCCTTTGGCATGCCCTTCTTCTCCATAATCATGAGCAAGTTTCGTGTCCTCTAAATCAAAGACACGGTCAATCACAGGTTTCAGTTCGCCTTTTTCAACAGCTTCCGCAATTTTTTTCAAGCGCTCCCCCGTCGGTTGCATGAAGACATACTCCGCGCGGGCATTCGCCTGTTCGGCTTCTTCTTCATTCGGTGGTGTGGAGATGGAGACGAGCATCCCATTTTCTTTCAGCATTCGATACAGTTTGCTCTGTCCGTCTCCTCCCATCGTATCGAATACGAAGTCAAGATCGCGGACGGTTTCTGATGGATCTTGTCGTTTATAGTCGATGACCTCGTCGGCCCCAAGTTCGCTGACCCAGTCTACGTTCGGCGTACTGGTTGACGTAACGACATACAATCCGTGTGCTTTCGCAAGCTGGATGGCAACCGTTCCGACACCACCTGAACCAGCACCGATGAAGATTCGGTCACCCGGTTTCGCGTCCATCACTTCGAACATGACTTGCCATGCCGTATGCGCGACGAGCGGAAGTGACGCGGCCTCCTCGAAGCTCAATGAATTGGGTTTCTTGACGACGAGATGGGCATCGACCGCCACATATTCGGCATATGTGCCTTGCCTCGAAATATCCGGACGGCTGAATACTTCATCGCCGACCTCAAGCTCAGTCACATTCGCCCCGACTTCTTTGATGACTCCCGATACATCCCATCCGATGACGAGCGGCATTTCGAAATGAAGCATTTCTTTTAAGTATCCTTCACGCAACTTCCAATCCACCGGGTTGACACTTGCGGCATGAACCTCAATCAATACGTCATCTGCACCGATTGTCGGTTGCTCAAGCTCGCCTACTTTGAATTCGTCTGATCCACCATACTGTTCGATATATGCTGCTTTCATCCTATCGTCCTCCTTTGAGCGAATAACTCACCTTTACTCGGTTCCCATTTTGTTTGTCTCACAAACGAAAAAGCACACCGCCCGTTAGACGATGTGCTTAGATTGACTGATGTGTCATATAGCTATAGACATAGACGTCATGGGCTTGTCCCCACTGACGCATGTAATTATGTAGTCGACCTTCTTGAACGAACCCATTCTTCTCAAGCATGCGCTGCGACGCGAGATTGTCGATATAGACAATGGCACCGACACGTTCAATCTCACATGTCTCGGCATACTGAAGGGCCGCATGGAGGGCTTCGGTCGCATAACCTGAACGCCAATATTCTGGTCTGAGTTCATAACCGATTTCGGCGCGACGGTGTGACGGCGCCCGATTGTGAAAACCGATTGTTCCAATTAACGTTTTTGATTCTCGATGTTCAATCGCAAAACGGATGATGGCTCCCGTCTCAATTTGAGCGAGCATGTGGGTAAGCATCTGCTCCGTCTCTTCAAGTGTTTGATGCGGCTCCATCCCATAATGCTGGAGCACGCGTTCATTTGAAAAAATGGCGAATACGTGTGGACTATCCTCCATTTGAAGGGGGCGCAGTCGAAGACGTTCCGTTTCAATTACCGGGAGCCGATTCATCCTTTACTCACCAGATTATGTTGAAACGCATACACGACCGCTTGTGTTCGGTCATAGACGTCAAGTTTCGTCAAGATGTTCGAGACGTGTGTCTTTACCGTCTTCAGTGAAATGAACAATTCGTCCGCAATGACTTGATTCGACTTTCCTTCTGCCATGAGTTGCAAAATTTCTCGTTCACGTGCAGTCAAGCTCTCATGGAGGGTCATCTCCGGGTGACGTAGACGTTCTAGCATCTTTCCTGTCACTTGGGCAGCCATAACTGGATTGCCGGCAGCCGTCTGACGAATCGCGTCGGCAATTTCATTGGCGTTTGCCGTCTTGAGGACATAGCTCATCGCGCCGGCTTCAATGACCGGGTATACTTTCTCGTCATCCAAGAAACTCGTCACGACTAGAATCTTAGCCTCTTTCCAGCTCGCTTTGATTCGTTTCGTCGATTCAACTCCGTCCACCGGTTCCATGACTAAGTCCATGAGGACGACGTCCGGTTTTTCCGCAATCGCAAGCTCCGCTCCCGTCGCGCCGTCCGATGCCTCACCGACGACTTCAATGTCCGGTTGTGTCGATAAAAAGGCAGACACGCCCGCTCGGACCATTTCATGATCATCAATTAATACAACTCGAATCATCATTACCCCTCCACTTGTTGTTTCACACGTACTTCGATTTGTGTTCCGACATTCGGCACACTGACCAATCGTAACGTCCCACCGACTTCCGCCGTGCGCTCTCTTATCGATTGTAATCCATATGAGGCGACTTGTGTATCGTCCACGTTAAATCCGATTCCGTCATCGTTGATCTTTAAAATAACCGTCTGTTGCACGGTTCGCATCTCAATTTCTAGGCGAGTCGCCTTCGCATGTCGCAATGTGTTACTGATTGCCTCTTGGACGATGCGGAACAGTTCGTTTTCGGTGTGTCGTGATAGCTTCACTTCTTCTAGACGCCAGACGAGTTCAGTCGACTGTTTACGCGACAGTTCTTCTAATAGGCGTTCGATTCCGGTTTTTAACGTCATGCCCTCTAATTCCACCGGTCGTAGTTGTAGGAGTAACGACCGCATCTCTGCCTGTGCCGTTTGAGCCATGAGCTCCACTTGCTCCATTTGTTTACTCGCTAATTCCGGTTTCGTCTGCATCGTCTGTTTGACCGCAGTCGTCATCATCGAGATGGCATAGAGCTGTTGACTCACCGAATCATGAAGTTCTCGTGCGACGCGACGTCTTTCTTCGACGACCGCTTCACTACGCGCCTCTTCGACACTGACTGGACGCTCACCGACTCGCTTCGCCATCTCAATCATCTCTTGACGTTGTTTTGAGACGCGGACGATTCGTTCGAGCGTGTCTCGGTAAGGCGACAACGGTCGGAACGTGATTTCTTTTTGGTTCTCTAGTTTCCAAAGGGCGTTCGCGACCTCTCGGAAGTCTCGACGTAAGTAAAAGTATGATGCGACTCCAAAGATACTGCCAATCAAAACGGCAATCACCAAAATGGACACACCGAAAGGCAACCCTTCTTCACGCGAAAACAAGTCGCTCAGTGAAGTCGAGTCACCTATGAGAAACGCCACTGTAATCAAGAAAGCCGTCAAGAGGCTACTGAACAATTGATGCCAGACGACCGTCCGTGGATAAGAATCTTTTTTCATACCGTCATCACCTCGACACTTCCGCTCATGAGCACGATATGAATCCGAACTTTCCGCGTAGCCTGGACATAATCATCAGACGCCGTATAGAAGCGACGGTTAAAAACCGGTGAATAGTTCGAATCATCGACTTGAACTTTTCCAAATCCAATCGACGCATCGATTGAATAATCGTAACCCGCTGGAATGAGGATGCGGATGTCTCCCGCAAGTCCGTTTAGGAGTAAAAATGTCTCTCCTTCAGGAATGATGGCTTGTGATAAATCCATCTCAACATCACGTAGCAAAAAGAACTCATTCGTATCGCGTAACACATAGTGTCCCGATTCTTTCATACCGAACGAGAAGGCTTGTTCCTGACGAAGCGGTGTCCGAATTTTTGATTCGACCGGTCGATTCTTATAGAGTCGGTACCCGAAAAGCAACAACAGACCCGAGAGCACAAACCCAAACGCGGCTGACGAGAAGATCAAGCCAATCAAGAGAATGCCTCCGATGGCGTAAAAGATATAGCTGGCCGACTGCTTACCTCGACGACTGAAGCGTCTTCCAATATAAAGAAGAAGCAATGGGAGGATCATGCTGAATAAGACGCTATTCCCACCCGTCACGATGTCGATAAAGAGTCCAACTGAAAATAAGATAATCATGAATCCAATGATTTGACGTGTGTTCCAACGTTCCATGTCCATTCCCCCTTTCTGTTCATATGTATGAAGCAAAGAAAGCGATGACCTTGTTCAGGTCATCGCCGAACCGTCACCTCACTCTTGTTTAAAGCGACGCTCCAGTTCTTTTAGTTTTGCTTCAAAATCATCTTCATCTGCTTGCGTGTCTTTCTTCTCTTCAACAGGTTGTTCTTTCTTCTCTTCCTCGGTAAACGGATGAGACCTCGACGTGTTTTGACCGAAGATTTGGTCAAGTGCCCCTTTTAGAAGATCTAAATTTTCACGCATCGCAAATTCATATCGTTTGTTTTGCATTTCATCGAGCTTGAGTTTCATCTCGAGTGCACGACGCTCTAGCGCATCCAATTCACGCTCTCCTTCATCAATCAACCCTTCGAAATAACGATACTGTTCTCCGTAGTGTTTTGACTCAAGAGCTGCACGTTCTGCCAACTTCTCTTCACCAGCCTGCTTCGCCAGTTCTGTCTGTTCATATCGTTTATCTGCCATCTTTTTGGCATCATCACGCTTTTCAGCAAGCTCTGCAAGTAGTGTGCGTTGACGTTCGACGAGACGCTCAACCGATAGCGCTTCCTTCTCCGCTCCACGGATATGACGGTTCAATTCCGCTTCTCCACTCGAACGTGGCATCTCTTTATCTTGATACTTCTTCACTTCTTTTGAAATCTCTTTCGTCAATTCATTCGCTAGTTCACGAAACTGATCAAACGGTGTCTTCATGGTGAATCCTCCTTATGAAATCTTAACGACGATTAACAAATTTTTGCCAAACTTGATCGAACTGTTGGAAGCTGCTACGGCTAGCACGCGTTCCGTCGGCATTTAAAATTTCGACTTCCGGGTCGCGCTTCTCACCTGTATACATCATATACCCTTTAAACAACAACCACGCGACAATGATTCCGACGAGCGCCCAAATGTTTGAGAGCATCGTCCCAATCCCGATGACGGCAAGGATCCCGAAACCAACTTTAGCACCGATGTGTGTCACAGCCTGAAAACGGACTCCAGCCCAAAGCGTCAAGAGCGCTCCTAATCCGAATAAAATCATATTCGGTAAAGAACCGATCAACACGAGCACTAGAGCGATCGCGGCTACGATGAACAACACCTTTTTCACTTGGTGATTCATCTGTCATCCCTCCTTGTTAAGTACACTCTTATCATAATACGTTATTTTGTATAGGTCGACGAGCGGAAGGCTTGTTTCGCCTCGGTCTTTAGACTGAGATGTTACCGTTTCCAATAACTGTGGTACACTGATGCTATCGAACAATGAAAGGATGATGTTTTATGAGCAACATGATGCATGCACGTCACCAAATGTCAGCGAATCGGAGGGCTGTCGTCCTCCATCATTAAAAGGAGGATTCTAATTTGTTTCAACAAACTGAAACGGGACGTGTCACGGCACAGTTCCAACATCTTTATACTGTATCAATCGGAGAAAACGCCTACATGTGCGGGGTTTCCGGAAAATTTCGACATGAGGCGACGAGCGAACGGGATTACCCGGTCATCGGCGATTATGTCACGATTCAAGTTCGCGAGCATGGTCAAGGTACGATTCACCATCTCCTTGAGCGTCGGACCGTTCTATCACGAGCGGCCGCCGGCAACGAGACGCGTGAACAACTGATCTGCGCGAACGTCGACTACGTCTTGATCACGATGGCATGCGGACACGACTTCAACATCCGCCGCCTTGAGCGCTATACGCTAGCTGCGTGGGACACAGGTGCAATCCCCGTCATCGTCCTGACAAAAACGGACCAAGTCGAATCGGTCGACACACTGCTCGAAGACATTGAGCTAAACGCACCTGGAATTCAAGTATTTCCTGTCAGTGCTGTGACGGGAGAAGGTGTGGCTGAACTTCGTCACGCGTTACCGAGCGAAAGTACGATCGCCTTCGTCGGTTCGTCTGGCGTCGGAAAATCTACGCTGACGAACGCCCTAGCCCACGAGACACTTGCCGTCACGCAAGCCGTCCGGGCGCAGGACGAGCGCGGCAAACATACGACGACACACCGCGAACTGTTCCGAATCGATGACTTATACGTCATCGACACACCAGGGATGCGAGAATTCGGACTATGGGAAGGAAGCGAGCATCTCGATGAGACGTTCCGTGATATCGAAGCGCTTGCCGAGACATGCCGCTTCCGCGACTGCTCTCATCATAAAGAACCGGGTTGCGCCGTCCAAGAGGCGCTAACGAACGGTACGTTAGATGCGAAACGCTATGCGAGCTACGTCAAACTAGAACGGGAACTTCTCTATATGGAGAAGAAACAGGCAGAGCACGCCCGCGTCTTAGAAAAGAAGAAAAAGCGAGTATAACGTAAAACAAGCGCAGACCACATCGGTCTGCGCTTGTTTTATACAGTTCCCTGCAAGATCCCTTCTGCCCACTCGACTTCATCAGACGTCGGGGGTTTCGTGCCTTTGAGCGGATAATCGAGTCCGAGCGCCTCCCATTTGTAGACGCCCATCTCATGGTAAGGCAGAATCTCGACTTTCTCGACATGGTCTAACTTTTGAATGAACGCGGCGGTACGACGAAGCGCCCCTTCTTCAAGCGTCCATCCAGGTACGAGGACGTGGCGAATCCACATTTTCGTTCCGCGCTCGGAAAGGTGTTCGGCAAGCGCGAGCGTGTTGGCATTGCTACGTCCCGTCAATTTTTTACACATGTCGTCGTCGATATGCTTGATATCGAGTAAGACGAGATCGGTGTGATCTAAAATCGCATCCAAGTTAGGAGGACGGAGCGCACCGGACGTATCGAGTGTCGTATGGAGCCCATGCTTTTTCGCTTCACGCAGCAGTGCCTCTAAAAATTCAGGTTGCGCGAGTGGGTCACCACCTGAGATGGTGATGCCGCCGTTCGATGCCTCCATGAACGGTCGGTAACTGAGCGCCTCTTGAATGACGTCTTCAGCCGAGCGGTGGTTATTCTTTTTGAAATCCCACGTGTCCGCGTTATGGCAATAGAGGCAACGTAACGCACAACCTTGTAAAAAGACGATGAAGCGAATCCCTGGGCCGTCAACTGTTCCGAATGATTCGACCGAATGTACATATCCCATTGTCATCGAAATGACCTCCTAACGAATGAGCGGCCCTCCGTGGAAGGCCGCTAAGCCTTTACTTACAACGAACCGTGGAACGTACGGTTGATGACGTCGATCTGTTGCTCACGCGTCAACTTGATGAAGTTGACCGCATATCCAGATACGCGGATCGTGAGTTGCGGATATTCTTCTGGATGTTCCATTGCGTCGAGAAGCGTCTCGCGATTGAAGACGTTGACGTTCAAATGATGTCCTTTGTGCTCTCCACTCATATACCCATCGAGAAGTGCCGCCAAGTTGAGTTCACGTGCGATTTCTTCTTTTCCGAGTGCTTTCGGTACGATTGAGAACGTATACGAGATCCCGTCTTGTGCGTGTTCAAACGGAAGTTTCGCAACAGATGAGAGCGATGCAGCCGCACCTTTCGTATCCCGTCCATGCATCGGGTTGGCACCTGGAGCGAATGGTTCACCAGCACGGCGACCGTCTGGCGTATTCCCTGTTTTCTTACCGTAGACGACGTTCGATGTGATGGTGAGGACCGATTGCGTATGAAGCGCGTCACGGTATGTTTTATGTTTTCGTACTTTTTCCATGAACGATTCGACGAGTTCCACGGCAATCGCGTCGACACGGTCGTCATTGTTACCGAATTTCGGGAAGTCGCCTTCCGTTTCGAAGTCGACGATGATTCCTTCTTCGTTACGAACGGGTTTGACGCTTGCATATTTGATTGCTGAAAGACTATCTGCCGTTACAGAGAGACCCGCAATCCCACAAGCCATCGTCCGTAAGATTTCTGGATCGTGAAGCGCCATTTCGATGCGTTCGTACGCATATTTATCATGCATGAAGTGAATGACGTTGAGCGTATTGACGTATAGCTCTGCCAACCAATCGAGTGTACGGTCAAAGTCGGCATATACTTTATCGTACGTGAGCACATCTTCTGTATTCATTTCCCAAGACGGAGCGATTTGAGCGCCACTCTTCTCATCTCGTCCACCGTTCATGCTATAAAGAAGGGCCTTCGCCATGTTGGCGCGCGCACCAAAGAACTGCATCTGTTTCCCGATCTTCATCGGTGACACACAACATGCGATCCCGTAGTCGTCACCGAATTGCGGCATCATCAAGTCATCGTTCTCATATTGAATCGCTGAAGTTTCAATCGACATTTTCGCACAGTATTGTTTGAAGTCTTCTGGAAGCTTCGTCGACCAGAGAACCGTCAAGTTCGGCTCTGGAGCAGGACCGAGGTTCGTGAGTGAATGCAAGAATCGGAACGAGCTCTTCGTGACGTTCGAGCGACCATCTTCACTCATCCCACCGATTGACTCCGTTACCCAAGTCGGGTCACCTGAGAACAATTCGTTATAGTCCGGTGTCCGTAAGAATTTGACGATTCGAAGCTTCATAATGAAGTGATCGACGATTTCCTGAACGTCTGACTCTGTTAAACGACCAGCTTCAAGGTCACGTTCAGCGTACACATCAAGGAATGTTGAGACGCGTCCAAGTGACATCGCAGCACCGTTTTGTTCTTTAATCGCAGCAAGGTATGCCAAGTACACCCATTGATACGCTTCTTGCGTGTTTTCCGCAGGACGACCGAGGTCAAATCCATAAGCGTCCCCGAGTTGTTTAAGTTCTTGAAGGGCACGAAGTTGTTCATTCAGTTCTTCGCGATCGCGAATATCCGACTCGGATAAGAACCCACCGCGTTTCGCCAAATCTTTTTTGCGTTCTGCCATCAAGAAGTCAATTCCGTAGAGGGCGACGCGACGATAGTCACCGATGATGCGTCCACGACCGTAAGCATCGGGAAGACCTGTGATGATTCCTGATTTACGAGCTGCCCGCATTTCCGGCGTATAGGCATCAAAGACACCTTGGTTATGTGTTTTACGAATCTCTGAGTAAATTTTTGTAATTTCTTCATCTGGTTCGAAACCATATGATTCGAGTGCGGCATCGACCATGCGAATACCGCCATTCGGGTGAATCGAACGTTTGAACGGCTCATCCGTCTGAACGCCAACGACTTTTTCTAACTCTTTGTTTAAGTAACCTGGTCCATGCGACACGATTGTCGACGGTGTGTGTTGATCGACGTCCCAAACGCCGCCGCGCTCACGCTCTTCTTTTGTCAGTTCCATCACACGGTTCCAAAGAACGTTTGTCGCTTCTGTCGGACCTGCCAAGAACGTATCGTTCCCTGTGTATTCATGACGGTTCAAACGGATAAACTCACTGACATTTACTTCATTCGTCCACTGACCAGGCACAAAACCTGACCATGCGGATTTGATTTCAGTTGCCATGTTGATTCACTCCTCATTCTCGAAAGTAACTGCGTGTTATCTATACTGTGAGTGTACGTGAAAACGTGAACAATATGTTTTACATTCTTGTGAAACTTGTAACAATCTTATGAACGTGATGAAACAGCCGTTTTTGAAAGCGTTTCACAAACTGTTACATCTACTAGTTTATCTATTTTGAAACAGCTGATTCCCATTTGAATAGGGTTAAACGATCATCTGTACTAATTTGATTGTTCTGTGACGAACTATACAGTTTTTAGGGTGATAAATCTCACATCATTCGGTTAGAACTTGAATTTTTGTGTCGTATCAGACACAATGAAGGCAGAACATTGCATAAGAGGAAGGGGTTCTACTCATGACGTATGAACCATTAACAACAAGCCACGCCTTTCAAGTCGGCGATCGCATCTCACTGAAAGTTGACGAAGCTGGTGAAAAGCGTGACGGATTTATCACAGAATTTGAAGACGGAGGGTTTTGGATTCGCTTTGACGATGACATCGAGAATGAAGATTTTATCGATTACCGCGACCAGTTACTTGCCGTACTTTTGTCGCGTCCAATCCATGTCATCACGGTACATCCGGAACTGAAACCGTTCGAGCAAATGACGTCCGAGTTACAGTATCGCGTCTACCAAGGATTCACGATTGAGAAAGTTGAATTGACAGCAGAAGGTGCAGACGCCCACATCAAACTCATCGAAGACGGTCAGACGTTCACACAGACGTTACGTTCTTCAATGGAAGATGGTCAGGAGCATGTTCGCTATATTTGATGAGGGAGCGCTTTCGCTTCCTTTGTTTTTGCCTAAAGATAAGGAGACCTATTATGAATTTTACAAAACCTTTTATTAACGAAACGTGGGAACGGATGGGCTTTAACGAGCCGATGCCGGTCCAAAAAGAAGCGTTCCCCCTACTATTAGATGGAAAAGATGTGACAATCGAAGCACCGACCGGGACGGGTAAAACGCTCGCCTACCTGCTTCCAGCGATTGAAAAGATTGACCCATCGAACGAACGGATCCAAGTCGTCATCGTCGCCCCGACTCGTGAACTTGTCATGCAGATTCAACAAGTCGCACAGCGCTTCACTGAAAAAGGTGATGTCCGTATCGGTTCATTCATCGGTGGCGTCGAATTGAAACGCCAAATCGACCGAATCAAGAAAAAGCCTCATTTGATTGTCGGGACACCGGGACGTCTCGTTGAATTGATCGACAAGAAAAAACTGAAACTCCATGAGACGCATACCGTCATTTTAGACGAAGCCGATCAAATCATCGACAGCGGTTTGACAGAGGCAGCGGAACGTATCATCAAGCATACTTCGCACGAACGTCAGCTTGCGCTCGTCTCGGCAACACTCACCGATTCACTTAAAGAATGGTCGGCACCATTCATGGACGAACCAGCACACATCAAAATCGAGCGTGCTGTCAGCGATCAAGTGACATACGGCTATATGTTGACGACGCGTCGGTACAAACCAGAACTCTTACGCCGTCTTTCGCACGTCGATGGCGTGAAAGCACTCGCGTTCATCAATAACCGCTCGTTCTTACCACCACTTCGTGGAGAGCTTCAGAAGTTGAAAGTGAACTATCGCATGCTTGACAGCTTGAAAGGAAAACGCGAACGCGTCGAGACACTCCGTGAATTCCGTAAAGGCGAATACCCGCTCCTCATCACGACAGGTCTCGCGGCGCGCGGTCTCGATATCGAAGATGTGACACATGTCGTCCATTTCGACTTACCGGAATCCATCGATGACTTCATCCACCGTTCAGGCCGTACGGCTCGCGGTAATGCAGGCGGAACGGTCCTCTCCCTCGTGACGACAGACGATTTGCCACACTTGAAATCATTCGCACGTCAACTCGGTGTCGAGTTGAAAGAACTCGAGATTTATCGTGGCGATGTGATTGAGAAACGAATCGAGGAGAAGCCTCCTGTCGTCAAACGTCCTGCGAACAAGCGAGGACCGCGCCGATGAAAAAAGACCGGAAAGTAATTCCCTTCCCTTTGCTCGTCGAAGAGTCCGAATTGCTTGCCGAACTGAAAAAGTTGTATGAGCAAGCGGCTCTCGCGCGAAGCACGCAATGGACAAATTATATTCAAGAGATTGCATCGGAAGGGACATGGCATTTAAAAGATGCCGAGCTCTTCCGCGACCTCTTCATCGATTGGGCCGTCTTCTTTGAGACGGACGAGGAGGGGATGACGCCACATGGTCGCTACTTGGCCGACCATAAAAGCGATATGTCACCTGCCCTCTATCACGCACTTCGTGGACTTGCCGTTCCGCGTTGCAGCATCTTTGAAGTGACGGAAGACGGTCAGTTGAAAGACTGGGAGTCGAAAGAGACGTACGCTGTCCAGTTACCGGAAGAACGTGAGACTGGTGACCTCGTCCTCGGGAAGTTACTCGATATCCGAGGCAGTTGGCGCTTCGGTTCGGCGTTCCTCGCCTTACCTGCGAAAATGTCTGGAAACGTGGCCGACCTATATATCGACTTTACGGATGAAGTCGGTCCCGGTGCCTTTTTGGAGCAATTCCCGGAGTTCTGCGCGGAACTGATTGACTTGTTGCTTGATTTAGAAGAAGGCGTCATCATACCAAAACCATCAAAATAAGCAAAGGGCCGCGGCCCTTTGCTTATTTTTGTCTAACGTATACGTCAACCTGATCAAGCATCGCTTGCGCTTCCTCGTTTTCAGGTGTAACCGCCGCACTAGAGATTTGTTTTCCATCCTCATAAACGTCGATGATGACACCGTCTTTCGCTTGGCGCGTTTGGTACAGGCGACCGTTTGAATAGAAGGCGTGATCTACTGAGTCGAGAACTTTCCGAGTCATCTGCTTCCCGGTACCTAAATCAATGACAGTTTCTTCGCCATCCGCATTTAGTGTGAATAGTGTATTTTCGAAGACTGAATAGTCCCAAAAGTCTTGGTCTCCTGCCAACTGGACAACTTGTCCTGTTTCCGTATCGTAAGCGAATTGGCCCGGCATCGTAATTCCACTATAGTACGTCTCTTCCCCTTCTCTAATTGTCTCATAGGCACTGACGCCGACTGGGACATAGCGTGTTTCGAACTTGGACGGGGATCCACTTGTTTCATAAAAACGACTTGTTCCACTTACGTGCGTGATAAATCCATTTTCCATCTTTATTTCTTTGACAGTGACGTCATCCATCGTTTGATTGAATGTCGCAAGCATTGTCGTTTCATTGCCATCAAAGCCTTCCCGATAAATCAAATTGAGTTGACCATCGGACATGAACAAACCTGCCCACACACCTGTCAAGATCTCGTAGATTTGACGATCCTTTGCATCGAACTCATAAGTGGTTATCTCTTTTCCGTCTAACTGGTTAAAGATTATGAGCTCTTCATTTCTATTTTGGCCAATTCCTATGAATCCATTTTCCGTTTGAATTGATTGTGCAAACGTCAATCCGTTCATTTGTCGGTGCATCAAGCGTTCGTTCCCATTCAAACTTTCTCGATAACGAATTCCTTCAGCGATATAATTTAAATCCGAAGTGACACGACTCTCATCAGAAGTGACTTCAAACCTTTGAGCGACATCGTCATCTGTGTTATAACCAAATTCAACGACCGTGTCTTTCCAAACAGATGGATTCGAACTGATGTTTAACGCCCATTCCGCTTTCGGCTCCATCGCATCGACGGCAAACGTCCCAAGCCCAATCAGGATGACAGCACCGAGCGCGGCCACATTCCACATTCGTTTCATCTTCTCACCTCACACATTCAATTTCGTCTGTAAAAATCTTCGACCTAGCCAAATCGTCACACTTGCCCAGACGACCAATACCACACCGACGTAAATGATTGTCTCATCATAAATCAGTCGATTCGACAGGAACGCGTAGCCTAAAATCGGAATGGTCAAGATGACAACTAGAATCGATAAGCTAAGTACCGGTGACCACATCGTCCGTTGCCAAAAACTCCGTTCAATCAACACAAATGTGAAAACGAATAGGACGACGATGACAATAAATAATTGGTGGATGACAAAGTTGATAGCTGAAGTAGGATACATCATGCCCAATATTCCATTGAAAGATAGAGCTCGTTCAAATGATCCATTCATCGGTATCATCTTTTCATCAAACCAACTCGTGAACGTTATGTATTGTAACTTAAGAGCAATCCATTCAATGGAAAATAGCCCCAACGTTATCATTAAAATTGTAGCGAGTTTGGCGAAAAACAACGTCATGCGCTTTTGTGGCATCGTCAGGAGTCGGAGCATGAACGTCCCTCGTCCTTGAAAATCGCGATACCAAATCCAGGCGCTGTATAATAACATCGCCGCGACTGCAATGCCGAGCGACAAGAGATAAGGCGTACCTCCAAGGTAGTCTGCAAATGACAATTGATAGTCCGCGTTTCCTGTACGTCTCAACTGTTCATAAAAGTTCGTCTCATCCCATAAAAAGTAACCGAGATACCCAAACTGGACGACGAGGAGGCCAGTAACTAACATCAAAAACGGTTTTGTGACACGCTCGATTTCCCAACTCAAAAGTTTCAATAGATTCATGCCCCGTACTCCTCTCTCATCACATCGACGATGGACTTCCCATGAATGAATCGGACATCTTCGACATCAAACTCACGGACGATTCTTCCGTTATTCAACATGACGGCCTTGTCGATCAAGTACTCGATATCTTCAATCTCGTGTGTCGTAATGAGCACGCCACGATTCTCCATGACCTCGCTCGAAAATAGTTCGACAATCTGTTCTTTTGAGAAGACATCGATTCCTGAGAACGGTTCATCAAGCAATAAATAATCCGGGTCTTGCGCAATCCCGAGTGCGAGGTTCGCTTTCGCGAGCGTCCCTTTCGATAACTCGCTCAACTTATCTTCCGGAAACAACTTGAAATCATCGACGAGACGGGCAAATAATGCCGAATCAAATGTCGGATAAAAATCTTTCATGAACGCCTCACATTGTTCGATTGTAAAGTGAATCGGGAACATCGCATGGTCGGCGACGAAGGCGACACGATTCAAATCAATCGGTTTCCCATCGATCAATACCGAACCTTTGTCGAAAGGTGTCAATCCCATGATGCCTTTCAACAACGTCGACTTCCCCGTACCGTTCAAGCCGATGAGACACGTGATTTCCCCTTTATTCGCTGTGAACGACACGTCTTCAATGACTTGTTTCCGCCGATAACGTTTTTTAACTCCCAACACTTCGATCATCGTACATACCCTCCTTATACTGTCGTTTGATTTTTTCAACAAGTTCGTCTACCGAGACATCAAGTTCTTGAATCGATTCTACAAATACGGCGACCGCGTCATCTACGATTTCAGAGCGGATTTGTGCCAATACCGTTCGATCTGTCGTCACGCGACTCGGTCGATTTCGTTCGGTCGTAATCAATTGTTGGTCCTCCATTTCCTTGAACGCTTTTTGAACCGTGTTCGGATTAATTTTTAAATCGTTCGCAAGCTCACGCCGAGATGGCATCTCATCCCCGGCTTTCAGTTCACCGAGCGCCATCTTCTTTTTGAAGTAATCGACGACCTGTAGGTAAACCGGTGCCCTCGTATTGAATTGCATGTTCATCACCTTTCTAAGTGTATGACATGGTTAATACACTTTCTAACTGTATTATTAGCGTAATACACTTTAACGTCAATCATTTTTTCAAATTTTCTCCAAAATAAAAACACCTGACGCATGCGTCAGATGTTGAAACGTTCAGTCAGAGCACGATATCTGCTTCTCTTTTCGGGTCGACGAGTTGAAGATAAAGATCTTCCCCTGCCCAGTAGCGCCGCTTGTATTTCGCAAGCCTTTCCTCCGGGTTGCCGAGATATGTATCTCGATTCAATACCCGTTCATACCGAACCTCGCGGGGACAGTCGAGATAAATCACGTAATCGTAATATGGTCTCCATTCCGGTCGTTGTAGAAAAATCCCTTCGACGACAATGGTATAAGCAGATGACACATCGATCACTTCTTCAACAATGACATCTCGTTCATACACGTAACGAGGTAACGTCAATTCCGTTATCCCATTCCTCAATGGACGAAACAGTTCACGCTCAAGTCGCGACACGTCCCATTGGAGTGCGTAATATTCGGTCGGTTCAGGCTGTCCGGTCTCATAGCGTCTGTCTCGTTCGACAATATAGTCATCAATGTGAAGAACAAGTATAGTCGACTCTTCACTCAAACGTGAGACGAGCGTTGTCTTGCCCGCTCCACTCAATCCATCAATCGCCACGACAAACGGGCGATTCCCCGCGTGCGTCGCTCGTGCAGAACGAATCACATCCAATACGTTCATATCGTTCCTCCCCACACAAAAAGTCAGCTCACGAATGAGCTGACTTTAGTTTACCAGAGTACCCAACCACGCGCTCCAGGAGGCGCACTTTCAATCAAGTGCCAAATTGGAACCGTGTATGCAAATGCGATCAAGACGAACGTTACCGTAATCCACAATTTCCAGTTTTCGAAATAGCGCGGTGTATCCATCGCCGCCTCTTCTGTCTCAGCGAGCGGGAATTCCTCTTCGCCTTTTGGAGCGAGGAATGACAAGTTGAACATCGAGTAGACGAAAATCAGAACGGAGATGAATAAAATCGTTCCTCCAATCGCCATCATGACGTGGTACGGAATCCATTCACGCGTCAATGCATCCGAGAAGTAAGTTGCTGGACCCGTACGACGTGGATTACCATTCAATCCTGAAATGTGCATCGCATATGACATGATGGCCATACCGAACGCCCACGTCCCTGCTTGAATCAATCCAAGCTTGTTCATCGCTTTTGTCAACGTGCGACCACGAAGTACTGGTACGAGCCAGTATGCCGTTCCGAAGAACGTCAAGGCGACAGCCGTTCCGACTGTGATATGGAAGTGACCTGTGACCCAAAGCGTATTGTGAACCATCGCGTTCAATTGGTGAGACGCGTTGATGATCCCACCTGCACCGGCAGGAATGAAGAATAGCATCCCGATGAATGGTGCGAGGAAACGAACATCACCATACGGCATTTTCTTCACCCAACCGAACAATCCTTTCGCGCCGAGCGCACGTCCACGAAGTTCGAACGTCGCAAAGAGCGAGAATGCTGTCATGAACGATGGGATGACGACCAAGAACGTCAAGATAACTTGAACGAACTTCCAGAACGGTTCAATCCCCGGTTCTGTCAACTGATGGTGGAAGCCGACCGGGAATGAGAAGAGCAAGAACAACAAGAACGCCATCCGTGCCAACGCATCCGAGAAGATCTTCCCACCGATGACTTTCGGCACGACTGTGTACCATACAATATATGCCGGCATGAGCCAGAAATAAACGAGCGGGTGACCGAAGTACCAGAACAATGTACGAGATAACTCGATTCCGACTGTATCTGTCCATCCTAACGAGAGCGGAAGGAGTTGGAACAGAATCGTTGCTGCGACACCGAGTGTCGCAATGTCCCATAGAAGCATCGTCATAATACTCATATAAGCCGGGAGCGGCGGATGAACGCCTGGGTTGTCGCGTTTGTAGTCCGCATACATACGGAACATCGCGAATGACGACAACCATGTTCCGACTACGAACAGGACGAGTCCGACATAGAAGAGCGGATCTGCCATGAGCGGTGCATAGAACGTATACAATACTGTCCCTTTGTTAGCCAAGATCATGACCGTTACCATGACGGCACCGATAATCATCGTCCAAAAACCGAGCCAAGCGACACGTGTCGGGAATGATTCAAAGCGACCGAACGACTTTGCCAATAACGCATATAAAAGACCGATGATGAACATCGTCGTGAAGACGATCCCGAGCATGATACCGTGAGCCGTTAGCAATTGATAGTATCCAAAGATTTCAGGAATGACACCCGTCCGAATCAACGTCTGTGTCAATCCGGCTAGCGCTCCAATCAAGATGGCGAGCACCGATACGAGAACGTGTCCGTAGGCAAGACGCGCCTCTTTCGCTCCGATACTTGGAACAGGAACCCCTCGCTCCATCTCCCATTGTTTCAGTTTAGATGATACGTCGTTCATTTACTCCACCACCTTGATTTTAGTCGACATCATGTGATGCCCTGTCCCACAATATTCGTTACAAAGAATCAAAAATTCGCCAGCTTCCTCGAACGTGTACGTCAATGAGTTGATATGTCCAGGCACGACCATCATGTTGACCGGAGTACCTGTCAACTGGAATCCGTGTACGACATCAGGTGACGTCACAAGGAATGTTACTTTTGCGCCTTTTGGAATTTCAACATTCCCTGGTGTGAACGTAAACGCTTGTGCGATCATGACGAGTTCGTATTCATTCTCACCAATTTGATGAAGTCCTGGTTTGTCGAATGGAGCCGTCTGATTTACTTTGGCCGGGTCAATCAAATCCGCATCCGATGCTGGCTGGTTCCCTGCCGCGAATGCCGATACCCCGAGAACAGTCAAGAAGACCGCGAGTAGGATAATACCAAATGTAAGCCAATACTTTTCTAGTTTATGAATATGCACGATGAGACCCTCCTCCCTACATGTTTATCGTGTGACGAATAAATAAAAGACTGATGACCACATGGCAATGATGACACCTGCAACGATCATGACCGATGTAAACGTTCCTTTTAGGTTCGGTTCTTGCCCATCTTTATGTTCCACGTGTAAGACCCCTTTCGGTTGTTTTTCCACTTTCATTGTATGCAATCACCTAAGGGATAATATGTGACTTTTGTCACTCAAAAAGTGACAATCACATCAAATTTGCGTAGTTTCAACACACAAAATTCACATTTTGATAAAAGTAGGTCACAAAAAAACCGCCTTCACATGAGGCGGTTCATAAACGACATATTCCTGCAGGACAACCCTCGCAGTGACAAAGCTCTTTCAAAAAATCAACATCATGAATGACAATCGATTTGGCTGTCGTGCTGATGACTCCTTCTTTTCGCCATTGACTGATCAATCGATTCACCGTCTCGCGTGGCGCTCCAATCAACTGCCCGAGTTCTCCATCTGACGGATGACGAGGAATGACGATTGTCCCCTCTTCCTCCACCCCATGCATGGCTGCCATACGGAGTAGTGTCGAAGCCAAAGCGCCTGGTTTGCCGTATAGCAATAAGTCGCGTACTTTCATCTCTGAATGTTTGCGCATCATCGATGTCCATCGCAAAATTTCTCCGGCAAAGCGGATATCACGTTGCATGAGCGATTCCAACTCGCGTTTTGAAATGGTTCCGATGGTACTTTCCTCAGTCGTCTCAATGCTATACGAGCTGGGGAAAGTTTCGACAATGTCAAACTCACCAAAGAAATCATCCGAACCATACATGAACATGACGAGTGGATTTCCTTTTTTCGTGATTTTTGTGAATTTGACAGAACCACTCTTCAAGTAAAAGAACTTATCACACTTTTCACCTTCCCAACATACGATACTCGCTTTCGGATGATGTTGAATCGTCATCATTTCCAGTAGCAATTGTTTCGTTTCATTTGAGAATACAAAACTGTTCGGTTGGGTCGTTCCACATTGCATTGACATAGGTCGGTGCTCCCTCCACGTTTCATTCGTACGTTCCAATTATGACTTTATTATACAGGAGTGTGACAGGGAGTATCAGAAAAGTATGTGACATTTCAAACAATCTTTTTCAAAAAAAGAGAGACCCGGCATTTGTACCGAGTCTCTATAGCTTTATCGTTGAATCAATCGAATCAATTGTTCAGCCGGTTTGAAGTTCGGATACCGAACTGGTAAATCAAATTTTGTCGTGTTTTTCAAAATAGACTTCGCGTGACTAAACGTCTCAAAGCTCGTACGTCCGTGATAGGCCCCCATACCACTCTCACCCACTCCACCAAACGGTAGATTCGGGTTCGTTAAATGCATAATGACATCGTTCACACACCCGCCTCCAAAGGAAAGATGTTTCATAATCGTTCTTTCCACATCCTTCGACTCTGTAAATAGATAGAGCGCAAGCGGATGCGGGCGGTCAGAGATGAACTCGATCACTTCATCTAGCTGACGATACGGAATGATCGGTAAAATTGGACCAAAAATCTCATCTTTCATCACATCGGCATCTTCTTCGAGATTCGTCATGACGGTCGGTGCGATTTTTAGCTCATCTCGGTTCGTTTCCCCACCAAAAGCAAGTTCGCCTTCTGTCAAATAGTGAGACAAACGGTCGAAATGCGATTCGTTGACGATACGCGTGTATCGTTTCGTACCGACACCGTTCCCGAACATCGCAAACGCCTCTTGTTTGATTGCCTCTAAAAATGCTTCTTGCTGCGATTCATGTACGAGCACGTAGTCTGGCGCGACACACGTTTGCCCGGCGTTCATCCATTTCCCCCATGCGACACGTTTTGCCGCAATGGAGACATTCGCATCTCCGTGAACGATGACAGGTGATTTCCCTCCGAGTTCGAGTGTGACGGGTGTTAAATGTTCTGCTGCCGCCTTATTTACGATGCGACCGACTTGCGTCGAACCTGTAAAGAAAATATAGTCCCATTTTTGATTCAAGAGCTCTTGGGCTGTGTCTTTATCCCCTTCGACACTGGCTATATATCGATCGGTGAAAGCACGTTCTAGCACCTGTGTCAGGACACGCGCGACGTTCGGTGTCAGTTCTGAGGGTTTGACGACCGCTGTGTTTCCCGCGGCAATGGCACCAATGAGTGGCGCGACCGCTAGTTGGAACGGATAATTCCATGGAGCGATGATCAATACCGTACCGTATGGCTCATATTGAATTTCACTCTTCATTCCAAGATGGATGGCAGTTCCACGTACACGCTTCGGACGCATCCATCGTTTCAATTCGCGTGTCGTCCGAGAAATCTCATCATAAATGAATCCGATTTCTGTCGTATACGCATCCATCTCCGATTTGTTCAAGTCCTCTTTAAGCGCTTCTAGCAAATCCGCTTCATAATGCTTGATCGATTCCTTTAAAAACGTCAGCATACTTAAACGGAATGCCATTGATTTTGTCGCCTGTGTTTTAAAGAAACGACGTTGTTTTTGGACAAGCTCGTCAATCGTCAATTGTTCAATCGGTGCCAGCATGAACTTTCCTCCTTATGATTCATCACATTGATTTCATTTTATCATCGAGTGAAAAGTGAATCAAAAAAACGCTTTCATCGATGCCAGTTACACTAACCGTTTAAATGTTTAAACATTTAACCATAGAGTAATACATTACTTTTATCGTGTCAAAATATCCGTCTTCCCTTTACTACACTGACAAGAAAGAGGAGGCTCGCCCCCCATAAAATCAAACCAGTCAGCGTGAATTGCTCGACGACTGAAAGTGGCAGAGCGCTTAAAAAAGAAGATCCCGCTACCGTCCCGAGAGAGAAAAAGGCATAGAATGCCCCGTATGCTTTTCCTCGATTTTGAGGAGAAGTTGATTGTATCAACAATGTGTTGATGGCCGGGAAAAGAATCGCAAACCCAACACCATATAAGGCAAGTACCCCATAAAGGCTCGTTTGTACACCTGCTTGTCCAATTAACATCTGGCATGTCCCAATAATCGCCACCCCAAGTGCCGTCAATTTGGTCGGTGAAAATCGATCGAACAATCGGTTCGTCGGTAATAAAAAGAATAAGACGGCGACTACGCCGAACATACTGAGCAACGTCCCACTCAATCGTGAATCATAGCCAAGCTCCTGCACATGAACCGGTAACAAAAACGCAAGTGCCCCTTGGGAAAACATGAGGAAGAATGCCCCCCAATAGGCTCGAATCACTTTCGGGTCTGGTTTTATCGGTGCTGTATGGGTATCTTTCTTCGAATCCACCGTTTGATTCCGTCGCATCGTTACGATTGTCACGAACAGAATCACCCAACCGAATAAAGAAACAAATAAAAAGACAGTCGGTGGTGATGTGATACTGGCGACAATTCCACTGAACGCAGGACCGATAATGGCCGCTAATCCGACGAAACTACCGGTGATGGCGACTTTCTTCCCTTGACGATTCATTGCGGTGATGTTCGCAGACAACGTAAACGCAGCCGGGACGATCAGTCCAGCCATAAAGCCGTGGACACACCGGACAAGCAGTAATATGGATGGCGAGTCGACGAATTGGTAAGCGAGTAAACTTAAGCTCGTCAGAAACAAACCGAGAACCAATACGCGATATGGACCATTCTTGTCAGTCCATATACCGGACAGCACATTTCCAAACGTGTTCGTCAACGAATAAATCGCGATGGAAAAACCAGCAATAAATGAAGATGCCCCAACGGATAACGCAAATGTGCTCATGATTGGGAGTTGGGCGAACAGATCAAAAAAAGCAAAAAATACAATTGCATATAATATAAAACGTGATGGAGTTTTCATTAGACATTTCCTCTTTCTCGGTATCTTATCCTTAGTCTAGCTGGAGCTCCAACCGTTTCATAGGGATGAATGGGTTTGGACACAAAAAATCCCTACAGCCAAAGACTGTAGGGAAAACTGTTTAGTTCGTCACTTCAACCGCTGTATCGAGAGCGACACGAATCATTTCATCAAACGTCGTCTGACGCTCTTCTGAAGTCGTCTCTTCACCTGTCAACAAGTGGTCAGAGATTGTGAGGATTGTCAACGCGTTTACTTTATGCTTCGCCGCAAGCGTGTAAAGACCCGCTGCTTCCATCTCGATTGCGAGGCAACCGAAGTCCGCCCATTTCTTGAAGTGGTGGAAGTCATCTTGATAGAATTGGTCCGCTGTGAAGATTTGTCCTACTTTGACCGGGATGCCGGCTTTCTCTGCATTCATATACGCACGATGTAGGAGGTCGAACGTCGCTGTTGGTGCATAGTCCATTCCGTTGAAGCGGACACGGTTTTGCCCCATCTCACTTGATGCGCTCATGGCGATGACGACATCACGCACTTTGACGTCTTCTTGAATTCCGCCGGCAGTTCCGACACGGATCAAGTTTTTTGCACCGTACGACATGATGAGTTCGTTCACGTAAATCGACATCGAAGGCACACCCATCCCCGTTCCTTGGACCGAGATGCGTTTTCCTTTGTACGTACCCGTGAAGCCATACATCCCACGAACTTCATTATATAATTCGACGTCTTCTAAAAACGTCTCCGCAATATACTTGGCACGAAGCGGATCCCCTGGAAGTAATACCGTTTCTGCAATTTGTCCTTCTTGAGCTCCAATGTGTACACTCATGTTTGAATTCCTCCTTTAAGCTTGTCGTTGAACCTTTTCCCGAAATTCGTTCGGAGTAACACCGACTTGTTTTTTAAAGACCTTCCGGAAATATTTATCGTCCGAAAAGCCGACTGCTTGGGCGACTTCATAGATACGCTGTCTACTCGTCTCTAACAGGCGCTTCGCTTCGTTCATCCGAATCGTCAATACGTATTCGGACAAGTTCACGCCATATTGTTGTTTAAAACGTCGCGAGATGTACTCTCGACTTAAGTAAAATCGTTCGCTCATCCCTTGCAAACTCAGTTCTTCCGAAAAATGCTGTTCAATGAACGTTCCAATCTGAGAAATCGGGTCTTCACTCGATCGATCCACCACGTCCCCTAACGCGCGTGCCAACGTATCATTCAATACATCCGGGTCGATCGGTTTTAACAAATAATCAAAGCTTCCATACTGGATGGCGCGTCGCATATACGAATATTCATCGTATCCTGTCAACACGACAAGCTTAGAAAATGAAGCATGGTCGTGTACCCACTCCATCAGCTCGATCCCATCACAATGGGGCATTTGAATATCGGATAAGATGAGCGCTGGACGTTCTTGTTCGATGAGCGCCTGTGCTTCACGCCCATCCGTTGCTTCAAGAATCGTCGTCACACCGAACCGTTCCCATTCACCGAGTAATTTCACCGCTTCCCTTACCGGAGATTCATCATCTACAATCAACACTTTCGTCATGACGCCACCCCCTCAGAAGAAGCCGGGAAACGCATCATAATTCGAAAACCGCCTGTTTCAGGTGTAGCCAACATAAATTCTGCCTCCCGATTATAGTTTAACATGAGTCGATCGCGAATGTTTCGTAATCCTGTGCCTTCCGTGTCATAAAATGTCGAATCACTTTGTTCAATCCGTGACATGACTCGTTCCCATTCTTCTGTCGTCAGCGAACGACCACTGTTCTCACAACGAATCACGAGTGACGTGCCGTCCATCCAGGCCGTCACATCAAATCGATTCGCTAAAGCAGAGCCGTCCCGCTCGAACCCATGCTTGAAAAAGTTCTCTGCCAACGGCTGCAAAATCATTTTTGGAACAATCAGTTCATGGAGGTCTTCAGGAACTGAAACGGTCACTTGAAACTGATTTGGAAATCGTACGTCTTGAAGACGAATGTATGAGTTCAAGTGTTCGATCTCTCGTTTCAGTGTCACCATCGACTCTTCTGGGTGCATGGTATACCGCATCATCGAAGACAGTTGCGTGATCAATCGATAGACCGTCTTGCCATCTCCCTTCAATGCCAATGTTCCAATCGACTGTAACGTATTAAATAAGAAATGCGGATTGGTTTGCGCCTGAAGCGTACGAAGCTCATTCGTCCGATTCTCTAAGGCGAGCTTATACTCTCGTTGAATTAAATCATCGATCCGTTCAATCATTCGCTTGAACTGTCTTCCGAGTACGCCGAACTCATCATTTCCGAGGGAATCGAATGAGACGGTCATGTCACCTTGCTCGATTCGCCAAATGTTTGAGGTCAACGTCTTGATCGGTGTCGTCAATTTCATCGAAGCATAGGTCGCTCCGATCAGTGCCAAAATGAGCGAGACCATCCCGACAAGCAAGATGATGAATGACGTTCGTGAAGCCGGTTCGGTCAAGAGTTCATCTGGAATTGATTTACCGACATAAAACTGCTGATGGTCGAACTCGAATGTTTTCGTGATCTGATGATGTTTTCCATCGGTCGAGATGGATCTCGGCTGAAATGAAGACGGAATTTCTCCCTCACCGAGATGGGCAAACACACGGTTGTCTTCACCGACGAACCATAAACTCTCATCTGGACTATTTTGCAAAGAAGCCAGCTGCCCGATGAATAAATTTTCAGGGATATCGAGCGAAAGAATAGCAAGTGGTTCATCCGTTTCAATCTTGTCGAGCCTGAAATGAAGCGTCACGACGTCTTCTTGTGTCATGATTGGTCCGAAATCATGATAGGCAACAAGTGGATGGGATGCTTCTAATAAGACACGACTTTTCGAGTTATCCAAGAGCTGTTGTTGGACGGCGCTCGGCTCTTTTTTCGATCGTGGTGACACTTTCATTTTATAAGCCGCAAACGAATCCATATCTTCGAGCATTAACAGCTGAATTTGCGCCACGTCTTCTCGGGACAGATACATCGCGAGGAGCGCGCGCCGCACTTCAATCTCCGTTTCTCGTAACGAAAGCCCCGGTCCATACTCCAAAATGTCTAATACGTCACGATCAGCGTATAAACTCGTTGGCAATCGACTCAAATCAGAGATATAGCGTTCCATCTGACGTGTCCCCCGTTCGAGCGACCATTCGGTCATCTCAAGACCACGTTCACGCTCCCGATCTTGCACGTACCAAAATGAAACAATCGTCGCTAAAATGACCGGTACAATGATGGTCAACGCAATCATCCCCGTTAACTTTGTCCGTATGCTATTCACCGATATCCCTCCTACCCAAACAGTATATCACGCACTATGCAAACGTTTGCAAAAAACCACAAAAAATTTCCTCGTCTCTTTTGAAACGAGGAAATTTCTTTTATTCATATGATTCCATCAATTCAATGAGTTCAGAACTATGTCCCCAATCACGTGCCGTATCAATCGGTGTCATCCCGCTATCATTTTGGAGCGTGACGTCAGCTCCGTTGTCTAGCAAGAGTTGAACTGTTTCTTCATCAACCTCATCATTGTAGAACAAGTTGTGAAGTGGCGTTTCGCCATACTCGTCTTGAATATTCACGTCAGCACCATTTTGTAATTCTGCTTCGATCTCTTCATAGCTCGCATTATTATACGTCAATTCTTGGATTGGTTCTTCCCATTCCAACGCCCAATCATCTGCAAGGTCCTCACTCATCGCCGCAGATACAATCTCCGTCAAATCATCGTTAATGAAGAGAAATGCGATAAGTGCCCCGTTTCCAATAACCGTCAATAAAATCATCGAAATGATAGAAGCTTTCACATATCCAGCCGTCTTGAAGACTGGAATGTTTTCTTCACCTGCAGCTGTTGCAATCGATGCGATTCGTTTCGGTAACGTTGGATGCGTCGACAACAACTCACTATACTTCGCGATAAAACCGTTCTCTCGACTTGCTTCGTACAAATAGTCGAACTCATTCACTTCTTTCGCGAGCGGTCCTCCGATTGCAAGAACCGTTAACGCACGCTTCGCCGCCCCGAAGTCTTGAATGTAATGAGCAGCCATCCGGTCACACGTATATTCACAAGCACGTGAATAGGCAGAACCTAAGAAAGGAATGATACTACCGAGCAAGACGACCCACTGCTTTTGGACATGGTTACGACGAATGTGTGCCAGCTCGTGTGCGATGACAAACTCCACTTCTTTCGTCTGTCCCGTCCGTGTTAATTCCACGACATCCGAATACAGAATGACCATATTCTTCTGGAAGAAACGTGTGGCAAAAGCGTTTAATGCACCACCCGCTTGTAAAATATACACATCTGGCAACAAGCGAATGCCCATATCTGCCCCGACGCGTTGAACCATCTCATGAAGTTCTGTAAACTGACGAGCCGTCACTTTGACACCGTTCGTCCGAATGTACCCGATTTGAATCCAGTGAGTAAAGAGCGAGAGCGATACGATTGTACCGATGATCCATAAAAAGAGACCGAATGAGGCTACTGTCAGCACGATTCCGAGGATTAACATGAGCACGCTTGCTGCAACTAAGAGTGAGAAGTATAATTTTTCTCGTTTATGTACCAAGTTTGAATGATTCATCTATTTTCTCCTTCTTTTTCCAAAATACATGTTTAATTATACCGTTACTTCCAGAAGAAACAACGAAAAAAAATAGAAACTGACAAAGTCGTCAGTTTCTAGCGAATCGTTACTTGATAAAGTTGATCGTCTTGAGGCTGTGGGTTGCCTCGTCCGTCCGTATTGTTCGAAATAAAATACAAGGTGCCATCTTCTAACCACACATCACGAATCCGACCTACATCTTCGACAATCGTCGTCACTTGTTTCGTTTCACGGTCGATGGCAACAAGCCGCTCGTTCCGAAGCGTCGCCATATAGACGTACTGTTCATCCGTCGCGATACCAGAAGGTGCCCAAGACGTCTCGCCTACTTCAAACCACGGTGTGACAAGGCCTTCTTGTTCCTGATTCGCCTCAATGATCGGCCATCCATAATTGTTTCCTTCTTCAATCACGTTGACCTCGTCATGTCCGCTCGCCCCGTGTTCGCTCGCATAAAGAACTTCATCAATTTGACTCAATCCTTGAGGATTGCGGTGACCGAGCGAATAGATCCAGTCGGTCGGTTCACCTTCACCCGATAATGGGATTCGTAGAATCTTTCCGGCTAATGATGATTCGTCTTGTGCGAGTTCAGGCACGAGCGCATCTCCCGTCGTCACCCAAAGATGCTCACCGTCCAGCAATAGGCGACCTCCGTTATGAAAACGTGCACCTGGAATCTCGTCAAGCAAGACATTCGTCTCCTCAAAGCGTTCTCCATCCCATGTCAACTCGACCACACGATTTTGAACGTTTCTTCCTGACGATCCATACGTATGATACGCGTAAAGGATTCCGCTCGATTCAAAATCTTCGCTTAACGCAAGACCGAGGAGCCCTCCTTCACCAATCTCGAATACACTTTCCTTGAAATTCACGTCTTGTCGGGTTGCGCGACCCGAACCGTCAATCACGGTGATGGTACCACCGCGTTCGGATACGAGCCATCCTTCCTCTGTTCGAGCGAGTGACCACGGAATGGACAAGTTCTCGGCAATGGCGGTCACTTCTCCAATCTCAAGATTCGACTCTTCCGTCATACTCGTTTCACTGTCAGTCTCTGACTCACTTCGTGTCTCTTCTGAAGTAGGTGGTTCTGTTCCTTCGTTCGTTTGTTCTGGCGCACACCCCATCAGAAACAACAATGTCACAATCCCAATTTGACGTTTCATGTCGGTTCGCCTCCCTTTCCTTCATCATACCCTTGTTTCACGAGCGCTGTGAAGGTTCCGGTGGGCGAGCCGGCAAGCGGGACGCGATGACGAACGCGATGATTGCGGCGACCATCGCCCCGATAAAGATGCTGTTCAATCCGGTCGCAATGATTTGTTCTCCTTGAAGTCGCACCGAAGCGTTCAACGTCTCCGTGACGCTCTGATTGAAGAAGTCTTCTAATGAAACTTGAGATAACGCGCTGCTCTCTTTAAAGTCGGTGAGTACAACAAAGTTAAAGACTGCTCCGAACACCGCTACACCGAGCGTTTGACCAACCGTGCTTAAAAATGAGTTGGTCGCCGTTGCCGTTCCACGCTGTTGATACGAGACGACAGTTTGCAGGACAACGATAAACATCGGTTGAGACAATCCGAATCCGACACCGATTAGCGCCACTGCCCCATACACCCATACGTCTGAACTCGACTGGGATAACAGTGTTAACGTCAGCGTCCCGATGATGAGCAATCCCATCCCGATCAAGGCGCGTCGTCTCGGAGAAGCCACTCCGAGTGTACGCCCACCAATAATCGATGTGAACGTCCACGCGACCGAGAGTGGCATCAACATGAACCCAGCCTCCGTCGCCGATTTTCCCAACACAGCTTGTGCCCAGATTGGAATGTAAGCAGACATGGAGACGAGCACCCACGCCGCAAAAAAGACCGAACCGTTGATGGCAGCAATCGTCGGTTGCTTGAGTAATTCAAACGGCAATAACGGAGATTTTGCTTTTCGTTCAGATACGAAGAAGCCAACTAGTAAGATGATACTGAATACCCCACTGGCAACAATGGTCGTCGTCCATTCATTCGTTTCACTGAATGTGATTAAGGCATACAGGAATGCTGTCGTCCCACCTGCGAACAAAAGCGCGCCTTTCAAGTCAATCCGCTCAGTCGTCTCAGCGACTTTCTCTTTATAGAAGATGATAATCATGATAAACGAAAGTAACGCAAATGGTACGTTCAATAAAAAAACGTAGCGCCAAGATAACGTTTCGACTAAAAATCCTCCGATGACCGGACCGAGTACACCCGACACGCCCCATACGGCACTTAAAATCCCTTGAATCTTTCCGCGTTCCTCATATTTGTATAGATCGCCGATAATCGTCATCGAAATCGGAAGGACGGCACCTGCCCCTAGACCCTGTAGCGCCCGAAAGACGATCAGCTGTTCCATCGACGTGGCTAACCCACATAAGAGTGAGGATAGCGTGAACAACCCGATGCCAAACAAAAGGACACGCTTCCGCCCGAATAAATCCGCCACTTTCCCATATATCGGTGTCGATACTGCTGTAAATAGTAAGAAGGCAGCAAATACCCAGCTGACGAGCGTCGCCCCGTTCAACTCACTGGCGATGACAGGCGTCGCAACTGATACGACCGTCCCTTCAATCGCCGCTAAAAAGGTTGCCAATAAGAGGGCAACCGTCACATTTTTTCTCATCCGTTCCATCTCCCCAAAAAAATAGTGGCGTCGGAAGGTTCCGAGCACCACTTCAACTGTCTATTATTTTGTGCGAGCCACGTCCATTTGACAAGTGTCATCTTCTGATTCGAAAAAGAATGTTTAACCATTCAAAAAAACACAGACGGTGAAGGGGTCGTTTCACCGTCTGCGCGCTTTTTATTTCACTTTGTCTTGCCATACTTTCGTGAAGTCTTGAAGCATCTCTTCACCTGTTTTTTGTCCACCAACATATGCCTGCATGAGGGCACCGTATTCATTCACCGCACCATCCGGATACTTAAACCAGTTCCACGAGATGGTCTTTCCTTCATTCGAATATGCGAGGATGTCATCCGCGAGCGGTCCGAGGTCGTTCGCTTCAATCGACTTGAATGCAGGAATAAACTTGAACTTGTTGACCATATAGTCTTTCCCAGTATCAGATGTCGCCATCCATTCTAAGAAATCTTTTGCTTCTTCTTTATACTTCGAGTTCTTGTTGACGACCCAGTTGTTCGGGACACCAACCGGTAGGCGGTCCATTTTCTCGGCATCGTCATTGATCGGGATTGGAACAAAGCCCATCTCCATATCCGGATTCACATCGAGAATCATCTGTTGTGCCCAGTTCCCTTGTTGGAGCATCGCTGTCTCTCCTTGGGCGAACTGTGTGACTTGTGTATTATAGTCTGTCGTCAACGGATTCTTATTCCCGTATTTGATCGTCAAATCAAACAGCTTCAAAAACTCCTGGAACTGTTCATTGTCTTCAAACTTCGCTTTGTTTTCGTTCAATGCTTGAATAAACGCATCCGGATCATCTTGTTGCGCCATCGGAATATTTAAGAGATGAATGCCTAAAATCCAAAACTCTGCATAACCGACAGAGAATGGTGTGATCCCCGCCTTCTCTAATTTTTCTGCCGCTGTTGTCAATTCAGAAAGTGTTTTTGGTAACTCATCGATGCCAGCTTTTTCAAACAGTGCCTTGTTATAGATAAAACCGTATCCTTCAAGGTTCATCGGCATTCCGTAAAGTTTACCATCCATCGTCATCGGCTCTTTGGCGACTTCCGTTAAATCACCGACCCACTTCTCGCTCGACAAGTCCTCGAGTTTGTCTTTCCACGTCTGTGCTTCTGTGAAGCCACCGTTATTAAAGATGTCCGGTTCATTGCCCGAAGCGAATTGAGACTTGAGGGCCGCACCATAGTCCGCACCGCCACCGACCGTTTGAACGGTCACTTTGACGCCAGTCTCTTCTTCATACTCTTTCGCCATTGCTTCAAGATCTTTGGCGATTTCCGCTTTGAACTGGAAGACATTTAACGTGACGTCTTTCTTGTCACCACTATCTGCATTCCCTTCAGAAGAACCTTCATCCGTGAGTGATCCTCCTCCACAAGCCGCTAATGATAGTACCATCCCAGCCGTCATGACCGCAGTCGACAATTTCCACTTCCGTTTCATTTCATTTCCTCCCTTAACCTGATCCATTCTTTACAAAATCAACTTTAAATGAAAACGCTTCCATGATGTAGGTGTCAAATTTGACGAATAGGGTGGAAAATGTTGCACAGAAAAAACAGGACTCATATTTTGGAGTCCTGTCCGTGTTTCTTCTTATTATATTACAACAAGCTGATGCCAGCTTTTTCACACGACTGAATCACTTCTTGTGGCCAAACCGACGTTTGTACTTCTCCGATATGGCGCGCACGCAAGAGATACATCGCCACACGTGATTGACCGATTCCTCCGCCAATCGTCAGTGGAAGCGTGCCTTCGAGGACACCTTGGTGGAATGGATATGCCCGTTTCTCGTCCGCATCCGCTTTCTTCAGCTGTGCGTCAAGAGCCGTTTCATCTACCCGGATCCCCATCGATGACAACTCAAATGCCGATTCGAGTTCTGGATGCCAGACGAGGATGTCACCGTTGAGTGACCAATCGTCATAGTCAGCCGCACGTCCATCGTGCTTCACGCCAGATGCAAGAAGGTCACCAATTTGCGAGATAAAGACGGCGCCATATTCTTTACAGATGGCACTCTCACGTTCTTTCGGTGTCATCGTCGGATATGCGTCCTCTAACTCTTGACTCGTGATGAAATGGATGGCTTCCGGAAGAATCGCTTCAATGCCATACGTTGTTTCCACTTCCGATTCCGTTTCACGGAGTGCCGCATAGATCGACTCGACCGTTGCTTTTAAATATTCCATCGTCCGTTCTTCTCGAGCGATGACCCGCTCCCAGTCCCACTGATCAACGAAGAGAGAGTGTGTCGCATCGAGTTCTTCATCACGGCGAATGGCGCGCATTTGCGTGTATAACCCTTCTCCGACTCCGAATCCATAACGTCCGAGTGCCTCACGTTTCCATTTCGCAAGCGATTGAACGATTTCAAGTTCATGTCCTGGATACATCGTATCGAACTGAATGATGCGCTCCACGCCGTTTAAATGGTCGTTGACACCACTTGCCGACTCCACGAATAGTGGTGCCTGCACTTGCGTGAGTCCGAGTTCACGTGAGACCTTCTCCTCGAAAAGTGCCTTTACTGCTGCGATTGTCTGCTGTCTTTCCTTCATCGTGCTTGTTGCTGTTGTCATTTTCCGTTTCCTCCAATTGTGGAATATTTGAAAATGAAGCCATGAAAAAAAGCCCTCCATTCCCATTGAACATGGGACGGAAGACTTCGGTTCCGCGGTGCCACCCAAATTAGTAGACGAATCTACTCACTTTTTCGAGACAATCATCTCGTAACTCCGATAACGGGGAGCGGTCCGGCTACGTCTACTGGCAAAGCGTTCGGGTAGCGACTCCAGGAAGTTTTTCGACGAAGGGTTAAGACCGGGCTCACACCACCCCCGGATCGCTTGACTCACTACCTTCGTGTACTCGTCCTTTCGACGTCGTTCACAATTGAATTGAGTTCATTATTATAAATATTCAGACTAATGTCAACGACTTTTTTTCAAAAAAATTAATCCTCCGTGTAGCGAACGGAGGATTCCCTTGGGAGGGTTATTTAATCGAGCCACTTGTAATCCCTTTGATGATATGTTTTTGCATACCGAAGAAAAAGACTAAAAGTGGAACGATTCCTAACACTAAACCAGCTAACGCCAAATCCCATTGCTTCGTGTACTGCCCAAAGAAATAGAACGTTGCGAGCGGGATGGTCCGCAACTCCACATCACGGAGAACAAGTGATGGCAATAAGAAGTCGTTCCAAATCCATAGGCTATTCAAGATGACGATCGTCACCGTGATCGGCTTGAGTAATGGGAAGACGATGCGCCAAAAGACGCCCCATGTTGAACAACCATCGATGATTGCGGCTTCTTCAATCTCTTCGGGAATCGATTTCATGAATCCGTGGTATAGGAACACGGAGATTCCAGAACCAAATCCGAGATACATGACCATCAGTCCCCAATGACTGTTGAGTAGCCCGAGAATGCTTGAGACTTTCACAAGCGGGATCATGATCGATTGGAACGGAATGACCATCGCTGCCACGAATAAGAAGAAAATCATCGTAGAAATCCAATGCTTCGTCCGAACAAGTTTCCACGCTGCCATCGATGTGAAGATGACGATGATTGCATTCGCCCCGACTGTAATGAACAGCGAGTTTAAAAACACACGTCCATAATTCATCGCTTCCCATGCTTCCGTATAGTTTGACGTCAACCACTCATTCGGCAACGCCGATGTGTTCGTAAAGATTTCAGCCATCGATTTAAACGAATTGGCAACAACGTAATAGAACGGGACCAAATAGAGAAGTCCAAGCAAGATGGCGACAAGCTCAATGATTCCAAGGTTCCAAGAATATGTTCCCGGGCGAAGTGGACGTTGCGGAACGCGCTTCGGTGTTTTCTCTATGTTTCTCTCGACATGTTCCAATTTCTCAGTCGTCATGCTTCTACCTCCCGTTTTTTCGTCACGTACACTTGTGTCACCGTAATCGCAGCTACGACCAAGAAGAAGATGACCGCTTTCGCTGACCCAAGGCCATAGTTATTATTCACAAAAGATTCCGTATAAATATTTAAAGCTAACATCTCTGTTGATTTGAACGGTCCGCCGTTTGTGAGTGATAAGTTCGTATCAAACACTTTGAACGACCAAGAAATCGTCAAGAATAAACAGATGGTGATGGACGGCATAATCATCGGCAACGTGATGTGACGAAGCATTTTGAAACGGTTGGCTCCGTCAATCCGAGCCGCCTCCATCAAATCCGTCGGTACATTTTGTAGCGCCGCGATGTAGATGACCATGACATAACCGCCTCCTTGCCAGATGGCGACAATGACGATTCCCCAGAATGCTGTTTGCGCATCCCCGAGCCATGGTAGTTCAAACAAACTCCAACCCGTCAACGCTCCGATTGAGGCAAAGCCTTTTACATAAATGAACTGCCAAATAAATCCGAGAATCAACCCACCGATCAAATTCGGCATGAAGAAAATCGTACGCAAGAAATTTCGTGTTTTAATATTCATCGTCAACAGCAATGCCAACGAGAATCCAACGATGTTCGTCAGTAAGACAGAGATGATCGTGTATTTTGTCGTTATCCAAAATGAAGCGCGGAACTGCTCATCTTCAAGGAACAATCGCTGATAGTTATCAAATCCGACAAAATTCAATTCTCCGGTCACACCGTTCCAATCCGTAAAACTATAGTAAATCCCATTGAAGAACGGAATGAGAACAATCGCGACGAACGCTAGAAAAGCAGGTCCGACAAATGCTACAAAACTCGCTGGTTTCTTCCAATTTCGTCTTCGTTTCATCCGTTTCGAAGTTTCAGTCATGTGTATCGCCTCCACTATCAATGTATCGTGAAGAATCTTTTATGAAAACGGATACATTTGACGGAAAGGGTGGAAAATATTGAACGGAATGAATGAATTTCACGATCTGATGAGTTATGATAAAATCAATGATATTACGAACGGGTTGGATATCAATCGATTCGTTCCGTGCTTAAAAACGTTAAAACCGAATATTAACCAACATATAAATACACATCGTTCGAAAACGGAGGTACTTTCCTATGACAACAACCAAACCATTATCCGATCTAACCATCGCGCAACAAGCTAAAACATTGCCCATTAAAGAGATTGCAGCAAAAATCGGACTACAAGAAGACGATCTTGATCTTTATGGCAAATATAAAGCCAAACTTTCTTATGATGTCCTCGAGCGTGTGAAGACGAAAAAAGATGGAAAACTTGTACTCGTTACGGCCATCAATCCAACGCCAGCCGGAGAAGGAAAGTCGACGGTGACTGTCGGACTCGGGCAGGCCTTGAACCAATTGAATAAGCAGGCAATCGTCTGTCTGCGTGAACCTTCACTCGGACCGACGATGGGTTTAAAAGGCGGAGCAGCTGGCGGTGGCTTCAGTCAAGTCCTTCCGATGGAAGATATCAACCTCCATTTCACAGGTGACATGCATGCCATCACGTCAGCTCATAATACGATCAGCGCCATGATCGACAATCACCTTCATCAAGGAAACGACCTCGGCATCGATGTTCGTCGGATTGTTTGGAAACGCGTCCTTGATTTGAATGACCGCGCCCTTCGTCACGTCACTGTTGGTCTTGGCGGCCCCGCTCATGGCGTACCACGTGAAGAAGGATTCGATATTACTGTCGCCTCTGAAATTATGGCGATCCTTTGTCTCGCAGACTCTTTAAAAGACCTTGAAGATCGGATTAAGCGAATCGTCGTTGCTTATGATCACCAACAAGAACCGATCACTGCTGAACAAATCGGCGCTGCTGGGGCTGCGACTTTGCTGTTGAAAGAAGCGTTCAAACCAAACTTAGTTCAGACGATCGAACAAACCCCTGCCCTCGTCCATGGAGGACCGTTCGCGAATATCGCCCACGGCTGCAATTCGCTCATCGCGACAAAAACAGCATTAAAACTAGGAGACTACGTTGTGACAGAAGCAGGATTCGGGGCCGACCTCGGAGCTGAAAAGTTCTGCCATATCAAGTCTCGCGTCGGGGAGTTAAATCCAGATGCAGTTGTACTCGTTGCGACCGTTCGTGCTTTGAAAATGCATGGCGGCGTGGCGAAAGACCAGCTCCATATTGAGAATGTAGGTGCAGTCGGTAAAGGGATGAAACTGCTTGCGAAACATATCGACACGATGAAAAAACTCGGTCTTCCGACCGTCGTTGCCTTAAATCGTTTCAATTCAGATACTGAAGAAGAGATTGCGACAGTACTTGACTGGTGCAAAGCACATGAGATTCGCGCTTCGTTAAGTGAAGTGTGGGCAAATGGTGGAATGGGCGGCCAACAGCTCGCTGAAGCCGTCATTGATGCGGTTGAATCAAACGAAAGTAAGTTATCGCCACTTTACGAGTTAACCGATTCGATTGAACAAAAAATTAAAACGATTGCCCGGGAAGTATATGGAGCGGCTGATGTCACATTCACCGCAAAAGCTAAAAAACAAATGCTTGAGATTGAACAGAAAGGTTGGGCAGACTTACCAATCTGTATGGCGAAGACACCGTTCTCTCTATCGGACGACCCTTCCAAATTCGGTTATCAACAAGGATTCACCATTACGGTACGCGAATTAAAACCATCAGTAGGAGCAGGTTTCCTCGTTGCTCTCACAGGAAACGTTTTAACGATGCCGGGCTTACCAAAACATCCGGCTGCCCTCAACATGGGCATTGATGAATCTGGAAAAGCAATCGGACTTTTCTAATAGGAGGATGACACATGGTTCTTTCGGAGTTGACGTATCCAGACGGATATCAGACAGAAGTAATGGAAATTCGAGCAGAACAGTCCATTGGAAAAATATTCATCTTTCACGGAATGCTTGAGCACCATGAAAGATATATTGAGTTCGCTCATTTTCTAACAGAAAATGGATATGATGTGTTCATATGTGACTTACGAGGGGCCGGTTCAAGCGCTCACGAACAACAGACTTACGGACACCTCTCTCCGGGCGAGGGCTTTCCGCAACTTGTCGAGGATGCTCAATATCTGATTAACCGCTACGAAGATGAGCGCCCTACTTATGTGTTAGGTCACAGTTTCGGTTCTCTGCTCGTTCGTCGACTTGGTCAAATCATGGGGCATGCCTTGGCTGGAGTGATTGTCGTCGCGCCTCCCCCACATCCTGGGGTTGCAGGCGAAGTCGGGCATCGTTTAATCGCTTCCGTCATGAAACGTAAAGGTGCCACGCATCAATCACGTTTCTTTGAACGCCTTTTGTTCGGGCGCTACAACCTTAAGTTTTTGCCTGCTCGAACGGATAGTGACTGGCTATCAAGCGTCCCCGAGGAAGTTGATTCGTATATCGATGATTCGAATTGTGGGGGGCTTCCCTCACTCGGATTTTTACATGAAGTGACCCGTGCCTCACTTGATGTCACGACCGTCGCACGCATTCATGAGCATCCGAAGTCTCTTCCGATGTTGCTCGTCGCCGGGATGGACGACCCTGTGATCCATGACGGAGAGGGATTGAACGGAATCATCGAAAAATATCGCAAGGCGGACGTTGAACTGTCCGTTGCGACATATGACGATGCCCGACATGAAATTTTGCGTGAAGCGGACCGGGAACAAGTATGGTCAGACATACTCATGTGGATGAAACAAAACAAAACCCATTAAATGGTTTAAGCTCCTTTTTGAAGGAGCTTTTTTATTTTCCATTTTTCATACATTTCACTTCAAGGATTCACCTCTTTTTTAAAAGATAACCTTCTTATCAAAATTTAAGTACGTTATACTTAGACCGCATAGTGAAAATTATCTACATATTTGAAAGGGGTAAATCAAACTTGAAATCAAATTTTTTTAAATTAAGTGTAGTTATTATCGTCACTACTTCACTTTTTGGCGGTATCACTCCAGAGAAATCGTATGCATTTACAGGTCAGCAAAGTACTACAGCTTCAACTACATCAACGTATACCACTACCGAAAATCTCTATATGAGGTCTTCTTATTCTCGTTACTCATCAACTATCTTACTTATTCCTAAAGGTAAGGAAGTTCAATATTTATCTTCACACGGTGCGAATAACACCTGGTTCCGTGTTAAATATGAAGGAAAGATAGGCTATGTATCTTCATTTTACCTAACAAAAGCACCATCGGTCCTTCAAACACTTAACTTGACAAATACTCAAATAACATTAAATTCAGTGAGTTTAAAAAGCAATTTCGTCAGCACTGCTCCTACCATCACGACTATTAAAAAGAATGAGGCAGTAAAAGTTTTATCTTCACATGGAGCTAATAATACCTGGTATAAAATTGACTACAATGGAAAAATTGGATATGTCCCGGTCTGGAATATAGGAAAAAGTCCATTATACGCCATTAAAAGCTCAACTTTGTATTCCGCTGCATACTCAAAATCTACTCCTATCAAAAACCTCTCGCCTGGAGATGAGTTGACTTTTATTAATTCTCATGGCTCGAATGGAACGTGGTACGAGGTAAGGAATGATTCATTAAGAGGATATATTCCAAAATGGGATGTTTCTGTTGACTGGAAGGATGTAGTATCTACTTCTACACTATATGCTAACAAGGTTACAAATTTATATGAATCAACCATATCCACCTCGAAAATAATTACAAATATCCCACAAGGTGCACAAGTAAGTTATTACTCCAAGCACGGCGCAAATGGCACCTGGTATAAAATTATGTATAACGGTCAAGTAGGCTATTCTGCAGCGTGGGATTACTCTAATAATCCAACTTCAAATTATGGGCCAGAAATCACAGTGAAAATCAACGTCACAGAATCGCCCTACGCTTTAAATGTACGTCAAGAACCTAATACTTCAAGTTCAATAATGGGTTCAATTCCCACAAATACAATTGTTAAAGTAAAATCCTTATTAAATAGTTCTTGGGGGATGATTGTAGAAGGAGAATACGCGGGGAAGTATATTCACCTAGGTTACACAGTTCCAACTTCCGCTGATGAAATTCCCCAAATTATTGAATATTCAACATATCCAATATCAATCTCGGATATGGCTAGGATTCAATACAATAATATTGCACAGACAGATGCTCATCGTTATAAACCTGCTTACATCCCACGTGCATATATTAGTGTAACCGGAAGTAATGGTATTATCACAAAGAAGGAAATGGTTACTTTAAGGACAGTAAATTTTGAAAAAGAACCTAAAGTCACCTCAACACCAGTATCTAAAATACCTACTAGTACTATAGTTGAAGGAGTAGGACGTGTTAAAGTCGGCACTACGGTTTGGTTGAAAGTCCGATATAATTCTTCGACAGGTTATATTCAGGCAAAAGATTTAATTGGAACAGCTTCTGCTCTTCAAACAACGAATAACGATGCTTTTTCTTATGGAAAACTACACACTGGAGAAATTGTGAAAGTAACTGGACAAATCGGAAATTTCTACTCAATCGAATATCGTCGTCCTTCAGGCTACAACGTTCAAGTGTACGATCAAATCTGGCGTCGAGCATCTTTGAATGAAATCACTTCGTATATTGATCCTTCAAAAATTGATATCAACTCTCAATCATTTTATCAATTTTTAAATCTTTCAAAGAGTGCTGGCACCACTTCAACTACACTAAATAAAGTTCTTGCGTCTAAAGGAACTCTCCATGGTCAAGGGCAAGCTTTTGTGGATGCTGGTAAACAATACAATATAAACGAGGTATATCTATTATCACATGCGCTCCATGAGACAGGGAACGGTACTTCACTACTTGCTTCCGGTGTTCCTGTAGATAAGGATGGAAACGCCCTAATTAATTCAAAGGGAGAACGTATCTATCCAGAACGCCCTGTTGCCAAAACCGTATACAATATGTATGGGATTAAAGCAACAGACAGCGACCCTCTTGGAAATGGAGCCAAATATGCTTTCGAACAGAAATGGTTTTCTCCAAAAGAAGCTATTATTGGCGGAGCCTATTGGATTGGTTCTAGCTACATTAATCATCCAACTTACAAACAAAACACACTTTATAAGATGCGTTATAACCCTGATTCTCCAGGCACGCATCAATATGCAACGAATATTGCTTGGGCAGATATTCAAACGAGACAGATCTATGACGTCTATCAATCGCTCGATGCCTATACACTTAATTTCGATGTTCCAAAATATCAATAAAAAAAATGAGACACGCGCCTCTAACTTGGCGTCGTGTCTCATTTTATGTCCATTCGACTGAGTCGATGATCGATTCAATCTCCATTTTTTCATTCGTCACTTGATCGGCAACGTACGTCATGAATAAAAGGCGTTTTCCGTCCGTCAAAGACCAGACATCTAAATGCATCCCATCTTCGATGCCGCTCGCATAAGCCGTCGTCATGTCACCTGTCTCGTCAGTCACGCTTGGCGCAATTTTTACGTCGATTGGGAACTCTCCTAAAAAGGTGTTTAACTCGCGTAAGACAGCTTCTCTTGGTTCTTGTGAATCCTCAGACTCATAGATGGAGATTTGAAGCGTTCCTTGCGCATCCTCTTCTGTTGAATAGAAGCTCACGTAGTCTTCTTCTTCACTGTATTCGTAATGTTCCGGATACGTCAGGCGGAACCACCCATCAATTTCATACTCTTTCATGCTGTTTTCTCCTTTACTTGCTTAAATGCCAGTCCTGTGACCATTTTTGCTTGTAGTGCATATTTTAGTCGTTCGGTCACATACAGACGTTGGCTATTTACATCTTGGGCAATCATATGTCCAAATAAGTTCATTCGAACCGTTTGATTAGATAGGAAATAGAATCGATCCGTACTCAACGGGCGAAATTCGTTCGAGTGTTCGAGGTATTCGATTTCAAAGCGTCGGAGCACATTAAGCGCGCAATACCGATCCGTCTTCCCTGTACTTGTATGAAGCTCGACACGGACGAGCTGAACGTCATATGGACAGACATTCATAAAGATTGGACTGACTCGCTCATGAATCAAGAGGATGCCCATATCGGTTTCAATCAGATCAGGTAAAGACCCTTCATCTTGCGAAATGCTCAATACGACATACGGCCGGTTCGATGGTGCGAGCAATTCGCCTTTGTAAAATCGAAATCGCTGAATTCCTGTTAGAACCCGGGCCCGCCAAGCACTCCCTCGTGCTTCCGCTTCCATTCGATACAACCTCTCTTCACTCACGCTTACTCCCCCTTCACTTGTTTGAGCGCATCGACGAATGTTTCCCATTCTAGGTTGTCACAAACAACCTTATTTTCCAATCCCCATTCTTCATCGATTGTCAAACGTACTTCGTTCGATTCAGGGTGACGTATAATTCGAAGATTCCCAATTTGAATCGAATCAAGAGCAATATTAAATGTATGACTCGGCAATCCGACCCACTTGACCCGATTCGAACGTAACACGACATACCATTCGTTGTCATGATGAATCGAGAACGTCCAGCTTCGAAGAGACACTGTTTGATCCGTTTGTTTGGACTGCTTCAACATTCGAAATCCTTCGCCCATCAGTTGTAAATATGATTTTCGTTCACTCATATTTGATTTCTCCCCTTTTTTCTATTATCTTCGTTGTGGACAGGATTCTGCAACCTAAAAAGTTTTTTAAAAAAGGGTTTGCAAATAGAATCTGATATGCTATTATATCAAAGTAACGTTAAGACGTAACGCGGGTGTAGTTTAATGGTAAAACCTCAGCCTTCCAAGCTGATGACGAGGGTTCGATTCCCTTCACCCGCTCCATATTTTTTCTTCATGCGGGTGTAGTTTAATGGTAAAACCTCAGCCTTCCAAGCTGATGACGAGAGTTCGATTCTCTTCACCCGCTCCAATATCGACATATACGCGAGAACCTCTCGCACACATACAATGCACGGTTGAGACCTTGCAAAAGCAGAAAGTCTTCTGACTTTCTGCTTTTTTGTTGTTCCATTGATTGTTTTGGGGAAAAGAGTGAATGACTCTAATCAGATGAGGAGGAACTCTTTTGATTCAAGCGAAACTTCAATCATTCACGATTTATGAAAGTGCATTGATGCGAACGACATCCACCTTGATCGATACACCAGACGCCATTCTTTTGATTGACCCTACGTGGCTTCCTGAAGAAATTGCCACGATTCGTCGGGATATCGAGCTAAGACGCGATGATCGCCCACTTTACGTCATCTTCACCCATCATCATTTCGACCATATTATCGGGGCTTATGGTTTTAAGGATGCGACAACGATTGCCTCACAGGCATTTGTAGATGCCGACTCGTCCGATCAGCTCGATGAGATTCGCGAGTTCTATGAACAGCACTACATCGATCGCCCGATTCAAAAGCCTGATATCGATATCGTGGTCCAACCGAATCAGACACTTCTACTTGGATCGTTACCCGTTACGTTCATCCCGACACCGGGTCATGATGCAACTCACCTATCTGTTCTAATCGAGCCGATGCACCTACTCGTATGCGGAGATTACGGTTCGAATATCGAGCCACCTTTTATCGAGCATGATCCGACCGCATATCTCGAAACATTACAAACGTTGCAAACTCTCATTTATGAACATGAAGTTCAATGGTTCGTGCCTGGACATGGTGACCTATGCGACAATCGTAGCCAAATGATTGAACGTTTGAGTGCGGCAGAAGAATACATCTTAGCACTTCCCGAAGAGCGCCACTGGTCTCCTATGTGGCCAGAACATTCTTTTTTCGACCGTGTCCATGAACGTAATCGAAAAATGGTGGAACAAAAAGAGACCGATCGCCGGTCTCGTCAACAAGACTATTAAAAAATCGCAACGTCTCCCCAAGACGTTGCGATCTCCCCCTATGTAGACCTATTTCTTTGTGACGCGTTCTGAGCGGACCGTGAACATACGGTCAACCCCATAGATCGTTACTCCCGTCAGAGCGAGTAACCCAATCATTGCAGAAGAAAACATGACCATCCCCCCATTGTTCACAGTTTCGTCATAATCACCCCGTGCTTTCATTATAGAAGACCATTTTAAAAAAAGAAAGCGTTTTCTTCAAACTTCCTTCACATTTATCAAATTTATCCTCTTGCGTTTCTTGGAATAACTTCCCTTGTCCGATTGGACAGACACTCGTAAAAATGTGTAGCTTTTGTGGAATGTGGGAATACATGATGTAAGGATAAAAAGAGACAGAAGCTGCTCGTCGAGGAGGAAGAGGCATGATTAAGTACGGTACATTGGTGCGAATCGAGGGAAAATATGCCGTATTGAGATGGAATAACGGCTCAAGTTTCATTCCTAGACGATTCTTACCTTCCGAAGCACGTGTTGGTGATACAATCATTCGAGACAATCATCATTATTATCTTGAAGAAGATATGACCCCAAATTTTGATGCATTGATCAAGCAACACTATAAAAGCTGAACGATCTGCCCTCCCATTAAGGGCAGATCGTTCAGCTTTTTTTGAAATATCACATTGACGTCTTTTCAATCTGTTGCTGAATCCACGCTTCGTCGACGGGACCCGTCTGCTTCGCCACAATGACTCCTTGTTCATCTAACACGTACGTTGTCGGTAGCGCGACGACACGATACTGTTGCTCTACGACCGCTTCTTCATCTAACAAGATTGGAAAATCAACCGGGTACTCCTGTAAAAAAGCCTCGACGTCCGCTTTTCCTCGTCGTTCATTTTTGGTGACATTCACACCGAGAACCGGAATGCCTGTCGCTTCTTCAAACGAAACCAGTTCAGGGAACTCATCTCGACAAGGCGGGCACCAAGAAGCCCAAAAATTAATGACTACCGGCTGTCCTTGGAACTGTGAAAGGGTCAGACTCTCCCCCTCTAGCGTATTCAAGGTGAATTCCGGAGCTTGTTGCCCCACTTCGAGCCCTCCTAATACCGATTCATTTTGGACGATTGGAACCGCTTCTTCTTTCTTTTGTGTCGTCATATATTCTTCGTAGCCCTTGTAGGCAAGCCCAGCAATCAATAGAAGGATGAGCGTTCCGATTACGATTCTTTGTAAGCGCATCATTTACCCCTTGTTTGTTTTACTTAAGATTTCTACACTTAACTTATCACAAACCGTAAAGGAGCGTATGTATTGTGCAACTTCAAAACAAAAATGTTCAGATTACGTTAAAGGCACAGGGTGCTGAGATGACTAGTTGGAAAGTAGACGAAACGGAATACTTATGGCAAGGTGATCCTACGTACTGGGGACGACAGGCCCCCATTCTTTTCCCGATTGTCGGGCGATTATTGGATGATCAATATGTATATGAAGGCAACACGTATACGATGAGTCAACACGGCTTTGCTCGTGATGCGATTTTCGACATCGAATCATCGACTGAAACTTCCGTTCGTTTCACCTTGAGAGATACGCCTGAATCACGTCAACATTACCCTTTCCCGTTTACTCTGAACGTATCGTATCAACTTGTAGGAGAAGAAGTCATTGTCACCTATCGTGTCCATAACCCGGGTGAAACCATGTTACCGTTCAGTATCGGTGGTCATCCCGCATTCAACATCCCTTTCAAGGGTGGTGCGTTCGAGGACTATACGATCGACTTCGGAGAAGTACGTACACTTGACCGCTATCTATTAGAGGGACCGTATTTGACAGGGGCCTATCAACCACTAGGTGATCGGCAATACATTCCGCTTACCCATTCCCTATTTGACGACGATGCATTGATTTTCGAAAATGTGGAGTACGCTGCACTACGTCATCAGCCGTCAGGCACGGCAATCGTGATGGAAAGCCCTTCATTTACTCACTTTGGCATTTGGTCACCACCCCATAAGGATGCTCCATTCGTTTGTCTTGAACCGTGGTTCGGTCACGCAGATTATAAAGGACACCGAAAAGATTTTCTACACAAAGAAGGAGTTCAACTCCTTGCCCCAGACGAGACGTTCGAAGCAAGCTACACCTTATACATCGAAAAATAAAAGCAATCCGACAGTCATGTCGGATTGCTTTTTTTCGTTAAAAACGATCTTCTTGTTCCGCCTCATATTCTGATGGCGGCTTTTTCATGATGATGGCCAGAACGATATAAATCAGAAGCCCTGGACCACCTAATAGTGCCATTGCCACAAACAGAACACGCATGATTGTGACGTCCACTCCTAAATAGTTCCCGAGCCCCGAACAGACTCCGGCAATCATTTTATTATTCTGATCTTTATACAATTTTCGTTCCATGTCATCTTCTCCTCAACTCGTTATGATCGTTGTGGTCGGCGTAACGTCGTTCTACCTCCGTTTGCCACTTCTCCACGGCCTTCAAAATCAAGCGCTTCATTAATCGGCGTACTACCCGACTTGATTTCGATTCGGCGACCGTATAATCCACGGTTGTCAAGAGATGCAGAGATGACAGTCGCGACATCTGTCTCGGAAATCGTCGCACCGTCCGCATCGTTCAAGTCTTCAGATGCTTCGATGGAACCTTTACTCGGTTCATCGACAATGGTCACTGGGCAAATGATCGTATAGTTCAAACCGCTATGTTCGATGTATTCGTCGGCGGCGTTGTTTGCTGACAGAAAGTTAAAGAGTTCTTTTGGTGCGGCATTCGGTTGGTCCGCGCCATATGCACTGAGCAAGACGACGTGACGTACTCGTTCTTTTTTAGCAGCATCAATCGCGTTCATCGCGACGTTTCGGTCGAGCAGTTCAATCTCGGTACTCGATCCGTCTGCGCCGGCAGTCGCCGCAATGATGACTGCATCTTGTCCACTTGTCGCCTCATGAACTTTTTTCTCAAGTTCTTTCTCGACATCAACCGTCAATACGTGCGCACCCATTTTCTCGTACTCTGCTTGTAGTTCAGGATAACGAATTAAAGCGGTCACTTGATGGGTTTTCGCTAGACTTTTCAATACACGTTTCCCGATCTTTCCTGTTGCTCCAATGACTAATACTTTCATTCAAATTTCCCTCCTCAAAAGAGTAGTTCATTTGTTTAAAATTCCTCTTTCAAGTCAGAATCAAACCCTTTTCTTAAAATTATCTGACCGTGCCCCACATCGATAAATCGAGGGCGTCCCGAATGGATTGCACACTCTCTTCTAAAGGTTCGTAGTAATAGACATTGTTGATGTAGGCATCTTGTCCTTCAACTTGCATCTTATTCACGTCCGGGTTCGAGATCATCGTCAGACCGACAGACGCCATTTGTAAGACATTCATCTCAAGACCCATTTCCTCTTTCATGAAACGATACGTTGCCGGAATCTTCGTCCAGCCCGAAGGACTAGCCAATTTCTCAGCGACGGCTGTCATGACTTCGGTTTGACGATTCGAACGGGCACCGTCCGTATCCGACTTACGGTGTCTCGCATAGGCAAGTGCCATGTCTCCATCCATCGCGTAAGAGACACCTTCCGTATACTCATACGTCTGGTTGAACCCTTTCTCACTGAATGAATGCGTTGCTGTCACATTGACACCACCAATCAAATCGATCAATTCCATGAACGACTCAAATGTGATCACGACTTGTCCGTCAACTGACGCATCGGTCAGTCCTTCAACAGCACCTACCGTACACGTTGCACCACCATAAGCGAAAGCATGGGTGATTTTATCGCCATCCCGGTCTGGCTCACATGGAATGGCCGTATACGTATCGCGTGGAATCGACACGTTTTGAACAGTACGTGAACGAGGGACAAATTCCATCAATTGTAGAGAATCTGTGCGGGACCCCGAGAGGGATTCCCCCACCCGTGCGTCACTTCCCATAATGAGGAACGTGAACGGGGAAGTCGCCACATATCCTCCAACAAGTAGCATCAAAATGAGAAAAACGGCCACTTTCCCTTTCCATTTACGCTTTCGTTTATTTGTTGGTTTTGGTGATTGGTCGACTTCACGTTTTGATGGTTTTGACGGATTGGACGGTCTCGATTGCTGCGCAGCATGATTTGACTTAGGTCGAGACGTTTTGCGCTTTGGTTTTGAGAATGACAGCATTCGAGGCATCCGTTTTCGCCGGTTTTTCGATGTTCCCTGATTTGGTTTCGACGACTCTGACGATTTTTCGTTTAAGAAAGGATGCTCCGATTGAGGAGGTGTTCCTTCGTGTTGTCGATTTCGTTCGGAAACTTCATTTATATTTGGTCGCTCGTTCGATGATTGCTCATCATTCAAACGAGACGCTTCACGTTCTTGTTGTTCGAGTTCGCGCTTTCTACGTTCTACACGCGATAAACGTTGATCATCTTTCATATTTTCAATCCTCAACTTTATCAATTTTTCTCTATTATCCCGAACCCGCATTGATCTGACAACGTTTCTGAGGAAAATCCGTCTTAAGCATGAGACCATATGATTGTTTCAGATGAAATCCGGGAAAGGAATATTAATTGGTGTCTGCCCAAATCAGAGATGCATACAACAAGTATGAATGAAAGGAGGAGAGCTGATGCGCATCGGAAAATTACGCATGCTGTTGGAGCAATATGGTGAGGCGACGTTACGTGATTTATTGGTCGAGATGTATCGTCATACTCCAAAAGATGTGATTGATGATCAAGACTTTGATTTTATGATCAGCCAGTTCACACGCTATAAAGAAAAAAAACATTCGGAAGAGCGTCATTCGCTCTCACAAACGATTACGTTAGCTGAACGTTTTGTCGATTCAGCATATGAACATTTATATATTCGTCCCAATCAAGTCATGTCCGACCGTGATCAAAAAAATTGGTATATCCACGCCAAAAAAATCATCCGTGATTTAGCCCACTATGCCGAAGAATATACTGAGGCACGCACGATGTATGAAGAGATGTTTTATCTTCTGTCAACGTCAGCCGGAGAAGAACCTCTCTTTTCAACGAGCGACCCGTTTCGCCTATTGAAAATCTCACAAGTCACGATGCTCCAAAAACTCATCCACTACTACCAACTAGACGCACCCATTGATACCGTCTGGATTGACCGCGCTTTATATACTGCCCTCCACGTGCCAAAAGACGTGGATTCCACACGAATCGACTTATTATCAACCTTGCCGATTGAACACAGCCAAGCCAACACGAGAAAGATTCTTCACGCACGCATTCTCAAACTGTGTGAGCGGATGTTGGAAAAATCCCAGACAGAAGATACCGCACTTGAAAACTATCAAGCTCTTAAAATGTTAGAGCTCCGCCTCCTCGTCGCCGAAGGAAATTTACAAGAAGCCGAACAGAAGCTATTTTCAGAGTATATCCCTTTCTTTTCACATCGTTCCGAACCGTTCCGTGTCTACGTCGATTTCTTAGAGAGCCATGGCCATACGGATGAAACAAAACGATTAAAACGATTAGCAAAAGAAAAACGTATTCGATTTTAGATAGACAAAAAAGGGAGTCAATCGATGACATCGGTTGACTCCAATACATGATATGAACGAGGGGTGTTCATTTGAAAAGGAGGACAGAAAGTTGGTGCAGAACTTTCTTCCTACACATATAAGTATAAAGTAACGATTGTAACCGTTACCAAATGACTTATTGCATTTTTGTGAACGTTTTCACGTTATTCGATCGTATTCATAATTCCTAAACCGACGACTGATAATAATACGATTAATACGAAGACATACACCATCTCATTGGGTGATTGAAATCCTTCGTGAATTTCTACCTCTTCTTCGACAATGATGTTCTCATGAATCACTACTGGTTCTGTTTCGGCCATAACCGTCGTGGGCGCACCAATCATGAACAACATAGATACGAGAATCAGTTGATAAATATATTTCATCATAAACTCCTAATTGATTGGTTTCATTGTGATTAAGTATATCATGTCTTCGACGCACGTCACGTCTGACATTTGACGAAACTCACAGATCCATCAGCGTAACTAATCAGTTTTTCTGAATCGGATGCTTACAATCTATTTAATTTCATGTTTTTATGAAAGTTGTTGATTATTTTCATCAATCAGGTTTCATGAGAATGCCATACAACTTCAAGTGAGATAGCGCTTACAATTTAATTGTACTTATTAACTCATTCAGAAAGAAGGATTCTCCTTGAAACGAGCACTACGCTTTGTAGAATGTAGGCAATTACCTATTCAGAAACGTATCTCTATTCAAACATTATACCCTTTATCAAAGACACCCCCGCTTCTTTCCTTGCCTCCCCATCATCACGTGTATAGCGCCTTAAATAAAGATATACCGTTAGCTGCATTCTTTGCGAACGACGAACATCTAGAAGCGTTCCAAATCATTCAACTCTCAAAGGTGTCATATATTGATCGTCATATGTTTCGCGGGTTACTTGACCGAGTCATGTATGAACGAAGTCGAGAAACCACACACCCGATTACGTATTATCTTCAGGAAGAGGACTATCATAATCAAGATAAGCTTCGAATATATGAGGCAACTGGGTTTCAAGTATTCCATCAAACGAATACGTATCACTTGCCATTCATTCCTTGTGAGAAAGTATCGCATACGTACTGGACACTTGAATTGATGGATTACTCACGAAGAGCGGATTGGCTCACTTTTCGTAATGCGCATTGTCATGTCTTACCGGGCGCCATCCCGATGACGGATGAACAATTCGCACATGAAACTCGGCAACAAACACTGTTCTACACATTAAACTGGTGTCACCAACCAATCGGAATCATGAAAGTACGACTACATATGTATCACGTGTGCGTCCAAGAAATTCAATTAGATTGTGACGAGTCTATGTTGCGGGATGCCCTTTCCTTTCTTCAACAAAAGTTTTACGATGCATTCAGATATATCGACGAGGCTCGTATTTCTACGACCAACCTGCAATCTGACTTGAATTTTGCACTTCGAAAGCAAGGTGCTCAAGTATCGTCAGGCGGGATATATATGCTTACACAACAAGTGCTACCGACTCCACTCTATTGATCAATAAAAAAGACGTCGATTGTATCAACTCGTTCTCACACGAAAAAGTTGTTCATTCGACGTCTTTTATTCTGCAGCAGTTGTCGACTCCATCGCCAAAGGCGGCATTTCCTTAAACAGTTCTGTCCGAAGTCCCGTGTCTCTCAAATCGAGCGATTCAATCCGATCAAATTTGATTTGGCGATCTACGACACTGAACCAATACGTGATGTTCGGTTCATCCTTGAAACGAATCGCATAATTCGATCCATTCAAATGAAAATCGACCTCGGTAGACAGCAACTCCGTCGGACCAATCTGTTTATGGGTGGTTAACCGTTCGAGCACAACTTGCTCTTCATTGATGCGATAATCGACAAACGTCGCAAGCGAGAGTCCAAACACAAATGATACTAGGGCGAACATGCCCACCAATCCCATTGTGATTTTTCCGTTCATTTCGCTGTCCCTCCCTCTCTTATTATATCGGATATGGTCGAAACGTTGTGAAGTGACATTTTGTTCAACTTTAGGCAAACTGAAGGTTGAGGAGGAATGTTTATGCAAATCGATCATACTGGAATCGCCGTCCGTGATTTAGACGAAGCGATCACATTTTATACAACTGTGCTTGGTGGAGAACTGATTGACCGTTATACGAATACAGCCATTGGGGTGGAAACCGAGCTAGCTGTCATTCACATCGGCGAGGATGTCATCGAATTGTTGCGCCCAACAAGTAATACGAGTCCGATCGCTCGTTTCATGAAAGCACGAGGAAAAGGCGTCCATCATATCGCATATCGTGTAGAAGATTTAGACATCGCCATCGCTACACACAAACAAAATGGCATCACTTTTTTAGAAGACACACTACGTACGACCGCAAAGGGTCGCCGTTTGATCTATATGGACCCACGTCATTCGGGCGGTGTCATCACCGAGCTTTGTGATTATCCTACGCAAAAGCAGTAAGAGACGTCGCTCTTACTGCTTCAAGAAAGTATTTTCTATGATTTGACGGTTCTTTTCTTTTAGACGTTCGTTATGAGAAGAGACCATTGCCGTAGCGGTCGCATTCGGGTCAATATACGTTTTGGCCCGATTCACCGCATTCGCCGCATCTTGGAATGCCCCTGCAATCAAATGGACCTTTCCTTCATGCGTCAGAATATCACCTGCAGCATATAATCCCGGAACGGACGATTCACTCCCCGCGTTTCCTTTCACATAAAATCCATTGACCATTTCGACGTTCAATTCACTGTCCCGAAGGAGTTCCGCATCTTGTTCATACCCGTGATTGATGACGACCTCATCGACATCGACCACACTTGTTTCTCCCGTGTCAATCTGTGTTAACAGCACTTGCTGAATCGATTGCCCATCATGAGAAATCAAGTCCGTGACTTTTGACTGGGGGCAACAATCGACTCGGCTTTCTTTAATCTTCTCGACTTGCGCTTCATGACCTCCGAGCTCTTCTTTTCGATAAACCAAAATGACTTGCTCCGCAATCGGTTCGAGTGCATTGGCCCAATCGACGGCACTATTTCCACCACCTGAAATCAAGACTCGCTTCCCTTTAAATCGTTCTAGTGACTTCACCGTATAATGAAGGTTTGACAATTCAAATCGCTCTGCTCCGCTGATTTCGATCTTATGTGGTTTCAGAATACCGCTCCCGGTTGCGACGATCACCGTTTTGGATACGTGATGACCATTCGACGTATCGATTCCGAATAATCCATCCTGACGTTTTGAAATCGACTCCACTTTCTCCCCTAGGATGACTGTCGGCGAAAAGGTGAGGCCTTGTTGGACGAGTTGATCGATCAGATTTGCTCCCGCCGTCGGAAGGAGCCCCCCTACATCCCACACCATTTTTTCTGGATAAACGTGCAGCTTTCCACCTAGTTGAGGTTGAAATTCGATTATTTTTGTTTTCATGCCTCGTAATCCACTATAAAAAGCAGCATATAATCCTGCCGGACCCCCACCGATAATCGTCACGTCGAATTGTTCTTCGCCCATCGTCGTATCCTTCCCTTCTATGTAGATGATCTACTCACCTTAAAAATGATAATCATTCTCATTAGATGATAACTCGTTTCTTTGTCTTTTACAAACTTTTTCCCAACACCATTCGCCTTTGGTTTTTCTTCATCAAAGGTCGGGTAAGGAAAGATGAATCAAAAGGAAGGATGTGCGCTATGGAGTGGATGGATCTTGCATTGATCATCGTGTCCTGTTTTTGGCTTGTGGAGACATGGAAATTTCGTAATCGAAAAGAGGCAACGGACGGTTCCGTCGAGCGAAAAAGCTTTTATTTCGTAGCGTCGACGATGATTGTCATGTTCTCTTTGTCTATCATCTATTCAATCTTTGTTGAGGCGCGTCCATCAATGGCTCAACGCATACTTGCTCTTTCGTTTTACATAGCGGGTGTATCATTACGGTATTGGGGAATTTTCCACCTTCGTCATCAATTCACCCGACACGTTGTCGTTCGTCCTCAAGACGAACTCGTCAGCTCTGGTCCCTATCGTTTCTTACGCCATCCCTTATACACAGGTTTACTATTCATTACGTTAGGGTTCTCATTGTATTTTCTTCATTGGGCAGTCGCTTTGATCGGTACCGGTCTTACGGCTCTTGCGTTACTATATCGGATTCGGATTGAGGAAGGGATGCTGACCCGTCACTTCGGTCAATCGTATGTATCATGGTCAAAGTCACGCAAACGATTATTTCCGTTTATCTATTAAAAAGGAGTCCGGTGATCCCGGACTCCTTGCTGTTTTATACGGAGTAACGACTGAGCAATCGGACGACAACAATCCCTGCGATGAACGCAATGACACTGAGTCCCCACATGAGCCCCGTAGCCGGCACTCCTGGAAATACAACGGCGAGCGAACCCACTACCAATCCGATGATGACCGAAAACGTCATTCCTGGGAAATTCGCCAACAAATAGCGAATCACCTTACTACTGACAATAAAGCCGACCGCAACGCCTGCCCCAACACTTCCGATAATGAGCAAATTGAAGTTCGAGATGGCGCTGATCACTGTCGGATACACCCCAATCAGCAACAACACGAATGACCCGCTGATTCCAGGAAGTAACATTGCCATACTTCCTAACCACCCAGACAAGAACAAGAGGAGTGCTGTCCCAAAGGTAACGTCCGTAATGATAGACGAATCAACCGGATTGAGAAACGCCATGCTCGCTACGAGTACCGTTGCTACAATCATGGCAATCACATGAATGGGACGAATCGATGCACGTGACTTAAACTCTACAAAAAGTAACGGAATGATCCCTAAAATCAATCCGATAAAGAAGAATTGTGTCGGTGCATAATACTCGAGCAACAAATACTCGATAATTCGACTTAAGGCGATGATGGCTGTTCCCATCCCAATCGCTAGCGGAATTAAGAAACCAATATACTTTTTCCAATATCGGCTGAATACACCGCTGATTGCTTCAATCAATTGATCATAGATGCCTAAAATAACTGCGATGGTACCGCCGCTTACACCAGGAATCAAATCACTCGTTCCCATGGCCATTCCCCGCCAAATATTCTTCCACTCCATAATGTATCTCCTTTACATATATCTTTCCTCAAGCACTTAGTATAGTCGAGAACGAGCGTTTGCGCATCCGCTTTTAGACCGAGAAAGGAGTCGAGCGTGTCTCTTTTTTCATATAGTCAAAACGAGATCCCGAAATCATAATTTCCTTTTCTTTGTGGAATCCGAGTCGCGTATACAAACGATGAGCCGCTTGATTGTCTTGATCCACGTTCAAGGTGACGGCCGGGACACCACGTTCTGCCGCGACAGTACAGATCTGTTCAATCAACTTCGTTCCGATGCCACGACCACCATACGCCTCTAGTACAGCGAGTGAATCGATGTATTGAACGAACCCCTCCGTCTCAACATCTAATTCCACTTTGCTCCCATGCGCCGTTAACCATTCCCGAATCGGGCGATCTAATGCTTCCGCCTCGTCCCCTCGATACGAAATGATCATTCCCGCCACTTCCCCTTCTACATCGGCGACCCATATATTTTCATGGCTTAAACGATTCTTCGGTTTTTCCACCCACATCGCCAATCGCTCTAATACTTCATCGGTATTCGTTGACCCAGTCAACGTATACGCGATGTCATGAATCGCCTGATACATGAGCGGTGCGATTTGTGTACAATCTTGCTTCGTTGCTTGTCGAATATTCATCATTGATCCCTCCATCACCTAGTCTAGCATAGGCAAACACCTCGATTGTTTGTCCACGCCCGTTTTGTGGCATGATATAGAGAGAAAGGGGCGAAATAAAATGAAAGCAATCATTACTGGAATGAACGGCACGGTAGCACCGGTTGTTGCCGAAGCGTTACAGCGTCATGGCATTGAGGGGATTGCATGGAATCGTGAGCAAGTGTCCACGACAGACGAGCAGGAGATGCGACAATTCATTGAAAGCATCCGCCCGGACTATTTTTTACATATCGGTATGGGACCGGTTGAATGGGCCGAGACGCTCGCTCGTTTATGTGGGCAGATGAAGATTCCGTTCTTGTTCACGAGTACAGTGTCGATTTTTTCAGATGATGTGACTGGACCGATTTCACCGGACACGGCGCCAGATGCTGAAGATGACTACGGAAAGTATAAACGTGACTGCGAACGAGCCATCGTTCGTGTCAACCCGGGTGCTCAGATTGTTCGTCTTGGATGGCAGATTGGGGATGAAGCCGGATCGAACAATATGATGGACTATTTTACAAACGAGATGAAACAACGAGGGGTCATACAAGCGAGTGAGCATTGGTATCCATCTTGCTCATTTTTACCGGATACAGCGGAAGCTTTATTCGAAATCTTGACGAAACGCGGACCCGGCATCTATCAGCTAAACGGGAATGCGAACTATTCGCTTTATGACATTGCCGTCGGACTAAAAGAGCTTCATGACGCCGATTGGCAGATTGAATGCACGGATGAACCGAAACGGGATAACCGAATGATTGACCCTTCCGTCCCAATTCGTCCGATTTCAAAACGTCTCAATTTACAAACGAAATAAACCGCACTCCATACTAAACGCCTACTCCATCAAGAGTAGGCGTTTACTTATTCGATTCATTTTACATCAGTCAAACGCAGTTTACTTTTCGGTAGACTCGGCATATCAACGAAGCTATAACTCAAATCTTGAGGAGGAACGGTATACGAGAACTCCTCCGTAAACAATTCAATGACTTGTTCTAGAATCGCAATCGTCACATGCTCCCCTGCACAACGATGTCCAAAATCTACATCTCCTCCTCCTTGCGGGATAAAATTGAACGGACTCTCCTTCCAGTCCATAAAGCGAGCAGGATTAAATTGATCGGGTTCAGCCCAAATCGCAGAGTCGTGGTTCGTTCCATAGAGATCAAGGAGCGTCAGTGTTCCTTCCGTAAACGTATATCCGTTCCATTCAAAATCGGTTTTGACTCGAGCTGCCGCTACAGGGAAAAACGGATAGAAACGTCTCACTTCTTGGACAAAGGCCGTTTTCGAAAGCTGTCCTTGCTTTACTTGTGCTCTTTCTCTCGGGAATTGATGAAGCGCTAGGACTGTAAAGAGGACATAGACCGAGATGGCAACAGTCGGTCGCAAAATGTTTAACACTTCGACAGCCACTACTTCTTCAGGCAACAACTCACCAGATTCATCTCGATGCCACGAGAACTCATAAAGTGCCGTCTGTTCATTCGGTAATAATCGATTTGACCGTACTTCTTTGACCATCTGTCGAATCCACGCTTCGGCCGAACTTCTTGCCTTCCGACCTTGCAAATAAGTTGGACCTAAAGAAGTACCCGATTCAAATAACAATCTCATTTCATCGGTCCGCTTCGCTACTTCGTCTCGTGCAAGCGGAACTCCAGACCATTCACAGACAGCTTTCATCAATACCTGTTGCGCCTCGTCATACAAAACGATTTCTTCTCCAGCATGTCGGATCCGTCTCCATTCACGGTTCGTCAGCCGAAGAAGACGATCGATGTTTTCCTTTGTCATCAATGACATAAACATACGTTTTCGATGCGTATGTGCCTTCCCATTCAATGTTTGTACCCCATCTTCCCCGAATAGGGTTTTAAGAAGACGTTTCGGCGCGGCATCCTGACGTGTAAATTTGTCTCCCTCATAAAACAAGGTAGCAGCGTCCTCTCCTCCGAGACAAATCACGCGTTCTCCTAGCAAACGAGTTTCAAAAATATTCGACTGAAAACTTTTACGTCGGTTTGCGACAAACAAATATCCTTCCCGTAAAAAATCGACACTATGGTCGAGCCCTTCTTGCTTTGGAATGACTTTCCCCATCCTACTCACCCTTTCTCTTTTTTCGAACTATAAAGGATGTTCCCCCGTTGTTAGCGAACAAACCTAATATCGAAAGGAGCGAGTGACATGCTACCGTTCTTACTGACATTACGCCGGATTGTTCGTGGGATCTGGCGCGGTCTACGGGACCCTGAGTTCCAAGTCTTATTCAGCCTTGCCTTTCTCACCATCCTATCCGGAACACTTTTTTATGCTCAATTTGAGGCGATGCGATGGCTCGACGCGCTCTACTTCAGTGTCATCACATTAACGACTATCGGCTATGGCGATTTTGCCCCCCAGACCGATATCGGGAAAATTTTTACGATTGGCTATGTGATCACGGGTGTCGGCATCATGGTCGGATTCATTACGAGAGTGTTCGACCACCTTCAAAAAGCACGACTTGATGAATTAGAAGCGAAACAAAAGACGCCACCCTCTGATTCATGAGGATGGCGTCGATGCGTTTAGGATACTTTTCGATTCTCAATTTCAAGCTGTTGGTTGAATCGTTTCGTTTCGGCGATGACAACGCCCGACAAGAACAAGAGACCAATCAAGTTCGGAATGGCCATCAAACCGTTGAAGACGTCGGATAGCGCCCATACCAAATTCAAATTGGTCGTCATGGCACCGAGACCGGCGACGAGCACGAAAGCAATCCGATATGGAAGAATCGACTTTTGCCCAAACAAGTAATGGATGGACCGTTCGCCGTAATACGACCAACCGAGAACGGTCGAGTAAGCGAACAGGACGAGACCGATCGTGACAATGTAGCCACCTGCCGGACCGAGGAACAATTCGAATGTGGCCGAAGTCAATTCCACCCCTTCTAGTCCTGTCCCGATTTGACCACCCATGACGAGTGTCAACCCTGTCACCGAACAGACGACAAGCGTGTCCAAGAAGACTTGTGTCATCGAGACGAGTGCTTGACGACCCGGCATATCCGTCTTCGCAGCGGCCGCTGCAATCGGAGCAGAACCGAGACCTGCCTCGTTCGAGAAGACACCACGCGCGACTCCGTAACGAATAGCTGCCCCAATCGCGCCTCCACCGATTGCTTCCGCACTGAACGTACTACTAAAGATGAGTGCGAACGCATCTGGAATAAGCGAGTAGTTCATAATCATGATCAAGAGACCGCTACCTAAGTAGAAGGCAATCATGACCGGGACGAAGTAGCTGACCACTTTCCCGATCGAACGTACGCCTCCAAGGATGACCGCGCCTGTAAAAATCATGATGAGAATTCCTGATATGTAGAGTGGTACATCGAATGTCGTTTTGAGCGCGAGCGCGACAGAGTTCGTCTGGACCCCGTTTCCAATCCCGAACGCCGCAATCGAGGCGAATGCAGCAAACGCCACCGCTAACCAACGTTGATTCAACCCTCGTTCTAGATAATACATCGGTCCCCCAGCCATTTGACCACGTTCATCGGTCACCCGATACTTAACAGCTAGAACGGCCTCCGCGTATTTCGTTGCCATCCCAAAGAATCCCGACACCCACATCCAGACGATGGCCCCCGGTCCTCCTAATACAACTGCTGTCGACACCCCGACGATATTCCCCGTACCGACGGTCGCCGCAAGCGCAGTCATGAGCGCCTGGAAGTGACTGATATCCCCTTTTGAGGATTGATCCTGATTTTTTGAAAACGCCAATTTCAATGCATACGGTAATTTGGTAATTTGAATACCACCTAGACGCACCGTCAAGTAAATGCCTGTCCCCACAAGCAAAATTAAAAGCGGTGGTCCCCATACAAAATTGGATGCCGTACTCACCCATTCACTAAATGATTGCCCCATACAAAGTATCCCCTTTCCCCGAAAAATAGTGTACATCCCTATTTTTTCAGAATACTTAGAACAATGCAAAAGTATTGTGCTAAAACAACTGTTCGAAACGTACTTCTGTATACAAACAGCGAGACGAACTTAATCGTCTCGCTGTGATTCAGGCTTCTCTCGTTGTAAAGGCGCTTTCCAATCAAATGTATCCGGGACGTAATCGAGCCCGCCCGGATGAAACGGTTGACAACGGATGAGCCGGCGAGCGGTTAAATAACTGCCTTTGACGGCTCCATGTTTCTCAATCGCTTCGATTCCGTAGTGTGAACAACTCGGATAAAACCGGCATGTCGGCGGCTTTAATGGTGAGATAAAACGTTGATAACCTTGAATCCCTTTTACTAGTACACGTTTCACGCGATTTCGCCTCACTCTGTTGAATTAGTGCCATCATAGCGCGATTTGAAACGTTTGTCATGTTCACCGCTCCATATGTCAAATCGTTTTCCATCTCTTAACAAATGAGCAAGATGGGCGATATTCGACAGCAGGTTTGTTATGATAGTCAACATAACTATTGACCGAATCGAATAGAAGAGGTGACGAATGATGAAACAATTACTAATGGTCGGTGCAGGATCAATGAGTGAAGCGCTCGTTCGAGGGTGGATTGACTCAGGAATTGAACCGACACAAATTACCATGACGAACCGAAGTGATCGGGAACGCTTGAACTTCCTACAAGATGAACTCGGCGTACACATCGTCGAAGAAGAAAACGTGAACGACTATGACATCGTCGTACTAGCGATGCAACCGGACGGCGTCATTCCGTATGTGGAATCAAAAGAGTGGAAGACCCCACTACTTGTGTCGGTTGCGGCACATATCGAACCGAGCCAATTAGAAGAAGCTTCAGGACTTCCTGCCGTATGCGCGATGCCAAACACGCCGGTCGCATATCGGAGCGGGATGACAGGCTTATGGTTCGGTCCTGAAACAGATGAGGCCGATCGCGCAAAAGCAACTGCCCTCTTTGAACGTGTCGGTCGAACGGCCATCACGGATGCGAAGACGATGTCTGCATTTATGGCAGCCGCAGGTTGTAGCCCAGCTTTCTTCTATGAAATCGTCGGGGCGATGACTCCGGTCTTGACCGATGTCGGATACGACGAAGCGACGGCTCGTCAAATTGTGGCTCAGGCGATGAAAGGCTCTGCAGAGTTACTGTCACATGAAACACGTGAGACGAATGAACTCATTGCTGACGTCGCTGCTCCAGGTGGACCGACCGACCGTGGTGTCGGCGTGTTACGAGACCGCAACCTTGCCGATGTGATGTCTTCAGCCTTACGCGAGAGTGCCAAAGAAGATCATGAAATAATTGAGAAACCATAAGAAATGGACGGAAGCCACGCTTCCGCCCATTTTTTTTACGTCATCATATGTATGGCCGATACAATAAGTGCTACTACTAAAATCCCTGGCAATAAGTTGGCTACGCGAATTTTTGTAATTCCGACCAAGTTCAAGCCAATCGCCACGATCATCACACCACCGGTCGCGGTCATCTCCAAAATAAAGCTGTCCATGAGCGACTCCGGAATGAACTTCATGATTTGAATGGCGAGTAGTGCAATTCCACCCTGATACAATAACACCGGAACGGCCGAAAACATGACCCCGATGCCGAGCGTCGAACTCAACACGAGGGCTGTAAATCCATCAATCAACCCTTTCGTATACAGGACGTCATGGTCGCCACGTAATCCACTATCGAGCGCCCCAATGATTGCCATCGCGCCGATGACGAAGATGAGCGTTGCCGTAACGAACCCTTCCGCTACACTCGATTGACTTCCAAGACGCCGTTCCAGCCGGTAGCCGATTTCATTCAATACTTCATCTAGCTTCCACCATTCCCCGAGCGCAGACCCGACGACAAGACTTCCGATGACAATCAAAAAGTTTTCACTTTTCATCCCCATTTGAATGCCGAGCAAGATGACCGCAAGCCCGATTGCTGCCGTCACCGTCTCTTTCATACGCTCTGGAATGCGGTGAAATAAGAGACCTAACAATGACCCGATGACGATTAGTCCGGCATTGACGAGGGTTCCTGTTAGCACCATTTTGCATTCCCCGTTTCTATATGTATTGAGAGGAATATACCAATTGCTTTCGTGCCGTGTCAATATACAAAAAAAGAGCCACTTCTCGCAAGAAGTGGCTTCGCGGAAACCCATGTTCCGGTGGGTTTCTCGAGGGTTTGGCACCCAAGTGATTCTGACTGGGCTCGAACCAGCGACCTCTACCCTGTCAAGGTAGCGCTCTCCCAGCTGAGCTACAGAATCAGGTCGTGTCCTCTCTTAAGGACACTATTAATATATCAAGAAACTATTAAGTTGGCAACAACTTTTTAAAAGTTTTTTGTACTTTTTTTAACGCGTCATTTGTTGACGATCAATATGCCGGCAGAGGCGTTCCAAATCACCCGCATAAACGGAGACGAGCATGTTCTGATATAAGGTGTCACGGTCCCAATGAAGACCATTCGCTTTAGCCACACGCTGAGACGGAACGTTTTCTGGATGAATGAGTGAAATGATTTCCTTCTCTCCTTCAGTGAAGGCATACTGCATCAATCGCGCGGCCGCTTCACGTCCGTAACCCATATGCCAATGCTTCGGTGACAACCAATAGCCGACTTCTAGCTCGAGTTTACCGTCTAACTCATGAAGCAACGTACCTGCATGACCAATCGGTTCATCACTTTCGAACGTCATCAGCTTCAATAGTCCCGTCTGGCGTCCCGTTTCATAGCGGGCCAATTGACGTTCGAACCATTCGATTGTTTGTTCATCTGTATACGGTCTCCCATCCGGACTGATGAAGCGCATCACCCGAGGATCTTGGAGAAGCGACTTAACAAAATAGAAATCAGAGATCGTGTACGGTTCAAACCGCAAACGTTCGGACTGCAACTCGACAAGATGCATCGTTTTCCGCCCCTTTCTTCCATCTCATAATCTGAATTATTCAATTCCCGTTTTCAGCTTGTTTCAATCCTTTACGATACAACTTTTAAACCGACCACACTGCCGATAATCATCATTAGATAAAAGATTCGCCAGCGGCTTTTAGACTCATTTAAATAGAGCATGCCTAGAATGACGCCACCTGCCGCTCCGATTCCGACCCAGATGGAGTAAGCCAAGCTTAACGGAATGTCTTCAAGCGACTTCGATAGCCAATAAAAACTGAGCGCGAACGACAAAATCGATAAGATTGACCATTTTAAAATTTGATACCCTTTCGATTTCCCCATAAAGAAAACGGCTGTCATCTCAGCAATCCCTGCACCGATCAAATATACCCAACTCATGCTTCTTCTCCTCCTGTCACTTGTTTCAACCCGATGATTCCGATGATCAACGTCGTCACAAGTAAAAGTTTCCAGCCGCTGAGCGCCTCGTCAAAAAGAAGAGCACCGACAATCACCGTTCCAACCGCTCCGATTCCCGTGAAGACGGCATACCCTGTACCTGCAGGTAAAACCCGGAATGCTTTGGCGAGTAAGCCAAAACTGACAACCAAGAGTACAATCGTCCATAACGTCGGACCAAGAACGGTAAACCCTTCAGACAATTTCATCGTCGTTGCCCAAATGATTTCAAGCAATCCTGCGAACAAAAGAGAAATCCAGGCGACTTTTTCCTTATCCATTCCAACCCACACCTTTCTTGAAGATTCGGAAAGCGGCTTGTTGTCGCATCTCCCGCTCATCTTCAAATGTAAATAGAGACAATAAGGCACCATCTAGAAAGCAATAGTACGCAGCATAGAGCTCATCGAGTGGTTGCGATGGTAAGTCTCCACGTTCCATCGCGAGACGAAACTGTTCTTTTTCAAACCGCTTTAACTCCGTCTCTACCTTTCCGATGACTTCTTCAATATAGTCCCGAAATTCTGGGGGTGGTACGAGGAGCATCCGTTTCGTCAACATCCACGTCTCGTGATCGCTAAAGAATGACGTGAGCATCCGAACGATCGACTCAATACGTTCTAAAGGTGGTCGATCTTTAGTATCCTCAGATGTCTGTTGCCATGCTTCTTCGTAACGATTCGCCATATCGGTCACGACTTGCTTAAACAATTGTTCTTTCCCATCGATGTGAGCATACAAAGAAGCCTTTCGGATGCCAACGTCTTCGGCAACCGCCGCAAGTGATAATCCTTCATATCCTTCACGGGCAAACCGTGTCCGAGCGGATTGCATAATTTTCTCTTTTGTATTCACGCGTCTCACTCTCCTTCCTCCTCACTTTACCTAACGAACGGTAGGTAGTCAAGATTTGTGTTTGTCTTTTCGCTCATGATTCTCCACAATACAAGGTGAAAGAGGTGATGAAGAATGATTGATCAATTGAACGTATCGATTCCAACGGAGAAGGTCCGTGGTCAAAAACGGATCGTCCGCGTGTTTCGACCAGACTGGGTCAATGCCGACACCCCACTTCCTGTCCTTTATATGCATGATGGGCAAAATGTATTCTCAGGAAGCACGGCTACATATGGAGAAGGATGGGAGATTGACCGTTGCATCGACACACTCCGACTTCCTCTGATGGTCGTCGCCATTGCAAGTGCTCCGAACTGGTTAGATCGTTATGACGAGTATTCATATGAAGAAGATGAGATGTTATATCGCCGTATCGGACCGGAACTCGCGAAAACGCGCCCAACCCTTGGTGGTCAAGGTCGTTTGTATACAGATTGGCTTATGAACGACTTAAAACCACGAATCGACAAAGAGTATGCGACAGATCCAGAAGATGTCGGCGTCATGGGGAGCTCGATGGGAGGTGTCATCTCTTTATATATGATGGCAACCTACCCTTCCATCAAAAGAGTCGGATCCCTCTCCACCGCTGCATGGGCGAATCTGAATCCATTGATCCAGGCTATACAGCAAACCGATATCTCTGGAAAACTGTACATGGACATCGGAACGAATGAAGAGAGCGGACCGATCACAGCGAAGGATTACTTGTTCACGAATGCAAAACTGATTGAAGCCATTGCTAAAAAGGGTATCGCTTTCCGATATGAAGTGGAACCGGATGCGATTCATCACGAATCAGCTTGGCGCCGCCGTTTACCTCACGCTCTTCGTTATTTGTACGACGTCACATGAAAAGAGCGAATTCCTTTTACGGAATTCGCTCTTTCGTTTAGATGACCCAGTTGCCGTCACGCATGATTGCTTCGCGCGTGCCGTCTTCCCGTTCACCATCGATATTCATTTCAGCTGACCCAATCATGAAGTCAACGTGTGTCATCGAGTCATTCGCGCCGTTCGCCGCGAGTTCTTCTTGCGACATCGAAGGACCGCCCTCGAGACATGTCGAGTAGGCACGACCTAATGCCAAGTGGCATGATGCATTCTCGTCAAACAACGTGTTGTAGAAGAGAAGACCTGAGTTTGAGATTGGCGAATCATCTGGAACGAGCGCCACTTCACCGATGCGGCGTGCTCCCTCATCCATGTTCAACAACTCATCAAGAGCCGCTTGTCCTTTTTTCGCTTCTGCCTTGACGACTTTCCCACCTTCAAACCAAAGCGTGAACTCGTCAATCAAGTTTCCGCTGTAGCTGAGTGGCTTCGTGCTCGACACGTGACCTTCCACAGAATCTTTATCCGCGAGCGTGAACACTTCTTCTGTCGGCATGTTCGCGATAAAGTCGATGCCATCGATGTTTGGACCACCACCGCCAAGGAAGACGTGCTTTTTCGGAAGCCCGATTGTAAGTTCAGTGCCTGGTGCTTGGTAGTGCAACTTCGCGTACTTCTTCTCTGTCAGCAACTTCGCGCGGCTACGGAGTGATTGATCATGTGTATCCCATGCCGCGACCACATCTTCTTGATCCATACGTGTTGCTGCGAAAATCGCTTGCCATAAAGCTGCGACCGCATCTTCACGCCCTGGGAATACTTTTTCAGCCCACGCTTCTGACGCACCTGCAACGATTGACCAACTCACGTTGTCACTCATCACATATTGACGCCATTTCGCAAGTGCTTGTCCGGCTGCACGGTTCGCATCCGAGATGCGTGACGATTCGACACCATTCAAGGCATCTGGGTCATCACTGACGATTGACAAGAATGCCGTCTTCTCTTCAGCCAATTGTTCAAAACGAGCCTTTAACCAATCTGGAAACTCTTTGAACGAGTCTGCTGGTGCATCGAAATAACGAATCTTTGATGTCTCCTCATCGCTCCAATTAACAAATACTTGTTTCGCACCTGCCGCATACGCGGCTTTCACCACGTGACGTACGAGTGGTGCCTGGCTGATGTCGGCACGTACCTCTAGCTGTTGTCCTGGTTGAATATTGACACCTTTTTTCACAGCTAGCTCTGCATAGCGTGCGAAATCTGCCTCTGTCGGCATAGAAATCATAGACATATGTATCGTTCCTCCTTTTCAGTTATCTTTATTTTCTTAAATTTCAGGAAAAGTTGCAACCAATGCGCAAAAACGGGCATATTAGTAGATGAAGAATGAAGGAGGAATCTACTATGGCAGATTGGAAATCAACCTACACACACTTTTTGAAACAAGCGAAAGAAGACATCCACGACCGCGAACAACTCGGCGACTTACTCGTCCAAGGTGAACGCGCCCTCGCAAAAGTGACCGTAGACGTGGCATCCAATGAAATCAGCAACATCGAGCGCGAAGAAGAACTGACGCTCTACTTCCAGATGAAACAAATGCTGAATATGTTGCGTGCGCTGTACAATGATCAATTTGAAATGCAACCAGACAAACAAGAAGAGCTCGTCGCGGCAATCCTATACTTCGTCTCACCGTTCGATGCGATTCCGGATGATGTACCGCTCGGATTATTCGATGACGCTCAGGTGATCGACTATGTACATGAACAATTGGCGAGTGATATCGACCGATTCCATAACGAATTGTGACTTGAAATGAGGAACAAGTAGCAGTACGCTAGCAGAAGACTTACCAAAAGGAGGCGTAAGGCCTAGCCACTATCTATGTATGCTAAATCTCGAAAACGGGTTGCCCTTGAAACGGTACTGTTCATCATTGCCGGGACAATCCTTCAGTCTGTCTTTGTCAGTTTACTGCTCAAACCCAATGAAATCGGTTCTGGGGGAATCGTCGGAATCACGTTGATTACGAACGAACTATTCGGAACGCCAATCGGGATGACTCAGCTCGTGCTCAATATCCCACTTTTCATCTTAGGGTTAAAATACTTAGGACGTCGCTTTATTTTGATGACGGGGATTGTTGTCGTGCTCTCTTCTATCTTGATTGATAGTTTACCGGTCCTTATCCCACCGACTCCGCTCGACGACCCACTCGTCGCTTCCGTGTTCAGCGGAATCGTCTCAGGTCTCGGACTTGCCCTTCTTTTGTTCGCAGGCGCTTCTACAGGCGGTCTCGATATTTTAGGGAAAGTCATTTATATGAACAACCGAAACTTGTCGTTACCTAAAATCTTTTTGACTCAAGATATCATCGTTTATGTAATGGTCTTCATTGTCTTTGACATTAAAGCCGTCATGTATGCCCTTGTGTTAAGTTTTGTTCGGTCACGCACGTTGCTCACGATTCACAAGTTCTTCTCCGCTCAAAAGCAATGTTTCATCATTTGTCAGAAAGCGGATGAAATCAACTTGGTCATTAAGCAGAACTTAAAACGTGGCGTCACCATCATGGATGCGACAGGCGGATATTCGAACGATTCGAAAAAAATGCTGTACGTCGTCGTCCAGAACAATGAAATCCCTCGACTTCGTCAGATTGTTTCTGAAATCGATTCTGAGGCATTTGTCACTGTATCCGAAATCGATTCCATCGTAGGAAACTTCAAAGAACACTCCTATACGCTTTAAATTCTACCTGTTCGACAACAATCTCGTATTGTTGTCGATTTTTTTGTGTAATCTTCAGTCACCTATTCCGATAATAAATAAGAGACCCATACATATAAAGAAGGAGGTGCATGAGTTGTCAGTTCACTCGTTGCGCCAATACGTTCCGGCGATTCTCATCGGAACATTTTTGACCGGACTTTTATTATTATTTTTGACCCCTCATGATTTACGAAACAGCACGTTGCTCATCTATTACCTCGTTATTTCAGGAGCGGCCACCCTATTCAGTGGAGTAGCTATTTTTAAACATAAAGGAATGAGACGGTTTATTCACGTTTTGATCAGTGCAGGCAATGTGTGCTTCACACTTTATTTACTGATGCACTATGATTCGACAGGTGCGAATACTCAGTTACTCTTATTCCTACAAAATTTCTTTTACTTAATTATGGCTCTGATTGTCATTACTCAATCCATTGAGATTCGTACGTTGAAATTACGTACGTTCGACTTGTTCGCCTTGTTTAGTTTTTTTGTGATTGGTGCGCTACATATCTGGTTTTATTCCACACAAGATGTGTCACTTGTGTCTCAGTTGAGCGGCTTTGAAGAGCAGATGCTCCTGATCAGCCTTTATATGATGCTATCGTTCTTGTATTTAAATCGCGTCGTCTCGGCTGGACACAAATTCCGGATTCTTGTACTCGTCGGAATTTTAAGCTTCACGGTCGCCTCAATCGCGAACACGCTCTTCATGTTTTCAGGAATCACACATGAACTAGTTCATCTAGTTCAAGTCAGTAGTATCCTTATGATTTCCATCAGTTATTGGGTCGAGGATATATCGGAAGACGCCCTTGCTTACGATTCCATTTTGGATTACATTCTGTACAGTATCGTCGTCATGCTATTTTTACTCGCTTCAGACCGCCTTCTCGGTACGTCTGTAACCGATTCGATGATTGCGAATGCCGTGCTTCTCTTGCTCATTCGCCAGTTCGTCGTCTCAAAACAGAACGCGCTCATCAGCCATCGTCTTCATTCAGTCAATACAGATTTAGAAGTGGCCGTGTCGACAAAGGCGCATGAACTCGAGATTCGTGAACAGCAATACCGCTCGCTCTTCGCCTATCATTCAGAACCAATTTTCTTATTCGATTTGCACGGCGAAGTGTTGTCGGTCAATGAGGCAGGAAGTTCGATTCTTGGATTGACGACGGACAAGTTACTCGGGTCAAATATCCTCGACATCATCGAATCGAAAGATCGTGCACCGTATACGATTATTCTTCAAGAGTTATCAAACGGTCGACCGAGAACGATTGATGTACGGATTATGACCGAAGAAGGCGAGACACGTGTTTGGCAACTCGTCAATGTTCCGATGATCATCGACGGGGAAGTCGAAGGTATTTACGCTATCGCGAAAGACATCACGCAAATGATCGAGCAGCAAGAACAAATTTTATACCAAGCCAAATTCGATAGTCTGACAGGGCTTCACAACCGTTACGCGCTACAAGAGCAAATTGAACGTTTGATCGAAGAAGGTCGCACGTTCACGCTCATGTTCTCTGACTTAGACGGCTTCAAAGAAATTAACGACCAGTTTGGCCATCATATGGGAGACGAGCTTCTGCAGCATATCGGAAAACGACTGCGGACCGCACTCCTTCCAAACGAATATGCCGGACGTCTCGGTGGTGATGAATTTATTGTCGTCGCCGAGCACGGTGATGATGAAATGTTGACAGAACGCTTACGGCGTCTCGTCTATCGCCCACCTTATTATATGGCTGGAACACTGGTTGAAGTGCATGCCTCGATTGGAATCGTCCGCTTCCCAGAGCATGGTAAGAAATTGAAACACTTGCTCTCGAACGCCGATCTCGCCATGTATCGCGCAAAAGACAAAGGTCGTGACGAAACCGTCATGTTCGAACCAGAATTGCGGGAAGACAAGGAAGAACGGAAAGTATTGATGGAAGGACTTGATACCGCACTTGAAAAAGGAGAGATTTCACTTTTCCTCCAACCTCAAGTCGATGCGTCTACGAAGGCAGTGATTGGAGCAGAGGCGCTCATGCGTTGGCAACATAACGGGACGTTCATTCCCCCGAGTCAATTCATTCCGATTGCTGAAGAAACCGGTCATATCCACGATTTAGGTCGCTGGATGATTCATGAGACGTTCCAACTGATTCACGTATTCGAACAAGGAGATATTCATTTGCCGAAGCTTTCGGTCAACTTGTCCGTTCGGCAATTGTTTGATGAGCATTTAATTGATTATTTGAATACGTTGTTCGAGCGATTCCCAATTGATCCGTCCCGACTCAATTTTGAATTAACCGAAACGGTCGCCGCTCATCATTCCGATCGCGTCTTGAATCGAATCCTAGAATTAAAGTCGCTCGGTATCAAACTTTCGATTGACGATTTTGGGACAGGTTATAGTTCGCTGGCCTATCTCGTTCGTTACCCAATCGATGAATTGAAAATCCCTCGTGAATTCACGATGCAACTTGAAGAGAACCGTGAATATCAGATGGTCACGACGACCATCGTCGCCATGGCACGACAACTTGGTATGGCACTCGTCGCCGAAGGTGTAGAAACTGAATATCAAGAGACGTTCCTTCGTAAAATTGGATGTGACTCCATGCAAGGCTATCGCTATGCAAAGCCGATGCCACTTGATGAGTTCGTCATTTATTACATGAAACACGCAACGCCCTGAACCGAATGATATATCGGTTCAAGGCGTTTTTTCATTTCATCTCATATACTTTGACTTCACCAGGTTTTAAATCGACGTGGAGATTCCATTGTTCATCAAACGCATGTTCCGCATATGGCCACGAAGTTGGTGAATAGACCATCTCCGCAAAACGACTCGCGTTCCAATTCCGGCGACGTACACCATCAAGGGAAACCACGCCTCGTAACGACTCCCACATATTTGTGTTCGCTACAACGAGCAACGTATCGTTCGTCTCTGGACGTAACCACGCGAATCCGATAAACGGTGCGAACGGTTCGTTTAAAATAAGTGGTTCAAAATGGTTCGGGTCAACGAGTACATCGAGCCAACGGCGACGAATCTCTGCTACTTGATGCATCACTTCGATCATTTCATCTCGCTCTGGATGATCCCAATGGAACTGATACGCATCAAAGAACGCGAGTTTTCCGAAATACGGATCTGTCGGGAAGAGTTGGTACGCTTCTTCGGGACGGCAATCGAGCCCGGTGTTCATCGGCTGCGTTTCATATAACTCAAGTCCAGAGTTTGTCATCGGGACACCATTCGGCATAAAACCGTTCAAGACTGTCAACAACCGACTTGCCTGTCGTCCCCCTTCTCGCGTCGCAAGGCGACGTGTATCCGCGGTTTCCCCTGCCGCGAACACCGGAAGTGGTAAAAAGCGTGAGTCGTATAAGAATTGATGCGTCTCATGTGTCTCGAATCGAGGTTCTTTATAAAAACCATATCCGATGATCATGTTATAACCGGCATCTTTCGCCGCCCAAGCTCCTGCTTCAATCAATTCTTCCGCAATAAAGCTAAAGTTCGAATCGAGTGAACGTGGTTTTGCTAGAATGCGCTGTGCCAAATCGACAGGAAGTGCATGTCCCATATCGATTCGTGCGCCATCAATGCCATATTCGCGTTGATAGTGTGGAATGATATCAGCGAGCATCTCCCAGAGTGGTTCGTTGATGACATTTCCTCGGAATTGATTGGACTTGATTGAATCAAACAGAATATAAGGAGCGATATTCGCATCGTTCACATAAGGTGCTGCCGCAAGCGGATGGTCTAAGAAGAGACGGAAGTAAGTCACGTCCGACCAAGGTGGTTGTGGATCGTTGATACAGTCTGAAAAGGCAGGCGCTGTCGTCAATCCGAACTCTCGTTCAATCGTTGCGAGGACGTTCTCTTCTGGATGTTCGATCAAGAAAGCACGTACCCGTTCCCATTTTTCAGCATCAAGTAAGTTCGGAGCCATCGAGAATCGTCTCAAGTGTTGCCATACATCTTCTGAGTTATACACCATCGGCAAGAATGCGAATTCCGGTTTTACGTTCTCCCCAATCCCCGGTACAGACGGTGGATGATAATAATCAACTTCGGCCAGCGGAATCCAATAGAACCACTCTGGATTTTCAAGGATGAGTCGGTTGTCTCGCGCACACGTACGAGGGATGACGTCGATGACGACACGAATTCCTACCATGTGACAAGCTTCTACAAATGCTGAAAACTCTTCTTCGACAGTCATCGCATCGCCAGTCAACGTTTCCTTTAACTCTTCATCAATGGCAAAGAAATCTTGAACGGCATAAGGAGAGCCAAATTCACCTTTCTTGTTTTTATGGCTATGCTGAGAAATCGGTAACAGGAATAAGGTATCAATCCCCATATAAAGGAGATGTGGAATGAGCGCAAGCGTTTTCACAAATGTGCCTGTGTCTTTCATCCCTAGTGAGTTCTGCATCTCCACATAACCCGATCCATCATGATCCCAGGAAGTTGATGTACGAACTTGCATCGAATAGACAGAGGCACGCTTAATCCAATCGCCACCCGTCTGTAAATGGCCATCTGCACTCGCGACGGACGTATGATATGCTCGACTTTCTACCGCATATGGAAGAATCGCTTTCTCTATTGTTTCTACTAAAAAATCATACGGATTCACACGCTCGACCCCGTCACGAATCGGTTCAGAAGGAAAACGCATGCGATTCCATAGACTCGGAATCTCGTAAGTAAGATTCGTACGCTGATCTTGTAACACCTGGTACAACTTGTGTAACGATGAATTCTCTGACATATTGACTCTCCTTATGTGTCTAATGGTCTTCTGTTGTATAAAGTTCTTACACTAATTGATTATACATTTACCCGTTTTTTCCTTTTTCAAAAAAATATTTTCTGTCGATTTTTCCAAAATCATGTACGATGGAGTAGAAAGGAGGGTCACGATGTCACAACGAAAGTGGATTTTACTATGGATTAGCCTATCCGTGCTATCCATCTCAATCATCGGCATTTTTATTTTCCAATTGAGGGAGACGAATGAGCGGCTAGAAATCATACAAGATGAACAACTCGGCTCTTACGAGGCGATTGAAGATATTATGTATTATAATATTGAACGCGCAAACGCGATCCGTGGTTTACTCGCCTATGAAGATCGACATTTTTTAGAGATGTACTATAGCATGTCTCGGCAAGCTAGGGCATTGAAACAGTCCGTCATCGATGACCCGGACACACCGAGTTCCGTCCTCGATTTACTCGAGCGAGATGCCATATGGGAAAAAGAAGCCGACCGTGTACTCGTCATCTATGAAGAAGGTGACCTTGTTAAAGCAACAGCAGTAGCCGAGACGATGACGCAACTACGACAGACTATCCTAGAAGATTTAAGGTCGCTAAAGCAGATGCAGTATAAAGATATCCAGAAAGAGCTGATTGCAGCAGAAAATCAAGTCTCATTCTTAACTCAAGTACTGTTTACCATCACGTTTTTATTGATTGCCATCATCGTCATCCTCACCTTCTTGTTAGCACGTATCAAACCCCAACAGGAAACGATTGAGTAGGAAAAGGAGTGTCTCAGACTAATGCTGAAACACTCCTTTCGTCATCATGAAGTCATTCGTAATAATCTCGTCGCATTCGCGATGGCAAGCAGTGCCACACCGACGTCTGCGAAGACAGCCTCCCACATGGTCGCAATTCCGAATAATCCTAAAACCAAAACAAGCGCTTTCGTTCCGAACGCAAAGAAGATATTCTGCCAGACGACACGTTTTGTCTGTTTCCCGAGCTTGATGGCTCGAACCACATCGTTCGGGTCGTCATGCATCAAGACAACATCTGCTGCCGTGACCGCTGTATCACTTCCGACTCCCCCCATAACAAGTCCGACATCGGCCCGTGCCAACGCTGCCGCATCGTTCATTCCATCTCCGACAAATGCAACTTTTTGGGAGGCGGTCATCTGTTCAATCGCTTCTACTTTTTCGTGCGGAAGCAATTCGCCTCGCACCTCATCTAGTCCTAGTCGTTCGCCGATTGTTGTAGCGACTTCGCGGCGGTCTCCCGATAACATCACCGTCCGGTATCCAGCTTCCTTCAACGCTTGGATTGCAGGATACGCATCCGGCTTCACCGTATCCATTAATTCGATTCGCCCTAGCCAACGCTTGTTTTTCATCACGTGAACACTTGTCCCAATCGATGTATCCTCAATCGTTTGACCTAAATACCTCATATACCGAACACTACCCACGTAAATGTAATCATCGCCATCATGGGCATGGAGACCATATCCGGGCTCTTCTTGAATCGATTCGAACGGCTGAACGTCTCCGACTCGATTGACGATGGCTCGCGCGAGCGGATGATTCGATGCCCGTTCGACGCGAGCGGCAAGGTGCAACAATTCTTCAGCATGTACCCCTTCCGTTGTCACAACGTTCGTCACTTCAAATCGCCCTGTCGTCAACGTTCCTGTCTTATCAAAGACGATTGTGTTCACTTCTGTTAACGTGTCTAAATATTCTCCACCTTTTACAAGAACACCTTGTTTAGAGCCCGCTCCAATCCCACCGAAATAACCTAAGGGAATCGAAATGACGAGCGCACACGGACAACTGATGACGAGGAAAATGAGCGCACGGTAAACCCACTCTGACAAGTCTCCGACAAATAGCGGTGGGACAAATGCGACGAGTGTCGCCATGACGACAACGAAAGGTGTATAGACTTTCGCCAATCGGGTAATCATCTGTTCTGTCTTCGCCTTTTTCCCGTTCGCCTCTTCTACGAGGGCAATCATCTTTTGAAGGCTCGATTCAGCGGCGAGCTTCGTCGTTCGGATGGCGAGTCGTCCCTCCAAATTGATCATCCCCGCCAACACCTCTTCACCCGCTCTCACTTGACGAGGAACCGCCTCACCTGTCAATGAAGCTGTATCGAGTGAACTCGCACCACTGAATACAATTCCATCCATCGGAACGAGTTCTCCGGCACGGACAATCAGGTGTGAACCGACCGCTACATCTTCTGGCAATCGCTCGACTTCTTCCTCACCAACTAGTACGCGAGCGAGTGTTGGTCTCATGTTTAACAAAGATTGTATCGACTTCCGCGAAGCGCGCACCGCACGCCCTTGCACGTATTCTCCAAGTTGATAAAACAACATGACCGCTACGGCTTCCGGATATTCGGCAATCGCGAATGCCCCGATGGTCGCGATGGTCATTAAGAATTTTTCGTCAAACCATTCCCTGTGCCATACATTTCGGACGGCACCATAAACGACATCATATCCAGCTAGCCCATACGCTACGATGTAGCCTGGAATGGAATCCATCCAAAGGGCAATTGAAAATATGAGGGCAGCCGCAAGGAATCGCCAAAGGACCGTATCTCGTTGTTCGGTTTGATCTTCCTCTGTTTTGATAAACTTCGCACCCGGTTCGATTCGTTTCATCGTCTGCTCGATTGAATCGAGCATCGCTTTGCGCTCAGAAACATCAATCCATTCAATCACCATTCGGCTCGTTGCGAAATCAATTTGGCAAGATGCTACTTCTTCGCGTTTTGTAACATCCCGCTCGATTTTTGCCGCACAGTTTGTACAGGTAATTCCAGATACAGGTAACACGTCTCGATTTCTCATCTCATTCACCCCTAACATTCAAACGTTCATTTGAAAATATCGTAACGCGAAATGAAATTCATGACAATAGGAAAAAATGACCGAACCCTAAAAGGATCCGGCCATTGGATTCAAGCATCTTTTTGTTCTTCGCTATGGGCCAGCGCAATTTCAACAAGCTGTCTGACATGTTCGTCGTCTAATGAATAATACACGACTTTCCCCTCTTTGCGATATTTCACGAGTCCTTGTTCGAGTAACGTCCGTAAATGATGGGATGCGGTCGCATTCGAATGACCGATGATGGCGGCAACATCACAAACGCAAAGTTCATGTTCGAGCGTCAGGACATACAGTACTTTCAAACGAGTCGGGTCAGCGAACGCTTTAAACAATCGACTGACACGTGGGGCATCTAATTGTGCCAAGGCAGTTTGTAGCGTTGGTACGTCTTCTGATTGGATCCCAATCGTCTCACATTGGGGCACTTTCATATTTTTCACCTCGTCTTTTATGTGTATATAGTGTAGCAAAAAATCAGTAATATATCTGTTATATATTATAGTTGACTTAAACACTTCTGTTATAATACAATCATGACAACAACCTAAACTGTCAGACAATTTACCGAAGGAGGCATTTTCATATGAATGAATGGGCGAGCCGACTCGAATCATCTGTCGAGTTTTATCAAAAATTACCGGATAAGACATGTCAGGAATGCGGGAACCATATGGACGAACAGTGCGAATCATACGAAACGATATGTGCTTCATGCACAGAAAAGCTTCAACACGCAGAATAAACACAACACCCCTTCGACGAAGGGGTGTTGTGTTATTACATCGACCAACCGATGTAAGCCGCAATGAGTCCGAACAGATACGTCGCAAGCAAATAGAGGCCGAATCGAATCCAATCTTTTGTCGCAAACCGCATCAATTCTAGTTTTAAAGTCGAGAACGTCGTAAACGATCCAAAAAATCCGATGCCTAAAAAGAGGATGAGCGATTGGTAATCGGTGTGCGCGTACAAGTACCCGAGACCAAACGACCCTGTCACGTTGACGAACAACGTCGCCCAAGGAAAAGTTGAATCAGACCATTTTTTCATGACTTGACCGATTGCGAAGCGGAGAATCGAACCGATAAAGGCGCCGGCTGCAATCCAGAGAAGCGTCATTTCACTTCACCTCTTGTCGACGTTTTTGTTCCGATGCGATAACCGAACCAGGAACTCCATAAACCGAACGTGATGCTGAGGAATACATATGTAACAGCGAGAAGTACATGATCATGTTCAACTAATTGAATCGTTTCTACACTAAACGTGGAAAACGTGGTAAATGACCCAATCATTCCGGTTCCGATAATCGTGACGATTTGAGGAGAAGGTTTTCCCCTTTGAAGGAATCGATGCGTCAGCCATCCTAACAGAAAGCTTCCAATTAAATTGATGAGGAGTGTCGCGACTGGAAACGGGCTCGTTCCGAAAGAAGCGACTAGTAATCCAAGTTCGTACCGTGCCAACGCTCCAACTGCACCTGCTAACCCAACGTATACGTACAGCATCTCATGCCTCCCTCCACGAAAAAGACACCTGCAACATGCAGGTGTCCATTCAACTGAGGCTATTATACCAAGCTGTCGCTGTTTACGAAATAGCTGCCGGAGCAAGAACTGCTTCGATTGCTTCAAACGCTTGATCGAGTTCTTCTTTCGTGATGACGAGAGGTGGCGCCAATCGAATGACTGTCTCATGCGTTTCTTTGCAGAGAAGTCCACGTTCTTTAAGTGCCTCACAATATGGACGAGCCGCTTCCGTCAATTCGATGCCGATGAATAACCCGCGTCCACGGACGTCACGAATCATCGGGTTGTCGATTGATTTCAAACGTTCCATGAAATACGTCCCTAGCTCTAGTGAGCGTTCGACAAGTTTCTCTTCTTCCAACACTTCGAGCGCTGCGACTGAGACCGCCGAAGCGAGCGGGTTTCCACCAAATGTCGAGCCGTGTGATCCTGGATTAAATACAGAGAGAATTTCTTGATCCGCGGCAACGCATGAGATCGGGAAGACACCGCCTCCAAGCGCTTTTCCGAGAATGTACATATCCGGTGTGACATCTTCCCACTCGATGGCAAACCATTTTCCTGAACGGCCAAGTCCAGACTGAATCTCATCAGCGACGAACAGGACGTTGTGTTGTTGACAGAGTTCAGATGCACGTTTCAAGTAACCTTCTGGTGGAATGATGATTCCTGCCTCACCTTGAATCGGTTCCACGATGAACGCTGCTGTATTCTCTGTGATTGCCGCTTCAAACGCATCGATATCGCCATATGGTACAACTTTGAATCCTGGCAATAATGGTCCGAACCCTCGTTGGTATTCTGCTTCAGTCGACATCGACACAGCAGCCATCGTGCGTCCATGGAAGTTCCCGGTGCAGACGATAATTTCGGCCTGACCTGGAATCCCTTTCACTTCATACGCCCAACGACGGGCTGTTTTTACCGCTGTCTCTACAGCTTCTGCGCCTGTGTTCATCGGCAACACCATTTGTTTTTTTGTAAGCGTTACCACTTTGTCGTAAAAGTGTCCGAGTTGATCGTTGTAAAAGGCACGTGACGTCAACGTAATCTTATCTGCCTGATCTTTGAGCGCTTGAATGATTTTCGGATGGCAGTGTCCCTGGTTGACTGCAGAGTATGCACTTAACATATCCATGTAGCGATTCCCCTCAGGATCGGTTACCCAAATCCCTTTCGCCTCCGAAATAACAATCGGTAGTGGATGATAGTTGTGTGCCCCGAATTTTTCTGTCAGCTCAATCACATCATGTGTTTTTGACATATTGCTTCCCCCTTATTCAAAACTATCTTACCCTTTCAGTATATGATGTCCGTCTTTCTTTTGACAATGACGAACTTAAGCATTCCTTGAATTGGCAAAATCAGGTACACTGACAGTAGAATATGCATTTAGCATGACAGATTGGAGGAAATGATGTGGCTTCATTGCGTGATTTATCGGTAGACCAATTCATCGATGCTTTGTCTGTACCGTGTTGTTACATTTCTCAAGATGGTACGGTTCTGTTATGGAATACACATGCCGAGGTATTGTTCGGCTGGGAACGTGAAGAAGTCCTCCATCAACCGCTTCCTGTCGTTCAGCAGTTAGGGCATGCTTTGGAGACATGGACACCGCTCCTCCTTCAATATCCATTTTCGACGACGGCGATGACGCCTTTTCAACATAAAGATGGCTCCGTCATTTATGCGACCGCATACTTGCAATCTTTTTCGCTCGAAGGGATATACGGCTACTTTCTCGCCTTCCTGCCAAAAGGATTCGGACCTCTCATTAGCACAGAACAATTTAATTTACTTCATCATTTTCAAGAAATGATCAAGCAATCGACCCATTACTTGGCAACGAACGCAAAAGGGGAAATCGTCGATATCAATCCATCCTTATGTCGTTTACTCGATGCAACGGAGCAGCAACTAATCGGACGAAACTGGTTCGAGCTCATTCATGACGCAAGTGACCAAAACAGGATTTCACGTGATGTCTTAAAGTCCTTAGCGACAAATCGCATTTGGAACGGAGAAATGCCGATTTCTTGCAAAGAGCATAACCAGGAACCGTGCTGGCTTAATTTGACCGTCGTGCCGATTGTGAGTGAAAAAAGTGATGTGATTCAGTATACGGCGTTTGGATTCGATGTTTCAGAAAAGAAACGTCTCGAAAAAGAAGTTCGATTCCTTGCTTACCAAAACGAATTAACAGGACTCTACAATAAAAAAGGATTCTTACGTCAATACGATTCAATCCTTCAACAAATCGATGAGCGAGAAGGACTTCTCCACATCGCTTTATTCGATATCGATCGCTTCAAAATCATAAACGAATCGTTCGGATCTCGCGTCGGGAATGAGCTCCTCGTCCAAATCAAGGAGCGCGCACTCCACCTCATCCCGGAATCCGCTTTATTGTTCCATCCGACGGGCGGACTATTCGGTGTCATGTATTTTGAAGAATCTAAAGAAGAAGTGTTCCAATCACTCCGCCATCTGCAACACGAGTTGCAACGACCATTCAGAATCTACCATCACTCGATCATGGTCTCAATTTCGGTCGGCTGTGTATTTTATCCGTCTTCTGCGAGTTCACTCGAAGAACTGTATACACGTGCTGAAAGTGCCCTCTTCAAAGGGAAACAGATCGGGGTCGGTACGATACAATTCGTAACAAAAGATATGGATGCCGCATTCTCAAGACAAATTCATATCGAGAAAGCCTTATATCGCGCGCTAGAAGAAAAACATTTTTATCTCGAGTATCAGCCAAAATATGAGCTGGCGACAGACCGTCTCATCGGCTTTGAAGCGCTCCTTCGTTGGCACCACGAGGAGTTGGGACAAATCCCACCTTCCGAGTTCATTCCGCTCGCGGAAGAGATGGCACTCATCGTCCCGATCAACAACTGGGTCATTTTAGAGGCGACAAAACAATTGAAGACATGGAAAGCTGAATTTGACCAGCCTCTCTCGATGGCGATTAATATTTCGCCTAATCAGTTCAGAAGCGACAGTTTCTTGAATACGCTTCGAAACATTAAGCAACAACTACAACTTGACCCGACAGATATCATATTAGAAATCACAGAAAGTTTGGTCATGCAACAAACCGATGAAATCATTGAGCGCATGGAGCAAATCAAGCGACTGAATTATCGTCTGTCGATTGACGATTTTGGAACGGGCTTCTCGTCCTTGCAGTATTTAAAGTCATTCCCAGTCGACGAACTTAAGATTGATAAAGTATTTCTCGACGATTGGATGACATCTAAATCTCACTTGCTAGACGTCATCGTCCATCTCGGGAAGAGTTTAAACCTTCACGTCGTGGCCGAAGGGGTCGAAGACGAAGAGATGCTTCAGCATTTAAAGTCTACCGCGTGTGATTCATTCCAAGGTTACCTGTATGCAAGACCTGCTTCTCCAGAGGCAATCGAACAATTACTCCGGTCATCAAAAAACTCACCGAACGCATGAAGCGTTTGGTGAGTTTTCTTATAATGCAATCGATGATGTCCAAAGACCATATACGCCATACGTGGCACATAACAAAATAACGACAGCGATAATCGACTGCGTGCGTGTTAAGAACGGGCGTCCCTGTTCCCGCTCTGCCAACAGGAAGACAAAAATACCAGGTGCGTAAAGAATCATCGCAATCAGGACGTATTCGATTCCTGATGCATACAGTAGCCATGTGGCGTATATCGAGGCGATGGCAGAGATGACCATCATCCGTAACGATGCCGTCCGCTTCGCTTCCATCCATCCATACAGTGCCGAGAAAAGATATGGAACGAGCGCTGCGATCCCGGCGATACTCGACAAGACAAGGTACGTCTGCTCCGAGAATAATGCAACAGCTGTGACGATTTGCGTAAACACCTGTGTGATCAATAATGCGTTCACTGGCGTATCGTTTGCGTTCAGTCGATTGAACACTTTCGGGAAGACACCATCTCGACTAGCGACATATGAAATTTCTGTCGCTAAAATCGTCCATCCAAGCAATGCGCCTGTCAATGAGATGAGCAACCCGATATTAATTAATGTCGCACCGAATGGTCCGACGACCGCTTCTAACGCATAGGCCATCGATGGTTCTGGTAACGCTGCGAGTTGTTCTTGCGTCATGACACCGAACGAGAAAATCGAAATCATCATATAAATCAACAATGTGCCGATCAATCCGATCACTGTCGCTCGACCTACATCTTTTTTCTGACGCGCGCGCGAGGATAAGACGACTGCCCCTTCAATACCGACGAACGCCCATAATGTCACGAGCATCGTAGACTTCACTTGAGGGAAAACATTTGCCCAAACAAATCCCGACTCGCCCCAAAAGTCGACCCGGAACGTATCAATCTGAAACGCGAAGAGAATGAGCACGATGAACAAAAAAATCGGAACGAGCTTCGCGATCGTCGTGACGATGTTCAACAGTGCCGCCTCCCGCATTCCACGGGAAATAAGCCAAAATAATCCCCACACCAAAATTGCACTGACGAACAAACGGAACAATCGATGTTCTGCCGAGAATACAGGGAAAAAGTATGCCAACGTGCTAAAAATCAAGGTGATGTTTGCTACTGTCCCAATCCATGCTGACATCCAGTAACCCCATCCACTGTTAAATCCGACAAATTTACCGAACCCTTCCCGTGCATAGGCGTAAATGCCACCTTCTAACTCTGGACGCGTGTCCGCTAAAAACTGAAAGACAAAGGCGAGCATGATCATCCCGATCCCCGTAATTCCCCATCCGATTAAAACAGGTCCTACGCCTGCCCCTTGTGCCATAGCACCTGGGAGATTAAAGGCACCTCCACCAATCATTGTCCCGACGACCATGGCCGCGAGACCGAAAAAGCCGATTCCGGCTGAATGTTGTTTCAAAATAACGCCTCCACCAATCTATAATCTCATCGAATAACTATACAAAAATACTGTATAATCATTCGCTGATTTTTATATTCTACTTCCTAAAAGGATTGAGTGATAGACATTCTAAATAAGTTTATATTTTCGAATAATTTGAAAAATTCCATTGCATATTCATCCCAGATGTAGTTTAATTACAACATATTCTAAATTATCAGAATTTTCGGGAGGTTGTATAATGCGTAACAAAAAATGGCTAGCTTTATCGGGGGTCGCATTATTAGCGACGGCAGCTTGTAGTACAGGAGATGACTCATCAAGTTCGGAGAATTCATCTTCAAGCGATGCTAAAAAAGAAATCACAATGGTATCGGCGACAGATTTGCCACAGCTCGATCCGACGCTTACGACGGACTCGACATCGATTATCGTGACGAACAACGTGTTCGAAGGCTTATATCGTCTAGACGAGAACAACCAACCGACACCAGGAATTGCCGAAGATGTCGAAGTATCCGAGGATGGTCTTACATACACGTTCAAACTACGTGACGCGAACTGGTCAGACGGCTCACCGATCACAGCTGAAGACTTTGTGTACTCTTGGAAACGCGCACTCAATCCGGAAACAGGCGCAGAGTATGCGTATATCCTTCAAGACTTAAAAAATGCAAACAAAATTCTTGCAGGCGAAGCGTCTCTTGACGATCTCGGTGCGAAAGCAATCGACGAGAAGACACTTGAAGTTCAGTTGGAAGCACCAGCACCATATTTCTTAGGATTAACTGGTTTCCCAACATACATGCCACAAAAACAAGAGTACGTCGAAGAACAGGGCGAAGAATTCGCGACTTCTGTCGACAAAACGCTCTATAACGGTCCTTATGTGTTGAGCGAATGGCAAGACAATGCAGGATGGGTCTATAAGAAAAACCCAGAGTATTGGGATGCTGAAAACGTGAAGATGGATACGATCAACGTCAAAGTCGTAAAAGACGTATCGACAGGTGTCAACTTGTTCGAGTCTGGTGAAGCGGACTACACGCTTCTTTCATCTGAATTCGTTCCACAATTTGAAGACAGCGATGAATTTAAGACGCGTGCCGATGCACGGATCAACTTCCTTCGCTTCAACCAAAAGAACGAAGCGCTTCAAAACGTCAACATCCGTGAGGCACTCGCCAAAGGATTTGATAAACAAAGTGTAACGGATGTCATCTTGACGGACGGTTCACAGCCAGCGAACTTCATCGTGGCAAAAGACTTCACATTCACAGAAGACGGCGCTGATTTCCGTGAGAAGCATCCAGACCTCCTCAGCTACAATGTTGATGAAGCGAAAGCCGCTTGGGATAAAGGTCTTGAAGAGCTAGGAGTCGAAACAATCGAGCTCGAGTTCCTCTCACGTGATGAAGAAGCGTTCAAGAAAGTCAACGAGTTCATCAAAGGTGAACTCGAGAAGAACTTGCCTGGTTTGACGCTTAACATCAAACAGCAACCGTTCAAAAACTTCCTTGACCTCGAAGGAAAAGGTGAGTATGACGTTTCTGCTGCTGGATGGGGCCCTGACTATCAGGATCCAATGACATACCTCGACATGTGGGTCACAGACGGACCATTCAACCGTATGGAGTACTCAAACGACGAGTATGATCAATTGATCCAATCAGCGAAGAAAGAAGCGGATCAGATGAAACGTTGGGAAACGATGCAAGAAGCTGAACGTATCCTTCTTGAAGAAGACTTCGCAATCGCTCCGATTTACCAAAAAGGTGAAGCATACTTAGAGCGTTCAAACATCGAAAACATGTACCGTCACCCGTTCGGTGCCGATGCGAGCTTCAAGTGGCTTGACGTCAAATAATGAGATAACATCCTTGATACCTATACGGATCAAGGATGTTTTTCTGTCGTGAAAGGGATTTTTACTTATGAAGAGTTGGACGCTATGGCTCACCCTATTGGCTACCGCAATCTGCATCCTCAATATTTCTGGATTGGATGACAAGAACATCTTATTGTTTTTATCTTCGCCTCCATTCTGGTTGCTTGAGACACCCTGGTTTTCCTCACACATCATCCATCCGACCTCATTGCCTCAGTCAGCGCTGTACATCATGACAGTCCATTCTCGGTAAACTGTTCGACCGCCTCATTTATGGAGTGACAATCACAAAAAAATGACTTCTATCAAATCGATGGAAGTCATTTTCATCTATTAAGCCTCACGCTGAGCGCGAATGTCAGCAGGTACTTTCCCACGTTTTGAAATCACTTGCGCGATTCCCACTAGTACCACAAACGAGATCAATGCCGCGAAGAACCCAATCCAAATCGATGCTGTGATTCCGAGAACCAAGTATCCGATCGCTGAGACGATTGCTGCAAGGATTGCATATGGTAATTGCGTCAACACGTGATCGATATGGTGTGAGCCAGCTCCTGTCGAACTGAGAATCGTTGTATCCGAGATTGGTGAACAGTGGTCACCGAACACTGCACCGGCCAACACAGCAGCGAGTGATGCGAGAAGAAGCTCTGGTTCGACTGCCATGATCAAGTCTGCCCCGATCGGAAGCATCAAACCAAACGTTCCCCAGCTCGTCCCTGTCGAGAATGCCATGATTCCAGCAATCAAGAAGAGAAGAAGTGGCAAGTACGAAGCGGCAATCGTATCCGTGACGAAGCTCGCCAAGTATTCACCTGTCTTCATATCACTGATGACTGCTATGATTGTCCAAGCAAACAAAAGGATGAGGACGGCTGGCCACATCGCACGGACGCCTTCCCATGCCGCTTTTCCATAGTCACGCGCCGGGATTTTACGACCGACAAGAAGAAGGAGTGCGACAATCAAGCTGATGACGACACCTGCGACGAGTGAACGCGTCACATCTGTCGATTCGAACGCCCCAATCAATGAGAAGTCCTGGCCGTCTGCTGCAAGTGCTTGTCCACCTGTGTAGAGCATCGCCGAAACAGTCGCAATGATAAGTGTGATGATCGGAACGATCAAGTCGCGAACTTTTCCACCTTCGTGTTCATGCAAATCTTCGCTCATTCCCATTGGCTTCCCTTTTGCTGAATCATACAATTCACCTTGTAGGGCACGAAGTTCGTGCGTACGCATCGGTCCGATGGCAAGTCCAGTGAAAGCCACATACGCTGTCAACAAGAGTGCGAAGACGGCATAGAAGTTCATCGGAATGATTTGAATGAACGCAGAGAATGATGAGTAGCTATCAATCGAATATTTTGTCAAAATTCCAGCGATGATGGCGATGATGTACGCACCCCAACTTGAAAGCGGGCTAATGACACAGACAGGTGCTGCTGTTGAGTCAATCGTGTACGCAAGTTTCGCGCGTGAGATGTTTTTACGGTCTGTCAGTGGACGACTGATGTTCCCGACCGCCAAACTGTTAAAGTAGTCATCGATAAAGATCAAAATACCAAGACCAAACGATACGAGACGCGCACCGCGTGCCGTCTTAACGTTCGCAGCAGCCCATTCACCGAATGCGCGTGCGCCACCCGACGTTTGAATGATTGACGACAAAATGCCGAGAAGGAGCAAGAACGCAATCAACAAGACGTTCCATTCGTTAATGGCTCCATCCGACCAGAATAGGGCGATAATGTTCGACCACAAGTATTGAATCGAATCGAGCGGATTGAAACTATGCAAGAGAAGTACCCCTGCGATAATCCCGACACCGAGTGATGGGATGACCTTTCTTGTTGTGATTGCCATAATAATTGCGAGTAATGCCGGTACGAGTGAAAGTACCGAAGTTGAATAATCTACCATGCTGAATTCCTCCTTTTTTATTAGGATGAGGCCCCCCTATGCTTAAAAAAACGCAAAGCGAGGGCATCGGCAACAAAGCCGACACCCTCGCTGGATGTTCCGTCTTTCTTAGCCGACTTGGAGCGCTCCATACGTAAATATGTATGGCAGTCCGACGGGTGTTTCCCGTCAGCCCAGCACAACCCCACGGACATGGTGTTGCACTTCGGCGATCCTGCCTTTTTGTAGTCCTCATCGTTGTCATCCTCCGACTACTTACTCATCAGCATCGCACCTCTACCTCATCGATAGCACGAATATTCATTTAAAGTTACGTCTAAATTATCACAAGTTGACGTCACATATCAATAGTTTTTTTCATCACGAATGATTCGCTTCAAAACAGCAAGCGCTTCTTGGTCATTCGTCTCTACTGCTTTAAAGAAATCGTTGAAGAAGTGGTATAACACGAATCGGTCAGCGTGAGACTTCGTCTGTTCTTTAATCGTAGAAAAGATGAGTCGCCGTAAACGGCGTTTCGTCTGCGTTTCTTCTGGCAGTTCTTCGCATCGGTCCTTGAAAGCACGATATACAGAATTGATCAATTCCTCATGTTCATCATACGACCGATTGTAAGCAACTTGTTCCATCTGTAATATCCCCCCTTTCAAATTTGACCCGATGAAACTTGTCGTAACTATACCAACTTCCTGTCAGTCATTCAATCGTTATCGACCGTTCTTAACAAAAATCATACGTTAGACCGAGTCAATCGTTGATGAATGAGAAAGTGGTCACGTCGAACAATCCCATGTCGGTCAATTTCAAATCCGGAATGACCGGTAAGGCAAGGAATGACATCGTCAAGTATGGGTTAAAGTGACGGTGTGCACCGACAACGTCGAGCGCATCATTTAACTGTTCGAGAATATCTGCCACTTCACGGTAAGGACGTTTCGTCATGAGACCACCGATTTCAAGCGGTAACACGGCGAGCACCTCACCTTCCGATACGGCAACGACCCCTCCACCTACTTTTTCAAGCGTTCTCGCTGCGAGTAACATATCCTCTGGGCTGACTCCAGCGATGACCAAGTTGTGGCTGTCATGGGCTACAGTAGCTGCAAGTGCACCTCGTTTTAACCCGAATCCTGTGACAGGAGCTAGCGCCATGTGACCTGTCCCATGATGACGTTCGATGACGGCGAGCGTGGCAATATCCTGCGATAAATCTGCCCCTGATGCATCCGGTTGGAACGAGAGACGTTGTCGTTTCGTCAACAAGCTGTTCGGAAGCACTTGAATGACATCCACTTCCTCGTCGCTCGGAGCAATTCGAAACGAGTCGGCTGTCAATTCAGGTAATTCGAGTTCACCTTTCATCGGCTTCGGTACTTCAATCCCATCAGCGTCAAATGTCGCATTCCCCGCTTCGGCGACGAGCGTACCGTTGACGTACACCTGCTCGATTTTTACCGATTCGACGTCTGACAAGATGACGAAGTTTGCTTTCTTCCCAGGTGCGATGGCCCCGATTTCTTTTAACCCATAGGCTTCTGCAGCGTGTAAACTCGCCATCGCATAGGCCGTCTCTGGCTTGACGCCTTGCTTGATCGCTGTACGAATGTTGTAGTCAATTCCACCTTCTGCGACCAAGTCATCCAAATGCTTATCGTCTGTACAGAAAAGGAAACGATGGGCATTGCTTTCTGTCACGGCCAAACTGACCTTCTCCACATTTCGTGCAACGGAACCTTCTCGAATTTGAACGTAGAATCCACGTCGTACCCGTTCAATCGCCTCTTCCGCCGTCGTACATTCATGGTCCGTCATGATTCCTGCTGAACGATATACATTCAATTGATCAGGATTGAGACCCGAAGCATGGCCATCCACGACTTTGCCCGCTTGTTCCGTCTGCGCAATCTTTTGAAGCATATCCTCGCTTCCTGCTTCGACCGATGGATAGTCCATGACCTCACCTAATCCATGTACACCAGGGTCTCCTAAAAACGGTGCCAAGTCCTCTGCGTACAACTTTGCACCAGCATGTTCGAATGGTGTCGCCGGCACACAGCTCGGTAACATCATGCGGACGTCAAGCGGTAGCCCTTTTGCATCCGCTAACATATATTCAATCCCAAGCGCCCCGTTTACGTTCGCAATCTCATGCGGGTCCGCAATGACCGTCGTGACCCCGAGGGGCAAGACCGCTTTCGCGAACTCATGAGGTGGAACCATCGACGACTCGATATGGACGTGCGAATCGATAAATGACGGGGCAAGCGTCCAAGTCGGGTCATGATATTCGACCTCTCCATCGTATCCTTCCCCAATTGCCACGATATACCCGGCATCGATGGCGACGTCCGTACGAATCGTCTCACGACTGTACACGTCAATCACAGCGACGTCTTTAAAGACGACGGCCGCTTTCTTTTTCTTTGCGGCGATGTCAATCAAATGTTGTTTCTCCATCTTTTGATCTCCTTATTCAACGTATTTTAACTATCTTACCAAGAATATTCTTTTCGTTGCAATTTCTTTTTCAAGTTGTGCGACAATGATAGCATATCGATCTGAAAGGGGTTACAACGATGCAATACAAACTAGGAGAACTGACACCACACGTCGATTCGACGACTTATCTTGCACCAGGATCACATGTCATTGGTGATGTGACAATCGGGGCACACTCAGGAGTATGGTTCAACACCGTCATCCGTGGAGACGAGGGTCCGATCCGAATCGGTTCTTATGTCAATATTCAGGATGGTTCGATGATCCATCAATATGAGGGTTCACCGACCATTATCCATGACCGTGTCTCGATTGGTCATATGGCGATGATTCACGGGTGCGAGATTGAAGAGGATTGCTTGATCGGGATGCACGCTACCGTGCTCGATGGTGCAAAAATCGGGAAAGGGTCATTCGTGGCTGCGGGTGCGCTTGTGACACCGAATATGCAAATCCCTGAAGGGGTGATGGTGATGGGCGTACCAGCAAAAGTCGTCCGTCCTCTGAACGACGAAGACCGCTTCATCATGGAGAGAACGGTTAAGAAGTATGCGAAACGTGCTGAGCAGTACCAACAGTCGTGCGTACCCGTAAGCGAAACACACAGTTTGTGAAAGCGTTTACAATATTCATAAAATGTTAACGTTTCTCTCGAATTTTCTACACAGTTCCTTTGTATACTAATGGTGTAGCCAAGCTGACGTATTGAAAGGAGCCCACTCTATGTATCCGAACCACGATCAACTCATGTTAGACCTGTACGCCTCATCGATTAATCCAAGTTATGGCCTTCATATCGATGATTCTTTCGATGACACGCTCCATGGTGCACATCGTGAGGTTTGGGAACGTATGCATTTGGATAATACTAGAGAAGAAGATTCTAAAAATGGAGGAACGGCTGGATGATTCCCACACCTGTGATTCAAGATTGGCTCGCAACTAAATTAAAACGATAACGGATTTATATAGACAGCGAGCGAAGGATTCTCCCTTCGCTCGCTTTTTTATTCAAAAATGGTCAGGTGTGCATCAATTGGCTGTCGTGCTTTCGGTGCAGGGATATCTGCTGTGTCATATTTCCCGATTTGCAGAAGACCGATAAACGTCTCCCCTTCCGCTCCAATCATTTCTTTCAAACGCGCATCGTCAAATAGTCCACCCGTACGCCAGACCATTCCGATTTCACGTTCACTAAACAAGAGTTGAACATTTTGAATAAATGTCGCCGTCGCGAGCAACGCGTCACGATTTCCTTTTTCCGTCTCAAATCGCTTTGCCGTCACATACATACACGTTGCTGCATTCAAGATGCGTCCTGTCACTTTTTCACGCTGTCCTTCTGACGCCTCCGAGAAGGCTGGCTCGAGCGCATCGAGTAACACTTGTTTGCCATCCCCATTGAACACATACACGTTCCATGGCTCGACTTTATTATGAAACGGTGCGTGGTGTGCCGATTGCAACACCTCGTAAAGCACCTTCGTATCAATCGGTTCTTCTTTGAACATCCGAACGGTGCGTCTTTCTTCAATTAACTGTTGTGCTACTGTCTTTGTCATGACCGTCACTTCCCCTTTTTTTCTCTTCTCTATCATAATTGAAAAACGTTCTCATTTCAAAATCAAAAAAGACTACAGATTGCTCTGTAGCCTTAAATCGATTGACCAATGACCTCGCATGCCACCAGGTCTTCAAACGTTTGGCGACGTACGACGAGGCGATGATGTCCATCTTTGACGAACACAACGGCAGGACGAAGCATTTGGTTATAGTTGCTCGCCATCGAGAAGTTATACGCTCCTGTTGCTTTGACGAGTAGCAAATCACCCGGTGTGACAGGAGGGATCAAAGAGCGGTTCGAGATGATATCTCCCGACTCGCAACACGCTCCGACAATTTTTGCCTCGAGCGTCTTCTCTTCATTCATCCGAGTCGCTGCCACGACTTCATATTCTGCGTCATATAGCGCCGGACGAATGTTATCTGTCATCCCCCCATCGACGGACACAAACGTGCGTACACCACTCACTTCTTTGACGGTTCCCACCTCATAAAGCGTGGCGCCTGCATTGGCGACGAGCCAACGACCCGGTTCAATCCCGATTTTCGGAAGTGGCAATTCACGTGCCTCGACTTCCTCGACCAACGTCTCCATCACACGCTCCATCGTTTGTGCGAAGTCGAGACGCTCGTCTTCATCCAAGTAAGCGACACCGAAGCCACCACCAATGTTTAACACATCCGTCGTATAGCCGGTCTCTTGACGAATCGTATCCATGAAGCGCACCATCGTCTTCACCGTGTTGATGAAGAGGGTCGGATCTTGAATTTGAGAACCGACGTGACAATGAATGCCCTTCAACTGTAAATGTTCCGCTTCCAACGTCGCACGAACAGCATCCAAATACGTATCGTCATGCGTCGGAAAACCGAATTTTGTATCAACCCCACCCGTTTGAATCGCCGCATGGGCACCTCCAACGACTTGAGGCACGATGCGGAGAAGCACATCGACTTCACGATTATATTCAGCCGCAAGTCCTGACAAGAGGCTGATTTCACGCATGTTGTCGATGGTAAAGTGTGTAATCCCCTGTTCGAGTGCGAACGTGATATCCAAAATCGTTTTGTTCGACCCGTGAACGTGAATGCGCTCTGCCGGTACACCGGCATGCAGTGCCACGTACATCTCACCCCTTGAGACGACGTCGACACTTAAACCTGCCGCCATTACTTTTTCATACACGGCCGCAATCGATAACGCTTTTGACGCGTATAACGCATACGTGTTCGGATACTTGTCTAGGAACGCATCCTGGACAATCCCGAGGCGACGCTCTAGTTCTGGCTCACTCATGATGTATAAAGGTGTCCCGTACGTCGCTTGAAGTTCACGGACGGACACACCTTCGATCAAACATTCTGATTGATTGGTGGTGTACATACAATTCCTCCTTCAAAGCGATGGGGGACACGCCATGAACGAGCACAGAGCTGTTCTGAATTGTTGGCGTAACCAACACGTGTCACGTCATCGATTTTCGTTTCTACCCCATATAATGTGACCCGATCGCCGATTTGTACGTCGTCGTCCACTTTGATGAAGCTATGACTCATAAAGATATTGCTGACGAAAGGATAGGCTTTCCCTTCAATATGAACAGGCAAGTGACGTCTCGCTCGCATTAACCCATCTCCGTATCCGACAGGAAGAACGGCAATTCGCTCCTTCGTTTCGGCTGTGTATCCCGTCCCATATCCGACATGAGCCCCCGCTTCGATGTCATGGACCGCGACCACTTCCGTCTCCCAATAGAAAGCGGGAACCAACCATTCCACCGGTTCGACCGATGAATAGCCATATAAGAAGATACCGACACGCACATGTGTGCAATGGTGCAGACGCGAATCGTCTTGAAGCGTGGCTGCACTATTTGCCGCATGGATCAATTCAAACGTATGACGTTCCATCAATCGTGTCGACCAGTCGGCAAAACGTTCGACTTGCACGCTATGCTCGACTTCCGCGTTATCTGCATCCGCGAGCGGGAAGTGCGTACATAATCCGACGAGGTCCAGTCCTTCATTTTGACAGAAGGCGACGATTTGTAGCGCTTCTTCAAACGTTTTGGCACCGAATCGGTTCATCCCGACATCTAGTTTCAAGTGTAGGCGAACTCCATCGAGATGCTCTCGCTGTGAGACGAGCCATTCATATGACCCGATGGCGACATCAAAGTCATGGGCATGCACGTGTTGCCACGTATAGACCGGATTCATGACGAGGACACGAGCCGATGCTGCATGCGTTCGAACTTCGATTGCTTCTTCGATTGTTGTCACCATGAAGTGACGGACCCCTTCATCATACAAAGTCGTCACAACTGGCTCCATCCCTAGGTTATAGGCGTTGTTTTTCACGACCGCAAACACGGGGCGCCCGAGCGCTTCAATCCGACGTTTGTTCTCGCGAATCGCATTCAAGTCAATTGTGACTCCCATCGTTCAAAACTCCTTTACTCTTTGACTGCTGATTTTACAAACGTAACCCAATCACGGTGTTCCGGAAGTTGTCCTGATACGGCCTCACGATAGCGTGTCAACATTTCTGTCGCGACCGCCTGGACGCCGCCACCGATTGAGATGTGGTCGACCTCGATGACGCTCGTCACCTCGGCTGCCGTTCCCGTCAAGAAGATCTCATCGGCTACATATAACTCATCGCGCCCGATGTGACGTTCCACGACTTCGTAACCTGCTTCACGCGCAAGTTGCATGACCGTCTGACGCGTGATGCCATCGAGTACGGAGCAATCGAGCGACGGTGTCGTGATTGTCTTCCCTTTAACGAGGAAGATGTTCGCGACGCTCGCCTCACTGACGTTTCCGTTCATATCGAGGGCGATCGCTTCATCAAATCCGTCACGAAGCGCTTCTCCTTTTAACAACTGTGAGTTCATATAGTTCGATGCGGCTTTCGCTTGCATCGGCATCATCGTAGAAGATACGCGGCGATACGAGGCCACTTTCGCCCGAATCCCGACTGTTTTGCTGAAATATTCGCCGAGCGGCCAACACGAGATGGCAACATGTACCTTCGTCTCTGCTGTCGGCATAAGTGCTTGCCAAGGTGTCCCGAGGAAGACGAAAGGGCGGATATAACATGCTTCAAATCCGTTTCGTTCAATCAATTCCATCGTCGCTTGTTCGAGTTCGTCTACCGTGTAAGGTAGCGTGACGTGGTAGTATGCACACGAGCGAACGAGTCGCTCCAAGTGTTCACGTAAGCGGAAGATGGCTGGGCCTTCTTCCGTGTGATACGCGCGAATCCCTTCAAAGAACCCGCTTCCGTAGTGAATCGCGTGTGTCATGATACTCGTGTTTGCGTCAGTCGGCTCAATCCAAGCCCCGTCTTTCCACATCCATTGTCCATACTGTTCCATAATGCAACTCTCCCATTCCTCATTGTTTATATTTTCTGTCTATTATACGTTAGAGAGAGCGTAAGTCATCAACAAGTTGCGTTTTTTCAGAAGTTTTTTCATCTTTCTGCTTGATGACGCGTGCCGGTGTACCCGCGACGACCACACCTGGAGGCACATCTTGCGTGACGACACTTCCAGCTGCGACTACCGCATTTTCCCCGACGCGAACCCCTTCCAAGATGACAGCGTTCGCTCCGATCATGACACCATCTTCAATGATGACTGGATCTTTTGAAGGTGGCTCAAGGACACCGGCAACCACGGCACCTGCTCCGAGGTGAACGTTTTTCCCGAGCGTTCCGCGTGCTCCGATGACGGCGTTCATGTCGACCATCGAACCGTCTCCGATGACTGCCCCGATGTTGACGACAGCCCCCATCATGACGACAGCGTTGTTTCCGATTTGAACGTGGTCACGGATAAACGAACCTGGTTCAATTCGTGCATTGAGTTGTGTCGTATCGAGCATTGGAACGGCACTGTTGCGACGATCATATTCAAGGTGTGAATCGGTGATGACAGATGCGTTCGCTTCTAAGAAAGCTGCCGCGCGCTCCGCCGTCGTCAAGAACAGTTTCGACTCGTCTGTACCGAATGCTTTCGCTTCTTCGATTTCAAGACCTGCCAATTGGCCGTTTACGTAAAGTTTTACCGGTGTTTCCTTTTTAGCATCTTTAATATATTGTGCGATTTCATAAGCGTTTGTGAGTAACATGAGTAGCCTCCTCGTATAAGTTCGATAGATTATAAAGTCCTGCGGGGCGATCGATGATCGTTGCTGCTGCAGCGAGTGCCCCGTTTGCAAAGACGCGTTTCGATAACGCGGTATGTTTCAATTCAATCATTTCATCATCTCCGGCGAAGAGCACCGTATGCTCCCCGAAGATTGTGCCGCCGCGAATCGAGTGCATGCCCAACTCTTCGGCGCCTCGCGCTTCCCGGCGTGATGTTCGTTCGTAAATCGGTGTCACCTCTCGCTTCGCTTCGATGGCGCGGGCCAACAGCTCCGCCGTGCCACTTGGCGCGTCCACTTTCTTCCGGTGGTGCGCCTCGATGACCTCGATATCATAGCCGAGCGTGAGCGGAACGAGTTGATCGAGTAACTGCTTCAACAAAGCAATCCCATACGATGTGTTATACGACTGAAAAATCGGAATGTCTAATGATGCTTCTTCGATATCCGCAAGTTCCTCAGGTGTGAATCCTGTCGTCGCGATGACGAGCGGGATATTGCGTGACCGCCCGAATGCGAGCAAGCCAGGAAGTAATGCCGGATTTGAAAAATCAATGACGACATCGACTTGTGCATCCACCTTGTCTAATGATGCCAGGTGCTCGTCACTCCCAGGTGAAACAATAGCCGAGACGTTCACGCCTTGCGCGTTGGCGACTTCTTCGACGATCCGTCCCATCGCACCGAATCCGTGGATGAGTACATTCATTGTCTCACCTCGTTAAACTGCTCCATCGCCGATAGCAATTTCGCTTCAGCTGTCGCGCTCATCGGGACGAGCGGGAGGCGTGGCGCACCAAATTCAAACCCTCTCGCCTGAAGAGCAGCCTTCACAGGAATCGGATTCACTTCTGCGAAAAGTTCGTCGATCACGGGGAGGAGGCGCAATTGCCATGTGCGCGCCGTCTGAAGATCACCTGCTAAAAGTGCTTCTGCCAAGGCGACGGTCGCACCCGGATAAACGTTCGATAACACTGAAACGACCCCTTGAGCGCCCCAAGCCATATATGGCAAGATTTGATCGTCATTTCCGCAATAAACGGTGAATCCTTCCGGAAGGTGAGCCATCATCTGTGCCATAACCGAGATATCTCCACTCGCTTCTTTCAAAGCCGTGATGCGCGGATGTTCTGCAAGCTCACCGACCGTTTCAGGTGCTAAGGCGACGCCAGTCCGTGACGGGACGTTGTAGAGCATAAGTGGAATCGGTGATGCATCTGCGATTGCTGTAAAGTGAGCAAGGAGCCCAGCTTGTGTCGACTTGTTATAGTACGGGGTAACGACCATCGCCATTTCCGCTCCAAGTTCTGCGGCGCGCTTCGTTTTTTCGATACTGACAGCCGTGTTGTTTGATCCCGTTCCCGCGATGATCACCGCTCGACCGTTCGCGACCTCTACTGCTCGAACGAGCAAAGTCTCGAATTCCTCATTCGTCAGTGTCATCCCTTCGCCGGTCGTTCCACCGATGACGAGTCCACTGACTCCCTCTTGAATTTGGTCTTCAATCAACGCCGTCCATGCCTCCAAGTTTAACTGCCCATCTTCTTGAAATGGTGTCGCTAGTGCTGTCGCAACTCCTGTGAACATGTCATCTCCTCCTTATTTTGTCGCTGTTTGACTGATCATGCATTGTGCGATTTGTACCGCATTTGCCGCTGCCCCTTTTCGAACGTTATCCGCGACACACCACAAATGGAATGTATTCGGCTGTGAGTCATCCCGGCGGATTCGACCGACATACACCTCATCGGTCCCGTTTGCATCGAGTGGTGTCGGATACGAAAGTTCGGCCGGGTTGTCCATGACCACGACACCTGGTGCATCTGCGAGTACGGCTTTGACTTCTGCGACTGTCGCATCCCGTTCGAGCGTCACCGTGATGGATACCGCATGACTGTTTCGTACTGGCACTCGGACACAAGTGGCCGTTACGCCGAGGTTCGGCGCGTTCAAAATCTTACGCGTCTCCTCAATCATTTTTTGTTCTTCTTTCGTATAGCCGTTCTCTAAAAACACATCGATTTGCGGCAATACATTATCATAAATCGGATACGGATAATTCGTCGGATCCTCACCGCGCGCACCGCGTTCGAGGTCATTAATTCCTTTTTGACCCGAACCAGATACGGCTTGATAAGACGTATAGGCGACTCGCGTCAACCCATATACTTCCGATAGCGGCGCGAGCGCGACGACCGATTGAATCGTTGAACAGTTCGGGTTCGCAATGAGCGTCTTCTCCGGGCTGAGTTCGACTCGATTCACTTCCGGTACGATAAGCGGAATTCCTTCTTGCATTCGGAATGCGCTTGAGTTGTCGATGACGATGACCCCTTGTTCACTTAAGCGCGGCGCATACTGTTCGCTGATACTTCCACCGGCAGAGAACAAGGCGATATCGATAGGGTCGGCATAGATTGAATCGTTCAATTCACGAATCACGACCGATTGTCCGTTCACCTCGACCGTCTTCCCAGCCGAACGGGCAGAAGCGTATAGTCTCAGTTCACTGATTGGAAATTCGTATTCGGTTAGGACCTCAATCATTTTTTGTCCGACGGCGCCCGTTGCGCCGACGACAGCTACGTTATACATCGTGCTACCCCCTTATAAGTTGAAGCGAGCCGCAATGGCTGCGACTGCCGCTTCCACGTCTTGTTCTTGAATCGTGTAGGAAATGCTAATCTCAGATGTCGTGACTTGATAGAACGGAATCCCCATCTCGCGGAATGTCGCGAAGAGTTCTGATGCGACGCCTGTCGCGTCTCGCATGCCGATTCCGACGACCGAAATTTTTGCGTGTTCCGTATGGCGATCGATTTTGATTTGTGGCAAGGTCGCTGTTAATTCTGCGAGTGCCTCTTCTAAGAACGCCTCTTCGTCGAGTGGACATGTGAACGAAAGGAACACTTCGCCATCGAATGCCGTCTGTGAAATCATATCGATATTGACGTGACGTTCAGACAATCGCTCAAAGATGTCCGCGACTCCGGCTGCCGTGTGCGGGATGTGTTTAATTGAGACACTGAGTACGTTTTTGACGACACTCACACTCGTGACTGCTTTCTGTTCCATTGCTTGCGTCGTATCCATGATCCATGTTCCTCCTTCGCTCGAGAGCGTCTTTCCAACAAAAATATTCACGTCATACTTTTTCGCGAGCTCGACGCTTCGCATTTCCATGACTTTAGAGCCGAGTGCACTCATCTCCATCATTTCATCATAAGAGACGGTGTCGAGGCGCTTCGCCGTCGGATGAATTCGCGGGTCCGTCGTATATACCCCAGCCACATCCGTATAAATTTCACAACGTTGACTGAGGACGGCCGCAAGTGCGACTGCTGTCGTATCCGAACCGCCACGCCCGAGTGTCGTAACGTCTCCCGCTTCATTCACACCTTGGAAACCAGCGACAATCAAGACGTCATATTGACGCAACTTCTCATGCAATACTTCTTTACGAATCGCTTTGATTTTGCTCTTCGTATGGATGCCCATCGTATCAATCCCGGCTTGTTGTCCGGTGAGTGAAATGGCAGGTACCCCTCGCGAGTTCAAGGCGATACTGAGTAGACTGATCGTCTGTTCTTCCCCGACGGCGAGTAGCCGATCGAGTTCACGAATCATCGGGCGCTCCGTGATTTGTTTAGCGAGCGACAGGAGCGAGTCCGTCGTCTTGCCCATTGCTGATACGACGACGACCAATTTTTCACCGGTCGCCACACGTGTTTGTAAATAGTCTGAAATGGCTTGTATTTGTTCGATTGTGGCAACAGAGCTGCCTCCAAATTTCAGTACGGTTGTCATCAAGTTCCCCACTTTCAAGATGTCCACCAACAGAAAAAGCGGCAGACCGGTAGGAAGCACTCTCCCTACGGTCTGCCGCTTGTACGCGCAGTTGAAAAACGATTAAAGAATCGTTCCGTAGATAGCGCTCCATGGTAGTTGACCATGGCAGTGTAGGCGTTATTCACGACTACCCCAGCCTTCGTTCACACGCACGTGAACGTCGACTTCGGCGAATTTCCCCTTTCGGCTCGGTCCGGAGTGCGTCCGTTTCAACCAAGCTTACTCATGTCATTCGCAACCTCTATCTGTCAGTTGTTAGTATTAGTTATAACAAAACGAAATCTTCTTGCCAACCTTTTTTTAGAAAAATGGGATATTTCAAAAAAGAGTTACCACGTTTTCCGCATCATACGGTGCGGGATATTGGCATCTAAAAATTCATCTCCGAACGCCTCGTACCCGAGTTTTTCGTAGAACGGAAGCGCCGTTAACTGTGCACCTAGGCGCAGTTCACTTAATCCTTGATGTTTTGCGACACGTTCGACTTCGTCCATGATTTCTTTTCCATATCCATGACCTCGGGCCGTCTGAATCGTCGCCACCCGCTCCACTTTCCCGACGGTCGAGTCTACCGGGCGAAGACGTGCTGTCGTCACCGGCTGCGCGTCAAGGAGACCGACCACGTGCGTACAGACATCATCTAAATCATCGTATTCGAGACTCGCATCGATTCCTTGTTCCTGAACGAATACGATTTCCCGTACTTGTTTGGCCTGCTCAATCAACTCGGCTTCTTTTCCCGATTGAATCGTCAACATGGTAAGACCCCCTCTTGTAATCGTCTCACGATTTCTTCCATCCCTTGTTCAAGTTCCATGACCGAAGTGAATCGTGCTTGTGCCTGCTTATGATTTCCACCACCGCGACCAATCTTCATTTCTTGAAGGGCCACACGAAGAAATGTTCCGACCGCGATGTCATGAGTCCCATCATGCATGACAAATAATTTTTGCGTACCGTAGTTGGCTCCGACCGCGATTCGTCCGGTCGCTGCGATTCGTTCAACAATTGCGGTCGTCAACGTTTCGGCTTCCGTTCGTCCCACATGTAACGCTACATAGTTGTCTTCTTGTAAGACTGCCTTCACTTTCGCTTTCGCAATCCGTTCTTCGAGCGTCTTGATTTCTTTTTCACGTTCAAGACGAATCGTGTGTTCTTCAATCACACGCGCCGCCACCGATTCATTCGTCGTCGAGAACGTGTGGTGGATTGTCCGTAACGCTTCTCGTGCTCGTTGTGTCGCTTTCAACGCCCGATTACCGGCCACATACGTCAAGCGGATGTTTCCTCTCACTTTTTTGAGCGTCGTCACGTGAATCGTACCAAGTTGCCCTGTCGTTTCCACGTGTGTCCCACCGCACGCGTTATAATCAAGCCCTTCGATTTCGACGATTCGAATCATCCCTGTTCGATCGGTCGCTTTCCGTAAGCGCGTCCGGTCCACTTTTTCTTCTGCGATTTCATACACATGAATCGGATAATTCTCAAAGATGAGTTGCTGCATCTCTTGCTCAAGAGCTTCAACTTGAGCCCAGTCCATCCCTGCCGTCTCAATCTCAATGGACGAATCCTCTTCCCCAATTCCAAAACTGAGCGTACGAATGCCGTGACGATCTTCCAAAATCGCCGTTAACAAGTGTTGGGCAGTATGCTGGATGGAATGGTCTCGTCTCACCTGTTCATTGATTCGAGCCACTACTGGTGTTCCGGTAGGTAATGCCGCTGACAAGAGATGCCACACTTCACCTTCCTTGAGTTGCACGTCTAATACGTCGTGCGAATCAATCCATCCCCGGTCTGCCGGTTGCCCCCCACCTTCCGCATAAAAAGGACTGTTCTCGAGTGTATGCCAATGACCTTTGCCATCCTCACTTACTGAGGTCACGATTGTATTGACTGTATATTGATTCATCTTGTCCTCCACCTTCCCTCTATAAATCTGTTCAGACAACTAGTCTAATTTCGTCTATAATGAAACATACATCTTCTCAGTCAGGAGCGAAATGATATGTTAGAAATCGATAAACAATCTCCGTTACCTATTTATTATCAAATTGAAGCGTACTTAAAGCAACAAATTGATGACGGGTTGTTAAAGCCAGGAGACACGCTACCTTCAGAACGTGAATTCTCCGAACAATTTCATGTCAGTCGCATGACGATTCGTCAAGCAATCATGAACCTCGTCAATGCCGGTTATTTGAGCCGTCAAAAAGGACGAGGGACATTCGTCGCGAGTCAAAAGATTGCCATGACGTTGTCTGGACTGACGAGTTTTTCTGAAGAAATCAAACATCGTGGCATGCGACCACTCAGTCGTCTTTTGTCCTACGAGGTCATCCCGGCAACGGATCGAATCGCCCAACAACTGAGCATCCCGAATCAAACACCCGTATACGAAATGAAACGGCTCCGACTCGCAGACGACCATCCGCTCGCGCTCGAGACCGCCTACATTCCTGTCCGTTTATTGCCTGACCTGACGAAAGAAGACGCGACCGGTTCCATTTATGCATACGCCGAACAGCACGGTTTACGTTTGAAAAATGCAACACAGACACTCGAAGCCCGCAGCGCCGGTCCCGAGGAAGCGAAACTGCTGACCATCTCTCCAAACGCACCGGTATTGCTGATCGATCAACGCACCTATCTCGAGAACGGAGACATGTTTGAATATAGTCGCTCGCTCTTTCGTGGAGACTCCTATTCGTTAACCGTTGCGATGGATCGCATATAACGCACGAAACAGAAATACGATTTGACCATGACACTGATGTGGAAGATGTAGATCGCTGTCCTTACTGTGAGACCAAATTTTTGAGTGGGAAAATCATTGACTAAATCAATTTTCAAGCAATCCCACACAAAAAAGCAATCTGACCTGAAATACATTGCCACATAAAAAACGCTCAGAAAATGAATTCTGAGCGTTTTGCATTTTTCGTAAGTCAAACTTTATTGCGCTTCGTAAGTGACCCCACTCGGGTCTAACGTGTAAGACTCTAATTCCGTATCCGTCATCGGTTCCACAGGATTGCCTGCGTCCGCTTGTTGCACACGGTAGCGTACTTCTTCAAGAAGCGGTTCATTCAAGAAATAGTAGAAGTGGCCGTCATCTGCACGGGCGCCTTCACCTGTCAATTGATATTGCACCGTATTTTGTAGTGCACCGACATCTTCAATCAAACGCATATAGTCATTCGGTCCGAGCGTCGTCTGCATGTTGTCGCCCACGGCTTTCAAGACCTTATCATAGTTATTGATGAGTGACGTGCCAAGTGACTGTTCGAGCACGGCATTGATGACTTCCATCTGGCGTTGTCCACGCCCGATGTCTCCACGTGGGTCATCATATCGGTTACGGACATAGGCCAGTGCCTCTTCACCAGAAAGTTGCTGAAGTCCTTCTTCGATTTGTACGGTCTCACGTGAGGCGTCATAGCTGTTTTGTTGTGATGAGAATGGAACGTCGATTTCAACACCACCGACTGCATCGATGAAATCCACAAATCCTTGGAAGTTGAGCGAGACGACATGGTCGATTTCAACGCCAACCAAGTCCTCAATCGTGTTTGTTGCCATACGCATCCCGTTGTTCGGGTTCGATTCATCCATGGAACCGAAGTAGTAGGCATGTGTGATCTTATCTTGATCAAGACCCGTCTTTCCATAAGGGATATTGTATCCTGTGTAATCGATATTGACGTACGAGTCACGCGGGATACTGAGCATCGTCGTCTGCTTTTCTTTCTTGTTCAGAATGACCACAATCATGACATCCGAGCGTCCAAACTCTCCACGCGCTTTCTTTTGTGGAGAAAGGTCTGTCCCTAAAATCAAAAACGACTCCGTATCTTCTTTGTCAAAGCGAGTCGGTTCAACCGTCGGGTCGTCCTCTAGCGTGACTTGGGTGCCGGACAACATGTTGTGTGCTTTATAAAATGCGGTACCGTAAATGCTAGACCCAGCAATAATCGCAATCAGCACAAGGGCACTAAAGACTTTATAAAACGCAGACGGACCTTTGCGCTGTCTACGAGTATGTGTTCTAGAATTCATAATGGTCTCCTTCGAGTCAAAGTAATGAGCTTCACTCATTATAGAGGAAAGTGTGAAATTTGTCGAAAACGTTTTGATGACAAATTCATTTCTTTACATTTTCCCATAGTTGAAAACAGAAAAACCCACGGAGGTGTCTCCGCAGGTTGATTAAGCCCGAATGGTGAAAAATCGTGTTGCTGCTTCTTGTCCTCGTGCTTGAAGAGCTTCTGCACAGCGCGATGCGGCCGCTTCGTCGAGTACGACCGTCACACCTGGATGCGCTTGAAGGATCGTCGCCGGCCAGTCGACCGTCGGTACACTTTCAATCATATGTTGTACGGCCTCTGCCTTTCGCTCACCTGTCGCCACAAGGACGATCTCACGCGCATTCATGATTGTATCGAGTCCCATTGTGATCGCATGCGTCGGCACGTCTTCCAATCGGTCAAAAAAGCGACGGTTTGCCTCTCGTGTGGATTCGGTGAGTTCGGTCACATGTGTCTTCGCATCAAGCGCCGTGCCCGGTTCATTAAATGCGATGTGACCATTTTCCCCGATACCGAGAAGTTGTAAGTCGACACCAAGCTTCCGGACGAGTCCTTCGTAGCGAGCCGCCTCCGCTTCAGGGTCTGGCGCATCACCTTGAGGAAGATGGCTTTGTTTGAACGGCACTTCGTCAAACAAGCGATCTTTCATAAAGCGGTTGTAGCTTTGTGGATGCTCTGGTGACAGACCGATGTATTCATCTAAATTGACGCTCGTCACATGGCTACAATCGAGCGCGTCTTGTTTAAACATTTGATACATCCCGACCGGCGTGCTGCCTGTCGCGAGACCGAGTACGAAGTCATGCTTCCCTGAAATCCGTTCTTTAATGAGCGAATAGGCGATACGTTCCGCGTCATTCGCTGTTTTTGCGACTAATACGTTCATCGTTGTTCCTCCCGTTCATATGCAATGTTTCCTTTGACGATTGTCATTTGAACATGTGCACTGTCATCCCAAACGACAAGGTCCGCATCAAACCCCGATTTGATGTCTCCTTTTGTCATCAATCCGAATTCTTTTGCCGCATTCGTCGAAGTCATTTTGACCGCCTCTTCCACCGTACATCCCGTATACGCCTGAATATTTCGGAACGCCGCATCCATCGTCAAGACACTCCCGGCGAGATTCCCTGCTTCAAGACGGGCAGCGCCTCCTTCTACGATGACGGGTTGACCCCCAAGTTCATACTGTCCGTCAGGCAGACCTTTTGCCCGCATCGCATCCGTGATGACAACGAGTTCATCCGCTCCTTTTAAGCGGTAAGCAAAATCGACCATCTCCGGACGACTGTGAATCCCGTCTGGAATGATTTCGGCCATGACCCCTTTCTCTAAGAGACAATATCCGACCGTTCCCGGTTCCCGATGATGCAAGCCACGCATCTGGTTATATAAGTGTGTTCCATGTTTGACGCCCGCTTGCTTATTCTCTTCAAACGTCGCACTCGTGTGTCCCGCTGAACCAATCGCACCCGATTCACGAAGGGCTGCTTCAAATGCTCGGGCTCCTGGTCGTTCTGGTGCATACGTGACGAGTCGGATATGACCACCGGCAAGCTGTTGCCATTTTCGAAATTGTTCCGCATCTGGGTCAATGATATGTTCTGCTGGTTGTGCACCCGCCATCTCCACATTGACGAATGGCCCCTCTAAATGAATCCCAACGATGGTCGTATCGTCTGATTCAATGACGTTCCGAACTGCTGTCAACGCCCGTTCAATCGCTTCTTTCGACTGGGTGATCGTGGTCGCAAAGAATGACGTGACACCCTCTTGAAGCATGTCTTCACTTAATTGACGAAGCCGTGACTCGTCCGCGTCCATCGTATCGACTTCATACCCCCCGTGTATATGAACATCGATGAGGCCAGGCGTGACGAGCGCACCCGAGACATCGATGACGGTCTCGTCTCGTTGCTTAAATTGTTCCATCGATCCGATTTCTTCAATCGATTGGTCACTCCATCTGATATACCCACGCTCCCACGTTTGTTCCGCTGACACGATATGAGCATTGATCAATGTCCCCATCGCTTCACCACTCCTTCTTTTGTTTTCCTCCATGTTATCATATCGAATAAAAGTATAGTTGTATAGACCAATTTTAGATAAATAAAAGATTGTTCACAAGTGTGAACAACCTTTGTGTCATGACATCGATTGAAGCGTACCGAAGCGACGGACAATCCACACTAATCGGAGGAATAACAAGACCGCTCCGGCAGCTAGTCCGGCAATCAATCCAATCCAGTAGCCATCCGGTCCAAATCCAGCATGCTCCGCCAACACATAACCGAGTGGTAAGCCGATGACCCAATAGGCGACGAGAGAGAGGACCAACGTAATGTTGACGTCTTTGAACCCTCGTAAAATCCCTTGAATCGGTGCGGCGACAGCGTCTGACAATTGGAAGAACACTGCGAAAATCATGAAATGAGCCGCAAGGTCCACAACCGTTGGATCATTCGTATAAATGGCTGCGACCCGCTCGTTTTGCCAAAACAAGAATGCACCAGAAAAAATAGAGACACCGAGACAAAGCGAGATCCCGATTTTCGCATATCGGACAGCGTCCTGTAGTCGCTTCGCACCCAGCTCATAGCCAACGACAATCGTCAACGCGCTCGATGCCGACAGGGGAAGCATGTAGACGAACGAAGCGAAGTTAATGGCTGCTTGGTGTGCCGCGACGATTTGGTCACCATATGAACTGAGCAGTACCGTAACTGCCGCAAAGATGCTGACCTCTGCGAAGATCGCTAGCCCGATTGGCGTCCCGAGTTGCAACAACTCTTTTTGTCTGAGCCAGACGATGCGCTCGCCCGTCCGTAAAAACTTGTATTCGCGGAACGGTTTGCCATTTCTGACGAAGAAGAAAGCCATGAAAAAGAGTAACCAGTACGTGATGCTCGAGGCAATCCCTGCTCCGACACCACCATATGCCGGGACACCGAGTTTTCCAAAAATGAAGATGTAATTTAATCCGACATTAATGGGTAACCCTAATAGTATGAGGATCATCGAGACCCTCGTCTTGCCGAGGGCATCCATCAGCGTGCGGAGCACATTGAACAAGAACATCGGCAAGACACCGAAACCAAGCGCAAGTAAGTATTGAGTCGCAATCCGTTTCCCTTCCGCACTCAGCCCCATACTTTCAATAGCCATCGGGACGAGGAAAGATCCTAACGTTAACGTGATGACGCTCAGCATAATGGCCAGATAAATTCCTTGGAATAGCGTGCGTTGAATCTGTTGACGGTCCCGTGCGCCGAGCGCTTGCGATACAATCGGCGCTACTGCCAACAAGATGCCGCTTAGCCCGGTATAAACGGGCATCCAAAGACTCGAGCCCACACCGACACCTGCTAAATCGACGGCGCCTGCGCGTCCGGACATGACGGTATCAAAAAAGCTAATCAAATAAAAAGACACTTGCGTGACTAGGATTGGAAAGAAAATCGTAAAGAACAGTTTGATTTTTTCGTTTAATGAATGTGTTTGGTACATGGACAACCCTCATCTCTTTTTCAGAAAGGAAACAATATCATGAATCAACGGCATGCAGAAAAACTTAAATTTGAGCTGTTAGAAACGTGGAACACGTTTAACCATTACGTGACCGAGGCCCTCTCGTTCAACAATTCCGAGGACATTCATCGCGCCCGCGTTCATTTACGAAAGCTGATCACGTTCATGCAGATCTTTGAGACGAAGCCCGCGACGTTCCGGCAACTCAAACAATTGATGGAGGCACTCGGTCATGTACGTGACCTCGATGTCCTCATCGAACAGTTTGATGTAAAAACAGAGCTCGATGAAGCCTTTCTACAAACCATGGAAAAGCAACGGGCCATCGAACGGACCATTCTCGCGACACGAGTCAGTGAAAAGATGACTCCCTCACTCGACCAACAAATTCGTCGTTTCATCGGCGGACCGTTGTTTCGTGCGTTTAAAAAAACGAACGCCTCTCCAATGTTAGAAAAGGCGAAAAGCGAACGCAAACAACGAATTCGCATCTATCATGAACAATCGAGTGGAAAAGAACAAATCGAAGCGCTCCATAAGGTTCGCTTAGCCGTGAAACGTGAGCGATACTTACATGAATATTTGTTAAACTACGAGTCGGACGCATCAATCGACACCGTCCGTACGTTAAAAAAGATGCAAACCGAACTCGGTGAGATGAATGACCATGATCAACTGTTGAAGCGTTGGCGGGCCTTCACCCCTCCTACCGACCTGCAATCCTCATACGACAAAAAAATTGAAGTCTTGCAGCAGGAACTTGATGAATCCGTGGAGCAGCTATCAATTTAACGCGATGTATACCGTTCAATCAATAGTTCGAGCAACTTCATCCCCGCGATCGAATTCCCTTTTGAATCAAGCGCCGGACCGAAGATGCCAAACCCGACGTTATTCAAATCCAGTTCGTGGTTTCCAACTGCTAAAATCGCACCTGACACCCCGCTCTTGCCGGGAAGACCGACACGGACGGCGAACTCACCTGATGCATCGTACATGCCACATGTCGTCATGATGGCTTTGACGATTCGGACGACACGTCGCGGAATCAATTCTTCACCTGTCTCCGGGTCGTCCCCGTTCCCTGCGAAGACACGTCCGATTCGCGCCAAGTCAAAACAATCGATTTCAATGGCACATTGTTTCGTATATACGTCGATAATCTCATCAACGTCTCCTTCTACAATTCCATGATGACGCATGAAATAGAGGAGTGCGCGATTCAAGTCGGTCGTCTCGTATTCAGAGCGAGCGACTTTTTCATCGTACGTAATCTCCTCTACGGGTCGATTCAATAAGGTCGCTAAAAATTGGCGGAACTGATAAATCTTTAAGTCAGCCGTCTCCCCTAAAATCATACTCGTCACCGCTAATGCTCCTGCATTAATCATCGGATTTAGTGGTTTTGACGGGACCGTCTCCTCGAGTTTCGCGATCGAGTTGAACGCATCACCCGTCGGTTCCATCCCCACTTTTGAAAACACATAGTCTTCCCCAAATTCCATCAGTACATAACAAAGCGTCAGCGCCTTTGATACACTTTGAATCGTAAACTTGTGATGAACGTCCCCAGCGTGAATATACGTACCGTCCGGCAAACAAATCGCCACCCCGAGTAAATCGTTTTTCACATGCGCCAGTTCTGGGATGTAGTCCGCCACTTTCCCCTGAGCCGTATACGGACGACACTCATCAATCAAGTGGTTCAACTGTTGTTCGAGTACATTCATTCGATCACCTCATGTTCCATCAAATTTCAACCGGGTCATCTTATCATATTACCCGTCTGGCGGTCCATCTTCTTTATACCACTCTTCATCCGCCCAAATCATCGGTGGACTTTCTTCGTCCCCGACCAATTTTTCCCCATGCCGATTCATCGTCACAATAAAACCAACCACACCTGACACGATGACCGTCGCGACAATGATGAAAGCCATCATTTCATCGTCCCCTTTCGAATTCGTGACAAATTTGTCTAGAACTCCGTGACACTTATCCTATGTCTGCGTCTATATTCTCGGTACCGTTAATACGACAAGAACTTTAAAGAAATGGGTGAATCGATTGAATCAGATCGCAATTATCGGAGGTGGCATCGCCGGGCTGGCCGCAGCGCATTATGCTAAAGAAGCCGGCGCACATGTCACACTGTTCGAAGCACAAGACCGTCTTGGCGGAAAAATCAAAACCATCTATCGAGATGGATTTACGTTAGAGACCGGCCCGGACGGTTATATGGCGCGTAAGCCGACCTTGACGTCTCTCATTACCGACCTCGGTCTTGAGGACCAACTCGTTCGTTCTAAAACCGGGACCTCTTACATTTACGTACGTCAACAACTGAGACAGATGCCAGCCGGCTCGGTCATGGGTATTCCGACCAAGTTTTGGCCGATGGTAAAAACGGATCTCTTTACGTGGAGAGGGAAATTTCGTGCCGGACTCGACCTTGTCATTCCGCGTGTGTATGAAGGAGAGGACATCTCGCTCGACCGTTTCTTTCGGACGAGACTCGGATCAGAAGTCGTCGACACGATGATCGAGCCCCTTCTGTCCGGGATTTATAACGGAACGCTCGACGATATGAGCATCGAGTCCACTTTCCCTCAGTTTATCACGATTGAACAAAAAACTCGCAGTCTGATTCTCGGGATGAAAGCACTCACACCGCCTTCTCAGGCTGGGGTGAAGCCGTCAGAGACCGGAAAGTTTTTATCACTCGATCAAGGACTCGGTGCACTCGTCGAAGCGCTCCGCCCTTCCATTGACCGGCTCGTCCTGAAGACAATCGTCAAGTCCGTAAGACCGCATGAAATCACATTGGCGGATGGAACGGTCGAGCAGTTTGACGGGATCATTCTTGCGACTTCCCCAAACATGCTCGGGCCGCTGCTCGGTTTTCCGGAAGCCGAGCGTTTGTCGACTCGTAAGCGAACATCCTCGATGACCGTTCTTGCCGCATTCGACGAATCAGAGGTCGAGGCGCTAGACGGGACAGGTTACGTCATCGCCAAGTCGGAAGGCAACGCCTTGACCGCCTGCAGTTGGATGCATAAGAAGTGGCCACATATGGCACCTGAAGGGAAAGCGTTGATTCGGATGTACATTGGTTCTGATTATGTCTCATCCTTGTTGCACGAAGAGGATGATACGATTGCGACATTCGCCTTGCACGAGCTCCGTCGCATTCAAAAAGTCGGGACACCACTCTTCACGAAAGTCGAACGCCATGTTCAGACGATGCCCCAATATGAGGTCGGACATAAACAAGATGTCCACGCCTTTGAAAAAGCGCTCGCGAAGTGGGACGGAGTCGAGGCGTGTGGCGCCATTCTCCATGGGGTTGGCTTACCAGACTGTGTTGATTCTGCAAAACAAGCGGTCGACAACCTGAAATTGAAGCAGTTGGTGACAGTATGAAACATATCGATTATAACGAGAACCCGTTTATCGTCATTTGGGAAGTGACACGTGCTTGCGCCCTCTCCTGTGTCCATTGCCGGGCCGAGGCACAGTTTCATCGATACGAAAATGAACTCGACACGGAAGAAGGGAAGGCACTCATTCGTGATATCCACGCGATGGACAATCCAATTCTCGTCTTCACAGGTGGGGACCCCCTCATGCGCGAAGATTTGTTTGAATTGACCGCGTACGCCTCATCTCTCGGGATGCGTGTCTCGATGACACCCTCTGCCACACCCCGCGTTACCCGTGACGCTGTGAAACGGGCAAAAGCTGCCGGGTTGTCGCGTTGGGCGTTTTCGATCGATGGTCCGGATGCACAGACACACGATTACTTTAGAGGAACACGCGGTAGTTTCGACCGTACCATCCGAGGAATCTCCTACTTCCGAGAAGAAGGCATGTCGTTTCAAATCAACACGACGGTGACCGAATATAACGTCGATCGCTTACCTGAGATGGCAAAACTCGTGGAGTCCCTCGGCGTATCGGTCTGGACGCTCTTTTTCCTTGTGCCGACCGGGCGAGGATCCCTGTTACAGCCCATCTCTCCCGAGCGACATGAAGAGGTGCTGAAGTGGGCGTTCTCGTTACAAGAGACGGCACCGTTTATCATCTCGACGACGGAAGCCCAGTTTTATCGACGGGTGGCACGACAAGAAAATCAACGGCGAAAATCAGAGGGACTCCCTCCAATTGGACATCCCCATGATGATTTGGCGAAGGCACCTCGCGGAACGAATGACGGGAACGGGTTTGTCTTTATCTCGCACACAGGTGACGTCCAACCTTCTGGATTTTTACCGATTCTTTGCGGGAACGTCAGAACGACACCTCTCGCCGATATTTATCGTCATCATCCGATCTTTAAGGCGTTGCGTGATCCGGATAGTCATCACGGAAAGTGCGGGTATTGCGAATATCGTTATCTCTGTGGTGGTTCGCGGGCCAGAGCCTATGCGGTTACTGGTGATTATAAGGAGGCAGAGCCGTACTGCATCTATCAGCCAGAACGTCCTCTCGTTTCACAATAAAGATTCCCATTTATTCCCTCACAGTGTAAGATGAGACTATATGAATCTGATTGTGAGAAGGGAGTCATGTAGGTGCAGTCATTACCGATTGATGGATTATTTTATGTCGGGCTAGGTGCGATTTTTGTCGTTACGACTTTATTGGGATTTGGAATCAAGCGGTGGACGAAACAAGGCTTGTTGGGGTTTTATACACTACTCGCAACGAGTCTTGGCCTATTTTTTTGGTTACTGCTCTGGTTTCAGGAAGCGACACGCGCCACATTTATGGGAACCATCCCGTGGGTACTCAACTTATTTTTCGGAACGGTGCTCTATCTCATTTTTATAGGTGTCAGTTTTCTGCTTTTGCGACGAAACCATCAACGTACATAAAAGAGGAATCCGATTTTGGATTCCTCTTTCCTTATGCATTGACCGTCGATGGACGTAACGTCAATTCTCCATTCTCGACATCGATGACGACCGTTTGACCATCTTCGACATCTCCGGCTAAGATGCTTCGGGCAAGTTTCGTCTCAATCGTCCGTTGTACGTAACGGTTGATTGGACGGGCACCGAATTGAGGTTCGTACGCTTCATCGGCGACGAACGTTTTTGCTGCGTCTGTGATCTCGATATGAATCGAGCGCGTCGTGAGTCGTTCACTCATTCGTCCGACCGCCTTCTCAACGATTTGACCGATTTGATCCTTCGTGAGCGGATGGAACAGAATCGTTTCATCGACCCGGTTCAAGAACTCAGGACGGAAATGGCGGCGAAGCTTCTCGAGTACTTGGCGCTCCTCATCTTCATCAATCACACCGTCTCTCGCTGCTTCGAGCAAAATGTCTGCCCCGATGTTCGACGTCATGATGACGATTGTATTTTTAAAATCGACGATGCGCCCGTGCGAATCGGTCAATCGACCATCATCGAGCAGTTGCAACAAGATGTTGAAGACGTCCGGATGTGCCTTCTCGACCTCATCGAGTAAAAGAACCGAGTACGGGTTACGCCGAACCGCTTCCGTCAACTGGCCCCCTTCCTCATACCCGATATAGCCAGGAGGTGCACCGACAAGTCGTGATACGGCATGTTTCTCCATATATTCACTCATATCGAGTCGAACGATATGGTCTTCCGAATCAAACATCGCTTCTGCGAGCGCCTTCCCGAGTTCCGTTTTCCCGACCCCAGTCGGCCCAAGGAAGAGGAAGGAACCGATTGGACGGTTCGGATCTTTGATTCCGGCGCGAGCACGAATGACCGCATCACTGACTAAACGAATCGCGTCATCTTGACCGAAGACACGCTTGTGTAAGACCGCTTCTAAGTTAAGCAGTTTATCCCGCTCTCCTTCTGTCAGTTTCGTCACCGGGATGCCGGTCCATTTCGAGACGACCTCGGCGATTTCTTCTTCCGTCACTTCTTCCCGCACGAGTTCGCGTGTCACCGAACTCGCCAACTGTTCCGCTTCTTCTAGTTCTCGCTCGAGCTCTGGGATTCGTCCATATTTCAGTTCCGAGGCCCGGTTCAAGTCGTAACGACTTTCTGCCTCTTGTAACTCGAGGCGTACCTTTTCGAGATCTCCACGGATTTGCTGCACGCGGTGCGTCGACTCTTTCTCATTCTCCCAGCGAAGACGTAACGAGTCAGACTGTTCACGGAGCGATGCCAATTCTTGTTGGAGTGCTTCGAGACGTTTCATGGAAGCTGCATCGCTCTCTTTTTTAAGCGCCGCCTCTTCGATTTCAAGTTGCATGACCCGACGAACCAACTCATCGAGTTCAGCCGGCATCGATTCCATCTCTGTCCGAATCATCGCACACGACTCGTCGACAAGATCAATCGCCTTGTCCGGCATGAAGCGGTCCGTGATATAACGATTTGACAGGACAGCCGCTGCGACGAGGGCGTTATCGTGGATGCGTACCCCGTGGTGAATCTCGAAGCGTTCTTTTAAGCCACGCAAGATTGAGACCGTATCCTCGACGTCCGGTTCAGCGACGAGCACTTGTTGGAAACGCCGCTCAAGAGCAGGGTCTTTTTCGATATATTGGCGATACTCATCCAGCGTTGTCGCACCGATACAGTGCAGCTCACCTCGGGCGAGCATCGGTTTTAACATGTTCCCGGCATCCATCGACCCTTCCGACTTTCCTGCTCCGACAATCGTATGCAATTCATCGATGAAGAGGATGATTGTACCTTCCGCCTCTTTCACTTCAGATAAGACCGCTTGAAGACGTTCCTCAAACTCACCACGGTATTTCGCACCGGCGACAAGCGAGCTCATATCGAGGCTGAAGATCGTTTTGTCTTTCAAGCTCTCCGGTACGTCACCCCGGACGATTCGTTGAGCGAGTCCCTCGACGATCGCCGTCTTCCCGACACCTGGTTCCCCGATGAGGACCGGGTTGTTTTTCGTTTTCCGACTCAAAATCCGGATGACGCGACGAATCTCGCTATCGCGTCCGATGACCGGATCGATTTTCCCGGTCTTCACTTCTTGAATGAGGTCTCGTCCGTATTTCGTCAAGACATCATACGTCGCTTCAGGCGACTTCGACGTGATCCGACGATTGCCTCGTACGGCGACGAGCGCCTCACGGAGTCGGTCTTCTGTGACCCCTTTTCGCTCGAGCATCGCCTGTGCCTGACTACTGTTCAACAAGATGCCGAGTAAGATATGTTCGACCGATACGTATTCATCGTTCATCCCTGTCGCTTCCCGCTCCGCCGTCGTTAGAACGTTCAGCAAAGAAGCCGAAATCATCGGTGTCGTCGGGTTTTGAAGTTTTGGTGCATTTCTTAAAGAAAGCGCGACTTCGCCTTCAATCTCAGACACGTTGATTTCCATTTTTTGAAACAGCAACGGTGCGATCCCGTCCGTCTGTGAAATCATGGACGCCAAGACGTGCCACTCATTGATTTCACTATGATGATATTGTTTCGCTAACGCCTGTGAACTGACAATGCATTCATGTGCTTTATCTGTAAAACGATTAAAGTCCATCACGATTCCTCCTTATCCATTAACGTTCGATTTGCTCATAAACAGAACGGTACGTCTCATCAAGAGGCAGGTCGACCTCGAGTTGGACGAATAAGTCCGACCGTACCTTCGAACCGGTCATGACACCACGACCCGGAATCCGCATCCGTTGTCCTGGACGGCTTCCCGGTTTCACTTTCAACTTCACCCGTCCTCCGTCGAGCGTGGCAATGATGACGCTCGCTCCGTCTAAAAAGTCAAGCGGACGCAATCGTTTCACTGTCACGATATGCTCTCCTTCACGACGATACGTATCGTCATCCGCAAAATGAAGCTCGACGTATACATCTCCTCGGTTCCCCGATTGTCCGACGCGACTTCCTTTTCCTTTTAACCGCAACTTTTGACCTTCATAGGCACCTTGTGGAATCTTGACGTTCACCGTGCCAGTCTGAAGGCGAAGGCTCACTTTTGACTCTTTCGTCAATTGACTGAGCGGGATGTTGACACGAACAGTCTCATCCAAATCTTCCTCGACTGCTTGGTCAAAGAAGCTTCCGAACATATCTTCAAATCCGAAAGTCCGCGAGGTCGTACGCGATCCGCCTCCGAATTGTCGGAATAGATCTTCGAATTGTGACGAGCCTTCCCCGTAAGTCTCTCCACCGCCACCGAATCCTTGTCCGAACGACGGTCCATCCGGGCTACCGTATCGATCATAATTCGCCTTTTTCTCTGGGTCGCTCAATACGTCAAACGCTTCCTGGACCGACTTGAATCGATCTTGTGCGCCAGGGTCTTTATTGACGTCCGGATGGTACTGTTTCGCCAATTTACGGTATGCACGTTTAATCTCTTGTTCGGTTGCTCCTTTTGAGACACCGAGCTCGTCGTAATAGTTTTTAGCCATATGGATTCACCTCACCTATCCCTTTCCCGTTTCTGTTAACTCTATTCTACTCAATTGGTCAAATAAGGTCAAAGATAATCCTTTCACTTTTCATACGAAAAAAAGAAGAGATTCGTTTCAAAAAACGAACCTCTTCTCGATTAGAAGTATACTTTCGGGCTATCCATGCCGTCCTCAAACACAATCGTCACTTCAGGGTCTCCGCCAAGTGACGTCACGTTGATGCGAACCGGCACGTTCCGGCTATATTCCCAGCGATTTTCGAGCAAGCCGACCACGTGTTGTGTAAATCCGACGAGCTCAGCGCGACTATAGAATTGGATCGGGATATCGATTTCAAGTCGTGACAAGTCACCGTTTTGATAAAAGCCTTTTCCGATCATCCCGCTATAGTCTGGGAAGAGGTCGGCAATTCGGTCACTGAACAGCGTAAATTTCTGAGCGTCCTCACGGACATCATTCGTTGCTGTCGCAGATGGGAAGTAGTAGTACTTCTCATCGATGGCTTTCCAGTCACCGGTTGCGACCTGATCATCCGTTCCGACAAAGGCTGATTTGATATAGTTCCCCGGAGTCGGTGAACCTTGGGTCGACTTCATATAGAGTGCGACGTTTATATCCAAATCTTTAAAATCTTCTCGCTTCCGTAACTGGGCGACAAGTTCGTTCGCCATTCGTTCACCTTCTGCGATCACTTTCTTCTGGTCGAGTTTCACCGTGTAGGTCGGTCCGTAGTTCGGTGCCTGGAAGACATACTCACGATTCAAAATGAGTGCGAACGACACACCGCCAAGCTGATATCCGCTATCCGCTTTCGTCATATAGTTCTGTTCTACGATTGAGGCCAAATAAAGAGGTGATTTCTTGTTCGCATCGACAAACTTGTCGTCTTCAACTTCTGCCTTCCCGTCCGCATACGCCGGGTTTAATGGCGTTAATCCTTCGTCACTCCCGCCTTTACGTCCAAGTAAAGTAGAGACATCTTCCGCATTTAAAAGCTGTCCCTCCTGATAGGCGAATTTGTCTGGGTCAAACGCGTCTGTCGAGTGGCGCATGAGACCGAGTTCGACCTCCTCCAGCTCTAACGACGAGCTCACTTGGCGCTGGGCAAGTCCTCGCGCTGCTGCCGCTTTGAACGGAATGACCATTTGATAATAAGAGTCACGTGCTTCAATCGTTTGTGTGACACCTTCTGCTGCTGTTTCTTCGCCGGTTGGTGTCGCTTCTTCTTCACCCATCGGGATTTTCATTGAACATCCGCTTAACAAAAGCGCAGAGGCGATTGCCGGGATGACGAGTTGTTTCCATTTCATCTATGTCTAGCTCCTTTGAACATCGTTTCCTATTTCACTTTGTTCATTATAACAAAATCGTTCCACGAAAAAAGTATCGAAGCGGAATCAGAAGAAATCCCTCCTGAATTAGACAAGGAGGGATACACAATCGTTATTTGGTAGATAGGTGCTTCCGACGAATCATCAAGAGGAGTCCAGATGCAAACAAGAGGAGTCCAAGCATCGCATGCCACGTTTCGTTCGTCTCTCCTGTCATCGGGAGCACATCTTGCGAATACGTGTCGACTTCATCTTCGAGTTGCACCGGGGGAGCCTCTCGCTCTTTCACGACAACCTTCACGACTGGTGTTTCGATTTTCGCTTCTTTCTCAGGAACGTGTTTCGGCTCGTCCTCTTTGATCGGAACAGGTTGTTTTACTGCAACCGGCACATCGACAGAGCGAGTGACGGTCACCCCTTCGTTCACATAGAGCGTAAATGTTGCCTGTTGAACCAATTCCGCTCCAGCTCGGACGTCGTAGGACGGGAGAAGCGGGAGTTCAAATGAAAACGTGACGACTTCTTCCGGTCCAAATCCGTTGAGGAATGGAGGAATCGATTGAACCTGCTTCATGAATCGTTCATTTGCCATCTGTTGTTCCTCATATGTCAAGGCGCCGCTCGGCCATGTGAGTGTCACATCAGACAAGAACAAGGTGACGTTAGAGGTGTTCGTCACTGTATAGGTGTATCGGACAGGTTCCCCAGGCTGAACGGTCGCCAATTCGCTCGTTCCTGACACTGTAAAATCAGGTTGTTGCAAGAGCACGATTTGTTGACTTTCTGCTGTGACGACACGGTCATATTCGTCCACTCCCGTCACACGAAACAGACTGCCGATCTCAGGGTGTGTGTGGATTGAATAATCAGACGGAACGGGCAAGATTGCTGTCACTTCCACCCGTTCCCCCGGCAAGAGACCGTCTTCTCCTATTAATTCATGCAAACGATCAAATACGCGTTGATTGGACGATTCGATTGATTGATGATCGATGTCTCCGCTCACATACTCATGAGAAAGTTCTGTCACCGTCATCGGCGTGTCTCCTGTATTTTCTACAATGAACGTATACGATATTTCTCCTCCGACAACGGCCTTGTCGACCCCGGCGATGTTCTGTGCTTCTAAAGCGAGCACCGGCAACATCGGTTCAGTCATCGGTTCTTCCACGACCGGCTCTGGTTCTGTTTCCACTGGGGGTGTTACCTCTTCTGGTTCATCTGGTTCAGTCATAACAGGTGGTTCCTCCACTTCGACGGGATGCGCTTCCGTGATGGTATGTGGGACAAACGTGTACGGAACGCCTTCAGCGTTGTAAAGTGTCACGAGGTCAATCAACGAATCATCGACCGTTTCTGCATCAATCATAAAGCGCCAAATGTCAGCAGATTCACGTACCCCATAATATGTGATGTCTTCGTAAACGAGACTTGCTTCATATAATGTTTCGACTTCTTCGTCCGTCAGGTTCAGTTGAATATATCGGAACGTGGTCGTATCTGCATGTGCGAGATTGGTGGGCATCAGTGTGGATAGGAGCATGAGGATGGTGAATAGCGCAAGGAAGCGTTGGATGTTGTGTGTCATGATGTCAATCCCTCCTCTAAGGTGAGCAATAAGCATACGCATCGATGTTGGCCCGATGACAAATTTCACCACGTAGAGGAATGAGAGGGATGTGTGTGTGAAAGTCATGGTGTCAAAGGGTTCTCCCGCAAAAATATATTAGCATTTTGATTTAGTTACTCTATACCCTTCGAACGCTTGTGCGAACCTGTTCAATCTCATAAAATTTTACAAAACGAACGTGAAAAAAGACGTTCGCCGAAGCGAAACGTCTTATGCGTGTTCATTTAAAAAATCGAGAAGTTTCGCCTCATCCCAAACTTCGATGCCTAACGATTCGGCTTTCGTCAGTTTTGAACCAGCCTTTTCACCGGCCACGAGTAAGTCTGTATTTTTACTCACACTCCCCGTCACACTCGCACCGAGGAGTTCAAGTTGTCTCCCGGCCTCACCGCGGGTCATCTCATGTAATTTCCCAGTCAATACGACCGTTTTACCAGAGAGCGGTGCTCCTTCCGTTGTTGGTCGTTTCGTTCCTTTGAAGGAAAGATTCACACCCGATTCCGAAAGTTCTTTGACGAGTTCACGTGCTTCTGGTTTTTCGAAGTAAAGAACGATCGACTCGGCCATCTTCGTGCCGATGCCATCGATTGACGTCAACTCTTCCACCGTCGCCTCGATGATGGCTTCCATCGTCTCAAAACGCTCCGCGATCAAGGAGGCGGCTTTTTGCCCGACAAGGCGGATACCTAGGGCGAAGAGCACGCGTTCGAGCGAATTTTGCTTCGATTGTTCAATCGCCGAAAGCAAGTTCGTCACCGACGTCTCGCCCATACGCTCGAGTCCGAGTAAATCGTCTCGATTCAGGCGATACAAGTCGGCCACGTTATGGACGAGTCCCGCTTCATGGAGTTGCGTGATGACCTTCTCACCGAGTCCGTCGATGTTCATCGCTTGACGTGAGACGAAATGAATCAGACCTTCGAGCAGTTGGGCCGGACACTCGGGATTGACACAGCGATGATCGGCCTCGCCTTCTAATCGAATCAATTCAGAACCGCACGTTGGGCAATGGGTCGGGAACTCGATTGCCCGTTCTTCCCCGCTGCGTTCACTCGCGAGCGCTGAGACGACCGCCGGGATGACATCCCCTGCTTTTTTAATCACGACGCGGTCACCGATATGAAGGTCTTTTTCTTTTATAAAATCTTCATTGTGAAGCGTCGCATACGTCACGGTAGACCCTGCCACAGAAACTGGGGCAAATCGCGCCCGCGGTGTGACTTTTCCGGTGCGACCGACACTGAAGTCGACGTCCTCGATTGTCGTCACGACTTCTTCTGCCGGGAACTTATACGCGACAGCCCAGCGCGGACTTTTCGCTGTAAAGCCGAGTTGTTCTTGTTCTTCGTATCCAGCCACTTTAATGACGATTCCGTCGATTTCGTATGGGAGTTCACTGCGCTTCGTCACATACGTCTCGATATAGTCCCATAGTTCATCTGCCGTCTTGCACGTCGTATAGTCTCCACTTACAGCGACGCCGAGTCGCTTCAAATAATCGAGTGACTCATCGTGTGAGGCGACGAGATCGTCTTGCGACACTAAACCGTAGGCGAAAAATGCCAAGTTTCTCGATGCGGCAATTTTGGAGTCGAGTTGTCGAAGTGACCCCGCCGCTGCGTTTCTCGGGTTAGCGAACAATGGTTCACCGACTCGCTCCCGTTCGTCATTCAGCTGTTCGAATGAACGCTTCGGCATATATGCCTCGCCCCGTACTTCAAACGTCACGTCCTCCTGTAGACGAAGGGGGATGGCGCGAATCGTTTTCAAGTTTTGGGTGATATCTTCACCCGTCGTACCGTCTCCACGTGTCGCACCACGTACGAGACGACCGTCCTCATATTTTAAAGAGACGGCAAGCCCATCAAATTTAAGTTCAGCCACGAATGTGGGTGTGTAGCCAAGGTCTTTCTCGATACGCTCCACCCACTCCACGAGTCCCTCTTTCGAGAAGACGTTGCCGAGTGAAAGCATCGGTGTGTCATGCGTTACTTTGACGAACGCATCGAGCGGAGCGCCTCCGACGCGTTGCGTCGGAGAGTCCGGAGTCCGAAGTTCAGGATAGTCTGTTTCGATTTGAATCAACTCGTTCATCAAACGGTCGTACTCCGAGTCCGGTACACTCGGACGGTCAAGCACATAATATTCATATCCATATTGATTTAACGTTTTGCGTAGCTCCTCTACACGCTCTGCCATCTCCATCTCTTCACCTCACGCTTTTTCGATTGGGGCAAACTTGGCCAATAGACGCTTGATCCCGACTTCTGGGAATGCGATATCCACTTCGAGTTGGTCGCCTTCTCCACGCGTTTGCACGACCGTGCCTTGTCCCCATTTTTTATGATTCGCTTTGTCGCCGACGTTCCAGCCGACTGTTTCGGCACCAGATGATTGCGCAAGCTTCGGCTTCGGTTTCGAGCTGAAGCCGTTCACCGGCAACTTCCCTGGTGACTCGACAGGGTTCCATGGCATCGGCTTTCTCGCTTTGCCGGACCGCTCCAACAACGTTTCCGGTAATTCGTGCAAGAACCTTGATTCCGGGTTGTTTTGGAAACGACCGTACAACATCCGTGACTGGGCACGCGTCAAATACAGACGCTTCTCGGCACGTGTGATCCCGACGTATGCGAGACGACGTTCTTCTTCCATCTCTTCCTCATCGTTCAACGCTCGGCTATGCGGGAAGAGACCTTCTTCCATTCCGATCAAGAAAACGACCGGGAATTCGAGACCTTTGGCCGAGTGCAACGTCATCAATGTGACTTGATGCGACTCGTCGACTTCATCAAGCGAATCTAGATCAGATACGAGCGTCAAATCAGTAAGGAAAGCGACGAGCGTCTGTTCATCACTTTCTTTTTCAAAGTTTTGAGCGACCGACAGGAATTCCTGCAAGTTCTCGAGTCGACTTTCTGCTTCGAGTGTCTTCTCGATTTTGAGCATTTCCTCATACCCTGTCTTCTTCAATACTTCTTCGACGAGTTCTGAAATCGAGAGATAGTCTGCCATTTGTCGCAAATCCATCATCATCTGACGGAAATCTGTAAGTTTCGTCGCCGTACGTGGCGCAATCCCCGACAGTTCGATGTCACGAATCGCATCCATGAGCGAGACGCCCTGCATGTCCGCAAAGTCGCCTAATTTATCAATCGTCGCGGCACCGATGCCTCGCTTCGGCTCATTGACGACACGAACGAATGAGATGTCCTCGTCTGGGTTCGCAATCAAGCGCAAGTACGCCAAAACGTCCTTGATCTCTTTTCGCTCATAGAACTTTGTCCCGCCGACCATCTTATACGGGATGTTCGATTTGAGGAGCATTTCCTCGAGACCACGTGACTGGGCGTTCGTCCGGTAAAGGACCGCCATTTGACCGTAGTCCATCCCTTCCATCTTCAGTTCCTTCATCTGGTTCATGATGAAGAATGCCTCGTCACGGTCATCGGATGCGACGTGAAGCAACAGCTTCTCCCCTTCAGCATTTTCAGTCCATAAGTTTTTATCTTTACGGGAAGCGTTGTTCTTGATCACGCCGTTCGCCGCTTCTAAAATCCGCTTCGTCGAGCGATAGTTTTGTTCGAGCAAGATGACGTGCGCGCTCGGGTAGTCTTTCTCGAACGTCAAGATATTGGCGATATCGGCACCGCGCCAACGATAAATCGACTGGTCCGAGTCCCCGACGACACATAGATTCTCATGTGCCTGCGCTAGAAGTTTGACGAGCGTGTACTGGGCACGGTTCGTATCTTGATACTCATCAACGTGAATGTATTTGAATTTCTTTTGATAGAATGCCAACACGTCCGGCGCTTCTTGGAATAAGTGAATCGTCTTCATGATCAAATCATCAAAGTCGAGCACGTTATTTTGTTTCAATTTTTTCTCGTATGCCGTGTAGACGTCAGAGATGATTCGTTCATATGGATTGTTGCCGACAAGGGCTGCTGCGTCCTTTGCCGTTCGCAGTTCGTTCTTATGGTTCGAGATCATCCCGAGAAGTGTACGCGGTTCATACTTTTTCGGGTCGAGATTCAACTCTTTCAACACTTGCTTGATGGCCGTCAATTGGTCCGAGGCATCTAAAATCGAAAAGCTCCGGTCGTATCGGATACGATCGATATCGCGTCGTAAAATACGGACACACATCGAGTGGAACGTGGAAATCCAAATGTCTTCGGCGACCCCACCGACGAGGCGTGCAATCCGGTCTTTCATCTCCCGTGCCGCCTTATTCGTGAATGTGATCGCTAAAATGTTCCACGGTGCCACTTGCTTCGCCGCCATCAAATAGGCAACGCGGTGCGTCAAGACACGCGTTTTACCAGACCCCGCACCCGCCATGATCAACAAAGGACCATCCGTATGTTTGACCGCTTCTGCTTGTTCCGGGTTCATACCTTTGACTAATTCTTCGCTAAGATTATACATAATCGTTTCCTTCCTTGTTCCAAACGTTTGTTCTTATTTTATCGGAGTGCTTGCACAGTCGCAAGTGCTCCCGCTAAGTCTTCATAAATGATATTGCCGACGACAATCGTATCGGCGTACGATCCCATCAACCGAGCCGACTCTGCCCCATCGATGCCACCCCCATAAAAGAGGTGCGCGTCCGGTAGCGCCAATCGAATTTCTTTCACGACGTCGACATTGCCGAGTCGTCCACTATATTCAATATAGAGGGAAGGGAGACGGAACAAATGATGCCCGACTTCGGCATACGCCACGGCTTGTTCTAACGATAAGTCGCATGTTGACTCCGTCACGTGCGCCACTTTCGCGTCTGGATTTAAGACGAGGTAGCCTTGTGCCGTGATATGACGGGAATCAAAGAAGTGTCCGTAACGTTCAAATGCGCGTGCATGGTGTCCCACAATCCATTCCGGCGTTCCGGCGTTCAGCACGGTCGGTACAAAATAGTGATCGAATCCATCAATGACCTGGCTAGGTTGACTGATTTCAAGCGCGACCGGTAATCCGGCATCCCGGACTCTCGCGAAAAGAGAAAATGTATTCTCTGCATCGACACCATCCGTTCCGCCTATCAGAAAGGCATCAGTGCCGGAGTGGATAAGCGCCTGGAGCGCATCCTCGTCGAGATATTTATTCGGATCTAGTTTAAACACGTGCCGCCATGACTGAAATTTCAATTCTTCCCCTCCCATCGAATCCTACTCTAGTGTATCGATTTTTTACATGACGTGCATCTCTCCAATAAAAAAGACTTGCCGAAGCAAGTCACGAACGTGCCGTACGATTCCGTTCCCGTTCCGTCAACCATTTCGCAACAAGCAGTGCGAATAATCCATACACCGGGATAAACCAGAGCGGATTCGCTAAAAAGAATCCGAGCACTGGTATATCAAGTAATGGCGAGTCTGGCGAACAGAGCGCTGTTCCATTGATGACCGCGATGAACGGTAAGACAGGAACGATAAAGACATATCCAAAATTAATCCAAAAGGCTTTCATATGACAATCTCCTTATCCTAAGATGATTGATTCTTTCGGATAGTTATACATCCGCTTCGGTTGTCTCCGTTGCAAGATGAGAATAAAGGCGATGACCCCGATTCGACCGATGAACATGAGAATCGTCAGCACCCATTTTCCGACATTACTGAATTCAGAAGAGAGACCGACAGATAGCCCGGTCGTCCCGAACGCGGAACAGGCCTCAAATAAGATTCGTGTCAATGAGGCATCTTCGAAGTAAGCCATGACCATGACCCCAGATAATAAGACGGCGAGCGATACGGTAATGATGACGAACGCTTTCCAAATATCCTCGAGAACAATTTCACGACCAAAAATTTTAATCGATGAATCTCCACGGATGAACGCGACGACACCAAGAACAGCCACGGCAAACGTCGTCGTCCGAATCCCCCCACCGACAGACGATGGGGAAGCTCCAATGAACATGAGGATCGATAAGAGCAGCATGCTCGCTTCCGAGAACAAGTTGACATCGACTGTCGATAGTCCACCGTTACGTGTCGTCACGGATTGGAACAATGAATCCGAGAGTGACAGCCAAAGCGGCAAATCTTTGAAGGCATTGTTGTACTCAAAAATGAATAAGCCGACTGTTCCGACAGCAATCAAAATAAAGAATGTTGAGACCGTCAACTTCGTGAACAAAGAAAATCGACTCGGGAACGTATGACGTTTCCGTGTGATGCGACTCACCAAATAAGTCCGAATCTCCACAAGAACCGGGAATCCGATGGCACCACCTGTCATGAGCGCGATTTGCGTGAAGATGACAAATGGATCTTCTCGGAATGGTGCGAGCGAGCTACCGGTAATATCGAATCCGGCGTTCGTCGTCGCACTGACCGACCCGAATAACCCTTGCAGGAACGCTTCCCCGGCGGTATCAAAATAATTTAAGTAATGGATACCGAGCAAGACGGCACCAACCGCCTCAATCGCGATAACCGTGATGACGATTTCTGTGATGTATTTGACAATCCCTGACATCGATGTCTGGTTTTGGTCACGTAAAATCAGTTGTCGTTCCCGAAATCCAATCCGCTTTCCAAGCAAAATCCACATGATGACATGCAAACTGATCAACCCGACACCGCTCACCTGAACGATAAACAAGATGATAAACAAACCAAACGTTGAAAATGTATCAGTGACCACAATCGGTGTGAGGCCGGTGACACTGACACAGCTCACCGCAAAGAAGACGAGGTCCGTAAACGTAATCATCACACCCGGTTTGTGGGCGATCGGTAAGGCGAGGAGCAACACGGATAAAACGGCTGCCGCACTATAGATCAACACGAGTGTTTGGACTGGTGTTAAGTTTCGAAAGAACAATTGTAAGTTCCGCTTCATGAATTTTTGTTGCATCTCGCCCCTCCCCTCCATCAAAAACAAGATGACTCTTACGAGTCACCTTTTGTTTGTTGTAGACGTTCAAGAGCGAGATCATATCCGCCTGTCCCATAGTTCAAGCAACGTTTCACACGAGAAATCGTAGCCGTTGAGGCACCTGTTGCGTCCTCAATTTTATGATACGTATTGCCTTCACGTATTTGACGTGCCACTTCTAGTCGTTGTGCAAGTGCCTGAATCTCATTGACAGTCGCTAAATCTTCGAATAATTGATAACAGTCTTCGAGTGTATCGAGCTTCAAAATTGCCTCAAACAATTGATCAAGCTCTCGACCTCGTAATTTATCGAGTTGCATCCGCAAGCATCCTCTCTACTCATACTTCTTTATCATTCTAAAGCAGGGGCGGCTCGGACTCAACTATTCATCGCAAAATCGCAGGAAATAGTACTTGTTTTTTCATCACTTCATAAATTCCGAGTGGAGTCGCCCGAACGTACGGCAAGTGTGTGGATGCTAAAAACAGTAACGTGTAAATCGGATCTTCGAACTGATACCCTCGTGCCACAAGCTCGTTACGCAGTTGTTTCTCTTGACCGATGAGCGTCTCAAGCGGCTCTGTCGACGTCATGCCACAGAGCGGTAATGGGATCTCGGCAACGATTTCTCCTCTGTCGACAAGGACGATGCCTCCTCCGAGTTCATTCATCCGCTCGAACGCTAGTAACATATCCTGTTTACATTTTCCTAAAATCAAATAGTCTCCACTGATCGAATACGAACTGACCAGACCGCCAAAATCTTTCGCAAATCCTTTCAGTACCGTGTTTAGTCGCCATTTCCCTTCCTTATCAAGCAACATCAAAAACGACTCGTCCTCATCCCGTGGCAATTCGTCCTGCCCTGTATCGTGCTTGATTTTAAACAGTTTCATGATGACCGAGTTGACCATGTCGAGACCGACGGGCATGCTGAATGACAAGTCTTGTGGTGTCAATTCAATCGAGACGTCAGTCGACGGCATTTTATCGAGTACCGCTTCCACCAATTCGTTCGGGAACAAGGACACACCATCTCGGAAAATCCATTGTCCTTTCGCGATGACTGCCGAAGGGCGTGGTTCTTCGATTGAGTCAAGAATATTCAGGTGTGCGATGCGTCCTGGCGCAATCGAACCGAGAATATGATCGAGATCGAAATGACGCGCCACGTTGTGCGACACGATGCGATACGCTTCGATTGCCGGTAACCCTTCTTCTATTAAGATACGAACGAGAGCGTCCTGCATCCCGTCCTCATAAAAGCCAGGGGTCGAACCGTCCGTCGTTACCATGAGATGATCGAACGCGGTTAACCCGTTCGAGAGCAGATCACGAATCATCCCCGGTAAGTCTGGTCGAATCGAGGAATGACGAAGCGTCGTCGTGTAGCCTAATTCGAGTCGGTTGAGCGCCTCTTCCGCTGTCATCGCCTCATGGTCGCTGTGTACACCCATCAACGCCATTTTAGTCAATGTCTTTGGTGAGGCACCTGGAAAGTGCCCTTCGACCGGTAGACCGCATGTCTCTGCGTCAAGCATCCACTGGAGCATCTCATCATCGCCTTTAAGAGCACGCGGCCATGCTGTCAGTTCACCCGCCATCACGACGTCCGGATGATTGAACCATTCGTGAATTCGTTCTGAATCGACGGCAACACTCTCTCGGTCGAGCTCGGTCTGCGTGTCGAGTCGTGCCCACCAATACGTGCTCGTCGGCAACTGTTGAATCGCTTCAAGCTGCGCAAACGCTTGCTCTTTTTCTTGTAAAAAAAGGAGCATGTTGTCGTTGACGAGCGTCGTCGTCCCGCGCTCTCCTGCATACTTAGACAACGTCGCCGGATTGTACAACTGAAATGGATGAGCGTGTGGCTCGATATAACCAGGCACAATATATTTCCCTGACACATCAACCGTTTCGACCGCCGATTCTGGTAGATCTGGACCGACATAGACAATTCGGTCTCCCTCAATCCAAATGTTCGCCGTTTTCCACTGTTTCACATATACGTTTAAATACGTCGCGTTCTGTAAAACGAGCGAAGGTGGTCTTACTCGATCTACGACCTCAAGTTGCGAGCGAATCATCACTTTCGACCACGGTGCCCGCGCCGTTCTTTTTGTTGGCATCGAACCCAATCCTCCCTTTTCCCTTTCAATGCTATTAAGAAATAGTTTTGAAAGCGTTTTCTTTCCCTGTTTCAAGTTTACCTTTTCTCTGAAAGGGTCGCAAGTTATGTTCCCTATTGTAACAAATTTCACATATATTTTTCACAAAAAAGGCGACTCTCCGCATGAAGAGCCGCCTACATCAAATTTGAGTCATGACCGTTTTGCGTAAATAGTGATGCAGCTGTTCTACCGGAATCGGTTTACTGTAATGATATCCCTGGATGAGTGAACCACTATATTCTAATACGAAAGCCAGTTGTTCTGGTCGTTCGACCCCTTCCGTGACGATATCGAGGCCGAGTGTGTGGAACGTTTGATACAATCCTTCTAATAACGCTCGATCAAATTTGTTCTCTGGAATCCCTTTGACGAAGTTCTGGTCAATTTTAATGATATCAAGACGTAGCGATTGAAGGTAAGATAGCGATGACGTACCGACGCCGAAATCATCGAGTGATATTTTGACACCGATCGTCTTCAACGCTTGAATGAACTGTTGGAGTTCATACACATTCCCACCGACCTCGCTTTCTGTAATTTCTACATGCAATCGATGAGGTGGGAAGCTCGTTTTGGCGAGCGTTTCTTCTAGTGCCTCTAAAAATGACCCATCTAAAATCTGGCGTTTCGACACATTGACAGACAAAAATAAATCAAAGCGTTCCGCATAGTCTTGAATCTCCGTGATGGCTTTTACAAGTACCCATCTTCCCACATCCGAAATGAGCCCAAGTTGTTCGGCAACGGGAATGAAGACACCTGGGGAGACGAATCCTTTTTGAGGATGATGCCAACGAATTAACGCTTCTACTCCTCTCACTTGAAACGGTTTTGGTGAGACGATTGGTTGATAATACAATTCGAATTCGTCGTGACGCAGCGCATATCGCAAATCTCTTTCCATCTCGAGCGCCTGCAAGTAATGGCTCCCGTCTTCGATGTCCTGATACGAGAGGATCTTGTCCTTCCCTGATGCTTTGACTTCGTGTAAGACGACATCGAGACGTGCCATCATGACCTCGTAGGAATGGTGGGAAGGTTCCAACTCATCGATTCCGATACTTAACGACAGATGGTTCATACCTTGCTTCAAGCCCCATTCTCTCAAATCTTTCACCAGTTGATTCGCAACGATCACTAACTCTTCGGTCGCCCATCCAGGATGAATCATGATAAACTCGTCGGCCCCAATTCGGGCAACAAAACCATCCTCTTTGTAAAACATCAATCGAGACGCAAAGAAGGTCAGCATCGCATCGCCCGTCCGTTGACCGAACTGGTCGTTGATTCGTCGGAAGTTGTCGAGATCAATCCCCATCACACCGATTGAGTAGGATGTGTTCGGTAAGTTCATAAACATGTCTTCAACGGCCAAGCGGTTCGGAAGACGTGTCAGAGAATCTCGAAAGGCACGCGTCAACGATTCTTTCTGTGTCTGTTCAAGCGCATCAAGCACTTCATTTATACTGACTGCCATCTCTTCGATTTCATCTTGCTGATGTGGATTCAATCGGATTCGTAAGCGACTGTTTCGCTCTTTCGTGATCCACTTCAATTCTTTAACGATGTCCATTAACCGTTTCGTGACGATTTGATTCACTGTCCAAAACAATGTCAACAATAGTCCGAGACCGAGAACGAGAAGTCCAAGCATGCCCGTTTCTAACATCGTCTGTGTGTTTGTATAATACGTACGCTTCACCGAAAAATTGACTTCCCAGTTCGCATCTTGATAGACCGACTGTAGTGGTAACGAGACACGGGCAAACTGATTGTCCTGCTCAATCGTCAATCGTTGATGCGAGAGTGGGCTGATAGAAAGTTTCGTTTTTGCCTGTACGCTCATCGCCGCCATGAAGTCTGGACCAATTTTTTGAATGAGGACAAGCGTGCCACCAGGTTCCCCAGTTCCATCACTCTTTACGATCGGATGGCTCATGAACACGACTGGGCCGAAGTCTGTACCATATACCGCACTTTGTGTGACTTCAGACGAATTGACGTAACGCACGAGTTCGTTTGTGAAATCATTCTTCTCATTCTTATTGTCCAACTCATAAAATTGATTGAATTCGGAGTAGACAACCTCTCGATCTTCATTGAGGAAAATCATCGCCCCAACCCCTAGATTGTCGAGCGTTTCTTCTCCCATATTGTTTTCAATAAACGATTCATTTTTGTTTTGAACGAAATCGTAGGCGTTTGTCCAAACTGCCCAATCGACAAGAATCCGCTCCAGCATGCTTCGATGATTGGCGAACACTTCTGTCACGCTCTCGATTTGATCATGGGTCATCGCCTTGTCCTGTTCAATGCTCTTTTCTACGAAATACGGTTTGATGACAAACAGAATGACGCCAATGAAAAGTACGATGTTAACGGCAATCGCAATGAATAGTTTTGTTTGAACACGCAGGTCGACCACCCTCCTTCCTCAAGCTACTTTATTATTGTAGAACAGGATATCGGGATTCCCTTTTTTTCGCATGAAAAAAAGGATGGGTTGACCCATCCTTCAAATAATCTGTATGAACGCCCGTGAACCGATATCTGTCCGGTAGAACGTATCCGGCAAATCGAGTTGTGCGATGGCTTCATAAACGGCTGTCTTCGCTTCAAGTAGCGTCGGTTTCGTCGCGGTGACGACGAGCAAGCGACCACCGTTCCCAACGACTTGACCGTCCTGCTGTGCAGTTCCAGCATGGAAGACGAGAACGTCCTGCGAGAGCGACTCAAAACCAGACAATACTTGACCGGTGACAGGTCGGTCCGGATAACCTTTCGCTGCGATGACGACCCCCATCGTATAACCGTCGACCCATTCAATCGAATATGGCTCTTGGCGGATGACCGTTTGGATCACGTCGAGGAGCGGTGATTTCAAATTCGGCAAAATGACTTCTGTCTCTGGGTCACCGAAGCGAGCATTAAACTCAATCACTTTTGGTCCGCTCGACGTCAAGATCAGTCCGGCGTATAAGAATCCTTCAAACGGAGTCCCTCGTTTGACCATCGTTTGAGCGAGGGGTTCGAGTACCGTCTTCACCGCTTCTTCATACACGTCCTCTGACAAATGCGGCATCGGACTGTAGGCACCCATACCACCTGTGTTCGGTCCCTTGTCACCGTCATAGGCACGTTTATGATCTTGTGACGTAATCATTGGAATGACACGCTCTCCCGAGACGAACGCCATGAGTGAAAATTCTTCCCCGTCAAGGAACTCTTCAATGACGACCTGTGACTGTTGTCCGAATTTATCCGTCGTGAAAATATCACGTACTGCGGCTTCTGCCTCTTCCACTGTGAACGCGACCGTGACACCTTTTCCAGCAGCAAGACCGTCGGCTTTAACGACGAGCGGTGCTCCAAGTTTCTGAATATAGGAGAGCGCCGATTCTGCGTCCGTGAACGCTTCGTACGCTGCTGTCGGAATCCCCGCCTCCATCATGACCTCTTTTGCGAACGCTTTACTTCCTTCGAGCAGAGCCGCTGCTTTCGTCGGTCCAAAGATGTTCAATCCTTTAGCACAGAACGTATCGACGACCCCTGCCATCAAGGAAGACTCCGGTCCGACAATCGTCCATTCGATGTTCGTTTCTTCTGCGAACTGAGCAAGTGCCTCGACGTCTGTCTCATTGATCGATACACATGTCATATTTTCCATGAAGGCGTTACCTGGTGCAACGAAGACGTGATGCCCGTCTTGTTTTAATTTCCATGCGAGCGCATGCTCGCGTCCTCCTCGACCGATGACCATTACGTTCATGACGCGAACCCCTCTCAGTGTTTAAAATGTCTGACCGATGTGAACACCATCGTAATACCGTGACGGTTTGCCGCTTCAATCGATTCAGCATCGCGGATCGACCCACCTGGTTGAATGATGGCCGTAATGCCTGCCGCTGCTGCCGCTTCGACCGTGTCTGCCATTGGGAAGAACGCGTCACTTCCAAGCGCTGCGCCCGTCGCACGCTCACCCGCTTGTTCGAAAGCAATTTTTGCTGCTCCAACGCGGTTCATCTGGCCCGCTCCAATCCCAATCGTCGTCTCATCTTTCGCTACGACAATGGCGTTCGACTTCACGTGTTTGACGACGCGCCATGCGAGTTTTAAATCTTCCCATTCGGATGCTGTCGGGCGACGGTCTGTCACGATTTGGCAAGCCGCATCATCGAGTGTCATGTCGTCCCCATCTTGTACGAGCAATCCTCCAGCGACAGCTGTTAAGCGCATCCCTGTCATTTGACCCATATCCAACGTTAACAGACGAAGGTTCTTTTTCTCTTTCAATCGTTCAAGTGCTGCCTCACTAAAGGATGGAGCAATAATGATCTCTAAAAAGATGTTACGAAGGGCATCTGCCGTTTCTACATCGACTTCGCGGTTCAAGGCAACAATTCCACCAAAAATAGAAACCGGGTCAGCCGCATGTGCACGTTCGAACGCCTGAGAAATCGTCCGTCCTACTGCCACACCACATGGGTTCATATGTTTGACGACGACGGCAGCCGGTTCATTCAACTCACTGAGTGCTTCAAGCGCCGCGTTCGTATCCTGAATGTTGTTATACGAAAGTTCTTTCCCGTGGAGTTGTGTCGCATTCGCGAGTGTCATCCCATCGTACAATGGCGTCTTATAGAACGCTGCTTGTTGGTGCGGGTTTTCTCCATAACGAAGGTCTTGAACTTTTTCATACGTGACCGTCAATTGTTCTGGGAAAGTTTCTCCGATTTGACGTCCTAAATAATCGGCGATCAATGCGTCATAAGCAGCCGTATGACGAAACGCTTTCGTCGCGAGACGTTGGCGTGTCTCAAATGATGTGCCACCTTCACGTACTTCATCCGCAACGAGTGTATAGTCACTCGGATCAACGACAACCGTGACGCTCGCATGGTTTTTTGCAGCTGAACGCAACATGCTCGGTCCACCGATATCGATATTTTCAATCGCTTCTTCGTACGTCGTATTTTCTTTTGCAATCGTCTCTTTAAACGGATAAAGATTGACGACCACGTAATCGATTGGTTCGATATCATGGTCTTTCATTTGAGCGACATGTGTGTCGAGGTCGCGACGTCCGAGCAATCCGCCGTGAACGAGTGGGTGTAACGTCTTGACACGACCATCTAACATTTCTGGGAACGATGTCACCTCAGAGATGTTTTTGACCGGTAAACCAGCTTGCTGGAGTGCCGCCTCGGTCCCTCCTGTCGAGATGAGTTCGATGCCCGCCTCATGTAGGACAGTTGCTAGTTCCACAATTCCTGTTTTATCAGAAACACTTAATAATGCTCTCACTTGAAAACCTCCTGTTGATTCATCACTTGTTGTAATACGCGCGGATACAGTTGATGTTCAATCGCTTGAATGCGTCGTGTCGCTTCCGTGCGGTCGCATCCTTCAATCTCGACTGACGCTTGTGCGATGATCGGACCCGTGTCCATCCCCGCATCCACATAATGAACCGTCACGCCACTCGTTGACACGTTTGCGTCAAGCGCCTGACCAATCGCGTCTTTCCCCGGAAACGCGGGCAAGAGTGAAGGATGAATGTTTATGATTCGGTTCGGATATGCGGATAGTAACACATTTCCGATCAAGCGCATATACCCTGCTAACACAATATAGTCCACCCGAAGCGAATCGAGAAGGACGAGGATTTCTTCCTCGAACTCCTCTTTAGACGCATACGTTTTCGGTGTGAAGGAAAAGCTTGGAATCTCATGACGCTCCGCACGGTCGAGAACCGTCGCTTCTGGTTTGTCCGTGACGAGCAACACGCATTCGGCTGACAATTGTCCATCGGCAATCGCCTGCCAAATGGCTTCTGCGTTACTCCCCGACCCTGATGCAAAGATAGCAAATCGTTTCATTGGTCCACTCCTGAGATTCGGATTCCTGGACGACTCTCGACTTTCCCAATTCGATGCGCTGTTTCACCGACACGTTCGAGCGCCGCTTCGACCAGTTCCACATCTTCAGCACGTACCGTAATCATATAACCAATACCCATGTTGAAGACGTTGAACATTTCCTGTTTCGAGATGTTTCCGACTTGTTCGAGCCAATCGAATACAGGAAGACTTGGCCAACTCGATGCATCGAACGTGATCCCGAGTCCTTCCGGTAACATACGAGGGACATTCTCATAGAAGCCACCGCCCGTAATGTGTGCCATTCCTTGTACTTTACCTGTCGAAATCGCCGCTTTCGCCGCTTCAGCGTAAATGCGTGTCGGAAGAAGCAACGCGTTCCCAAGTGTCGTATCAAGCATCGCAATTTCATCCGTATAGTGAAGACCTTGCGCTTCGACGATATGACGTACAAGAGAAAAACCGTTTGAATGAACACCTGAAGAAGCAAGCCCTAGAACGACATCTCCATCCTGAATCGTTGAACCATCGAGTAAGTGCTTTTTCTCGACGACCCCGACCGCAAACCCAGCAATGTCATACTCCCCATCCGGGTACATTCCAGGCATCTCAGCCGTTTCCCCTCCGACGAGTGCACAACCGGCTTGGACACATCCTTCAGCGACCCCGGCGACGATGCGCTCGAGTTTAGCCGGTTCTGCTTTTCCTGTCGCGATATAGTCGAGAAAATAGAGCGGTTCTGCTCCATGAACGAGGCAATCGTTGACGCACATCGCGACGCAATCAATTCCAATCGTGTCATGTTGGTCGAGCGCGAAAGCCAACTTCAGCTTCGTCCCGACCCCATCCGTCCCACTCACGAGAATGGGATGTTTCATGTTCATCGAGCCGAGATCAATCATCGCCCCGAAACTACCGAGCCCTGTCATTACTTCTGGACGCATCGTCCGGGCAACATGACGTTTCATACGGGATACGGCCTCGTACCCTGCTTCTAAATTCACACCCGCTTGTTCATATCGAACGCTCATCGGTTTTCCCCCTTAAGCCTTTGTCTCTGTCACGAGTTCTGCAAGTTCAGTCGGATAAAGTCCCGTGAAGCATGCAGCACACTGCCCGCGTAACGCTCCTTCGAATGGACGGTCGATGGCTTCGACCGTTCCATCTAATGTGAGGAACGCTAGTGAATCGGCACCAATCTCTTCTCTGATTTCTTCAACGGATTTGGTTGCCGCAATTAACTCTTCCTTTGTTGATGTATCGATTCCGTAATAGCATGGATGCTTGATTGGCGGTGACGTGATGCGCACATGCACTTCCGTCGCGCCTGCCTCTCGAAGCAACGTGACGATTCGGCGGCTCGTCGTTCCTCGGACGATGGAATCATCGACCATGATGACCCGCTTCCCATTCACGACACCGCGTAACGCCGACAGTTTCATTTTCACGCCGCGCTCCCGTAATTCCTGAGAAGGTTGAATGAATGTCCGTCCGACATAACGGTTCTTAATGAGTCCCATCTCGTATGGGATTCCACTCGCTTCGGCATAACCGATTGCCGCGGAAATACTCGAGTCCGGCACCCCCGTCACGACATCCGCTTCGACCGGCGCTTCTTCGAACATCTTTTTCCCCATGGCTTTACGCGCCGTATGCACGTTGATGCCGTCGATGATCGAGTCCGGACGTGAGAAGTAAATGTATTCCATCGAACACATCGCACGAACTGCCGCTTCACTGAAACGTTCAGATGTGATGCCCTCATTCGTAATCATGAGTAACTCGCCTGGTTCAACATCTCGGACGTACGTCGCTCCAACGACGTCAAACGCACATGTCTCTGATGCGAAAACGTACGCACCGTCTTCCGTCTGCCCGAGTGACAAAGGACGTAACCCATGAACGTCGACTCCGACGTATAGGGCATCTTCTGTCAAAAATAAGAAGGCGAATGCTCCAACGAGACGAGCCAAGCTATCCGCAATGCGTTCTTTCAATGAATTACCGCGACTCCGCTTAATAAGATGGGCCACGACTTCCGTGTCAGACGTCGTCTGGAAAATCGCACCTTCCGCTTCGAGCATATGTTTCAACTCGGTCGCATTCACAAGGTTTCCGTTATGCGCCATCGCCAAATCACCCGTCAACGACTTGAAATGGAGCGGTTGAACGTTCTCGAGCGTGTTGCCGCCCGCTGTCGAATAGCGTACGTGACCGATTGCATGATTCCCGGTGAGTGCGTCGAGAGACGTTTCGTCAAATACCTCGGTGACGAGCCCGAGTCCACGTTTCGCGTGGAGACGCTCTCCGTCTGCCGTTACGATTCCCGTTCCTTCTTGGCCACGGTGCTGCAAACTGTGAAGTCCGTAGTAGGCAAGGTGTGATGCTTCGATGTGACCGAACACACCAAAGACACCACATTCCTCGTTCATGCCTCGGATGTCATATAACATGGAATAGCTCCTTCCCATACACGTTCCAACTCTTGCACATCCATTTCAATCAAGCGGTCGCTCGCGCGAACGACAACGGTTGCCGCTTCTGTGACCTTACCGATTGCTGTTCCGTTCGTCATGCTCGCGAATGCCTCGGCTTTCGTTTGCTCGACTGTCACGAGGAAGCGTGACTGGGATTCACTAAATAGCCCAGTGACGAGTTCTGTATCGATTGTGACGTCGACACCTAGCCCTGTTCCGAAAACGAGTTCTGGTAACGCTGCCGCAAGACCGCCTTCTGACACATCGTGTGCCGCCGTGACAAGACCTTCACGAATCGCTTGAAGTAATACTTTCTGTGTCTGACGCTCTTCCTGAAGGTCGAGTGTCGGCGCATGTCCGCTCACTTTTCCATCCTGCAACATTTGAAGGGCACTCCCCCCAAATTCTGCTTTTGTCTCACCGAGTAAGAAGACGACGTCTCCTGCTTGTTTCGCAAACGATGTCGTAATATGCTCCGGCTTCTCAATGAGACCGACCATTCCAACGACCGGTGTCGGATAAATGGCTTGACCATTCGATTCGTTGTACAACGATACGTTTCCACCGATGACAGGTGTATCGAGCGTCCGGCAAGCTTCTGCCATTCCTTCGACGGCTTGGTCGAGCTGCCAGAACCCTTCCGGTTTATCTGGGCTTCCGAAGTTGAGACAGTCTGTCAAAGCAAGAGGCTCTGCACCACTTGCGACGATGTTACGTGCCGCTTCAGCGACAGCGATTGCCCCACCGACACGAGGATCAAGATAAACGTATTTCGCGTTACAGTCGGTCGTCATCGCGAGCGACTTCTCCGTCTCACGAATGCGAATGACGGCGGCATCACTGCCCGGTGCGACGACTGTCGATGTTTGAACCATATGGTCGTATTGCTCATACACCCAACGTTTCGAAGCGATACTTGGCATCGCAAGAACGTCTTTCCATGTCGCCATCACATCTTCGACGATTGGTGTAACAGGACTCATGGCTTGGAAAGCTTCGTAGTAGGCTGGTACTTTTGAAGGTTTATGATAGACAGGAGCGTCTTCGGCGAGCGCATCGACCGGTACTTCGGCTGCAACTTCTCCTTGGTGAACGAGGCGAAGCACTTTCTCTTCGATGACCTCGCCGACTTTGATCGCGTGAAGTCCCCACTTCGTCACGATCGCTCCAATCTCGTCTTCATGTCCGGCTTTGACAACGAGAAGCATCCGTTCTTGTGATTCCGATAGCATCATCTCGTAAGGCGTCATGCCTGTCTCACGTTGCGGGACGAGGTCTAAGTTCATCTCGATCCCCATGCCGGCTTTTGAGGCCATCTCCGCTGAAGAAGAGGTCAACCCAGCTGCCCCCATGTCTTGAATCCCGACGAGCGCCGGGTGTTTGATGACTTCAAGACACGCTTCAATCAATAACTTCTCCATGAACGGGTCTCCGACTTGTACGGCTGGGCGTTTCTCGTCCGCGTCTTCCCCGAGTTCTTCAGAGGCGAATGTGGCACCATGGATTCCATCGCGTCCAGTCGTCGCTCCGACATACATGACCGAGTTTCCGACACCTTCTGCGATTCCTTTTTGAATGTCTTCATGACGGATAAAACCGACACACATCGCGTTGACGAGCGGGTTTCCAGAGTAGGACGGGTCAAATGCGACTTCGCCACCGACAGTCGGGATGCCGACACAGTTTCCGTAACCAGCAATGCCTGACACGACATGACCGAATAGATGTTTCACACGTGATTCGTTCAAATCTCCGAAACGGAGTGAGTTCAATAATGCAATCGGACGGGCACCCATCGAGAAGATGTCACGAATGATTCCGCCCACCCCAGTCGCCGCCCCTTGATAAGGTTCAATCGCTGACGGGTGGTTATGACTCTCGATTTTGAAGGCGACAGCTTGACCGTCTCCGATATCGACGATCCCTGCCCCTTCTCCTGGTCCTTGTAAGACGTGCTTTCCGGTTGTAGGAAACTTCCGGAGCACAGGTTTCGAGTTTTTGTACGAACAGTGTTCAGACCACATGACCGAGAAGAGACCGATTTCTGTATAGTTTGGCTCCCGGCCAAGCAGTGAGACGACGAGAGCGTATTCGTCGTCCGATAATCCCATCGTGGCATAAATCTTTTCATCGCGGATTTGCGTAGCTGTCGGTTCAGTTGTAAGTAACATGTCGTGCCCCCCATTTTACAATTGACGTGAATAACCGTTTACCGTCTTCCCCACCGAGCAATGCTTCGACCGCACGCTCTGGGTGTGGCATCATGCCGAGTACGTTTCCTGCTTCGTTCGTGATGCCGGCGATATTTTCGACCGATCCGTTCGGGTTCTCTTTATAGGTGAACGCAATCTGACCATTTGCCTTCAATGTCTCGAGTGTCGCCTCGTCACAGTAGTAGTTGCCCTCACCGTGTGCGATTGGCACGCGAATCGTTTCCTGTGCCGCATAGTCGCTTGTGAACATCGTCTCGTTATTTTCAACGACGAGTTCGACAGTCTTACACATGAATTTCAAATCACGATTTCGCATCAACACGCCTGGGAGGAGTCCCGCTTCGACAAGTACTTGGAATCCGTTACATACCCCAAGCACCGGACGTCCTTCTTCTGCGAAACGTTTTACCTCCGCCATAATCGGTGAAAATTGGGCGATTGACCCGCAACGCAAGTAATCTCCATATGAGAAGCCACCTGGTAAGAGCACCCCATCGAACCCTTCAAGTGAGGTTTCTGTATGGAACACGTATTCCGCTTCTTCCCCGAGCACGTCTTTTACCGCGTGATACATGTCGAGGTCACAGTTTGATCCTGGAAAGACGATGACCGCGAACTTCATGCAAGTACCCCCATCTCGATTTCATAATTCTCAATGACCGTGTTGACGAGTAATTTCTCACACATCTCTTTGACCATGTCTTCTGTCGTTTCATCAGCGACCTGAAGCTCGATGACTTTCCCGATACGAACCGATTCAATTCCAGCGAATCCAAGATGCTCGAGTCCGCCTTTCACAGCTACTCCTTGTGGGTCGAGTACACTTTCACGTAATGTCACATACACGTTTACTTTTTTCATTGTCCATTTCCCCCTATGCGTGTTAACAATTGTCCATACGTCTCAGTCAAAGAACCTAAATCGCGACGGAATACGTCCTTATCCAGCTTTTGTTTCGTCTCTTTGTCCCACAGTCGGCACGTGTCTGGTGAAATCTCATCCGCTAAGATGATGGTTCCGTCCACTTTCCCGAATTCTAGTTTGAAATCAATTACGTCAATGCCATGTTGACCGAAGAAATCGAGTAATACGTCATTTACCCAAAGACCAAGTTGTCGCAATGTTTCGACTTCTTTATGTGTAGCGACTTGCAACAAACGGATATGATCTTCTGTAAGGAGCGGATCCCCAAGAGCATCATCCTTATAGTAGAACTCGACAATCGGTGCAAGGAGCGGTGTCCCTTCTTCCCAACCTAATCGTTTCGCCAGGCTTCCTGCCGCTACGTTTCGGACAACCACTTCTAACGGAATGATGTCAACACGGCGTACCAACTGTTCTCGTTCTGAGATTTGTTTGATAAAGTGCGTCGGAATCTTGTTGTCATGCATCAATTCGAACAGCTGCGTCGTGATGGCGTTGTTCAGGATCCCCTTCCCATCGATTGACTCTTTCTTCTCTCCATTGAATGCTGTCGCATCATCTTTGTAATACACGCGAAGCACACCCGCTTCTTCTGTCTCAAATAACGCTTTCGCCTTGCCTTCATAAATTGCTTTCATCTGAACCGTCCCCCTTAAAAGTGAGAGGGGCATATCGCCCCTCAACGATTACAAACCACAGCGTTCAAAAATTGTATCGACATGGCGTACGTGATAACGCGGATCGAACAATTCATCGAGCTCTTCACTCGTAAAGAATGCGCCCATTTCTTTGTCCTCTTCAATCAATGTTCGGAACATCGTTTCTTCTTCCCACGCTTGCATCGCCTTCGGTTGAACCGCGTCATATGCGGCTTCACGCGACCAGCCTTTCTCGATGAGACCGAGTAGAATACGTTGCGAGAAGATAATCCCGAACGTACGGTCCATGTTGCGACGCATGTTATCCGGGAAGACCGTCAAGTTCTTCACGATATTGCCGAATCGATTCAACATATAGTTGAGAAGAATCGTCGCATCCGGGATAATGATTCGTTCTGCTGACGAGTGCGAGATGTCACGCTCATGCCAAAGCGGAACATTTTCATAAGCCGTCATCATATGACCGCGAATGACACGCGCAAGACCCGTCATGTTTTCAGAACCGATTGGGTTTCGTTTATGCGGCATCGCTGACGATCCTTTTTGCCCTTTTGCGAAGAACTCTTCCACTTCACGTGTCTCTGTCTTTTGAAGACCGCGAATCTCGGTAGCCATCTTTTCAATCGATGTCGCAATCAATGCGAGCGTCGACATATACTCTGCATGACGGTCACGTTGGAGCGTCTGTGTCGAGATCGGTGCAGCTTGGATTCCGAGTTTGTCACACACATATGATTCGATGAATGGGTCGATATTCGCAAACGTCCCGACGGCTCCGCTCATTTTCCCAAACTCAATCGTTTCGCGTGCTGCCATGAAACGTTTCTTGTTCCGCTTCATTTCTTCATACCAAAGGGCAAGCTTCAAACCGAACGTTGTCGGCTCTGCGTGCACACCGTGTGTACGTCCCATCATGATGTCATATTTATGTGCTTTTGCTTTTTCTGCAAGAATGCCGATGAAGCGATCTAAATCGGCTTCTAAAATATCATTCGCCTGCTTGATTAAGTACGAGAGCGCCGTATCGACGACATCCGTCGACGTCAATCCGTAGTGTACCCATTTCTTTTCTTCCCCGAGTGTCTCCGAGACCGCACGCGTGAACGCAATCACATCGTGACGCGTCTCTTGTTCAATTTCTAAAATACGATCAACATCAAACGATGCTTTGTCCCAAAGGACTTGTACATCTTCTTTCGGGATAATCCCAAGTTCACTCCAAGCCTCACACGCGTAAAGCTCAACTTTCAACCAAGCCTCGAACTTATTTTGATCAGTCCAAATGTTCGCCATCTCTGGGCGGGTGTAGCGTGAAATCATAAAACGGTCTCCTTCCAAATTGCCAGTTGTTCGATGGTATGAAGCGCATCCTCGACCGTGTCACCGAGAACATTCAAGTGTCCCATCTTGCGACCCGTCTTCGCTTCATCTTTTCCATACAGATGTAGTTTAACATTCGATGGCAATGCTTTGATATTGAGTCGTTGCATATGTTCGCCGAGAAGATTGACCATGACGACCGGAGTGGTCAGTGTCGTTCGTCCGAGACGCATCCCAGTCACGGCTCGAATGTGTTGTTCAAATTGTGAGGTCTCACATGCATCAATTGTGTAATGTCCAGAATTATGTGGACGTGGTGCGAGTTCGTTTACGTAAAGGCGACCATCTGGCATGACAAACAACTCGACAGCGAGTGTTCCCATCAACCCGATGTGGTCTGCGAGTTGAAGTGCGAGATGTCTCGCATCTTCTTGAATCTCATCAGCCACACGAGCTGGTACGATGGATAGATGTAGAATGTTGTTATGATGAATATTTTCACTGATTGGGAACGTCGACGTTTCTTCTTCTCCACGTGTCACAATGACCGAGATTTCTTTTTCAAACGGCAACCAAGCTTCAGCGACATATTCTTGTTCCGTGAACTGTTCAATGAATGCCTGAACATCCTGTTCCGTCCGAATGACTGTCTGCCCTTTTCCGTCATAGCCGAAGCGACACGTTTTGACGACAAATGGCAACCCAAGCTTCTCTTTCGCTTCCCGAACATCTCGAACAGTACGGACTGAAACATAAGGTGCGACTCGTAGTCCCGCAGATTCAATCATTTGTTTTTCTAAGATGCGATGTTGCGTCGCTTTCAATACATCCATTCCTTGTGGACATTTTTCTTCAATCGCAGCAATCATCTCTGTGTCGATATTCTCAAATTCGTATGTCACGATGTCAGAACGGTCGGCGAGTTTCTTTGCGGCGTCGACATCATCAAATGAGGCAACAATGGAATCTGCCACTTGAGCAGTCGGTGCATGTGGGTTTGGATCGAGACAAAGTGTCGTATACCCCATTGCACTCGCACTAAGAGACATCATCCGTCCAAGTTGTCCTCCACCTAAAATTCCGATTCTCATCAGACCAACTCCTCCGTTCCTCGCATCGCCATCTCTTGTTTCTTCTCCCGAAATGCATCAAGTCGATTTGTAATGTCTGTGGAGTGAATGCTAAGAATTTGAGCAGCAAGTAATCCCGCATTCGTTGCTCCCGCTTTACCAATCGCAACAGTTGCTACTGGAACTCCTGCAGGCATCTGAACAATCGAGAGTAGCGAATCCATTCCATTGAGAGCTTTAGACTGAACAGGGACACCGATGACAGGAAGTGTCGTTTTCGCAGCTACCATTCCAGGAAGGTGGGCTGCTCCACCAGCACCCGCAATGATTACTTGAATGCCTCTCCCTCGTGCCTCTTCAGCATATTCGAACATAAGGTCTGGTGTACGGTGAGCTGATACGACTTGTTTTTCATATGGAATCTGTAACTCATCTAACATGTCACATGTATGTTTCATCGTCTCCCAGTCAGATGAACTACCCATGATTACTCCAACTACTACGTTCATTCCAAATGTCCCCCTTACAAAAAGAAATCCCTAAACCGAGCAATCAGTTTAGGGTATAGGCATGACAAATACACGTCAGCTACACCCCATAGTCTGATCAGAATCGGTGATCAGGTAGAAACTTGCAAGCCATTTCCTTGCGATTATATGGAGCACTATTTATTTTTCCTATCTCACACGCCTATCGTACCTTGTTCTTTGAAAACATGTCAATAAACTGCGAACATTTTAATTGTCTGAATATTTATCGTTCGCTTTTTGGATATAAGAAGAATCTTCTCTATGTATCCTGTATTCTATTATAAAAGGGGGAGTTAGATGAATTACATATCGAGTCTTCGGGAAGTGATTGGCAACCGTCCGATCATCAGCGTTGGAGCGACCATTTTGGTCATCAACCAAAAACAAGAGGTACTGATGCAATTCCGATCGGATACACTTGACTGGGGTTTACCAGGAGGATCGATGGAGCTCGGAGAAACGTTGGAAGAAGTCGCTGCACGAGAATTAAAAGAAGAAACTGGACTTTTCGCTAAGCAATTTGAATTCATTCAAGTCTTTTCCGGTCCGGATGGTTACTTTAAATATCCGAACGGCGATGAAACATACGGTGTCATCCATTTATATCAGGCAAAAGGAGTACATGGAGAGCTTCTGATGGAAGACGGTGAAAGCCTGGCTCTTGAATACTTTAGTAAAGAGAATCTTCCTAAAAAGATAGAGAAACGCGCTCAAACTTTATTGGATGCGCTTGGAGACCGATGCTTTGAACGCAAGCATTCATTTTAAGATATAAAAAAGCCGTCACACAGATAGTGTGACGGCTTGGCATTAGGATTCTTTAGAGACGCATTCAAATAAAATCGATTGATGGGAATGGACAGGTTCATCTTTGGCTCCCGTTTGCTCAAAGACGGGCTTTTCAATGCGGCGTATAGGACGATAACCCATTTCATTGATTCGATCTAAACATTCGCTGACCGTTTCATTTGGTTCGACATATACTTTGATTTTCTTAGCCATTTCTTACGTCCTCTCTTCCACTAGACTAAATCGATGATAAGAAAAAACGGCGGCCCTTGAGCGAATGCTCCAGAACCACCGTTTGCCTGGCAACGTCCTATCCTCACAGGGGGAGATCCCCCAACTACTTTCGGCG
>NZ_JAQJIN010000005.1:0-103368 GCF_027947425.1 Exiguobacterium sp. MMG028
GAAGTGCTTCTCCATGAGATGGACGATGACTTCCGTGTCCGTCTCTGAAAGGAACGGGACGTCAAGCGTCTTCTTGATGATTTCGTCGTTCTCGATCACGCCGTTATGGACGAGCGTGAAGCGTCCTGTCGTACTTTGGTGCGGGTGGGCGTTCGGTACGCTCGGTACCCCGTGTGTCGCCCAACGTGTGTGGCCGATTCCGATTGTTCCTTCGGCGTCAGCCGGTACGATGTCACGGAGTGCTTGAATTCGTCCCACTTCTTTGAATGTACGAACGTCCTCACCGACCAAAGCAATCCCTGCTGAGTCGTAGCCGCGATACTCGAGCTTTTCGAGCCCTTTCAATAAAATCTCTTTCGTTCCAACTTGTCCGATCATTCCTACGATTCCACACATAAACAAATCTCCTCTTTGCTTCGATTTCTCGAAAAAGGAAACGGGCTTTTTAGAGTGATGTCATCAAGTCTCGCTTTGTCCGTCCGGTCACCCGAACGCTTTAACGAGACCCTCTCAGTCGTGACACGCGACTGGAAGGCATCCGCCGAATTCCTCGATCACCTTCGTCCTCGTCAACTCCGTAGAGTTCTGGCGCTTCTGTTTCATATCCAACCGTTTCTCCAGATACGCTTTCATGCTATCGAGTATAAAAAGAATTGGATAGAGCAATTCGAAAAAATGTCGCCGAATACTTTTTTACCGTTCATGTAAAAGTCACCACTTTCACTAAAAAGCCATCACTCCTTCAGGTTTTCGACTAGGGAGAGAACGGGCATGATACAAGTAACGAGTAAAGAAATGAGGGGAAACACATGGGCGGCATCTTCCTGTTGATTGGCATACTGTTATCTGTCTTATCCAGGTGGCTAGAATTTGAAGGGAATAGCACGTTAGGGGATGTCATGTTGTTTCCTGCGATTTTCTTTATGGCGATGGCATTCTTCTGCAGTTTTCCTTACTTTAAAGAATGGTGGGAAGACCGCTCCACCCGTAAGAAAGCATTCTTATTCGTGATCTTTGCCGCAGTTGGCATTCTTTGTCTGCAAGCTGCTTTCTGGTTTGTCGTTTGGCGCGATCAATGGCTCGGGCTTCTTTTTGTCATTCCGTTCCTAGCATGTTCAGGATTCATCGCGCGGCTGTTTAAATAAAAAAGGACGCGCCGCAGCACATCCTCCTTTTATTTCACGATGACATCGGCGACAACCCCGTAATGATCACTCGGTATGACGTCCGTACTCGTTCGTATGTCTCCAAATACATCGACATGCTGAACCTCAACGTCTTTCCACTCGGAACGGATCAGAATCCAATCGTATCGTTCAGGCTGCTCGAGATGAGAGGATTGTAGGTACGGGTTGTGCTTTACGTCTAAAGTCGGTCGTTGTTCTTCCGTAGCAAACGTGGTCACGTCCAGCCAACCTGTCTCCGATACATCATGATAAATAGAAGATTGAGGATGGTCATTGAAATCTCCACATAACACTTCGACCGACTTCTGGCATCCTTGACTTAACCATTCTTGAACCGCCGCCATCTGATGTTCTCGAATCGAAACGGACCGCCAATTCAGATGCACGTTCGTGATGCCCCATTCCTGACTTCCCCACTCAAGCGTACCTCGTATCGCACAAAAGTTAGACTCTTCCACGTCACCTTCCCAAATCGCCTCAACTGAATTTAAAGGAACTTTACTCAAAAAAGCGAGTCCTTCGTCCGGTGAGTCAGGATAAGGATGAAAGACGCAGAACGGATAGCCTGTCGCTTCCGCAATGTCATGCGCCACACTGCCCTGCTCATAAGAACGGACTTCTTGCAGAGCAACCATGTCCGCGTCGATGCGTTTTATTTCTTGGCAAATCGCTTCGATTCGCTTTTGCCATGACGTTTCATGGTTCCAAATATTATACGTCGCAATCCTCACTTTATACTCCTACTTCCTTTTCGACAGAGTCGTCACGCGCTCCCCCATTTTTGTTCTTCTCTTAACTCACGTTCCGTGACATAGTTCTCATCAAGACGAACCATATGATGTTCGTACAATCGATGCATCATCACAGAACTCAGGATGAGCAATGCACTCGTAACAAAAAAAGCAAGCGTCGAAATCTGCCCTGTAACCGTGAAATACAGAAAAACAATTACAAACGGGTACGAAATCAAATCGGTGATCGAGTTCCAATGCGCGAGTCGTTTCGCTTCTCTCGATAGCAAATAACGTTTTTTAATCGACTCCCGATCCCACGTCTTCTTCCATGCAGGTAAGGCAGCAATTTCTGAAATCACCAACACGCCTACTAACGATATCCACCCTTTTTCCACAGCAAAGAAAAGCATAAGTGCGAGTGCCCCGCTCATCATACTAACAGTCCATTTCCCCGTTTCATCAAATGCCGTCAACTCTCTCATCTGATCACGTTTGTTCACGACGTTGCTCCTTTTCGTATTCGCGGACTTCACGAATTTCTTTCAAATCTTGATCCGTCAAATAGTTCTCATCATAAGACTGAATGACACGGTCGAACCGTTTCGCCAAGTATTCAATCCCGAAAAACGTCAGCTGGGAAAGGAGGAACATGCGGAACGATTGTGTGCCTGTCGTTTCACTCGTAAAGTAAAAGAGTCCGTAAATCCCGATACCGGTCAAAGCGAGCGTGTGTGCCATCATTTTGAACGATAAGAGGTTACGCGCCGTTTGATTCTTCACGAAACGCAGCCACATCTGATATCGAACAAAAATACCTGTCAACACGACAGCGAGCACTGCATATAATGTTCCTGTGACAATGCCGTCCGAGAGTGTCCAATACGAGGCGTAAATCAAAAAACTGACAACGAGTCCAATTCCGATGATTCCGACACCCCATCCGGTCCAGCGATCTACTTTTAAAATCGTATCGATTTGCGATTTTACTTTTGGTGATAGTTCCATACGTCCTCTCTCCTTTCCAACACTTCTTCATATGTCGGTAGCCTTGACTGATGTGCATGAATTCGCTCTTTCCACTTCTTCTCTCGATACGATTTCGTCAACCCCCAAAGGGCGACGATTCCGCCAATCAGGATGAAGGCATCTTCGTTTACATACATTGGGATGAAGAGCGCAAATAAAGAAATGGCATCAATCCAACAGTCAATGAGTCGGTAGCGTAATACGCGAGCGACCGCTTGATGTTCGGCAAAATCGCGAATGACTCGATATTCCATATATCCTTTATAGGCCAAGCCCATGGATACGACCAACATGACCGGGATGACCCACATCGCCTGTGTCTGTAACATCACGATGAACGAAATCAAGAAAATGACGAGTACGGGCCAACCAAAGAACCGCTCGAACTGTTTGGCATGCGTTACGGTGAGTTCAAATGGACGATTCATGCGAGGCCCTCCCTTCAATCACCTCTTCATACGTTGGAAGCTCTGGTTCAACATGTTGGAGTTGTTTCGTGAACCACTTCTGCCGAAACGGACTGAGTACTCCCCATATCCCAAAAAAGAGACCGATCACGAGACCAAATTCTGTCGCTGTCAGCAGGGTCACCATGAGTGTCGTCAATAAAATCGCATCCACCCATTCGAATACGTATTGAATAATGAGAATCCGATGCGCCTTCGAATGCTTGGTCATTCGCCACATGATGCGCATTTCTTTATATCCCATCACGACGATGATCACGGAGACCGACCCCATGATGGGAATGAGCCACATTTTTTCTAACAAAAGGGCGACAATGACGGCTGTGACATACAGAATCAGCACGGGTACGGCATAACGTCGCATTCGTTGCATCCATTTTATGTCTTGCTCCACTTATATCGCCTCCTTGTTAAAGTTGATACACTCTACATCTTGTCGTTTTGTCTGCGTCTCCACGTTCCATGTCCATAACATCGCGCCACCGATGAATACCGTGACACATACATACGCCACGTTTGATGTGAACAATAATTGATGATTCAATGCGAGAAAGAAGGCAACACTGTTGATCCCGTCCCGAGCAAGTTGACGACGATATAACCCTTTCAATTCTGGTTGAAATGACAGGCGCATCCGATAACGCTTCACATATAAGATGTTCAACGGAATGAGTGTACAGGCGATATACAACACGCCCAATGTAAGGTCATCCGTCCATAAACTGATGGGAAACATGAGTACCACCAATGTTCCAAATATGCCGAAGATCCATTGGTCGAATAAACGTTTCCATGCCTTCTCTTGCGTTATGCGTTCATTCATCTCTTCAACCGTTGTTTCTCGGATTGATCCACCAAAGGCATGCGTTCTCCGAATTGTTTTTGGAAAGTCTGACCGAACACCATCCACAAGGTGAGAACAACAAAAATTGTCAATGTGTCAACTTGCATAAAGAGAAGCGCCACCGTGATCACAATGAGGATTGCTGAATCCACTAAATCGTATATGAGTTCCCATTTTAGAGACTTCACTTTAATTTTTTCGCTTTCATGCGTACGATGTTTCTGATACTTGCTAACATCTATCCCAATCATCGCGATTCCGACAACAATGAGTGGAACTGTCAGCCATACATTACCTTCGAAGTATGACACTGCAAGCGCCATGAATATGAAAGCAAACGAGGTATATTTTATTCGAAGTGGTGACTTCCACCATGTATCTCCTTGTACAAATCGATTTTGATTGTTCACTTAACAAACACCCTTTCTTTACAGGATCTACCTTTCTTATACGCAATCTCCTTTTATATTGTTTCACATTTTCCGAATATTCCCGCAATGAATCGTTCGACTTTTTTCAACAATTGATAAATGAAACGTATCCGCTTACAAAGTTTATCTGCTATACTGTTAGCAAATTCATTCCCACAAATTTTTTTGAAAGGTGTAGAACTGTATGTCTCCGAAGTACAAGCAAGTTGCGAGCCAGATTGAATCAGACATTGTCAATCACGTCTACCAACATACGAATAAATTATTGACCGAAGATGAGTACGCCAATAAATATGGTGTCAGTCGCAATACGGTCCGAAAAGCAATCGAGATCCTCGTCAACAAAGGATACGTCTATCAAGTCCAAGGGAGCGGTGTCTTCGTCCGTGACCATTACAATAGCGATTACATCAACCTTGAAAAACTTCAAGGTCTCACAAGTGACTTCAGTGGCCGGAAAGTCGAAACACGCGTCTTACATTTCGAACAGACAGTCGCAAACGATGAAGTCGCAGAACGTATGAAGTGCCCAATCGGGACACCTGTTTATTTCGTAAAGCGTCTTCGCCTCGTCGATGACCATCCTTTCTCGGTGGAAGATTCATACTTCCGAAAAGAGCTCGTCATCTACTTAGACGAGAACATCGTCCAAAAGTCGATTTATACGTATTTACGAAGTGACCAAAAACTTGCCGTCGGATTCGCCGATCGTGTCATCTATGCAGACTTTTTAGATTCTGAGTCCGCCGATCTGCTCGACTTGAACGAGAATGACCCAGCCTTGATTGTCGACAACACCGTCTATTTAACAAATGGTCAAATCTTCGACGTCTCTCGTTCCATCCATCATTTTAAACATGTCAAAATGCTTAAAGTCTCGAACATCAAGTCCTAAACGCGCCCGAGAGATGCTTTTCTCGTGCGCATTTTTTATGCATTTTTTTCGAAAAGAAAGGGTTTACACGAAAACGCTTTCGTGCTACTATCAACGTGTAGAAAATATTTGTACCTATGAATTTTAGTTATCCATACAAAAAGGAGAGATATTATGGTTTCTGAAACAATCGAAATCTCACCGGAAGATATTTTCGGTCTCATCGCCCTCTCGGGTGACGCCAAAGCGAGCTACCATCAAGCGATGCTCCTCATGCAAGAAGGAAAAAAAGAAGAAGCCGAGGCAGCGGTCGTTGCTGGTGACGCAACATTAAAAGAAGCACACGCAATTCAAACGAAATTCGTCACGCTCGAAGCACAAGGTAAATCGGCAACGGTCGGTGTCCTCATGGTGCACGCGCAAGATCACTTGATGAACACGATTCTCGTCAAAGAAATGCTTGGATATATGATGAACATGCAAAACGAAATCAACGAATTGAAAGGAATGGATCAAAAATGATTAAAATCGGACTCTTCTGTGCGGCAGGTATGTCAACAAGTATGTTAGTAGAAAAAATGAAAGCGGTTGCCTCTGAGCGCGGCATCGAAGCTGAGATCGCAGCATACCCAGAATCAGAAATGGAGACATACGTTAACAACATCGACGTTGCACTTCTCGGACCACAAGTGAAGTACCTTCTTTCAAAAGGGAAGCAAATCTGCGAACCAAAAGGTGTCCCAATCGATGTCATCAACACAGTCGACTACGGCATGATGAACGGTGCGAAAGTATTAGACCACTCATTAAAACTTGTAAATAAATAAACTGAGGTGATGACTTTGAAAATGCCTAAAGATTTCTTGTTCGGCGCTGCTTCGGCCTCTTATCAGGTCGAAGGCGCATGGAACGAGGACGGGAAAGGTCTCTCGAACTGGGACGTCTTCTCGAAAATTCCTGGTAAGACATTTGAAAACACAAACGGCGACGTCGCAGTCGACCATTACCACCGTTATAAAGAAGACATCGCGCTCATGGCAGAGATGGGACTCGAATCGTATCGCTTCTCGATCTCATGGCCACGCGTCTTCCCGAACGGTACGGGTGAAGTGAACGAAAAAGGACTTGAGTTCTACAACAACTTGATCGACGAATGTTTGAAACACGACATCGTCCCATTCGTCACACTCTACCATTGGGACCTTCCACAAGCACTTGAAGAAAAAGGTGGCTGGAAGAACAAAGAGACGGTTGACGCATTCGTCCGTTTCGCGGATACTTGCTTCCAATCGTTCGGTGACCGTGTTAACCACTGGATCACATTCAACGAAGCGGTCATCTTCTGCTCACTTGGATACTTAACAGGCGCACACCCGCCAGGCATCGAAGGCGACGTCAAAGGTTATTTCCAAACGACGCATAACGTCTTCGTCGCTCACGCCCGTGCCGTCGAGCTCTTCAAACAAAACGGTCACACTGGCGAAATCGGGATCACGCACGTGTTCAACCCGGCGTTCAGTATCGATGACGCAGAAGAGAACAAGTTTGCCGAAATGCATGCGAACGCTTATGCGACACATTGGTTCTACGACCCAATCTTAAAAGGTGAATATCCGGAGTACGTCGTGAACGGTTTAAATGAACAAGGTCTTCTCCCTGAAATGACGGAGGAAGAACTTGACGTCTTGAAACGTACCGCTCCGATGAACGACTTTATCGGTCTCAACTACTACAGCCCACAGCGCGTCATGAAAAATGACTCAGCGCTCGTCATGGCTGGTGGACGTGAAAACTCGACAGGTCGCCCTGGTAACCCATCGTTCGATGGCGTCTATAAGACAGTCAAGATGGACGACAAAGTGTACACGAAATGGGATTGGGAAATCTCACCGGAAGCGTTCCTCGATGGGATGCACATGTTAAAAGATCGTTACGGCGACGTCAAAATCTATATCACAGAGAACGGTCTCGGTGATGTCGACCCGATCGTCGACGGTGAAATCATGGACACGCCACGAATCGAGTACATCGAAGGTCACCTTCGTGCAGTCAAACATGCTGTTCAACAAGGCATCAACGTTGCCGGTTACTACGCTTGGTCTGCAATTGACCTTCTCAGTTGGTTGAACGGTTATAAGAAACAATACGGCTTCATCTACGTCGACCACAACAACGGGCTCGCACGGAAGAAGAAGCAGTCGTTCCACTGGTATAAAGAGATCATCGCCACGCGCGCTGAAGACCTATAAGGAGGTTCCCCTATGAGCCGCTTAGAAAGAGTATTTGAAAAGTTCACCCCTGCTTTTGTTCGCTTTGCGAACGCCAAGCCCGTCCTTGCGATTAAGGACGGGTTCATCCTCACGATGCCGATGACCATCATCGGGTCGCTGTTCCTTCTCATCCTGGCGTTACCGATTCCAGGTTGGGCTGACTTCATGTCAGGTCTATTCGGGGCAGACTGGTCACTCCCGCTCACGCAAGTCGTCGGTGCGACGTTTGACATTCTTGCTTTAATCGGTGTTTTTGGAATCGCTTACTCGTACGTTAAGAACGAAAAGATCGAAGGGGTACCGGCTGGTATTCTCGGAATCATCTCGTTCCTCATCATCACACAAGCTTCTGTCTTGTCTGAATCTGGGGAATTCGTCGGTGGCGTCATTCCAAAAGTATGGACAGGTGGACAAGGTGTCCTCGCTGCCATCATCGTCGGATTGACAGTTGGATTCATCTACTCGCAGTTCATCAAACGTGGGATCAGCATTAAAATGCCAGACGGTGTACCGCCAGGCGTATCGAACTCATTCTCTGCACTTGTTCCTGGTTTGGCAATCATCTCGCTCGCCGTTGCAACGTTTGCGATTTTCCAAGCGGTTGCAGAGCGTACGTTCACAGAAGTCATCTATGATGTGCTTCAAGCACCACTCCAAAACTTGACAGACACACTCGCTGGAGCCGTTATCATCATGGTGCTCATGTCTGTCATGTGGTGGTGTGGGATTCACGGTGCCGCAATCCTTATGGGAATCATGGGACCACTTCTCACAGCGAACGCGCTTCAAAACCAAGCGATCATCGATGCAGGTGGTACGCTTGTCGCTGGTGAGAACGCAAAAATCGTTACAATCCAGTTCCTTGATGTGTTCACGAAACTCGGTGGATCAGGGATCACAATCGGTTTCATCATCGCGACACTGATTGTCGCACGTTCGGCACACTTGAAGCAGCTTGGTAAGTTATCACTTGCGCCAAGTATCTTCAACATCAATGAGCCTGTCATCTTCGGGATGCCAATCGTCTTCAACCCGATCATGTTCGTCCCATTCGTTGTCGTGCCAGCCATCGCTTCATTCATGGTTTACTTCGCCATCCTTTGGGGTTGGGTCGAGCCGTTCAACGCCCTTCAAGTACCATGGACGACACCTCCAGTCATCTCTGGATTCTTGATTGGTGGATGGCGTGCTGCGCTCTTACAGATTGCAACGATTGCTATGGCCGTTGCGGTTTACCTTCCGTTCGTTCGCATTCAAGACCGCGTTTCGTATGGTGAAGAATTGAAAGCACAAGAAGAAGCAGATAAAGCGTCAGCCTGAAACAAAAACGACAGCCCTTCTCAGCAATGAGGAGGGCTGTTATATTTAGGGAAAAGAGTTAAGGAGTTGGAAATTTGAAAGCATACTACCCTTCTATATTCGCTGCCATCGCCGGTCTGACCGGAGTAATCGGACTGGTGTTTCAATCGGTCTACCCAATTATGTTGTCTCCCGTCTTTTTACTTATCGCGGGATACTCTGTGGTACATGCGAATAAGCAGAAAAGAACCGTCCGAAATTATACAGCGAGCTTTATGATCTTATCGAGTGCCGCCCTCGCATTCGGTCTTGGCTTCCAGTCCATCATCCCGTACGCCATGCTCATCGGGGTCGTGCTACATATGGTCTGTCTGATTGCTGCATTCATCGCGCTCGGACGGTATCGGGCTCACATCTCATGAAGATTGTGACAGGACTCGGTTGGGGCGCGTCCATTCTAGCGCTCGCCCTCACCCCACTACTTGCCGTCGATTGGATTCTCATCTATTTACTTGAAGACACATCGTTCCCGGTCCTATCGACACTCTCTATGCTCGGTTGTTTCTATCTGCTATCGACTACCTTGAGCTTCTTTGTCGATGGTCTAACGGGAGCGCTACGCTCATTTTTTCGTGTGAACGCACCGCGCCTACTCGATACAATCCTTCACGGAATCGTGAGCGGGGTTAGTTTATACGTCGTGCTCTCCTTCTTTCCATCCATTGATTTATCATCGTTCACCGCCATAGCGATTATATTCGTGCACTTATTCGGTGCATCGTTTTGGCTAAATCGGGAGGATTTGAAAGAAAAGACGCCACTCGAACTCGATTCCATCGATCAACAGATTGTTCATCTGTTACGCACGGAGACAATCGTGTCCTGTGTCGAACGCATCCAGAATGATTACCCGGAATTACCGAAGCGGGACGTATTAAAGCGAGTCAAACAGATCAGTCAATCTACCGAAGTCACCGAACCTACTTAATGGCCGGTGACTTTTGTGCGTCATCACGAGTGAATCGCGAGCCGTATGCTATAGTTTGAGTGAATCTAACGAAGGAAGTGATCAGTATGAAGGCACTCGTCTTTCATCAGTTTGGCGGTCCTGATGTCTTAACCTATGAAGAAGTCCCGACACCGATGCCACAAGTCGATGAAGTATTGGTCCGCACGAAAGCAATCGGACTGAACTATGCCGATGTATATCGTCGAAAAGGGAATTATCATCTTGTCGGAGAACCTCCATACATTCTCGGGTATGAAGGGGCCGGCGTCATCGAGGCGATCGGAGCGAACGTCACGTCGCTACAAGTCGGAAATCGCATCGCCTTTGCGGATGTCCCGCATGCCAACGCAGAATTCGTCGCTGTCCCACTCGACAAGGCGATTCCCCTCCCAGACACCATTTCATTTGAAACGGCCGCATCGGTCATGCTTCAAGGATTGACGGCTCATTATCTCGTTCACGATAGCTATCGGATTCAACCTGATGACGTTCGCCTTATCAGACGGGTCATCAGCCCACGCCTTTTTAGAAAGTCGGAAGAGCCAAGGGAAGATTCTTTTGATTCCGTAAACAAACGCCAGCCCTTTATAAGGTGCTGGCGTTTTACATATCGTCTTTTCGGAGCGAGTACCCATCCACCTCCAGTAATCGCATCCGCCTTTGGTCAATCGCTGCATGTACAATCACGGTCACACCCGGATTGAGCTCCATTATCTTTTTGATTTTTCGTAAGTCATCCCCACTGATCTCGACCGGCAACACGAACTCCCCTTCTCTCAAATGAACGAACTTGATCTTCCCTTGGTCGTCATAGCCTGTTACTTCGTATGTCGAAAATTCTCGTTTCATGAATATCCCTCCCCTCATACAGTTCCCGTAACAGATAAAATGCACACAAAAAATCCATCCCCGTAGCGGCAGGGATGGATGCATGTTACGCCTCGACGCTATCCGCGTGTTTGGCTTTATGGTCGGCGATGACACCAGCATACCACTTCGCGCTATCTTTCCAGATACGCTCTTGTGTCTCAAAGTCGATATAGAGGATTCCGAAGCGCTTCTCGTATCCGAAGCTCCATTCGAAGTTATCCATGAGCGACCAGAGGTAGTAGCCTTGAATGTTCATGCCTTCATCGTTCAAGTCAGAAACGGCTTCGAGGTGCTGGCGGACGTAGTCGATCCGGTTATCGTCATGGACTTCGCCATTTTCCAGCACGTCGTCAAATGCGGCGCCGTTCTCTGTGATGTAGATGGGAAGGTCAGTATACTCGGCGCGTAAACGACGGATCAGGTCTTTGAATTCGTTCGGGGCGATATCCCAGCCCATGCCCGTCTTCTCGTAGTCCGAGTAAGCGTCTGCCTTCAAGAAATCATTTGCTGCGTTGAACTCGACAATGCCACGGCTGTAGAAGTTAATGCCGAAGAAATCGCAAGCTGTCGAGATCGTCTCCATATCACCCGATTGGATGAAATCGAAGTTATGCACATATTTAGAGAACAAGTTCATCATGTCGACCGGATACTGGCCTTTGAAGACCGGATCGAGGAACCAGCGATTCGAATACCCGTCGGCATTGTTCATCGCAAGGCGGTCATTCGCCGAATCCGTCTTCGCGTACATCGGTGACAAGTTGAGCGTGATGCCGATCGGGGTCGTGGATGTCATCTCTCGCTTCAACAATTCGACCGCTTTTCCGTGCGACAACAAGATGTGGTGCACGGCGCGTACCGCTTCGTTCATGTCACGATGACCCGGTGCGTGAACACCGACATGGTAGCCGAGGAAGCCGGCACACCAAGGCTCATTGTGGGTGATCCAAGAGTCGACGATGTCATCAAGCTCTTCAAAACAGACTTTCGCATAATCGAGGAACCAGTCAACCGATTCACGGTTGACCCAGCCACCTTCTTCGTGAGCCCACATCGGAAGGTCCCAGTGGTAAATCGTGACGGCTGGTTTGATTCCTTCTTCACGGAGACGCAGCGCCAAGTTTTTGTAGAACGCCATACCTTCTGGGTTATACTCTCCCTTGGCAGGGAAGATTCGTGGCCACGCGATGGAGAATCGATACGTGTCGACACCTAGCTTTTTGATGTGCTGGATGTCTTCCTCGTAACGATGGTAGTGGTCACATGCGACATCGCCGTTATGCTTTTCAAACACGCGCCCGTCGATGTCACAGAACATATCCCAGATGGAAGGGGTACGTCCCCCTTCATTGTGTGCGCCTTCAATTTGGTATGAGGACGTGGCTGTCCCGAATACGAAGTCTTTCTTAAAATGCATAGTGTTTTCCTCTTTTCTCTATATTTATTCTTTGACAGCACCTGCCGAAATACTGCTGACGATGTACTTCGAGAGGAACAAGAAGGCAATCATGATCGGTACGACCGAGATCGCGATTCCTAGGTAAAGCGCGCCAAGGTTTTCTGCGACTTGTGATCCTTTCAAGAAGCCCATCAAGACAGGCAACGTGTATTTCTCAGGAGAGAATAAGAGGACAAGTGGCATCAAGTAGTTGTTCCACGAGCCGATGAACGTGAAGATCGACATCGTCGCAATCGCTGGCATCATCATCGGGAGTGCGATTGTATGGAAAATGCGTAACTCGCTCGCACCGTCAATCCGTGCCGCTTCAATCAAACTGATGTGAAGTGTCGCTTGCGTGTACTGGCGGATGAAGAAGACCGTGAACGGTGTTGCAATCGCAGGAACAATCAACGGGATGAACGTATCGAGAATACCGAGCGTTTTTGAAATCTCGTAGAATCCGATGAGTCCAAGTTGTGCCGGAACCATCATCATGACGAGCATGAAGATGAACATCGCATTTTTCCCTTTGAAGTTGTAGAACGTGAATCCATAAGCTGTAAGGGCTGAAAAGTAACCTGACAGTACCGTTACCGATACCGAGATAATCAAGCTGTTTTTAAAACCGGTCCAGATGTTGATGTACTCGCTCAGGGTAGCGTAGTTATCGAGCAACGCATTACCAGGGATCAAGGTGAAGCCAGATATGACTTCTCCATTCGTCCGAGTCGCGTTGATGATCATCATCAAGAACGGGATGAAGCAGATAATCGCAAGAATAACCAAACTTGCATAGATCAATCCTCGTATAACACGATGCTTCGGCTTTTGTTTTTTAGGTGGCGCCACTTTGAGTGGACGGTCTTCTTTACGTTTTGGCTGCGCTTCGCTATCCGGAAGCATTCGCCGTGTTTCTGCATTTTGTTCCATCGCTTACGCCCCCTTCTTCTGTGTTGCGCGTTCGTTGCGGAACATACCTTTGAAGACGATCGCCGAGAAGATGAGCGTAATCAAGAATAAGCCGTAAGCGACCGCAGATGCGTAGCCGTAGTTGTTGTACTTGAAGGCTTGGTTATACAAGTAAAGCACCATCGTGTTCAACGAACCGTCTGGTGAACCGATTCCATCTGTAATCAACATCGGAAGGTCGAACAATTGGAGCCCACCAATGAGCGATGTGATCATGATGTAGAGAAGAATTGGTTTTAAGAGCGGCAACGTCACTTTCGTAAACATCTGCCAACGGTTCGCACCGTCGATGTGAGCGGCTTCAAAGTAATCTGTTGAGATTCCTGAGACACCGGCCATCACGATGATGAAGGAGTGACCGAACCACATCCATGTCAAGATGAGTGAGACGGATAGTTGAGCCGTCACGGGTTCTGCCAACCAGTCGATCGGATTTGAAATCAAACCGATTTTCATCAACACCATGTTGAGTGAACCATGCTGCCAGTCGAGCAAAATACCGAACAAAAGCGCGACCGAGCTGATTGTAATCAAGTTTGGAAGATAGAAGAATGAACGGAAGAAGTTTAATCCTTTTAGCTTCAAACGTAGATCTGAGAATAAGAGCGCCAATAAAAGGGCCATTCCCATCTGCAAGGCGAAGTTGACTCCCCAAATCTTGATGGTGTTGAAAAACGCTTCGATGAAGTATGTGTCCGTCAACAACCGTGTATAGTTCGCAAATCCGACAATCTCTTCTCCTGGGCTACCGGTATAGTTCGTGAAGCTATAGTAAAGCGTCAAGAAAACCGGATAAATGCTAAACGTCAAGAATACAACCCAGAACGGGGCGATGAACAGATAGCCGTAACGATCTAATTTTTTCACGTGTATTTCTCCTTCCATAAGAACCGAGGGAGGAAATCCCTCCCTCGTGTTGGTCATCGTCAGTCTACTACGATGTCTGGGTAAGCGTTTTTAACTTGTTTCTTGAACTCTTTGATTGCATCTTCTTTCGACTTCTTACCTTCTACGTAAGATGTAACTGCCGCTCCGTAAAGCGTGTCGAGCTGTTGGTCGTATTTCGTAACAATCCCTGGTTTGATCGATTCTGCTTCTCCGAGGAAGAACTCATAGTTGTTCTGTCCACCGAGGAACTCGTCGCTGAAGTCCGTTTTGATTTTTTCTGTAACTGGGTTGAAGGCAAGTACGTCGCCTGTTTCTTTCGCCCATTCAGTCAAGAACTCTTCATCCTGTGTCATGAGTTTGATGAAGTCGTAAGCTTCTTCTTTATGTTTAGAGTCTTTGTAGATCCCGACCCATGTACCGCCCCAGAAGTATGGGCTCGGTCCGCTTGTAACAGCCCAGTCACCAGCAGTGTCTTTCGCGTTCTCTTTCAAGACAGCGTGGAGACCCCAAGTTGGGAGGACGTAAGAGAAGACTTCTGTTTCCGTTTCTTTGCCGCCTTCTTTCACTTTGATCGGCTTATCCATTCCTTCGAACCAAGATGGTGACCATTCTGGTGCGAGAGCAGTTAAGTTATTTTCACGAAGCTCTTTCGCGTAGTCGAAGTAGTTTTCTTTTCCTTCAGTCAACACAAGTTCATTGTCTTCGTTTACCCATGCTTGTGGGTCATCGCCTTGTGCGAACCAACGGATTGAACCTTCGTCTGGGAAGAGTTTGTAGCCTTTATCTTTAAGCTTTTCACCGACTTCGAAGAGTCCGTCCATCGAACTCATCATTTCGCCGACTTCAGCCGGGTCATCAGTACCGAGTGCTTCTTTAGCGATGCTACGTTTGTAGTAAATTCCACCTGGAGTTGTTTGCCATGAAAGGGCACGAACGTTTCCGTCCTTGTCTTTCCCGAGGTCGAAGACGTAAGGAACGATGTCTCCTGAAACTTCTTCTGCGTTGTATGGTTCTTCCGAAAGGTTTTCCCAATATCCAGCGTCAATCCATTGTTTAAGGAACGCGATTTCACCCGTGAAGACGTCCGGCGCGCCGACGCCACTTTCAAGAGCTGGCTTCAACTTCGTTGCGTAGTCAGCCGTCGGTACGATTGTCAATTCGACTTTTACGCCGTTACGCTCTTCAAACGTTTTGATTGGCTCTTTCAACTCATCCGTGAATGACCAAATTTTTAGAACATCATCTTTTGAACCTTCTGAAGATGATCCTTCGCCGCCGTCAGAGCAAGCGCTCAAGACACCAACTGAAAGTGCTCCAATGGTAAGTAAGCTAACAAGTTTACGCATGTGTTGTTCCCATCCTTTTTATAAGTAGTATTAGAAAGCGCTTGCAAAAAGAGGTAAATAATTGTCGAAAGCGCTTTCGGTTTATCCGAAATAAAATATCGAAAGCGGTTTCGATTTTCTCTAAAAATGACTTTCGAAATCGCGCTCCCCTCTCCATCCGCTGAAGAAAAGAGAGCGACTTCGAAATATCATTGGCTATAAATCACTGTTTGACCGGCGCACAAGATGCCCGTTCTACTAAGCGTACCGGAATGATGCGACGTTCGGTGAGTCGCTCTTTCGCGGTCATTTGTTCAAGTAAAAGTTCTGCTGCCGCTTCCCCGATTTCATCCGTATCTTGGCGAATCGTGGTCAGTTTCGGCGTAATGTATTGGATCATTTCAATGTCGTCGTATCCGATGACAGAGATGTCATTCGGGACGTGAAGACCGTGTTCGTGAATCGCTTCGATGACGCCAATTGCCATTTGATCCCCGGCCACAAAGACTGCAGTCGGTTGATCATCTAGTTCAAGCAATCGTTCCATCGCTTGCTTCCCTTCTCCTACTGAGAAGAAACCGGCGTTGACGAGGTAGCCCGGTCGAATCGGAAGGTTCAGCTCTTGCATCGCAAGTTCATATCCTTTGATCCGTGCCGCTCCAGCGTCAATCGTCTCATCCCCAGCGATGTGGGCAATTTTTCGATGACCAAGTTCATACAGATAATTCACAGCGAGACGTGCCCCTTCGATGTTGTCGGAATAGACGACGCTACAATTGGCGCTGTCCATATCGACGACGACGATCGGGATGTCGCTTCGCATGAGCTCCTGAACTTGCTCATCCATTCGGTCCGAGCAGATGACGACGATGCCGTCGACCGCACGGTGTTTGAAGTGTTCGAGATAACTCATATCACGGTTGCGCAGGTTACGCGAGGCGAAGATTAAATCGTAGCCTTGCTCCTCTGTCGCGTGACGAAAACTTTCAATGATTCCGTTGAAGAACGGGTGTTTCATCCCCACTTCATTCGCTTCTGAGAACATGACCCCGATCGCCCATGATTTTTTCGTCGATAACGACTGGGCATGTGCGTTCGGTAAGTAGTCCATCTCAGCAGCAGCTTGAAGAATCTTCGCTCTCGTCTTGTCACTCACGTCTTTGTAGTTGTTCAACGCTTTAGACACTGTCGTGATTGAGAATCCTGTTTTTTTGGCTAAATCATAAATCGTACCCATGTCATTCTCCTCTTCCCGAAAGCGCTTTCGGTAATTTGATTGTAGCGTATGGATTTGTAGGAATCAATTCTTTTTCGAGGAAACTTTTTGATTCTTTTTTCCATTCCTTGTTTCTTCTATATTACTGTATCGGGAAATTTTTGTCCTTAATGTGTCCGCGTATACAACCACACAAGATTCGTAAACTTTTGCACTTCTGTTTCGCCCGTCACGCCTTTAAATAGACGCTGGAACGGCTTCAACAATTGCTCTAACACGATTTTTCGAAGACGCTCTTGTTTGAGCTCGAACGAAATCGCATCGAACAAATCTCGTTGTTCTTCCGTCATCTCGACATGCTCTTCGATGCGAGCAGCCATCTCGTTCAATTCTTCGATTGTGACAAGGTGTTTATCTGTCGTCCCCCGCATTTGCTCGACCGTGACCGGATTCAAGACGTGCTCCCCTGTCTCTATCATTCGTGCAGCAATCAGTTCTACGTACGCATATAAACTCCTCACGACTTTTTGAGGAGAGTAAGCGGCATTCGTGATCCGGTTCGTAAATAAGATATGTTGTAACATTCCGTTGAAAAGAACCGTCAATTCCATCGAATACGGTCTTACTTCCTCCCCGATGATTTCCGTCAAACGCATCGCAATCCATTCAATTTCATAAATGCGATGTTGAAGTACGAGTTTCTTCAGTTCATTCTCGTTTGACGACATGATCGATTCAAATAGCGCGTGCAAGTTCCGTTCTTCGTTCAATTGTATCAATATCGAGATTTGCTCGATAAAGACATCACGATCTCGTTTGTCCCGCCCCATTTGCATCTCAATCCGGCGCTGTCCTGCATCATATCGTAAGTTCTCGAGGATACTGGCCACGCAATCCGTCTTCGATGAGAAGTAGTTATAAAACGTCCCTTTTGAGATATTGGCACGGTCGATAATCTCTTGCACAGATGTGTGTTGCACTCCATTTTCGATGAAGAGAGACATGGCAATATCTGCGACTTTTCGCTTTTTCTCTTTCATTCTCTTATGACTCCGTTCTATCTAATTTGTACCTTTACTATAGCACCGAAAACCATTTTAGACTAATAGTACAAAATAGTTGCTTTATTTATACAACGGGTATAAAATCATTTCATCGACACTTACCAACACATAACTATTTAGAAAATAAAGGAGCCATCCATATGAAACCAGAATTCCAAAAGAAACCGCCTTACGTCATGTTGGCGGTCCTCTTTGCGGGTGCGTTTATCGCATTTTTAAACAACTCATTACTCAACGTCGCGCTCCCATCAATCATGGTCGATCTCGAGATTGCAGACTACTCGACCGTACAATGGCTTGCGACAGGCTTTATGCTCGTGACAGGTGTACTCGTCCCGGCATCCGCCTATTTGATCACTCGTTTTTCTAACCGAAGCTTGTTCATCACCTCGATGAGTATTTTCGCCATCGGTACGGCGATCGCGGCCTTCTCGCCAAACTTTGGCTGGTTGTTGAGCGGTCGGATGATTCAGGCCGTCGGAGCCTCCACGATGGGGCCACTCTTAATGAACGTCATGCTCGTCAGCTTCCCGCGTGAAAAACGGGGGATGGCGATGGGAATCTTCGGGCTCGTCATGATCTCGGCACCTGCGATCGGACCGACACTCTCGGGTTATATCGTCGAGTACTATGATTGGCGCGTCTTATTTGAAATGATTTTACCGCTCGCCATCATCGGTCTCGCGCTCGCTGTTTGGAAAGCGGAGAACGTCATGGTCCAAAATAAAGATCAGTCACTCGATTACTTGTCACTCGTCTTATCGACACTCGGATTTGGGGGGATTTTATACGGTGTCAGCTCGGCAAGCTCGGACGGCTGGGATAACCCAATCGTCTTGGCGACGATGATCGTTGGTGCCATTTCGTTGATCGCATTCATTTATCGTCAGCTCCATATGGAAAAACCATTGCTCGATTTGCGCGCTTACAAACATCCGATGTTCGCACTCGCGTCAGTCATTGCGATGGTCAACGCGGTCGCGATGTTCTCCGGTATGATTTTGACACCGGCTTACGTCCAAAGCGTTCGTGGCATCTCCCCACTCGATTCAGGACTTATGCTTCTCCCTGGTGCGATCATCATGGGAATCATGTCGCCGATCACAGGGAAACTGTTTGATAAATTCGGGCCAAAATTATTGGCACTTACCGGATTGACAATCACCGCTGTATCGACGTACATGCTCGCAAACGTCCAACTTGACTCGACCTACACATACATCGTCTTAACGTACACGTTACGTATGTTTGGGATGTCAATGGTCATGATGCCAATCATGACTAATGGATTGAACCAATTACCGACTCGCCTCAACCCGCATGGAACGGCTATCAACAACACGGCACAACAAGTATCTGGTGCGATTGGTACGGCAGTACTCGTGACCATCATGAACTCGGTGACACGTACGGAAGCTGAATCATTGATGACAGGAGTCGATCCTGCGACGCTCACAGAGAGCTCGATGGGTGCCATCACTCAGCAAGCCCTCTTGTCCGGGATTCAATATTCATTTTACGTCGCACTCGGGATGAATCTTTTGGCACTCCTATTGGCATTTTTCGTGAAACGCGTGGATGTACGGAAGTTCGATGATAATGTAGAAGCTGTTGAAGAATTGAAACAAGCAAATTAATATAACAAGCCGTTCTGAACGATCGATTCAGAGCGGCTTTTTAATTTCTCATTTCCTTCATGAGTAAATATGAAATTAAATTTCAATACATATATGGTATTATTTCTCAATGGATAGTATTCATTTAGGAGGGTACATATTATGAAAAAAGTGTTCGGCTTTATCATTGTTGTTCTTCTGGTCACTTCATCTTTCGTCTCGACTGGATCAATCGTTGAGGCGGCCCCAAAGAAGCAGAATCGTGCTATCATGGGAGTATCGGCTTTAACTCCGCAACAAATGGCGGATTACGTAAAACAAAAGAATCCTCGTGATGTCCGGCTCGCGAAAACGTCTGTCGAAGATTTGGCGAAACTTTTCGTCATCATCGGTGCAAAAGAAGGCGTCCGTGGTGATGTTGCGTTCGCGCAGGCGCTGAAAGAGACAGGGTATTTCCGTTATGGCGGCGATGTCCTTCCGAAGCAGCATAACTACTCAGGGATTGGGACGACTGGGAACGGCGTGAAGGGACACTTTTTCCGTTCACCACATCAAGGCGTAACCGCTCAAATTCAGCATCTAAAGGCATACGCCTCAAAAGATGCGCTGAATATGACAAAAGTCGATCCACGCTTCCACCTCGTCAAACGGGGCTCTGCGACGACTTGGCCATCACTGCATCGCAAGTGGGCCATGCAGCCGAAAGGAAATTACGGGAATGAGATTCTTTCGATTTATCAAGAAATGTCGAAAACACCGAAACGTGTCGCTAAAGCAAAACGATGAAGAAATGTAGGGGTGAAAGAACGTGACGTGCAAACAAGTTAGACTCGCGAGCGGAATCGCATTATTCGTGACCGGCGTGATGTTGTTACTCAAGCGCTAATGAGCATTTCGGGCAATTGTCCGAGTGCTTTTTTTGTGGGTTTATTTGCTCAACACAAAAAAGTCGCAGCATTTTATGAGCCACGACTTTCAAAACGAAGAACAGTTACTTACTCACGTGCTATACGATGAGCCAGTTTATGCAATCGGAAACGACACTCGAAAACAAATGACCTGATCTTCGATCGGCTCGGCCGTCAACGTCCCGCCATGCAACAAAATGATTTGGCGCGCAATCGATAAACCCAATCCATCACCTGGAGTGACCCCTCTCGACGAATCGACTCGATATGTGCGATCAAAGAGATGAGGAATGGCTCCAATCGTTTCTGCCGTTGTCGCATTTGAGATGGACCATTCAATCTGTTGTCTTTTCGTTTGAAGTCTAATCTCGATTGGACTCGTTTGCTCCGCATATTTCCAAGCATTCGAGAAAAGGTTTTCAAATACACGAATGAGCTGTTCTTGATCAGCCTCTATCCATTGGTCAGGTTGAATCGACAGGTGTAGTCGATGACCTCGCTCATTGAACAACGGCTCCATCTCGTGGATGAGCTGGGTCGTCAACAAGCTCAGATTGAGTTTCTGTTTGTTAAGTTGCATATTCGGGGCGTAGAGTCGGTTCACGTCCATCAACTGATCTAGTAGATGTTCAAGCTGATTCGTCTTTTCATTTAAGATACGAAAATGATTGTTTTCTTCAGCTGTCAGTTCACGATTCATTTGAAGGAGTTGAGTATAGCCTTTGATGCTCGTGAGCGGAGTACGCAAATCGTGTGACAGGTTGGAAAACAGTTGGTTTCGCTCTTCTTCGTGCGCCCGTTCCTTCTCAAACAATTCACGTAGCTGCTTCGACATCTGATTTACACTCTCTCCGAGTGAAGCGAGCTCATCTCGTCCTTCCACCTTGACCGTACGACCGAGGTCTCCGTTTGCAATCTGTTCAATCTCACTCGACAGATACGTGATTTTACGAAGTGTTTTCCGCATCATCATTGAAAACCCAATGATAAAAATCAAAATGACAACGAATGTCACGCCTAAAAACATCAAATTGGATGTCAGCGGGTCCGGTGTGGTCTCATTCTTGATGTAATACAAACTAATCGAATATCCCATGATTAAAAAAGCAATCGTCGCAATCAACGCATTGATTAAGATAATGCTAATTAACTTTACAAGCAATCGATCCCATTGCCTCTGTTTCATAATCGATACCCCACGCCCCACACCGTCTTGATCATCGTTGGTTTTCGTGGTGTGTCTTCCAATTTCTCACGAATTTTTGTGATGTGAACCATCACGGTATTGTCGACCTCAAATGCAGCTTCACCCCACACCGCCTCGTAAATCTGTTCGACAGTTAGGACTTGGTTCGGATGTCGCATAAAATAGGCAAGAATATCGAACTCTTTAGGGGTAAGCCGAACTAACACATCGCCCTTTCGACATTGTCGCGTCTGTAAATCAAGTGTCACGTTTTCAAAGACGAGTGTACTCGTCACGTCTGTCCGATCTGCCCCATAATCACGATACCGTCTGAGTAACGATTTAACACGAAGCGTCACTTCAAGTGGGTTAAACGGTTTTTTGATATAGTCGTCAGCTCCGACAGAAATCCCTTGCATCAAATCTAGATCGCTCGTTTTTGCTGTCAGCATCAAAATCGGCATGAACTGAGTCTTTCGAATTTCAATACAAGCCTCAATTCCACCCATGATGGGCATCATCAAATCGAGAATGAGTAAATCAATCGTTTCAGTCGATGCGAGGTCGAGCACTTCTTGCCCATTTTTCGCAAATCGAAGTACATATCCTTCATTTTTTAAATAGATGGCAAGTAATTCTCGAATCGCCTCATCGTCGTCGGCGATACAGATGACGGTTTGTGATCGCATGTTCTTCCTCCTCGTCCTACATAAATGGAATTGATCCATCTTATTACTGAGTGTAACAAACCACTCAATAACACATCCTGACGAACTTCTTAAGATTTCTTAAGAGAATACTAAAAACTCCTTACGCTTGCGAGTGAATACTAGACAAGGTAAGGAGTGAAACGTTATGGAAATGATCATACATTATGGCATGCTCGCCATCGGCATCATGTTTACCCCATTATCTGACGACGTCTTAATGATCACCCATCTGACGGTCGCGGATGCCTTTGTTCCAGGTTGGCTTTTATTCATCTCCACTTGGATTCTCTTCACGCTCACGTTCGGCTGGTTTTATTTAATCGGGAAAGGACTTCATCACATTTTACCAATGCGACAACGAGAATCTCGTTATCTCAAAAGAGCTGAGGTGTTTTATCAAAAGTATGGAGCACGCACCATTATGATTTCTTATTTTATTCCAGGTCTTCGCCATCCGCTCCATTACATCGCCGGGTTCACGTCGCTCAAACTTCGTACGTATGCGTTCTATACGACGATTTCAGCTTTCCTCTATACGAGTGCTTGGTTTCTCGTCATCGGACTGGCCAATCAAATCCCGGCGTTTCAACAGTTTCAAGATTGGGTGTTGTCATTTTGACTCAATGTCCTCTGTATTTTCCGAGCGCCCGCATATTTAAGAGATATAAGACACCTGCATAGAGAATCAATCCGAGTAAATACACCCAGATGCCTAAGAAGCCGCTACCGTAAATCATGACTTCCTTGATCGCCGTCGCCCCGTAAAAGATTGGCATGATGTAACTCAAGTTTCCGAGGCCATATGGAATCAAGTCGAGTGGGATGAGTCCCGAGAAGAATACTTGCGGGATAATGGTGAACGGAATCATCTGCACGACTTGTAATTCCGAACGAGCAAACACCGAGATGGTCGCTCCAAAGAGTACCGCCGTACCCGCCATGAGTAGCATCGTCAACATGACCCACGCCATATTCCCAAGAGAAGACAAACCGAGCACATAAATCGAATAGAGTACGATGAAAATTGACTGAACGACCGCAAACGTCCCGTATCCGAGCGTATATCCTAAAATGACCTGTCCTCGTTTGATTGGGGTCATCAATAGTCGTTCAAGCGTACCCCCACTCCGTTCTTTGACGAGCGCCATCGCAGATAGGATGAACACGAAGAAGAACGAGAAGAGGGATAAGAAGACAAACCCGAACGAATCGAACGTCGACTGTCCTTCTTCCCCATACACGAATGACGTATCAATCTCGGCTGCGGGATTGAGCGTCGTCAACGCATCCTGAATTTCACGAACCGCCTTCGACGACTTCGTCGATGGTTCACGCAATGTGATGGTCGTTCCTTCCTGATCCGTTTCAAAGACAGCATCGACATGTTCATTGTCTTCGATGTATGCTTTCGGATCATTGAACGTTGCTTGTTCCACCTCGAGCGTCTCATCTTCAAACACATTGACGAGCTGTTCTGGTGCGTTGTCATCGAGGACGACAGTCGGCACGTAATCCGAGTCACCGAGTAAGAAGTAGACGAGTGTCAAAATGAGAAGCGGTGCAATCAAGATCAAGGCCACACTTCGTTTATCATTCAACGTTTGGAAGATGACACGTTTCGCTAAGTTACGCATGACCGCCCACCTCCTCTTTCCCAGCAATCAAGAACAGTTCTTCGACGCGACCATTCTCGGTCTGGTCGAGCAAGTCCTGTACATGGTCATAGGCGATCAACCGTCCATTGTAGACGAGCGCGGCACGGTCGCACTCGAGCACTTCATCCATGACGTGTGTCGAGACGATAATGGTCGTCCCTTCTCTCCGAATCACTTGAAACTGATCCCAAATTTGACGACGTAAGATCGGGTCAATTCCGACTGTCGGTTCATCGAGGAACAACACGTCTGGCTTATGCAAGATAGCAATGGCTAGCGACAGACGCTTTTTCATCCCGCCTGAAAAATTACGGACGAGTTTATGCCGATCGTTCGCCAAATCGACAAGATCGAGTACTTCTGTGATGCGATCTTGGAGTGCCTTTTTTCCTAACTTATAAATTGAACCGAAGAAAGCGAGGTTCGCCTCGGCCGACAAGTCTTCGTACAAGCCATCGTTTTGCGGCATAAATCCGATTTGTTGGAGCATATCCATGTTTGGCATCTTCGTTTCGCCGATGTGGACACTTCCTTTGTCCGGTGCGAGGGCGCCGATCATGAGTCGGATGAGGGTTGTCTTCCCCGATCCAGATGGTCCTAGCAAACAGCAAATCTCACCGGACGGAATCGTGAAGTCGATGTTGTCGATGGCGAGCTGGTCACCGAACGACTTGTCGACGTGTTGCAATTGAATGTTCATGCTTATCACTCCTTTTCGGCGCCTCATCGTGTATACTCAAGATAATCGACACCGTGTTGGTTTATACGTTCAGTATAGACCTCGTTCACGGTAGCAACAATCGTCAATATCGGTCATCGTGTTGGTTTTCCGACAGATGGACTTCATGTGTTGAAGAAAAGGAGAAAATAGATGGAACAGACTGATTTACGCGTCATCCGGACGAAAAAATTGATCAAAGATGCCTTCTTCCGCCTCATCGAAGAGCGAGGATTTGATGCCGTGACCGTCAAGCAATTGACCGAACGGGCCGGTATCAATCGAGGAACTTTTTATAGCCATTATGTGGATAAGTTCGAGTTGATGGAGAAATGCGTCGACGAGATCTTTGAAGAGGCTGAACAGAAGTTGATTCATCAGTTGCCGCACATCTTCGGAGACGAACGGACCGACAACTCGTATCATTACCTCATTCCGTTCATCCGTTTCATTGAAGACAATCAAATCATCATGAAACCGCTCCTTGGGCCGAACGGAGACCCGACGTTCCAGGCAAAACTTCGAAAATTTATGCAGGCTGCCTTGTTTCAGCGCTCGCCTGTAACCTTGTTTAATCCGGATAAGATGATGGTCCCACCGACTTATCTCGTCGCCTATCTCTCATCAGCTCACATGGGTGTTATCTACGAATGGTTGAACAATCCATCTTCGGAAGAAACGGCAGAAGACATCGCCCGAATTATCTATACGATCACTTATGAAGGACCGCTCATTGCCGGTGGGGTGAATCTACGAAAATAAGGACAGGTATTTTACCTGTCCTCCTTTGGGAAGACGACTCGCGCCGTTGTCCCGATTTGTTTCTCACTCAGTAATGTAATCTCCCCGCCATGTAACTGTACGATTTGACGGGCGATGGCGAGCCCTAGTCCTGAACCGTTGCGATGACGAGATGTGTCGGCCTGATAAAAGCGTTCGAACGCTCGGTCCACTTGTTCAGGTGTCATGCCTTCTCCTTCGTCGCGAATCTCGCATGTGATATGCGTCGCATCTTCTTTGACTAGAAGATGCAGCGTACTCTCTTCATATGCATATTCGACAGCATTTTGTAAGAGGTTCGTCCAAACTTGCTGTAGAAGGAAAGCATCCCCCTTCATCACGACTTCGTCCATAGTCAAATCTAGCTTCATTCGTTTGCGTGTCATCTCTGAGTCTAAGGATAAGATTGTCTCCCGAATCTGCTCACTGAGAGACAGTTCTGTCGCATGTAGACCGACAATCGTGTGGTCCAATTTCGTTAGCCGGAGCACGTCTTGTGACAAACGCGATAGTCGCTTTCCTTCACGCTCAATTTTATCGGCATACTCGATTTGCTTTTCAGAATTTCCGTCTCTTTTTAATAACGTGGCGTATCCTAAAATCGAAGCGACAGGTGTCTTGAATTCATGCGCCATGACGGATGCCAATTCCTCGTTCTTCGTTTCATTCGTCTCCAGCGTCTCAGTCATCTTGTTGAACTGTTTCGCAAGTGTTCCAATTTCATCTGTCGAGTCATCATAGATTCGTACAGATAAGTCTCCTGCGGTCACACGATTGACGGCATCCGTGACACGGTCGATTCGTCGCGTCATCAGGCGAACTGCGAATAGAATGAGGGCGCTTGAAATCAATGCTGTCAGGAACAAAGTTTGTAACGACACGTCCCGGAATATCGAAATCGGATTTTCTTCTGCATTCGGAGCCAACGTCACAATGGTGTCATTTAGTAAAAAAGCGACTTGGGGGAGACGATCTGTCTGTGAGATGGTCTCGCCTCGTTCTAACTTTGCTCGCTCTCCAACACTCCATTCCGTACGATCATAGCGAATCGACTGTACATTTAGTGTCGTATCATCAAAGAGGTCCAAGACTGCTTCAGATGCAAGATTGTATTCTTCTGAAGCTTCCTGTATACTGCCAGCCCTCTCTACCAACATCGCTTCGACTTGTGTCTTTAATGCATTGAATTGAAAGGTTAAAAAAATCGTGAACGTCAAAAGGATCGGAATCAATAAGAGTCCGAAGAAAATCATGAGAAAGCGTCCATAGACTGTACTGATGAATCGTTTCATTCGTTCAGCTCCAATCGATAACCGAGACCCCACACTGTACTGATTTGAAACGCATCAACCGACTTGAGACGAGTGCGTAGACGGTTGATGTGAACATCAATCGTTCGAGTCTCACTCTCCGTCTCATATCCCCAAATCCGATCGAGCAGTTGTTGCCGTGTGAAAACTTGATTTAAGTGAGTCGCTAAAAAATAAAGAAGTTCAAACTCTTTACGGGGAAGTTCAATCGTCTCGGTAGTCGTTTGTACCGTCATCGACGTCTCATTAATGACACAGTCGCTCAGCTGGATTTGATGACTGTGATGAATACGAGCCCGTCGTAACAGTGCTTCAATTCGTAATTCGAGTTCTTCGAGATCGATTGGTTTTACGACATAGTCATCCGCTCCAGCATGAAATCCGCGCTTCTTGTCATTCATCGCATCGAGGACCGTCAACATTAGTACAGGAAGCGTAAATCCTGCTTCACGTAATTGTCCCGTCAACTCACGTCCATCTAATCGTGGCATCATCACATCCGTAATAAGCAGATCGATTGGCTCACGGTCGAGCCAATCGAGTGCTTCTTCTCCATCTTTTGCATGAAAAACGCGATAACCGGCCACCGTTAAATAATCGACTAATAAACCGCCTAGTGCCTCATCATCTTCTGCAAGTAAAATAGTGACCATGTTATCCCCCTTCTTTCTCGTTGCTTACACGTTTCGTAACGCTTCAATCGGCTGCAAGTTCGATGCTTTCCGAGCAGGAATATATCCAAACAAGACTCCAATGATGATCGAGAAGCCGAATGCCAATCCGACAGTCGATGCTGTTAGTGTAAACGGTACATCCATGACGAGCGTCAATCCAAAGGCGAGGAATCCACCAATCAATACTCCAATCAGCCCTCCGAGCATAGAGAGTAATACGGACTCAAACAAAAATTGTTGTCGAATCTTACCCGGAGTCGCCCCTAGCGCTTTCCGTAGCCCGATCTCACTGGTTCGCTCAGTCACCGAAACGAGCATCATGTTCATGATTCCAATCCCACCGACGAGTAAAGAAATCGAAGCGATGCCAACGAGAAGCATGCTGAGCAGCGAATTGATTTGATCGATGGATGCGAGCGCTTCCTCAAAACTCGTTACCGTGAATGCGTCACGCCCATTGAATGCGGTCGTCAACTCTCTCGTCACATCTTCTTTTACATCATCCGTCGCTCCTGCTTCTGTATACAAATCAAATGTTGTAATCGATCCTTGGTGAAACTGTGTCAGCGCAGTTGTCACAGGGATGACGATGGCCTCGTCTGTCGACATGGAAAATTCCGATGATGGCGCAAGCGTTCCAACGACGGTGTAACGAATCCCACCGACGGAAATCTCTTCCCCGAGAGGAGATGAGGTCGGAAACGCCTCTTTCGCAATCGTTTCTCCGAGCAAAGCGACATGCGTCTGTTGATCGACGTCGAGTGGCGTCAATCCGCGCCCGGTTTCGACAATCGAATCATCTTTGAAGAAGGCTTCATTTTTCCCAAGAATGGTTTGTTGTTCCGTCTGCTCCGCTACATATACATCGGTCATTTGAATCAACGTCGGGGAGAGTGAGGTGACCCCTTCAATGGCTTCGAGCCTGTCCATGTCCGCCATACTGACACCGGACTTCCCATCCTCTCCGATTTGAACAGTCATCCGATCGGCCCCAAACGTCGCGACTTCGTCATTGATCGAATCGGTCACACCCGAGATGACCGTCATTAAAGCGATGATTGATGCGGTACCGATGACGATTCCTAAAATCGTCAAAAATGAACGCATCTTGTGACTAATGACTGTCAACCAAGCCATGCGTATATTTTCTCGAATCATCGCACTCGTTCCTCCTTTTCAATCTTCCCGTCACGCACATGCACGATACGGGTCGCTTCTTTGGCGATATCGATATCATGGGTAATCATGATAATCGTCTTTCCTTCCGCATGCAATTCGTGAAAAAGCGCCATGATTTGACGACCGTTCGTTTGATCTAACGCTCCCGTCGGTTCATCTGCAAGAAGGAGGGACGGATTCGTCACGAGTGCTCGGGCGATGGCGACGCGTTGTTGCTGCCCACCAGACAACTGGTTCGGACGATAATCCATTTTGTCACCCAACCCGACACGCGCTAACATCTGTCGAGTTCGTTCCTGTCGTTCCAACTTGGATGAGCGTTGATAAATGAGGGGAAGTTCCACGTTCTCTCGCGCACTCAACCGAGGGAGTAGGTTGAATTGCTGAAAGATAAAACCGATGCGTTCATTTCGAAAGAGAGATAGCTCCGACTCGGACAGCCCGGTCACATCCTTGTTCCCAAACCGGTAACGACCGCTCGAATAGCCATCTAGACAGCCAAGGATGTTCATGAGTGTAGACTTCCCAGATCCCGACGGTCCTAAAATGGCGACGAACTCCCCTTCTTTCACTTCTAGATTGATTCCTCGTAACACGGTCTGAAGATTGTCACCCTCCCCATACGACTTGGTCAATTGTTCGACAGAGATGAGCGTTGTCATCATTGCCCACCTCCAATTCGTGGAGGCATCAATCCGCCACTCGTTGTCTCATCGAGCAAGAGTACTTCTTTTTTATCTAATCCATCCTTGACTTCAACACGGCTACCGTCTGTCAATCCGAGTTCGACCTGTTGTTTTACCGGACCACTGTCTCCTTGCACATACACGTATGCATCCTCATTTTCAAACGTGATACTGTCGAGCGATAACGTATCTACTCCCTCCGCACGGTCAACGACTAGACTTCCTTCTAACGTCATTCCGTTCCGTAAGTTGTCTGTTTCAGGGAGCGTCACAATCATCGCATAGCGAGCGGATGCACCAGGTGTCGTCATTGGTTCTGCCTCTTCTGAGATGACATCGATTGTCCCTTCGACCTCTGTATCGAGCGCCGTTACATAAATCGTCAAGGTATCCCCCTCATTCACTTTTCCGATATCTCGCTCGTCTACCATCAAACGTCCCGTCGATTCTTCTCCGACTGTCGTTACTTGTCCCGCAAACGTGTAACGATTTTCAATCGTCTCTACCGTGACGGCCTCTGTCTTATAATCGGTCGCTTCCGGCATGAAGAAGATTCCGGCTCCTAACGTGACGGCGAGTACACCGATTCCCATTCCCCATTTCGCTTTTTTGTTCATCATGCGTTCCTCCTTATTGTTGATACGTTCAGGATAAGCGCAAGTTGTAAACAAATTATAAACGCCCCTCGTTTGTCGCGAGAGGCGTTCACTTATGTGACTCGAACATACACATGCAAGTTCCCATTGTCTTCCGTTGTCGTCTGGTAAGCGTTCTGTACCGCCTCCATGTCATGCCACGCGACACGATATGACTTTCCTCGCATCCCTTCAAACTCAAAAGCGAGGTGCTGTAAGTCAGCGATTCGCAGGATGCGTTCAAATGGTTTGCGCTCACCATCCCATTCCAATTGATTCGCTGAGTCGTTTAACACGAGGTCGAGACCGTACATCACTTTCTCTTTAATCAATTGTCCATCCTCAGCAACACGTACCCCGTCTTGAATATCATGCATCCGACACGATTCGATATCGTCAAACGGGATCGTGATCTCATCGCCGTTCGCAAAGTGAAGTGTAATTGTTTTTACAATCATCCTATATTCCTACTTTCGTCCAGACTCTGTTCCCTTACTATACAAGACTTTTCCCCGTTCAGGGATGACATCTTTGTGGATGTGGCAAATCCGTAAAAGCATGTTCGATTCATTTAGAAACGGGAATAGAAGAGGTAGCAATCATTCTGTTTTTTGAAAATAACACTTCGGAAAGGCGGCGAATATATGCCATCAGTGGATAAGTCGGTCATCGTCATCGGCGGAGGGCTCGGCGGATTGTCAGCAGCCATCTCGCTCACTCAAAAAGGATACGACGTCTCACTCTATGAAAAGAACGAACATATCGGAGGAAAAGTGAATCGACTCGAACAAGACGGTTTCGGCTTTGACCTCGGCCCCTCGATTTTGACAATGCCCCACATCTTTGACAAGCTGTTCCGTGGAAGCGGCAAACGCATGGAAGACTATGTTTCCATCAAACGATTAGAGCTTGAATGGCGCTCGTTCTTCCCGGACGAGACCGTGCTCGACCTCTATCATGATCTCGAACAGATGCAACGCGCAAATCCTTCCCTCTCTCGAAAAGACATGCAAGAATATCGTGAACTGTTGAATTACGCAGCCCGCATTTATAAGACGACCGAAAAAGGCTACTTGGCCGAAGGCTTTGAATCACCTTTAGAAGCTGTCATGAAGACGGGGATCTTCCCAACGCTCTTTGGGTTCGATTTGACGTCGACGATGTATAGCGCCATCAAAAAGCGCATCAGTAATCCGCATCTTCGGGATATGCTGTCGTATTACGTCAAATATGTCGGATCATCTCCGTATAACGCACCAGCCGTCTTGAATATGATGATTTATATGCAGTATGCCCAAGGCTGTTGGTACGTCGAAGGCGGGACACACAAGCTCGCCGAAGGATTGACGAAGCTCGCCGAAGAAATCGGTGTGAAGCTACATACCGGTCAGGGCGTCGTCCGTGCCCATACGATGAATGGAAAGATTTCAGCAATCGAACTTGAGGATGGACGTCTCCGTTCGGCCGATTATTTCGTTTCGAACATGGAAGTCATCCCGTTCTATCAGAAAATGGTCGACGCGGACGAACAGTACGTCGACAAGCTCGTCGATAAATATGAACCGGCCAGCTCTGGATTCGTCCTCCATCTCGGCGTGAAAAAAGCCTATCCTCAGCTCGCACACCATAACTTCTTCTTCTCCGAAAACTTGCATGAGCAGATGGACAAAATCTTCGAGAAACACGAACTTCCAGACGACCCGACGATTTACCTCGTCAACGTCAACAAGACCGATGCGACTCAAGCGCCACCGGGACATGAGAACATTAAAATCTTGCCACATATCCCGTATATCCAAGACAATCCGTTCACCGAAGAAGAGTACGCCGCCTTTGAAGAGCGTGTACTCGATAAGTTAGAACGCATGGGTCTCGATGGTCTGCGTGAACATACGGTGACGCGTGACGTATGGACGCCTCATGATATCGAGCGGACGTATGGGTCGGACCGAGGTGCCATTTATGGAACGGTCGCCGACAAGAATCGGAACGGCGGCTTCAAGCATAAGAAGCAGAGCGAGCTCTACCACAACCTCTACTTCGTCGGGGGAACCGTCAACCCGGGCGGTGGTATGCCGATGGTGACGCTCAGCGGTCAGCAAGTGAGCGACAAAATTGCGAAACGCGACAAAGTAAAATGATGTTCTTCCATCCCTCACTCGCTGTGAGGGATTTTTTTGAAACTTTTTCCAATCACCTTCCGTATAGTGTGCTACGATACAAACAACTATACGCACAATCGGAGGAAGATCATGCATCAAATCACAAGCTATTTCTTTATGTATGCCAAAGTTGTCGTCACGGATAAAGTTCCATTTTTCTGGACGCTCGGGATTCCACTTGTCTTCGCCTTGACGCAGTCATTATCAGATATTCGTCAAGCGACCGCAGTCGAATACTATCCAGCGCTCTCCTACTTCTGGGTATATATCATTCTTGCTACATATGTGAACGGTGTCGGCATCGAACTCGCCCGTATGCGTGAATTCGGACTGATGAAAACGTATGTGATGATCTCCGGGAACAAACTGACGTATGTCATCGCCGTCATCTTGGCACAGCTGTTGTTCGCCTCCATCAGCTTGCTGTTGTTCACAACAGTCGTCACGCTCGTACACGGGTTCTTCTCGTTCACGTTACTCGCGTCAGCTCTACTCGTATTGATCGGCAGTATCCCGTTCGCGGTTGCCAGTGTCGCCATCACGGCACTTCCAGTGAAAGTATCGAGTCTCGGGACATTCGCGAACATACTGATGTTTCCGCTCTTTTTATTGGCAATCAACTCACCTGATCAATGGTTCAGCTTCCTCAACCCGTTCTATTCGCTCCATGAATTCACGCTCGGATTGCTGCACCTGACGACTCAAGTCGACCTCTCGTTCGGAGTATGGGCGACATTCCTTTCCGTACTCGGGTATTTCATCATCGGTGCGATTGCGTTGAAACGCTTCAGTCTCGTCTCACTCATCACACGCTAGGAGGTTCTTATGCACGTACACCAGCTCACTTATCGCTATCCGAAAGCAACGCGTCCCGTGCTCGACGGCGTCTCGTTCACCCTGCAACCACACAAATTGAACGTCTTAATCGGACAAAACGGTGCTGGAAAGACGACACTGTTTGATTGTATGACGGGTACCCTTCCCGTTGACAAAGCATCACTCGACCTCGTTCCGACAACGGACATGTTGTATTTGACGCAACTCATGTATAACCATCATGAGTTAACAGGGAAAGACTTCGCCTATTTCATCGGACGCCTGTCAAAGCGTCCCGACTTCAAGAAACTCGAGTCTTATGTAAATAATCTCTCGACGTCCCGAGAACAAGAACTGTTCGAACATCTATGGACGATGAAACTTGGGAAGATGTCAGTCGGGGAGAAGAAATGGCTTTTCGTGACACTATTGTCTTCCATCAAACGTTCCCTCTATTTCTTTGACGAACCGACGAGCGGGGTCGACCCGGCATCACGCATTCAAATTATGCGTCGCTTGCAACGTCTCGTCGAGGAAGACAAGACGTGTCTCATCTCGACCCACCAATTGCACGACCTGACTCAACTCGATGCCCACGTCATCTTCCTGCATGGTGGACGTATTTTATATGAAGGGGACTTCCAAGACTGGCTCAAAGAATCTGGAACGACCGACCCAGATGAAGCGTTCGTTCGGATGGTCGACACACCGCTTGATGATGTGGCGGTGACACGATGAACGACTCGTTTTGGGAACGACACCGATTCACATTCTATACAATCGGCATGGTCGTCTGCGGCTTTCTCATCTCCATGTTCTCATGAAAAAACGCAGCCTCTGACGTTCTGTCAGGGGCTGCGTTTCTGTTTACGATGTGCTTGTCGTAACTCTCGATTGGTCACATGCTCAGGATCCGCTTCACGTAATTTACGGTCCATCGGCACGTACAAGATGAGAAGTGGAATGACGCCAATCAATGCGACACCGAGTAGCTCCTGCATCGAATCGAGTACGAACTTCGTAAGGAAAGTGAATACACCAAGTGACCCAAACATGGCGACGACAATGAGAAATTCCCGACGAACGAGGCGTTGGTATTCCTCGTCCTCGTTGAATGTGCGCAACAAATTCATCCGTCGCCACGCTTGATAGAGCATCGGCAGTTGGGTCACGAGGAACGAGAAGGCAACCGTCGTCACCGTGATCCCTTTTATGACTGAAACGACTAGAAGTAAAAACAGGCCGCTGACGCCAAATATCGCGCTGATCCCTCGTGCGTCGAGATCCTGTTCGACCATTCGCGGGATACGTTCTTGTTTATCGATCATGCTTCACCTTTTCGCTTTTTTCGTTGCAGTTGGACATGGTTGAGTTCAACACCCGTCACGTGTAGCGGATCGATTCGTTTTAACTTGCGGTCGAAGCGAACACTTAACAGCAACAAACTTATAATCCCGGCAAAGGCAGCAACGATGAATGTGAGCAACGTAATCCATCCTAATTCCACACTTAAAATCAATAGGAAAAGAAGAGCTGGCTGAGCAAACTTCAATCCGAATTCATACCGGACGAGCTGTTGATATTGTGCGTCTTCATTGAATGAAAGTAACAGTTTCATACGATGCCATGCATGATAAATGATGGGAACTTGTCCAACTACAACCATTGGAAGGAGTAAGAGAATATTCGTCTTCCAAAAATATATAAAGAAGAGCAACATGACGCCGATTAGCGGAATCAGCATTTGCTTCTTTCGTTTCTCATCATCTTTCAACATTCGTTCCAATCTTACTGCATGTTCAACCATCTAATCCCCCTCATGTGTTTTCGTTAGTCCTATATACGAATCATTCCAAGATCAGGTTTCAATCCGGCTCAATCCCATTCTCTAGGATGTATGTCGTCTCTTCGTAGCACTGCTTGCTATAGGCATCATCCTGTTTTAGTAAGGAATCGAAGTATGCCTCAATCAATTCTTCCTGACGCAAACGACGTGTAATGATGGTACTTTGAATCGTAGAAATTGCGGTTTCCCGCAATGTATCATCATCCATCCATCCATGTAAGAAGCTCTATGACCAATTCCCTTACATCGAGAACATCTAGTGAATTTAGCCAAATGTTTGCGCCAAATGTTTTTTCACTCGTCACCTCACTGTAAAGTAGATTCTGTGCATAGTCTAACAGCGTCTCCCCTTCATTTATTCCTACGAATGAATCGGTCTCGATGACGCTCAGCGCTTCATTGAATTGATTGAACGATTCGAATAGCACATCGATTTTTTCTGCCGTTGTATCTAATAAAGCGATTTTAGGCATCACTCCATCACGATAATCGAACATGAGAAAATAGTGACCATCGCCCGTAAATGCAATCAGACGTTCATCCTCAACGCCCCACTCTTTCAAAAGGATTTTTGATTCAACTAGTCCTTCTTGTAAACTTACGCCCATAATGGAATCAATCACTACCGTATCGTCTAGCCCGTTTAGGATCACGGATAGCTCACGTTGCTCGATGAATCCTCCATTTTGAGTTTGAAGCAAATGAATATAACTTTCCGGTAATTTCACGCCAAGGCGCGACTCGACTTCTCTCAAAATTTCTTCTGTTAAATTCGGCAATTTATTTTCTTGATCAATTTCATCCATCCAGACAATCACTTAACGCTACACCCCTTTTTGTTTTCGAGTCATCAATCCCAACAAACTCTCAACGACATGCTCGTCATCGATTTTTAGAATCTTCCAGTCGATCCATGACTCAAGAAGTAGGCAACTCGCGATGAGAAAAGCTCCCCAAAGGCTCATCGTGTCTAGCGTAATGTACTTCAGTGAGTAGAGCGCCAACATCGACATGACACCAATCAAAAGGACGAACTGGATCGCGCCTTTCAAATAAATGAAGCGTTGGTATGTAGATGAGTCATTGAATTGTAAAAACAACTGAAGTTTGTGCCACGTCGCAACCAGAAGTGGCATGAACACTGCCGCACAAAAGATGAACAAGGACAGGCTCATTCTTGAGTCATTGAACCATAACCAAAGTGCTGTGACGACACCGATGACCAGCACAAGAAGTGGACCTTTATTCGTCCACGCTTTGTCATATAAGTATTCCATCCGTTCTTCCCGTAACACCTCACGCACCTCCAACAGTAAAAAACATCCAATTCATTTGATATCTGTATCTTAACAATCTATAAACAAACTTTCGAGGATTTTCCATTAAAAAGGAAAAAGCACCTGATGTGGATCAGATGCTTTTCGTTATCCGGCTTTCGAAACTTTCGCTGATGTGACGGGTGTCTTCCCACTTAACTGAAACACGAGCACCCCTCCGACAATCAACACAATCCCGACGACCGTCTTCCAGGTGAACGGGACGGCCTTCAAACCGAACCATCCTAACGTATCCCAGAGGAGCGCGAACAAGATTTGAGACACCATGACAATCGAGATGGCATGACTCGGTCCGAGCCGCTCGACACCTTGCGTCACACTCATGACGACCCCGACGCCTAGGATTCCGCTGAACCAGTACCACGTCTCCATCTCCTCTACTCGGAACAAGGCACTTCTTTCTTGGAATAGACCAATCAGGAGCGATGCTAAAAATCCGAGTCCAAGGACGAGTGTCGTCGTCGCCCACGCACCAACACGCTTTTTAACGTTGGCGTTAAACGTGTTTTGCACACAGACAAGCATTCCGCCGATGACAGCAAGCATCATCCCAATCGCCATGGTTCTCCCCTCCTATTCATAAATACTCTCCCCGACAATCTCCAATAACCCTTCCCGGTCGATGATGGTAATCATCCGCCGATTCCGTTCAATCAAGCCTGCCTCAACGAAACGCCGAAGCGTCCGGTTCACATGACGATAACTCGTCCCAATCAAATCAGCGATATCCGTCAATTGGTCCACAGTCGAGCCAAGCGTTTGGTCATCTGGCGTCATCGACAATAAGTAACTCGCTAAGCGGACCTCAACGGGATAAAACAAATTGAAGCTGAGGGATTGCGACTTCCGTTCGAACTTTCGCGTGATTTCTTCCAATAAATAATGTAACCATGCGACTTCTTTGTGCGCATGACGAACCAAGTCCTCGAATCGGATGACGAGCATCTCAACTTCTGTGACAGCTTCGACCGTATTCAAATAAGGAGTACGCTGAATATATTCGATATCCCCAATTAAATCGAGCGGATATTTGAAGGAGAGGACGAGTCGTTTGCCGGTAGCGGAAGTATGAGAGACGCGAATCTTCCCTTTTACTAAGAACCGAAGATGCTCCGCTTCATCGCCTTGCGTACAAATGACGTCTCCCACCTCGTATCGGACAAGCTTCAATTCTTGTTGCGCAGCGACGGGCAAAACGGCTAATTCAAATTGCTTCACATACGCCTCAACCATGCACGTTTCCCCCTACCATTTTAATAATATGACTCCTGCAATCATCATGAACACCCCGAACAACTGCATCCCGTTCAAGTTCCGACGCACCATCCCGAACCATCCACGCCAGTCAATGACGAGCGCGAGCGCCAACTGTGCGATGAGAAACAAGGAAATCGTGAGCGTGACCCCGAGCTCGTGGACGGCTGTCATATTACTGAACAAGATGATCGCCGCGAACGCTCCGCCAGATAAATAGAGCGGGTTCACATGACGCATCTCGATATACGTACGGTCGCGTAACGCCAACATGACGAGGAGCGCGACGATGAATCCTGTGAACTGTGTCAACGTAGCCGCTTGCCACGTTCCAATCTGTGAACTGATTCGCGCATTCGCAACACTTTGTAACGTCAGAAAGAAGCCTCCGCTGATTGCAAACAACACTCCTCGCATCGTTCTCCCCCCTTAAGATAGACGAATCAATACAATTCCGATCACCATGACAATCAGACTACTGATTTGCACACCAGTGACCGGGTTCTTCTTCGCTCCGAACCAACCGAAACGGTCGATCAGTAAACTTCCACATAACAGTCCGACAATGACGATGATGACAGCAATCCCCGTCCCGACAATCGGAACGATCAGGACGTTCCCTCCGATGAAGAGCGCCCCGATGATCCCACCGAGCCAGATCCACCACGGTTGACCTTTCAGTTGACCGAGTGGAACGGGTTGACGTGAGACGAGTAAAATGAGCAAGAGCGCCATCGTCCCGACAACGAATGAGACCAATGCCCCTTTCAGAGCCGATTCGAGCACTGTTCCCAAATAGCCGTTAATGGCCGTTTGCGTGGCACTCATCATCCCTGTGAAAATCCCAAACAGTCGCCAAAGATTCAGGTTCCCGGTGTCCGTTTCCATCGAGACGACCAGTTTGCCTCTTCGTCGGTTGAGCCAGTCGGATAAGGCGACCGTTCCGATGACGCCAAGTAAGACGAGCACGACTCCGAACAAGCGTAACACCGTGATCGAATGCTCAACGGAGTTGAACCAACCAAAATGGTCAATCAACAAGCCCATCAAAATCTGTCCAAAAATCGGCATGATGACCGTCTGGACACTTCCGAGCCTCGGGAACAGCAAGATATTCCCCGTTAAAAATAAAACACCTAACAGTCCACCAATCCACATCCACCCTGGACCTTCCTGAATCACCGAGCTATCAAACCCGAATGACTGTCCGGTCAAGAGGAGTAACAGAGATAAAAAGATGGTCCCGACGGCAAACGATAAAAACGATGCGACGAACGGGGAGCCGACCACTTGGCGCAAACGTGAGTTCACACTCGTCTGTATCGGTAGCAAAATCCCAATCGTCAATCCAATCAAAATAGCTAACATGACTATCTTCCTCGATTCTTCTACTAGTTCTCTATACATCGTCAGCTTACGCCTCGGCACTCAAGAAGAAAAGGACCGATGTCCTCAAATAAAAAAACGAACCCGTTTCAGGTGTTCGTTTTGGACTCATGGAAACGCTGATCGCGCGCTTCACGCAATTCTTTCCCTCGTACATGATGGGCATCGAGTGAGTGTAAGTTTCGATTGATGATATACGGTGCCAGAATCGACATCACACCAATCCCGAATAACCCGGAAATCGCAACGACGGGCGATAACGAATCGGCATAATAGGCAGCCAATAGGCAGATCGTCGAGACGAAGCAGAACCATTGGATTCCGAAGTCTGTATACACCAGACGTTGATAACGGGCATCCTCGTTAAAGGTAAGAAGCAGTTTTGTCTTCCGCCACTCGAGACAGAGATACGGAAAAAAACTGATGAACACGATGAGCGGAGCGTACAGTCTGTACTGCGCAGCGATGAGGAATGTCATCACGACGGTCGCGATGGCAACGCCCCACCGCCAACGCCAATGACTGTCATCTTGTTTGAGCAACTGTTCAATTCGCTTTTCTTTCGTCAGCATATGTACTCCCTTCGTAGGATCGATAGTGCTTCGTCACCTCATCCCGTGTCGGTTGATTCGGGTCGGCTTGTCGTAATTGCCGGACGGTCTGATAGTGGGTCCATGCTAGCAGGACGATACCTAGACCAATGATGACCAGGACAATGAAGCCTAGACCGATTGACGAAACCTCAAGGCGACTGAGAAGGACCATTCCTGTGACCGCTCCAATCCAGTAAGAATAGAGGCGGTACAAGCGTCTCGTGAGTAACTCGGCTTTTCCGGACGTCAAGGTTTGCAACTGTTTACTTTCTTGACGTGTGAGATACATGAGTCCAGTCGCTGCTAGCGTCGACCCGATTCCCCATATCCACCATGTGTCAAAACCGAGCACGAAACTGTTACAGACAATGAGAGCTGCTGTAAGCCATATGCTCGTATTTTGATACATTTTCCGATATGCCCCGATATATTGAATCCGTTCTTGTTTTGTCATGACTCTTTACGACCTTTCCTTGAAAAATCATCTAACGTATGTTTCAAACGTTCCCGGTTCGCCCGGGTCCATTCGCCCGATGTGACGTGGTGCTCATCAAGCGCGGATTTTTTTCGGTCAATCCAGCGTGGAATCAAGATGAGACAAGGTCCGCCAATGAGGAGCGTCCAACTCATCCACGGTAAGATATCGATTCCGTTGAAATGCATACCAATCAAAATCACGAACCACATCAAACTGATCAACATGACAGTAAAATCCATTCGTAATAGACGATGATAGCGTGTCGATTCGTTGAAGGATTGCTGTAATCTCATCTTCTTCCATTCAAGCCATGTCGCATAAAGAAGTGCGACACCGGGTAGGAGAATGCTATACGGACTCCATGTCGATAGAAAATAAAGCGATACGCCTAACATGACTGCGCTCACGATTATATTCAGACGATTGAAACGTTTCTCGAACTGCTCAATTCGTTGAAGTCGTTCCGCTTTATCCACGCTGTCACCTCAATCTTTCACAAAGTCGAGTTTGATTTCGCGGCGCATCGGTTGTTCTTCGTCATACTGCGGCATCTGTCGGTCAAGCATTTTCTGTGCGACTTGTAATAAAATGACCCCGCCTAAGAAGACAACGAAGAGCGACCAGGCCGGCCAGTTGATCAAGATGATTAACGGGAAGAGAATCGCCATTAAGACGAGGAGCCCCATTTCCGATACATACTGCCAATCGATGATGCGTTTGGCTTGTTCCACATCCGTCAATTTCCTGACGAAGCGACGTTCTCGTCCAATGACGTAAAGCATAATTGTCAGTACGAGCGCCAACGGGATGGTATATATCGATTCTCCGTTAGACTGAAGTGTGAGAACGACAAGTGCTCCCGTCAAAACTGCTAAGATTGAGCGCAACACGAGCCAACGTTGTTGATAACGATAAATCGTATTGATTCGTTCTTGCTTGGGCATACTTAATCCCCCTTTTTTAATTATATATTTATTATACGAAGTAAATGTCTAGAAGGTTTCAATAAAATTACAGTATCATCCAATAAAAAATCGACTTATGTTTATAAGCCGATTTGCGCTTCTTTTATTATTCATGGTTTAACAGATTTCATAAAGCAAGTGCAATCAAGTCTACAATCATATGTGTGAACCATGATCCCCAAATACTTCTTCCTGTTTTGATGTAAATATAGTTGAAAATCAAGCGAGCTACACCTTGGAGTAACAAAACGTGGAGAACAGTGGAAATCAATGAACCATCCCAATACGACGGGATATGCAACAAACCAAAGATCAGAGCACTCAATAATGAGCTAGTCAATATAGAAAGTCCTTTGCTTCTCGCACCTTCCAATACACCGATGCCTAGCAACTCCTCACCCATCAACATAAACGGTAACATCCAAATGATTTGTCCTAAGTGACCTGCTGCCGGATTGCTCACCCACTCAAATCCAAGCATACCCATGATTAAGCCAATCCCCATACTAGTGATAAAATAGATTAACACACCGACGGGGGCAATCCATAATTTATGAGGGAATGATAAAACCTGTTTTCCATCTTGTTTGAAAGCGATAGCCCAAGCAAAGACTCCTCCTACAAATACTGCCCACCATGCCCATTCCAAAGTAGTCAATGCCAAAAATCCAATTGCTAGCAATAATGCCCCTATTAACAATCCTCTGGTTGTCGTTCTCATCACGTTCATATTAATCCCTCCATTTTATTGGTTAAACGATATCACTTTCAACTCATTTCATATCGCCTTACCTTATATTTGAATTTTAAGCTCAAATAAAGGGAACAACTTAAAAAGTCTCCTATTTGATACTTATGCAACGAAGGAGTGAATCGAATGAAAACGTATGGGGAATTGATACGAGAACTGCGAATTAAAAAAGGGATTGCACAAAAAAACTTATATGAAAACATCATGTCAAAATCTTACGCAATTCGATTTGAGCAAGGCAAACATGAAATTTCATTTTATCTGATCCATTCCATACTCAATCGTTTAGGAATGGAAGTTGACGAATTTCTCTACATTTACAATGGGTACACGGAACCTAAAATCGAACAATTCTATAGCGAATATAGTTTAAAAGGAAATGCTAACGATATTGAAGGATTAAAAGCGATGCGAAACTTATACACTCGCTCTCCGATGACCTATCAAAACCAACTTTGGATTGCCGAGTTAAATGCTCGAATCGATCAATTGACCTACTTTAACCAATATGGTGAATTTTCAAAACAAGCAATCACTGCCGAATCTCTTCAAACCATCCATCATTATTTAGATCAGATTCAAACTTGGACATTGAACGAGTTACGTTTTTTCGCCAATACGCTTGATTTTATCGAGTACGAACGTAAGTCTGAATACTTTAAGAGTATTCTCCCTGCGCTAGATCGTTATCAAAATTTCCAGCGCGGACATCCCGTCATCTGCACTTTGCTAATAAATGAAATTCATGAATTTATTATGGCTAACGAATTAGCTATGGCTGATTTATTTTTAGTCAAACTCGATGCATTTTCAAATACGATTGAGACGATGTTTTATCGAAACGCTCATTTGTATTACAAAGGTATGTTATTGATCGCCTCTGGAGAACCTGATTTAGGTCGCCCACTCGTTAAAGAGGCCATACAACTTTATGAAAGCTTAGGGTATCATCATCAAGCACAACTTGCAGACACTTTTTTTAAGAATTTACTTCAACGTTAGTAAGATTGGACAAGTATACAATAAGGTACTTTTTTTCAAACCGTTCAATTCTTCGATACAATGACTAACATCCAGCCTGATTAAAGGAGTGAGCATGGATGCGGAAACGGACTAATCAAATGATGCCATCGTTATTTGAACGTTTGCTTGTCTCTACAATTCTGGTTACTATTTCTTTTATCTACATGGAAAGCCATTTGTTATTTGGAAAATTTGCGCTTCCCATTGCAGGAGCATTTTGTCTGCAAATTTTTCTTTTATAAGAAAAGAAAGGGTTTAGTCACTACAGGCGGTGACTAAACCCTTTCTTCCTGAAAAGCTCATATACTCTATGCTTCATCGTTTCAGAATCGTCGAATCTCGCGACGTGTCGGTTGTTCCGGGTCGAGCCAGCGAATTTGTTGATCGAGCTTCTCTTGAGCCCATAAGATATAAAGCAATGCCCCACCGATGAGGACCGCAGGAATCCAAGACCACTCCATGATTCGAATGGCTAGCGGATTGACGAGTCCGAGCAATGCGATAAAGAGGAAGTCCAGATGATACTGCAGTGTCACGACACGTTTCACCTGTTCTTGCTCCGATAATTGACTGATCGCCTCTGCTTCATTCGAAAAGAAGTAACGCGTCGCAAGTAACACCCCACCGATGATCGCGAACCCAATCCAAATGTTCCCGTCCGTTCGCATGAGGAAGTAGACTGCAAGACCTGCCGGAAGCGCTAAGATTAAGCGTTGCAGGAGTCGCTTTCGATTTGATTGCTTGATTATATGTAGTCGTTCTTGTTTGTTCATTTCCTTCACCTCTTCTTACACTATACGGGATGAGCACGAGAAAAGTTCCGTTATTTTACATTTTCGTACCAAAGTCATGTTTCTTGACGATATGACTATCTCGGCTTATAGTTTAGTTAACTTAACTATATCTTAAAGAATGAAAGTAAGAGGTTATCAACATGAGTTTATTAAGCAATTCCCGATTTGTGTTTACCTGGTTATCCGGGATGACGCTCACGCTCGGGTTTTCAATTTTCTTCTTGAGCGTCTCGTGGTTAACCATTGATGTGTTGAAACAACCGACGTTACTCGGAATCATTTTGACCGCGGTCTCGTTACCTCGCGTGATCATGATGGTTTTCGGCGGTGTGTTCGCCGACCGGTTCCAAAAGAGTCGCTTGTTATGTTTAACGAATATCGGGCAAGGCGTATTGATGTTACTTGTCGTCTCGCTTCATTTTGCTGACGCATATTCGGTGGCAGCACTCTTGGTCATCTCCATATTGTTTGGTCTTTTGGACGGCATGTCTTACCCCGCACTGTCATCACTCATGCCTTCAATCGTATCAGGTCAACAGTTGCAACGCGCGAACTCCCTCTTCCAAGGGTCGCTCGAGTTGATGTTCGTCATCGGCCCGTTCCTTGCAGGGATCCTACTCACGTGGGGAAGTTTTGGTCTCAGTTTCGGCACAGCGGCTGCCTTGATCTTCCTCTCTGCGATTTTGATCATGCCTCGGCTGATTCAAGATCACATTCCCGAGGTCGCTCCGCTCTCCCCAAAAGATGTGCTCGTTGATTTGAAAGAAGGCATTCGTTACGTATCGAAGACGGCTGTTTTACGAAGTGGAACGTTCGCGATCGCCATCGTGAACTTGTTCGTCATGGGACCGCTCATTATGAGTATTCCCATTCTCGTCGGTGCAGTCGGGGGAACGGCTTTTGATTTAAGTATCATCGAAGGCGGACTCGCTGTCGGGACGTTCGTCGCAAGCTTTCTGATTCTATTATTGCGGTCCGTTCATCGTGGACGTTTCGTCTTCCGAGCACTGTTCCTGACGCTCGGTGCATTCTTCCTCTACACGCAAGTTCAATCGATTCCCCTGCTTGCGGTTGCGGCTTCCATGAGCGGATTTATGATCATGCTCGTGTATTTGCCGACCGTCACCATCATGCAGGAACAAAGCGACCCTGACAAAATCGGTCGTGTCATGAGCATCATGTCACTCGCCGCTTCTGGCCTGGAACCGATCGCGTTCGCCATCTTATCGATTCTTGTAGCCCTGGCTGTACCGATTCAAACGCTCTTATTGGCATTTGGTATAATCGGACTAGTGTGTGGTGTCCTCTTATATCTCCGGAGTGAAACGTTCCGACGGACACCGTAAAGAAAGGATGAATGACACGTTGAATGAAACACGAAAACAACAAGTCCTCACGATGTACCGCCAAATCGATGAGCTCGACTTGCTGTTCACGAAATATTTTACGGAATTGAACGAGTTCGAGTTGAGTTACCAACAAGAACAGATGCTTCTTCTCTTCAAGCGCCAAGAGACGTGGACGACGACAGAGATCGCGACGAAGATGTCCATCTCCAAAAGTGCCGTCAGTCAGGTGCTCAAAGTGCTCGAGCAACGCGACTTCGTCGTGCGGGAAAAAAACCCTGAGAACCTTCGGGAAAGCTTCATCCGACTCGGTCCGAACGGTCTGGCGTACTCGAAACAAATCGATGCGATCGAAGAACGCCTCGCTGAAGAGATGTTCTCCGTCCTCGAAGATGACGAGATGAAGATGATCAACCGTTCGCTCGCATTGATGATTCAAAAGTTCAAATGAAGAAAGGGATTTCCACATCGGAAATCCCTTTCTTTTAATTCATTTTATTTTTATATCGCTCAAGTCCTCTGACCGCATACTCATGATCGAGCTCTGGTGTTAAGCCTGCGACTGTCACCGTACCAATCATACCGGCACCGCTTACGCGGATCGGAAGCGTTCCTCCGATGGCCTGATAGTCGTTCGCTGGTAACAGTGAATTTGTATCGTGTGAAAGACCCGACTCTTCAAAACGCTTCGCGATGAAGTGCGAGCTACGTTGATAGTGGTCCGTCACCCGTTTCTTCCGGAACAACCACATGTAATTCTCTTCTGTCGTCCCTCCCATCAAATGCGTGAAGACCGGGATACGGTTCTTTTCGATATGAACGGCGACGTTTACCCCGTCTTCTTTCGCCAAATCGATGATCGTCTGACCGAGTTGAAGGGCCTCTTCGTGACCGAACGTTGAAAGTGTCAATTGTTCCTCTTGTGCTTGAAGTTGTGTTGTATTCATCATAATCTCTCCTTTTGTTTGTTGTAACTGACCATCGCAAGAAGTGACGCGAGTAACGCCATCCCTGCTCCGACAAAGGCGGTATTCAATACGTCTGAGACGGCAAGGACGACACTACCGAGCGTCGAACCGAGTGCGATCCCAATATTGAATGCCGAAATGTTTAATGCCGATGCCATTCCTTTCGCCGACGGGACGTATCGTTCCGCGAGCTGAACGATGTGTGTCTGTACACCGGCTGACATCATGAACGCTACGAGTCCGAGAAGTGAAATGGCAACAAGCGCCAAGAATTTCTCCGGTAATAGGACGTATTGCAGCGCTAAAATGACTGCTTGAGCAAGAAAGACGAAACGTAAGCCTTTGAGCGGCTCCTTGTCTGCGATTCGTCCTCCGATGATATTCCCGATAGCGACAAACACGCCGTATAGTAATAGAATCCACGTGATGCTCGAGCTCGCATACCCACTGATACCCGATAAGATTGGTGCCATATACGTGAACAGGACGAACGTCGCCCCGAACCCGAGAATTGTCATCGTGAGTGCTCCTAGTATATGAGGATTCTTCACGAGCGCTCCGATATCACGAAGGGTTGTCTTTTCTTCGGTCTGCTGTTTGTCTTGTTGCACAGATGTGAGAATCGCAATTAATCCAATCACACCGAGCGCAGCGACGACACCGAACGTGGTGCGCCAACCGAACGACTGACCGACCCAAGTCCCGAGCGGAACGCCTAAAATCGTTGCGACCGTGAGACCTGTGAACATGATGGAGACGGCAGTCCCTTGCTTCGTTGGTGGAACGATTCGTGTCGCCAAAATCGTCGCCATGGCGAAGAATAATCCGTGTGCGACAGCAGTCACGACACGGGACACCATCAACCATTCATAGGTTGGTGCGATGACCCCGAGGGCATTCCCGATCGTGAACACGACCATCAACCAAACGAGCAAGCGTTTTTTGTTCATCCCGCTGAAGACGACCGCTAAAATCGGTGTCCCGATGGCCAATGCGAGTGCGTAGCCAGAGACGAGACTTCCAGCCGTCGTCAACGAGATGGCTAAATCATCCGCGACCGTCTCGAGCAGACCGACGATGACAAACTCGGTCGTCCCGATGGCGAAGGCACTGATGGCCAACGCGAACAAGGCGCGGTACATCTGTTTCGTCATAATGAATTCCTCCTGAATTATTGAATGAAGGAGGTGATGGCTTGACTATACTGCTGAAGGACTTTACTGAGCTGACGGTCACGCTTTTTCGTCAACCGTGAACTTGGACCTGAGATGGCGAGTGACGCAATGACATGACCGTCACGCATAATCGGGACCGCGATACAACGTAGTCCGATTTCGGCTTCTTCATCATCGACTGCGTACCCTTGTTCATGAATGGCACGAAGGTGATAGGTCAACAACTGACGATCGACGAACGTGTGCGCCGTCTTTTGAACGAGTTCGAGTTCCGTCATGACACGCTGTAACGACGACTCGTCCAAGAAAGCGAGAATCGCTTTTCCGAGCGCGCTTTGATGCGCCGGCGAACGTTCTCCAACTTCCGTGTGACTTCGAATCGAATGCGTTCCGTCCACGACCTGTGTATTGACGACGTTTGTGCCATGCAAGATGGCGACATATACCGTTTCGCCAGTTTCTTCACTCAACTGTTGGAGCGGAGGCACGGTATACCAGTTCGTCACCGTATCAATCGGTGCTTCGACCGATTCGAGCTTGTTACCTAGGCGATAGCCGTCTTCCGTCTTCTCCACATAGTTCAACTGCTCGAGCGTATACAGGAGACGGAACGTCGTCGTCTTGTTATAGCCGGATGCTCGCATCAGTTCGGTCAGTGTCATCGATTCATTCACCCGAATCAAATCAATCAAATGTAGTCCTTTTTGCAGTGTGGTCACCATGTATGCTTCCATGTTGAATCACCTCATGTCGCTTATCATAAGCAGAATGTATTGTTACTTCAAAGATACCCAAAAAAGTTTCGATATATGAAACAAGCCCGTCACACAGGGTGACAGGCTCGATTAATCTTCTATGTTGAATTGTTTTACCATCCGCTCCGCCGAACGTAACGCCCCTTCGATATGACCCCCGAACTGCGCATCCGTCTCTGAACCGATCAGATGAAGACGGTCCTCGAGTTCGATTGAACCGTAAGCCGGGAATGCCGTGAGCGGCATGAGGTCGTCAGAAGTTGCTGTCTCAGATTCTGTCGACCAGTCCATATAGTGAAATCGCAAGAAGTCATTCGCTTTCGGACCGTATAACTTCTCCAGTTGCTCAATGACACGTGTCTTCACTTGTCCTTCTCCTAACGCTTTACGTTCATCCGGTGACAGACGGAAGAATCCGAATAGCGCCCCTTGACCGTCCATTGGTGAGGCATCATGAATCTCTTGGAGCGGACCGACCCAACTCATCCCAAAGCCAGACAGACCCTCTTCTCGCCAGAACGGTGTCTCGTATACTATCAGTGCCTTCGCCTGAGATGCCATCCAAGTCGGAGTCGTCTTGAGTGCATTCCGTGTCGAAGCTGGCAATTCAGGCTCGATTGTTAAATTGGCGACAAGGCGTGGAGGAAGTGCAAGAATCACGTCATCCGTGTGATGCACCGACCCATTTTGGAACGTCAATTGGACTCGGTCTGATTGTCGATTAATGGACGTAAGACGGTGTCCAAACCGAACGATGTCATCGGGCAACTTCGCGTATAGCGCTTCCACTAGACTCGTCATTCCACCGACTAAACGTTTGGATCGGACAATGCTTTCCTCCGGCAACACATGTCGTTCCGGCGCAGTCGTCGTCTGGCGTTCGAGTACCATCTCTCCTGTCGTATGTTGGAGGAATGAGTCAAGTCCGAGTGCATCCACGAGTTCCGAGATGGTCTTCTCCGTATCTGGCCAATACCATGTCGGTCCGAGGTCATAGCCATCCTTCGTGAAGATGCGTCCTCCGACTCGCTCACGTGCCTCAAAGACAGTGACGTCATATCCTTTTTGTTGAAGTTGGAGTGCGGCATAAAGCCCGCTGACACCAGCTCCGATGATGGCGATTGATTTCATTGTAAATTCTCCTTTGTCGTCCGTCTATTCACAAGTCTATATATTTCAAAATAGTATTATGTATATCCAATTTCAACTTATTAACTATTTGACACCCTTTATTTGTATGTGTAAGGTGAAGTTGATAATTTTTAAAGGTGGTTATTACTATGGCAAAAGTATATCTAGATAGATTAGCGACTTCAGACAAAATGATGAAAGTCATCGAAAACCATCCATGTGAGATGGAAGTAAGATTGTATGAGGTTTTGAAGGAAAAAGGAATCACTCCAATGGAATTACATGAAATGACGGGTCTTCGACTCGCTACGATTAGTGAAATTGGAAAAGCGAAAAAGACATCTATGAATTTGTTTCACCTTGCTGTAATTATGGCAGCGCTTCGTATTACCGATGTAAACGAACTGATTCGTGTAAAGTTTGATGAAGAGGAAATTAATGAGTGGGAAGTTGAACGCGAACAGTTTCCAAACGGATTAACTCCTTCTCAACAGCAAGAGCGAAAAATAATGTTAATTGGTGAAGAGTAAGCCTAATGCCAGGGCTTATTCTTCTTTTTAGAATCAATATTCAACAGTTTCACATTTCTTTTCCAAAATGATATACATCGAAAAATCTCGTTACAAGTTTATATGATTCAAACAAAATTCAATAACATTTCATTCAAATAGTCTAGAAGCTGTTGATTTGTGATGTCATCTTGTTTCAACAGTATCTTCCCTTCCTCTACTCGCGGATCTTCCGGGAAATAGAGTTTTAGAATCGCCAAGCACGCTTCTACAGTCGTCTCAAAACTCTCGTCCTTCACATTAATCGTCAAATACCAACCTCGGATGACGCGCTTCACAATGGAGCGCTTCTCCAGATGAGAAATCTGTCCACGAAGCAATTTCGACTTGGCTGCTTCAATCGAAGAAACCAAGTCCTGGTTCAACGCTTCACTCACACGAGCGTCCGGCATCATGAGTGGGAATTGAGTCGAAACATCTTCCCCGTAAACACACGTACAGAGATGTCTTAGCCAAAAGCCCCATTCAAAACGATTCGCCGGATTTAATGCCACATCCAGGCGACCGATATCGTAGTCGATTTTGATGACTTCAGGATGTTCCGTTAGTAGTTGCTCCGTCTGTTCCACCAATTCCGTCGCATCGATATCCTCATGCACAAGCACCGTCAAATCTAAATCAGATTCACCAGCAACAGCCGTCCCGCGACCGATGCTTCCATATAGGTATATGCTATGTAGCTGTTCATCGAATGCTTCTTTCACCAATTCAATTGATTTGAAGAGGATTGTTTCAAACTCAGGCTGAATATGTTTGATGGACGCTTGGTTGATGACGTAACCTTCCTCGTCTGTTCCAAGTCGAGTCGGACACTTCAAAGTACGCTGTCGATTTGTTGAATTCATTCTGATCAAGACCTCTTTTCTATATGCTTAACCTACCGAATGTCTGATATAAAATGCTACTGTCGCCCCTGTCACGATGGATGTATTTGGAAGTATAATGGAGTGTACAGGTAAAGGAGGAAGTTCTCGTGAATATCATCATCAGTTCATTATTTGCAAGTCTTGCGTTTTTCTTACCCATCATCGCCATTGTCTTCGGAATTGTATGGCTTGTCAAAGTGGTTAATCGATTTGAAAAACGCGCAGCAGAAAAACTTGAATTGGAGCGTCAAAACACTGAACAGTTTCGAGTGTTAATTGAACGTCTCGATCGAATCGAACAACAATTGGACTCGAACACAAAACGCAGCTGACTCAGGTCAACTGCGTTTTGTCTTATAACGAGCCATATCTGAATAGGTTACATGTTCCGGGTCAAGTTGCTTCATCCGCTGATCAACATGTCTGGATATCATAGACGCAACGAACATCAATAAGAACGAAATAATCGTGAAGCTATATATTTCGGTAACAATGATTGCAATCGCAATCCCAATATTCAAAAGCACGACAATCAGCGCGCAAATCACCTCAAGCCACACGGTACGACGATATGTGATATCCTCATTGAAACGTAGCAACGTCTGTGTTCGTTTCCACATCGGAAGCATCAAAAGGAGTGGAGCGAGCAATACACTTCCAAACAATGTTTGAACAGCGGTGAACCACCCTAACCACCAAACCAGCAATCCACTCATAATAAAAATCACGGAAAAAATGAAACTCAAATGAATGGCATGAACATGGCTTCGACTTAACTTATCTAGACGTTTCTCGTGTGACATCGTTATCTCCTTTTCACTCAATTGATTTTCTATGGCTACAATCGATTTTATTAAGCTTTATTCTGCTTCATCCGTCTCCAATGCACAAACGCATTCGCAAACCAAATGATTGTCAACAGTGGGAACATGACGTTCATCCAGTTCGAACGTTCTATGTGGAATAAGGGAATCGCAAGAAAGAAAGCCAAATTCAATATACCTGCTCCGAGATACATGACGAATAGTAATCGATGGTTCGACTTCATCGTGAATCTTCCGCACTCAAAATCGGATACTTCACTGCGTTTTTCACGAGCTTGTCTTCAATCGCTTTCGAGACATCAATGCCGGATGCATGTGCGAACGTGAGTGCATAGATCAACACGTCTGCCAACTCCTCTTCCATTTCCGTCTTTTTTGTCTCAATCGCTTCTTCACTCGACACCCATTGGAATACCTCAAGGAGCTCGCTCGCCTCAAGCGATAACGATAACGCCAAGTCTTTCGGATTATGATGGAACGCCCAGTCGCGTTCATCTCGGAATTTAATGACCTCGTCCATTAATCGTTGTACTTCGTTCATGCCATAACCTACTTTCTTTTTCTATTATTGAAAATAATACTTCTAAACAACGTTGAATATTCTTCTGTCGTATGAACAACTACTTCATGTAAGGCTCGTGTCAATGAGACATATAATCGCCGCGCTTCCTGTGGAAATTCAGGATAGTTTTCTTGATCGACATCCATTAAAAGCACTGCATCAAATTCCATACCGCGCAAGTAGTCTACTGTAGAAATAACAATTTCTTCTCCAACTTTAGTAGTATCAGATACAATGAGTTGAGTACGTAAATTAAGTTTTGCGTGTAAGAACTGTGCACGTTCTAATGTTGGTGTGATTATACAAATCGTAAATTGTTGTTTTCGCCAACGAGCTAGTACGTCTTTTATTTCTCTACTTTTCTTCGTCACTAGAAATTCGATAGGTTGCCCATCTCGGTTAAATGGATCAATCCATGTTGTATCGTGATCTGAGTCATACAGTATTTCTTTAGCAAAATTAATAATAGGTTTCGTCGTTCGGAATGCTTTCGTTAAATACTCGATGCGCCATTTTGACTTTCCATGAGTTTGAATTGAATCCCATGATTCCATGTCAAACGCTTGATAGCTTTGTAACGTATCTCCGAATACCGTCATCCCATGACAGATTTTTTCGAGCACCATTAAATCGAGCGGACGAAGCGTCTGTGCTTCATCAACAAAGAGATGGCTCCATTTTTCAGGATGCCCATTAGTTTCATAGTGAAGATACATCCAGAGGAAGAGATCTAATCTAGTCGGAGATTTATATTTATGCCATGCCTTCAATAGGGTCTCATCCACATCTACTTTCATGTGTTCAAGCATCAATGGATTTTTTAGCATTTTCCAAACCGTTTCGGCATCAATTCGTAAGATCTCACTCCAAAAGTTTAAAAATGCTTCTCGCTTTTTCTTTTCGGATAGTAATCGATTTTCAAAATTCTCTTTCATCAATTCACTTAACTTTTGACGTTTTTCATAATACAAGTATTTTGTCCAAATCGAGGCTGTTTCAATATATTCTTGTTCGTAGTCCTTTTTATTTAAAATATGGATTTTTTCAAGTTCACTTCGAATCGTTTGAAGAATCCGCAATCTCTTTTCGTGAAACGTCCCTTTTCCCGACATCCACATATCAATTGCTTTTTCATGTACGTTGACTAACTCATCCATCGGTTCATAACTAAAAAGCGTTTCACAGATGTCCTCGTTCCATTCTACCAGTGCCTCATCAACCCACTTGATTAAATGGCTCGATTCATACAGCGAAAGTAATTCCAAATGACCATTCTGATTTAAAAACTTTTTGTTCAATTGAACCGCAAAATCATCAAATGCCATTGTAGAAACCGATTGAATTTGTAAATGCTCCGCATCCTTCAACAGTTGATGAATCGTCGCTTCGTTCGGAGCTAAATAAAGCATCTTTCGGCGTTCATCTTGATACTGCAAATAAGACATACGGTGCAACGCCGTTAATGACTTCCCAGTCCCGGCCGCCCCTTGGACAATCATATATGTATTCACGGGTGCCTGGATAATGTGGTTTTGTTCGGCTTGCCGCGTCGCAATGAATCCATCAATAGAACGATCCTTTTGCTTCTTCGTCAACTCTTTCTCCATAAAACTCTCTTGTGGGACATCAGGCACCGTCGACGGCTTTTTGAATGTCGATTTGATTTGTTCGGTAAATCTTTTTGTCAGTGAGCTCGGTTGCCGTTTTGGAGCACGACGATGATTCGCCTGAACGACACGTCGCTGTCTTCGATCAAGCTCGAGCTGTGTCATCCCGATGATGTCTCCACCTGGCGTCTCAATTGTCTCTCCGTTAAACATGGACGCACGCATCGCCATCTCACTTCGCCAATCTAGGACGAGCGGAATTTCAGGTGAGCGAGGGTGCGCCACCCCGAACTTCCCGACCGGATAAATCTCTTCTTCCCCTTCGTCCTCAATTACGAATGTGAACGAATACAGTTCTTTCAGAGCGTCTTCATACTTTTGGCGTTCCTGCGCGCTCTCCGATTGACGTGAATGTCCTCGCATATCAATCATTTCATAGTCGCTTGATTCAAGACCTGGTTTTTCTTTAGTATCTTTTCCCGTTAAATGAGATTCAATGATTGTGCAAAAATCATTCAATCTTTTTTGTTCTTGCTCTATAACAGCCGTCACTTTCATGAACCTCCTCGCTTACCACTCTATTTTTTCTTTCGTTATGTGATTTCTATACGTGGCCATTTAATATTCTGTTCTTTAAAATTTCTCTTTAAATATTGCAAATCACTCGTATAAACAAGATGAGCATTTTTATGATGCTTATGTAAATTTGAAATACCGAACAATAAATCGACAGTTCTTTGCAGACCTAATTCAGGAATGCACTTTCTAACTAAAATTTCTCTTCGTTTTTTCATTGAAATAGATGTGACTTTAATATATCCATAAGCAGCTAATTCACTTTTTTTATTTAGTTGAAGTGGGACTTTTTTATAGAAGGTATCTTGAATCATATTTTCAATCACTATTGTTTCTCGATTCGTTAATTGCAAATAACTCAGTATTTTATCTAACATATGAGCGTTCAATTCTTTTCGGTCCCAATCTTTTAAGAACATCCCATATGGAGTCACAGCGCGATACGGTAATTTTAATCCGAGCATTCGTCCATAGAAACTAATGGCATCTTGTTCAGCAGGGATTCTACTACTTTGATTAAATTTTTCCTTATACTGTTGTTTTGAAAAACATGAAAAGTAAAAACGTATAATTCTAAAATAGATAATTGGGTGAATCTCTTTATGCAGATCTGGTAAATCGCGTATCACATTAAAGTTTTTCAATATCCATGTATTAAAAGACGTACCACCCGAATAATGGATGACTTGCAATAGTTTTAAAAATTGATTCAACCTTCCCTTCTGTTTATTTAATGATTTTCGTTTACTTAATAAGTCATCTAACTCCCGTTCAATGAGGATAAAGCGACCAGTCTCTTCGAAGGTTTGGAGAATGTGTGTCATTTGAACTCAATTGACGTTACATTCGTATCATTTTGTCTCATTGGATGGACTAATTTTTCTTTATGCTCTTTATTGCGAAATTGAATTGTATAAGATGTTTCATACTTCGATTCGGAAATACTAAATTTCATCTTTTTCTTTAGTTCGTCTGGATTGAAGCGTGTTTCGATCTCAAGGCATCGTTCCTCCCGAGATATTAATATTTGAAACATATTTGAACGATGCAGTGTCACTTTATCTAGAGTCGCGATGTGGAATAATTGATTGTTAATTAATCTACTTTCAGTCATATTTTGAAAACAGACGCTAACTGTTCCAATTCCAATATTTACTTTTAATTGGTCCGTTATATAGTCAATAGGTATCTTTTGTATAGTAGATTTCTGATATTTAAACACTAACTCTCCCCTTTCATTTAATCGAACGTTGCTAAATCCCAATGTGTCACAATCCCCAATAATGATTGATTTGATTTCCCTGACTCAGTAATCAAAAGTGCTTCTAGTTTTCGTCCTTCATTTGCTGCCTGTAAAAAATAATCCTTCGCTTCATAGACAGTAGTTCTTCTTGAAATAAAGCGATACGTTTCAGCAAGTTCATCGACGGAAAGCAAATCGCTAACCCTGGTCTCTTCAAATGAAATAAGATCATCCTTCACATTTGATGCCAACCAATTCGTGATACCGCTTTCAGTAACAAGTGAGATAAATTCTCCCTCAGAATTAAATACAGGAAATTGAGAGTATTGGAATTCATGAACCAACTGAAGCATTTTACTCATCGAATCAGTTCCCGTCAGCGAATAAACTTCACTAAAGAAATGATTCATTCGCTTTGGAGAACGTAACTTCTCTTCAATTTCAATAATCTCACTCACAATTTTCTCGTGCGGTTCCGCAATAGGCTCACCGTTCAATCCACTCCCATGTTGAATTGCGTTGCGCAAGCGTCCAAAACTTTTGAGCCGCTCCGCTTTTTGTCGGATCAAGGGATTTTGTTTAGCGGCTTGATCCACAAGATAAGAAAACGAAATATGCTCTTCTTGTCTTAATTGCTGACGCAACATCGTTTCAATGCTATGGAACCGATCTAAGAAAATAACGGATTTTTCCATCAGATACCTCCATGTTTGAAAATCTGATCTCAACGCACCACAAACTCTTCTTGCTTAACAGTTTTCCATGCCTCTCCGTCATACAATTTAAACAACTCGCTAGCCAATTGGTAATTCCGCTCAAATGCTACGTTACCTAGATTAAAGAATGGTTTTGTAGATTCGCTCCAATTCCACAACACACGCTTGTCATCTCTAATTGGCATTTGTCTATCTTCTAACAATGCAGTGAGCGCTTTGCGTTCTATCGGCTCAGAGTATCCAAGCATCGCATAGAGGAAGTATGCGTACTCCGTCTCATCAAAATTCAAAACAACGACATGCGCATTATGTTCGTTAATAAACCGCATCATTATCCTATACTGTTCAAATAACAACGGTGCTAAAAGCGTACTTTCTGGATGGCTACCATTCAAGATTGATTTCGTCAATCGGGAACACTTCAATCGATGAGGTAACCGTAAAGCTGGGAAAGTAGGGATTGCTAGTACATTCGTTTTAACTCCAGCTAGTCGAAAGAAACGTTCAATTTTTTGATCAAACGCATGTCTTGTAGTCGAACTACTTTTTCCTTGTTCATATATGAGAGACGCCCATGTCAAAAACTGTTCTTCGTCCAAATTCTGATTGATTGACTTAGGGTTAAGGAGCATTCCACCTTCTCTATACTCAAATTCTTGAGTTCGATTTAATGGAGATTGGCCACCCCATATCATGACACGAACATCTTCGACATCTTGTGGGATAAAATGTGGAGCTGGTGCGTTACTACCTTCATATATGAATGGTATTAACTCTCCCCAAATCTGAATCAATTCTTCGTTCATATTTAATAAACTATTGGATTCTTGACGTGTATTCCAGAGACCCGGCTCAAAGCGCCATGTGTGAAGCGTATCTTGAATGAAGTAGGGATGTTTGTACAGAATTGACTCGACCGTTTTCGGTGAATATGGATATTGCTGTTGAACCTCTTCAATTAACTTATCCACAGAAACGGGAGATTTTTGTTTCAATAAATAGTTTACTAAGAGTGAACGTGCGCTTGGATGTTCAAGGGATGGATCGAGTTCTTGTAGACGGTTAAGCCGCTCAGCTTCGCGCATATCCTCTGGTAGATACGAAGCCACTCTGACAGTCGCTTTGCCCTCCTGAAGATTCTCGAATATCATCTTTTGCCCCGGTTTAATTCGATGTTCAAAGAGAAAATCGCTAAAGCTGTGGCTTCCTGCCTGACCTTTTGCATTCATGGTAAGGATAAAAGGACTCGACTGATTTAATACCTCTAACTGTCCATTGACAAAATACTTAGCCAACTCACCAGACACCTGAAAGGTAGAATTTCTTCGTTCGAGTGTAGATAAACGAACCGTCACACGATTATTGGCTGTACGTTCACGTTTAATAGGTTCAGTAACGTTTAAGCTCTGCTTTAGTCGCGGCGATGGAATTGGAGAAATAATTGTTTTCCCTCGCGTTTTATTTGAAGTGAGATCTAGTAGTTCTTTAGGTTTGGAATCATCATAAATAATTGTATTTTGAGAAATGACAATATTTCGTTCCATCTTTAAAACTTGTCTCAATCCTTCATAATAAGCAGAGAATATATTTTCATACGGCTGTTTTCGGAAATATTTTTGAATCACTTCTCGAATTTTAATCGGTGTTTCACGATTCCGTTTCAGGTGCTCAACAATGGCGCCTTTCTGTTCTTCAATTTCTTCTAGAATATCTGGTGAAACGATGATGTTGTAATCCATTGGTGGATTATCATAATCATTTAAACTAATCCGTTGATAAGATGTCTTGAAACGAGAATCTACTTTAGGAAAGAACAAGACGTTAGAATCTTGAATGTCATAGTATGATTTTACTTTTGCAATCACATCATGTCTGACGATATTTTCGAGTTTATTCTTATACATATAGCGATGAACCAAATCATTTAGCAATTGCCATTCGCTAAGAATGACATACTGTGCGTCTTTATGCCCGTGCTTTCCGTTTAAAACAATAAATCGAGGGTCTTTATATAAACTTGCAATTTTGTTTTTCAAATCTTTATTCATTAGAACAGGCTCTCGGTTTTGACGTAGCTCACGCTCTAGCGAGTTAAATTGTGACGAAGGATCATTTTTTCGTCTTACGTAATCTCCTTCGCTAATGACCGACGGTACGTTTGCTTCTAATGCTGTAGTTAAATTCCGTACAGCATCTTCTCGCTTACAGCCTCGTCCTGAATCCCAAATCATCATCAAATATTCAATTAATTTCTCTCTCGTCAATACATCAGTATGAAGTGAGTTAAATGACAACTGAATATAACTAATATTTGAAGAGACTACCCCTGAAGATTCCATCATTTCCCCTCGCCCCCTTTATTCAAATGTTTTACAATTAAATTATATAAGAAAGGGGCAAAATAATGAATGATATTATCCAAAGCCTAGTTAATTTTTTATCAGGTAAAGATAATCAACAAGCCTCGATTGATGAGGTATTAGATTTACTTGAAGATGAGTTCATCGATTTGCGACAACTTCGACAGATTTTAGCACATCAATCGCAAATTCAAATGAATGAGGACACTCTTCAATTAATTAGTCAGAAGAAGCAATCTACACAGGCTAAAGCCTTTACACCTAAACAACGAACTGCACTCGTTGAGAATCTAGAAAAAAGACTGATAGGACCTCAAAATGGTGAACATGAAACACTAAAAGCGGCACCAAGTTCTTACTATTTGACTGGTCGCCTTTTTCCATATGGTGCTTCATCGAACGTTATTCATGAAGAAGAAACGGATCAACCTTTAAATGAAGTTGAAGGCATTACTGTTGAAGGTGAAGCCATTGAAGAAATCATTACTTCTCAAGACCAATTCCGTAATTCAAGCATGGGCGTTAGTTTCATTTTAAATGACGTTACCACACTAACTTGTCACATTAATTGGGCTCGTTATGAATCCGTAGAAGAAGATAGCTCTTTTCATTACAAGCGGCGTCCGTTCTCAAAAACTATCTCACTTGATTTAAAACAAAGTGGTGAACTGTCAGTCGACTTAGATTCAAACCTACTTTTAAAATGGTATGTTCGCTCAGGTAAATCAGGGTTAGACATTGGTCTTTATCTCGTCCATAGCTTGGATTTGAGTTCAACTAATCGTTTTCCGAGACAAGACGAAATCATCTTCCAACCGCAACTATCGTTTAGCATTAATAAGCAGTCGATTGTGCCTCGTCCTGCTTATGGCATGAATAACTTAATTAACTTCTTATATCGCGAAAGAACCGTACCGATTATCGGTCACCAAATCGGTACAGATTGGTCTGTAGATGATACAACCTACTACTTCACAACAACATGGTTACCAAAAGAAGAAGTGCCACTTGTTGAGCATCAACGTTTGACAAATACGTCGTTTAATATGCTTGATTTGGCTAAACAACCTAAAGATGAAGTGATTTCTCGATTAAACAAATTACCAGATGCTTACATGGAATGGATTGCGGATGAATCCGCGAAGTTGGACGGTCTTACCGAAATGGATCAATCCTTACTTTTACAACAAGTTGAACAAGCAAGAGAAACTTGCTCGCGTATGTACGATGGCATTCGTCTTTTAGAGACGAACGACAAAGCATGGACCGGTTTCAGACTCTCGAACTTAGCGATGCATATTCAACGCGAGCAAGGAATCCATGCCTCGGTTTATAAAGAAACAGGACAATATGATTTTGAACCCGTTAAAAGCGAATGGCGTTTATTCCAGTTAGCCTTTATTCTTATGAACTTACCTAGTAGTTTTGACGAGCAACATGAAGACCGTCAGCTTGTCGACTTGCTGTGGTTCCCGACCGGTGGAGGTAAAACGGAAGCTTATCTTGGTCTAGCAGCGTTTGTGATGTTTGTTCGCCGCTTAAAGAATGATGTTAGCAATCCAATGAGTTATGGTGGCATGAGTGTCATGATGCGCTATACACTCCGTCTACTAACCATTCAACAGTTCCAACGCGCGACACTTCTTATTTGTGCCATGGAAGCAATTCGCCGACACGAAGATTCTTACTCAAAACAGATTTCTGATATTCAATTAGCAGATCTAGGCACTGTCCCGTTTTCAATTGGACTTTGGATTGGAAGTGCATCTACGCCAAATAATTATGATGATGCAAAAATCGCCCTTCAAAAACTAGAAAGTAACGAGCCTCTCGAGAACGGTGAAGTCGGAAACCCGATGCAACTTAGCCATTGTCCTTGGTGTGGTGAGAAGTTAACTGTACAATGCTATTCTGTCGATCGGAGTAAAGCGACAATCACATGTCCGAAGGCAAGATGTACGTTTCATAGTGGTATACCAGCTTATACGATTGATGAGGCGATTTATGATCATTTACCGTCACTTGTCATTGGAACAGTCGATAAACTAGCACAAATCGCTTGGCAACCACGAATTGGCGAATTGTTTGGCCGCAAATCATCCTATCGAGCCTCTAGCAATAAGTTTATAGGTGATTCTCCGACACAAGATTTGACTCAGCAACAGGCTTGGCTCCCACCTGCGGATCTTGTGATTCAAGATGAGCTACATCTATTAAATGGTCCGCTCGGCTCTTTAACAGGATTATATGAGTTTGTGATTGACGAGCTCATGGGCTTTGGAGAATCAAAACCAAAAATAGTGGCTTCAACTGCTACCATCAGTGGGGCAGAATCTCAGATTCGAGGGCTTTATGACCGCCCGGCAAATCAATTCCCTGTCTATATTCATTCACCTGATGACTCATTTTTTTCAAAAACAGTACCGATTGATCAGAAACCAGGACGTCTGTATGTAGGAGTTTCTTCGCCAGGCGTCAGTATGAAAATCCATACGGTGAATGTATATGGAGCTCTAATTGCAGCGACTCGGAAACAAGAAAAGCAAGCAGAACTCGATCCATACTGGACAGTCGTTGGATATTTCAATACCATACGTGAATTGGCCGGAACGAATACAATGTTTTATGACGAAATTCGAACCTATCTTCAGGCAAATGAAATTGAAGAACCGTTACTCGATTTCGAAGAGTTAACGAGTCGCAAAAAAGCACAGGAAATTCCTGAATTATTAGCTCGAATGGAACGATCATTTGAGAATGATGAAGTATTGGATGCAGTTCTCTGTACAAATATGATTTCAGTTGGAGTTGACGTCAATCGCCTCGGCTTAATGGTTGTGCATGGTCAACCGAAGACAACTGCTGAGTATATTCAAGCTACAAGCCGAGTTGGGCGTCAACACCCTGGTCTTGTCGTGACAATTCTGAATCCTCAACGAACACGCGATTTGTTCCACTTTGAGCAGTTCAAATCATTTCATCAGTCGTTCTATCAATATGTGGAACCTACAAGTGTGACACCATTCTCAAAAGGTGCATTAAAACGTGGAATTACTGGTGTTCTCGTGGGATTAATTCGTCAAACGATGACCTCGCCTCCTATTTCAAAAGCCAATAGCGCAGGTCAATTTAACTTAGATGCCGTAGATGCTTCAATGATTGATCGCTTCGTCGCTCGAGCTAAATCCGTCTATGATTGTTCAGAAACAGAAACTCGTCAGCTCGTCAGTGAAGTGTTAGATACATGGGAATCACTCGCTAATCGTACAAATCGTGAACTAGCCTATCGGCAAAAAATTGTGAACGGTAGACCGATGAATACGTCACACCATTTGTTGAAGTACTTTGAAGAAACACCTTATACTCACGAGGCGATGTTTGCACTCACTTCTTTACGTAGTGTGGAACCTGAAATTAAAGTGGAAGAGGAGGTCAATCGCTATGACAGTTGGTGATTCAAAGCATTCCTATCAACGAGGCTCAATTCGAGCGGCTCAATTACTTCATCACTTTGGTCCGGGAGCAATCGTAGATTTACCAGATGGTAGTTTCATTACGAACGCAGTGGATCAATGGAAGTTCAAACACAATCAAATTCGAGAAGAAGATCATGATGCTGTCATGAGCGCATTCAATCAGAAGCCGATTCGCCTACTAAACAGCAACCCTGAAGCAATCCGAACGAAAGTATCACGATTTCCAATCTGGCGTTTCTGTCCGAATTGTGGTTCTATGACGGATCAACCGAGACGCACGTTTTGTACGAACCCAAAGTGTGAACCACTTGGAGTAAAATATGCGCCGATGCGTTTTGTAACGGTTTGTCGTAAGGGACACATTAGCGATTTCCCTTGGGTAAAGTGGGCGCATCAAGAACATAACGTTTGCGATAAGCCACGTTTACGATTGATGACAGATAAGGGGACGCTATCGAGTTCTTACAAAACAATGCGAATTATATGCTCAAATTGCGAAGCACCTCCCGTTTCTTTAGCACGGATTAAAGAAAAAGGAGAGCTCGAACGTGTCACGGGTAAAAAATGCGCTGGAACCAAACCATGGATCTTACATCATCAAGCCGAGACTTGCGATGCTGAAATGACAGTGGCTTTGCGTGGAGAGACAAAATTACACATTCCAAATGTCCAAAGCGTGATTACACTCCCGCTCAAAACAGCTAGTTCTGAAGCGATTTATCAAGAAATTGATAAAAAGTATGAGTTATTTAAAAATACATGGTCAAACTTTTCCTCAGAACAAAAAATGGTCATGTTGAAAGGCCTATTGAGTGATGGAGATTGGACAGAAAATGATATTCAAAAAGGAGTTCATTACTTAGACTCTAATCGACAATTGGATGATATTTCTTTTGGTTCCATTAAGCAACGCGAACTTAGTGCATGGAAGCATACGAAAACTGCGCCACTCCAAGAAAAAGACTGCCAAGCGGAGCGGGTGCCTGTTCCTGAAGACTGGACGGACTACATCAGTCACATTACTCGTGTAGATTTGATGCGCGAAGTCCGTGCCTTGACTAGTTTTAATCGTTTGAAATATGCCGATTCATTCGTCGAACGTAAAGCAGGAGATGGTGTTTCCATCTTTAAAAATCATACAAACTGGTATCCAGGAATCGAAATTTTTGGCGAAGGGATATTTATTGAATTAAATCCAGAGATGATTGAAGAATGGGAAAGTCGCGACTCTGTAAAGCGTATCTTTGAAAGTCAGTTAGCAAGATTTCAACAAAAACGTCTAAAGCGTGACCAAGCTGAAATCGAATTATACCCGCGTCACATCTTGCTTCACACATTTGCTCACGCTTTAATTCGCGCATTTGCTGAAACGAGTGGGTATTCTTCTACCTCTTTACGAGAACGGTTGTATTTTGAGAATGGCGCTGCCTCTGTACTAATCCATACTGCCGAAGGTGACTCTGAAAGCAGTTTAGGGGGATTGATTGAACTCGCCAAGCCAGAGAAGATGTCATTGATGTTAAAGCGTGCCATTGAATTGACGGAGTACTGCTCCTCAGACCCGACTTGCCTTGAAGGTGGACAAGACCGAAAAGCTGCCGCATGTCATTGTTGTCTGTTCTTAAGTGAGACTTCTTGTGAATGGAACAATGAATTGTTAGATCGGCGGACACTTCATCCAAAGTTATCGGATGATCATCTTGCGTTCTTTAACCTATAACATTTTTTTAAATGCTAATCGCTTATTTGTTTACTATAATAAGGACATCAGCAACAGCTGATGTCCTTATGCGCATTATAAAAATGTGTGTTAGTATTATAAGTTGCATTAGACAACATAAGGGAGGATTCTCATGAATTTAAACACTGTCGAAAAAATTCAAAGCAGTCTCCCGCAAGTAACTAATCAATACTACAAACTTATATATGTGAATGAGTACTTACATGGGAATACCATTTCTTACTATGCTAAAAACTTTGAGACAGGCTATTTAAATTTAGGCATAGAATTATCCTTATCTTTACTCGACATTCCACTTAAACGTCGACCGTTCAAAGTGACAGACATAATGGAAAATCTCATTCAAAAACAACATAACAAGATCATTTGTATCGATCGTATCGAAATCTTATTCGAACCTAGCTTAAAAACAAATCCATTCCAAATGTTAAAACAGTTAAGTAAAAACCATACGTTGATTATTGCTTGGCGTGGAGTAGTCAGTGACCAAACCTTAACTTATGCAAAACCAAATCATCCTGAATACTCCAAGTACACAACAACTGAAGAATGGATTTTATAAAAAACTGAAGGAGTGCCTCTTATGCTATATAAAGATTTACTTCAATTTGAACCAATCGAGTCAATCATTAAACTGACTGATGCTAATGAAGAAGACTATGCTAAAGGAATGCTTCAATCATATGTCATTTCTGAGCGTATGGCAGATCAGTTAGCAGATGAAATTATTGAGCACATTCAATTCGAACGCCCACTTGAAAACAAAGGTCTTTTTATCGTCGGTAACTATGGGACCGGTAAATCACACTTAATGAGTGTTGTTTCTACGTTAGCGGAGCGTGAGAACTCCAGCCAATATATCACTAATGAAAAAGTTGCTACTAAAGCAAAAGATATCGAAGGGAAGTTTAAAGTAATTCGAATCGAAATAGGTTCAGTTCAAACCCCTTTACGTGATATTTTAATTGATGCTATGGAGACTCATCTATCTGACTGGGGAATCGATTATAAGTTCCCTTCAGACATGAAGATAGCTAACAATAAAATTGCACTTGAAGAAATGATGGGCTTATTCAATGAAAAATATCCAGATCAAGGACTTCTTCTCGTCATCGATGAATTATTAGATTACCTACGTGGACGTAAAGAACAGGAACTCACACTTGATTTAGGTTTCTTACGCGAAATCGGAGAAACTTGTTCAAAAACTCGACTACGCTTCATGGCTGGTATTCAAGAAATGTTATATGGAAACGCACGTTTTAGTTTTGTAGCTGACTCGCTACAAAGAATTAGTCAGCGCTTCGTTCAAATTAGCATTGTCCGTGAAGATATCGCATTTGTTGTTTCAGAACGTCTTTTAAAAAAGACAGATGAACAAAAGTCGTATATTCGTGAACATCTTAAACAATTCACAAAACTGTACCACCGTTTAAATGAAGATATAGAAACATACGTTAACTTGTTCCCAATCCACCCTGCCTATCTGACTGCTTTTGAAAGTGTAAACCTAGTTGAAAAGCGAATCGCACTTCAAACAATTAGTGCAGAAATCAAAAAAATCATTAATCAACCATTGAATGAACATAATCCAGGTTTGATTTCATACGATAGCTACTGGACATACATTGAATCGAATGCCACAAACAAGTCAGATCAGCATATTCGTGATGTAATGAGTAAACATAAAACTTTGTATCGAGCGATTGATCAGTCGTTTCCAGAAACTAAAAAGCGCAGCTACCAGCAGACTGCGTTTCGAATTATTAATGCGTTAGCTGTTGATCGTTTAACGACCGACGACATTAACGATAAAGTTGGACTAACACCTGAGCGTTTACGTGATGAGTTATTTCTCCTGCCACCTGTAAATATTGAGTTCTTATTAGAAGAAGACGACCCATCAGATTTTTTGAAAACCAATGTTGAGGCAGCATTAAAAGAAATCCAAAAAACTGTAAGTTACCAGTACATTTCAACAAATGAAAGCAACGGCCAGTATTATTTGGATTTAAAGAAAGACATCGACGTGGACAGTCTAATTCAAGCTCAGGCTGAGACGATTGAAAATAACAAGTTGGATCGTTACTATTTTGACCTGCTTCAACAGACGTTGGAACTAGACGACAACACCTACATTAGTAACGTTAAAATTTGGAGTTATCAATTAATGTGGGAAGCTAACCGTATTGAACGTAAGGGTTATCTGTTCTTCGGAGCTCCGAACGAACGCTCGACAGCACAACCAGAACGTGACTTCTATTTATACATGTTGCCTCCTTATGAGAAACGTTCATTCAAAGATGAACAAAAACCTGACGAATTATTCTTTGAATACGATCGTAGCGACAGCGAATTTGATCGCTTGTTAAAACTTTATGCTGCCTCTCAGGACTTAGCACACGATGCTTCAGTAAGTACAAAGAAATTGTATACTGCTAAAATCGATACGTACCGTAAACAATTAGTAAGACGATTAACGGAGCAGTTTAACCAAACGGTTCAGGTTATTTATCAAGGAAAAAAAGCAATAATTGCTGATACGATTCCGTATATGTTAAATACAGTTTCAGTCAAGAAATTAATTGATGCATCGGCAGAATCTCTATTGACCGATTGGTTCTCTAAAAAATATCCCGATTACCCTTCATTTGGACGAATTTATCCAGGAGTAACATTTGAAAACATGCGTCAATATGTATTCAAAGCGTTACAAATGATTAACGGTGATCCTCAAAAGATGGGTGAAGATTTATTATCTGGTTTTATCTTACTAGACAGTAAAAATCAATTTACAACCAGTCACTCTGGATATATCAAGTGGCTACAACAATTATTAGAGAATAAAGAGAATGGTCAAGTCATCAATTATGACGATCTAATTGTTACTGAGCGAATTAAAGGAACTGAAGATATTCGTTATACGAAAGAATTTCGCATGGAACCTGAACTTTTTGTTGTATTGCTTGGTGCTATGTTACAAACAGGCAAAATTGAAATTACAATCGACGGTAAAACGTACGATGCAATGAACTACAGTGAGTGGATGAAACTAGATATAAGTCTCCAAACAGGATTTAATCATATTCGAAAACCATCTGGGCTTCCAATCGCTGCAATCACAGCATTAAGTGACTTATATATGATTCCATTATCCAATTTTGAAGAAGAAACACTTCAACGCTTTATTAGAAAATTAAATGAGAAAACGTCAGAAATCATTAAAAATATCCTTGAAGTGAATCAAAAATTAAGAGATGGACTTCAAATTAATGGCCAATCGATTCTCCCTTCACGGGAGATTCAAGAAAATCAAAGTATTCTAAATAAACATAAAGAGTTTGCAGAAACGTTACAACGCTATAATACAAAAGCTAAATTGAATAACTTGAGATACAGTGAAGAGGACATTAAAAAGCAAGAGGAAGCTTTGAAAGTATACGCAAAACTCAATGAACTTCTCTCCAATGTGAATCAATTGCAACCATTGCTCCATTATTTAAACTTGGCTCAATCAGCAGTATCTTTAGACTCTGAATGGAACAATCAAGTTGAGATTACAGTCGTTGAATTGGGACAAGTATTGCGAGACGGAACTAATATCGATTCAATTAAAAGACAATTAGAACAACTAAAGGAAACCTATACTCAAAAGTATCTACTAGCACATTCTAAAGTACGACTTACAGCTACTGAAAATACTCAAAAACAGAACTTGTTAAATGATCAAAGACTTAGAGACTTAGAGTCATTAGCGGAACGGATTTCGATCTATCAAAGTTCTCAATTAAATCACTGGAAGCAACAGCTAATGAATTTGATGCCTTGCTACGAAGCAACTGAGGAACAACTACAAAGAAATCCATTATGCAATTGTAAGTATCGAATGAATCAAGAAGAGCATATTGATAAACGAACATTAACTCAAGCAGATGAAAAGCTTCAGACTTTATATGATCATTGGACTGAAGAACTCGCTAAAACTCTCTCATCGCAAGATATTCAACAAAACATTTCATTACTAAAAGACACACAGCAAAAACAAATTCAGGATTTTATTTCATCTAGAAAATTACAATCTCCGATTGAAATTTCGTTTTTGCAAACAGTGAGTGAATTACTCTCTGGAATTACAAAAGTTGAATTCACATTAGAAGATTTTGAGAACATGATGGCACATGGTAGCCCGCTTACCATTCCTGAAATGAGAAATCAATTTGAGCAATTATTACGTGAAAAGATTGGAAACCAATCCCCACAAAGTATTCGCGTATTGTTGAAGAAGTAAAGGAGAATTATGATGTCTGAACACGAACAATTATCATTTACTACAGGAAACGAGACAAACGGTGAACCTGTCGTTTGTCTCGGTTTGACATTTAAAAATGATGATGAAAGAAGAGTGTATTTTAGAGAAGAACTACGTAAAAAATTACCTGAGTTAAAACAAATTGATGGCTTCCCAATTGGTCAAGATGAAGACATCATCGCTCTATCTGATCCGCCTTATTATACAGCTTGCCCTAATCCATGGCTAAATGAATTTATTCAGGAATGGGAGTTGCAGAAACAAGAATATTATAAAGAATTTTCAAATGATATTTATAAAGTTGAGCCATTTACTAGTGACGTTAGTGAAGGGAAAAACGATGCCGTTTACAATGCACATTCTTATCACACGAAAGTCCCACCAAAAGCGATTTTAAATTACTTATTACATTATACGAATCCAGGAGATATTGTTTACGATGGTTTTTCCGGCACTGGTATGACAGGTGTAGCGTCTATAATGGCTAATCAAGAAGTTACAGTGGAACAATTAAAACAAAAATCACTTCTAAATCATTCTAAAGAAATTTCCTATGGGAATCGGAACGTGATTTTGGGGGATTTGTCACCCATAGCTACCTTTATCTCAAAAAATTATAACACTCCATTAAATAGTGAGGATTTCGAGAAAGAAGCTTTAAAAATAATTTTTGAATTAGAAGATGAATATGGTTGGATGTATCAAACGCTAGATGAAAACACTCAAAAACATCATACTATTAGTTATACAGTTTGGAGTGATGTCTTCTCATGTCCCCAATGTGAATCAGATATAGTTTTTCACTATGATGCTACAGACGATAAAAATAACAAAGTTTTAGATTCCTTTAGCTGCCCTAATTGCAAAATAAATTTAACTAAAAAAGAATTAAATCGATCATGGGAATATATTTTCGATGAAGCATTGAATCAAAATGTAAAATGTATTAAAACATTACCAGTAATGATTTGTTATAAAGAGAATAATAGAAACAAACTCAAAACAATTTCTCAAACAGATAATGAAATAATTGATCGAATAAATAATTTACCACTTGATTCCTGGTATCCAACTGACAGGATGCCTGAAGGCGATGAGTCTAGAAGGAATGACAGAATCGGATACACTCACGTTCAACATTTTTATACAAAACGCAATTTATTTTTGCTCTCTAAGCTACACGAACGTATTTCTGTAAGCCCCTATCGAGACCAACTTTTATTGTTGTTTACTAGCCACCTTGTAAACTTGTCTAAACTTAATCGATATCGTCCTGAAGTTTCTTTTCCATACAATCCATTAAGCGGTACGCTCTATATTGGTTCAAGAGTTGCAGAATCTAATATATTTGAAGCTTATAAGAATAAAGTTAAAAAACTAAAATTAGCATTTCTTGCAAAAAATAAAAATAACGTAGTATCTCTACACTCACAGTCACATACAAATATTAAAGATAATACAATAGATTATGTATTTACTGATCCTCCATTTGGAGCAAACATAATGTATTCTGAGCTTAGTTTTTTATGGGAATCCTGGATTAGAGTTAAGACTAACAACAAACCTGAAGCCATCATCAATAAATCTCAGAATAAAAAGATAAATTCATACCAAAAATTAATGGAACAAAGCTTCAAAGAGTATTATAGAGTATTGAAGCCTGGGCGATGGATTACAGTAGAATTTAGTAACTCTAAAGCTAGTATTTGGAATTCCATACAAGATTCGATACAAAAAGCAGGATTTATAATAGCTAATGTAGCTGCTCTTGACAAAAAAATGGGAAGCTTTAAAGCGGTGACTTCTGCTACAGCTGTCAAACAGGATTTAGTTATTTCTGCATATAAACCGCTTAATAAAGACATAAAGAACATTCAGCAAAAATCTAATAGTATTGAGTCGGCATGGATGTTTACATCGCAACATCTTGAGAAATTGCCTCTAATTCATAAAAACTCTTTACAAAATGACTATATTATAGAACGTACTCCTAGAATATTGTTTGATAGAATGGTAGCTTATCATATACAAAATAATCTTCCAGTACCTATTTCTTCTGCAGAATATCAAAAAGAATTGACACAAAGATTTCCTCTAAGAGATGGAATGATATTTTTAGATAATCAAGTCACTCAATATGACAAATATTCAGCATCTTTTAAAGAAGTCTCCCAAACCTCTTTGTTTATTTCAGAAGAAAGCAGTGCTATTGAATGGATACGTCAACAACTATTAAAAACACCTCAAACTCGTCAAGATCTTCACCCTAAATTTATGAAAGAAATTCAACACATTGCAAAGCATGAAAAACTACCCGAATTAGATGAATTGTTAGTTCAAAACTTTTTACGTTACGACAGTGAACCTGAGGTTCCTTCACAGATAGTTTCATACTTCCGAAGAAACTATCCTGATCTGCGCGGACTTGAACCTACTGATGAAAAGATTAAACAAAAAGCAATGAATCGCTGGTATGTTCCGGATCCAAACAAACAAGCAGACCTCGAGAAACTTCGTGAAAAATCTCTCTTACGAGAATTTAATCTCTATGTTGATGAAATGACAAAGTCGAAAAAGAAATTAAAAGAATTCCGTACTGAAGCAATTCGAGCAGGCTTTAAAAAAGCATGGAGTGAAAAAGACTATCAAACAATTGTCGATATAGGTAACCGTCTGCCTGAAACTGTTATTCAAGAAGATGATAAACTTCTTATGTATTTCGATAACGCCCAAATTAAGCTAGGGCTATAACAGGAGATGAAGAAAACGATGAATGATTTGCATCGCATACAATCATTTCTGCTTCAATCCAATCCGTATTATGTCGTTCATGACATGAATAAGCTATTTAACTCACCGTCTTTCCGAAATATGGTGACCAATTTAGGTTATACCGTTCATGTAGCAGATGACCCGATAGCAACTCGACTTGCCTACGAGACATTTTGTTTGAGTAAACAAAATGAACCGTTCCTTTTAGTCATTTCTCAGGATTTCTCTTCTGTGCCGTTTGATATTTTAGAAAGTAGTCTTCAAGTTACTATAACTTGGGGACTACTTTTTCCTCATTTAGACGAATCTGCTTTACAGCAATTTAATAGCGAGGATTTACTTCCAGTATTAGATGCACATGAACATATGCCTAAAACGATGCAATCTTATGAAGAGTCGATGATCTGTTTATTCAACAAGCTGTACGATATTGATTTAAAACGATATTTTAGTCATCCGTATGAGTTCTATGCATATGTAGCATCATTCTATGAATCTCGTGGAGATTTTCCAGCTCAATTCAAAACATTCTTGAAGGAAGCTCACTCTTTATCACCACTCTGGACATCTAATCAAGAATTGTTTGAATCTCAAGTAAAGTTGCGTAAGTTGCTAAATCAACAATTTATGAATGATATTGCTCAATATGACATGATGCAAAAAGAGAATTCATCTTTTTATGAAGTTACTTTTCCTGGATTATCTTTTTATCTGCGCCCTGAGATTATGGCCCAGTTAACAAAGTTGCCAGTAGAGAACAAAAAAAAATATCCAGCTGAGATTCAACTGCTCCTCATTGAACAAAGCAAACAATCAGCAGATGCAGTACCACTTGCTGAGTTACCGATTTCAAATTATCAAGCTTTTAAACTAAATGATTGGAAAATGTTTGGAGAACAAATCGGGAAAGTACGTGCCTCTTATCTTTTAAACGATTTATCGTTCTCTATTGAGGCTGAGGAAAATATCAAAGTAGCAAACACCCACTTTGAAAATTGGCTTACTTCTAGTTTCGAATCTTTGCGCTCTTTACCAAGTGTGCCATCGCCAAAACTGTCTCATCAAATTCCTCATTTCCTTTCAAAATCTTCAGCAGATAAAATTGCGTTAATCGTGATGGACGGAATGAGTTTTACGATGTGGGAAGTCATAAAGCCAACTCTATTAAAAGAAGGGTGGTCATTTGAAGAGCACAGTGTTTTCTCATGGGTGCCTACCCTAACCAATGTTTCGCGACAGGCTATTTTTTCTGGTAAAGAGCCCCGTGCATTTGCAGATAGCTTTTCGACAACAAACAAAGAAGCTCAACTATGGAAATCTTTTTGGATGGAAGATGGTTATCAACTAAATGAAATTTTTTATCAACGTAGCCTTGGGCTCGAAGAGTATACAACAGAATCCATCCTAAGTCTCAATTCTCCTTATGCCCGTGTATATGGTTGTGTCATTGATGTGATTGATCGATTCATGCATAGTGCAATACAAGGACTTGTTTCAGTGTTTCGAGAAACTCAACTTTGGATCCAAGGAGGATATCTTCTATCTTTGCTTCAGGATTTACATCAATCAGGATACGAGATCTATCTTACAGCTGACCACGGTCATATTGAAGCTACTGGAACTGGACGAATCAATGAAGGAATTCTTGCGAACACAAAAGGGCAGCGCGTTCGAAATTATGATACTATGTTAATTCGAGAACGAACTCATGTAGAACACTCATCTTCAATTGAATGGAATTCTTCAGGACTGCCACCTACAATCTATCCGTTACTTGCGAGTGGTAATTCCGCTTTCATCACAAAGAATGAACGCATTGTGACCCATGGCGGTATTCATATTGAAGAAGTGATTGTTCCGTTTGTTCAATTAACACGCAAATGAATGAAAGAGAGGCTCTTTATGAATCCAATTGGCTTCATTAAACCTATACGTCCTGAATATGTTCACTTTTATATTCATATGAGACAAGATTCAACCTATACATTGAATGATGACTTATCGTTGTTCATAAAAGGGAAAGAAACAAAAGATCAAATTAAAAGTATCTTGAATCGTACCCTATCCGATCAAGATGACGAATCGCTGTTCCGCTATCACTCTTTCTCTACTTCCAATCAAGCATTTTACTACTATGCTTTGTCATGTCTCGCTTATCCGTTTTTTAGAGATACTGTAGAATACATTGGAAAACAATTTCGACTTCATGACCATGTGACTACTCGTCAAATTCAGCACCATTTAAAATCAATATACGGAAACCGACGTCGGGTTGAAGTAGCTGTTGCTTCTGTTTTGTCTACTTTATATTATTGGAATTTAATCGATCGTCCTAAGATCGGGGTTTACTCTAAGGTTGTCTGTGAAATTGATTTCAAATTTCATATCGCTCTAATGATTGAAGTGTTAATGCAATCTGTAAATCATTCTTCCATTTCGAAAGAAACGCTCGAATACAATTCGATTTTCTTCCCTTTTCACTATGATGTTACAATTGCAGATGTGAAAGAAGAAAATTATAGAGTTATTTCTACTATTCGAGATACCATCATTGAACGTGCCTAAAAAGTCTTTTACAGTTAACTGTAGAAGACTTTTTCTTTGGAGGATATTATGAAGATACAAATTGGAACAATTATTAACATCCCACTATTTGAAGAACCAATAAAGCTATTGAAGTGCGAGCCATATGGAGAACAATATCACTCTTTACAAGCAATCGGTCTCCGAACCAATCAGTACTATCATCAACTTATAAGCAATGATTCACTACTTGGAACTGACCAATCCTCATCTGGGCACTTACCTGAAAAATGGTCTGATCTTCTCCCATTGTTAAGTTACCATTTATTGAAAGCCGAAGACTTTGCTAAAGAAAATTACTTATCACACTTTAAAAACATATTGCCATTTCCTCACCAAATCGAAGCTGTCTATCATAAATTTTTAGAAGGAACCCCGGTCCGCTTCTTACTTGCCGATGATCCTGGTGCAGGTAAAACAATTATGTCGGGGATGCTTTTAAAAGAGCTAACGGTTCGTCATCATCTTAAGCGTGTATTAATCTTAGCACCACCTCTTGTCCTTACACAGTGGCAACAAGAAATGAACGAAAAGTTTAATGAAGCCTTCACAATTATTTCTCGCTCCACTTTAACGACAGAAAAAGTAAATTCTTTTATTAAGCACACTCATTGTTTAACTTCTTTAAACTGGGCAGCTCGTGAAGATGTTCAAAAGTTAATACTTGAAGCAGATTTTGATTTAGTGATCATTGATGAAGCACATAAAATGGCTGCCTATCAAACGAATAGCAAAAAAATCGTGAAAACTAAGTTATATACATTAGGTGAAAAATTACTTCAAAGTACCCCTCATGCTCTATTACTAACAGCCACACCTCACAAGGGGGATACACAAAATTATAGATTACTTTTGAAATTGCTTGACCCACTCGTATTTCATGATTCATTAAGTGAAGAAGCACTCAATCAAACAAGTAATCCGTATATTGTTCGTCGACTAAAAGAAGACATGGTTGATTTAAACGGAAAAAGTATATTTCCAAAAAGAGTCACAAAAACCATTCAATATGAGTTAAGTAAAGAAGAACTCGAATTGTACAATACTGTAACGTCTTATGTGCAGGATTACTATAATAAAGCTGTGGCAAATAAGCAAAATGCCACCACTTTCGCACTAATGATTTTACAACGACGATTAAGTTCATCGATATTTGCGATTGAACAGTCTTTGGACAGACGACTTCAAAAATTAACATTGTACTTAGAATTAAATGAACGTGATCGAAAAAAACGAATGACAAATGTCATAAAAACTTATCAACAAAAAAGTGAAGACGAATTTACTCTTAATTCAGCTGAAAACTTAGTTGACGACATTATTGAATTTGTTGACACAAATCGCATCCAAGAAGAACTCAATATTGTTCAAGGGATAATCTCAGAAATCAAACAATTTCGTCGATACCATACCGAACGGAAATACATTGAATTAGAAGATTTATTATTAGGTGTAGATGGATTATTAAATCAAAAAGAGAAATTATTAATTTTTACTGAATCTGTCGACACCTTAACTTTTTTAAAAAAACGTTTATCATTTCATGTTGACAATATCGCCATTTTACAAGGTAGCCAATCAATGAAAGAGCGTTTAACCCAGATTGAGTACTTTAAAAAAGATGCTCAAATTATGATCGCGACTGACGCTGGCGGAGAGTCAATCAACCTTCAATTCTGTAATCAACTTGTGAACTATGATATTCCTTGGAATCCTAACAAACTGGAACAACGTATGGGTCGAATACACCGTATCGGTCAGCAGAATGACGTACTAATTGTGAATATGGTCGCAAATAACACGCGTGAAGGCTATGTTCTAACAAAACTTTTTGAGAAGCTCGAGTCTATGAAATCGAGTTTAGGACAGAACAGTGTCTATGATTTCTTAGGCGATGTGTTAGGAAATGACTTCTCATTAAGTCGCATTATGGAAGATACTGTTGTGTCCCGAAAAAGTCTATCCGATGTTGTAGACGAGCTCGATAAGCAGCTAACTGACGAACAGTTAAAACTTAAGTACTCTGCCGATCAATGGAACTACTTGACTTCAAACTATGATTTACAAAAGATAAAAAAGGATTTAGTTTGCTCAGAAGTAAACCAAATACCTCTTGACCTCCACCAAAATTTTATAATTCAATCCCTGAAACAAGAAAACGTTGTGGTTGATGAAAACGAAAACTACTTTTTAGTAAATTATTTACCACCGTCTTTCAAGAAAAATTATAAAGAAAGTATTAATTGGTCAATAGACACACCTTTCTCAGTTTTCAATCAAGACGAATTGGATGATCTGTCTCGGATTACAAAAACTCACTATCTATATAGATGGATGTTAGATTACGTAGAAACACCTGCAATTCGATTACCCGCTCAAAAATATATATTTGATAACAATCTACTTAATTTGAAACATATCTGGATGTTCCGGATTCGATTTAAAAATAGTAAGCATGAAACAATGAATGATACCGTTCTAACCATTGGAGAGAAGAGAAATGGTACTTTGATTCAATTGAGTAATAACTGGTTATATACAAGTAATCTTTCAAATTTGACTACAATTGATGAAGTTAGCTATGGAGAAAACGTTCTAAGCTTTTTGACAAAATATATTACGGATGAAGTGAAACCCTTAGAAGAAAAGAAAAATCTATATACGTTCAAATTGAGACAGTTTATTAGTCAGTCTTTAGAAGAACAAACCAACCAGCTGTACGATCAAATCTTCCAACTTCAATCCAACATGACTACCACTAATTCTCAGACACTAAATAAATTGAATGCATCGGTTAAATCGCTTCATCAAATTAAGAGTGCTAAGCTCGAACAATTAGATCTACAACGTATGATTTTAGTTGATTACCCTAAACTCATCGGACAATTTGAATTCAATCCTTTAAGTGAACTTGAAAGTAGTTCTCGAATTAATCCTGAGAAATTCGAACAACTTGTTCGTGAGTTTGAATTGAGCCACGGTCGTCAGATAAAGCATGTGTTTAATCCATTAGGTGTTGTTGATTATTATTCAGAGTCATTAAATGGAGAAGGAAGATATATAATCTTAAAAAGTTCTAGTGATTCTTCATATACCACTTCAAGAAACCTAAAATATCCATGCTTTTTATACACGATAAATAAAATGAATTTAATTAATGAGATACAAAATTGAAATTGAACTATATATCGTACTAACTTTATAAATACAATTTAGCTTATACAAAGGAGAAAATTATATGCAACCATATCAAAAATACCCTTCAAAATCTGGTTCTCATAACAAAATCCATGAATTTTTAGAAGGTAAATATGCAAATTCTTATGTTTGGCCAGTAATTTGGCATAACGTAATTAAAGAAGAAGAACTTGCATATCAAATAGAATATGTGACCTTCGAAGTTCACAAAGATTCTAATTTAAATCAAAAATTAAGTGATATCCAGTTTACTTTAAACCCAATTAATGAAGAAGATCCTAAAGTTTTTTATTTAAATTTTTTAACTCCTGCAAAAAGTAAGATTTTATCTTCTGATAACAAACATTTCCCTACTTTTTTTGTAAATGCTCTTCAGCATACTAAAAATACTTTAGAAATTGTAAGTAATGAGAAATACAATACTGATCAAATTGCTACTATTGATATAGATTATTTATGGGAAAGTGAAACTGGTGAAATGAAAGCGCTAGAAGTTACAACTTTCAGAAAAAACTTAAGTTCTCTAAGCGAAGCTAAACGCTTATTACAGTTTGCTATTGACAAGAGATTTAGTAAGCCGAATGCTTATCAGTTAGATTTTCTCTCTTACGTTTCTAATAAAATTTTTAATGCAAAAATATATTTTGTCTGTGTGAATACATTGAATAGCACAAATGAAATTCTTCCACAAAGTAATGTATTATGGTTTGAACTTACGTCTGAAGTCGCTCAAAATATGCATAACGGAAAACTACCTGAAGACTCACATTTAAAGTTTTGTAGTATTGAAGAATTTTTGTCTGAACTTTAAAATAATTATTTAAAAAAGTAAACTTGGATAATAAAAATATAAAGAAGATGATTTCTATTTTCAGAAATCATCTTCTTTAAGTAGTAAACCTCGCTAAATTTATAAAGTTTACATCATACCGCCCATTCCACCCATGCCGCCCATGTCAGGCATTGCAGGGCCATCTTTTTCTGGCTTGTCTGCGATGACGGCCTCTGTTGTGAGGAACATCGCTGAGACAGATGCTGCGTTTTGAAGAGCTGAACGCGTCACTTTCGCTGGATCGACGATACCATGTGCGATCATGTCGACGTATTCGCCAGTTGCCGCGTTGTACCCGACACCGACTGACTCGTTCTTGAGTTTCTCGACGATGACCGAACCTTCTTCACCCGCGTTTTCCGCGATTTGACGGACCGGTGCTTCGAGAGCACGAAGGACGAGTTTGACACCTGTCGCTTCATCCGCTGTCACTTCTGCAAGCAACGCACGAACGGCTGGGATGACGTTGATGAGTGATGTACCACCACCCGCAACAATTCCTTCTTCAACTGCTGCACGTGTCGCGTTGAGTGCGTCTTCGATGCGAAGTTTACGCTCTTTGAGCTCTGTCTCCGTAGCTGCACCGACTTTGACGACGGCTACGCCACCTGCGAGTTTCGCGAGACGCTCTTGAAGTTTTTCACGGTCGAAGTCAGACGTTGTCTCTTCGATTTGGTTACGGATCGTTTGAACGCGTGCTTTGATTGTTTCTTCGTTCCCTGCACCTTCGACGACAGTCGTTGTGTCTTTTGTGACGACGACTTTCGACGCGCGACCGAGCATGTCGAGTGATGCTGATTTGAGATCGAGACCGAGGTCTTCTGTGATGACTTGACCACCTGTGAGTGTCGCGAGGTCTTCAAGCATCGCTTTACGACGGTCACCAAATCCTGGTGCTTTGACCGCAACCGCGTTGAACGTACCACGAAGTTTGTTCAAGACGAGTGTCGCGAGGGCATCGCCTTCGATATCTTCTGCGACGATCAAGATTGGCTTCCCTTGCTGCACGACTTGCTCGAGCACTGGGATGATTTCTTGAATGTTTGAGATCTTCTTGTCTGTGATCAAGATATACGGGTTGTCGAGTGACGCTTCCATCTTGTCAGAGTCTGAGATCATGTAAGGTGAAAGGTATCCACGGTCGAACTGCATTCCTTCGACGACGTCGAGTTCTGTCGTGAAGCCGCGTGATTCTTCGATTGTGATGACACCGTCGTTTCCGACGCGCTCCATCGCTTCTGCGATCAATTCGCCGACTTCTTCGTCCGCTGCCGAGATGGCCGCGACTTGTGCGATCGCTTCTTTTGACTCGATCGGTTTTGAAATCAATTTCAATTCCTCGAGTGCACGACGAACCGCTTTGTCGATCCCTTTACGAAGGATCATCGGGTTCGCGCCCGCTGTGACGTTCTTGAGGCCTTCACGAATCATCGCTTGTGCGAGGACTGTCGCTGTTGTCGTACCGTCCCCTGCGACTTCGTTTGTCTTCGACGCGACTTCGGCAACAAGTTTCGCGCCCATGTTTTCGAAGCGGTCTTCGAGTTCGATTTCTTTCGCGATGGTCACGCCATCGTTTGTGATGAGTGGTGAACCGAATTTCTTCTCGAGGACGACGTTACGTCCTTTTGGTCCGATCGTTACTTTGACTGCGTCAGCGAGTGCGTCGACGCCGCGAAGCATCGCGTGACGTGCATCTTCTGAGAATTTGATATCTTTTGCCATCGTTCATTTCCCCCTAAAAAAGTTTTTGAATAATGGTGCTTAGCCTACGATTGCGAGAATGTCGCTCTCGCGAACGATTAAGTACTCTTTTCCATCATGCTTCACTTCGGTACCTGCGTACTTCGAGTAGATGACCAAATCATTTTCTTTCACGTCGAGATCGATGCGCTTGCCTTCGTCCGTCACGCGGCCTGTTCCGACTGCGATGACTTTCCCTTGCTGCGGCTTTTCTTTCGCCGTATCAGGAAGCACGATGCCCCCGATCGTCTTTTCTTCTTTCTCCACGACTTCGATGATGACACGATCGCCTAGTGGTTTTAACATGGAAAAACCCTCCTCCGAATATGAATGATGTAATGTGTATCGTAAGGTTTTAGCACTCAGTTAAAAGGAGTGCTAACATTGATAAGTGTAGTATGCGACGATTAAAAAATCAAGTGGGGAACATCAAAAAATGCTCTCACTCGCGGTCAAGAGAACTTATTTGTTACAATGAAAAAAAGGTAGGTTCATTCTTAAAAATTAAGGACGTGTTGAATTGGCTACATTAAACTCAAACCAATCGATAAATACCCGTTTTTCGATGGCGCCTAACATTCGCCTCCGGCACCTCACCCCGATTTTATTATATGCGTTCGTCCAACTATTTCCGCTCGTCATTAGCGAAGTACGACCGGAATGGCTGACCGAAACGTTCGTCGGGCTGTGGCTCGCCATCGGATTCGGTGTGACGATTATTCTGTCAATCTTGCTCATCTGGCCAGACTTGAAACAATACAAGGCGCAAGGCATCCAGTCGAACTTGAACGACACGGTCAAATGGATCGGCCTCGGAATTTTGATGCAATACGGGCTCGTTATCGTGGCAAACTTGATTGAGACGGCCATCTCTGGTGAACTGGTCGAGTCGGTGAACACACAAAATATTGCCGAGATGGTGCAAGTCATTCCACTCATGATTTTGCCGGTCGTCTTGCTTGGACCGATTATCGAAGAGATTCTCTTCCGTCATATACTGTTCGGGAACTTGAACGCGCGCTTCGGTTTCTGGATTGCCTTTGGGGTCAGTTCGATCCTATTCGCGCTCATCCATGATGACAATCGATTCCTCGTGTATATCGCGATGAGCTTCGCGTTCTCATACGCGTATGCGAAGACGAGACGATTAATCGTGCCAATCGCCATCCACGCGTTCAACAACGCGCTCGTGATGCTCGTACTATTTTTAATGTAGAAATGAGGTGGCAGTTATGCCGCGACAATTAAAAGTGATGATGCTCTTCAGTCTCTCGTTCGGTGTGTTGTTCACCGTCCTCGCGTACTTCTCGGTACAAGAGTATGGGTTCAGCTTCTGGACGTACTTCATCATCGCCGTCGCCGCTTACGACTTTTTCAAAGTGTATCAAATCTTGGCACTCGCTCGAAAAGTCAAAAAAGAAGGCACGGACAAATCCGCATAACGAAACCCCGAGTCTTACGAACTCGGGGTTTTTCTTATCATTGTCACTTTCGATTGGTCCTGTATTTCTACTTGATAGACACTCCGAATGAGCAGTCCACGCAGACCGAACAACACACCTAATGCGACATAAATGACATCAATCAATGATAACTGTGGTTCATCCATAAAGAAATTGATGATAATGCTAATGACCAACAATCCATAGATTGTGATGCTCATGAGTGTCGCATCGACTTGTCTCATGATTCTCTTCGTAACCTTTTCCTCAAGCTTTTCAATCTCTTCGTGTCGATAACCATAAATCGCAAATCCTAGGCCTGTGATTGACAAGGCGACGAACTCACCATCCCATAGCGCGAATAAAAACAGTCCTACAAAAAAGATCATGAACCCAATAAGTAACTTCTTACGCACCATACCCCTCCTTAAGACGGAATCCATAGTTTCGCAAAATCAAAATAACCGAACAAGTCGACACAGACGTCCTTCAGCTCGACTGGGAACGGAATGGTCCGCTCCTCGTTATAGAGCGGGATAAAGTACGACTTCTCTTTTAACTCGCGCTCAATCTCTCGGTGCAGCGGCAACCAGTCCTCAAACGGCAGGTCATCATATTGTCCGACCCGCTCCGCCATCCCCTCGATATAAGGGAACACCTTATGCGGAGGCGAGTACTCGTTCGTCATGAACTGTTCAAACCCGAGCGTGATGTTCCGCTCGAACACTTCTCCGTGAACGACCAAATCAACGTATTCATAATACGTTTTGTCATGGATTGAATCTTTGAAGCTGATGGGTACGAACTCATAAGCAATGCCGTGACGCGTCAACATCTCGGCAATCCAGTCGGTCGTATCGTTCGTGAAGTCCGTCTGTTTGATTCGTATCGGACGATTGAACGTGACGGGTGCTCCTTCCGGAACATCATACGTCTCACTCAGCGAACCGAGAAAACCTCGATCGTTCGGCGTTCTCCGCTCATGCAGCGTCCCAATCTTCGGTCGAATCTCCGCAATCAATCGATGGATGTAATGTCGCGCCTCTTCATTGGCAAATACACTATTCGGATGACTATTCAAGATGACAAGCCCAAACCCGGACGGTGTCGAGATGTGTCCGGTCTCTTTGGAATCCCTTGATGAGATGCGATACGTCGGATCATATCCGTCCGGCACTTTGATGAACTCGACCCGGTCCAGGAGCGCCCGCACCCCAAAATAATTCTCGAAGGCGAGGAGGATTGTCTTTTCCTTGTCATGGCGATCCAATTGAAACGGCCCCGTCCCGATACTTCCTTTGGCGATACTCGTATGAATCATCGACAGTTTCGGGATGTAGGAATTTCGACGCCTGTCGAGCGAGACGTCGACGCGATACGTGCCGTTCGATGCGATATGCCGGACGTGCCGATACATATACCGATACGCATCCGACTGAACGAGCATGCGTAAACTCTTCGTCACATCTTTACTCGTCATGAGCGACCCGTCATGGAAACGGACGCCTTTCCGAAGAAACAAGACGAGCGTACTCCCCTGCCATTCATAGTGATGTGCGAGCTCCCCGGTGACCTCACCGGACGCGTCAATCATGAACAGACGATTGAATACGTTTTGGACGAGGTGGGCGCTATGGATGTCAGCCGCCTCGAGCGGATGTGTCGTCAAAAAGTGACGGCGTCGCGGGATGATGAGCGCATCGCTCGATGTTTGGACGTAACCGAACTTTTTCTCGAGCTGACGCATGAACCGGCCAGCCTGCGCAGGCGACCAGTCCCATTCCAACTGACTCGTCACCGCCTCGACCGACTCTTTCTCCATGCGTTCGAGTAGCTGTTTCGCCAAGTCGCGCTCCACGTGTCGCAGCCATTCAAGTCGCGTCAAGTTTCCCCGTCCGCGTCCGCTCGTATAGGTGAGCCATCCTTCCTCTTGCCATCGTGCCAAATGGCGCTTCGTCTGTTTCGGGCTTAAATGGATGGCTTCCGCCATATCAGAAATCGTGTACGCCCCGTCCCGACACTCTTTCCACAATCGAAATAAATATGCATCCACGTCGCATCCCCCTTAAAAGTGGACATCATTTCCCCATGTCGTCCATTTTTCAAATCCGTTGTCTTGTTTATCATACAGGTACAGAATGGAAGGTGACAAGATGAAATGGAAAGATATACCTAAGCCAATTAAAGTACGACTCGTAACATCGTTTTTCAACCGTTCGGTCTCATTCGCCATCATGCCGTTCATGGCACTTCTCTTTGTTAAAGCGTTCAATGAATGGATTGCAGGCGTCTTCTTAGTCTCGCTCGTCTGTCTCGGATACGTCATCGGGTTAATCGGGGGATACCTCGCTGATCAATTTTCACGGAAGCGACTCCTCGTGTTGACGGCCAGTCTCACAGCATCCATGTTTCTCGTCATGACGCTCAGTCTCCAGTTCGACCAAATGATCGTCTTCATGATCGCCTATACGATCTTCACGGTCACAAATAACCTCGGTCGGCCTGCGATGAGCGCCATCATCATCGATGCGACGACGCCGGAGAACCGAAAAGCCGTATACGCGCTCGATTACTGGTTAATCAACTTATCCATCACGATTGGGACGGCGCTCGGGGGTTGGCTCTATGTGAGTAATCAACTGTTACTGTTTTGGATTTTGACGTTCACATCGAGCATGTTGCCGATTGCGTACGCCATTTTCCTTGAAGACACGAAACGCACGTGGACCTCACAAAAGCTCAAGCTCGTCTTCGTCGACGTGTTTCAAAGCTATCAAATCGCCTGGCGTGACCACCCGTTCGTCAAAGTCGTCTTCGGCTCGATGTGTATTCTCGCTGCCGAGTTCTCCATGGGCAGTTACGTCGCCGTCCGACTCGCCGATTCATTTGAACCGCTTTCGATTGAATCATGGACAATCAACGGGGTGCGGATGATGAGCTTGATCCAAATCGAGAACACGCTCATCGTCGTCGCGTTGACGTTCTTCATTCAACGTCTCGCCTCACGCTTCTCAAATAAACACACATTACTCGGCGGGCTCACGTTGTACACAATCGGCTACGCCGTCATCACGAGTTCGAATTCGATGATGCTTCTTCTCGGCTTCATGCTCATCGCCACGTTCGGCGAATTGTTGTACTCGCCCGTGTTGAATACGGAGAAGGCGAACATGATGCCGGAAGACCGACGTGGTGCGTACTCTGCGTTTGCCGGGACCTCGTTCGCCGGTGCCGACTTCTTATCTCGCTCGACGATTTTGATTGGGTCGCTTCTCACCCCGTTCATGATGAGCGTCTACATCGGACTGTTGGTCAGCTTCGGCTGTTTCCTCGTCTATAGCGGCATCTATGTAAAAGAAAAGCTCGTCCTGCGACGAGCGGCTTCCTAAATAAAACCCATCCTTTCTCATGCAAAGGGGTGGGTTTTAGTCGAGCTGTTCTTGGTGCATGGCATAAATCAATGTCAATGCCCGGATGCAAAAGATTGTCGAGAAGCCGTAAATGCTCAGCTCGAGCAATGAAATAGAAGGTTCTTGTAAACCGAGTGAGACGGCATAGCCTACGAAGCAAAGCAAGATGACGAGTGTGATTGTCCACTCGTTCGACCGCTGCTTCATCTTTTCGGCTAACGCCTTGTCTTCTTTCTCGACACGTTCCCGTTGCCAAAAGTAAAAGAACAATGCATACATCGCAAATGAGATTCTTGGAACGTCACCTAAAAGTAAATCAAAGATAATCAGACCTAAAAATAGATATGTCCCTAACTGATAGCCACTCTGCATGTGAAGACGCGAACGAAGTGGTCCATTTGCCCCCCACTTCATAACCCAATCACAGCCACAGTCAACCCACCGTAGACGAATCCGAGTATGATGGCACTGATGGCCATTCGTTTATATTGTGGGTACTGATACAACGCAATCGCCCCACCGACGACGTGAACAAAGGCGACGATGAATGTCAAAATCGGAAAAAGCATAGCAAACCTCTTTTCTTTTTAGGAAATCATGGAAACAAATCCATTTTCAGATATACTAGAGTCCGAACTTATTATATCAATTATGGATAGGGAGTTGAAATCCGATGAATGTATCACGCATGGATTTGACGACGGAAGAAATGCAGCTCGTCAACAGCGAAGTCGAGAAGCGCAAGCGCAGCTTACTCGTTGCGTACTTACTTTGGTTTTTCCTCGGTGCACTCGGTGCACATCGCTTTTATTTCAAAAAGATTGGGTCAGGGATCGCGATGGTCCTCCTCGTCGTCTTGACGCTCGGTTTCGGTGCCATCATCACAGGAATCTGGGCACTCGTCGATGCGTTCCTCATGCCAGGTTGGCAACAGCGCGAAGTCGAACAAATCGAACGTGAGACGATCGAGCTACTGCAAACACGCTCTGACCGCTACACAGGGTTCTAATCAATAAGACGATCGAGGCATTTCGCCCCGATCGTCTTATTAACGTTCTTTTAAGTAGAATGCGAAGTCCCGTGTCTTCCGTTCTTTCACCGCATAATGAATCCATAGCCACGCTAACCCTTCTAGTTCACGGGCAAGCTTCAGCCCGTGGAGCGGATGCGTATCGAAGCCGATTTTGTTCGAAAGCTCGACAACAAGCCGCACCGCTTCCTCATCTTCTCCTGCGACAAACATGACAGAACCGTCCGGGTTGCCTAAATTCTCGACACCCGTCTGGTTGAACGCTTTGACGACTTTCGTATCAGGAACAAGTCTCTGCAAATACTCCGCGCCCGACACCCCATCAGGGCGCTCGACTTCGTTAAACTCGATGGCGATTGGATTCGTCACATCAATCAACACTTTCCCATTCAGTCCATCAAGTGTCGGCAGCAAATCGACCGCTGCCGCAAAAGGCGTACAGAGCAGGAGCACATCGCTTGCTGAGGCGACTTCTTGTAACGTCAACGTCCCTTCCCGCTCCGTCCGTGTTCCGTACAACACCTCATAACCGGCCTGTTCGAATTGCTCCCCGAGCGTGCGACCGACTTTCCCCGCACCTAAGATTCCGAGTTTCATGTCTCACAACTCCTCGTCTGTCCGTGTGACCGTTCCTCCATACTCTTCTGCAAGCCCGTCTAAAATCGATGGATCGAATTCCTCCCCGATAGCCATGACACCTGTCTGACCGGGTTCGATGTTACCGACCGTCCGTTTGAACGTATCTTGGATCCCTTGCAAATGTTTTACGTCTTTCGTGCCGCCAATGAGACCACCTGTGAGTGTCCCGAACAGGATTCCGAACGGTCCGCCAAGGATCCCAACCGCCATCCCGATGAGCGCACCTTTCGTCGACTTGTTGACCGGTGCGAGCTGCGCTGCGTCTTCAAACGAGAACGCCCCGTTCTCTTCACGCTTGATGACGACCAATTGTTCAAAACCGACAAGCCCATCCGAATGGTACTTTTTCAACTTACTGAACGCCTGATACGAGATCGCCTCTTCCGGAAACGTGAACGTGACGATGTGATACGGTTGTTTTTCCTTTTTAGCCATGAAAAATTCCTCCTTTAAGGTAGAAAACATGACGCGCACGTACCCTATCCTATTTCCCCGAGAGACTTGTAAATAATCTACATATACAAATCAATCGAGGAAGACACCCCCATCATGATATGGTAAAATTTACATATCAACTCAATAGGGAGATTTTCTATGCAACGTACACTTCGGAAGTCGGCGACCGACCGCTCTCTGTCAGGAGTATGTGGTGGAATCGCTGAATACTTTGGTATTTCTTCAATCGGAGTTCGACTCATCTTTCTGATTCTTCCAGGGAGTTTTCTTCTTTATATGATTTTGACGAATTCCATGAAAGATGCGCCACGCTATCTATAAGAAAACGCGAAAGCTGTTAGCTTCCGCGTTTTCTGTCAGGCATTCACTTTATCTTTCATCGCTTCAAGCGCTCCGCTGTTCAAGAAGTGCCATGGTTTGTTGTAGTGAGGTTGGAAGAAGAAGTCGACGTACGCGAGTTCTTCGACCGTCATCTCGTTTTGGATGGCGAGGGAGAGCGTGTTGACCGCTTGTGTCAAATCCGCTTTTGATAACACTTGTCCACCGACAATGCGATGTGTCTCTTTTTCATAGACGAGTTTGAATTCGACTTTCTCTGCGGTCGGCATGAACTCCGGACGATATGCATCCTCAATGACGACACTTTCTACGTCGAGTCCGAATAGGGCTGCCGCTTCTTCCGTCAATCCAGACGATGCGATGTTCCAGTCGTAGAGACGAAGTCCTGACGTTCCTTGTGTCCCTTGGTAACGGACGCGTGGTTGCATCATATTTTCCGCGACGAGCGTCCCCATACGGACAGCATTCGTTGCAAGCGGGATATAGGCATGTGTGCGTGCCGGGTTGTAGTAAACGGCACAGCTGTCCCCTGCCGCAAAGATATCCGGGTTGCTCGTGCGCATGTATTCATCGACGATGATTGCACCGTTTCCGAGCATATCGACTTGTCCTTCGAGGAGTCCTGTGTTCGGACGGAAACCAACGCAGAGGATTACGAGATCCGCCTCGAATTCACCTTTATCCGTCACGACATGTGTGACATCTCCATCTGTACCACGGAACGCTTCGACCGTCTGACCGAGTTCGAGGTCGATTCCCCGACTTGTCATGTCCGCTTCTAGTGGATCTGTGAACGACTTGTCGAGATATTTGTTCAAGATGCGGTCGGCACTGTCGATGAACGTAACATGTTTCCCGTATGCTTCGAACGCCTCGACGAGTTCGACTCCGATATAACCCGCCCCGATGACGGCAATCTTCGTCGCATCTGTCGCACGCTCAATGATGCGTTGTGCGTGCGCATAGTTTTTACAGAGCTCAATTCCATTCATCTCGATTCCTGGGAGTGTTGGGACAATCGGCCATGAACCCGTCGTGACGATCAAGCGGTCATACGTGTCGTGCACGTCTTCCCCTGTCTCGAGATTTTTGGCGTGGACCGTCTTCGCGTCGGCATCAATCGACAAGACATCATGTTTCATGCGCATGGTTGCTCCGAGTTCTTCAAGCTCGCGTGGAGAGGAATAGAACAATTCTTCCGCACGTTGGACGACCCCACCGACGTGGAGCGCAATCCCACACGAGAGGAAGCTGACATTGTCGTTCCGCTCATAAACGGTGATGTCGAGATTATTGTATCGATTGAGTAACCCTTTGACTGCTGCTGTTCCTGCGTGTGTACATCCGATGACTGCGATTTTCATATGAGTCGTCTCTCCTTTTATGTTAGACAGTACGTTTCGCTTTTTACATTGTGATAAACATCACATTTACTTCTTGACCTTAGTGTACTATTTCACAATATAAGGTTCAACGACTATGCTCACTACTTCACGTAAAAGTGTCTAAAGTTTGAACAGAAAAAATCCGCTCATTCTCATGACCGGACTCGTCGCTTTTTCAATAGATGATAGCTTATTACAAATAGATGCACGATCAAACCGAAGACGTTCATAGCAAGCCCGACGACCGCCCACCACAATGCTCCCCAACCGTACCCAAACGTCAGACTGCCAATTAGTAGCATATAGCCACTTACGACCAATACTATATTTAAGATGAATGGAAAAGGCCTTTGTTTTTTCGTTCGGATCATTTGATACGTTGAAATGATGACTCCTAGTGTGAGTCCAAACAGCAGTACGAGCAAAATGGTGATGTCATTCATCCTTATTTACCTCCATAACTTGATTGGAAAGATGCTTTCAAGATTGTCCCTCATGTCTACTTTTCAGCTTCTGATAAATGACAGTGCCAACGTGAAGAATCATACCAAGTACATACAAGATCAACCCTAGTGCAAGCCAACCGAGTGCATCCCAACCACGTACAATTGTCATTCCGACAAGAAATAAGATATAGCCAGTCACAAGTAGCAACGACGAGACGATGAATTGACGTCGCAATCGAGATTTGATAGCGAAAAATGAGAAAAGCAGTAGGATGGTTGTCAGAGCGCCTAGCAATACAAGGACTTCTCCATTGTACTCTCGAATCATCGTACTTCCCCCTTCACTGTGCGACTCATTTTATTGTAACACATAAAATGGAAAATTATCTCAATCACTCATGTCGTATGACATCAGCTTGAAACGACAAAAAAAGCATCGTCCCATTTACGGAACGATGCTTATTTCTCATTCATCTGTTTCATTAAATCCATCTGTTCTTGCACCATCGCTTCTTTCTCTCGGCGCAGCACCCCTTTGTAGGTGACGCGTGAAATCGATAAACTGATTTCATACAGGAAGAAGAGTGGCAATGATACCATGAGGTGCGACGTCAAATCCGGTGGTGTGATGAATGCCGCGACTACGAATAGCGCGAAGTACGCATACTTACGAATCTTCGATAAGAAGTATGGTGTCACGACACCAATCCGGGTCAAGAACATCGTCACGACCGGCAATTGGAACAATAGACCGAACGGGATCGTCAGTTGCAACAAGAACGTGAAGTAATTGTTCGCCCCGATGATTTGTTCGAGTCCGAGGTCTTGCCCGAGGTCCGTCGAGATATCGAGGACGAGCGGGAACAACCAGTAGTAGGCGAACGCAAGACCGATCAAGAACAATCCGAAGATGATTGGGATATAGGCAAGCGTACCTTTCCGTTCATTCGGATGCAGACCGGGTGCGACAAACGCCCACACTTGATACAGTAGGAATGGGCTCGCCGCAATCAGGCCGATGATGAGCGCCAAGTTCAAGTAAATCATGAGCGGGTCCGCGACCCCAAAGGCGTTCAGTTCGAGCCCGCGTTCGACGAGATCTTCTTGCAAGTACGCGAGTACATATTTGACACTCGGCAAAGCCATCAAAAAGAAGGCAAAGACGACAAATGCAGATAGCATCAGTCGTCTCCGCAGCTCTGTCAAGTGATCGGTGAGTTCCCGCTCTTGATCAGGTTGATGATTCATGGCTTACTGCTCTTTCTTTTCGATAGCTTTCTTGTCGTTCTCGTCGTGCTCGTTCATCATGCCGTTCGTTGCATTTTTGAACTCACGAAGCGTTTGTCCGGCCGCGCGACCAAACTCCGGTAATTTCTTCGGTCCGAAGATGATGAGCGCGATGATGGCGATGATGAATAGACTCGCCCCACCCGGAATCCCGACGACGAGTGATGATGCTAGTAATTCCATTATTGATGGACCCCCTCAGCGGTTGGATAGTGTTGCATAAAGTAAATGAGTGACTGCAGCTCAATCGACAAATCGATGTGATGGACGCGAACCGTGTCCGGTACTGTAAGTCGTGCCGGTGTGAAGTTCAAGATGCCCTTGATACCGAAACGGACCAAGTCGTCTGCGACGGACTGCGCATAGGCAGAAGGTACCGTCAAAATGGCGACGTCAATCTTGTTTTGCTTCATAATTTGTTCCATCTCATCGACGTGATGAATTGGGACGCCTGACATCGTCGTGCCGACTTTTGTCTCGTCTGCGTCGAACCCGACGACGATATGTGTGTTATTGTTTTTAAGGAAGTTATAGTTGACGAATGCCGTCCCAAGGTGACCGACCCCGACCAAGGCGACATTCGTAATCTCGTCCTGATTCAGTGTCTTTCGGAAAAAGTCTAACAGATACTGCACGTTATAGCCATATCCCTTTTTACCGAGCGCACCGAAGTACGAGAAATCACGGCGAATCGTAGCCGAATCGACCTTGACCGCCTCACTCAGTTCTGCTGAAGAGACACGTTGTTTACCTGACGCGTGCAGGCTTTGAATAAATCGATAGTATAGTGGCAACCGTTTGGCTGTCGCTTGTGGAATCTTTGGTTCGTTTTGACTCAACGGAAAGAGCCTCCTTTTTACGACACGTTACAAACGAATCTGAATTTCATACACCTTGATTGTAAACGAATTCACATGACCACTCAACGAATATACCTAAAATCGCTGAAAAATACAGTATACTAAATAGAGAGAAAGGGGTTTTTTCACTTGATCCTACTGCAAGTCAATAACTTATCCAAATCCTTCGGCGTCGAGCCGATTTTAGAAAACGTCAAACTCGAAATCCAAGAAGGCGAACGCGTCGCCCTCGTCGGCCGAAACGGGGCCGGGAAGTCGACGCTTTTGAAAGTCATCGCCGGTGAATACAACTATGACTCCGGGGACATCATGAAGCCAAAAGACGTCACCATCGGCTATCTCGCCCAAGACTCAGGGCTCGAATCCGACGAGACGATTTGGAACGAGATGCTCACCGTCTTCACGGACTTGATCGAGCAAGAGAAGACGCTCCGTCGCATGGAGGCCGACATGGGATCCGAACGGATTCTAAACGACGCCGCTGCGTACGAACGCCTCCTCTCCTCTTACGATGAAGAACAGCATACGTTCAAAGAGCGCGGTGGTTACCAGTATGAAGCGACGATCCGCTCGGTCCTTCACGGGATGCGCTTCTATCCGGACGACTTCGAACGTCGAATCGATACGCTCTCTGGGGGACAACGGACGCGTCTCGCCTTGGCGAAGATGCTCCTTCAAAGTCCCGACCTGCTCATCTTGGACGAGCCGACGAACCATTTGGACATCGAGACGCTTGCCTGGCTTGAGAAGTACTTGAGCGGCTATAAAGGTGCCGTCCTCATCGTCTCCCACGACCGATACTTCCTCGACCGCGTCGTCTCGGTCGTCTATGAGTTGTCGCGTCATCGGAGCCGCCGCTTCGTCGGGAACTACACGAAGTATCTCGAACAGAAGGCCGCTCTCTACGAACAAGAGAAGAAGCAGTTTGAGTCGCAGCAAGAAGAGATTGCCAAGATGCAGGACTTCATTCAGCGAAACATCGCCCGGGCGACGACGACGAAACGGGCACAAAGCGTGCGGAAACGTCTCGAGAAAGTCGACCGACTCGATGCGCCGGACGGTGACGAACGCAGTGCTGTCCTCTCGTTCTCCATCAAACGCCAAAGCGGGAACGATGTGTTGAGCACGAGTAACCTCGCCATCGGGTATGAGGAAGCGATCGCCCAAAATCTCCGTTTCCAGCTACAGCGCGGGGAATCTGTCGCTCTCGTCGGTCCGAACGGGGTCGGAAAGTCGACACTTCTCAAAGTATTGACGAAACAACAAGCTGCCCTCACGGGTGAGATTCGTTACGGGACCGGCGTCGAGATCGGTTATTACGACCAGGAACAACAAAACTTGTCGGACGCGAACCGTGTCATCGATGAGATTTGGAACGACTGGCCGCTCATGCGCGAGCAAGAAGTACGCAGCCTTCTCGGACAGTTCCTCTTCAGCGGGGATGACGTCATGAAGCGTGTCCATGAACTATCCGGTGGCGAACGCGCACGTCTCACGTTGGCCAAGCTGAAGCTTGAGCAACCGAACCTCCTCATTTTGGACGAGCCGACGAACCACTTGGACCTCGACTCGAAGATGATTTTAGAGAACGCCCTTCTCGACTATCCAGGTACGATTCTCTTCGTCTCGCACGACCGCTACTTCATCGACCGTCTCGCGACGCGTGTGTTAGAAATCACGCCGAACGGCATCGATGAATATCTCGGTGACTACTCGTACTACGTCGAGAAGAAAGAAGAGCTCGAAGAACTCGCACGACTCGCCCGTGAAGAGACGAAGCAGGTCGTCGTGAAAAAACAGCGTGCCGATAAGGAACAACAACGGGAAGAGCGCCGAATCAAACAGCGCATCGAAGAGATTGAGCAAGCGATTGAGCAACATGAGAATCGTCTCGACGAGATTGAACAGTTGCTTTGTGAGCCGGACGTCTTCAACGACTTCGCCCGTGCCCAGGAGTTGTCGACCGAATCGGACGCAGCGAAAGAATCAATCACCGCACTCTATGCGGAATGGGAGGAACTCCATACATGATGCGTACACGTGCCATGCGAATCGAGTTCATTCAAGCGTTCCTCACGGGACTGGCCTATATCGTGCCAACCGGGACCGAGTTCGTATCTGAACTCATCCGCGGGGAGCCGACGATCGTTCCGTCTATTCTCTTTTACTTTTTACCGGTCGTGATCGGCTTCATCATTCAGACGTGGCCAGGGATTCTACTCAGTCTTTTCAGTGGCCTGCTCATGAGCACGCTCTTCATCCGTATCGTCGTCTGGCCGGTCGATGTGACCGTTCACACGTTCTATGCGCCGGGATCGGTGTGGGCCCACTTCTATGAAGAGACGCTCTTCATGTGGATCCTCGCCCTTCTCGTGTTCATCGTGAGCCGCATCAATACGTGGCATCGAGAGAATTATCGACAACCGAAAGCTTGAACAGTCCGTCCTCTTTTTGAAGGGGGCGGCTTTTTCATTTATGTATAAATTTATTTATAGATAAGGTGTTTTTTCTTAATTTGTTTTTCGTTAGAGTGCGCGTTATTCTAGTCACGTACCGAAACAACGGATTATTTCTTAGGAGGAATGACAGATGAGTAAACATGTATTAATGGTCGTGACGAACGCAAAAGAAATGAAGGACGGTCACACGACTGGACTTTGGTTGTCTGAGTTTGGTGAGGCATACGTCGAGTTCAAACAACAAGGATATGACATCACGGTCGCTAGCCCGAACGGTGGTCAATCTCCAATCGACGCACGCAGTTTAGAAGGAGAAGTACCTGCTGATATTCAAGCGACGGCTCCCCTTCTCGAAGACACGATCGATTTGAAGACAATCACCAACTTCGACCAATTCGATGCCATCTTCATGCCAGGTGGTCACGGAACGATGTTCGACCTTCCACAAAGCGAAGCATTGAATGTTGCGATCCGTTCACTATTTGAAGCAGGCAAAACGGTTGCTGCCGTCTGCCACGGTCCCGCTGGTCTTGTCGGTGCGACATTGTCTGACGGCGCACCACTCGTGAACGGTAAAACGATTGCGACGTTCACGGATGAAGAAGAACGTGCGACAGGTCTTGATATCTACATGCCGTTCTTACTTGAAACGCGTCTTCGTGAACTCGGTGCGAACATCGTGCTCGCAGACAACTTCACAGAAAACGTTCAAGTTGATGGAAACTTGGTAACTGGCCAAAATCCACAATCGACCGTTGCTGTCGCAAAAGCCGTCATCAACACGTTAAACTAATCGATTCTTTCTCGTTGCCAATCGATGAAAGAGAACGACCCGTCTGTTCTCGAACAGGCGGGTTTTATAGATGAGGAGGAATGAAGATGATTACCATCTTAGCTCAGATTCAAGCGAAGCCCGGTCTCGGGTCCGCGCTTGAGACACATTTACGCCAAGTCGTCACCCCATCACGTGCGGAGGCAGGTTGTGTCTTCTATACGCTATACCGAGTCGAAAGCAACCCGGACGCGTTCGTCTTTTACGAAAAGTGGGCCGACAAGGCGGCACTCGATACGCATATCGCCTCACCCCACTATCAAACGTATCGCCAAGAAGCAGAGGCACTTCTCGCTAGTCGCGACGTTCAGTTTTTAGAAGAGATCAAGGAGGCTGACTAATTAATGGAACGTTTTCAATATCACAACCCAACCAAACTCTTATTCGGGAAAGGACAACTTGAATCGCTCCGCACCGAAATTCCACGATACGGGGACAGCGTCCTTCTCTTATACGGTGGAGGGAGCATCAAAGCGAACGGGCTTTATGAGGAAGTAACCGCTCTATTAGCCGACATGAACGTAACCGTCGTCGAACTTTCTGGTGTCGAACCAAATCCGCGTCTAACGACTGTTCAAACAGGGATCGACTTAGTCCATGAACATCAAATCGACCTCATCTTAGCTGTAGGTGGAGGTAGCGTCATCGACTGTGCGAAAGGAATCGCAGCCGGTGCAAAATATGACGGGAATCCGTGGAACATCGTGACACGACAAGTCCCCGTCACAGATGCATTACCGATTGGGACCGTCTTGACATTGGCGGCAACGGGATCGGAAATGAACGGTGGCGCCGTCATCACGAACTGGGAGGCACAGGATAAGCGCTCGTTCGGCTCACCCCTCACTTACCCAAAATTCAGCGTACTCGACCCGACCTATACGTTGAGTGTACCGGCGAACCAAACCGTATATGGAATCGTTGATATCATGTCGCACGTCTTCGAACAATATTTCCACGCTTCAGAGAACGCCCTACTCCAAGAACGGTTCGGGGAATCGATTTTACGGACCATGATGGAAACGGCACCTCGCCTCGTTGAAAACTTGAATGATTTTGACGCACGGGAAACGATGTTGTTGAACGGAACCTTTGCCTTAAACGGGACATTATCGATGGGCGTGAAGACGGACTGGGCGACTCATATGATCGAACACGCGGTCTCTGCCGTCTACGATATCCCACACGGTGGCGGACTTGCGATTCTCTTCCCGGAATGGCTTCGCTATGTCGGAAAGACACGTCCTGAACGCATCATTCAACTCGGTGAACGCGTCTTCGGCATTGACATGAACGACAAATCGGATGACGTGCTCGTCGAAGAGACGGTTCAGGCGTTACAAGACTTTTGGACATCGATCGGTGCACCGTCACGTCTCAGTGATTATGAAATTGACGCCACGCATCTCGAATTGATGGCAGAACGGGCGATGGTCGCTGAACAGATTGGCCAGTACGTCCCACTCCGACAACAAGATGTAGCAACAATCTTAAAAAACGCATTATAAAAAGTAGGGCCCACGGGGGTCCTACTTCATTTTGCATCCTGCAGCGCTTGGATGACTTGGTTGATGACGGGGTCATGCTTCGACTCAGTCCGGTGCGCGAGGTAAATGACGTTCGTCGCAAAACGTTCAGGCGCCACGATTTGAACGCTTCCTCGCTCGAGTGCATGTCGAATCAAATAGTTCGGTAAGATACTGATGCCGCACTTCGATTCGATTGCCGCAAGGATGGCGTCGACGTTTGGTAAGATCATCTCCGGACGTATGTCTGGACGTTCCCCGAACTGAGTCTGATAGTAACGACGGATGATGGGAAGCTCCAGTCCATAACTGATCCACGGCTGACGATCCATCCAATCTTTTAACTCATCGGTTGGGATTTCCCAATCGTTCGGCGCCACTAACAAAAACGATTCGTCGGCAATCGGGACGTATTGGATACCAGGCTCCTCCATCCGCTTCGTCGCGATGACAAAGTCGAGCTCCCCGTCTGCTAAGCGTTTGATTAAATCTGCTGTCATCCCGAAATCTGCGATGTACTGTGCAGCATCAAGCGGCAAAGCGGGTATAATCTCATGTGTGACGAACTCGGTCGGTCCACCGAACTTGAACACGGGACGCGGTTGCTCCCCTGAGACATATTTCATCTCAAGCGATAGTTCTTCAAGACGGTCAATCAAGCCGACTACTTGCGTGTATAGTTCCTTCCCCGCATCCGTCGGAATCATCTGACGTGGTGCTCGTGTGAAGAGGGACGTTTCGAGTTCTGCTTCAAGTGCGGCGATATGTTGGCTGACAGCCGGTTGGGTCAAAAAGCGAACACGCGCCGCTGCCGACACGGAACGTTGCTGGTACACGTGGATAAAACTGCGATACCATTCAAAATCAATCATCTGTGTAAACTCCTTTTGTATTCATTACCTTCAGTATAAAAGGGAGTAAATCATAAGACAAATAACGTTTAAAGGATATATCGATAAATAAATTTATAAGGAGTGGCTATTTAATGAAAGCTTTATTACTACATGAACCGAACACATGGCAGACGATGCGAATCGAGGAGGTCGATGCACCATCACTTCGTTCCGGCGAGGTATTGATTGAGGGAGAATATGCAGGGCTCAACCCAGTCGACTACAAAACGGCTACCAATGGCAAACCCGAATGGTCATACCCTCACGTCCTCGGGCTCGATGTCGCAGGTACGATTGCTGCTGTCGCGGATGACGTGACGAACGTACAGATCGGTGACCGTGTCCTCTACCACAGCAACTGGAATGAATGGGGTGGCTTCGCCGAATTCACACGTGCCAAGGCGCACATGGTCGTCCCAATTCCAGAATCGATCTCGTTCGCTGATGCAGTCGCTTTACCGACAGCTGGATTCACAGCGTACCAAGCCATTTTTGAAAAATTTCCGATGAATGCAATCGATACAATCCTCATTCACGCGGGTGCCGGTGGTGTCGGTGGCTTTGCCATTCAACTGGCGAAGTATCTCGGAAAACGTGTCATCACGACCGCTTCAGCGCGTAACCATGACTGGGTCAAACAGCTCGGAGCCGATGAGGCAATCGATTACAATACGGAAGACTGGCAACAACGGGTGATGGAACTGACAAGTGGTCACGGTGTCAATGCTGTCATCGATCCCGTCGGTCGGGAGACGGCGACCGCTTCCCTCCAAGTCATCGCCTACAACGGACACATCGCCCATATCGCAGGAGCCCCTGACATGAGTGTCATCAAACCGTTCACACGTGTCATCTCCTACCATGAGGTCGCACTTAATGCGATTCATCATCAACAAGACCGTGTGAGCGAAGCAAACATCGTCCGCATCGGTACGCACATGCTCGAACTGCTTGCAGCGGGTGAGATTCAACCAATGATTCAAGAGACAATTCCATTTGCGGATATCCCGAAAAAGTTGGTCGAACTCTCAGACCGACACGTCGTCGGGAAGATTGTTGCCAATTTGAAGGCATGAAAAAAGAGGTCAGCGTGTTTAATACGCTGGCCTCTCTTTATCTTAAAAGTATCGTAACGGTTGGAATCCTACCGTATGGAAATCGAGCTTCGTCCCGTCCTCAGCGATAAAGAAGACCGCCTCGTTCGTATCGACGTCACGTGTGAACACTTTATAGAACGTCAACGATTTTTCGTCATTCGTCACATAGCGTGCTTCGTGTGTCGAGATGACTTGTGCGAACAGTTGCTGTTCGTCGAGCTCCTCGATCAAATCATCAAACTTCGCAGCCTCTTCTTCTGTTGCCTCGCGACCCCGCTCAATTTCATAGTAAGCATCGCTCGCTTTTGGCTGAACACCGAGATTGCGATCAACGACAATCACACGCTCTGGTTCTTGGTCGATGACACTCGTGTAACCATACAATGACTCGATGAGCGTATTCTCTCCGGTCACACGACCGATACCTTCTAATGACTCTTCTCCAGTCAACGACTTCACTCGTGTCTCTTCAGGCACAATTTCCTCTTGATAGGCGATATTGTAAGCGCGGATGATTTCTCGTACTTGTAAAAACGTCGCGACGACGAGTAGTACGATGAGTCCTCCAATGATGATGCGTTTCGTCATGTCTCTATTTCCCCCTAGACTGTCATGCTCTCTTCTAAGGATAACCCAGGAACCGCATTCATCGCTAGTGTATCGCGCTTCCCGCGCACATACGCGTGATGTGCCGCGACCCCAATCATGCCGGCATTGTCTCCACAAAGAGCGAGTGGTGGGATGACAAGTCGAATCCCTTCAGCAGCAGTCGCTTCTTGAAGCGCGGCCCGGAGTCCACGGTTTGCCGCGACACCACCGGCAACGAGCAATTGCTTCGCTCCTTTTTCTTTCACAGCGCGAATCGCTTTCTCAACAAGCACTTCGACAACACTTGCTTGGAAACTCGCTGCCAAGTTTTCAGGAATGACCGTCTCCCCACGTTGCTCCGCATTGTGTACAGCGTTGATGACCGATGACTTCAAGCCACTAAAACTGAAGTCGAAGCTACCCGGTTCAAGGCGAACGCGTGGAAAGTTGTACGTATCTTCTCCAACCGCTGCTAAACGGTCAATTGCCGGACCACCCGGATATGGGAGGCTGAGTGTGCGTGCGACTTTATCATAAGCTTCACCCGCCGCGTCATCACGTGTCTCACCAATGACTTCAAAGACACCATGTTCCGGCATATAGACGAGCTCCGTGTGTCCACCTGAGACGACGAGACAGACGAGTGGGAACTCCATCTCTTCGACGAGTTCGTTCGCGTAAATATGCCCCGCGATATGATGGACGCCGATGAGCGGTTTTTGATGGGCGAACGCCAATGCTTTGGCCGCACTGATGCCGACGAGAAGGGCACCGACGAGACCTGGTCCTTGTGTGACCGCGACCGCATCGACATCTTCCATCGTCACGCCTGCTTCGCTCAACGCATCGTCAATGACATACGTGATGCGCTCCACGTGATGACGAGACGCCACTTCAGGGACGACGCCACCAAATCGTTTATGGCTCTCAATTTGAGAAGAGACGACGTTCGACAATAGCGTCTTCCCGTCTTTGACGAGCGCAACAGACGTCTCGTCACAGCTCGACTCGATTGAGAGAATCAGTGATGTGTTCATTCTGAGTCACTTCCTAACTTCGCCCAATAAATATAGGCGTCTTCATTATTATCCTGATAGTAGCGTCTTCTTCGTCCCGCTTGCATAAACCCAAACTGTTCATATAGTTTTTGCGCCCCGACGTTCGACACACGGACTTCTAACGTCAATCCGACAAGCCCCTTTGACTTGGCAAACGCGACAAGTTCCGCTAACAGTTGGTTACCGATCCCTTGCCCACGAAATTCAGGTAAGACAGCAATATTCGTGATATGTCCTTCGTCGACGATTTGCCATACTCCGACAAAACCGACGACTCGTTTGTCATGGACCGCGACAAAATAAATAGCCTGTTCATTTCGAAGCATCTCGTTCATGAACGCCTCTTTTGTCCAAGGAATGGAGAACGACGCTTCTTCGACTTTCGTCACTTCTTCGACATCGAGCCACGTCATTCGACGAATTTTAACGTCAGCCATTGTTTTGACCCTCTAACCATTTCGCTTCCGCTTCAGCGAGTCGCAAATACTCTGGCTCAAACGCATGGACATCACTCGTCTCATCGCTAAAGACGACCAAATCACTCGCGCGGCCGTAACGATGTGCAGCCGGTGCTTCGACGTACTCATATTCACTCAATACGTCACGGAACGGTTCGACATCTCCAACGACGAGGAAACGCCCTTGGATATTCAGTCGTAGCCAGTCGGCGACAGACGCATGTTGATCGTGTGTCAGTGCCTTGTTCTGTTGATAATATCCGATATAGGCGTTGCCGCGTCGCGCGTCAATCAACGAGACAACGGGCAATTCCGTATTCGGGGCTGCTGCCATGAGTTGAAGGGCAGACACGCCGATTAGTGGAATGTTTAACGTATAAGCAAGTGTCTTCGCCGTCGTCACTCCAATCCGAATCCCCGTGTACGACCCAGGACCTGTCGTAACAACGATGCGTTCGAGCATATTCGGAGTCCATTTCACAGCTGCCATGAGTTGTTCAATCATCGGCATGAGTGTGACCGCATGGTTTTTCGAGACCATGACCGTCGCTTCGGCTTGAATTTCTCCAGCCTCACTTAATGCGACAGATAAACGTGTCGTCGCGGTATCAATCATCAATTGCTTCATGCGAGCACCTCCTTGGCGATTTGAACGTAACGCTCCCCCGTTGGAGCGAGTGTCAATTTTCGTTCCTCGTCACTGACTCGTTCAATCGTAATCGCCAAGCGTTCTTCCGGAAGAGAAGACTCGATCAAGTTCGACCACTCGACGATGGCGACACCGTCACCGTTGATATATTCCTCAAGACCGATGTCATCCCCCGTATCCTCGAGTCGATAGACATCCATATGATAGAGCGGCAAGCGCCCTTTGTATTGTTTCATAATGGTGAAGGTCGGACTGTTGACGTTCCGTGTGACACCGAGTCCTTTTGCGAACCCTTGTGTGAACGTCGTCTTGCCGGCACCAAGGTCACCGTTTAACGTAATGACCGTTCCTGCTTCGACGAGCATGGCCAAACGTTCTGCCACTGCTTGCGTCTCCGCCGCAGAATGCGTAATCAATGTATACATGAATGGTTCTCCTTTTATCACTTCTCATACGTACTCATTGTACACTTCATTTTAAGCAAAAAAAAACACGAAACGCTATCGTTTCGCTATCTCATTTAAAAATTGGTTGCGGGGGCTGGATTTGAACCAACGACCTTCGGGTTATGAGCCCGACGAGCTACCAGACTGCTCCACCCCGCGACGACATATGAAATTAAATAAAAATTGGTTGCGGGGGCCGGATTTGAACCGACGACCTTCGGGTTATGAGCCCGACGAGCTACCAGACTGCTCCACCCCGCGATGGTTTGAATTGTTTCGACATCCTCTATAATAAGTGAGACAGTTATAAAAAGCAACCTTTTTCTCAATGTTTTTTGAAAAATGGAATCGGGAACAGGTATAACAGCATAGAATTTAGAGAAAAGGGGCGCGACCGCCATGTCCAAATGGGGAAACCGATTCAAGAAATGGTTCTTTTCGGAGATCGAAGCCGACATCACGTTTGACCCGGCAGCACTCATTCCGAAGCAGGTAGTGACCGGGACCCTGCACGTATCCAACCCGACGACGACTGTCGTCCGGTTACAAGAACTGACACTCAACTTTTTGACGACATTTAAAGACATCACCATGGAAGGAAATGAATTCAATCGAGAAGCCGACATTCAAGAAATTCCGATTCCACTCACTGTCGTACTAGAACCTGGTGCGAAGGAAGACGTTCCATTCTCCTTCGAATTGACGATGTATGCCCCTTCGTCTGCTGGAGCTCCATACAGCGTGGAAGCGACGTTATGGGACAAGGACATGAAACGTGTCTGGTTTGACGTGATTGAACACATTGAAATCGAACCGATGCCTGAACTGAAACGATTGCTCGACGCAACGGCTCATGCTGGACTTGAACCGATGTTTGTTCGGAACGTGATTGACCCGCTCGGAGAAGAGCGTCCTTATCCGTTCGTCGAAAAGTATGGGTTCAAACCGGTCGGTGAGTGGGCCGATGAGTTTGAGGTCGTCAAATCATTTTGGCGTCTGCATGAAGATGGAATCGACCTCTACTACTGGCTCGACAACATCGAAACACAACGAACGCTCGAGTCGATGGCGACTGACGTCGAATTGCGTCATCGCTCCCTCACCTGGGAACAACTCGAACGTGAGCAAGAACAGCTCGGTCTCGGTATTCAAGATACGCTACGCAGTCACCGCTCCTCGTGAGCGGTTTTTTCAATTTGAATTTCATCCTTACTCGTATTGACGATGGTTTGAAAGTAGTGGCGATACGGATGCATGAATAATTCATATTGCAGACGTCGTTCTACATGTGAAGCGTGTAAATAGTCCAGCTCCATACCCCGTTCCTGAATATCACGTTGTGAGCGTCGCTTGAACTCCGTCTCCCCGTCCGTATAAAGATATATTGATTGGTCAAAAGATGAAAGATCCAGGAATGCGACACTCATCCCTTCAATAATCGTGATCGGTTTCTCCGGATCAATCCATGTCCGCTCCAAATAGGGGACATCAATCGTATAAAACCCAATCCCTTCCTGAATCATACGGACATCACGCTCGAGTGAAAGCAGATGATGCGCAGACGGATGACACGCCGTCATCTTATAGTGATGGGGTATTCCATCGTGTTGATATGTGAGGATCGTTTGTTTCCGTAACTGTGAATCGATGATGTATGGATCTGTATGAAGGAGGTTTATATCACCGAATCGATCCCGTAATGTTTCGGCTAACGTCGATTTTCCTGCTGCCCCATGTCCGGAGATTGCAATCAGCGTTCGTTTTCCTGTTTGCACATTTTGCACGATTTCATTGATGAGTCGTTCCATGATTCTCCCCCTTTGGTACACTTAATATAGAAAGGAAGTGTACCTATCTCATGTCTACTTGTCCATTTTGTCACCCGACACTCGATCCATATCAAACCATTATTGCCGAGAATGACTCTTGTTACTTTCTCATGCATGACCACGAGCAAGATGTCCTCGTTGGCTCGGGTGTAATTGTCCCGAAAGCACACCGCGCGACGACATTCGACTTAACGCCTTTAGAATGGCAACATACATACGAATTACTTCATATAGCAAAAGAACATCTTGATCGAACCTTTCAACCTAATGGATACACACTCGGTTGGAACGTCGGCACGGCATCAAACCAAACTGTTCCTCATGCCCATCTGCACGTCATTCCGCGTTATGAGGCAGGCCCTCATGCAGGAAAAGGATTACGGCATTGGCTAAAACGACCGGAGTAAATAGACAGCTCATCGCGTAAGGATGAGCTGTCTTCTTTTTTCACCAACCTCTTCGAGTCTTTCTCCCAACTGTTCCGTTTTTGTCATCATATGCGTAATCAACTGACTGATTTCCTTATCCAGTCCGCTCACTTGATCTAATGAATCATTGATTCGCCCATGCATCGTCCATTCTGAAAAAATATCATCCAAAAAGTAATCTGCGAACTGAATCAGTGAACCTCGATCGACATGTAATTCTTGAACAATTTCTTGGACGTCTGCCAATTCACGGGAGAAACGTTCCAATGCAGATTGTAATTCATGCATCGTTTGCTCGGATGCATCTAGCGCATCATGTTTCATTGCCGTCGCAAACAAACCTCCCCCGAAGAACGTATCATATGTCGACCAACCTTTGGCGCTGTCTAAGTGCTTTAGCGTCCTCGTAATCGTTGCTCGTGCTACCTTACCCGCAACAATGGCTTCTCGATATTCGATGAGAAGTTCATTCGTCTTAGCTTGTTGATTGGTGAGATCATGTAGGTCTCGGCGAACAGCTGGATCTTTTGTGAGATGGGCCTCTTTTGTTTCTAAGAAGGTCTCCCACTCTGTGTCTATGTCTTCATATCTCTCGAGCTGTTCTTGTAAACCTCGATGCTCGAGCGTCAATTCATCGATCATCTTCTCGTGTTCGCGCAATTTCAGTTCAGCACGAGCAGCTTCTTCTACTTCCTTTATGCGTTGCTCATCAAACGTGCCTCGTAACTTCCGCCACGTATTGACGAGCGAAAAACTTTCAAGATCGTAAACATCGCGCTGTTCTTTCGTAAATGTATTCAACAATTCTTTCCGTATCGCTTCATGTTCCTTTAGCTGTTTTTCAAGTGTCTTTTGTTTGCGGACAAGTCGATCACGCTCGGCGATACGTTGTTGTAGGTCTAATTGGATTTGCTGAAGATCTTTCATTATGCTTCCCCTCTCGTTTTGTTTCCCCGATGAATCACTGTAAGGAGACATATTGTTCATAAAAAAATCCCCTCTTTCTCATATTCACTACGAGGAAAGAAGAGATAAAGTTTCAATGAAACAAAAAAACGACCGAGCGTATGCTCGGTCGTCCTCTGC
>NZ_JAQJIN010000006.1:0-53314 GCF_027947425.1 Exiguobacterium sp. MMG028
TTTTTTTATTGATTGGCGGTGCTCTCTATGAGAGCATCGCTTTTCGTTTGCCTTTTTTTAAATCAATGATAAAATATAGTCAAAAGTCAAAGATGGTCAGAGGGTGGTGGAGATGAGAAATATTTCGGATGTTATCGAACAGTATTTGAAGCAAGTATTGAAGGAAAGTCAGGCAAATGCAATCGAGATTAAACGCCAAGATATCGCGCAACGATTCGAATGTGTCCCATCCCAAATCAATTATGTCATCAACACACGTTTTACCGTCGAAAAAGGATATTTAGTAGAAAGTAAACGAGGTGGCGGTGGATATATTCGGATCCGACGCGTCATCTTACATGAAAAACAAGATGTGCTCTCTAGTTTGATGGATGTCATTCATGAGCATCCACGTCTGAATGAACAACTCGTTGAAAATGTGCTCGTGCGATTAGTGGAAGAACAAATGATGCACGAACAAGAAGCGCAATTGATTTACCATCTCTTATCAGATGAAGCATTAAACTTACAAGTTGATGATCGCTCTTTTATTCGACGTCAACAATTGCTGGCACTGATGAAAGTACTTCGTTATCGTAATGGGGGATAAGTCGTATGTTATGCGAACGTTGTAAACAACGACCTGCTGTCAATGAAGTCGTTGTGATGGAACAAGATGTACCCGTAAAAAAACGATTATGTCGACAATGTACGGTAGAACTGATGACAGGATATGTACCAGTCGTGAAGCGATGCCCGACTTGTCAGATGACACGCCAAGACCTATTGCGCGTACGAAAAGCAGGATGCACTACATGTTATACCGTATTTCGGGATGAATTGATTAAAATCACTCGTCAATATCAACAAGGACACGATCATCATATCGGTTCAATCCCTGACCAGTTACGCACGCCACATGAACGGATTGAAGAACGGCTCGAAAAGTTGGCAGGGGAGTTGAACCGCGCTGTCGAACAAGAAGATTATGAACGGGCAGCACGCATTCAAAAAGAAATGAAGCAATTAGAAGGGCAGGGAGATGTCTGATGGAAACTTTCCTAAAACATCCACTTGGTCCAAAAATGAAAGAACGTGCCAAGCTCGATGATTTGGTTGTTTCTACAAGAATTCGACTGGCACGTAATGTCAAAGACACGGTATTCTCTCCCGTACTTTCTAAAGAAGGAGAACGTCAGCTTTGTGATCGTCTAGAAGGGCGTCTACGTGGGTTGAAAGGATTCGAATATCTTCATATGCGTGATTATGATGAAGTGACACGACAGGCGTTGATGGAGAAACACCTCATTAGCCCAGCCGTTGCAACCAATGAAGAGAGTGCGGTCTTCTTAAGTGAAGATGAAACAATTAGTGTATTGATTAATGAGGAAGACCATTTACGCATTCAAACGCTACTTCCAGGATATCAAGTGAAAGAGGCGTTTGAATTAGCGAAACAAGTTGATGCGTTATGTGCAGAATCCCTATCGTATGCGTTTGATGAACAGTTAGGTTATTTGACGACATGTCCAAGCAATATCGGAACAGGACTTCGTGCCTCGGTCATGTTACACTTGCCGGGACTCACCTTAACGGGACGAATCAGTCCAATCTTGCGAGAACTTCGAAAACTTGGCTATACGATTCGAGGTCGTTATGGTGAAGGTAGTGATGCGGCGGGTCGCTTGTTCCAACTGTCGAATCAACGGACATTAGGGAGTCACGAGTCACAGTTACTGGCTGACTTTATGGAAGTCACAGAACAAGTGATTCAAGCAGAGCGTCATGCGCGTGAAGAACTCGTTGCGAATCGACAGGAAGAGTTGGAAGATCGATTTTATCGATCATATGGTATTTTGCGATATGCTAAATTACTATCTTCTACTGAAGCCATCGAACGATTATCTGATTTACATTTAGCGAGTGACCTAGGGATTTTGTCTGATTGGAGTCCACCAAAGTTTCATGAACTCATTGTTCGGCTACAATCAGGTTTTCTACAAAAACATTTCGGGAAAACATTATCTACGCAAGAACGGGATCGAGAACGAGCGACCCTCGTTCGTCGAACGTTAGATCAAGGCTTAGTTTGATCCAACTACAAGGAGGTTTTGTCAATGATGTTTGGACGATTTACAGAACGAGCACAGCGCGTATTAGCTTTAGCACAAGAGGAAGCAGTACGTCTTGGCCATCATAATATTGGGACAGAACATATTTTATTAGGATTGGTTCGTGAAGGAGAAGGGATTGCGGCAAAAGCGCTCTTCGCTCTCGGATTGACTTCTGAAAAAATTCAACAAGAAGTAGAATCATTGATTGGACGCGGTTCTGAGAATGGATCGACGATTCACTACACACCACGTGCGAAAAAGGTCATTGAACTCTCGATGGATGAGGCACGAAAACTAGGACATTCATATGTTGGAACGGAGCACATCCTTCTTGGATTGATTCGTGAAGGCGAAGGTGTCGCAGCACGTGTCCTCAATAACCTTGGAATCAGTTTGACGAAAGCGCGTCAACAAGTATTACAGCTTCTCGGTAACACGGAGTCTTCTTCAAATGCTTCGCAACCAGGCGCGAGCGCTGCAACCCCAACACTTGATGGATTGGCACGCGACTTGACGCAACAAGCACGTGAGTCACGTTTAGACCCGGTCATCGGCCGCGCAGGGGAGATTCAACGTGTCATTGAAGTCTTATCTCGTCGTACGAAAAACAACCCGGTTCTTATTGGAGAGCCAGGTGTCGGGAAAACGGCAGTAGTCGAAGGTCTCGCTCAACAAATCATTAACAACGAAGTACCTGAAACACTTCGCAATAAGCGAGTGATGGTACTCGACATGGGTACACTCGTAGCAGGTACGAAATATCGTGGTGAGTTCGAAGATCGATTGAAAAAAGTAATGGATGAAATTCGTCAGGCAGGAAACGTCATTCTCTTCATTGACGAGTTGCACACATTGATTGGTGCGGGTGGTGCAGAAGGTGCGATTGATGCGTCGAACATCCTCAAGCCGTCATTGGCTCGTGGTGAACTTCAATGTATCGGGGCGACTACACTTGATGAGTACCGGAAGTACATCGAAAAGGATGCAGCGCTTGAACGACGCTTCCAACCAATTCAAGTAAATGAACCGACAACAGAAGAAGCTGAACAAATCCTACTCGGGTTGCGCGATCGTTATGAAGCGCATCACCGCGTAACGATTACGGACACAGCGATTCACGAGGCGGTCGTTCTGTCTGACCGTTACATCTCGGATCGTTTCTTACCGGACAAAGCGATTGACCTCGTCGATGAGGCGGCATCAAAAGTACGACTTCGTTCGTTCACGGCACCACCGAACTTGAAAGAGTTGGAGTCACGCCTTGAATCGATTCGTAAAGAAAAAGACTCTGCTGTTCAAAGCCAAGAGTTTGAAAAAGCGGCTTCTCTCCGTGATACAGAACAAAAGTTACGCGATGAGTTAGAAGAGTTGAAAGCAGAATGGCAGAACAAGCAAGGAAACGAAAAACTTGAAGTGACGAAAGAAGATATCGCTCAAGTTGTCGCAAACTGGACAGGTGTGCCGGTCACGAAGATTGCCGAAGAAGAGACAGACCGTCTCCTCAAACTCGAATCAATTCTTCACAACCGTGTCATCGGTCAAGACGATGCGGTGAAATCGATTTCTCGCGCCATTCGTCGGGCTCGGGCTGGCTTGAAAGATCCAAAACGTCCAATCGGTTCATTCATCTTCCTTGGACCTACCGGAGTCGGGAAAACCGAACTCGCTCGCGCAGTTGCCGAAGCGATGTTTGGGGATGAGGATGCGATTATTCGAATCGACATGTCAGAGTACATGGAAAAACATGCGACGAGCCGTCTCGTTGGTTCGCCTCCTGGTTATGTTGGTTACGAAGAAGGCGGTCAATTGACAGAGAAAGTACGCCGGAAACCATATTCGGTCATCCTTCTCGATGAAATTGAAAAAGCGCACCCTGAAGTGTTCAACATCTTACTTCAAGTGCTTGACGACGGTCGCTTGACGGATTCAAAAGGTCGCACGGTCGACTTCCGAAACACGGTCATCATCATGACGTCAAACGTCGGAGCCGCAGCGCTTCAACGTAATAAATATGTTGGATTCACAGTCGAAGATGATGTGAAACGTGAATATACGGAAATGAAGGATAAAGTACTCGAGGAACTGAAAAAGGCGTTCCGACCTGAGTTCTTGAACCGGATTGACGAAATCACGGTCTTCCATTCACTTCAAAAAGAGCACATTCAAGAAATCATCAAACTTATGGCAGAGACACTCAAGAAACGTCTTGCCGAACAAGGAGTTGATTTCAGCTTGACGGATGCGGCGCTCGACAAGATTGCCGAAGTCGGCTACGATCCGGAATACGGGGCTCGCCCTCTCCGTCGTGCCCTTCAACGAGAAGTGGAAGATCGCCTCTCAGAAGCAATGCTCGGCGGCACAATCGCTAGAGGCAGTAAAGTTGCGCTCGACGTACAAGATGGAGAGTTTGTCGTTCGTAACGAAGGTGTGGTTCAGTAAATCATTCAGCTCCCTCGTTGTTTATGAGGGAGCTTTTTTTAGACAGGAAGGAAGCTTATGGCAAAAATTAAAACGAAATACGTCTGCCAATCGTGTGGATATGAGTCAGCCAAATGGATGGGACGTTGTCCAGGTTGTAATGAATGGAATACGCTCGTTGAGGAGTTTGTCGAAGAGAAGAAAGCCAAACGCGGCGCAGCGTTTGTGCATAGTTCATCTCGACAATTGAAGCCAGAACGACTCGCAAACGTCGTCTCACAAGAAGAGACACGCGTGCACACGAATAGTCGTGAATTTGACCGTGTGCTCGGTGGGGGGATCGTGCCGGGCTCACTCGTCTTAGTCGGCGGGGACCCGGGAATCGGGAAGTCGACGATTCTGTTACAGGTCAGTGCACATCTAGCTCATAGTGGTAAAAAAGTGCTCTATATCTCAGGTGAAGAATCACTCAAGCAGACAAAGTTGCGGGCGGAACGTCTCGGCTTACCGACCGAAGACTTGTTTGTGCTCGCTGAGACAGACATGTTGATGATCGAACGCGTCATTGATGAAGAACAACCCGGATTCGTCATCATCGACTCGATTCAGACGGTATATATGGATGAAATTCAATCGGCGCCAGGAAGTGTGTCACAAGTACGAGAATGTACAGCAGCGCTCATGAAGATTGCAAAAACACGAGGGATTGCTGTGTTCATCGTCGGTCACGTAACGAAACAAGGATCGATTGCAGGTCCACGTTTACTCGAGCACATGGTCGATGCGGTACTTTACTTTGAAGGGGAGCGCCATCATACGTTCCGTATTTTACGCGCGGTGAAAAACCGTTTCGGTTCAACGAACGAAATCGGGATCTTCGAGATGAAAGAGAGTGGGCTAGAAGAAGTCCTAAACCCGTCCGAAATCTTTTTAGAAGAACGAACCGCCGGTGTGTCCGGTTCGACGGTCGTCGCTTCGATGGAGGGGACAAGGACAGTGCTCGTCGAACTACAGGCGCTCATCTCGCCAACATCATTCGGTAACCCGAGACGTATGGCGACGGGAATCGACCAAAACCGGGTCGCGCTTCTGATGGCCGTCCTTGAGAAACGCTCTGGCTTATTGCTTCAGACACAAGACGCCTACTTAAAAGCGGCGGGTGGCGTCAAACTAGATGAGCCTGCGATTGACCTCGCGATTTGTGTCTCGATTGCCTCGAGTTTCCGCGACCGCCCGACTCGTCCGACGGATGTCTGCATCGGTGAAGTCGGATTGACTGGAGAAGTGCGACGCGTATCACGGATTGAACAACGTGTCGCCGAAGCCGCAAAATTAGGATTCACACGTGCCATCATTCCGAAAAACAACATGGGTGGATGGACCGCTCCGGCAGGGATTGAAGTAGTCGGCGTCGGAACGGTAGACGAAGCACTGCAGTTGGCGATCCCGTTTTAACGGGTCGCCAATGGCAGTTTTTAACGCTTTGTAACGAACGTGATTGAAAAAAGCATGTTACAATGAAAGTGTTATTTTTGAAATTTTATTTCATATAGAAGGAGGTGGAATGAGTGAAGATTGCTGTACGAATCGGATTTATTTTGATTGGGCTCGTCGTAGGTTGGTTCGGAATTATCGAGGCGACGTTATTATTAGGAGACCTCGGCATGAATGTGCCGGAATGGTTAACGATTCCATACGTAGCAAGTTTGATTGGTGGACTTATCTTCTTCATTCTTAGTTTATTCTTAACCGATGGTGTTGTTGCATTTATTCGTTTTGTCGAAGAACGGCTCGTCCGTTTACCGGTAGGGGATATTTTATTCGGTTCGATTGGCCTCATTATCGGGCTCTTGATTGCCTTTTTGATCAGTGTCTCGCTTGAAGTAACGAATATTTTCTTACTGAGTAAGATCGTTCCAATCTTTGTCACGGCGCTGTTTGGTTACTTCGGTTTCGCGGTCGGGTATCGGAAGCGTAACGAATGGATCAAACTATTTGTAAAGAGTGAGCGGGAGAAACCGGCGGCTGAACCGGTACAACGTTCGAATGATAAAATCTTAGACACGAGCGTCATTATTGACGGTCGTATCGCAGATATCGCCACGACCGGATTTGTGGAAGGCACATTGATTGTTCCGCAGTTCGTCATCGGAGAACTTCAATATATCGCGGATTCATCTGACACATTAAAACGAAACCGCGGTCGTCGTGGACTTGATATTTTAAAAGAACTGCAAGAGAACAAACGAATCCAAGTTGAAATTTACGATGGGGACTTTGAAGATGTACCAGAAGTCGATATCAAATTAATCAAGTTGGCAGAGTTGAAAAATGGGATTGTCGTCACGAACGACTACAACTTAAACAAAGTCTGTGAAGTGCGAAATGTTCCAGTCTTGAACATCAATGACTTAGCGAATGCCGTCAAACAAATCGTCATCCCTGGCGAAGAGATGGTTGTCACTGTCATTAAAGAAGGGAAAGAACAAAATCAAGGTGTTGCCTATCTCGAAGACGGGACGATGGTCGTCGTGGAAGGTGGACGTAAGTTGATCTCGAAGACGCTTCCTGTCGTCGTGACGAGTGTGCTGCAGACATCTGCAGGCCGAATGATTTTTGCTCGTCCTGAATAACGAACAAAAAAGAGACGCGTGAGCGCTCTCTTTTTTCACGAAGAGAGGTGTTTGACATAGTATCTTATACAGTTGTGATCCCGGCTGCGGGAAGAGGAAAACGAATGGGCGCGGATGCGAACAAACTCATGTTGTCGCTCCGTGACAAACCGATTATCGCGTGGACGTTACAAGCGTTCGATACCGATCCGTGGTGTGAACGGATTGTTTTGGCGATTCGTCCAGAGGAACGTGACTGGTTTGAAGCGATCACGGCACAAGTCGAAACACCGATTACATATGTAACAGGTGGGGAAGAACGACAACAGAGTGTCCATGCGGGGCTTAAGGTGGTTGCACCCGATACGATTGTGATGATTCATGACGGTGCCCGTCCTTTTGTAAAACGTGAACAGCTGCATCAAGTGGCAGAAGCGGCATTACAAGGTGGTGCCATTTTAGCAGTACCGGTCAAAGACACAGTCAAACAAGTCGAATGTCATCAAATCGAACGAACGGTTCCTCGGGAAAATCTATGGTTGGCGCAAACGCCGCAAGCTTTTCAAGCCAAGTCGATTTTGGCGGCACATGAACGGGCGGTCGAACAACAGATGATGGGAACGGACGATGCGAGTTTATTCGAATGGCTTGGTGAAACGGTACAAGTCGTTCTTGGAGACTATCATAATATTAAGATGACGACGCCAGAGGATTTACTGTTTGGTGATGCGATTTTAGCGAAGGAGGACTTACAATGAGAATTGGCCAAGGATTTGATGTACACGCATTTGCGGAAGGACGTCCATTAATTTTAGGAGGGATCGAGATTCCACATGAACGTGGGCTACTCGGTCATTCCGATGCGGATGTGTTACTCCATACGATTGCCGATGCAGCGCTTGGAGCGATTGCGGCAGGTGACATCGGGAAGCATTTCCCTGATACGGACCCGGAATTTAAAGATGCGGATTCGAAAGCATTGCTTCGCCACGTATGGCAACTTGTGAAGGATGAGGGATATGTCCTCGGAAATGTGGACGCGACCGTCATGGCACAACGTCCGAAGCTACGTCCTTATATTGATGAGATGCGAGCAGTCATTGCCGACCTACTCGAAGCGGACATCGAACAGGTGAACGTAAAAGCGACGACGACGGAGAAGCTCGGCTTCACAGGACGTGAAGAAGGAATCGCGGCGCAAGCGGTAATCTTACTCAACCGGGCTTGACAGAAATGGTATACTATTTGGGCAGAAGAGAAGAAAGGTGGAACTATTATGAGTGAAGTGCGTGTACGCTATGCGCCTAGTCCGACGGGGCATCTCCACATCGGAAATGCGCGGACTGCGTTGTTTAACTACTTATTTGCTCGTCATGCAGGCGGGAAATTGATTCTTCGAATTGAAGATACTGACCAAAAACGAAATGTATTAAATGGTGTCGAGAGTCAAATGAAGTATTTGGAGTGGCTCGGAATCGATTGGGATGAAGGTCCAGGCCGTGATGGAGACTACGGCCCATATTATCAAATGGAACGTCTTTCACTTTATGAGAAATACGTCAACGAATTGATGAGCAAAGGTCTTGCTTATAAATGCTATATGACATCAGAGGAGCTCGAAGCAGAGCGTGAAGCACAAATCGCGCGCGGCGAAGCACCGCGTTATTCTGGTGCGCACCGCAACCTGACTGTCGAAGAACGTGAAGCGTTTGAAGCAGAGGGCCGCAAGCCTTCAATTCGAATTCGCGTGCCTGAAGGCGTGACGTATAAATGGACGGATGTCGTCAAAGGTGATGTTTCATTCGAGTCGAAAGACTTTGGTGATTGGGTCATCGTGAAACAAGATGGGATTCCGACTTACAACTTCGCTGTTGTTGTCGACGACCACTTGATGAAGATCAGCCACGTCTTGCGTGGAGACGACCACATCGCAAACACACCAAAACAGATGATGGTATATGACGCGCTTGGATGGGAATATCCTGAATTCGGTCACATGACGCTCATCTATAACGATCAACATAAGAAATTGTCAAAACGTGATGAATCGATCATCCAGTTCATTGAGCAGTATGCGGATCTCGGCTACTTGCCAGCAGCACTCTTCAACTTCATTTCTCTTCTTGGCTGGTCACCGGTCGGAGAAGAAGAAATCTTCTCGAAAGAAGAGTTCATTGAAATGTTTGATGCGAACCGCTTGTCGAAGAGTCCGGCTGTATTTGACCAACAAAAACTTTCTTGGATCAACAGTGTATACATGAAGAAGGCTACGCTTGACGAAGTAGTGGCACTCAGTTTACCATTCTTACAAGAAGCAGGACGATTACCCGAGGCGGTATCTGTCGAGGAGGCAGATTGGGCAACAAACTTGATCGCATTGTATAAAGAACAAATGACGCACGGGGCGGAGATTGTCGCGTTGACGGACTTGTTCTTCAAAGATGAGATCGAGTATGACGAGGAAGCGAATGTTGTCCTTTCAGGGGAAACGGTTCCCGCTGTCCTTGCAGAGTTCAAACAACAGCTCGAAGGAATCGAAGACTTTACACCAGAAGCGATTAAAGCGGCGACGAAAGCGACGCAAAAAGCGACTGGTCAAAAAGGGAAGAACTTGTTCATGCCAATCCGTGTCGCGACGACAGGACAAACACATGGACCAGAGCTCCCGAACGCGATTTCGTTAATCGGAAAAGAGCGTGTCTTGAAACGTCTGACAACTTTATTGGCATAAAGGCATCGATGAGGAAAGTAAGCGGTATGACACTTTGCAGAGACTAGAACCTAGGCTGGGAGTTCTAGATGTGTCCCCCGAAGAAGTGCACCTCGGAGCCGTCTCGGCGATACGTAGTCGAGGCCGTGACTCGGCGTTAACGAGACTTGAGAGGGGAACACTTTTTCCCAAACAGAGTGGAACCGCGCTTATGGCGTCTCTGTGCCTTGGCACAGGGGCGTCTTTGTTTTTGTATACGAAAAGGAGATATCAATTATGGGATTTTGGAGCAGCATGCGTGAAGACTTACGGACTGTCTTAGAATTAGACCCTGCCGCTCGTTCAAAAGTAGAGGTGGCACTGACGTACCCAGGACTACACGCCATATGGGCACATCGTATCGCGCACGGATTATGGAAACGTAACGTGAAGCTGGTGGCCAAGTTATTAGCCCAGTTCAGTCGTTGGTTGACCGGGATTGAAATTCATCCGGGTGCAGTCCTCGGTGACCGTGTATTCATCGATCACGGTTTCGGTGTTGTCATCGGAGAGACGGCGATTATCGGGAACGATGTAACCATTTATCAAGGCGTCACACTCGGTGGAACGGGGAAAGAAAAAGGGAAGCGTCATCCTACAATTGGGAGTGATGTGCTCATCTCAGCAGGGGCAAAAGTGCTCGGGAACATTACGGTTGGCGATTGCGTCAAAATCGGAGCGAGTTCTGTCGTCTTGAACGATGTACCGTCTGACTCGACCGTCGTCGGTATCCCAGGACGTGTCGTCATTCGAAACGGGAAGCGTGTGAAGCAACATGACCTCGATCATCGTTTCCCAGATCCGGACCGCGAGTGTCAAGAACGCTTAGAAGCGGCAGTGGATGAACTACAACAAAAATTAGCGACGCTTGAAAAGCGGATGGAGGAGAAAACGCATGATTCAGCTGTACAACAGTCTCACGAATAAAAAAGAACCGTTTGTCCCGATTGTTCCGGGGAAAGTATCCATGTATGTGTGCGGACCGACCGTCTACAACTACATCCATGTAGGGAATGCCCGTCCGGCCATCGCCTTCGATACGGTTCGTCGTTATTTGACATATCGTGGGTATGAGGTGAAATACGTCCTAAACTTCACGGACGTAGACGACAAGATCATTCGTACCGCGAACGAACTTGGAGAAGACACAGAGACGTTGACGAATCGTTATATTGAGGCTTATTTGGCCGATACGGGAGCATTGAACGTACAACCGGCAGACGTGCACCCACGCGTTACCGATACGATGGAAGAGATTATCGAGTTCATCCGTCAGCTAGAGACGGAAGGATTCGCCTATGAAGCAGAAGGTGACGTTTATTTCCGGACGAAGAAGTTTGAGACGTACGGGAAGCTAAGTCAACAATCGATCGAAGATTTACGGGCAGGCTCGCGTGTCGATGTAGGAGAAAAGAAAGAAGACCCGCTCGACTTCGTCTTATGGAAAGCTGCTAAACCGGACGAACCTTCTTGGGATAGTCCGTGGGGCAAAGGACGACCAGGTTGGCATATCGAATGCTCGGCGATGGCGAAAAAGCATCTCGGGGCAACGATCGATATCCATGCGGGAGGTCACGATTTAAAATTCCCACACCATGAGAATGAGATTGCCCAGTCAGAGGCGTGCAACCACGCGAAGTTCGCCAACTATTGGTTGCATAACGGATTCATCAACATTGAAAATGAGAAGATGTCCAAATCGCTCGGAAACTTCCTGCTCGTCCACGAAGCACTGAAAGAAGTAGACCCAATGGTTCTTCGTTTCTTCATGTTGTCCGTCCATTATCGTCATCCGATCAACTACAGCCGTGAACTAATTGAACAAGCGGCGAACGGTTGGAGTCGAATCAAAGAAGCGTATCAAAACATCGAATATCGTTTATCGGTAACGGCTGGACTTGGTGAACCGAGCGAGTCGATGGAGCGGAAACTGGAAGCAATCAAGACGTCGTTCATCGAATCGATGGATGATGATATCAATACGGCAAATGCCATGACCGTCCTCTTTGACCTGGCACGAGAAGCGAACATTTACGCCAAGGCGGACCATGTGGCAAAAGCGACACTCGAACAAGTTCTGTCGTTATTCGACGAATTGACAGGTGTGCTCGGATTGACGCTCGCTGAAGAGAAAGAACTGCTTGATGCTGAAATCGATCAATTGATTCAAGAACGAAACGACGCACGCGCGGCACGTAACTTTGCCCGGGCTGACGAGATTCGTGATTTACTGAAAGAACAAAACATCCAACTCGAAGACACGGCCCAAGGGGTTCGGTGGAAGCGGTTATGATGCAACCGAAACAAATGAATGCCCTCGCGCTCGCCTATATGGGTGACGTGGTATATGAATTGGCCGTACGAGAAAGACTGCTCGAGCAAGGATTGACGCGACCGAACGATTTGCATCGGGGTGCCGTCCGTTATGTGAACGCGCGGGCGCAAGCGAGCGTCGTGACCTATTGGCTAGAGACGGACGTGTTGACGGAAGAAGAACAAGCCGTCGTCAGACGTGGCAAAAATGCGAAATCAGGCTCGATTCCGAAGCGGGTCGACGTCCATACGTATCGTTATTCCACAGCATTCGAGGCATTGATTGGCTATATCTACTTAACAGAAAGAAGGGATCGTCTTGAAGAACTCATCAAACAAGCGTTCGAACGACTCGAAGCCGAGTCGACCGAAACGACATGACGGAAAACGAGGTGCGGAAAAACGAACGTTTGACCGCCCACGTGGGGAACGTCCAGAGCGTTCACGCCATCAAAAGTCGGAACGACCGGACTATAAGGAAGTAGACGTGATGGAGGAAGGGATTGATTTCCTTTACGGGCGAAACCCTGTACTCGAAGCACTTCGAAGCGGTCGCGACATGAACAAAGTATTTATCATGGAAGGGCAACAAAAAGGCCCGCTCGCTCAAATCATTGCGATGGCGAATGAAGCATCCGTTCAAGTGTCATTCGTACCGAAAACAAAGCTTGAGAAGATGGCCGGCAGTGAACATCATCAGGGTGTCGTGGCAGCCGTCGCGGCCTATGAATATAAAACCATCGAGGACATGTTCGCACTCGCCGCTTCAAAAGAAGAGACACCGCTCTTTATTTTACTAGATGAACTCGAGGACCCACATAACCTCGGTTCCATTTTACGGACCGCGGATGCTGTCGGCGCACATGGAATCATCATCCCGAAACGCCGCTCGGTCGGTTTAACTCAAACGGTCGCCAAAGCTTCGACTGGGGCGATTGAACATATCCCGGTTGCGCGCGTGACGAATTTGACGCGGACACTCGAAGAATTGAAAGAAAAAGGACTATGGGTCGTCGGGACCGATGCGAAAGAGAGTCAGGACTATCGTCGATTGGATGGGAATATGCCACTTGTCGTGGTCATCGGAAGTGAAGGTAAGGGAATGAGCCGTCTCGTGCGTGAATCATGCGACTTCCTCGTTCATTTACCAATGGTTGGTCATGTCACGTCACTCAATGCATCTGTTGCAGCGGCACTCCTTCTGTATGAAGTGCATCGCTCACGTAACCCGTTAGCATGAGTATCCAAAAACGCGAGCTCCTTCTTGTCGACGGATATAACATCATCGGGGCGTGGCCACATTTGAGAAGTTTGCGCGATATGGATTTTGATCAAGCGCGCAATTTGTTAATTGAAGCGATGGCGGAATATCAGGCCGTATCTGGAAAAGAAGTCACCGTCGTCTTTGATGCCCATATGCGTTACGGTCGTGAATCGAAAGAAAAACGAAGTCGTGTCGATGTCGTCTATACGAAAGAGAACGAGACGGCGGACGAGTGGATCGAGCGGCGAGCGCACGAACTGGTGGATAACCGACTTGTCACACTATTCGTCGCGACGAATGATTTCACCGAGCAGTGGGTCATTTTCGGCCAAGGTGCCTTACGTGTCCCCGCGACCGAGTTGTTAAAAGATTGGAAGCATGCCAAAACACTGATTGAGCAACAACGTCTCTCGTTAGAGAAGGAACAATCGAATCGAAAAACGATCGATATCCCTCCGCATATTCAAGAAAGATTTGAAGAAATGCGACGTCGTAAATCAAAAGGTGATTGAAATCACGGGCGAGTTCATGAAATGGACTCGTCTTTGTTTCGATTTTGACATTTTTTTGCAAAGGAATGTTGTATACTAATTACATATATGAGTTACACAGCATATAATTGACGGAATTTTTAGAAATTTGTTTGACGCATAGGAGTAGGGAGTCCTATAATGGGACACAACCTTACATAGTTCAGGATCAATCGCCGGGGGGTAACGAGCATGAACGGATGGCCGTACGAACAGTTTGAAAAAATGTCAGACGAAGAGTTGGTCTTATTGGCGCGCAACGAAGGGGATAGCGACGCGCTTGAGTTTTTGATTGAACGATACCGGTATTTTGTACGCGCGAAAGCCCGTTCTTATTTTTTGATTGGTGCGGATCATGAGGACATCGTCCAAGAGGGCATGATCGGTCTTTATAAAGGGGTGCGTGACTATAAAGACGAGCGACTCGCCTCGTTCAAAAGTTTTGCCGAGATGTGCATCACTCGTCAGATGATCACGGCAATCAAGACGGCGACACGTCAAAAGCATATTCCGCTCAACTCATATGTGTCACTCGATAAACCGATTTTCGACGAGGAATCCGACCGGACGTTGCTCGATGTCATTTTGCCACCACATCCAACTGATCCACAAGAACTCATTGTGACACAAGAAGAACAGACGTTTATGGAAGCGAAGATGGATGAGATTTTAAGTGATCTCGAGCGGAAAGTGTTGCGTCTTTATTTAGACGGACGTTCTTATCAAGAGATTTCAGACGACCTCGACCGTCATGTTAAATCGATTGATAATGCGTTACAGCGTGTGAAGAAGAAATTCGAACGTCATGTCGACGTACGGATGCTCACGAGCTAACCGATTATTGACCGCGTGCCTCCTATGTGATACTTTAAAAGCAGCGCCTTGTCCGTAGACGCCATTTACAGGAGGCGTTTTTTTTTCGCTCTTTTTTAAGAGGGAGTAGTCGAAAGGGGCGCTTATGAATGGCAAAGAAAGTAAGTCTCGCTTGCTCAGAATGCGGGTCTCGGGAGTATTCGACGACAAAAAAAGATGGTGTGTCGACACGGCTTGAAATGAAGAAGTTTTGTCGCCGCTGTAACGCGCATACGATGCATCGAGAATCAAAGTAACGTAGATTGGCATTCAATGTAGGAGGAAGCTACCATGAACTTTTTGCGCGACGTATGGAAAGAGTTGAAAAAAACGAGTTGGCCAACTCGTAAAGAACTCACGAAATATACCGTTACCGTCATCGCGACTGTTGTCGTGATTGGCCTGTTCGTGTTCGGCGTAGATACTGGAGTCAGCTATCTCGTCAATTTATTGATTAACTAAGGAAGAGGTGAAAGCCGTGGAGAAACAATGGTTTGTTGTCCAGACGTACTCAGGTTTTGAGAATAACGTCAAAGAAAACCTAGAACGTCGAATCGGTTCGATGAACATGGAAGATAAAATTTTCCGCGTCCTCGTCCCGACTGAAACGACGCAAGAAGAAGTCACATTAAAGAGTGGCGAAAAGAAAATTAAAGAGCGTGAAGTCAAAAGTTTCCCGGGCTATGTGTTCGTAGAGATGGTCATGACTGACGATTCATGGTATGTTGTCCGCAACACGCCTAACGTCACCGGCTTCCTCGGTTCGACGGGCGGCGGTGCAAAACCGATCCCGCTCCAACCGGACGAAGTGACAAACGTCTTGTCACAAATGGGACTCATCGAGAAGAAAGATCGTTACAACTACGAGCTCGGTGACCTTGTCCGCGTGAAAGAAGGCGCGTTCGAGAACTTTGAGGGGACAATCGACGAGATTGAAGCCGACAAAGAGAAGCTCAAAGTCGTGGTCGACATGTTCGGTCGCGAAACAAAAATTGAGCTTGATTTCGAACAAGTTCAGAAAATTAACTAAACCCACTTGCTAATCCGTGAAACGGATGGTACAATCGAAAATGTTTGATGTTGTGCTATATTTCGGTACAAACTCGACCTAATAGATTGAGTGGGAGGGCGCACAACGTCCAAGAAACCACATTTTAGACTTAAGGAGGTGTGTCTCGTGGCGAAAAAAGTTTCTAAACTCGTTAAACTTCAAATCCCAGCTGGTAAAGCTAACCCAGCACCACCAGTAGGTCCAGCACTTGGTCAAGCAGGTGTTAACATCATGGGATTCTGTAAAGAGTTCAACGCTCGTACACAAGACCAAGCCGGATTGATTATTCCTGTAGTCATCACGGTATACGAAGATCGTTCGTTTACATTCATTACGAAAACTCCACCAGCTGCAGTTCTCTTGAAGAAAGCTGCTGGTATCGAGAGTGGTTCTGGTGAACCAAACCGTAAGAAAGTAGCAACGGTTAAGCGTGACAAAGTTCGCGAAATCGCTGAACTTAAAATGCCTGACCTTAACGCATCATCTGTAGAAACAGCGATGCTTATGGTTGAAGGTACTGCACGTAGTATGGGTATTGTAATCGAAGACTAATTGTTAGTCTCTGGGGTTGTCGGTGAATACTGCTCACCTTCAATCCCTTCATTATGTGGGAGGAAATTCCGCTAACCACAAGGAGGAAAAGATCATGGGTAAAAAACACCAAGAAGCAGCTAAGCTTGTTGACCGCACGAAGTCATACGACCTCGCTGAAGCTGTCGAGCTCGTTCAAAAAACAGCTACTGCTAAATTCGATGAAACAATCGAAGTTGCTGTCCGTCTCGGCGTAGATCCGAAGAAAGCAGACCAACAAATCCGTGGTGCCGTTGTACTTCCACACGGTACTGGTAAAACACAAAAAGTTCTCGTCTTCGCAAAAGGTGAGAAAGTGAAAGAAGCGGAAGCTGCTGGCGCAGACTACGTTGGCGACGCTGAGTACATCAACAAAATCCAACAAGGATGGTTCGACTTCGATGTAATCGTTGCGACACCTGACATGATGGGTGAAGTTGGTAAACTTGGTCGTGTTCTCGGACCTAAAGGCCTCATGCCTAACCCGAAAACAGGAACAGTTACTTTTGACGTAGAAAAAGCAATCGCGGATATCAAAGCTGGTAAAGTTGAATACCGTGTTGATAAAGCTGGTAACATCCACGTTCCAGTTGGTAAGAAATCATTTGAAGCATCTAAACTTACTGAGAACATCGAGACAATCCTCGAAACACTCATGAAAGTGAAGCCTGCTACTGCAAAAGGAACTTACCTTAAAAACATCGCGCTTTCATCTACAATGGGTCCTGGGATTCGTGTAGCGACTGCGGATTTCCTTAAGTAATCTTGTTGAAATAAATTGTTGACAACGTGTGACGCCGCTGTTAAAGTAATACACGTTCAACCGAATATGTTGGATTACCGTAGACAGAAGGTGGACATCGGTCCGTAAACCCTTCCGAGGTGTCTTTGCTCGAACTTGAGCCTGTTGTCACAGGTTTACTTTCAAACAATTACGCCCTCGTATGTCTTCATACGAGGGATTTCTTTTGGAGAGCAGCCTCTCGTCCGGTATAAGAATTGACTAGGAGGTGCAAACACATGGCAAACGAAAAAATCGTAGCTCAGAAATCGGCACTCGTCGATGAAATCGCTGAGAAAATGCAAGCGAGCGTTGGAACAGTTGTTGTTGACTACCGTGGACTTACAGTTGAAGAAGTGACTACACTCCGTAAATCACTCCGTGACGCTGGAATCGAGTTCAAAGTTTACAAGAACGGTCTTCTTCGCCGCGCAGCTACTCAGTCGAACTTCGAAGGTCTTGACGAAGTCTTCACTGGTCCTACAGCAATCGCCTTCTCTAACGAAGACGTTGTTGCTCCAGCGAAGATCTTGAACGACTTCTCGAAAGAGCACAAAGCGCTCGAACTCAAAGGCGGAATCATCGAAGGCAAAGTGACTTCACTCGAAGAAATCAAAGCCCTTGCAGAACTTCCATCACGCGATGGTCTTCTCTCGATGCTTCTCAGCGTACTTCAAGCTCCAATCCGTGGGCTCGCAGTCGCAACAAACGCAATCGCAGAACAAAAAGAAGAGCAATCAGCTTAATTTTTGTCGCGTAGCGTAACTCAAAAAACTTTTTCACAACATCAAAGGAGGAAAACCATAATGGCTTTCAACAAAGAGCAATTCATCGAAGACCTCAAATCAATGACGGTTCTCGAACTTAACGAACTCGTAAAAACAATCGAAGAAGAATTCGGCGTATCAGCAGCAGCTCCAGTAGCAGTTGCAGGTGCTGGCGCAGGCGCAGCAGCTGAAGAGAAAACTGAATTCGACGTAGTACTCACAAACGCTGGCGCTGGTAAAATCAACGTCATCAAAGCTGTTCGTGAAATCACAGGTCTCGGCCTTAAAGAAGCAAAAGCACTCGTTGACGGAACTCCAGCTCCAGTCAAAGAAGGCGTTTCTAAAGAAGACGCTGAGTCAATCAAAGCTAAGCTTGAAGAAGCTGGCGCATCTGTTGAAGTTAAGTAATTCAACTTCACAACCTATAGAAGCTCGCCATGGCGAGCTTCTTTTATTTCCTTGAAGAAAGGGTTAGGAGGTTCAACGCATGGGAGATCATTACTATACGAACGATCCACGTTCGGAAAGTGCCCCGGAGACATGGACGTACGAGTTGCGAGGGAAACAGTATCATTTCACTTCGGACCGCGGTGTGTTCTCGAAAGGATCAGTCGATTTTGGGTCGCGTCTTTTAATTGAGTCGTTTGAAGTGCCTGATGTCTCAGGACGTATTTTAGATGTAGGCTGTGGCTATGGTCCGATGGGGATCTCGCTTGCCGATGCCTCTGGGCGTGAAGCCTTGCTCATCGATGTGAATGAGCGTGCGCTGGCGCTCTCTGAGCAAAACGCCGCCCGTAATGGAGTGACGGTCGAAACACGACTTTCTCACGCGTATGACGCGGTGGGGGGAGAACGGTTTGCCGCCATTGTCACCAATCCGCCGATTCGTGCGGGGAAACAAGTCGTCCATACGATCTTGCGTGAAGCACATGCGCACTTGGTCGATGGAGGAGCAATCTATGTCGTCATTCAGAAAAAACAAGGAGCGCCTTCTGCTAAGAAATTATTAGAAGAGGTGTTTGGTCAAGTCGAAACGATTGCGAAAGAAAAAGGTTACTTTATTTTCCGAGCAATTCGGTCTTGACAAACGGTGAAGTCTTGTTGACTCGCCATAACGTATATGCTAACATTATAAAATGCCATTGGAATGGAATTCGCTTGAAACTGCCGTGTCTGCTGCTTTTTAGAGACGGAAAACGAGCGACATTCAATGACAATGTTCGATTACTACGCCCGAAAAATTCGCTAAAGAATTGGGGGTCTGAGAGGTGAATCAGTTGACTGGTCAACTTGTTCAGTACGGTCGTCACCGTCAGAGAAGAAGCTTTGCCCGTATCAGTGAGGTATTAGAGCTTCCGAATTTGATTGAAATTCAAACTGCTTCTTATGAGTGGTTCTTGCGTGAAGGATTGAAGGAAATGTTTACGGACATTTCACCGATTTCCGACTTCACAGGAAACCTCGTATTGGAGTTCATCGATTACTCGCTCAGTGAGCCGAAGTATTCAATCGATGAATCGAAGGAGCGCGACGTTACTTATTCTGCGCCACTTCGCGTAAAAGTACGTCTCCAAAACAAAGAGACAGGTGAGCTTAAGGAACAAGAAGTGTTCATGGGGGATTTCCCACTCATGACAGAATCGGGAACGTTTATCATTAATGGTGCAGAACGCGTCATCGTTTCCCAGCTTGTCCGTTCACCGAGCGTGTACTATAACGCTAAACTCGATAAAAACGGTAAACGTGGATTTGGCGCAACCGTCATCCCGAACCGTGGTGCCTGGCTCGAACTCGAGACAGATGCCAAAGATATCGTTTATGTTCGTATCGACCGTACCCGTAAAATCCCGGTAACGGTGTTGTTGCGTGCCCTCGGATTCGGTACGGACCAAGAGATTATCGACCTTCTCGGGGATGACGAATACCTTCGTAACACCCTTGAAAAAGATAATACAGAGTCTACAGAGAAAGCGTTGATCGAGATTTATGAGCGTCTCCGCCCTGGTGAACCACCAACGGTAGAAAATGCGAAATCACTTCTCGTGTCACGTTTCTTCGACCCGAAACGTTATGACTTAGCGAACGTCGGTCGCTACAAGATGAACAAAAAGCTTCATCTTAAGAACCGTTTGTTCGGTCAAAAATTGGCGGAAACGCTCGTGGACCCAGAAACAGGCGAAGTACTCGCTGAAGCTGGAACAGTCCTCGACCGCCGCAACTTAGATCGTATCCTCCCACACTTGGAGAGCGGCCTCGGTTATGTCGATGCGGAACCAACTGGTGGTGTCGCTGAAGGTGAGCCGTTCGGTCTTCAATCAATCAAAGTCATCTCACCAGATGACCCAGATGGAGAGCGTGTCTTGAACATCATCGGAAATGGCAATATCGACCGTAGTATCAAGCATATTACGCCGGCTGATATTATCGCTTCAATCAACTACTTCTTCAATTTACTTCACGAAGTCGGAACAACAGATGACATCGACCACTTAGGAAACCGTCGTCTTCGTTCAGTCGGAGAACTTCTCCAAAACCAATTCCGTATCGGGCTTTCTCGTATGGAACGTGTCGTAAAAGAACGTATGTCGATTCAAGATCAAAACGCGATCACACCGCAGGCGCTTATCAACATTCGCCCGGTTATCGCATCATTGAAAGAGTTCTTCGGTAGCTCGCAATTGTCACAGTTCATGGACCAGACGAACCCGCTCGCTGAGTTGACGCACAAACGTCGTCTCTCTGCACTTGGACCGGGTGGTTTGACACGTGAGCGTGCTGGTTTCGAAGTTCGAGACGTTCACTATTCGCACTACGGTCGGATGTGTCCAATCGAAACACCAGAGGGACCGAACATCGGACTCATCAACTCACTCTCGTCTTATGCGAAAGTGAACGAGTACGGTTTCATCGAAGCACCGTATCGTCGTGTTGACCCGGAAACAGGTCTTGTCACTGGCGATATCCAATATATGACGGCTGATGAGGAAGACCTCTATGTCGTCGCACAGGCGAACATGCCGCTCACAGAAGACGGTCACTTTGCAGACGAACAAGTTCTTTGCCGCTTCCGCGGACAAAACTTGTCAGTTGAGCCAAGCCGAGTCGATTACATGGACGTTTCGCCGAAACAGGTTGTTTCTGCCGCGACAGCATGTATCCCGTTCCTTGAGAACGATGACTCGAACCGTGCCCTCATGGGAGCGAACATGCAACGTCAAGCAGTACCGCTTCTCCAACCAGATTCACCGATCGTCGGTACTGGAATGGAGTACGTGTCTGCGAAAGACTCTGGGGCAGCAATCGTTGCGAAATACCCAGGTGTCGTTGAGCGTGTCACAGCGCGTGAAATCTTGATCCGCCGTACGTCTGACGTCAACGGTTCTGAGGTTTCAGGTGATTTAGACCGTTACAAACTTCAAAAATATGTCCGTTCTAACCAAGGGACATGCTACAACCAAAAACCAATCATCGCAGCTGGCGACCGTGTCGAAAAAGGAGAAATCCTTGCAGACGGTCCGTCGATGGATATGGGTGAGCTCGCGCTCGGCCGTAACGTCGTCGTTGCCTTCATGACTTGGGATGGTTACAACTATGAGGATGCGATCATCATGAGTGAGCGTCTCGTGAAAGATGACGTGTACACATCGATTCATATCGAAGAGTACGAGTCAGAGTCACGTGACACGAAACTCGGACCAGAGGAAATCACACGTGATATTCCAAACGTCGGAGATGACGCGCTTCGTAACTTGGACGATCGTGGAATTATCCGCATCGGAGCTGAAGTCAAGGATGGCGATATCCTCGTCGGTAAAGTAACGCCTAAGGGAGTTACGGAATTGACGGCGGAAGAGCGTCTCTTGCACGCAATCTTCGGTGAGAAGGCACGTGAAGTACGTGATACGTCACTTCGTGTACCAAACGGTGGAGACGGAATCATCTTGGATGTCAAAGTGTTCGACCGTGAAAACGGCGACGAGTTGTCTCCAGGCGTCAACCAGATGGTACGTGTCTACATCGTTCAAAAGCGTAAGATTCACGAAGGGGATAAGATGGCGGGACGTCACGGTAACAAAGGTGTTATCTCGCGGATCCTCCCTGAAGAAGATATGCCATACATGCCAGACGGTACGCCGGTTGACATCATGCTCAACCCGCTTGGGGTACCATCTCGTATGAACATCGGTCAGGTTCTTGAACTTCACTTAGGGATGGCGGCGAAGAAGCTCGGCATCAAAGTGGCGACACCTGTATTCGATGGAGCGCGTGAGGAAGACGTATGGGCAACGATTGAAGAGGCTGGTATGGATAAAGATGCGAAGACGCGTCTCTATGACGGTCGTACGGGTGAACCGTTCGATAACCGTGTCTCTGTCGGTGTCATGTACATGATCAAACTCGCGCACATGGTTGATGATAAACTTCACGCTCGTTCGACTGGACCATACTCACTCGTTACGCAACAACCGCTCGGTGGTAAAGCACAGTTCGGTGGTCAGCGCTTCGGGGAGATGGAAGTTTGGGCTCTTGAAGCGTACGGCGCAGCCTACACGCTCCAAGAAATCTTGACAATCAAGTCGGATGACACGGTTGGTCGTGTGAAAGCATACGAGGCCATCGTGAAAGGCGAGAGCGTTCCGAAAGCGGGCGTTCCTGAATCATTCCGCGTCTTGATCAAAGAGCTTCAAGCGCTCGGTATGGAAGTCAAGATGATGTCAGCGGATGATGAAGAAGTCGAAATGAAAGATGAAGATGACGACAACATCCCGAACGCAACATCGGCGTTAGAACAAGTCGTTCAACCGACTGTTACGGAAGAGGAATAAGGCGAAAAGGGAGGTCGGCCCCTTGGTAGATGTTAATCGATTTGAATATATGAAAATCGGCTTGGCTTCATCAGAGAAGATCCGTTCGTGGTCTTACGGTGAAGTCAAAAAGCCGGAAACGATCAACTATCGTACACTTAAACCAGAGAAGGACGGATTATTCTGTGAACGAATCTTCGGTCCTACGAAAGACTGGGAATGTTACTGCGGGAAGTACAAACGTATCCGTTATAAAGGAGTCATTTGTGACCGCTGTGGCGTTGAAGTGACGAAAGCGAAAGTGCGTCGCGAGCGAATGGGCCATATCGAGCTCGCGGCACCAGTTTCGCACATCTGGTACTTCAAAGGGATTCCAAGCCGCATGGGGCTTGTTCTCGATATGTCACCACGTGCACTTGAAGAAGTGATTTACTTCGCTTCTTACGTGGTTACAGAGCCAGGTGATACACCGCTCGAGAAGAAACAACTTCTCTCGGAAAAAGAATTCCGTCTCTATCGTGAAAAATACGGTAGTGACTTCAAAGCAGACATGGGTGCTGAAGCGATTCGTACACTCCTTCAAGATGTCAATCTTGAAAAAGAAGTAGGCGAGCTTCGTGAAGAGTTGAAAACTGTCCAAGGTCAACGTCGTACACGTGCGATCAAGCGTTTGGAAGTTCTCGATGCGTTCTTCACATCAGGGAACAATCCGGATTGGATGATCCTTGAAGTACTTCCTGTCATCCCACCAGAGCTTCGCCCAATGGTACAGCTCGACGGTGGACGCTTTGCAACATCTGACTTGAACGACTTGTATCGTCGAGTCATCAACCGTAACAACCGTCTCAAACGTTTGCTCGACCTCGGCGCGCCGAACATCATCGTGCAAAACGAGAAGCGTATGCTTCAAGAAGCGGTTGACGCCCTCATCGACAACGGTCGTCGTGGTCGTCCGGTAACAGGTCCTGGTAACCGTCCGCTCAAATCACTTTCACACATGTTGAAAGGGAAACAAGGTCGCTTCCGTCAAAACCTTCTTGGTAAACGGGTCGACTACTCAGGACGTTCGGTTATCGTCGTTGGACCGAACTTGAAGATGTATCAGTGTGGTCTTCCAAAAGAGATGGCACTTGAACTCTTCAAACCGTTCGTGATGAAAGAGCTTGTCGGTCGCGGCATCGCTTCGAACATCAAGAACGCAAAACGCAAAATCGAGAAGATGCAACCTGAAATCTGGGGCGTCCTTGAAGAAGTCATCCGTGAGCATCCGGTTCTCTTGAACCGTGCCCCGACACTTCACCGTCTTGGTATTCAAGCATTCGAACCGATTCTTGTTGAAGGTCGTGCGATTCGCCTTCACCCACTCGTATGTACGGCTTATAACGCCGACTTCGATGGTGACCAAATGGCCGTCCACGTTCCGCTTTCTGCAGAAGCACAAGCGGAAGCACGTCTTCTCATGCTCGCTGCACAGAACATCTTGAACCCGAAAGACGGAAAACCGGTTGTTACACCATCGCAGGATATGGTCCTCGGTAACTACTACATCTCACTCGAACGTGAAGATGCCGTCGGTCAAGGGAAAGTGTTCTCGAACGTCAACGAAGCGTTGATTGCTTACCAAAACGGATATGTCCACTTGCACTCGCGTGTGGCACTTCCGGCACGTACGCTCAACAACCCGACGTTCACAGACGAACAGAACGAGAAATTGCTCATTACGACTGTTGGTAAGATGATCTTCAACGAGATCTTGCCAAACACGTTCCCATACTTGAACGAGCCGACGATGGAAAACTTGCAGGAAGCAACTCCTGATAAGTACTTCATCGACAAAGGGGTGAACGTTGCGGAAGAAATCGCATCACGTCCAATTATCGACCCGTTCAAAAAAGGATTCCTTGGAAAAGTCATCGCGGAAGTGTTCCAGAAGTTTGAAACGACTGAAACAAGCCGCATGCTTGACCGCATGAAAGATCTCGGCTTCAAACACTCGACGAAAGCCGGTGTGACAGTTGGGATCGCCGACATCATCGTACTTCCGGATAAACAGGAAATCTTGGATGAGGCACAAAAACAAGTCGACCAAATCATGAAGTCGTTCCGTCGTGGTCTCATCACAGAAGATGAGCGTTACGAGCGCGTTGTACGTGCTTGGAACGAAGCGAAGGATGAAATTCAATCTCGATTGATGAAATCCCTCAACCGCTTGAACCCGATCTTCATGATGTCTGACTCTGGTGCCCGTGGTAACGCATCTAACTTTACGCAGCTTGCGGGTATGCGTGGTTTGATGGCCGCTCCATCTGGTCGCATCATCGAACTTCCAATCAAATCGTCGTTCCGTGAAGGTCTGACGGTTCAAGAGTACTTCATCTCGACTCACGGGGCTCGTAAAGGTCTTGCCGATACAGCCTTGAAGACAGCCGACTCAGGTTACTTGACGCGTCGTCTCGTTGACGTTGCGCAAGATGTCATCATTCGTGAAGAAGATTGTGGAACAGACCGCGGGATCCGTGTTTCTGCACTCCGCGAAGGTACGGAAGAAATCGAAAACTTGTACGACCGTCTCGTCGGACGTACATCGTTTGAAACAGTCACACACCCTGAAACGGGCGAAGTGTTGGTTGATAAGAACGAATTGATCACAGAAGACATCGCACGCGTCATCGTTGATGCAGGTGTCGAGCAAGTTGAAATCCGTACAGCCTTCACATGTAACACGTCACACGGCGTATGTAAGAAGTGTTACGGACGTAACTTGGCTACTGGATCAAACGTTGAAGTCGGGGAAGCCGTCGGTATCATCGCCGCACAATCAATCGGTGAACCAGGAACGCAGCTTACAATGCGTACCTTCCACACAGGTGGGGTTGCCGGAGACGATATCACACAAGGTCTTCCACGTATCCAAGAGGTATTCGAAGCCCGTAACCCGAAAGGTCAAGCGGTCATCTCGGAAATCTCTGGTACGGTCATCGACTTCACGGAATCGCGTGACAAGCGTGAACTCACGGTCGAAGGATTCAGTGAAACACGTTCTTACACGATTCCATTCGGAGCGCGTCTCCGTGTTCAAATCGGCGATACAGTAGAAGCCGGTGAAGTCTTCACGGAAGGTTCGATCGATCCGAAAGAATTGCTCGCCGTCCGTGGTGTATCTGGTGTTCAGAACTATCTTCTCCAAGAAGTTCAAAAAGTATACCGGATGCAAGGGGTAGAAATTGGTGATAAGCACGTTGAGGTTATGGTTCGCCAAATGCTTCGTCGTGTCAAAGTCATCGAGTCTGGTGACACACCACTTCTCCCAGGTTCACTTGTCGACATCAGCGTCTTCAAAGAAGCGTGTAAAGATGCGATTCGTGACGGAAAACACCCAGCGACTGCAAAACCAGTCCTTCTCGGGATCACAAAAGCATCGCTTGAGACAGATTCGTTCCTCTCAGCGGCTTCGTTCCAAGAAACGACTCGTGTCTTGACAGATGCGGCAATCAAAGGGAAACGCGACTATCTCCTCGGACTCAAAGAGAACGTCATCATCGGTAAACTCGTTCCAGCTGGTACTGGAATGGCTGTCTACCGCGATGTCGAACTTAAAGAAGATGAGGCGCCAGTTGCACTCGAAGATACAACCGTCGAGTAAAATACGTCTTGACAGCGCAGGTTGGCGGTGCTACTATGATTTAGTGCCGCCAATCGGTTGTTGTCGATGACAACGATGTCCAGCAGTCGGCAAGCTACTTGGACGTCCATCCGAACTTTCTACGGGAAGGTTTGGCTGCTACAATTGCCACTTTCAAGGTATAACTCACGTTTTTGCGAGGTCATGGAATGCCTACGCCTCGTAAAAGCGTTTCGTTATGACCTTAAATGAACCACCCGGGTCGGTGGGACTAGAAAATAGCAACATTCAGGAAGGGAGGATCTTCAAAGATGCCTACTATTAACCAGTTAGTCCGTAAAGGACGTAAATCGAAAGTCGTTAAATCTGACTCTCCAGCACTTAACAAAGGTTACAACAGTTTCATCAAGTCACAAACAAACGTGAGCTCACCACAAAAACGTGGTGTTTGTACACGTGTTGGTACAATGACTCCGAAGAAACCGAACTCGGCGCTTCGTAAGTATGCTCGTGTTCGTTTGACTAACCAAATCGAAGTGACTGCGTACATTCCAGGTATTGGCCACAACCTTCAAGAGCACAGCGTTGTTCTTATCCGTGGAGGACGTGTAAAAGACTTACCAGGGGTACGTTACCACATCGTTCGTGGTGCGCTTGACACTGCAGGTGTTGATGGACGTATGCAAGGCCGTTCTAAATACGGTACGAAGCGTCCGAAAGCTGCGAAGAAGTAATTCTCGCCAACTAAAATACAATTGAAATTTTGAAAGGAGGGTACTCGGATGCGTAAAAACCGTGCAGAACGTCGTGACGTTATCGCAGATCCGATCTACAACTCGAAATTGGTAACTCGCCTCATTAACCGTGTCATGTTAGACGGTAAAAAAGGTACAGCTCAAACTATCATTTACAACGCATTTGGCCTCATCGCTGAACGCTCAGGCAAAGAGCCTATGGAAGTGTTCGAAGAAGCAATGAACAACATCATGCCTGTACTTGAAGTTAAAGCACGCCGTGTAGGTGGAGCTAACTACCAAGTTCCTGTTGAAGTTCGTCCAGAGCGCCGTACAACACTTGGTCTTCGTTACCTCGTGAACTACGCTCGTCTCCGCAACGAAAAAACGATGGAGCAACGTATCGCGAACGAAATCATGGATGCAGCCAACAACACTGGTGCGTCTGTTAAGAAACGCGAAGACATGCATAAGATGGCAGAAGCAAACAAAGCGTTTGCTCACTATCGTTGGTAATTTAATCGTAAAGTCCACTCCGCCAAGCATGGCTTAACGGAGTGGCTTTCGGGTATAATCATATCGTGTGCGCGCACACGAAAATCAAACATGCGGAAGGAGAATACCCAGTATGGCAAGAGAATTCTCCCTAAAGAATACTCGTAACATCGGGATCATGGCTCACATCGATGCCGGTAAAACGACAACAACTGAACGTATTCTTTATTACACAGGTCGTATCCACAAAATTGGTGAAACGCACGAAGGTGCTTCACAAATGGACTGGATGGAGCAGGAGCAAGAGCGTGGAATCACGATCACTTCAGCTGCGACAACTGCACAGTGGAATGGCCACCGTGTAAACATCATCGATACACCTGGACACGTAGACTTCACAGTAGAAGTTGAACGTTCACTCCGTGTACTTGATGGTGCTGTTGCTGTACTTGACGCTCAGTCAGGTGTAGAACCACAAACTGAAACTGTATGGCGTCAAGCGACGACATATGGTGTACCACGTGTCGTATTCGTCAACAAGATGGATAAAATCGGCGCAGACTTCTTGTACTCTGTGAAGACGCTCCACGATCGTCTTCAAGCGAACGCTTACGCGATCCAACTCCCAATCGGAGCAGAGGACGATTTCAAAGGGATTATCGATCTCGTTGAAATGAAGACTTACATGTACAACAACGACCTCGGTACTGACATCGAAGTAACAGATGGCTTCCCAGCTGACATGGCTGACCAAGCTGAAGAACTTCGCGGTCAATTGATCGAAGGTGTTGCTGACTTCAACGAAGAGTTGATGATGAAGTACCTTGAAGGTGAAGAGATTTCAATCGATGAATTGAAAGCTGCAATCCGTCAAGCGACACTTAGCGTTGAATTCTACCCTGTACTCGTTGGTTCTGCCTTCAAGAACAAAGGTGTTCAGCTCATGCTTAACGCCGTTGTTGATTACCTCCCATCACCAGTTGATGTTGAGTCAATCAAAGGGATCAACCTCGATACAGAAGAAGAAATCACGCGTGAGCCTTCTGACGAAGCTCCATTCTCAGCACTTGCGTTCAAAGTTATGACTGACCCTTACGTCGGTAAATTGACGTTCTTCCGCGTGTACTCTGGTACAGCTGAAGCGGGATCATACGTGAAGAACTCGACTAAAGGGAAGCGTGAGCGTCTCGGTCGTATCCTTCAAATGCACGCAAACAGCCGTGAAGAGATTCCAATGGTATACGCTGGTGACATCGCCGCTGCTGTTGGTTTCAAAGACACGACTACTGGTGACACGCTTTGCACAGAGAAAGATAACATCGTTCTCGAGTCAATGACGTTCCCAGAACCAGTTATCTCGGTTGCAATCGAGCCTAAATCGAAAGCAGACCAAGATAAGATGGGTCAAGCTCTTGCGAAACTCGCAGAAGAAGATCCAACATTCCGCACTGAAACAAACCCTGAGACTGGTCAAACGATCATCTCTGGTATGGGTGAGCTTCACCTTGATATCCTCGTTGACCGTATGCGTCGCGAATTCAAAGTAGAAGCTAACGTTGGTGCACCACAAGTTGCTTACCGTGAAACAATCCGTGGCGCTGCGAAGATCGATTCGAAATTCGTTCGTCAGTCTGGTGGACGCGGTCAGTACGGTCACGTTGTCGTAGAATTCGAGCCGAACGAAGAAGGCGCTGGATTCGAGTTCGAGAACAAGATCGTCGGTGGTGTTGTACCACGTGAATACGTCCCAGCTGTTCAAAACGGGATTGAAGAAGCTCTCGAAAACGGTATCCTCGCTGGTTACCCAGTAGTTGACGTTAAAGCTCGCCTCGTATTCGGATCGTACCACGATGTCGACTCGAACGAGATGGCGTTTAAAGTTGCTGCTTCGATGGCGGTTAAACAACTTAAGGACCAAGCGAAAGCTGTCATCCTTGAACCAATGATGCGTGTTGAAGTTGTTATCCCTGAAGAATACATGGGTGACATCATGGGTGACGTAACGTCACGCCGTGGACGCGTAGAAGGTATGGAAGCTCGCGGTAACGCACAAGTCGTTAAAGCGATGATTCCACTTTCAGAAATGTTCGGTTACGCAACATCACTTCGTTCACGTACACAAGGACGTGGAACGTACTCGATGCACTTCGATCACTACGAAGAAGTACCGAAATCAATTGCTGAAGAAATCGTCAAAAAAGCGAACGGCTAATAACGGTTGTATCGCTAGATTGATTGTTGTAAGCTAAGGAGGACGTATGTTAAAAGTAACCTACGTCTTCCTAGTTAAATAAAAAACTAATCGTTTAATAGAGGAGGAATCTAGAATGGGTAAAGAAAAATTCGACCGTTCTAAACCGCACGTTAACGTTGGTACAATCGGCCACGTCGACCACGGTAAAACAACTTTGACTGCAGCAATCTCTGCTGTACTTTCACGTGCACAAGGTAAAACAGCTACTAAGTTTGACCAAATCGATGGTGCTCCAGAAGAGCGCGAGCGCGGTATCACAATCGCAACAGCTCACATCGAGTACGAAACTGACAAGCGTCACTACGCACACGTTGACTGCCCAGGACACGCTGACTATGTTAAAAACATGATCACTGGTGCTGCTCAAATGGACGGCGCGATCCTCGTTGTATCTGCAACAGATGGCCCAATGCCACAAACACGTGAGCACATCCTTCTTTCACGTCAAGTAGGTGTTCCTTACATCGTAGTCTTCATGAACAAAGTTGACATGGTAGACGACGAAGAGCTCCTCGAACTCGTTGAAATGGAAATCCGTGAACTTCTTTCTGAATACGACTTCCCAGGCGACGACCTCCCTGTAATCAAAGGTTCTGCACTTGGCGCACTTAACGGTGAAGCTCAGTGGGAAGAAAAAGTTATGGAACTCATGAACGCTGTTGATGAGTACATCCCAGAACCAGTTCGTGACACAGACAAAGACTTCATGATGCCTGTTGAGGACGTATTCTCAATCACTGGTCGTGGTACTGTAGCGACTGGTCGTGTTGAGCGTGGTGTTCTCCGCGTCAACGACGAGATCGAAATCGTTGGTCTTACAGAAGAAACTAAGAAAACTGTATGTACTGGTGTAGAGATGTTCCGTAAGCTTCTTGACTATGCTGAAGCTGGCGACAACATCGGTGCACTTCTCCGTGGTGTATCACGTGACGACATCGAGCGTGGACAAGTACTTGCTAAGCCAGGTTCAATCACACCACACTCAAAATTCAAAGCATCAATCTACGTTCTTTCTAAAGAAGAGGGTGGCCGTCACACGCCATTCTTCGCGAACTACCGCCCGCAGTTCTACTTCCGTACAACTGACGTAACAGGTATCGTTCACCTTCCAGAAGGTACTGAAATGGTAATGCCAGGAGACAACATCGAGTTGACGATCGAATTGATTTCTACAATCGCGATCGAAGACGGTACACGTTTCTCTATCCGTGAGGGTGGCCGTACTGTAGGTGCTGGTTCAGTAACAGAAATCATCGAGTAATCGATTGATTCAACTGAACAACTTCAAGCAGTCCGCAATATGCGGGCTGCTTTTTTGTGTTTCTGGATGAGCGTGGTAAGATGAAGCATACGAGAAAGGAGTGACGTCATGTTGAAACAATTAGAGACGATTTGTCGTTTGAATGGAATCGCATATCGTATCGGTGGTTCGCAACTATTAAAGCATCATGGCATTGTCGACGAAACGAATGACATTGATGTTTTCGTAGAGCCCGATCAGTTTGAACGGTTAGACCAGATCTTGAGTCGTGCCGGAGAGAAACAATCGACTGAACCACATGAGGCATACTTGACGACTTACTTTGGGGAGTATGTTTTCGAGGGAACCGACGTGGATGTCATGTCCAGTTTTCGCATGAAGTGTACCGACGGCATCTATACACATCCTTATATAGAAGCAGAAGGGAACTGGATGCACCTCGAAGAATGGATTGTCCTTTATACAGTCATCGGTAGAGAGGATAAATTAACGCGTCTGGCTCGCTATTTTGAGACACACGATATAAATGAAGGGATTGTTCATGCATGTTTAAGAAGAGCCCCACAATCGGTCGTAGAAGGGGTAACGGAGCGATTTGGAGAGATGATGAAACGCTAGGTCGAGTTGACATGGGACTTCGTTTGAAAAATAGTTCAATAAAAGAATGAATTTTCTCTTGCAAAAGCTCGCGAATCTTGTTACATTAGGGAACGTTGAGCAACTCATCAGACAACCAGCAACTTCAAAAATCTAATCTTGCATTCCATGACCAGATTAGATATAATGATTAAGTGTTTGTGCGAGTGGTGAGAGACTTTACAGCAGAAAATGGGTCCAATCGTTGATTTGCAATGATCGGATGCCTCTGCTGACACAAGCACGCTGCGTTGAAGCGGGAGGTTATGACACGCCAGGCAGCATTGCCATGGCCGGTGTGGAAATTTCCGCGGAGAATTGTCTATTTTTAAAATAGGCGACAAAGGAGGGAAACAAACATGGCAAATGAAAAAATTCGTATTCGTTTAAAAGCATATGACCATCGCGTTCTCGATCAATCAGCTGAGAAGATCGTTGACACTGCGAAGCGTTCAGGTGCAAAGGTATCGGGTCCAATCCCGCTCCCAACTGAAAAATCGGTTTACACGATCCTTCGTGCGGTTCACAAGTACAAAGATGCTCGTGAGCAGTTCGAAATGCGTACACACAAACGCTTGATCGACATCGTAAACCCAACACCGAAAACAGTCGATTCGCTTATGCGTCTCGAGTTACCATCAGGTGTAGACATCGAAATCAAACTTTAATTCTTCATATAGTAGATACTAGCCAGAAGAGACAATTAATTATTTAACAGGAGGTGTATCTCATGGCTAAAGGAATCTTAGGAACAAAACTTGGTATGACTCAAATCTTCAACGAAGCAGGCGAAGTTGTACCGGTAACAGTAGTTGCTGTAGAAGGTAACGTCGTTCTTCAACTTAAAACAGTTGATACAGACGGTTACGAAGCAGTTCAACTTGGTTTCGGAGACATCAAAGAATCACGTCAAAACAAACCATCAAAAGGTCACGCTGCGAAAGCAAACGCGACACCTAAGCGCTTCATCAAAGAAGTTCGTACTTCAGTAGAAGGATACGAAATCGGTCAAGAGATTAAGGCAGACATTTTCGCTGCAGGTGAATTAGTAGACGTTACAGGTACATCGAAAGGTAAAGGATTCCAAGGTGCGATCAAGCGTCACGGACAATCACGTGGACCAATGGCCCACGGTTCGCGCTACCACCGTCGTCCTGGTTCGATGGGTCCTGTCGCTCCTAACCGCGTATTCAAAGGGAAACTTCTTCCTGGTCAAATGGGTGGAGAGCGTAAAACAATTCAAAACCTTGAAATCGTTAAAGTTGATGTGGAACGCGGCCTTCTCCTCGTGAAAGGTGCTATCCCAGGCGCTCGTAAATCGAACGTCATCATCAAAACAGCGGTAAAAGGTAACTAATTAACTGCACGGAAAGGAGGAATTACGAATGCCTAAAGTAGCTTTGCTTAACCAAACAGGTTCACAAGTTGGCGAAATCGAATTGGCAGAAGCCATCTTCGGAATCGAGCCAAACGAATCAGTACTTTACGACGCAATCGTCATGCAACAAGCATCACGCCGTCAAGGTACTCACGATACGAAAGGTCGCTCGGAAGTACGCGGTGGCGGCCGTAAACCATGGAAACAAAAGGGAACTGGTCGTGCGCGCCAAGGTTCTATCCGCTCACCACAATGGGTTGGTGGTGGTACAGTCTTCGGTCCAACACCACGTTCATACTCTTACAAACTTCCTAAGAAGGTTCGTCGTTTAGCACTTCTCTCGGCTCTTTCGTCGAAAGTACAAAACAACGAAATCATCGTCCTCGAAGGCCTTGCTTTCGATGCACCAAAAACAAAAGATATGGCTGCTGTACTCAACAGCTTATCAGTAGAACGTAAGGCTCTTGTAGTCACAGCGGACTACAATGAGACTATCGCTCTCGCAGCTCGTAACATCCCAGGAGTGACTGTGATCGACGCAGCAGGCGTAAACGTTCTTGACCTCGTTGCTAACGACAAAGTCATCTTCACTAAAGATGCGGTTGCGAAGGTAGAGGAGGTGCTTGCATAATGGCTCAAGCATACGATATCATCAAACGTCCGATCATCACTGAGCGTTCAGTTAGCCTCATGGAAGCTAACAAATACGTTTTCGAAATCGACGTAAAAGCGACTAAATCGCAAGTGAAACACGCTATCGAAACAATCTTCAATGTGAAAGTTGCTTCGGTAAACACAATGAACTACAAACCGAAAGCGAAACGTGTCGGTCGTCACGCTGGTTACACAGCTCGCCGCAAAAAAGCGATCGTAACTCTTGCAGAAGGCAACACAATCGACTTCCTCGGTTAATTAACTACCTTAGAAGAAAAGGAGGGAATCCTCGATGGCAATCAAAAAGTTTAAGCCGACCACTAACGGTCGTCGTAACATGACATCTCTCGACTTTGCAGAGATCACAACGAATCGCCCTGAAAAATCGTTAACTGAAAAGCTTTCGAAAAAAGGCGGACGTAACAACCAAGGTCGCTTGACTGTTCGTCACCAAGGTGGCGGTCACAAGCGTAAATACCGTATCATCGATTTCAAACGTAACAAAGATGGCGTTGCAGGACGCGTAGCAACGATCGAATACGATCCAAACCGTTCAGCAAACATCGCACTCATCAACTATGTAGATGGTGAGAAACGTTACATCCTCGCTCCTAAGGGCATCAAAGTAGGCATGGAAATCATGTCTGGTCCTGAAGCGGATATCAAAGTGGGGAACGCTCTTCCACTCGTAAACATCCCTGTCGGTACAACAATCCACAACATCGAGCTTAAGCCTGGTAAAGGCGGTCAGCTTGTTCGTGCGGCTGGTGCATCGGCACAAATCCAAGGACGTGACGGCAAGTACGTCATCGTTCGTCTTCAATCAGGTGAATCACGCTTGTTCCTCGGCACTTGCCGCGCGACAATCGGTTCAGTTGGTAACGAAGAACACGAACTCGTAAACATCGGTAAAGCAGGACGTTCACGTTGGTTAGGCAAACGCCCAACAGTACGTGGTTCTGTCATGAACCCGGTTGATCACCCACACGGTGGTGGTGAAGGTCGTGCGCCAATCGGTCGTTCGGGCCCACTTACTCCTTGGGGTAAACCAGCTCTTGGTCTTAAGACTCGTAAGAAAAACAAATCGAGCGACATGTACATCCTTCGTCGCCGTAAGAAATAATTACTACATGATTCTCGGGCGGTTCGAAAGGGCCGTTCCCGAATCATTCCAAAGGGAGGTTCTAACATGGGTCGCAGCTTGAAAAAAGGTCCATTCGCAGATCACCACTTGCTCGCTAAAGTTGACAAACTCAACGAATCTGGTGAGAAGCAAGTCATCAAAACTTGGTCACGTCGCTCGACGATCTTCCCAGAATTCATGGGTCACACGTTCGGTGTGCACGATGGTCGTAAACACGTACCAGTATTCGTGACAGAAGACATGGTTGGTCACAAACTTGGTGAATTCGCTCCAACACGCACGTACAAAGGTCACGGATCAGACAAGAAAACGAAACGGTAATTTGAGGGGAGGTCAAATCCATGCAAGCTAAAGCATCAGCTAATATGGTCCGTCTTGCTCCTCGCAAAGCACGTCTCGTTGTAGACTTAATTCGCGGGAAACAAGTCGGCGAAGCGCTCTCTGTCCTTGCTCACACGAACAAGGCAGCATCGCCAGTCGTTGAAAAAGTATTAAAATCAGCGATTGCTAACGCAGAGCACAACTACGATATGAACATTGAGAACCTCGTTGTAACAGAAGCTTACGTAAACGAAGGTCCAACACTCAAACGCTTCCGCCCACGTGCGATGGGTCGCGCAAGCCGTATTAACAAACGCACAAGCCACATCCACATCGTGGTAACTGAGAAATAAGGAGGGATATGTAGTGGGTCAAAAGGTAAATCCGCACGGTCTTCGCGTTGGTGTTATCAAAGACTGGGATTCGCGTTGGTACGCTGAGAAAGACTACGCTGATCTCCTTCATGAAGACTTCGTTATTCGTGAATACATCGAAAACAAAATGAAGGATGCTAGTGTTTCTAAAGTTGAAATCGAACGCGCTGCAAACCGCGTGAACATTTCGCTTCACACTGCGAAGCCAGGTATGGTAATCGGTAAAGGTGGTTCTGAAATCGAATCACTCCGTAAACACATTACAAAAATCGCTGACGGAAAACGCGTTCACATCAACGTTGTTGAAGTGAAAAACGCTGACGCTGTTGCGAAGCTTGTAGCAGAAAACATTGCTCGTCAATTGGAAGGTCGCGTATCATTCCGTCGTGCAATGAAACAATCAATTCAACGTTCGATGCGCACTGGCATCAAAGGGATCAAAACAGAAGTTTCTGGTCGTCTTGGTGGCGCTGATATCGCTCGTTCAGAGAAATACTCGGAAGGAACAGTTCCACTTCACACACTCCGTGCCGATATCGACTACGGAACAGCTGAAGCTGACACAACTTACGGTAAAATCGGCGTAAAAGTTTGGTTATACCACGGTGAAGTTCTTCCAACAAAAAACAACACAGCGAAAAACGCTGAATAATAAACACTCTTTCAGGAAGGAGGCAACACACTATGTTGTTACCTAAACGCGTGAAATATCGTCGTGTACACCGTGGTAAAATGCGCGGGAATGCTAAACGCGGCACAACTGTACACTTCGGTGAGTTCGGTCTCCAAGCTCTCGAAGCGAGCTGGATTACAAACCGTCAAATCGAATCAGCACGTATTGCAATGACACGTTATATGAAACGTGGTGGTAAAGTGTGGATCAAGATCTTCCCACACAAGCCGTACACTAAAAAGCCTCTCGAAGTCCGAATGGGTTCGGGTAAAGGTGCTCCAGAAGGCTGGGTAGCTGTAGTTAAGCCTGGCAAAGTAATGTTCGAAATCGCAGGTGTATCTGAGGAAGTGGCACGTGAGGCACTTCGTCTTGCATCGCACAAACTTCCAGTAAAATGTAAGTTCGTGAAACGTGAAGAAAATGGTGGTGATACGAATGAAAGCAACTGATCTCCGTCAATCAACAACTGAAGAGCTCAACGGTAAAGTGGGCGAGTGGAAAGAAGAACTCTTTAACCTTCGCTTCCAACTTGCTACAGGTCAGCTTGAGAATCCTGCTCGTATCCGTGAAGTACGCAAGTCGATTGCGCGTGCTAAAACGATTCTTCGTGAACGCGAACTCGGCATCAACAACGGCTAATTACATCGGATTCTTGAGAGGAGGTAACACTCATGGAACGCAACAACCGTAAAGTGTTCACTGGTCGCGTCGTGTCTGACAAAATGGACAAAACGATCGTCGTCGCAGTAGAAACAAAGGTTCGTCATAAACTTTATGGCAAACGTGTAAACTACACGAAGAAATATAAAGCACACGATGAGAACAACGTCGCTAAAGTGGGCGATATCGTTCGCATCGCGGAAACACGTCCTCTTTCTAAAGACAAACGTTTCCGTCTTGTAACAGTAGTAGAAGAATCAGTAATCATCTAATAACAGTTCGGATTTATTAAACATCCGGAGGGAGGTACACTCGCATGATTCAACAAGAATCTCGCTTGAAAGTAGCAGACAACTCTGGCGCGCGTGAACTGTTGACAATTAAAGTCCTCGGTGGTTCTGGTCGTAAGACTGCAAACATCGGTGACGTTATCGTCGCTACGGTAAAACAAGCAACACCAGGTGGCGTTGTTAAAAAAGGTGACGTTGTCAGAGCAGTTGTCGTTCGTACAAAACGCGGCGCTCGTCGTAAAGATGGTTCGTACATCCGTTTCGATGAGAACGCAGCAGTCATTATCAAAGATGACAAGAGCCCACGCGGCACACGGATCTTCGGGCCAGTTGCACGTGAACTTCGTGAAAAAGAATTCATGAAGATCGTTTCGTTGGCACCGGAAGTACTTTAATTTCCAATTTCAATCCTATAAGGAGGTGCGCAAACGATGCATGTTAAAAAAGGCGATACAGTCCAGGTAATGTCTGGTAAAGATAAAGGCAAGCAAGGGGTTATCCTCAAAGCTATGCCAAGCAAAAACCGCGTAGTGGTTGAAGGCGTAAACGTGATGAAAAAACACTCAAAACCTTCACAAGCGAATCCACAAGGCGGGATCCTTGAGATCGAAGCACCAATTCACGTCTCGAACGTAATGCCACTCGACCCTAAAACTGGCAAACCAACTCGTGTTGGTTTCAAAGTAGTCGATGGTAAAAAAGTTCGTGTCGCGAAATCGGGCGAATCACTCGATAAATAAGAAGAACGTGACGAAAGGAGGTCCATTCGACTATGAACCGTTTGCAAGAGAAGTATAAAAGCGACATCGTGAAAGCGATGATGGATAAATTCAACTATGACTCGGTCATGCAAGTACCGAAAATCGAAAAGATCGTCATCAACATGGGTGTAGGTGATGCTGTTTCGAACTCGAAAGCACTTGACATGGCAGTTGAAGAATTAACAATTCTTTCAGGTCAAAAACCACTCGTAACGAAAGCGAAGAAATCAATCGCTGGTTTCAAGCTTCGTGAAGGTATGCCAATCGGTGCGAAGGTTACACTTCGTGGCGAGCGTATGTACGATTTCCTCGACAAATTGGTAACTGTTTCACTTCCACGTGTACGTGACTTCCGCGGTGTATCGAAGAAAGCATTCGACGGACGCGGTAACTACACGCTTGGCGTGAAAGAGCAACTTATTTTCCCTGAGATCGATTACGATAAAGTATCTAAAGTACGCGGTATGGACATCGTTGTTGTTACAACAGCAAACACAGACGAAGAAGCACGTGAATTGCTCACACTTCTCGGTATGCCATTCCAAAAATAATCTAGAGGGAGGTCGACAACATGGCTAAAAAGTCAATGGTGAATCGCGAACTTAAACGCGAGAAACTCGTTGCCCAGTACGCTGAAAAGCGTGCGAAGTTGAAAGCTGAAGGCGATTATATCGGACTCAGCAAATTGCCACGTAACTCGTCACCTGTACGCTTGCACAACCGTTGCAGCATCACAGGTCGTCCGCATGGTTACATGGGTAAATTCGGGATCAGCCGTATCAAGTTCCGTGATCTTGCATACAAAGGTCAAATCCCTGGTGTTAAAAAAGCAAGCTGGTAATCCACTAACAGTGTGAAAGGAGGTACATCGCATGGTAATGACAGACCCTATTGCAGATATGCTTACACGTATCCGTAACGCTAACATGGTTCGCCATGAAAAAATGGAGCTTCCAGCTTCGAACATTAAACGTGAGATCGCTGAAATCCTTAAGCGTGAAGGTTTCATTCGCGATGTTGAATATATCGAGGACGCTAAACAAGGTACACTTCGTCTTTTCCTTAAATATGGAGCAAGCAACGAACGTGTAATCACTGGTCTCAAACGTATTTCGAAACCAGGTCTTCGCGTATACGCAAAAGCTGATGAAGTGCCTAAAGTACTCGGAGGACTCGGGATCGCAGTTCTTTCGACATCTAAAGGTCTTATGACTGATAAAGAAGCTCGCCAACAACAAGTCGGCGGCGAAGTGCTCGCCTACATCTGGTAAGTCACTTTTCTAACAAGAACGGAGGTGTAATCAATGTCACGTATTGGTAAAAAACCAGTTACGATTCCTGCTGGCGTTACTGTAACAGTTGCTAATGACAACACGGTCACAGTAAAAGGTGCTAAAGGTGAACTTTCGCTTTCAGCTAACCCGGCATTGGAAATCAAAGTTGAAGAGAACGAATTGACGGTTGTTCGTCCAGACGAATCGAAAGAAAGCCGCACAATTCACGGTACGACACGTGCCCTTATTGCCAACATGGTACAAGGTGTGTCGAACGGATTCCAAAAAACACTTGAGATCTCGGGGGTTGGTTACCGTGCTACGAAGCAAGGTAACAAACTCGTCCTCAACCTCGGCTACTCGCACCCAATCGAGTACGTTGCTGAGGAAGGTATCGAAATCGAAGTTCCTTCAAACACGCAAATCATCGTAAAAGGGATTAACAAAGAGCGCGTCGGTCACGTTGCTGCTCAAATCCGCTCGTACCGTGCTCCAGAACCTTACAAAGGTAAAGGTGTTCGTTACTCTGATGAACGTATTCGCCGTAAAGAAGGTAAGACTGGTAAGTAATTCGTCACGAAATGAACGGAAAGGAGTGGCATAAATGATCACAAAGGCAGATAAAAATGCAGTTCGTAAAAAACGTCATGCTCGCGTACGTCGTACGATCTCGGGGACAGCAGCTCGTCCACGTTTGAACGTATTCCGTTCGAGCAAGCACATTTACGTTCAACTTATCGATGACGCGTCACAAACAACGCTTGTGTCTGCATCTTCGAAAGATAAAGCTCTCGATCTTACAAATGGCGGTAACGTTGAAGCAGCGACAGCTGTTGGTAAACTTGCTGCAGAACGTGCACTCGAGAAAGGTATCGACACAGTTGTGTTCGACCGTGGTGGATACCTCTATCATGGCCGCGTCAAAGCTGTTGCAGAAGCAGCTCGTGAAGCAGGTCTTAAATTCTAATAAAAAGGAGGGGACACTCGATGCGCCAGTTAGACGTTAACATGGAACAACTTGAAGAACGCGTTGTTACCGTAAACCGCGTCGCGAAAGTCGTAAAAGGTGGCCGCCGCTTCCGTTTTGCTGCTCTCGTAGTCGTAGGTGACAAAAATGGTCACGTCGGTTTCGGTACAGGTAAGGCACAAGAGGTGCCAGAAGCGATTCGCAAGGCTATTGAAGCCGCTAAGAAAAACATGGTACAAGTACCTATGGTTGGTACAACAATTCCACACGAAATCACAGGAGTATTCGGAGCAGGTCGTGTATTCATGAAACCAGCTTCTGAAGGTACTGGGGTTATCGCTGGTGGTCCAGTTCGTGCGGTGCTCGAACTTGCAGGTGTAGGTGACATCCTTTCGAAATCGTTAGGTTCAAACACACCGATCAACATCGTCCGTGCGACGGTACAGGGCTTGACTGAGCTCAAAAAAGCAGAGGAAGTTGCTAAACTACGTGGTAAAAGCGTAGAAGAACTTCTTAACTAAGGGAGGGAACTAGACATGGCGAAACTCGCAATCACCCTCACACGCAGCACAATTGGTCGTCCGGAAGGTCAGCGTGTTACTGTACGTACACTCGGTCTTCGCAAAATGCATCAAACGGTCGTTGTCCCAGACAACGTCGCGATGCGCGGTATGATCAATAAAGTGTCGCACCTTGTGACTGTAAAAGAAATCAACGAATAATAAAGATTTTAATAAATAAGGAGGTGCCACTATGAAACTCCATGAATTGAAGCCAACTCCAGGTTCACGTCACGAACGTAACCGTGTCGGTCGCGGTATGGCGACTGGTAACGGTAAAACTTCTGGCCGTGGACACAAAGGTCAAAAAGCTCGTTCGGGCGGTGGCGTTCGTCCAGGATTCGAAGGTGGACAAAACCCACTTTACCGTCGTCTTCCAAAACGCGGTTTCAACAACCCAACTCGTAAAGAGTACGCGGTTGTTTCCCTAGACACGCTTAACCGTTTCGAAGCAGGTACTGAAGTTACTCCAGAACTCTTAATCGAGACTGGTGTAGTCAGCTCTGCTAAAGACGGAATCAAGGTCCTTGCTAACGGCAAGCTTGAAACTAAATTGACTGTAAAAGCCAACAAGTTCTCGGGTGCAGCGAAAGAAGCAATCGAAGCAGCTGGCGGTACAGTTGAGGTGATCTGATGTTTCAGACGATCTCCAATATGTGGCGCGTGAAAGATATTCGACAGCGTATTCTCTTCACACTCGCAATCATCATCATTTTCCGCATCGGGGCTCATATCCCGGTGCCGATGGTGAATACGGATGTGTTGCGTTTTGACTCAGGAGGTCTTCTTGACTTCTTGAACTTGTTTGGAGGAAATGCTTTACAGAACTTCTCCTTGTTCGCAATGGGGATCATGCCGTATATCACGGCATCGATCGTTGTGCAACTTTTACAAATGGACGTCGTTCCAAAGTTTGCCGAATGGGCAAAACAAGGAGAGGCGGGCCGTAAAAAGTTAGCGACGGTCACGCGCTATGGGACGATCATCTTAGGCTTTGTCCAAGCGACTTCATTGTCGTTTGGATTTAACCGCCTCTACCCAGGTCTCGTCAATGAAACATGGGGAACGGCAACTTACTTTGTGATCGCGATTGTACTCACTGCGGGTACAGCGTTCTTGATGTTCCTTGGTGAGATGACAACGGAGAAAGGTGTTGGGAATGGTATTTCCATCATTATCTTCGCTGGTATCGTCGCTGGGTTCCCAAGAATCTTTACGCAGATTTATGAAACAAAACTCCAAAACGCTGGAGATGCATTGTTCATTAACATCGTTTACTTGGTTGTATTGGCCCTTGTCATTTTGGCTGTGACGGTTGGGATCATTTATGTTCAACAAGCGGCACGCAAAATTCCAATCCAATATGCAAAGCGCACGGCAAACCGTACCCCAGTGGGCGGTCAGTCGACGCACTTGCCGATCAAGCTAAACGCTGCAGGTGTTATTCCGGTAATCTTCGCGATTTCCTTCATGGTAACACCACCAACTGTTGCAAGCTTCATTGCTTCTCCAGAGACAACGCAAAAATTACAAACGTACTTTGACACGACGGCGCCAATCGGAATGTCGATTTACGTTGCATTAATCATTGCGTTCTCTTACTTCTATACATTTGTTCAGGTCAACCCAGAGCAGATGGCAGAAAACCTGCAGAAGCAAGGTGGTTATATTCCTGGGATTCGTCCTGGGGCGCAAACAGAACAGTACATCACGAAGTTGCTGTATCGATTGACTTTCTTCGGAGCGATTTTCTTATCGCTCGTGGCGATCATGCCGACAATCTTCATTAAGCTTGCCGGTCTTCCAACTTCCGTTCAAATCGGAGGAACGAGCTTATTGATCGTCATCGGGGTAGCCCTCGAAACGATGAAACAAATCGAGAGTCAACTTGTAAAACGACACTATAAAGGCTTTATCCGTTAAAGCGGAAGGAAGGGTTGACCCTTCCTTCCTGTCGTGTTTACAAGCCCTTCGTGAAAATCAAAACTGGAGGCTAACCGAGATGAATCTAGTACTCATGGGCTTACCGGGTGCTGGGAAAGGGACTCAAGCTGCTAAAATCGTAGAAGAGTACCAAATCCCTCACATTTCGACAGGCGACATGTTTCGTGCGGCAATCAAAGGCGGAACGCCACTCGGTAAAGAAGCCAAGTCATTCATGGATAAAGGCGAACTCGTACCGGATGAGGTAACAATCGGAATCGTACGTGAACGTCTTAGCCAAGATGACACTGAAAAAGGTTTCTTACTTGATGGATTCCCGCGTACTGTTGCTCAAGCAGAGGCACTCGAAAGTTTGCTTAAAGATTTGGGGAAACAGATTGACCACGTCGTCAACATCGATGTGGATGCGGAAATTCTCGTTCCACGTTTGACAGGTCGTTGGATCTGCCCAACATGTGGTGCGACATATCACGTGATCTTTAACCCACCAAAAGTGGAAGGCATCTGTGATGTGGATGGGTCGGCTCTCATGCAACGTGAAGACGATAAAGAGGAAACGGTTCGCCGTCGCCTTGACGTCAACATCGAGCAATCGAAACCACTCATTGACTTTTACGCTGAAAAAGGGTATCTTCGTACATTGGATGGAGATCGTCCAATCGATGTCGTATATGCCGATGTCAAAGCATTACTCGGTGATACTGAATGATCATCACGAAGACGCCTCGTGAAATTGCGATTATGCGTGAGGCTGGGCAAATTGTTGCTCGAACGCACCAGGTGCTCAAACAGCACATAAAACCAGGAATCACGACGCTTGAGCTCGACCAGATTGCGGAAGATTACATTCGCAGCCAAGGTGCGACGCCATCGTTTAAAGGCTATAACGGTTTTACCGGTAGTGTTTGCGCTTCGGTGAATGAAGAGCTTGTTCATGGCATTCCAGGAAAACGGGTATTGAAAGATGGAGATATTATCTCAATCGACATCGGTGCCTACTATAATGGATACCATGGAGATTCCGCTTGGACTTATCCAGTGGGAACAATCTCAGAAGAGACACAGCGGCTACTTGACGTAACCGAAGAAAGTCTGTATAAAGGATTGGAGCACGCCAAGGCTGGAGGGCGATTGACAGATATTTCTCATGCGATTCAAGCATATGTTGAATCACACGATTTCTCTGTCGTCCGCGAATACGTCGGTCATGGTGTTGGACAAAATTTGCATGAAGAACCGCAAATTCCACACTATGGTCCACCGGGGAAAGGGCCGCGCCTGAAGACTGGGATGACGTTAGCTATTGAACCAATGGTTAATGCTGGTCAACGCTATGTTCGAACACTGGCTGATAACTGGACAGTTGTCACAGTGGACGGTAGCATGTGCGCCCACTTTGAGCACACCATCGCCATCACAGACGATGGATACGAGATTTTAACGAAACTCGATTCCGGTGAATGAGGCTCTATTGTTTCATACTGATCCATTCTGGATCCTTCTCTCACAGTAGATGGCAATAGATCGTCTGTGCTCCTAAAGATTTTCATATAGAAAGGGGAATAAATGATGGCGAAACAAGATGTCATTGAAGTGGAAGGCACTGTTGTCGAACCACTTCCGAACGCAATGTTTAAAGTGGAGTTAGAAAACGGCCACACGGTGCTCGCGCACGTCTCAGGGAAAATTCGGATGCACTACATTCGGATCCTTCCAGGTGACCGCGTAACTGTTGAGTTGTCTCCATACGACTTGACTCGCGGGCGGATTACGTACCGTTATAAGTAACTCCGATTTTTCCAGGAGGAGGGTATACTCATGAAAGTAAGACCGTCGGTAAAACCGATTTGCGAAAAATGTAAAGTTATTCGCCGTAAGGGTAAAGTAATGGTAATTTGCGAAAACCCGAAACACAAACAAAAACAAGGTTAATTTCAGAGGAGGTGCACACATGGCACGTATTGCTGGTGTAGATATTCCACGCGAAAAACGTATCGTTATTTCGCTCACATACATCTATGGTATTGGTAAAACAAAAGCACAAGAAATTTTGAAGGCTGCTAACGTTTCTGAAGAGACACGCACACGCGACCTTACTGAAGATGAACTCAACCGTATCCGTGAAGCAATTGACGGAATCAAAGTTGAAGGTGACCTTCGTCGTGAAGTTTCACTTAACATCAAACGTTTGATCGAGATCGGCGCATACCGCGGTATCCGTCATCGCCGTAGTCTCCCTGTTCGCGGTCAAAACACGAAGAACAACTCGCGTACTCGTAAAGGCCCACGCCGTACAGTAGCGAACAAGAAGAAGTAAAGGAGGGAATTGAACAATGGCGAAACGTAAGCAAAACGTACGTTCTAAACGTAAAGTTAAAAAACATGTTGAAGTCGGTGTGGTACACATCCGTTCTACATTCAACAACACAATCATTACAATCACTGACACGCAAGGTAACGCGATCTCATGGGCTACTTCTGGTAACCTTGGATTTAAAGGATCACGTAAATCGACTCCGTTCGCAGCACAAATGGCTGCTGAAACTGCAGCGAAAGTTGCAATGGACAACGGTATGCGTACAGTAGAAGTTAACGTTAAAGGTCCTGGTGCTGGACGTGAAGCGGCTATCCGTGCGCTCCAAGCTACTGGTCTCGAAGTTACTGCAATCCGTGACGTAACTCCAGTTCCGCACAACGGTTGCCGCCCTCCGAAACGTCGCCGCGTATAATCGCTTGAACGTGTGAGGGGCTTACCTAGCACGACAGCTTATACTTTAGCAGTTCAAACTGCACGGCAGGATATACTCAAGGAGGGGTTCAGATGATCGAGATTGAAAAACCAAAGATCGAAACGGTCGAAATCAGCGAGGACGCTACGTTTGGTAAATTCGTAGTAGAACCGCTTGAACGTGGATATGGCACTACTCTCGGTAACTCACTACGTCGAATTCTATTGTCATCGCTCCCAGGTGCAGCGGTAACAGCGGTTCAAATCGATGGCGTGCTTCACGAGTTCTCTACGATTGACGGTGTCGTCGAAGACGTTACTCAAATCGTACTAAACCTCAAGAAGTTAGCACTCAAAGTGTACTCGGAAGAAGAGAAAACGCTTGAGATTAACGTTTCAAGTGCCGGTGCTGTCACTGCGGCAGACATTACCCATGATAGCGACGTTGAAATCTTGAATCCTGAGCTCCACATCGCGACTCTCGCTGACAATGCGACGCTTCGCATGCGTTTGACTGCTCGCCGTGGTCGTGGTTACGTCCAGGCAGAAGATAACAAACGTGATGATATGCCGATTGGGGTCATTCCAATCGATTCGATCTATACACCGATTCAACGCGTGAACTACGAAGTAGATAAAACACGTGTCGGTCAAGACGCTAGCTTTGATAAGCTTTTATTAGACGTGTGGACAGATGGTTCAATTCGTCCGGAAGAAGCTGTATCATTAGGAGCTAAAATTTTGACTGAACACTTGAACATCTTCGTTGGTTTGACAGATGAGGCTCTCAACGCAGAAATCATGGTCGAGAAAGAAGAAGACCAAAAAGAAAAAGTACTCGAAATGACGATTGAAGAACTCGATCTCTCAGTTCGTTCGTACAACTGCTTGAAGCGCGCTGGCATCAACACTGTTCAAGAACTCGCAAACAAATCAGAGGAAGAGATGATGAAAGTTCGTAACCTCGGACGTAAATCACTCGAAGAAGTTCAACACAAGTTGGACGAACTCGGTTTGGGCTTGCGTAAAGAAGACTAAGTTCAACCGAAGGAGGGAAATGTAATGGCTTATTCGAAACTTGGCCGTACAAGCTCGCAACGCAAGGCGCTTTTGCGTGATCTTGCAACTGACCTAATCATCAACGAGCGCATTCAAACAACTGAACAAAAAGCGAAAGAACTTCGCCCAGTCGTTGAAAAATTGATCACTCTTGGGAAACGTGGCGATCTTCATGCCCGTCGTCAAGTAGCTTCATTCGTTCGTAAGGAGAACGCTGGAGAAAAAGACGCAATCCAAAAATTGTTCGAAGACGTGGCTCCACGCTACGCTGAACGTCAAGGTGGATACACGCGCATCATGAAAGTCGGCCCACGCCGCGGTGATGGTGCAGAAGTTGTAATCATCGAACTCGTCTAATTCATTAGGCAGTCAACAGGGCATGCGGTGACGTATTGCCCTGTTTCCACATCAGAAAGGAGTCGACCTATGGAATCGCAAATTATGGTACGGGACGTCGTATTTCATTACCCTGGACAATCTGAGCCGGCACTTAACGGCCTGTCGCTCGATGTATATAAAGGGGAATGGCTTGCGATTGTCGGCCATAATGGTTCTGGTAAGTCGACACTGACGAAGTTGTGGAACGGACTTCTTATTCCTGAACAGGGGGAAGTCCGCGTAGAGACACTCGATCCATCGAACGCCGCAGACGTGTGGGATGTTCGAACGCGGATCGGGGTCGTCTTTCAAAATCCCGACAATCAATTTGTCGGGGCGACCGTGCGCGATGATGTGGCATTTTCTCTCGAAAACATGGGACTTCCACGTCAAGAAATGGTTCGTCGAATTGATGACAGTCTAGCGCGCGTTGGATTATCGGAACTAGCGGACCGTGAACCGCATCAGTTATCCGGTGGACAAAAGCAGCGCGTTGCGATAGCTGCGGCTCTCGCAATGCGCCCGCGTGTCCTCGTGCTCGATGAAGCGACCTCGATGCTCGACCCAATTGGGCGACAAGAGGTATTACAAACGGTAAGACAACTCGTCTCAGAAGGGATGACCGTTGTCGCCATTACACACGAGCTCGACGAAGTGTTGTTTGCCGACCGTATCATTGCATTATCGAAAGGTAAGATTGCGATGACCGGTACACCTGAAGACGTGTTTCAACATCCCGATCAGCTTCGTGACATTCAATTGGATGTTCCGTTCATTGTCCGGATGCAACTCGAACTGAAGGCACGTGGCATTCCACTCGATCGTCTGATGCTACAACATTCGGAGTTGGTGAACCATCTATGCCGATACGCATTGAAGAAGTAACATATCAATATCAAATGAATACTCCGTTTGAACGAACCGCGCTGCGCGATGTGAATGTAACCATTCCGTCGGGAGCGCTTGTTGCGTTTCTTGGGCATACGGGCTCTGGGAAATCAACACTCGTTCAACATATGAACGGCTTATTACGACCGACTGATGGACGTGTCGTGGTCGATGACATCACGGTCACACCGATTCGAACACGTCGGGATAAAAAACAAAATCTCTTGCCGCTTCGGCGTCGCGTTGGGCTCGTCTTTCAATATCCTGAGCACCAATTGTTTGAAGAGACGGTCGAACGCGACGTCATGTTCGGTCCGCGCAACTTTGGCGCGACAGATGCCGAAGCAAAAGAGCGTGCCCATGAGGCACTTCGTCTCGTCGGTTTGGATGAATCACTATGGGACCGTTCCCCATTCGACCTTTCCGGGGGACAAATGCGTCGCGTCGCGATTGCGGGCGTCTTAGCGAGCCGCCCCGACGTCCTCATCGTCGACGAACCGACAGCTGGTCTCGATCCAATCGGCAGACGAGATATGCTGGCATTATTTAAACGATTACGAGAAGAGCTGAATCTAACGCTGATTCTCGTTTCTCACGATATGGATGACGTGCTCACTTACGCCGAACGCGTCGTCGTGATGGAGCGTGGACAGGTAGCGTTCGATGGCGATCCGTTTGAGTTGTTTCAGGATGAAGCTCTCGTACGTCGTCTCCAGCTTGATATCCCGCACGTTCTCCGATTCGCCCGTGATCTAGCACCGGTTTTTGGGGAAACGGTCACTCCACTCGTACGAACGGAGGCCGAATTAGCGGATTGGATCGCAGAGCACTTGAGAGGGGGAGCCATATGATTATTGGTCAATATATACCGGGTCATTCCTGGCTCCATTCACTCGATGCCCGTGCGAAGACTCTCTTTATTTTAGGATTTATCCCGGTCGTGTTTTTAGCGGATAACTTATGGACGAACTTATTTCTATTAGCGTTCACGTTATTTGCGGTGAAACTATCACAACTATCGTGGCGTTATTTATGGAATGGGTTACGGATGATTCTCTTCTTGATCGTCTTCACGTTGATCTTGCAGTTATTATTTAATCGTGACGGGACACTCCTTTTTGAATTTGGCCCGATTGCCATTTACTCAGAAGGGATTCGGATGGGACTGATTGTCTCGCTCCGGTTCTTCTATCTCGTCATGTTAACGACACTCGTCACATTGACGACGACACCGATGGAATTGACCGATTCGATTGAAGCGGGTCTGCGACCGTTTGAGCGGATTCGTGTACCGGCACATGAGATTGCCTTGATGTTATCGATCTCGCTTCGCTTCTTACCAACTCTTGCAGACGAGACAGACCGAATCATGAAAGCCCAGCAAGCACGAGGGGTTGATTTGATGAGTGGTCCATGGAAGTCTCGTTTAAAAGGAGTCATCCCTTTATTGATTCCATTGTTCATCTCGGCGTTTAAGCGCGCTGAGGACCTCGCTACGGCGATGGAGGCACGTGGGTATCGTGGGGGTGAAGGACGGACAAGGTTGCGTGAGATGGAGTGGCAGACGCGTGATACAGCAGTATTGCTGATCTTTGTCGCGTTAACACTCATATTGTTTGGATTGAGAGGGATTGGATGAGACGGATTAAACTGACAGTTGCCTATGACGGGACACACTACGTGGGATATCAAGTACAGCCAAATGGGAATACGATTCAAGCGGAGATTGAGGCAGTTCTCACACGAATGCATCGTCACCCCGTCAAAATTGTCGCCTCAGGTCGTACAGACGCTCGTGTCCATGCCTTAGGACAAGTGATTCATTTTGACACTTCATTACAGATGCCGGCGGAGCGGTTTGTTAAAGCGTTGAATGCGATGTTGCCGGACGACATCCTTGTCAAACATGCAGAAGAAGCGGACACTGGGTTCCACGCTCGATATGGGGCGAAGCGAAAAGAGTATCGCTATCATATCCGTAAGACCGAGGATCCATTCAGAAGGCACTATGCTGCCACGGTGACGTATGACCTTAGCCTTGATCGAATGCGTGAGGCGATGGAGCAGCTAGTCGGCACCCACGACTTTACATCGTTCTCTGTGACAAAGGCGGAAGTCGAGGACCGTGTTCGTACCATCTTTGAAGCAGAAGTGCTCGAAATGGGGGATGAGATCGTATTTCGTTTCGTCGGTTCTGGTTTCTTATATAATCAAGTACGTATCATGGTAGGGACGGTCATTGAGGTAGGGAGAGGCAAATATAAGCCGGCTGACATCACCAAAATGCTGGAAGCGAAAGATCGCCGTATGGCGGGGATTACCGCGCCCCCACACGGTTTGTATTTATGGAATGTGAATTATGAAAAAGTAGATTGACATTCCCTCTATAAAATCGTATTATATTCATTGGCATTTCATTTTCACATTTAGAGATGAACCACAATCTTAGCCCCGTAAACTAGGATTATGATAAAGCATCAAAAAAATTAAGTGAACAGACATTTTAGGAGGTATTCCACATGCGCACAACATTCATGGCTAAAGCATCTGAAGTAGAACGCAAATGGCTCCTTATCGACGCAGAAGGCAAAACACTCGGTCGTTTGACTAGTGAAGTAGCATCACTTCTTCGTGGTAAGCACAAGCCGACTTTCACACCACACGTTGATTGCGGAGACCACGTCATCATCATCAACGCTGAGAAAATCAAATTGACTGGTAACAAATTGAATGACAAGATCTACTACCGTCATTCAGGTCATCCAGGCGGCTTGAAATCACAAACTGCAAAAGAGCTTCTCGCAAAACGTCCAGAGCGTATGCTTGAACTCGCGATCAAAGGGATGCTTCCAAAAGGATCACTCGGTCGTCAACAATTCAACAAACTCCACGTTTACGCTGGAACTGAACACAAGCATGAAGCACAAAAACCAGAAGTTTACGAACTTCGCGGTTAATCGAGACACAGGGAGGAACTAAACGATGGCAGATGTACGTTACTACGGAACAGGCCGCCGCAAACACTCGGTGGCTCGCGTTCACCTCGTTGCAGGTGACGGTAAAGTTGTTGTAAATGGCCGCGATATCTCAGAATACTTCGGTCATGAGACTTTAATCATGATGGCTAAATCACCACTCGTATTGACTGAAACAGAAGGTAAATACGATGTAATCGTTAACGTTAACGGTGGTGGATACACTGGACAAGCTGGAGCGATTCGCCACGGCGTATCACGTGCGCTTCTTCAAGCGGACCCAGAATTCCGTCCAAGCCTCAAAGAAAAAGGCTTCTTAACTCGTGACGCTCGTATGAAAGAACGTAAAAAATACGGTCTTAAAGCAGCACGTCGCGCACCACAATTCTCGAAGCGTTAATCTTCGCGAAGTGGTTCGAACTCTCCATCCTTTCGGGTGGAGAGTTTTTTGTTTGAATTAGTCGATTCCAAAGCCGTCAAGAAAACGCTTTTTTTGATATACTGATATCGAAACAGTTATAAGGGGGAAGCGATATGCTTACAGTAGAGCAAGTACGCGAGGAATTGGCGGGGCTCGTTGATCCAACAATCAACCGAACGCTTGGAGATACAGCGGGAGTCAAAGACATCCGCATTAAAGAAGACTACGTCAGTGTGAAAGTGGCACTCGGACAAACAGGGAGCGGGGAACAGCTTCAGTTACAACAAGAGATCGTCACATTGCTCAAGGGGAAAGGCTTTAAGACGGTCGGACTTCGCTTTGAAGCATTGAACGATGAAAGTTTGAAGGAGGCAACGAAGCCGGCAATCCTTCGTGAGAATTCAGGAACGACATTTATCGCCATTGCTTCAGGTAAAGGTGGCGTAGGGAAGTCGACAGTATCCGTCAACTTAGCGGTTGCGCTTGCACGTGCTGGGAAGAAAGTTGGATTGATCGACGCGGACATTTACGGTTTCAGCGTTCCAGATATGCTCGGAATCGAAGAACGTCCAGTCGTTCGTGGAGAAAAAATCATTCCAGTTGAGCGATTTGGTGTAAAAGTCATCTCGATGGGCTTCTTCGTTGAAGATAATGCACCTGTTATCTGGCGCGGCCCGATGCTCGGGAAGATGCTCAACAACTTCTTTAATGATGTGGAGTGGGGCGACCTTGACTATCTATTGCTCGACTTACCACCAGGAACAGGAGATGTCGCGCTCGATATCCACTCTATGCTCCCATCATGTCAAGAGTTGATTGTGACGACACCTCATGCTACAGCAGCCTTCGTTGCTGCCCGTGCAGGAGCAATGGCGATTAAAACGAACCATAAAGTGTTAGGCATCATTGAGAACATGGCTTACTTCGAAAGTAAGGTCACAGGCGAGAAAGAATATGTATTTGGGTATGGTGGTGGAGAAAAACTCTCAGAAGCACTGAAGAGTAAACTCCTCGCTCAAATCCCACTCGGTCAACCGTATGATAACGAAGAAGACTTTGCACCATCTGTGTATCGTGATGGGCATCCGTTTGAGCATACGTATGATGAGTTGGCGCAAGCAGTCATTCAACAAATAGAAGGGTGAATCGGTGAGAGATGAAAGTACAAGGTTTTTTACGTTTGTTTTGGACAACGCTCGTTTTTGGGACGTTGTTTGGGTTCCTGATGAATTTATTGGCGAACCCGGGTTATTTGGTCAGTCAGTCCTGGGAGGCAATTGTCACGGCGCTTAGTTACTCGAGTACATGGACCGGGATCAGCATGATGGGCTTCTTCGCCTATTTAATCATCCACCGAGTCGGTCTCGACTTGTTTAGAGGACCACGTCTATGGAATCGTGTTCAAGTATTGCTGATTGCTTTTGCAATCTTTGATGCCGTTTATTTACGAATGCTCGCATTTGGGAACGATCATATGTGGCGTTATATCGGTGAGATGGCTGTGCTATTAATTGTCGCTTGGGTAGTTGCTGCAAGTAAGGCGAAACAAACGAATATGAGTGCTTTCATTCCGACACTCTTCTTGATGACGGTGATTACGTTAATCGAATGGATTCCAGCGCTTCAAACAACTGATGAAATCCCATTACTTTGGCCAGCACTCGCGACACTCGTGTTTGCGAACGCCTATCAAGTATTGATGCTTCATCGTTTCCAACAGACTGGACAAGTTGCAGAGCCGACTTCACCAGAAACAGCAAAGAAGAAAACAAAAAAGCAGATGTCTTCTAAGTCATCCTAACGATCGAGCGGTCGTGGATTACTCCTTGCCAGGGGTTGATCCACGACTGTTTTTTTCTTTTAGTGATGTTAATAGAAAAAAATAAAGTTTTTTTAGAAAAACAGTTGACGGTTTTTTAGGATGCTGATATATTAATAAACGTCGCTGATGTTGTTCACGAAACGATAATCAGAAAGCGAAAAAAATAATAAAAAGTAGTTGACTTTCACAAGTCAAATCGCTATTATTAAAAAGTCGCTAACACGACAACAATTGGT
>NZ_JAQJIN010000007.1:0-43674 GCF_027947425.1 Exiguobacterium sp. MMG028
GGCGACTCTTAAAATAATACAAGTCATCGACACAGTTGTCAACCACTTTTTTATTTCTTTCCGCTGCCATCAGCGGCAACGTTTATTACTTTACCGCACACCTTTAATTAACGCAAGGGTTTTTTATAAAGTTTTTTCAAAAAAGTTTTTTTGTTAGAGTTTACCCTTTATTCAACGGCTTGTTTCCCAGCGTTCATCCGGAAAAACAAAAAAGAGAAGCTGGATTGCACCTACGTACAAACCGGCTTCTCTACTATTATTCACTGTTGATGACGCATTGTAGGGAAAAGAAGAACGTCGCGGATTGATGGTGCGTTCGTCAACAACATGACAAGACGGTCAATCCCGATTCCAAGTCCACCTGTTGGTGGCATACCGTACTCAAGCGCCTCAAGGAAATCGTTATCGAGTTCATGCGCCTCGTCGTTACCTGCTTCTTTTTCAAGCAATTGTGCTTCGAAACGCTCACGTTGATCGATTGGATCGTTCAACTCCGTGAAGGCATTCGCGTGTTCACGACGAACGATAAACAATTCAAAACGATCTGTGAAGCGTGGATCCGTTTCGTTTTTCTTCGCTAACGGCGACACTTCAACCGGGTGTCCTGTCACGAATGTTGGTTGAAGCAATGTCTCTTCGACCTTTTGCTCAAAGAATTCGTTGACGATATGACCGAACGTCATATGGTCCTGAACTTCCACACCATGCTCTTTCGCAAGGGCACGTGCTTCTTCGTCGGACATTTGTTGCCAGAAGTCTACACCTGTCTCTTCTTTAACAAGGTCGACCATGTGTGCACGTTTCCAACCGATGCCAAGGTGAATTGTATCTTCACCATATTGTACATCTGTTGTACCGAGTACTTCTTTCGCTACGTGCGCAACCAATTCTTCCGTCAAATCCATGATGTCGTTGTAATCCGCATACGCCTCATACAATTCGATCATTGTGAATTCAGGGTTGTGGCGTGTCGAGATTCCTTCGTTACGGAACACACGTCCGATTTCATAAACGCGCTCGAGTCCGCCAACGATTAGACGTTTCAAGTGAAGTTCGATGGCAATACGCATATAAAGTTCCATATCCAACGCATTATGATGCGTTAAGAACGGACGCGCCGCTGCTCCACCCGCAATCGTGTGTAACATCGGTGTTTCCACTTCTAAATATCCTTTTTGATTTAAGAAGTTGCGAATCTCAGAAATGATGCGGCTACGCAAAATGAATGTCTGGCGTGAATCTTGGTTTGTGATCAAATCAAGATAACGTTGGCGATAGCGCTGTTCCACATCTTTCAATCCATGATATTTGTCCGGAAGCGGGCGAAGTGCTTTCGTCAAGAGCTCAAACTCTTCCACATGAATCGAGAGTTCACCTACATTTGTTTTAAAGAGCTTTCCTTTGACACCAACGATATCACCGAGGTCTGATGATTTGAACAAGTCAAACGGCTCATCCCCGACATCGTTTTTACGAACGTAAATTTGAATCTGGCCTGTCACATCTTGAATGTGGGCAAAAAACACTTTCCCTTTTCCGCGTTTCGTCATGATGCGACCCGCTAGCGTGACTTCTACGTCCTGCTCTGCTAAAGCTTCTTTTTCAACTGATTCATACTGCTCATGTAATTCACCTGCGTGTGCAGAACGATCAAAGCGTTGACCGAACGGGTCGAGACCGCGCTCGCGCATATCGGTCATCTTCTCAAAACGAACCTGCATTTGATCATTCATTTCTAACTCGTGGCTCACTATTCCATTCACTCCTCTATCCATATTGGGTTTATCCCTAACAAAAAACTGTCGACCCGATGGCCAACAGCACAGCCGAAGCCGTTCATTCGTTGTGGTGCACTTTTTCGCCAAACAAGCTTACCATAAATTAGTTCTTTTCTCTAGTTCACACTTCTGACAGTTGTCGTTCGAGTTGATCAACAAATCCATACAGGACCGCTGCGAAAGCCTCACGCGATTCCGTTTCATTGATTTGTTTGCGAATCGGGCCACTGCCTTTCAACCCTTTCAAATACCAAGCCGCATGTTGACGCATTTCACGAACGGCCGTCAGCTCACCCTTAATTGCGCTCAATCGGTCGAGGTGCAACATGCAAATATCAATTTTTTCACGAGCTGCTGGTTCCGGTGGAAGTTCTCCCGTTTCGAGGTACTGAACCGTCTGATAGAGCATCCACGGGTTCCCAAGTGCAGCGCGCCCAATCATGACGGCATCCACACCGTATTGATCAATGACACGCTTCGCGTCTTGTGGTGTGGCAATGTCCCCGTTCCCGATAATCGGCACGGTCGCGACTTTCTTCGCTTCACCGATCCAATCCCAGTTCGCAGTTCCTTCATATTGTTGGGCTCGCGTACGTCCATGAATGGCAATGGCTGCCGCCCCACCTGTCTGAGCCGCTTTGACATTGTCCAAAATAAAGATGTGATCATCGTCCCAACCAAGGCGCATTTTCACCGTGACCGGTTTTTCGACCACATTCGTGACGGCATTGACCATCTCATACACTTTATCCGGATCAAGTAACCACTTTGCACCTGCGTCACATTTCGTTACTTTTGGCACAGGACAACCCATGTTGATATCAATGATGTCGGCATTCGTATTTTGATCGACGTACTGCGCCGCTTTGACGAGTGTATCTTTAGAACCACCAAAAATCTGCAAGCTGAGCGGTTTTTCTCGTTCATCGACATATAGCATGCGCATCGTCCGCGCGTTCTCCAGCAAAATCCCTTTATCACTGACCATTTCAGCACAGACGAGTCCCGCCCCGAATTCTTTTGCAATCAATCGGAATGCCGGGTTGGTCACGCCAGCCATCGGTGCAAGGACTGCACGGTTTTTAATATCTATATTTCCAATCTTAAAGCCTGTCAAGACAACACATCCTTCATTTCACCAAATTCGTTAGCAACTGTAACCGAACGACATCTTGGCGGTCTGCCATCGGTAAATCTGCTAGCCACGACGCGACCGTTCGTCCGCGGACGACGAGTTCTGGCGCAATCTCAGCTAATGGAGCGAGCACAAACGCACGTTCCTGCATCCGCGGATGTGGTACCGTCAAGTGTTCTGATTGTATATCTTCCCCATTATAATAGAGGATGTCAAGGTCGATGGTGCGCGGACCGTTCTTAAAGAGACGCTCTCGACCTAACTGCCGTTCAATTTGTTGAAGGGTGTCTAATAAGTCCGTTACAGATTGATGAGTCTCCACTTCGACCACCATATTGTAAAATGATGGTTGATCGATATAACCGACAGGGGCGGTCTCATAAACCGATGATTGTTTCGTGACCATAACACCCATTTTCCCCATTTCATCAATCGCGTCAGACAATTGTGCGGCCCGCTCCCCGATGTTTGCTCCTAATGCGATATAAATCATGACGTGCGTCTCCTTGTCATCTCGATTGCCACCGAGTCGTAATGTCCTGGAATTGGTGGGTCCGGCTTGATCACTTTTACCGTCACGCTTTGAATCAAATCATGATGTGCCAAAACGGCCGTCGTGATGCGTTCTCCAAGTGTTTCGAGTAAATTGACCGGTTCCCCCGTTACAATGTCTTCTGTGACTTGATATAATCCCGCGTAGCTGACTCCATCCTGTAAATCATCTGACTTCCCAGCAGGTGCAAGGTCCAATTCACACATTAAATCCACGTGAAACCGTTGACCGAGACGGTTCTCCTCTTCAAACACACCATGGTATCCATAAAAGCGCATGCCGTTCACAAAAATCTTATCCATGTCCGTTCCCCCTCATCATCGCATCCATCATCTTCGCTGCACGCATATTCTCTTTCACGTCATGGACGCGTACCCAATCGCACCCTTTCATGATGCCTAAACACGTCGTCGCAATCGTCCCTTCCACGCGTTCTTCTGTTGGTAAATCGAGCGTTTGGCCGATAAACGATTTACGGGACGTACCCAGTAACACCGGATAGCCAAGACGCGTGATCACATCGAGGTGATTCATGAGCTCTAAATTTTGCGCCACGTCTTTTGCGAACCCGATTCCTGGGTCTAGCCAAATATGCTCATCTTTCACACCCGCTGCATGAGCAATCTTAATCGACTCCTGCAAATCACTCACCACATCCTCAATAAAATGATGGTAGTCTCGATTTTCTCGGTTATGCATCAAAATGATGGGGACGCCATATTCAAAGGCGACACGCGCCATCGACCGATCTCCCCATTTCGAGCCCCACACGTCATTGATGATTGTCGCACCCGCTTCTAATGCCGCCCTCGCAACAGCAGGTTTATACGTGTCAATCGAGATAGGCACATCAATTTCTTGTACCAATCGTTCGATGATTGGGACGACACGTTCAATTTCTTCTTCTGCAGAAACAAGCGCCGCACCGGGTCGCGTCGATTCACCACCGACATCAATCGCATCTGCACCTTCTCGTACGAGTTGCTTTGCGTGACGTACGGCTTCTTCGACCGCTGTATATCGTCCTCCGTCTGAAAATGAGTCCGGGGTCACGTTTAAAATACCCATGATCTTCGTCATGCTTCAGCCTCCTATCCAAGTGAACGAACAAGTTCCGCCCACACTTCGTTAAATCGTTCCCCGTCTTTACCGGGGTATTTCAGATTTCCGTAATGCGTCACCGGAGCGACCTGCTGAATCGAGTTCGTCATCCAAATCTCTTTCGCTGCGGTTAATCCATCAAATGTCACCGATTGCTCCACCACGGGAAAGCAATCGATCACCCACTGTCGCGTCACGCCCGCGAGTGCTCCGCTCGAAAGTGGTGTCGTATACAACACATCATCAGACCCGACCCAAAAGATGTTCGACACGAGCCCTTCCACCACGTAGCCCTGTTCATCCGCAAACAATCCTTCAGCATCCTGATCTTGCAAGGTGCGTTTTCCGAGGATATTGTTCATGTAATGATGCGACTTTAATCGAAAAGCCGCTTCAGGACGACTTCTTGGGAAAGGGATTGGTTCGACTCGCTTCTCTTGTGGCACAACTTCTGAGGAGAGCGGTTTGGCAATCAACGTGACGTTCGGTTTTTCATATCGTCCGGCATACAGACCGAGCGGTGCGACTCCTGCCGATACATTCAATCGGATATACAAGTCAGGAGCTTCATTTTGACGACACAATTGCTGAATCGCCGTCTCGATTTCTTCCTTTGTGTAAGGAAAATCAATCCACAGCTCATCTAGACTCTTCATCAATCGTTCCCAATGCGCATCGAACAAGAACGGAATGAAATCATACGTTCGAAACGTCTCGAATAGACCCATCCCATATAAGAATCCATGGTCCTCAACAGGAATCCATGCATCCTCTCGCTCAACAAGGTCCCCGTTATGCCAATACCACATGGCGGTACTCCTCGATAAAGTTTCGAATCATCTCTTTTCCATGCTCGGTCAAAATCGCTTCAGGGTGATACTGAACCCCTTCAATCGGAAGTGTCCGATGCCGGAGTGCCATGATTTCCTTCGTTTCTGTTTCTGCTGTGACCATCAAACATTCCGGTAAGGTAGAACGCTCCACAGATAACGAGTGATAACGGGTCACGACCGTCTGTTGAGGAATATCTTTGAAAATCGACTTCCCGTCATGTTGAATCTTCGACGTTTTCCCATGCATCAGCCGCTCCCCATGAACGACGTCTCCTCCGAACGCTTGCGCAATCGCTTGATGACCGAGACAAACACCTAAAATTGGAATACGCCCTGCGAACGCTTGAATCGCTTCGACGCTAATCCCGGCTTCGTTCGGTGTACAAGGTCCAGGGGAAATGACCAGGTAGCTCGGAGCAAGTTTCTCAATGTCTTGAATCGTCACTTCATCGTTTCGATAAACGACCAGTTCTTCACCGAGTTCTCCAAAATACTGCACTAAGTTGTATGTGAATGAGTCATAGTTGTCGATTAGTACAATCATGTCGTCTCCTCCGTCATTTGCTTCGCCGCCCATAGCGCCTTCGCTTTGGACAAAGATTCTTCATATTCTGAGACCGGATCCGAATCGATGACGATGCCCGCTCCCGCTTGAACGTATGCAATCCCATCTTTCACGACCATCGTTCGAATGGTGATGTTGAAGACGAGATCATCGTCCCAACTTAACCATCCATATGACCCGGTGTATAATCCCCGGCGAACTGGTTCAAGTTCCTCGATAATTTCCATCGTTCGAATTTTCGGTGCACCGGTAATCGTACCACCAGGGAACATCGCTGCTAGCGCCTCCGCTCCTGATACTTCATCACGAATCGTACCCCGTACGTTCGAGACGATATGCTGAACATGTGAATACTTTTCAATCACCATCAATTCGTCCACATGAACACTCCCGTATGCCGCGACTTTCCCGAGGTCGTTCCGTTCCAAGTCGACGAGCATGACGTGTTCCGCTCGCTCCTTCTCATTTTCAAGTAGCGTGTTCGCCAATTCCAAGTCCTCAACATCGTCTTTTCCACGTGGACGCGTACCCGCGATCGGTCGCGTCGAAATGTCAGACCCGTGTTTTTCAAGCAATAGTTCCGGGGAAGCGGAGACCATTGTCAGTGCGTCATCCACAAAGTATCCCATGTACGGAGATGGATTCATTTGACGAAGCGTATCGTAAACACGACGGGGGTCGGCGCGTAACGGTTCGGATTGACGAACGCTCAAATTCACTTGGAACACGTCACCTTCCACGATATAAGACTGAATTCGTTTGACCGCCTCCACGAATTCGTCTTGAGACATGGAGCGCGAACGCTCGACAGGCAATTGTTCAGTCGGTTTGAATGCGTAGTGTGATTCGACGTTCCACATGGCCGCCAAGCGATCCGCTTTACGTTCGGCATTGCCTTCTGCTGTGACCATCAAATAGAGCGTCGAACTCTCTTCGTCGAACACAGCCACTTCATCAAACAACAGAAACGAGACGTCCGGCGTCGCTAAATCATCTTCTGCCTGGCTAGGGAGTCGCTCAATCGTCCGAGAAACGTCATAGCTGACATAACCAATCATGCCACCGAAGAAGGGAGGTGCCCCTTCCGGACGCTCAGCTTCAAATCGTTTCCGCACTTCACTAACCATCTCGAGCGGTTTCCCATACATCGTTTCAGTCGTTTCCCCTATTTGTAAGAGACCGACACCGTCTTTTACATGGAAGCGACCGAACGGTTCGATTCCCGCAATCGTATACCGTCCCGCCCTTCCACTTTCTAGCCATGCGTGGTACGGCTGGTCTGCTGTCAACGTCATGTATGCCTCATACATCTTTTCTTTCGTCATCCGCTTCGTTCTGAACGCTGTCGATCTCACTTGTCATTCCTCCGTCTATTCATTCATGCCTTTTATTGTACACAAGAAAAGGCAGCAACCGAAAGAGAATGTCTCTCGATTACTGCCTGAAATGTTATACGCGACTCTCGTTTGATTCTTCATCAAATTGATAAAGCGGTGTGCTCAAGTAACGTTCTCCGTTTGACGGGATAATCGCCAATACGTTTTTCCCTTTACCGAGGCGTTTCGCCGTATCAAGTGCCGCTGCAATGGCAGCCCCTGAAGAAATCCCACCGAGGACACCGTTCGTGCGTGCCGCTTGGCGCGCGTATTCAAACGCTTGGTCTGTCGTGATTTGAAGGACACCCTCATAAATCTCAGTATCCAGAATGGATGGGACAAAACCGGCACCAATTCCTTGAATCTTATGAGGTCCTGGCTTTCCACCAGACAAGACTGGGGAATCAACCGGTTCAACCGCCAAAATTTTCACGTCTGGATATTTCGCTTTCACGACTTTTCCTGCACCGGTGATTGTACCACCTGTACCGACTCCCGCGATGAGAGCATCCACCGAAAGTCCTGATTCTTCGAACGCCTCGACAATTTCAGGTCCCGTCGTCATTTCATGTACGTTCGGGTTCGCTGCGTTGTTGAATTGTTGGGGAAGGAAGTAGCCGTTTTTCTCAGCTTCTTCAGTAGCACGACGAATCGCTCCACCCATTCCTTCTGGTCCTGGCGTCAAGATGAGCTCAGCCCCATACCCACGAAGAAGGTTACGACGCTCCATGCTCATCGTCTCAGGCATGACGAGAATGGCTTTATATCCTTTCGCGGCACTGACCATCGCCAAACCGATCCCTGTGTTTCCGCTCGTCGGCTCGATGATGGTATCACCCGGCTTCAAGATTCCGTCTTTTTCTGCCGCTTCGATCATGGCGAGAGCAATCCGGTCTTTGACACTTGACCCTGGGTTCATATATTCAAGCTTCAGATACACATCGGCATCTTCTGGTCCAGTCATTCCGTTCAATTTCACAATCGGAGTCTTTCCAATCAAGTCTGTCACTGAGTTTACGATTCGCATTCCATTTCCTCCTCTATAATTCCGACTATTCCGATATTGTAATCATACCCTATCGAATTGAAATTATGCAATTTGGAACGTTGCTTACGATTGTGCCTGTTCTTTCATCGTTTCTAACTGTTCAGCCGAGAAATGATACTTTTCACCACAGAAGTGACAAACCGCTTCGGCTCCGCCGTCTTCCTCGATCATTTGGCGAATCTCTTCTTTTCCAAGACCGATAATGGCACTTTCCATTCGTTCACGACTGCATGTGCAATTGAACTGGATTGGGTTCGTATCGAGGACATCCAGGCTATCGCCGAGAAGTAATTGCAGCATTTCTTCCGGTGTTTTTTCTTCACCGATTAAAACAGATACCGGCGGGAACGTCTGAAGTGCTTTTTCAAGCGCTTGTACCGTCTCTTCGGAAGCGTTCGGCAGCAACTGAACGATGACACCACCTGCAGCAAGAATCGATTCATCTTCTGGTAAGACGAGAACACCTGCTCCGACGACTGATGGTACTTGTTCAGATGTCGCGAAGTAGTATGTGAAGTCTTCACTGATTTCACCTGTTTGAATCTCTGAAGAACCACCGACATAATCTTTCAAGCCTAAGTCTTTAATGACCGAGACCGTTCCTTTTCCGACCGCTTCGCCGACTTTCAACTTCGTCAATCCTTGCTCGTTAACGAACGTCCCGCCATCGACACGAGGGGAAGATACGTATCCACGGACATCTCCTGCTGTATCTGCGTCTACGATGATTTTCCCGATTGGACCATCACCTTCCACTTTAAGTGTGACGCGTGCCGCACCTTTTTGCATGGCTCCGATCATCGAACCGATTGTCATCGTCCGTCCGAGGGCGGCTGAGGCAACCGGTGTCGTCTGATGACGAAGTTGTGTTTCGTATACTGTTTTTGTCGTACGGGCTGCAAAGGCACGCACCTCTCCATTAAAGCCGAGGGCCCGAACGAGATAATCGTCTTTCATTTGATCGAGTAATACTTGTTGTTCTGAATGAATCATATGAGTTAACTCCTTTAGTTTACTTTTGATTGCGCTCGTAAATGAGGCGGAGGCCTTCGAGTGTCAGGAACGAATCCACATGGTCAATCGTTTCTGCATGTTCACTGATCAATCGTGCCAATCCTCCAGTCGCAATGACGGTCGCTTCACCAACTTCACGCTTCATCCGATTCACGATGCCATCCACTTGGGCGACATACCCATAATACGTCCCCGATTGCATCGCTTGAATCGTATTTTTCCCGATAACCGTTGGTGGTGTTGCCAGTTCAATCCGTGGTAATTTCGCAGCACGTTGATAAAGTGCTTCCACTGAAATCATGATCCCTGGTGAGATGATGCCGCCATGGTAGCGACGCTTCTCATCGATGTAACAATACGTGGTTGCCGTTCCAAAATCAACAATTATGAGCGGACCGTCATACTTGGCGATTCCTGCCACCGCGTTGACAATTCGGTCGGCCCCGACTTCGCGGGGATTCTCGACGTGAATGTCTAATCCGGTCTTCACACCTGGGCCGACAACGATTGGACGTACATTGAAGTATCGTTGTGACATTTGTTCAAGTGGGAAAATAACAGGAGGTACGACAGAGGACAAAATGACACCGTCGACTTGATCGAACGAAACGTTCGAATGGTCAAAGAGCGATTTCACTAGCATGCCATACTCATCCGTCGTTTTCGTCCGGTCCGTTGAAATTCGCCAATGGTGTACGAGATTGTCTCCATCGTACATCCCTAGAACAATATTTGTATTTCCAACATCAATCACTAAAATCATGATATAGTTCCTCACTTTGTTGTCAATTGCAGTTCGCTCGAATTATAACACGAAAAAAGACGAATGCCTCGTCAAGGGCATTCGTCTCATTCATTAACGTGATTCGTTGTTCGGACGTTCCGTTGGAGTCGCCTCTGGCTTATCGCCTTCAGGTACGACATCCGGTTGGCTGTCTTGAACAACTTCAGGTCGATCGACAATTTGTCCGTGTTGCACGGCCGCATCATCTTTCTTCGCTGCGTCGTCCGAGTCCGTCGATGCATCCACGTCTTCTTCCGGCTCATGCGGGAGATATTCGCGTGTCTTAATCAAGTGACGAATCTGTTTCGAGTCGAGCGTTTCCACATCAAGCAATGTCTTCGCTACGAGCTCGAGGTCTTCGCGACGCTCTGTCAAAATCTGCTTCGCTTTCGCGTAACAGCGGTTGATGATGTCACGAATCTCTAAATCGATCTCTTGAGCGATCGCATCCGAGTAGTTCTGCTCTGTCTGGAAGTCACGGCCAAGGAAGACTTGTCCGCCATGGTTTGAACCGAGCTGGAGCGGTCCGAGCTTATCACTCATCCCGTAATCCATGACCATCTTCCGCGCAATGCCTGTCGCGCGTTGGAAGTCGTTGCTCGCTCCTGTTGACACTTCACCAAAGATGACATCTTCGGCGACGCGTCCACCAAGAAGTCCAACAATCTTATCTTCGAGTTCAGGTTTTGTCATGAAGTAACGATCTTCTTTCGGAAGCATGACGACGTATCCTCCAGCGTTACCGCGTGGGACGATTGTCACTTTGTGTACTTCATCCGCGTTCTCAAGCTCAAGACCGATGATTGTATGACCCGCTTCGTGATAAGCGACAATGTTACGTTCTTTTTCAGAAATGATTCGGCTCTTCTTCGAAGGTCCTGCAATAACACGATCAATTGCTTCTTCGACATCGACAACTGATACTGCCGAACGGTTAGAACGTGCCGCAACGAGTGCTGCTTCGTTCAAAAGGTTTTCCAAGTCAGCCCCAGAGAAACCAGGTGTACGTTGTGCAATCGACTTCAAGTCTACAGTTGAGTCAAGTGGCTTGTTGCGTGCATGGACTTTTAACACTTCTTCGCGCCCTTTTACATCTGGACGATCGACCGTGATTTGACGGTCAAAACGACCTGGACGAAGGAGGGCTGGGTCAAGGATATCCGGACGGTTTGTCGCCGCAACCATGATAATCCCTTCATTGTCACTGAATCCATCCATTTCAACGAGCAATTGGTTCAATGTTTGTTCACGCTCATCGTGACCACCGCCGAGACCGGCACCACGTTGGCGTCCGACCGCATCGATTTCATCGATGAAGATGATACATGGAGCATTCTTTTTCGCGTTTTCGAACAAGTCACGGACACGTGACGCACCGACCCCGACGAACATCTCAACGAAGTCCGAACCTGAGATCGAGAAGAATGGTACTCCGGCTTCTCCGGCTACCGCACGGGCCAAAAGTGTTTTACCTGTCCCTGGAGGACCAACGAGTAAGACCCCTTTTGGAATACGCGCACCGAGTTTCGAGAACTTACGAGGGTCTTTCAAGAATTCAACAACTTCGATGAGTTCTTGTTTCTCTTCGTCTGCTCCGGCCACATCTTTGAATGTGACGCGACGTTTTTCTTGGTCGTATAGTTTCGCCTTCGATTTCCCGAAGTTCATCACACGACCACCACCGCCACCACCTTGCGCCTGGTTCAACAAGAAGAAGAACAAGATGAAGATGATAATGAACGGTAAAATCGCGAAGACGATGCTGAACCAGCTACTGTTCGATTCAGCCTCCTCGATTTGAATATCCGTATTCGCTCGAAGCTGCGTTAATACATCCGCATATTCAGCTTCGTTCGCTGGAATGTTTGTTTCGTAACGCTGGTCGTCATCTCCTGTAAGGTCGCCTGTAATCGAGATAGCCCCCGGGATTTCTTGTACGGTTGCCGTCTCAATCCGATCATCTTCCACATATTCTAGGAATTTCGAATACGAGAGGGTTTCACTCTGACTATTCGGATTCTGCAAATATTGAAGGAACAAGATCAAGGCTAGGAAAATCACACCAAAAACCAATGTGTTTTTCACTGCACGATTCATTCTCTGCCTCCTATTCCGAGAAACGATGTTCTCGCCCATTCAGTATATGCCTATACTTTGGGGATTTCTTTTATCTTACCACGTCACATTTTCAAAAGAAAAACGTTAGCCCCCGTAAACGCTCGGTTTGAGCACACCGACGTAAGGAAGGTTACGATATTTCTCTTCATAATCGAGACCGTAACCGACAACGAACTCGTGTGGAATCACGAAACCGCTATAGTCTGCTGATAAACCATTTTTGCGTCCTGTCGGTTTGTCGAGAAGCGTGACGATCTTCACAGACTTCGCTTTACGGTATTTAAGAAGATCGACGAGATAGCCAAGCGTCAATCCACTATCAATAATATCTTCTACAATCAAGATGTCGCGTCCTTCTACAGATGTATTTAAATCTTTCTCGATTTTCACTTCACCTGTTGAAGAAGTACCTCCGTGATACGTCGACACGTCCATGAAATCCATTTCTAAATGGATATCCATTTCTTTGACGAGATCAGACATGAACGGCATCGCGCCTTTCAATACACACACGAGAAGCGGAAACTCTTCTTTATAGTCTTCGCTAAGTGTTCCAGCGAGTTCTTTCACCTTTTCTTGAATCTCTTCACGTGAGATTAAAATTTTCTCCATATCGTTCATTAATGACATCTTGAAATCCTCCTCTTTCTGTTTCGACACAATCATCATTTTACCATTAATCGTAGGCAAATCGCATCCGACTTGTCTAGAAATTCTGAAACTCGTACCCCGACAATCGCGAGAATTCGTCCTGAGGCATCTTCAAGCAGGGGTAGAGTCGGACGAATCGTCCGCTCAATCTTTTCATCGATCAGGATACGGGACACTTTTTTTGTTCCCACGGCCAATCGCATTCGATCACCTGGTGCACTTGTTCGAATCGTAAGTGGACAAGTGATCTCATGTAACGGAATGCCCTCTCTCCCCTCCTCGACGGATAAAGAGATAGTTCGGTCTCCGAATTCAACAACGGTCGGCAACGAATCAATTTGAATGGGGCGAAGTGAATCTGGCGTAGAGCGCTGTACAAGATTCAGTACCCTATTCTGCTTCGTCATGAACCACTCGCCTGTCAGATGATAGGTTCCTGTATCCTTTTGACTCTGGAGTAGCTTCTCCATCGCCTCGTTCACATTCACCTCGTAACGAGATGAAAGCAATCGACCGACCGTATACCGATCAAGGAATGATAAGCGCTCGAAATCCTCGAGTTTCACATGAAACGCTTTCATTTCAAGTTCGACACATGCCTCCACCCATTGTTCGCACGATTGATACCTGCTATCCCAATCAGCACGGGCCTCCTTTGCCGCTTCGCTGACTTCTCTCACAATCGATGGCCGCATCTGTTTCAGTCGCGGCACAATCTCATGGCGAATTTGATTCCTTAAGTAAGTACGTTCTTGGTTCGTTGCGTCTTCGCGCCACTCTAATTCATTCTGTCGTGCATACTCGATCAGTTGAGCTTTCGACTCATGTAACAACGGACGGATGAGCCTCCCGTTACCAAATTGCCGGCTTTCGGGAATTCCTTTCACTTCGATCACGTTTCGATGTAGTTGAATGAGCACTGTTTCTAACTCGTCATCCGCATGATGCGCCGTGGCCAATGTGTCATATCCATATTTGTTCATGACGTCTTCAAAAAATTGATAGCGGGCTTCCCGGTATCGGGCTTGTGATCCTCCATCTTGAAAGCAGAGATGCGTTCCATGAAACGGAATATGGTAGGTTGCTGCGACGCGGGCGACGAACATATACTCTTCGTCTGAAGCTTCTCGTACGCCATGATGGACATGCGCCACCGCAACATTCCATCCCTTTTTGACGAGACGATCCAATAAGACAATGGAATCCACCCCACCAGACACTGCGACGAGCACTTTTTTCATGAATTCCCTCCTTGATATAACAAAAGAAGCCATCTCGATTGAGATGGCTTCTTTTCGCTTAGGCTAAGTGACCCGTACGGGATTCGAACCCGTGTTACCGCCGTGAAAGGGCGGTGTCTTAACCGCTTGACCAACGGGCCTAAATAAAATGGTAGCGGCGGAGGGAGTCGAACCCACGACCTCACGGGTATGAACCGTACGCTCTAGCCAGCTGAGCTACACCGCCATGTTATTGTTGTGTCCTAAGCACATTTTCTATAATAACCAGTCACCATTCGAGTGTCAATTCTTTTTTGAAATTTTTTTAATAAAAAAATCGTGCATAGTGTCATCTCCATCACTATACACGATTTCATTACGTTTTTACATCATGCTTCTGATACAACTTGGCGATATTTTTTCTTCCATGCGATTCGGAAGTATGCCCACAGTAATGCAAAACATCCAGCAGCCACAAATGCTAAATACGCTGTCGCCGTCTGCAAATACTGCGCACCGTCAGCTGACAAGATTTCTTTATATCCGGCAACCGTATACGTCATTGGAAGGAGCGCATTGAACGGTTGCAGCGCTCGTGGAATCAACTCGAGCGGGAACGTTCCAGCAGAAGTCGTCAATTGCAAGATTAACAAGACGATTGCTACAAAACGTCCTGGGTTCCCAAGTGTGGTGACGAGTAACTGCACAATAAAGAGGAATGTGATGCTCGTCAACCAACTGAATCCGAAGAACTTCAATGGTTCGCTCACTTCAAGTCCTAATAGTTGCACCATCGCCACGTCTAAAATGAGCGCTTGAAGGAATCCGACGACCATGAGAACACCAGACTTCGACAATACCCATGATAGACTACGTTTTGGACGTCCAGCTGGATCGTACAATGGATAGACGATCGATAAGAGAAGCGCCCCGACAAAGAGTCCGAGTGACATGAAGTATGGAGCAAACCCTGTACCATAGTTCGGTACCTCGTGAATCGAGTTGTCGACGAGCGACACTGGTCCTGCCATCATTTCGACATTTTCATCGTTCAAGCCGATGTCTGCATCTTTCGCACCTTTTACTAGAGCGTCACGAAGTTCATCGCTACCTGATGCGAGATCTGTCATTCCATCTGCGAGTTCTCCGCTACCATCTGAAAGTTCTTGTCCGCCGTCCGCGAGCTGATTCGCGCCGTCCGTCAACTTGCTTGTTCCTGCCCCGGCAGCCTTCGCGCCATCTGCAAGTTCACGACTACCTTCTTGAAGTTTTTGTCCACCGTCCGCTAATTGAGTAGCACCACTCGCCAACTCACTCGTTCCCGAACTTGCGCTTTTCGCACCATCGGCAAGCTTCACACTACCTTCAGACAACTGTCCAGTCGCAGCTACGAGTTTGTCACTGCCTGCCGTAAGTTCAGTTGTCCCGTCTTGAAGTTGTGTTGCACCTTGATTGAGTTTTGAACTCGCTGACACGAGTTCTTGTGAACGGTCAGCTGCAGTTTGTGTCCCTTGCTCGATTTGACTCGAACCACTTGCTAACGCCTGAGCACCTTCCGCTAACTTCGTTTGACCCGTGTTCAATTCAGAAAGTCCTGACGAAAGTTGTCCTGCACCTGTTTCCGCTTGTGCAAGACCTGCCGCCAATGAGGTCTGTCCCTCTTTCACTTGCGTCGCCCCTGCAGCTAATTGATCAAACCCAGCCGATGTCGCTTGTTTTCCTTCAGTGAGTTGTGCTGCGATGGCTTGAAGCATTTCAGGTGACGCAGATTGACCGGACTCAGCAAGTGCCGTTAATTGTCCAATCAACTCATCCTGTTTCGCCGTCAATTCAGATTTCATTTGTCCGATTCCATTGACCACTTCAGTTTGACCCGCGATGAGAGCAGTGTTTCCTTCTTTCGCTTTCGTCAATGCACCTGCTAGTTGGTTTGCGCCGTCATTTAATGCAGACGCCCCTTCTTTTGAACGCTCGATGCCAGCAGCAAGGTCTTGAACGCCTTGATTCAACGTTTTCGCACCCGTGTGAAGCTCATCTAATTTGGACGCGAATGCCCCTGTTCCTTCGACGAGCTGGCTCGTTCCGTCTTGTAAGGCGGATGCGCCATCATTCACGCGGTGTACCCCGTCTGACAAAGCAGTTGACCCGTCGTACACTTGCTGACTTCCATCCGCGAGTGCTGATGAACCTTCTGCCAACTGAGTCACACCATCGTTTAACTGGCTTGCACCGTTAGCGAGTTCACGCTGTTTCGAGGCGAGTAGTTTCGTCCCGTCCGCGAGTTCAGATGAACCATCGGACAACTGAGCGATTCCGTCATTTAACTCACTTGCACCGTCTGCAAGTTCGCGTTGTTTTGTGGCGAGAAGTTCCGTTCCATCCGCCAATTTGACGGCACCATCTTTCGCTGACGTAGAACCGTCGGCAAGTTTTGTCGCACCATCCGCGGCTTCACCAAGTCCGTCCGCCACGTCATTTAATCCATCTTTCAATGCACTGACGTACTGTTTCGATACCTCGGTCGAAAGCTCTGCTTTCACTTGCTCCATTGCGGAGCCACCGATTTGTGCGGCTAGGAAGTTATACGATTCATTCGCAATGTACTTCAATTCAAGTTGCTCTGGATTTTCATCTAGAGCGGTCGTCGCCTTCTCCGAAAAGTCTTCTGGAATCTCGATTGCCATGTAATAATCATGGTCTTTCAATCCAGATTCTGCTTCCTTCTTTGTCGTCTCGACAAACTCGAAGGCTTCCGAATCTAGTAACTTATCAATCAGATCGTTCCCGATTTCAAGTGACTCCCCTTCAAATGATGCCCCTTTGTCTTCGTTGACGATGGCGACCGGTAAATCTTTCATCTGTCCATACGGATCCCAGAAAGCCCACAAAAACATACCGGCATACATTAACGGTACGAGCGCGACTGCGAGAATCGGAACCAACACACGTGGGTTCTTAAAGATACTCCGCCACTCCGCCGTCCATAGTTTCCATCCATTCATTTTTTCTCTCCACCTTCACTTATAAAACATAACTATTTTTTCATGTTCCCTATTTTGCTCTCTTCCTCGAGAAAAATCAACTATATTTAGTTATTTTTTATAAATTTTTTAAAACAAAAAAAGTCGTGAACAAAAATGTTCACGACTTGTCTTGTTACAAGACCTATATGGTTACGAGTAGAAGCTAATTGGTATCAAAGGATTACCCGCGTTTGGCTCCACGTCCACCGCGTTTCGAATCTGTTTGACGTTTCAACGTCGAAAGACGCTCGTCGCTGTCTTTCAAGAATTTGCTCATCAACGTATCGAATGTTTCTGGTTCACGGCGTTGTTCACCACGACGACCGCCGCCACGTGGGCCGCCGCCACCGCGTGGACCGCCGCCACCGCGCGGACCGCCTTGACCTGGGCCACCTGGGCGTGGGCCACGAGAGAAACGCTCACCGGCTGGACGCTCTGGACGTTCAGGGCGTTCACTTACAGGACGATCGACTGCTTTCTTGATGGATAACCCGATTTTCCCATCATTTTCGACGTTCAACACTTTTACCGTGACTTCTTGACCGACTGTCAACACTTCGTTAATGTCTTTGACGTAAGAGTCCGCCACTTCACTGATGTGTACTAATCCTGTCTTGCCGTTTGGGAGCTCGACGAACGCTCCGAAATGCGTAATCCCTGTAACCTTACCTTGTACCTTGCTTCCTACTTCAATTGACATAAAATAATGTACTCCTTTTTTGATTGATTCTTTTCAATTATACGAGTCGTTTCCCTAGCGGTCAACGAACCGACTTATTCCTCTGGGGAGAAGTAGAAAATAATCTCTCCATCTTTGGAGAAGAGGAGCTCGTTTCGCGCTAAGTTCGCGATATAATCCTCATCCTGCAAACGCTCCACTTGTTCCTTCAACTCATCTTGCTCGGCTTTCTGCTCTTGCAACTCCACTTTCGCTTGTGCGTAAGCTTGTTGTTGGTCCGATACATAGCCTACCTTTGAAAAGTAACTCTGTCCAATCAATACCATGACGAATAAAAATAGGAGTGAGGCTGCCGCCAAACGACGTCGAAGATGAACTCTTCGGCGATGTGTGTCTTTTTCCAGCTGTTCTCTACGCTCATCTAGCGCTCGAATGCGCCGTTGTCGATCCATCGGATTACGTCCGTTCATCGCCTCATCCCCCTCCTCTTAATACATTAAGTATACTTTTTTTTACGAGTCGATACTACCGTCCATCTTCTCTTCTTTAAGTAATCTTCTCTTCTTTAAGTAAACGATACATTTCTTTCGCATCTTCTTTACGTGCATGTTCCGCAATCGAGTCAATGACGACCGTGACGAGCTTGTTTCCGAATCGAATTTGCAGCTCGTCTCCGACTTTAACATCAGTACTCGCCTTCGCCACTTGCCCATTTAGCTGAATCCGCCCTTGATCTGCCACTTCTTTCGCGAGCGTGCGTCGCTTGATCAAGCGGGATACTTTCAAAAATTTATCTAATCTCATAACCCTTTCTCCTTTGCCTCGTTCCAAAGAGCATCCATCTGTTCGAGCGTCATCTGCTGAAGATCACCATTCGCTTCTATATACTCGAATCGACGTTTGAACTTTCGGTTCGTCTGTTCTAACGCTTGCTCGGCATTTAGCCCAACGTATCGCGCGATGTTGACGATGGAGAATAATACATCGCCAAGTTCTGATTCGTCACTCAACTCTTCACGCCACTCTTGCAGTTCTTCTTCCAATTTTCCGAAAGCGCCCGACACGTCATCCCATTCGAATCCGATTTGGCCAGCTTTCTTTTGAAGTTGTTCAGCACGCATCAATGAAGGTTGGTCGACGAGTACACCATCGAGTTGCGATTGTTTCTTTTCCCCTTTTTCCGCTTGTTTAATCGTATTCCAATTTTTTACCACGTCGGAGGCATCTTCGACGGTGACATCTCCGAAGACGTGCGGATGACGGCGGACCATCTTTTCACTGATTGCCCCGATGACATCACGAATATCGAAATACCCTTCGTCTGCACCAATTTGGGCATGTAACATGACTTGAAGCAACACGTCACCGAGTTCCTCGATGATGGCATCGTCATCTTCTGCATTGATGGCTTCAATGAGTTCATACGCTTCTTCTAATAAATACTTCCGAAGCGACTCATGCGTTTGTTTGCGATCCCACGGGCAACCGTCCGGTCCACGAAGCGTGGCGATGATTTGTTTGAGCGTTGCAAAATCTTTCGCCAAATAAGCTTCATCCTTGAGTGGCGGAACATAGAGCGTCGTCAAGTTGTTCACTTCCGCCATGCGATCCATCTCGAACAACGGAATGTGTTCGATTCGTTCTTGTGTGGTACCCGCAGCTGTCACGAGGGTGACAGGGTGCTCATCCGGATATCGTTCCATCAGCTGCACTTTTACATCTCCCGCTACAAATCCATCGTACACTTGACCAATCAACACATGTTGCGTCACCTGCAGTCGTTCAAGGTCGAGCGCCGTCGCATCCAACAACTGAAAGCCGTTGATTGGATCGATTTGCAGTGCCTGGAACATCGCATCTAAGAAGCTTTGCCCGCCGAGTACGTGAAGGTCCGCTCCACGTTCCACTAAAAGCTCGACAGTTCGCTCGGCGACGAACGGGTGACCGGGTACGGCATACGTGATAGCCATCTCTTCACTTTTGTTCATCAACGTCTCGACAATTTGATCGTACACCTCTTCAAACGTATCACTCGATTCATAAATCGAATCAAATGACTCGAATGCGAGCCCTTCTGACTCTAACTCACGTACGACAGGGTGTTCTTTCGTCCGTAGCCAAACGAGCGGTTGTTGCTTCAAATGACGGTACACTCCGAGTGGCAATTGATTCAGCTCACCAGATCCAAGACCGACCACCGTGATTGTATAACCCATACTAGTTCTCCTTTTTTTCGAGCACATCGAGGAGGCGACCACCGAACGGGATGAACTCCCATTCCGCAAGTGATAGCATTCGCGTGCTCCATAATCTCCATATATAAAGGACGGCTCCGCTACATACCATCCCGATTAACCATCCGAAGGCTGCGATTCGCGAATCGACCCACATCTGACCAACCCAGTTTAACACGGCAACGAGTAATAACATGGGCACCAGCGCTTTCGATAGCGATTTGTAATGCTTCGACCGAAACGACCCGAGTGGAATCGAACGGTCGAGCGCCCGAAAGTTATAGAACGCCATCGCCAAAAAGCCGAGTGAGGTACCGATGGCCGCCCCTTCAATCCCATAGAAGGGGACAAGCCCCACGTTTACGACACCTTTTGCCAAAATCGCGACAATCATACTGCGAGCCGCAATCCATTCACGGTCGATTGCTTGAAGGCAAGTCATGCTTGCAATCGCTAACGATGCCGCAAACGTACTCGTTGCCAATAACACGAGCGCCCGCGTACCTGACCCATCTTCAAACAAGGCAACGTTTAAGAAAAACATCACCCCCATCAATCCGACGGTCGCCGCACCCGCAATGGCTGTTGTCACCCGAATCATCGAACGGAGCCCTTGTGTCGTTTTTTGCAGATGTCCCGCTCGATAGTGTCGGACGAGTGTTGGGACGTTGGCCATACCGATGGTCGTTGCGAACAGGATTGCAAATTGGACAAGTGGGTATCCCCGGTCGAACACGCCTTTGCTCACTTTCGCCTCGTACGTCCCCCCCATTAAATTGACGATTGTAAAGGAGTCGACGAGTTGCATCCATAAGATTCCAAGCGAGGCAAATCCGACCGCGAGCCCTGTCGTCAACAATAGACGCAATCCATGTTGAAACGTGACACGTCGTACTTTTACGATTCGTAGGCCGCGCGCCTGATAGATTAAAAAGGCAATCGCCACAACCCCACCGACAAGCGTCGCGCCATACGCGTATTGACTGAGCGTGTATGCATCTTTTCCAAGACGTACGCCAATCCATAAGAGCGACAGCATGACCGTCACGCGTACAAAATTTTCTAACACTTGCGACCACGCGCTCGGTCGTAAATCATCCCTTGATTGAAAGGCACCACGTAACACGGCGGACGCCGGCATGAGTAAGTAACTCAAACTGATTACGCGAAGCGCCGGGGCCAACTGTTCATCCCCGAGCCACATTGCGAGTGTCGGAGCGAAGATCCACATCGTGACAACAAGCGTGATAGAAAGAAGAAGCAACGCATAAAAACTGCTCCATAACACTTCTAGCTTCTGGTTCGACCCCTTCGCGCCGACTCCTATTTTCGCAATGACTACCGGCATCGCATAAATTCCGAGCGATGCGACAATCGCAGCGAACGGATAGACGGTTTGATAAGCATAGAGTCCAAAGTCACCCGCCAAGTTTTGATATGGGACGCGATATGCGAAGCTGATCAGTTTAGAGACATAACCGGCAAGGGCGAACAGGACGACACCTTGCGCAAACTTACTTGGCGACCGCATCGCCCACCAACCGCTTCGTCAGTTCTTCTAATACAGTATCGGCATCATTCAAGAGCTCTGTGAGTGGCATTCGACCACTGAGTGACAATTTCAAGGCTCCGTCTTCTTGACCGATTCCTAGTTTACGGCCGAGCGGCATCGTCCATTCCATAAAGGATGGTACATCGAGGGCTGTCGTCGAATCTTTCGATAAGACAATTTCAATCCGTCCAGGCGTTTGTTTGATTCGGCTCACTTTCGCCAGTTCTCCGTAAATCCGTAGACGTGTCAGCTGAATGAGAAGAGCGACCGGTTCTGGGAATTCCCCAAATCGCTCAATCAATTCGTCTTGCAAGGCAAACAACGCGTTTGGTGTATCGACGTATTTGAAACGCTTATACATCTCAATCTTCAGTTCGCTATCCGACAAATAGTCGTCCGGGATGTAGGCATCCGCTTGGAAGGCGATTTCCGGCTTGAAGACGACTTGTTTCGCCTGTCCACGCATCCGGTCTTTCCGTTCCTCGATTGCTTCGGAGAGCATTTGAGAATAGAGGTCGAAACCGACTGAATCGATGAATCCAGATTGTTGTGCACCTAGCAAGTTACCAGCACCTCGAATCGACAAGTCACGCATCGCGATCTTAAAGCCGCTTCCGAGTTCTGTGAATTCTTTAATGGCTTGAAGACGACTTTCTGCTACTTCGGTCAAGCGCTTATCTTTTCGATACGTGAAGTAAGCATACGCAATTCGATTCGAACGTCCGACTCGACCACGAAGTTGATACAGTTGGGAAAGTCCCATTTTGTCAGCATCATGGACAATGAGTGTATTGACGTTTGGAATGTCGATTCCCGTCTCGATAATCGTCGTCGAGACTAAAATATCCGCCTCCCCTTCGAGGAAACTGATCAACTGGCTCTCGAGTTCGCTCTCGGTCATTCGTCCGTGTGCCGTAGCAATACGCGCTTCAGGCAATAAGGCCCGAATCTCTTCCGCTTTCCGCTCGATGCCTTCGACACGGTTGTAGAGGAAGAACGCCTGTCCTCCACGAGCAAGTTCACGCTCTAACGCTTCACGTAAGACGATGCCGTCATATTCCATGACATACGTCTGAACCGGGTAGCGGTTCTCTGGCGGTGTTTCTAACACAGATAAGTCGCGGATTCCAATCATCGACATGTGAAGCGTTCGCGGAATCGGAGTGGCCGTCAACGTGAGTACGTCGATGTTCGTCTTCAACTGTTTCAGACGTTCTTTATGCTTGACGCCGAATCGTTGTTCTTCGTCGATGATGACGAGACCGAGGTTCGCGAACGTCACGTCTTTTGACAACACTCGGTGTGTCCCGACGACGATATCAATCGTCCCTTCCTTCAAGCCCTTCTTCGTCGCAGCCATCTCACTCTTTGAGCGGAAACGACTCATGACAGAAACGTTGATCGGAAATTCACTGAATCGCTCGAGCATCGTTTCATAATGTTGTTGGGCGAGGACGGTCGTCGGGACGAGAAATGCGACTTGTTTTCCGGCGAGCACCGCCTTGAATGCTGCTCGGATTGCCACTTCCGTTTTGCCGTAGCCGACATCCCCACATAAAAGTCGATCCATCGGACGTGAACGTTCCATGTCTGCTTTAATCTCAGCAATCGAGCGGACCTGGTCCTCTGTCTCCGCATAAGGGAAGGAGGATTCAAATTGTCCCATCTCCTCATCATCCGGTGGAAACGCAAATCCGACCGATGCTTCTCGTGCCGCATACAATTTAATGAGCTCATCGGCGATATCTTCAACCGACTTGGCGACTTTCGATTTAACTTTCTTCCACTCGGTGCCTCCGAGTTTATAAATCTTCGGTTCTTTCCCTTCGGCGCCGACATATTTTTGAACGAGATCAATTTGATCGACCGGCACATAGAGCGCATCATCACCGGCATACACGAGATGGAGATAGTCCTGATGAATCCCTCCGACCTCGATGGTTTTAATGCCTAAATACTTCCCAATCCCATGATGCACATGGACGACATAGTCGTTCGGCTTCAACTCTTGATAACTCTTAATCCGTTCTGCGTTCGTTAAGTTTTTCGTCTGACGCTTGCGCTTCGTCACACGTTTAAACAATTCCTCTTCTGATACGACGACGAGGCGACTCGTCGACAATTCAAATCCGCCTTCGATTTGACCGATGATGACGGATACGCGTCTCGGTTCTAATTCTCCATCGACATTCGTGAACGTGGAATGAATGCCGTAGTCCGAAAGGAGCGCTTCAATCTTGTCCGCGCGTGACTTATCCCCCGCAAGCACGACAATGCGTTGATCCCCTTGTTGCCAGCGTTCCACTTCTTGCTTTAACAGGTGCATCTGCCCATGAAATGCCGGGAGTGGACGACAGCTCAAATGTACCGTCGCGGTTTCCGGAATCCCTGAGCGACGAGATGGAAGTAGCGAGAACGCCACTTGTTTCAAGTCACGAAACACTTTGTGCATCGGGACAGCAAGCGTGTAATTGCTGACGGCTTCCCCTTTTTCGATGAGTGAAGAGAACCATTCCGCCTCTTCCCGCTCCTGTACGTCCGCGGCATCATCGATTCGTGCCACTTCGTCTAACATAAGTACGGCGTCTTTGCCAACATAGTCTAAGAGCGTCGATGTATAAAGGAGTGGCGAATACTTCCCAACTTTATCCGGGAAATCACCACGCTCTAAACGCTCGATGTCCGTTACGACTCCTTCCTCAAGCGCTTGACGAATCACTTCGTTCTCAATCAACTCGACAGTTCGGTCATATTGTTTCCGGAGTGAACGCCCGGCTTGTTTCAACTGATCGTCAGTAGCGATGAACTCGGTGGCAGGTGTGATGCACACTTCCCCTACCACACCGAGCGAACGTTGCGTCTCGGCATCGAACGTGAAAATGGAATCGATTTCGGTATCAAATAAATCAATCCGATACGGACGCGCTTCCGTGAGCGGGTAGACGTCCAAGATACTGCCTCGTACGGAAAACTCGCCTGGCGTCGTCACGGTCGCTGTTCGTTCATACCCCATATCTGTCAATTGCTTCGCAAAGTCTGCCAACTCAAGATCACTTCCCGGCTTTAGCATGACACGACTATGTTGCCACGCCTCCGGGCTCGGCATATAGCGTCGTAATCCACCGAGCGGCACGACAACGACGCCTCCTGTTTGGTCAAGGAGACGAGTACGGGCATCGATTCGAGCGGCCAACAGCTCAGGACTAGACGTCAGCGACAGTTCAGCGGCCAGCGTCTCATCAATCGGATAAAGCAATGTTTTGTCCGGTCCGATGAGTGATTCGAGTTGATCGAACATTTTTTGTGCTTGATACATGTTATGCGTCACGACGACGAGACGTCTCGATGACGATTTCACAAGTCCTGCGAGGACGAGAGCTTTCGCGCTTGTCGTCAGTCCCGTCACCAATTGACGGTCTACTTTTTGTAGCCGCTCACGAATCACGTTCGTCTCCGGGAGCGCCACCATAAATCTCTCTAAAGCATTCATTTGTTTTCCTCCAACTCATACGACAAAAAAGGGTGCTATGACCCTTTAGTTGTATCGATTCATCAGCGCTAGCCAATCTGTATCTATGAAATCAGTGGCTGCGGTTACGGCGTTTTCGAGTGTTTCGTTCAACTCCGGCAAGTCCTCTTTCCGATAGTTCATCAACACCCAATCGACGACTTTGATCGGGTGAGGAGGACGTCCAATCCCAAGTTTCAATCGCTTGAATTCTGCGGTCCCTAAGTGTTGAATGAGCGATTTGATTCCGTTGTGACCACCCGCACTCCCTTTCGGACGGAAGCGCAGTTTTCCTGGCACCATATCCAAATCGTCATAGATGACAAGTAAATCGTCAATCTCAATCTTATAATAATCTAAAATTGGACGGACGGCTTCACCCGATAAGTTCATATACGTAAGGGGTTTCACAAGTACAACGCGTTCACCATTGATTCTTCCCGTTCCCATAAGGGCGTTAAACTTCGCTTCATTCAGCGAGATCCCATGCTTTTCAGCGAGGCGATCAATTGCCAAAAAACCGATGTTATGTCGGGTCATCTCAAACTTTTTACCAGGGTTTCCAAGACCGACGATGCATTTCATATCATTTCCTCCTGAACAAAAAAGCCCAAAGGCGAATGCCTCCGGGCCTCGTTTTTTAATCGAATAGGGTACTGACCGATTTGTGCTCGTGGACACGCATGATCGCTTCCCCAAGCAAATGGGCAACCGACATCTGTCTGATTTTGCTCGAGCATGGACGACCCGTCAAATCGATTGTATTTAAAACAACCAATTCTTTGATTGATGAGTTGTCGATACGCTCCATCGCTGGACCAGAAAGGACTGGGTGCGTACAAGACGCATATACTTCTTTCGCGCCAGCTTGGACGATTGCATCCGCTGCAAGCGTGATCGTTCCTGCTGTATCGATGATATCATCAATCAAAATTGCTGTTTTCCCTTCAACGCTTCCGACGATGTTCATCACTTCAGCGACGTTCGCTTTCGGACGACGCTTATCAATGATGGCAATCGGAGCTTTCAAACGTTCTGCCAATTTACGTGCACGTGTCACGCCACCGTGGTCTGGAGAGACAACCACGATATCCTTCGCTTGAAACTCTTCTGTTTCAAAGTACGTCGAGATGAGCGGCACACCGAGTAATTGGTCAACCGGAATATTGAAGAATCCTTGGATTTGCGCTGCATGCAAGTCCATTGTGATGACGCGTGTCGCACCTGCTACCGTCAGAAGGTCAGCGACAAGTTTCGCCGTGATCGGCTCACGCGAACGCGCTTTACGGTCTTGACGTGCATACCCGTAATACGGCATCACGATGTTGATCGTACGGACAGAAGCACGTTTGAGTGCATCAATCATGACGAGCAATTCCATGAGCGTTTCGTTTACAGGTGAGCTTGTTGATTGGATGACATACACATCATCTCCACGAACACTTTCCTCGATGTTGATATAGAGTTCACCGTCGCTGAAACGTTTGACTTGGCAATCACTGAGCGGGACACCAATTTCTTTCGCGATTTCTTCAGCAAGCGGGCGGTTCGAGTTTAAGCTAAATAGACGAATTTCTCGTTCGTATACAGTAGACATGTTTAGGATTCTCCTCCATCGTTTTCCATAGTGATTGGCAGCAAGTTATCGTTTTGTGTAACCTTCTTTATTTGTTTGGCGTTCACGTGCAATCGCGAGCGCCTCTTCCGGTACGTCATTTGTAATCGTCGAACCGGCTGCGACAATCGCACCTTTTCCGACTTTTACCGGGGCAATCAAGTTGACGTTACAGCCGACGAACGCATCGTCTTCTACCACTGTCTCGAACTTGTTTTTGCCGTCATAGTTGACCGTGATTGATCCACAACCTAAGTTGACACGTTCGCCGATTGATGCATCCCCGATGTAGCTCAAGTGCGAAGCTTTCGCACCGTCACCAAACGACGATTTTTTAATCTCGACGAAGTTTCCGACGCGTGTGTTCGCACCAAGTACAGCTTGTTGGCGCAAGTGAGCGAACGGTCCGACCTGAGCCGCTTCACCGATTTTGCTATCTGTCACGACAGACTGACGCACGACTGCATGATCTTCAATCACACTGTTGCGGATGTCTGAGTTCGGTCCGATGACACATTCCGAACCAATTGTCGTCTTCCCAAGGATGACCGTACCCGGATAGATGATTGTATCCGAACCAATCACCACATCTGGAGAAATATACGTCGATGCCGGGTCCATGAACGTGACACCTTCACGCATGAGACGTTCGTTCGTGCGTTTGCGCATGATTGCTTCCGCCTGTGACAAGGCAACGCGGTCATTGACCCCGATTGTCTCATCAAACGTTGGCGCTGTATGTGCTGCGACGACTTCGCCAGCTTCTTTCGCAATCGAGATGACGTCAGGCAAGTAGTATTCGCCTTGCGCGTTATTGTTTCCGACTTGTTTGAGTGCGTCGAACAATAACTCGTTATCGAACACGTACGTTCCCGTATTGATTTCATTGATGGCAAGTTCTGTCTCAGAAGCATCTTTATGCTCAACGACTTTCGTCACGTTCCCATCTTCACCACGAACGACACGACCGTATCCTGTCGCATCGTCTGCAATCGCAGTCAACACAGTAACTTTAGCTTGTTGCGCTTCGTGATGAGCGAGAAGGGCTTCCAACGTTTCTGCCGTTAGTAACGGTGTATCTCCACAGACGACAAGTGTCGCCCCTGCTTTACCCGCAAGCTCTGCTTCTGCCATTTGAACAGCATGCCCTGTTCCAAGTTGTTCTTCTTGGACCGCATATTCCACTCGTGTGCCGAGCGTATCTTGTACCGCTTCCGCCCCATGGCCAACGATTACGATTTGACGACTGACACCGATTTGGTCTAACTGGTCGACAACGTGCTCGACCATTGGTTTTCCTAGAACCGGATGAAGTACTTTATAAAGCTTCGACTTCATTCGCGTTCCTTTTCCTGCTGCCAAAATGACTGCAAAACGCTCCATTCTTCAATCGCTCCTATCTCACAACAGCTGTGATTGGTCTGTATAGTTCGGCTTTTCTACAACTAAATCCTATTTACACCGTTTCTACTATATCGAAACCATGCCTTCGTTTCAATAGTTGTACCATTCCTTAACCATTGAAACGCAAAAAAACAGCGGCAGGTAACCTAACCGCTGTTTACTATCATTCATTCATGCCATAAGAGACATGCTGTGGATCCAGTACATCCACTTCCATGTTGGAATAGGTTTCCAACACAGCAGCTTCAACTTTCTGTCGCATCTCCCCATTGATTGGATGCGCAATATCCCGAAAAATACCTTCTGGTGTCCGTTTGCTCGGCATGGCGACAAATAGACCGCTACTTCCTTCGATGATTCGAAGATCATGTACAACGAATTCATGGTCAAGTGTGATTGAGGCCAATGCTTTCATTCTGCCTTCCGTCGCGACTTTGCGAATTTTTACGTCTGTGATCTGCATGTTTCGCATCCCCTTTTCATCGTTGTCTACGCCATGGTGTGGTCTTCTCTAAGGTTCAGTTGATTTCGAACGAACGTCATGACTCGATATTGGTAACTCTATACCCTCTAATCATAAAACGAAATCAAAATTTTGCCAATCATTTTAGGAACTGTTCTACATTCCCCCGTGAAATGGTGACGAGACCTTCGTCCGAATCAACGTTTGTCAATTTCATTAAGCTGACGTATTCGCTAACCATCTTCTTTTCGGCGCCTTCCGCTTCCATCAAGACACCGACACCAGCCAGGTTCGCCTCGAATTCGTTTAAGAGACTCATCATCCCTCGAATCGTTCCCCCTGCTTTCATGAAATCGTCAATTAAGAGCACGTTCGCACCGCGTGGTAGACTGCGTCGTGCGAGCGCCATTGTACGAATCGCTTTCGACGATCCCGATACGTAGTTGATACTGACGGTTGACCCTTCTGTTACACGACTATCTGAACGAACGATGACGAATGGTACACCTAATTGTTCTGCGACAGCATAAGCAAGGGGGATCCCTTTCGTCGCAATCGTCATGACCACGTCGACTTTACGATCGGCGAATACAGACGCAAAGACTTGTCCCATCGGTTTCACCTGACTCGGATTGCCTAGTACATCTGTGAGGTAGAGATAGCCCCCAGGTAAGAGACGCTCCGGTTTTGATAATTGCTCACAGAGCGTATCAATCATCTCAAGCGATTTTTCTTTACTCCAGCCTGGGATAAACATGACGCCGCCCGCTGCACCAGGAACGGTCACAAGCTTTCCGATCCCGTCATGAGACAGCATTTCACTTACGATGACAAGGTCTTCACTGATCGACGACTTTGCGGCTTTATAGCGACTTGAAAACATCGACAACGAGACAAGCTGATGCGGATGGTCAAGCAAATAACGGGTCATATCGACGAGACGACCACTTCTACGAATTTTCATACGGATTCTCCTTCACATCTTCAATAATAAACGAATGTTCTATTGAGAATATATCACTTTCATTCGTTTTTGTTCAATGTCTTTTGCCGAGAATCCGAACGACGAACACTTCTGGGCAAAATCCTTTTAGACCGTTATAGATGCGATGCGCCTTTTGCTCATGCTCAATGAGCGCAAAGACAGTCGGTCCACTACCGCTCATGAGAACACCTTCTGCCCCACAATGCCGCATCGTTTCTTTGATTTGTTTTACTTCCGGATGAAGCTTAAGCGTCACACTCTCGAGTGAGTTTCCAAGATTTTCGCAAATCCCATGAAAATCTTTTTGACGAATCGCTTCTACCATGGCACCTGTGTTTGGATGATGAACTTCATCCATACGCACGGCGCGATACACATCTGCAGTCGATACTCCTAGCTTAGGCTTTCCGAGTACGACGTAGCATGGCGGCGGTGCCGGAATCATTTCTAACTGTTCACCACGACCTCGAGCAATGGCTGTGCCACCGATGACACAAAATGAAACGTCAGACCCAATCTCCGCACCGAGCTCTGCTAGCTCCTCTAATGACAAGTTTAACGAGAATAACTCGTTCATTCCACGAAGTGTCGCCGCTGCATCACTCGAGCCACCAGCAAGCCCAGCTGCCACTGGAATTTGTTTATCGAGTACAATCTCCACACCTTGTTGAATATTAAAACGCTCCCGCAACAACTCTGCTGCACGATATGCCAAGTTCCGATGATCATTCGGCACGTAAGCGTGCTCTGATTGAATCCGAATCTCATCCGAATCTAAAATCGTCAACTCTAAGCGGTCTGCTAAATCGACTGTCGTCATTACCATTTCTACTTCATGATAGCCGTCCGGACGCTTTCCGAGGACATCGAGCGTCAAATTAATTTTTGCCGGCGCTTTCACACTGATCGTGCGCATCACGTTCACCCTTCCCATTTGTCTCCTGTTCGACATTGTACCGTAAACAGGCGCACAAAAAAAGAAGCAGCTGCCAATGCATCCGCCCCTCATTTATAAATCAATTGCCGAATTCAATTTTAACTGTATCCGTTAGGACATCAGCGTAGCTATACGAGACACGTTCCACATTATGCAGGTCTTCATCCAATTTCACAACGAACACCGCAGGATATGTCTCAACGAGCGTTCCAAACCGAGTAACGACTTTCTTACGACCGCCGTTTGCTTTCAACGTCAATCGTTCACCAACATGCGATTCGAGTTTCTGTCTGATTTCTTGTAACGTCTTTGGCATACGCTTCACCTCACTGTTACAAGTATAGCATAATTGAATATGAAAATAAAGTTTAATATTATAACGACTCGTTTTAAGGTCGTCAACTATTTTTAAGTGGTAAAATTGTGTCAGACAATCGTGCGAATTCTTCTAGGCTTAACGTCTCTCCCCGACGTTTCGGATCGATTCCTGCCTCATGGAGCGCGCGTTCAAGTTCGACTTTGTGTTCTTTTCCAATATAGTTTGTTAAGTTGTTCAAAATGGTTTTACGACGTTGTGCGAAGCTTGCGCGTGCGATATCAAAGAAAAAGGCTTCGTCTTTCACCTGCACCGCCGGCTCTTTGCGCATACGGAGTGTAATGACTGCCGAATCGACGTTCGGTGCCGGGATAAACACGTTCTTTGGAACGACAAAACTGACTTCTGCCTCTGCGTAATACTGAATCGCAATCGATAGCGAACCGTATGCCTTCGTCCCAGGTTTCGCCCCAATCCGCTCTGCCACTTCTTTTTGAATCATCATCACGAGCGCGCGGAATTTCACACCACTTTCAAGCAATCGCATGATAATCGGTGTGGTGACATAGTATGGTAAGTTGGCAACAACCGAGATGTCTTCAATGCCTTCTTTCAAAAATTCTTGCTCTACAATCTCACGTAAATTTAATTCTAAAGCATCTCCATGGATGACTTTCACGTGAGGATACGGAGACATCGTATCATCCAGAATCGGTAAAAGACGCTGATCGATTTCAAGCGCCACGACTTTCTTGGCACGCTTGGCCGATTGCTCAGTCAACGAACCGATCCCTGGTCCGATTTCGAGGACACCACTCGATTCACTGAGTTCTGCCGCACCGACAATCTTACTTAAAATATTTAAATCGATTAAAAAGTTTTGACCGAGCGATTTTTTAAATGAAAAACCATGTCGCTCTAAAATGGCTTTCGTTCGTTGGATTGTTGCAATATCTTTCAACCCTGTTCCTCCTCTAATTGAGCAAGTGCTTGCTCCCACTCTTCGACTGTGACGCCGAGCGCCTCGACTCGTTTCACGAATTGTTTCGCATTCGGCTCACCGATTCGAAGCAATACACCGAGTCGCTTCCGACGTTTCGCTGCCGCTTCTCCACCGATCAAATCCGCGTCTAACACCATTTTCCGCGTGACAATCGGCTGGTTCGTTTCAACACGTGGTTCAAATACGGCGCGTAAGACACGACGAAGCGACTCCGGGCTCGCATGTTCCACTCCGATTTTCCCACGTTTCCCTTTTGCCTCAGCACGTGGCAGATGGGCATGCTTACACCCTTTGACCCGCTCTTCGACGATTGCTCGAATACGGTCTCCCGGATAATCCGGATCGGTCAAAATGATGACCCCACGCTTCTCTTGTGCACGGCGAATTCGTTCAATCGTCTGATCAGATACGGCAGAGCCGTTCGTCTCAATCGTATCGACCTCAAACACTTCCTGAAGTCGTGCCGTGTCGTCACGTCCTTCTACGACGATAATTTCTTGTATTTTCTCACGCATTGTCTGTTCCTTCTTTCTCTTCTTCCTGCTTTGGAATGACCCAAATGGTAAGCGGCTTGCGACCAAACGTCACAGCCTCCTCCAACTCATCCATCATGATGTCGATTTTTTGACCTTTGATTGCACTTCCCGTATCTAGCGCAATCGCCATGCCAATCCCTTCCACATACACGCGGGTACCGAGAGGAATGATTGCCGGGTCGACGGCAATGATACGCATACCCTCGAAGAGAATCGTATCCGTCACATCATAACCGCTTCTTGTCAGTACTCGTCCGTCATACGTCACCGTATCTTCTGGATTGTTCGTGTAAGCTGTTGCTTCTACGAGTAACTGCTTCGCGGATGAGAAATCTAACACATCGTCCGTTTTCGGTGGCTCTGCTATCTCGACTTCAGCTTCCGGGATGAATGGGCTCGACTCGTCCGCTGTCGTAGGCTCTGTAACGGGCTCTGTGACCTTTTTCGTCCCGACTTTGATGATCTGTGGCATTGCTTTACGTAACGTCTCGACATCCGTTTTCGTACGATTTGTAATTGTACCATTTTCCACAGTAAGTGCATACCTTGTCCGTTCGAGTCCAGGAACTCCGACCTGCACGGTTTGCTTCACACCTTCTTCTAGCGTGTCATCCTCTTCCTCAACCATATCGTACGGAATCAATTGACTCTCGTATTGAACGACGTCACGATTCGTATTGACCGTGATCGTCAGGCCATCCCGTATCGGTGTCGATGCGTCTGGTAGCACCGTATCACGTTCTGTCACGTCAACATTCGCTTCTCTTAATAATTGCGCTACATCCGTTGCCATCGTATAGATGGTCGACGCATCTTGCCCGACGATTAAATTGACGGCAACAACCGGCTGGTAGCGAATTGTCATCCCATTCGTGACGGCAGTACGCACAGACGGATAAACCGTATCTCCGTCCCGTACAGTCACCCCGTACCGCAATAAGACGTCCTCTACGGTCCGCTCTCTCGTTTGAATGACTTCTGTTTGTCCGTATCCGATTTGAAGCGAAACCTCATGTGAACGTTCGATTCGAATGAGTCGATCTTCCGGAACGTCCTCACTCAATGCCGGAGTAACGTAATCCGTTTCGTCTAATGTGATATTCAATTCCTCGAGTACCTCGAGGACGGAATCAGCCCGTGTCTCATGCTCAATTACCACGCCATCATCGATGACCTTGATCGGTTCAGGTTGCAACATGACGTATGCGACAGACGCAGTCACAATCACGCCTATACTGGCGAATACACGCTTGATCATGGGAGGCGGAACAGTTTCTTCGCGTTGACCGTCGTCGCTTCTGCCAACTCCTCATACGAGATGTCTCGAAGTGACGCGATTTCTTCCGCAACGTACTTCACATAGGCCGGTTCGTTTCGTTTTCCGCGGAACGGAGTCGGCGTCAAGTATGGGCAGTCCGTTTCGACAAGAAGACGATCTAACGGTACTTCTTGTGCGACTTGTTTTGGAACTTTCGCATTTTTAAACGTGACCGGTCCTCCTAAAGAAATATAGAAGTTCAAGTCTAGGCAACGAGGGAGAAGTTCTACTGACATGCTGTAACTATGGAAGACCCCACCGACTTCTTCTGCATGTTCTTCTTCCAAAATATCGAGCACGTCTGCCGTTGCTTCGCGGTTATGGATGACGATTGGCATATTTGTCCGTTTCGCGATGGCAATCTGTTGACGGAATAGGCGCTGTTGTACATCTTTCGGTGACTTATCCCAATGATAGTCGAGACCGATTTCACCGAGTGCCATCACTTTTGGGTGACTCATGAGTGTTTCGATCCGTTCTAAATCCGCATCCGTACAGTCAATCGCATCGACCGGGTGCCATCCGACGATGGCATAGATGTCTTCATATGTTTCGGCTAGCTCGATGGCTCGGTCGATGGTCGGCGTATCAAATCCGACGACGAGTAGCGGAGAAACGCCGGCTTCTCTTGCCCGCTCAATCGTCTCCTCCACATCTTCATTGAACTGCTCCGCATTAATGTGCGTGTGTGTATCAATCAACATCTTGGTTCCTCCTTAGAAAAAGAGAGGGAGACCGTGGTCTCCCCCATTTCATTATTTGACGATGGCACCGTTCGGCATTTGATCAGAGACTGTCGCAAGTTCTAACTTGCCGTCACGGTCCGCAGCTAAAATCATCCCTTGTGATAATTCTCCACGGAGCTTGACTGGTTTCAAGTTTGCGACAACGATCACTTTCTTGCCAACTAAATCTTCAGGGGCATACCATTCAGCAATACCTGACACGATTTGACGCGTCTCTTTCCCGAGATCGACTTGAAGTTTCAACAGTTTTTTCGCTTTTTTGATCTTATCAGCTTCCACGATTTGACCGACACGGAATTCGACCTGATCAAAGACATCAATTGTGATTTCAGGACGAACGTCTTCATCGACTTCTTCTGTCGCTGTCTCCGTTTCCTCAATCCGCGCTTTCGATGCTTGACGCATCATTTCTTGGATCGCATCCACTTCTTCCTTCACGTCACGACGTGGGAAGATTGGTGTCCCGTCTGTCACGACAGCGTTATTGAAGTCGGCAAACGTCTCTAACGCTTCCCAAGACATGTCTTCCCCTTCGAGTCCGAGTTGACGGAACATTTCTTTCGGTGCACGTGTCATGAACGGTTGAATCATGATGGCAACGTGACGAAGTACGCCCGCGAGGTGTGTCATGACAGAAGCGAGTTCTTCGCGCTTCGATTCATCTTTCACGAGTACCCATGGCTGTGTCTCATCAATATATTTATTCGCACGGCTGACGAGCTGCCAGATGTTTGTGAGAGCGACCGAAAACTCCATGTGTTCCATGGCTTCTTCTGTTTTACGAGTCGTTTCTTTCACCATGCTCAATAACGCGTCATCAAACGCTGTGACATTTCCGTTGTACGCCGGAATATTCCCGTCGAAATACTTTTTGATCATCGCAATCGTACGATTCAATAAGTTCCCGAGATCGTTCGCTAAATCAAAGTTCAAGCGATCGACGAACGCTTCCGGTGTGAACGTACCGTCTGCTCCGAATGGTACTTCACGAAGAAGATAGTAACGAACAGAATCAAGTCCGTAGCGGTCAATCAACGGAATCGGATCTACCACGTTTCCTTTTGATTTCGACATCTTCCCGTCTTTCATGAGCAACCAACCATGCGCAAACACTTGTTTTGGTAATGGAAGGTCAAGCGCCATTAAGAGAGCTGGCCAAATAATCGTATGGAAACGAACGATTTCCTTTCCGACTAAATGGACATCTGCCGGCCAATAGCGATTGAAGAGCTCGTCGTTGTCTGTCCCGTACCCGAGTGACGAGATATAGTTCGTGAGCGCGTCGACCCATACGTAAACGACGTGTTTTGGGTTCGATGGGACTTGTACGCCCCAGTCAAATGTCGTACGTGATACCGCTAAATCTTGAAGACCTGGCTTCAAGAAGTTATTGATCATCTCTGTCTTACGAGATTCTGGCAAGATGAAATCAGGATGTGACTCGAAATATTCAATCAAGCGATCCGCATATTTGCTGAGACGGAAGAAATAGCACTCTTCGCGCACGAGCTCGACCGGATGTCCGCTGTCAGGACTTTTTCCATCGACAAGCTGAGACTCTGTATAATACGTCTCATCTGGTACAGAATACCATCCTTCATATTCACCAAGATAAATGTCTCCATTTTTAAGTAACGTTTCAAAGACGTGTTCGACAACCTTCTTATGACGGTCTTCTGTCGTACGGATGTAATCATCGTATGAGATCTCAAGACGGTCCCATAAGACTTTGATTTCTTCTACAACTTCATCAACGAAGGCTTGTGGCGTCACGCCTGCTTCTTTCGCCTTTTCTTGAATCTTTTGACCATGCTCATCCGTTCCCGTCAAATAGCGGACGTCAAATCCTTTTAAACGTTTGTAGCGAGCAACCGCATCACCTGCTACCGTGGTATATGCGTGTCCGATATGCAATTTTGCACTCGGATAATAAATTGGGGTTGTAATATAAAAAGTCGGCTTCGCCATGATTTATTCTCCATCCTTTCGACATATGCAATTCTCATTATACACGGTTCGACAAAAGAATTTCCAAACCTAATTGTTTGGAATTATTTTGCGTTTAATTCGTCATAAATGTTCCAAAAATACCCTTTCTTTGTTTCAAGTTCAAACTATCGGGGAAATTTAGGTATATATCGCTCTTGATTCGACAAATTTCGAAAAATTGCTTTTCCAGATAGTAAGCAGTTGACTGCAATTGGAAAGTTTAGTATGCTTTTTGCTGTAGTCACATTGTCGAATTTTGACGATTCATGTCACCACGAGATTTCGACACCATTGGAGGAGGAAACACAAATGAAATCTACAGGTATTGTACGTAAGGTTGATGAGCTTGGTCGTGTCGTTATTCCAATCGAATTGCGCCGTACACTTGGGATCGCAGAAAAAGATGCTCTCGAGATTTACGTCGACAACGATCAAATCGTTTTGAAAAAATATAAGCCAAACATGACTTGCCAAGTTACAGGTGAAGTATCAGACGATAACTTCAAATTGGCAGATGGCAAACTCATCTTGTCACCAGAAGGCGCACAACGTGTTCTCGTTGAATTGAAGAACATGCTCGAAAACTACTACAGCGAAGAGTAAGCAAGGATTTCCTTGCTTACTCTTTTTTGTGCAGTTGATGATACGCATCATATACATCGTTTCGTGATTCACCACGGTCTTTTGCGGTCTGCTTAATGGCCGCATTCGGCTTCAGTCCCTCTTCTATATAATGAACAACATGTTCATAGACAGAGAGCGCTTCCCACCACATTGTCGTAGGTGCCGCTTCTGTTGCACCGCTCACAAGAACGACAAACTCCCCGCGTACTTCACCTTCGCACCACTGTAACGCTTCATCGACTGACCCTCTCAAAAACTCTTCGAACGTTTTGGTTAACTCTCTACCTAATACGAGCTGACGGTTACCAAACACTTGTCGAATCGCCGTTAACATTTCCTTTAGTCGATGAGGGGCTTCATAAAAAACAATCGTGCCCGGCTCATATTGAATCGATTCGAGGACATCGATGCGATCTTTCTTTTTACGTGGCAAAAAACCGTAATAGAGGAAACGTTCTGTCGGAAGACCTGAAGCAACCAATGCCGTAAGTGCTGCATTGGCACCTGGTAAGACGACCACCGGAATGTTTGCCTCGATGGCTAACCGTACGAGATCACTCCCCGGATCTGAAATACCAGGCATTCCAGCATCCGAAACAACCGCAACCGACTTTCCAGCCAAGAGATCTTCCATCAGTCTCGGTCCACTTACTTCTTTGTTGTGTTCATGATAGCTAATCAGTTTTGTTGGAATTTCAAAGTGGCGACAAAGCTTCATCGTTTGGCGAGTGTCTTCCGCTGCGATTAAATCCACTTCTTGAAGCGTTCGCACCGCTCGATATGTCATATCTTCTAAATTGCCGATTGGCGTTGGTACGACATACAACGTTGGTTGTTCAGTTTGATAACTCTTCTGTGAATTCATTAGTCGTCCCCTCCATCAACTTCTCTTTTTGCGCGCGGGTCAATTGTTTAATGGACCATTCGTATTGCATGGCCTCCCGTTTCGTATCGAACGATTGCACATACCGAAGTCGTACGGGAAGGCGAGCTTTCGTATACTTCGCCCCTTTCCCGGCATTATGTGCAATGATTCTCTTTTCCACATTCGTTGTATAGCCTGTATAATACGTCCCGTCCTGACATTCCACGATATACGCATAATGTTTAGGCATCGAGAATGGCTCGCATCGCTTCCGTATACGTATCGTCTTCTTCATATACAACAAATGGTGGTAAAATTTTAAGACCTGCTTTTCCATCTTTCGATCCCTCGATTAATAACGTATTCGCTTCGCGTCCAGCTTTCGGATATACGAGCTGCATTCGCTTCGGTTCAATTCGGTAGGTACGCATCAATGTCAGGATATCGAGTAAACGTTCTGGCCGATGCACGAACGCCACTTTCCCTCCTGGTTTGACGAGTTGGCTAGCCGTTTTAATACAATCTTCTAGCGTGCACAACACCTCATGGCGTGCAATGGTATGATGTTCGTTTTGATTCCGCAATGACGTTTCATTTGCTAGAAAATACGGGGGGTTACACGTGACCACATCATAACGAGCGTGCCCGAGTTGTGCCGCTGCCGCTTTGACGTCCCCCTCTACAACTTGAATTCGATTTTCGAGACGATTGACCGCCATGCTTCGATTCGCCATATCGACGAGTTTCGATTGAATCTCTACACCTGTAATCGTTCCTTTTGTACGATACGACAAGAAAAGTGGGATTGCTCCCGTACCGGCGCACAAATCGACCAATTGCCCTTTTTGAATCGGTACCCATACAAACTCCGCCAGTAGTACCGCATCTAATGAAAACGAGAACACATCGTCACTTTGAATAATCTTGCCAGGGCGTCCAAGCAGATCATCAAGGCGCTCTCCATCCTTTACCGTTACCATTGTTTCCTCCTTCTATAAAAGAAAGGCGACGGATAGGGAATCCCTATCTATCGCCCCGTATTAATGTTTATTGAGCATCGACAAACAGAAGAGACAATCCCCATCTTTTCGTACCTGTCCGTAATGGAGGTTACAAATATGGAATCCTTCTTGATACAGCGCAGCCAAATTGTTCTGCCCTTTTCCAGACAATGCGATTTGTGAATCACCATTTGTCGTATCAACTTCTGCCAATTGTTCGACTTTTTCGCGCAAGTGATGATTCTCTAGATACATATGCTGATTCTCTTCAAGCAAATAGGCGAGCTGTTCTTTTAATACGCCTAAGTGCTCCGTTAAGAGTTGCATCTGTTGCTCGATCGCATCTACACGCATCATCACTTCTTTTTTGTCCATTCTTTCCACTGCTCAGCACCCCATCACTGTTTTGACGGTTTTCGTTTAATCGCACCCACTTCAACAAGTTCATCAATCGTATATGTGACGACACGCGTCCGATCGTGAAGTTCAACTTGAATAAGTTGGTCCAAAATGTTGAGACCGATTACACGACCATCACCTTCTGGAATTTTGATTCGCTTGCCGACGTCTGGTAAATCGCGTTTTAATTCTTCGTATGTGTCATTCTCATATTTTAAACAGCACATCAAACGACCACACACTCCAGAAATTTTATTCGGATTTAACGAAAGATTCTGGTCTTTGGCCATTTTGATGGAAACTGGTTCAAACTCCCCAAGAAATGACGAACAACAAAGAACTCGACCACATGGTCCAATCCCACTTAGTAGCTTCGCTTCGTCACGAACACCGATTTGTCGGAGTTCGATCCGTGTCCGAAACACGCTAGCCAAGTCCTTTACCAATTCTCGAAAGTCGACGCGACCCTCGGCAGTAAAATAAAAGATCACTTTATTGCGATCAAATGTATACTCAACATCGACTAACTTCATGTCTAATTGATGTTCTCGAATTTTTTCTTCACAGACGGCGTGAGCATCAACGGCTGCCAGTCGATTATCGCGTACGATATCCGCATCCTTTTGGTCCGCGACGCGAAGGATTGTCTTCAACGGCATGACGACTTCATCTTCGCCGAGCTTTTTATCGACTTGGACGACTTCGCCATACTCAATGCCACGTACCGTTTCAACGATGACATGTTCCCCACGTTTAAGCGTTGCATCGCCTGGTGAAAAGTAATAGATTTTTCCCGCTTCTTTAAAGCGGACTCCAACTACTTCAAGCACGCGCTTCTATCCTTTCTGCAAATCGAACGAAAGTCGTTCGAAAGTTAATTGAGGATTGACGTTTGCCTCGAGACGTCGAATTGCCGCATGCACACTTTCAATTGCATGTGTGAGTTTAGAGACAGATCGATTCTGAATAAATGCGTTATATAAAGCCGCCTCGTTCTTAAATAGCTTTGGAGTATACGTATCTCGCACTTTGAGATGAAGTGCCTCCTCTAACCAATGTTCGAATAATTCGAGGCCAACTCGTAACTCATTTCGTCCTTTAAAATGTCCTAACCATTTTTCCTGGGCGAACAAGAGCAACTCTTGAGGTCGTTTCGTCAATACTTCAATTAATTGTACCACTAGCCCATACGCCTGTACAAACCACTCCTGCTCAACTGCTTCTTTCGCATCATCCCATTTTGGATAAACGGTTAAAGCAAGGTAAGCCAAATCGTACGTACACGACAATTCTTCTGACATCGTTTGTGCTAACTTCGCGCGGTCAATCGGGCGAAAAGCAAGTTGTTGAGCTCGCGAACGAATCGTTGGAAGAAGTAACTGTGGTTGTGTCGTCACCAAAATAGCAAGTTTTCCCACACCTGGTTCTTCAAAGAACTTCAATAAACTATTTGCCGCTTGAGTCGTCATCTTATGAGCTTGATGGATGACATACACTTGGCGATCTCCTTCAGCACCTCGTAATGATAGGTCGCTGAGTAATTGTTGAATCTGTTCTTTTTTAATGCTAGCTCCGTCCGGCTCCACTTCGATATAGTCAACAATGTTTTTTGAATCCATGCGTCGACAATTTCGACACACTCCACACGGTTCTGCTCCTTGTGGGGATTCACAAAACAAGGCTTTCGCAAACAATGTGGCTGTTTCAATTAAGTATGGTTCATAATCGCCCGAAAAGATGTACGCATGCCCAACTTTATTCGAAATGATTGAATTTTGAATGATTCGAGCAACAACTGTTTGCGACTCATTTAATTCCTGAAAACGCATATGCCCAACTCCCATTAAAACTGATAGAATCCTTCAATCGGCAAGACGAATACAGTCGCACCTCCAACTTGTACTTCGACCGGATAAGGAATATACGAATCAGCATGTCCTCCCATTGGAGAGATTGGCGTAATCATTTGATCGCGACTCGAACAGTTCGATTGAATCACATCCATTAAATCATCGAGGCGTTCCTGTGGAATACCCATCATGAACGTTGTATTCCCCTCTTTTAAAAATCCGCCTGTTGTAGCTAATTTCGTTGCACGAAAATCTTGTTCGACCAATGCGTCAGACAAACGTGCGCTATCCTTATCATGTACAATTGCAATTACCATTTTCATCATTGTTGTACGCCTCCTTGTTGTAATCGTTCTATTGTATAATCGAGTACCTCATCTTGAATACATTCAATCGATTGATCGGCATCAACTCGGATGATTCGTTCTGGGTACTGTTTAAGTAACGTTTGAAATCCTTCGTAAACACGCTCATGGAACGCTTGATCACGACTTTCAATCCGATCGAGTTGCCCTCGATCTTTCATTCGTGCATTCGCTCTTTCAGGGCTTAAATCAAACAAGAAAGTCAAATCCGGTGTCAAACCGTTCGTTGCCCATTCATTCAGCGATTGGATTTGATCAAGGTCATATTGTAAACCGTATCCTTGATAAGCAATAGATGCATCGATGAATCGATCACACAGAACGATTGCCCCTCGCTCCAATGCCGGACGAATCACTTGTTCCACATTTTGTGCTCGTGAAGCAGCATAAAGCATCATTTCCACTCGTGGTGTCATCTCATGATGATCCGGGGATAATAAGACTTCGCGGATTTGATTGCCCACAGTTGTTCCTCCAGGTTCACGGGTTACAACGATGTCATATCCTTTTTGTTTTAGACTCTCGACTAATAGTTGAAGTTGTGTAGACTTACCTGATCCATCTGGTCCTTCAACCGTTATAAACATTCCGCTCACTTTTTAAAACTCCTCTACAATAACGTCAATTTGCTCTATCATAACATGCTTACTTGCTTGAAGCTTCCTCCCTAAGGAAATCCACTCTAGGAGCACACGTATTTTTTCCTCGGTAATCCGCTCTCCTTTTAGAATCCACGGAATGCCTGGCGGATATGGAATCACCGTTTCTGCTGAAACACATCCGATTGCCTGATTGAAGGATACACGTCGTACTTGCTCATCCCCTATTAACGTATAAAGTTCAGATACACGTTGTGTTTGAGGGAAAGGAAAAATCGTTTCATCCTCATCAATGATTGGCACATGTGTAGCGGCTTTTTTAATTAATTTAATCCAATGCTCAATTTCCTGCTTTGTTATTTCCCTTAATGGCAAACAGAATAACACATGATCCACTGCAGCTAATTCAATATCGATTCCGATTGATGCAAGATGTTCACTAAAGACTAATCCATTTTTCGGATACGTCATGACAGTTACTTTCGTAAAATCGTCCCCCACTTTGACAGTAAAACCTGCACGCTTCAGCTCAAGCACAAAATGAGCATGACTCTTTTGAATAGAAGACCATGCTTCGTCCGTTAGACTTTCTAAATAGGACCGTGCATAGTCTAATGAAGCCATAATAAGATAAGAAGGACTTGATGTCTGAAATGAAGATAATGCATGCTTTAACCGAATTTCATCGATGTCTTCTTTATAATGAATCCAAGCTCCCATCGTCAATGCAGGTAGCGTTTTATGTGCAGACTGTACAACTGCACTCGCTCCCTCAAAAATCGCAGACCGCTGAAGCAATTTAGGATGAATTAAATGGGCACCATGTGCTTCATCGACGAGTAATGGAATCTCAAGTGAAGACAAATAATTTGAAATCGCACGAATATCGGCCATGTCTCCATAGTACGTAGGAGACGTTAACATGACGGCTCGTCCTCCCGGGAATTCTTGAACAGCCTGTTCAATCGTTTCTAATGTCACCACGGTTGGAATTCCTGTCCCACGTTCAATTGTAGGTGTTAATAGGATTGGTTCTAACCCTAGCCATTCAATTGCGTTCCAAACCGACTTATGTGAGTTTCGTTGAACGTATACTCGCTCACCACGTTTTACAGTTGCCGCAAGCATGCTCCAATTTCCAACAGTTGAACCATTGACGAGCCACTTACTTTTACTTTCATACAGTTTACCCAATGCTTTTTCAGCTTGATCGATAATCCCAGAAGCGTCATGCAAATCATCTAAATGTGCCAGTTCCGTCAGGTCATATGGCATCACCTTGGCAAATGCACTCGGTAACGTATGATTAGTCACGGTACCATTATGATGCCCCGGGACGTGAAAAGATACGCGATGTTCACTCACATGCTGTTCTAGAGTCTCTAGAAATGTAAAAGGATTTTTCCGAGAAGGAGCCATCTGTTATTCCTCCTTAACTATTGACTATGAAAAAAAGACGATCAAGCATATGCTTGATCGTCTACTGC
>NZ_JAQJIN010000008.1:0-39777 GCF_027947425.1 Exiguobacterium sp. MMG028
AATTATTTTTTAAGGTTGTAGGGATGGTGTCAGCCGACTTTTCCCATCTTCCGAAATCGTCCGATGTACCAACAGAAACGAGTATGCCATCTTGCTACACAATGATACTAAAACGTGCGATTCGATGTGCAATGTGCAATAAGTGTGCAATTTCCGAAAGTTTCCCTTCCTTATATAGGGGGTAAAGTCCTGTATGTAAAAGTCGTCTAGTCAACTAGATAGGAGGCTCATATGAACATTGTGGTCATCGGTGGGACCCAAGTGGCGATCAAAGGAACGGCGAAGGAGATTGAGGACTTGTTGCGCAAGTTACGTGCGGTGACAGTGGAGTCGTCGGGCTCGGTCACCAAGTATGTGACGCAGGATAATCGACTACATGTGGCGAAGTGAGCTCTCGGCAGAGGGCTTTTTTTGTTGCGCCAAAATAAATCAAATTATTTTACATAAAAGTGTTTACAAAGTTATCGTTTATGGTATTATATAACTAACAAGAGATAACAAAGTTATCACTTAAACCACATTCAAAGGAGACGATACACATGGCAACTTACACAATCAACTACCACACTGGTGTCACAGAAGAATTCGAAGGCACGCTCGAAGGCGCGAAGCAATCGGCGCTTGAAGGCATCAGCTACACGCAGGAACACGTCAGCATCGAGCAGGACGGTGAGCAAGTGACGGTCGCGCGTTGGGTCGGTGTCGAGGCGGACGAGGACGACGAGGTGTTGGTACACGTCGGCGACGGTTTTTACCAAAACTGGAGTGATGAGTTGGGGGAGTGATTCCCCCGCTCGTTGGCATCAAGGAGTTTGCGGAGTTGCTCGGCTGGGACAAGGCGCGACTCTCCACGAAGTACAATCGACAACGGACGGGGGCGAATGTGAGGCCCCTCTTGCCCGAGCCAGTGCAGGTGTTGGCGGCGACACCGATCTGGACGCTCGAACAGGCAAAAGCGTATAAACGGATTATCGACGGTAAATAAAAAAGACCCCACCCGATGAAGGTGGGGTTTCGTGCGTCAGACGTCTTTCGCTTTGACAATCTTGCCATCGAGGTCGACCGTCGTCTTATCGTCGGGTTGCACCCAAGCGCCAGAGGCTTTGGCGTGGCTGAACGATTGCTTGTAGCCTCGTTGCCCCGACACGTCCACTTTGAACACGTCCATCGGGTTTATGGTGGAATCTGTCCCCGCCTTCCAAATGTTCGAGGAGCGTGAGAGGGTCGGGCTGTATGTCGGATACTTGATATCCGTATCAATCTCGATATGCAAGTGAGGAGAGCCGCCGTATTTACCAGTCGAGCCATAGTCTGCAATCTTCGTATCTTCTGGTGCAACGATATCCCCCGCTTTCACGTAAGTCTTCGCTAGGTGCGCCATACGGACGACAAGGCGACGAGCGCCTTTCTTCGGTCCGTAGTGTACATCAATCGGGTTGACACTGACGGCGATGATAGAACCGCCCATGAGGGCGTCTGAACCGACCGCGACAATCTTCATCTTGAATGGTGCATAGACGGCGAAGTCCTTGCGCTTCAAGTCAGCCATGTCTGTACCGAAGTGCGAAAAGCCCATCTTCTGACGATAGAGCGCGTTCTTGTAACCTGCGGTGATCCGTGCGTTGTTGAGTGGTAAAATCGCTTTCTCGGTCATTTGTCTTCCTCCTTCGTGGCGATGACTTCCTTCTCGGCTAGTTCTGCATCAATCGGCACCTCGCGGCTGACGGGCTTGACCTGTTCGTCCTCTGGTGCGACGTCTTGGGCGATGCGGTCGATGGTCGGGACTTCCTTGTCACCTTGGAGTTGTGACAACACCTCGACGAGCTTGTCGGGGAGCGGCACACCCAATAGCGCACAGTTCTCGGTGACAGATAGCCCTTCACGCGCGATGTAGTAATAGATGACGAGCGTCCGCATGACGGGATGACTGTTGTTGAGCATCTCGTCGAGCAGGACAGCGACGATGATGACCATGAAGACGACGCCCTTGCGGATGCCACCCCACCACATGACATCGCTGTTCAGTTTCTTGTGTTTGGCTGCGGCTAAGAAGCCTGTGACATAGTCGATGACGATGAGGGTGACGAGTAGTTTAATCGCCACGTCCCATCCTCCCAGGAACCCTGTGACAATGGTGGCAAGAGCGGCAATTCCGCCCTCGAAAACGTTTAATAGTCGCATGATGCGCCTCCTTAATGGGGTCTTGGTAGGTTGTAGGCATCGGGTGACCCCCTTTGATTTGGTGGATGTCTCCATGAGAAAGGCGCCCCGAAGGACGCCAAAAGAAAAACGCCTTGGGCGCTGGTTACTCGACAATTGGGTTTTGGGGAGACGCCAAGATGGCTTCTACCTCTGCTTGTGTCAATCGTCCCATCTCAACTTGGTACATAAGGTACGCCTCATCAACACGTCGTTGTTGCCACATCTGCAAAGCAAATTTATACATTAAACTCATCCTCTCCACTCTCCTTTTAAATTGTGATTACATAAACGTCAACATGATTACCATATCTTGCAACGCCTTGACCTCTTCTTTGCTCACCGCTCTTTCAAGCTCTAACTCGGCGATGCGTTCGTCCTTGCTCTTCTCTTTCGGTCGGTTCATTTGTTCGAGCCCGTACGCAAAGAGTGTCGCGAAGTTTTTCATGACGTACTCCGTCAGCTTCTCGCGGTCGGCAATCGTCACCTCCACCTCATCATACTCATAGCGCAAGTTGACCGCCTGCCCGTCCACGACGTCATCCGCCAGTTCGGCGATGTTGTCGCGTAGGCGCACCACGGCATTCCCGTCCTCGATGTACCGCACCCACACCCGTTCCGGTTTCGCACTTCCTGTCACCTTCATCCTGTCACCTCCTTTCGGATGCAATTCGTCAGATTGAAACAATCGGCGTGACTCAACCAACCGTTATAAGACGCCAAGCTACGTTTCAAGTCGTCACCTTGCTTTGTTCTCATCGTTTGTTTGAGTGACTTCACCGTCCGTTTTCGGACGAGCGTGTAATCCCCGAAACTCCGATAGCCGAGAAAGTCGACACCGCGTACAAAAGTCGGGAACACTTGCCAATTGCCTTTGACTGACAAATCAAGTTTTTGCCGCAAGAAACACTCCATCTCACGGAACAGTTTATGCAATTCTTGCTTCGTCCGCCCGAGCACGACGATGTCGTCGCAATAGCGGAAATACCGGTGGTGATACCCCTTGTCCTCGACAAAACGGTCGAACGAGGATAGGAACAGATTGCCGAAGTATTGACTCAAGTAGTTGCCGATCGGGACGCCTCGGTCGCCGCCCATGCTCTCGACGATCTCGTCCAAGAGCATAAGCAAACGCCCATCCTTGATTTTATGCCGGACGACCTGTTTCATGAGATCGTGCCGGATAGACGGGTAGAATTTTTTGATGTCGAGCTTGAGGCAATATTGTGTATTGCCCCTATCTACCATCGCCTTGTGCAACTGGCGCAATCCATCGTGGATGCCGCGCCCGGGAATCGACGAGAACGAACGCCGCGAGATGCACCCGATCCATATCGGCTCTAACACTTGGACGATTGCCCAATGCACGATGCGGTCGGGGTAGTACGGTAGTTTGTAAATCTCGCGTTCCTTCCCTTTGTCGATTTTGATGAACGTTTCGTACGGCGACGTCTCAAACAAGCCTTCGGACAACAAAAAATGCAGGTGTTCGATGTAGACTTCCGGGTCGGCGTCAACTTTCTGAACATCTGCATAATGCGTTTTCCCTTTACGTGCATTTTTGTGTGCGAGGTAAAGATTGTCGATATCGATAATTTTCTCGAACAAACCAGAGTGACGTTTCAATGATTTTCCTTCTTTCTTGCTTGACCGGAGCCGACGTTCGCTCGCGCTACTAGCCGGGCTCACTGATGCAAGTTGTGTGTTTTGCCAAGGGGCAAGGCAATCGCGGCATGTTTAACGTCTAAGCAAGGTGAGTGCCGATATTAGAATTAGAATTCGAAGCTGAATTATTCACATTCAGCTGGAAGACTCCTGCATTCGTGCTATCTGACCAATTACTGCTAGTGATGGGGAGATAACTAGTATACAGATTCCTGTTCTCGATTGCCTTATTACTATTTTAGTATAACAATTACTGATAATGACATCGATTAATCTGCTCAATAAGCAAGGCGAGCGCCGATATCGGAATGAGAATACGAAGCCGAATAATTCACATTCAGCCGGAAGACCCCCGCATACGCGCCAGCAGACCAACCACCGCTAGCGATGGGGAGATAACCAGCATACAGACTCCCGTAATCATATAGCCCCGTGGTTGATGAGCCTGAGAAGGTTTTTCCGATGAATCCAGCATCTTGATCGGCGACGATATCCGACATGTATCCGCCGCTATTCGATGCGACCCCGCTCGTGATCGTCTTGCTGTAACCACTTCCCGTGTCGTTAAAGGCGCGGTTACCGATGAGGAGTTGCCACGAACCGTTTGAATATAGCCCATCGATCCAGTAATACAGGTTGCCCCAAATGTCCTCGACGCCACGATAAGATACCTGCACCGTCGCGCTCGCAGAACCGGATGAAGCGCTACCTGATGCGGCAGTGCCACCTGTCGTCCGAACGGCGCTTGCGCCCGTATATCCCTGACCTAACGCCGTCTGCGAATCCATCGAGGCGTACTCGACGAGGTAGAGCATCTGTAACGCGTAAAACAGGTTGAAGTCCTCGATGCCCCACCCGCTTCCGCGTGCTTCTGCGCGCGTGCGGAACGTGCCAATCGTTTGTGACGCGCTTGGTGTGACGCCTGACTTTGATTCTAACTTCGACCCGTTGATAAAGCCAAGGTAGGCGCCGGCATACCGCTTGTCGACCTCGACGGCAGTGCCTGTCCCGCGATCGCGGTAAAACGCAGGATGGACGCTGTACCCAGAGAGTGCACCATCCGAAATCCAAAACTCGTAACCGTTCGCCGTCGTCGTCTTTTTAAACCAAAATTTCGGGATCTCGACCATGACCTGACCATTCGCGCCGTCGTCTTTGTACGTCGGGTCGCCATGGTACGCGTTGACCGTCCCGTTATCCGCGAGGTTACAACGGCGCACGCCCTGCCACGGGAGCTTGCTGTTAAATCCTGCGCCTGCCGATAAGCCGACCGTACTGCCGAGGCGCGTGACCTGCCCTGTCGTCTTATTCCATGCGACACCGTACTCCTGGTAAGCGACAGGCGTGGCGGCGAGGCGGTTGGCGGTGTTGCTGTTGACGTTACCACTCGCGTCCACCGGGAACAGTTGATAAAAGTAAGTCGTCCCGTTGGTGAGACCGGTGTCGACGAACCCTGTCGTTTGATATTGGTTGCGTACCGTCGAGGTGACGACGACCGTCCCGTCGTTGGCGCTCGTCGGGTACCCGCCGACCTTGCGGACGAGTTTGGTCGATGCCCAATCACTGTCGGTCGGGTCTGTCCACTTGAGGGTCAGTTGTCCGTTACCGACCGTGACTGAGGCGTTCGAGACGTTACCAGGCGCGATGCGGTCAATATTTTGCGCGACGTTGCGCCACTTGTCGAGCTGTGCGTCGTAGCGCAGTGTGTCATTGTCCTGCAAATTCGTGTAAATGACAGCCTTCCCGTTCAATTTCGTTGCGTTCCCGATGGTTTCAGGGAGCTGTGAGGCGGGGACCTTGCCCGTTGCGTCGAGCGTGGCGAGACCGTCCGATGCGCCCGCTTTGTCGTCCACAGCGTTCGCAAGGGCGTTCATGTCCCGAACCACGTCCGCCGTGTTACTGCCGTCAATCAAGGGTAGGGTGAGTTTTGTCGTCGGCATGATTAGTCTCCTTCCGTCGTTAAGATTTGGCTGTACACGAGTCCGTTCGATATGAGCTCATCGTATGTCGCGTATGCTATCTTGATGTCGTTGTACGTGTTGTAACGGTATGCGTAGACGATATGGTAATGGGCGGGCAGGGCACGGTCCATCGCCGCCTGCACGTCACTGATCCGTGTCGGTACGCCGAGGATGTCGACGAACTCGATGGTCGCCGTGAAGGCATCGTAATCGATCGTGACCTCGACCTCACCACCGACGAAGCCTGCGGCAATCAGTTCCAAATCGGCAATGGTCGCGTTCTTCCCGCCACGTTTCCTCGCCCGTAATCGCCCGCGTCGTTCCTCGAGCGTCCGCTGCACGTCGTCATCAAGCCCATAGCGCGACTCTTGGATGCGTAAGCCCCATTCGGTCATGCGGTCGGTGTAAAACTCGTTGACGAGATACCGGAGCACGCGTGCATCCAATTCCTCCGCGCTCGCCGCCTGTGCCATGAAGATGGCTTGCATGTCGACGTTTTCCCGCCAATACGGCGCGCTCACATCCAAGAAGCGGTCAAGGACGTCCTGCGCGCTCATGTGAACGTCACCGTCCCAAGCACCGCGATGTCCGTCCCCTCTGCCAAGATGTTCGCTGCCGCCCCGTTGACGAGGAAGTCACTCGCGTCGAGGACACCTGTCGTGTTGAGCAACAATTGATAGAGCGCAGAGTAACGGACAGGCTCGCCCGTGTAATAGAGGGATTCGAGATACGAGACAACGCTCGCCTCGTAAGCCGCCTGGACGTCCGCAAGGAGTGTGTCAGGCGTGAGGGTGAGTGTTCCTCCGATGTCGATAGGTAGTGCCGTGGCGGGCACGATGACGTTGTTCGCGAGCACGTTTGCCTTCGCGTCAATGTGCGCCTGTACCGCATCGACGAGTCCTGCGTCTGGCACGCCGTCTTGGCTTGCGATCGCGATGGTCACACTGCCTGGGGATGGCATGGCACGGAACACATTCGCCGCCTTGATGCCATTGATTTCGAGCGCCCATCCTTTGTAATTGTCAGGATTCCCCGCGCCCGACTGATTCTGCTGACGCGCGAAGAGACGACCTTTGAGTTCAATGTCCGATTCTTCGTCGACCCCACCCGCCATCGTCGATTCATGACGTACCGTCACGAGGTTCTGATAGGCGCGCTCGATGGACCGGATGGTATACGGGCTCACGTTGTGGTCGCGCCCCACCGCTGTCGCACGAATGGTGACGACGGCTGTGCCTGGTGCGGGATTGTCTGGGTCTTCCTGCACCTCTGGCATCGTGATGACCGCCTCTTCTGTCGTCGTAAACCGTTTGTCATCCTCGGTCCATAGGAGCGTGCCGGCAGGAATCGTGAGGTCGGTCGTCGCCTCGAGGGTGACAATGCCGGTCGCATAGTCGCCAGGTTTTCGGGTCAGCCCGACATCTTTCGCGTGTTCGTCGAGATAGACGCCGTGCGAGAGTGACGGAATGGCCGCGCTCACCGCATCGACAATCATGCGCTGGATGTCTTGATACTCGTTTGCCACGGGACGTGTCGCGTCATATGCAGGGCTTCCGAGCTGTGTGTCGAGGTCCGGGTTCAGTTGTTGGATCACCGCGAGCATGCGTGCATGGATCGCATCCACTTCCTCGACTTGGATGACGGGCAATACGTCAGTTTGAAAATTCAATGCCATCTACAATCTCCTCCTCTCCGTCTGTCGTGATGATGCGGATACGGGCGCTGAAGCGGTCATCCGACAAAACGACCGCCTCGGCCTCGACCGAGCGGACGCCCTCGATGGCACCGACCGCCTCGTCACAGATGGCCTGCAAGGCGAGCCGTGCCTCCTCTTCGCTCAGGAACACCTCGCCATAGAGCGTCCAGACGAGCGAACCGTATCCCGTGTCGATGTCTTGCCCGAAGTCGGGGTACACCTCGACCTGACCACGAGGCGTGAGCAGATACTTGATGACGCGCTCCATCTTCGTTCGGACGGGGTCCGCCCTGAAGAGACGCCCGTTCTGCCAGTCGATGCCCCACGTCTTCGTGCCATACCCCGAGACAAGGACGGCATCCTCCGCCTCGGGGGTCTCGATGCCGTCGAGTACGGTGTCAAGCGGGTCTTCTGGAAACATAGACACCCTCCTTTAAAAGTATTCGCGCGGATTGACCGTGTTACCGGCACCGTGCGGGTCGTAGGCGTAATTGCCTTTGTGAATCTCGAAATGCAGGTGTGGTCCCGTCGAGTTGCCCGTGTTCCCGAGCGTGCCGATCGGTTGCCCTTGGGTGACGAGTTGTCCGGTGACGACCGAGACGCTGTTCAGGTGGGCATAGACCGTGACCCATTTTTGACCGTCTTTCCCATCAGGGAAGTGATTGAGATAGATGTGATTGCCGTACGGTCCCGAACCACCGACCTTCTCGACACGCCCTGATGCAGAGGCGATGACAGGCGTCCCGATGTCGTTGGCGATATCTAGGCCGTTATGAAATGTGTAATAGGCGTTCGGACGTGCGGCGATGCCCCATCCTTGCGTGAAGCGCCCCTGTGCCGGTTGGATGAACTGGCTGTCGCCCCGCACGCGAATGTCCGCCTCGTCGACAGGTTGAATCGCGTCCTTGTCCTTCGGCGCACGTGGCACCTCGGGTGATGGCGTCTCGTCGGTCAGGGTGAGCGTGAGCGTCATACGGTGCCCGCTCGCGTCGAGCGTGTGCGTGTCGGACTGGATGTACCAGACGCCGAACGTGACGGGGTTGTCGACGAACTGCACGCGTCGCCCCGAGAGTCCCGCATGGTGCCCGACGCAGTCGACCGTCACGTAACGTTCTTCCTTCAATCCCTCGAGGGCGCGGTTGAGCTGTTCCGTGAAGTCGGTCGGGTCGGTATATGATAGCGTCACGTGTTGCGTCATCTTCCCGAGCTTCTGTTCGAGTTTCGCGTTCCCGTTCTCGAGCGACGACGGCACCGACAGTTTGGCGTGACTCGGCGCGGTCGCGGTCGTGAACAACTTGTCCGCATCCCCGCCGAAACCGGTATAGATGGCACGGAACGAGGCGGCGTATGCGCTGTCGGATTCGCCGTCGGACGGTGGCCATCCGTTCCAGAAGTGCGCCAGATTCGTCACACTCGCCTTGCGTCCGAGGTTCTTCGCATAAGGATATTTGCCGCGTATCAAAATCTCGGCGCACATCATCAGGTTGTACTCCGGTTCGTACAGACGGCCGTCATCGACCGCGACCTCCACGTTGCCGGCGATGATCTGCGTCAGCCCGCGTGCACCGAGGTGGCTCGTGGCGGACGGGTTCCCGCTCGACTCGATGGCGGTCAGGACTTTGAGCATGAGCGCATCGACCCCTTTTTCAGCTGCCACCTTAACAAACAAGTCATCCCATTTGTCGCACGCCTTGAGGCGGGAACGGATGCCCGTTTGATATGTGGTCGAGTCGGGTCCGTTGTAATACGCCGAGTTGAGCTTCCCGACGTTCGTGCCGTCCGTCCCTGTCGTTTCCTCGATAGGTCGTCCGCTCGCTTGGATACGGGTATACGTGTTCTGCGCGTCGATGACACTGATAGTGTCAAACGTCGTCTTGGCGTCGATGAGCACGCCAGGGAGCGCCCCACGTTCACGTAACTCCAATTTGTCGTTGTCGCACGTCACGTAGTAACGTCTGCCTGACAGACGGTATTCCTCGGCGATGAGTCCCTGCAGGATGGTCGCCATCGACTCGGACGCGTAGTTGATGTCCTTGATCCGTGTCGCCGTCTCCTTGACGAATCCCTGCTTGATGCCCATCCGTCGGCACATCGCCTTGAACTGCGCGCTGACGGTCGTCCCGACCGCGTTCGGTTCATAGACGACGGTGAGGTCGTTACGGGACAGGTAATAGGCATTGTCGTGGCACGTGAGCGTGATGCCACCACGTGCGGCATGCTCGACGCGGAACAGGCGTCCGTCAAAAATCAGACGCCCCGACCCATAGATGCGCACGCGGTCACCCGTGCTGTACGGCACACCCGCCTTGGCTGCGACCTGTACTTGCGCGGTGCGGTGATGGCGGTCGACCGAACCGGTCACCTCGACGAGGGACGTGAGTTTCGTCACGTCATAGCGCTTGTTCTGGATTTTGCTATAGTAATACACTTCGTTTCGCATCAGACCAACCTCGCAATCACATAGATGCGGCGGGTCGCCATGTCCTGTGCGGCGAGGACGACCGCGCCGACCTGTAACCCCTCGGTCACGTGTGCGGCGAAGCTCGCGTTCACGTCACGGTCACTGCCGGACGGACGAAACCGTAGCGGGGTCAGTCCCGTGACGACCCCTTCGAGGAGGCGGGTATCCGTGTTCTTCCCGATGTTTTCGATATGTCGGTTCAACCGATCCTGCCATTGCTGCATACGCCCACCTCCTACAAGTTTTTGACGGTCACGCCCGGCATGCCTCGTTCGCGGAAGACCATCGTGTACGGTAAATCATACGTGCCACCCTCCGTATTGAAGTTGAACTCACGCAGGTGCATGAACGCGCCGATGTTGAGCGCGCGAATCTCGACGCGCACCACGTAGTCCGTGTTGAGCAGGCGGTCACGGTACCAGTTCGCGCTCTTGACAGGGTCCTCGACGAGCGGGCGTTGGATATAGCTCGCCCCCCTGTCGCCCGTGAAGAAGCTGTCGAGTCGGATTTCGAGCGGTTTGACCGCGCCCGGCGCGGTATAGGTCCGGTTCGCGAGCGTCGCGCTGTCGTTGAAGTCACGTCCCCACGTCACCTGTATCTCCTCTGGCGTGACGGGCAGGACGCGCGAGTAGCGGGTGTTCACCTTCTTCTTGACGGTACGGGTCTCATAGACGGTCTGATATCGGCCGTTGACGAGCTTGCGCACCTTCGTGCGTTCGGTCACCGTCTTCACTTCAGGGACGAAGAACGAGACGACGACCTCGACATTGCTCCGTGGCATCTGCTCACCCCCTCATTTCTAGCTGACGGACAATTTCCTGCCCGATCGCGTGGATATCTGATTCCTGTCGAACGGTCATCTGTTGGATGTTGATGCTAAACGCACCGAACGAGCCCTGCGCCTCCTGCTTCGTGAGGACACGCTCGCCCTGATGCAACTCGGCGACGTAACCGTCGTATGGGACGTGGCTGAGTCCCGTGCGGTGGGAACCGCGGAGACGACCTTGATTTTCAACGAATGGGTCAAATCCAAAGAAATCGCTTGTCCATTGCTTCGCCCCGCTCCACATATCGTTATCGATGAGTGGGCCGAAGCCTTTAAATAACGAACCAAACTTATTCTCCGGACCTGACCACGAATCTTCTCCAACAATAGACTCCGAAAAACTTTTTCCACTGAGTCCGTCGGAAAACCAAGACCCGATTTTTTGTATTTTGTCGAAGACGCTTGCAATCGTATCGATTGTGGCTGCGATACCTTCCATTGAGTCACCTAAATTGACAAACGCATCGGCTAGCGACGCGTTATCTTCGCCAGCAATCAAATCAATAAGCTCTTTCCCTGCGCTCCAAGCGGAAAGCATCAGTTCTTTTGCGCCACCCCAAGTCTCAGTCGCCCATTTTTCGACATCCGACCAAGACACGTCTAAGTTATTGACATAATCCAAACTACGTTGGAACATCCCCGCCAACCCATCGCCGACATCTGCGACGAATCGAGCGACCGCCGGACTACCGAGCGTCGCATTGAGTTCTTTCAGTGGTTCCTTGAGCTTCTTCAAGATGCCCTCCCCGCTGTCCGCGAAAAGTTTCAACGAATTGGATTTGAACAACTCCCACTGGGCATATGCCGAATCGTTGACATCCGCGACGTATGCCGCGGTATACCCCATCTTGTCGAGCGTCTTGTCGACGGCCGCGAGGTTCTGTTGCCAACTACCGTCCGCGCTAAAACCGTTCGAGCGGAGGGAACTCTTCGAGATGTTGAATCGGTCGGCAATCGATGTGATATCGCCACTCAACGCCTCACGCAGGGAGAAGGAAGCCCCTTCCATGCCTTCTAAGAGGTTTGCGGAGGCAAGACGTTCGTTGATACTCATCATACGCTCGATGTCCCCGAAGTCTTTCGTCACAGGCAGGAAGGTCGTCGCCGCCTTCGAGAAATCCTGTTCCGAGAACATCGACGTCATCGCCTTGTCTTGTACGACCTTGAAGAGATCCATCCCTTTTCCTTGGTCGGCAAGCAACGCGCCCATCTGGAGTTGCGTGAGCTCTTTCTTCATCGCCCCGCCAACGACCGCATCCCCAAGCTTCCATGCCCCGAACGCCGCTCCCGCTCCCGCGATCAACGCCGGTAGGCTCATGACCGTACTGGCGATGCCTTTCAATCCGCCGCCGAGCGTCCGCACCGCGAACATGCCCGTCCGCCCGAGAGAATCGAATCCCCGACCGACGCCAGAGAGGGCGCGCTTCATCTTGTCGACAGACTCGGTGGTTCGTTTGGTCGTCGTGACGTATTCCTTCTGCTGCTTGTCCATCTCAGCAATTTTTTTGACGAAACGCCCGTTTTCATCTCGCGCCCGTGACACCGTGTTCGTCATGGAACGAACGGCAGGACTGACGCGGTCTTTCACCTCAAACAGCGCGACGTATTTTTTCTCAGCCATGAAATCAGCCTCCTAACCCGGCGTTACGCCGTTTGATTTCATCCTCTAGTTGCAAGCCGATGCTTATATAAGCCGCCCGCTTCCAACCCGGCTCCCAGTGCTCGGATTCATGCGGCGGGATGCCGTGGAGCCGAAAGAGGTGGTGCAAATAAAACCAGTCATCGGGCGCTTCGTCCGGTCCGAGTGGTTTCCCGTCCGCACGGAGGCCCGACATTAGTTTTTTAGTTCAGCCGCTTCCTGCTCCGCTTCTTTCGGGTCGACGAAGCCCATCGCCTCCGCCATCGCCTTCTCGATGCGTTCCTTCTCCCCGACGCGGTACGCCATGTCGACGAACGAGATGTCGTCCAAGATGTCGAGTTCTTGCTTGAGTGCGGCGTCAAGCGACTTCGTGCCGTCTGCTTCATGCACCGCCTCCAAAATCATGAGCGCGTTCATCCGCTCCGTGTCCACCTTGTCGTCTTTCTTGCAGCGGTGACGGATGCTGTCGATGACCTCGGGCTTCAGCTCATGCACGTAGACCGTCGTGTCGGCATCGAGCCGCACCGGCACCTTCAATACATCTTCCTTGCGTTTCAATAAACGTTCACGAACCGATAACTTTGCCATGTGATTGCCTCCTTATAAGTAAAGAGACGGGCTATTGCCCGCCTCATGCGTTTGGTGCCTTGAATCCCTTCATGCTGACCGAACGGCAGAAGAACGACTGCTCGAGCTTGATCTCCGCGCCGACTTCCCAGTTCGCCAAGTCCGCGTTCTGGAAGACGATACCGCTTGCCGCGACCGTGCCCGACTCGCCCGTGTCCTGGTTACGCATCGAGCCGACGACCGAGATGGTCTTGGTCGGGCCGTCATCGAGATACGAGAGCGCCGCCTGTTGCAGATAGTTGCTGTACAAGAAGCCGCCCATCGTCCCTGACGCCTCACCACCCGACACCTTGTGTTGCGTCAGTTTCCAGCGGGGCAGTCTGATTTTTTTGATATCGAAGTCGATTCGGAGTTGGAACCGGTCAACGTAGCCCGCAAAGACCCCGTCGACATAGATCGCCATCTCGTCCCCGACATACACCTCATGTCCTCCACGCATTAGTTCGCACCTCCACTCGCTACAAATTCAAAGAAGAACTTCTCGGCCGCATCGATGAAGTCACCCGTCGTGAGCAGATAGATCGATTCGCCGGCAGGTGGGAAGTCCGGATGGATCTCCGTCACCGTATCCTGTGACAGCACGCCCTCCTGCTTCAGACGGTCATTGAATTCGGCGATGGCCTCGAGTAGGATTGCTCGACCGTCCGCGTCGTTGTTGATTTTGCCGATAAAGCCCGACTCGACCGCATACGTGAGCGTCTCCTGATACACCGCCGCGTTATAGGCGATGCGGAGCTTGCCTTTGTTGAAGCCCGTCGCATCACTCGTGATGGCACCTTCCAAGACGACATCGATGCCGTTGTGAATCGGTACCGCGATGCCTGCCGTGTAGAAGTCCTCGCGTTGCGCTTTCGTCAGGCGGCGTTCCACGTCCACAGCGAACGGGATGACCGCTCGTGTGAGCGACCCTTCGCCGAGTCCTTTGGCGCCCTGTAAGCCCGCGAGATACGCCGCGACCTGCCCGCCCGAGTATTGGTCGCCCGAAGCGTCCGCCACCCCGAGACCGACGTGTACGATATCCTCATGCTTGGCTGTCGCGTAGACGAGCTCAATCGCCGCATCGTCCGCGAGTCCCCATGCGTTCCCAGCGAGTGCCACGAAGTGACGCCCGTCGGCTTTCATCTGTTCGCGCCATACCTTGAGCGCATCGACGTCCGCTTTCACGGCGTCATAGCCGAGTGCAAACACGTCGAAATAATACGGTGAGAGCTGTTCGAGCGCGTCCTCGATCGCTTCTGCATCCTCTTTGACGTAGAGGATGAGTTTCGAAGCGCCGCCTTGTAGGGCGAGCTCTGCATGCGCCTTGTTCGTGCCGAGCGTGTCGGCGATACCTTTGGCAGTCGTGACCTCATGCACCGCACCGCGTTTCTCGGCGATGGATGATTCGGCGACCATAGCGATGATGCCCCGTTCCCCTGGACGGATGACCCGTTCAGCGGCACGTTCGAGCAATAAATAAAGACCCGGTAAAATCGGGTCGGTGGTCTTGTCCCATGTCGGCATATGCTTGCCTCCTTTATGCTAGTTCGTTGCTGATTGTCGTGGCGAGTGGTCCACGTTCTCGGTCGATGTCGGTCCATTCGTGCCAGACGAGCGTGAGTACAGCCGCCTTGACGTTCGTGGGCCCGCCTTCGACCATGCGGACGGATGCGTCCCGAATCTTCAGGTGGCTGTCCGTCTTCGTGTTGCCCTCATAGTGGGCGACCTTGTAACCCGCTACCGCGAGGGCATCGATGACGCACGAGGCGTCCCAGTGTGCCTGTTTCCGCTTTTCTCGGTAAAAGACAATGGCACATACCGCCTCCCGTTTCGATTGCCCTGCGGAACCAGTGATGCGGTCGTACTGGATGGGCGTGACGTAGATCGAGGGCGTGACGAAATCACTCGGCACCTCGTCGTCGTACACCTTCTGATACTTCAACTCACCCGAGCGGGCGTTTAAGACCGATTGAATGTATCGGAGGATGGAGCTTTGTCGTGGATTCATCAGCTAAACCCCTTTCGGATGGAGTCATCGAATTTCTTCTGCAAATCGGCATCGAGGATGCGCTCGGTGATGCGGTAGGCGTTGTCGAAGAAGTGCGTCGGTGGCACGAACGACTTGTTGTTGACCGTCCAGTGCCCCTCGTTGACGTACTTGACATATTCGACCGTTGAGCCCACCTCAATCGCTGTCTTGGTGCGGTCCCACACGTTCGACAAGCCCCCTCGCTGGAACGAGTTGACCATCAAGCGTGTATCGACGAGTTGTTGCCGCAAGATTTCACGGCGTACCTCGCCTAAGAACGTGTAACCCATCGCATCGACGTATTCGTTCAGATCGGTGCCGAAGTGCCGGAGCACTTGGTCCATGTCCTTGGCAAATTCATCGAATCCGTTCATAGCGCCACATCCCGCATACACGGCACGTCAAGGTGATGATTACGCACCTTCTCGGGATAGCCCGCCTCAAGGACGATGCCATCGATGAGGATGCGGTCGGTCTCTTGAATGTCCGCTGACGTCAAAAACACGACATCCCACCGCTCCTTGAGCGTTTGATAGCTCGGGGATTGGACGAGGTCGTGTCGACTGCGCGTCATCTTGCAAGGGATGTCAGTCGAAATGACGCCCCATGTATGTTCAAACGTTTCGTTGCCGTAATCGTCAGTGATGGGGATAGGGACGAGACGTTGAATCGTCGCACGATCCGTCAAGAGTTTGCGTAGGCTCATCAGAGGATGCGGAGACGTACACCGCCCCCGCTCCCTCCCTTCACATAAGCGCGAAGGAGATTCGCAATCTCGGGCTTTCCAGCAAGCGTGGCGTTGTCACCCTTGGTATAGCTGTAATCTTTCAACTTCTCCGACTTGTAGCCTTTGACGAGCGACTCATCACCTCGAACGAGTGCGTAATGTTCACTCAGAAGCAAGAGCGCTGTCTTGGCTCGTTGTGGGAACGTTGGGTAATCTTCGAGCGGGAACTCGTGACCCACGAAGGCGAAGACGTCTGCCTCCGCCTGCATGATGTCAATCTCGAGTTGTGGATCCGTGCGTTCTTTCACCTCGTCGAACGAGGAATACGCCTTTACTTCCGCTGGTGTGAGGAACGGCATGTTACGCACCTCCCTGTGCGTCGAGGATGGCATCGACCAGTTGCGCCTTCGTCATCGACGAGCGTCCGGCGATGTCCATGTCCGTTGCGATGTCATAGAGCGCATCCTTCGTCATGGCTTCGAGTTCCTCTCGCGTGTACGTTGGCTCACTAGGCGTTGACGCCATCATCATGAGCGGCTCAGGGTGTGACGGCGTCTTGTGCGATGTACACGAGTGCTTTCGGTGTACGGATGACGAAGTCAGCGCTTGAAAGGACGAAGTGGTACGTTCCTTGTTTCGCTACCGCCTCCGGACCTTCACCAGTACGTCGGTACGTCACGTCGAAGCCAGTGACGACCGTGAGGTTCTCGAGCGGTGTGAACAAGACCTTGTCTTCTTCGATGTGATCGACGAGTTCGATGTCGTAGCCGTGGAGTTTGCGAAGTTCACCTTCGACAAGGACGGCGTCCCCGAGTTGTGTTTCGCGTTGAAGCACTTCCGCTTGAAGCGCAGCGTGCGTACCCGCGCCCATGATCCAGACGAATTTACCGGCACGCAACTGCTCACGCGCGACTTTCGTCGGCACCGCTTGGAGGTCGGCAATCGTGATGTCCGCTGCCACGTCGTGCTTGATTGTGTCTGCGTTCGTGCGGGCTTGTTTGAGGAACCCATCGTTCATTTCAAGGAATGGATCAGCAGAAGCTTCGTCACCGTTGAAGGCGAGGTCTTGCATGTCTGCCGCAAACTGGTCTTGAATCATGCCGGCGATGATGTCCTCGACGTTTTGCCCACGCGAGCGGGCTGTGTAGTACACGTTGTCGTTCTTGAACCATGCGTCCGTCATGACCGGCACGAGAGCGAACGGCACAGGACGTTCAGTAACGTGATCTGTACCTGTGGGAACCGTGTCGAGTCCTTGGTGCAAGCGCATACGACGCTTCTTGACGCCGAGCGCCTCGATTTTACCGACTGGCGACTTCGCATCGTAGAAGTAGAGTTTGCGGAGCGTTGCGGCTGAACCGACAACGTCACGCATGAACGCGCGCCCCTCGTCTGGTGGTAATGTGACATCATTCGCCTTTTGAAGGTCTTGCATCTGTTTTTGGAGCAATTCCGTGTTGTTCATATGATGAACCCCTTTCGTTTATCCGAAGAATTTGAGATACGATTTCGTTACAGGTGCTTCTGTCTTCGTGACTTCCGCGCCACTAGAAAAAGCGACCGGACGAGCGTCGAGCTGTTTCTTCAGCTCTTCGATCTCCTGCATCGCTTTGGCGAGTTCGGTCTGTTCGGTTGTTTCCGTCGTGTCGTCCGTCGCGTCTTGCGACTTTTCGACATCGTCACCCGCTTGAGGTGATGTTTCGTCAGTCGACTCTTCTTGCTTGGCGAGCGCCTTTTGGACACCCTCGTCGATAAGCGCTTGAATCTCTTCTTTCGTCATGTTCATCACCTCCTCTCCCTGTTCGTCTTCTGATTTCGTGACCGTTGAAACGGCGAATTGATTGATATACTCGCCCAGCTCTTGATGAGCGATACGAATCCGCTCCACATCCGGTCGGTCACGCCACAATTCGCCCTCTGCAATGTCGGTGAAGTGGAAAATCGCCCGACTCATCTCGTTTTTAGGACGGGATGCCTCGATATCGTCCTTGATTTCACCTTTTGCGAGACGGCGGAAGAACTGTTTCATCATCTGCATGAATCCCGCTTCGGTTTGTTCGTCCTCAGACGGCTCTTGTGGTGTATCCTGTGCCTTCTCGACGTTGCCGTATCCAGCAAGCGAGAATCCGGTGAACTCACCTTTTTGAATCCCTGTCCACACGTCATCGACGACCTTGACCGCCATCATCCACGTGCCCTTGGTCACCGTTTGTCCGCCTAATTCGAAGTCAGCGGGTGCGATGTAACTTTCGATGACCTCGCCCACTTTGGACGTAAAGTCGTGTTGCTTGTCGATGTTGCGGAACTCCTTCAAGAACACGTGAGCGGCTTTCTCGATGTCCTGTGCGCTCATATAGTCACCGTGGGCATCGACCACATCCGGTTCATAGACGACGCCGTATACGATTTGCTCGTGCGTGTCCTGCTTGATGAGCCGTACGTCCGTCTCGACGTTCGGTTGCGTGTCATCCTTCATCAACAAAAAAGACCGCTTGTTGGCGGCCTTGTCGACGATAGAGACGTGTGACGGGATGAGGTTGGTAATGCGTCCCATGTAATCACTCCTTATTCAAAGTTAGATAGTACGTTGTCTCGAATCGCTTGCCGTTCATCTTCACCTAGTCCAATGATCCGCTCATCGACGACCGGTTTCCGTGTGCAGTGACAGCTGATGCGTTCCTTTGCCGGAAGCGCTGGGTCACGTGGGTACATCGCCGGATACCCGTTCACGTCGAACGGTTCCCCGATAGGACGATACTGCCCGCTCATGGCAACGTGCGCCTCACGTGGCTTGTTCTTGCGTGCGCCCGTGTGTTGCCACCGTGTGCCGATGACGCTAGGAGACTGGCGATACGCTTCATCTTCTCCGACCGAGTAGGCCGTGAGCGTCTCCGTGATGGCGATGCGCCGTGCTCTGGCTCGTGAGAATACGTCATGCTCTTTCAGTTCGCGTGTGAGCTCGTCGATGGACTTCCCAGCCTGTACGCCCCGTGTGAGCACGTCCAACACCTTGTCGGCGCTGTTCTGTCCGATGTAGCCCGCTAATGTCTCCGAATAGGATTCTAAGAAGCGGACGGTACGTGGGTTCAAATACGAAAAAGCCGCCGTCTTGTCGACGCGACTCATGATAAGCTCTGCCATCTCCGCGCTGACTTTCGGGAAGAACGCCTTCAGTTCGTCAATCAACCGCTCACTGGCTAGAATCGCCGCGAGTTGTCCTTGTAGCCCGATGTTCCACGCTAGATTGAACGCCCCGCCCACCTCGTCGTAGAACGTCGTGATGACCTTGATGTAGTCACGGCCGAGGTTACGGAGCAAGCGGGCAAGCACCTTCTCGATGCCATTGATCCGTGCGACGATGGTCTCGACCTCGGGATAATCCCGTAACAGGTCCTTCAATTCGTCGTCATCGGCTTTCAGCAGGACGTCCCAATCAGTCCGGCACATGGTTCCACGCCCCTAGCGTGTCGTTCACTTCATCGAGCGACTCCCTCACGTCCTTCATGACGCTTGTGAGTTCCTTTGATAGTTCCGCGCCCTGTACGTCCTGCATGGTCGCTCGGACGGCTTGTGCGCCCTGCGGGAGTTCGTGCTGTTCACCCTGTAAGACGGGGAGTTCTACGCCGACCAACTTCCCGGCGATGGCGCGTACCTCGTTGTTGCTGAACCGTGCCCCGAGCTTGTCGAGCGTCTCGATGATGAGCGCGTCGTTCGAGAGTTCCGGTCCGCGTACCTCGACCTTCACTTCTTTCAACTGATACGAGGCGAGGAGGTGACGGTTGAACAAATCTTCGAGCGCCTCCCGCTCCGCTTGGAACACCTGTTCCTCGGCGATACGCTTCGCCTCTTCGACTGTGGAGCGGTTGTAGTCCTGCGACAGCCCAACGTATACCGGAGGGAGCCGGAAGCTACTGAGCACCTTCTCACGCACCTTGTCGTCGTATTCGAGGAACAAGGCGTCCGATTGGAGCATGTCCGCCATCGACTTGAGCTCGATGTCCGTCTTGTCCTTGTCGTCGAGCCCGTCCGTCACCTTCTCCGTCTCGATGACGAGCATCTTGTGTTGCATCGCCTCGTTTCCGACTTCCTGCGTGTATTGGAGCAACGCCTGCTCCGATGCCTCGCTGAGTTGCCCGTTCTTGATTAAGAGAGCGGCTGGCGTATGACGTCCTTGCGTGAAGTAGCGATAGTTCAACTCTTCCGCTTTCCGTGCACCTAAGAGAGCGACGAGGTTGCCGATCCAGCGGGGAACGCCCCAATGGTCATTGCCAATCTTGAGATGCAGGATTTCACGAGCGGCGTACTTTGCATCCCGCTCCATGAACTTGTTGCCCTCGGTTTCACGGTTGAGCGGTTCGCCCGTCATGTAGTCAATCTGTCTCGGGTCGCCGAACTCCTTGAAGATGTACTTGTCCACCTTGAACTTGCGAAACTTCTTCCAGACCATCTTGTCCTTGCCCTTATGCCACACCTTCGTGAGCACAGGTTCCGCTTCGGGCTTGCTGAGTTGCACCAGTTCGGGCTTAACCCGCTCCAATTGGATGACGTTGCCCTTCTCGTCCCGAATCACTTCAAGGAAGGCGTTGCCTGTGACTTCCCGATCATCGAGCACCTGTTTGAACAGTTCCTCCAATGAGCGGTCGATACTGAGCCAGTCGAGCACTTCTTCTGCCGTGTCCCATTCGGTTGACTGTTCGCTACTTTCCGTCGATTCGTTCAGATACTCGGGCACGATGCCATACCCGACGATGTTGTTCGTATAGGCGGCGATGGCTTGTTGCAGGATGCTGGAATTCTCCACGACGATGCGGAGTTGGTTGATGGGATACGGCGCAGTGACCCAACTGCCGTCCGCTTCGGGTGTCGAGCGGGTGACAGGGAGTTCGGTCGCCTTGCCGATAAATACGCGTTGTTTGTTCATGTGCTCACCTCACTTAAAAGAGCAGGCGACGGCTGTCCCTGCGGATTTTGTCATTGATACGGTTCAAATGTGCCAACGCTTGTGTCGTGCTGTCCACGTCGTCATCATGTGTGGCGAACGGGAAGCTGACGAGTTCCTCAACATAGTCGTGCACCCATGGCGCGATGTCAGGATGCGGTAAATAGACGTTGCCCGCCTCCCATGTCGGGGAGACGGCTTGTGCTCGGGCAATCTTACCGCCTTCTGGGTTGACGGGAACGATGCCATGGATTTGTTTACGGAGCGTCGTGATGACCGCTGGCCCGTTGGCTTTGTCCTCAATCAAGATGGCGTTATAATTCGGATGCTTCGCCTTTAGTGATTGGATGGCTCGTAATGTCGCCGTGAAGTCCATCTTGCCGTTCACACGGTCGATGAGGTAGCGGTCAGCACCCTTCTTGCTCCACACTTGCCCGGACACATTATCCGCTCCCGTCGAGTCCTTGAATGTCAAATCCCACGAGTGGACGGTATAGTCCAAGTCACTCGGTAACTTGCGATAGAACTGGATCCATTCACGACGGAAAATAGCGCCCTCATCTGGAGCGGGACGTTGTTGGTAGAGCGCGCCCCAGGTACGGGACCCGACTTCCACCTTCTTCTGTTTCGCCCATTCCTCGTCATAGCCGAGTTCCCGACAGAGCGGTTCACCTTTCGAGCGACCGAGTAAGTCGTTGTCGTCCTCGGCGATGGCAGGGAGACGCAAGCGAATCCAATCCCGTGAGGCGTTGTCGAGCAAGCGCCCCACCAAATCATCCTCGTGCCACCGTGTCATGATGACGATGACGGATGCACCGTTATGCAGACGGGTCGACAAGGTCGATTCCCATTCATCCCACACCTTCTGACGCATCGTCGGCGAGTTCGCTTCCTCGGCGTTCTTAATTGGGTCATCGATGATGAGTAGATCCGCCCCCTGTCCGGTGATGGAACCCCCGATACCCGTTGCGACCATGCCGCCCGGCAGTCCTGCGACCGACCAGTCTTGCGCCGAGCTATTGTTCCCGTCGAGCGACAAGCCGAACACGTCCGCTGCTTCGTTGAACTTGTCCCGATTGAGTCGACCGAACTTACGGGCGAGTGTATCGGAATAGGCAGCGGCAATGACGCGTTTTGTCGGGTTCCGTGCGATGTAGTAACTCGGGAACGTTTCCGTGACCGTCTGACTCTTCCCGTGTCGTGGTGGCATCTCGATGATAACGGAGAGCGATTCCCCGTCGGCGATGCGTTGGAGCGGTTCAGCGATCAGTTCGATGTGCGGAAACAAATGAAAGCGTCCGTAATGCACCTGTACGAGATAATCACGGTACGAGCGGCGCATGAGCTCACGTCTCGCCTCGTCCGCAATCCGTTTGCGTTGGTCACTAGTCAAGTTGAGCAAGTCGTCTCAACTCCTCTGTCGTAAGCCCTGTCACATCTAGGCGATGGTCCATCTTGCCCGTGTGACTGATTTCTTGTTTGTCCCGCCACTCGTGAGGTTTGCGGTTCTTCAGCCAGAAGATGGCAGCGGTCGTGTCTGGTGCGACTTCCTTCGTCACTTCCTTGACGATTTCGCCATGCTCCCGTGTCACTTCGACATATCGAAAGCCAAGCGCCCGTTTGAACAAGGCGTTCTCCACCTCGTAGTCTGCGACTTCCTTCCCTCTTTTTAAGGCCTGCAAAATCTGCAAGTGTTCATCTTTCCAGTTATAAAGAGTCCGTTCAGCAATCCCCATGTTCGAAGCGATCTGTTCGTTCGTCAGTCCATCTCGGGCCCATCCTTCTAACAGCGTGAGCCCTTCTGGGGTCAACCATTGTTCATATCTTGGATTTGCCATACGGCTCACCTCCTTTTATGTCTACAAGGCCGCACACGTTGGGGGATGTCTAGGGAGAGTCGACACGTGAGCGGTATTCTAGGCACAAAAATACCCGAGTGCTCGTAAGCAATCTCGGGTTGATCATTTAATGGGGTACGCCTCGAACGAGACAGAACTTTTAATGCGAGTCCTCGGAGCGTCCGTTCATTGTCGGCGGTTGGGAACGTCTCCGAGTCCTCTACTCTCTTAGTCTACGCTGTCTATCCGTGGCGTGCGTTCACGATTCGTTCATGATTCGTACAGTCATCCGAGCGACACGCTACCAAACAAGAGTGCGTAGATGAATACCGCTAGGCAGAAGTATCCCCAAATGAGCACCACCCAATTCACTTTATCTTTCACTTTGTTTGCCCCTTTCGTCCGTCCATCCATAACATGAACAGCATGCAACTATACCAACCTGTCGTGAAGGCAACTAGAACAGTACCGATCATCTTTATTCGCCCCACTCTCTCTGGAGCAGTTTCGCTTGCTCCAACGCCATCATGTTCAACCAAGTGTTTGCATCAAACTCATGAATACGACTGTCGAACACTGTTTCATTCTCGTCGTTATGGAGAACGATGTAACCTTCACCTGGTTTACCTTGCGTCACACGCCCTTCAGCAATTTCTTCCGCCATGTTTTCTATGAATCGCTCTCTCAGTTTAGCTTTACGCTTCATACGTTCCGCCGTTCGTCTGAGGATACGTTGTCTAAGGATAGCTCTACGTCTTCGCTTCCTCACTCCCCCTCGCCTCCCAACTCGTCATAGCATCCCTGGCAATAGCCCTTCATCCCGCCGAACAAATCAGGCTGTTCAAGCGTCGCCTCGTTCCCGCAGTCGCAGTTCGGGGCATAGCCTTGGATGCGTCGGTTTTGCTCGATCAGTGCGCTCACTTGTGCTGGTGTCAGTTGCATCAGTACACCCCCGAGTCACTACGGTCGTGGTTCGTCTTATTCTTTTTGTTGTACGTGTCGATGATGTCCTGCTCATTGAAGCCTGCGTGTTCTGCGATGATGAGTAAATACAGGAATGATACTCGGAGATGCCAATCGTTTATTTCTACGTCTGGGTTCAATGCACGCAACGCCCATTGCCAAGGTTCCTCATCCACGAACCAAGTTTCCCCGAATCTGTAAGCGTCTTCTAACTCAATGTATTCATACACCGCATCAGCCGTCGGGAACATCTTAGCGTTGTGGTTGACGTAACTAAGGTAGAAGTGCAACGCATCGACTAACTCCTCGAGAAACGCTTCTCGGTTCATCGGCTTGTCGCTCCAGTACTTCATGCCGCCCTTCATCTCGTTCACGCACTCAGCGGCTTCTACTCGGTACGCCAACTCGATTCGTTCGAGCGGCAGTTCCGTAATCCCTTTCGCCGCCTTAATCTTCGCATCGAGCACTTCCTGTTTCCCTGCCAACTCGATAAACGTCTGCTCTGATAAAATCATGCTCTCGCCCTCCTAGAATAGTCTCATTTGCCCGTCTTCCCGCTCCAAGGGTTCAACCCTCGTCACAGGCGTCGGCTTCGTCTCACGCTTCACTGGCGCCTCTCGCTTCGGTTCTTCCTTGATGCCGAGCATCTGGTTCATCTCTGCAATCTTTTCCTTCCAGTGCGTATCTGGATCGCTGTAGCTAAAGTTCGGCAATCGTACGATTTTGTCTACCGTCTCTTGCGTCAGCACTTCTTTGTACATCGTCCTGTGGTCATCGGCTCGATAGTAAAACATGTGCCCGTGATGCAGGAAGAACACCATAATCTCGATGTCCTCCCTCTTCCACCAGCAAGCAACGTGCCACGAGCCTTGCGTCAAGTCGTCCATGCCCTCGCCTCCTTGTGAGCTTGATGGGACTTCGTGGGTCGCACCAAGCTCTTTTATTGGCTTCTTCTGGTCAATTCATAATTTTATTCGTCAATCCATTAAAGATTCGAGATGCTCTTCCCAAAAGGGGTCTGCAATTTCACGGATTTTTCTTAGCGCTTCTTTTTCGGTATAATCTCTCAACTGACCGTTCTTGTCGACAAAAGTTAATCCGATTTCAGCAATTGTGAAAATAGCGCTTTCCAACTTTCGAATACGTTCATCTTTATCCAAATTAACCACGCTCCTATAAAATTTATCTTTCCTTCGCCACGTCCGATAAAAGCACGAAATCCCTCAGCTGTTCCTCGTCGAGCACCCGATTCGTCCGATGATGCGGGAAGTACTTCTCCCTCGGGCGTACCTCGATGCGTCCGCTCGGGCACCGGATGCCGTCTGCGACGACGACACCCTGGTACTTGATGCGGAGATGGTTGACACGTTTCTCGTGCGGGATCAGTTCGAGCATAATGCGCCTGTGTTATCTTCTGGCATCGACTTTTTCAACTCATCTTTAAGGTTCTTCATTGCTTCGGTGATTTCCCCACCGTTCGCCAATGTAGCGTGTTCCATATAAGAAATTAGCGCCATCATATAACTTGCGACACCTTTTTCATTGGCAATTTCAATAAACACGTCAGTTTCATCGTTTTCATCAACTTTATTTTTAAAGCAAATGCCGCCGATAACCGTCTTACCATCATTTTCGTAATTGAATACGCCGTGGTAGCAGGTGCCGTTTCCAAGTTTGATATGCGTTGAACCATTTTTCATCTTACGAATCATCGTCATCCACTCCTATTCATCTCGTCGTAGCACACTGATCGCCATCGCCCCGAATATCACGATGAGGAACAGCGTCATGCCTGTGTCACTCCATTCAATCATTGATAACTCTCCTTCTAATCGACTGGATTCACGTGTCCAGCACTTCCAATAACTCGTTCAGTAACTTTTCTTTCGTCTTCGGTCCAATGTGCGACTGCTCCGTGATGATGATAGCGTTCCGTATGATGCGCCTTGCTTGTTCCCTACTTCGTCTTATCTGACCAAGCTCGTCATACACTTTATCTAGCATCATGTGAAGCCCTGCGTTCTCTGCTTCTAACTTCTTGGTATAATCATTCACACTCGCCTAACTCCTCTCGTACCACGCTCAACCAATCGAGCGCCGCCGCACTCTGACTGCGCACCACCTTGCAGTTGTCCTGGAACCACTGATACGGGATGCTCTTGCGTTCATTCTGCGTCCACCAGTGCCGTAGCTGTTCCGCACTCAGGTAGTACGTCTCGCCCCAGTAGCTGAATCGGACGAGCAGGAAGGCGATGCCGCCCGCCTTGTCCGTCTCGATGACCGTGTTGTACTGGTGGTGCTCGATGTTGCTGAGCGGGAAGCGTGTCTTTTCAGCCGTCTGCTTCGTATCGAACGTGACGTACTTGCCGTCTGCGATACCGTAGAAGTCGAGTCCCGCCTTGCCCTTGTGGAACGCATTGACGATGTTCCCCTTGCGCCCGCGGATCGTCTTGACCTCGGCGTGCGCCTGGTGGATGACCGCCTCCTGCCGCATGCGATAGACGTGGTTACTCTGGATGACGAGGGCTTCGAGGTCTTTCCCTCGGTTCTTGACGCTCGTGGTCATTAATAAGCCCCCTCTGCCAAATCAGGATTTTCATATCGATTCCCAATCACCGTCAATTGCCTACTCGGGTTGAACAGTTCGAACCGCTCGTCATTCGTGACCCAAATCAGAATGAAGGCTGCGTATTCTTCGTCATAAGCGATTACATAAGTTTGACCGACGATATCTTGAACAACATCCCCCTCGTAAATCTCGACGCTGTTTTTGTCGTTGATTCCGGTGTATTGGCCTACTGAACTTTCATGAACTTGTACCCAACCCGAATCCGTGAATAAGAAGCAGTCTCCTTTTCTTCCTACTTCGTCAGCGTATTGTTCGTTGAATTCTAGCTTTGTGACGCCTGCACCGTACAACCATTGGCTTTCTACCATTTCTTCGACTGCGTATCCACGAAACTTAATCTCCCTCATTCCATCTCCCCCGTTTCCCGTTCAATCTCGATGATGCAGTCCATCAACCGCTCGTTCTCTGCCTTCAACTCGTCCACACGATTCTGGAGCACGATGGCGTAGATGCCGAGTGCGACGGCGGTCAGTCCGTAGAGTATCGTCATTCTCGCCCCTCCAGTTCCTCGATCAACATGTCGATGTAGTGTCGGCTCTTCTTCAAGTCCTCGATTGGCGCTCCCTTCGCGGTGTACCGCTGAAGGTACTTGATGGCGTTCCCTCGCAGGAAGCCCTCCACCTGTTCCGGCGGGCAGTTGGCGCGCAGGAAGGCGATGGTGTCGATGCCCGTGTCGTAATGCGTGGGTTTAGTTTCTGTTTTACGCTCAGCCGAACCATCCAGTACAATCACACGAACACGCTTACCCTTGAATTGTTCAAGTAAATCTGTCAGGTCTCCACACTCATCTGTTACTACGTCACAAATAGTAACTCCCGAGAGTTCGTAACCTTCAACCACTCCGACCTCATCAATCAATTTTAACGGTTCATTCATTTCGTCAACTCCCTTTCCAGTGTGTAAGCAATCGTCGTGCGCTCGATCAGTTTGCCGTCCTCTACGACCACCTCGACATCGTGCGCCACGTCGTGAATCTCCTGTGAGTGTGCCGTGAGATACTCCGCCCACACGTCCTTGTCACGGTTGATGATGCGTGTGGACGGCTTCTTGTGCTCGTGCGGTGCGCCGATGAGTTCGGGTTGTTCCTCTGGCTTCAAAATGGTCGTGGCGGCTTCCTGCGCGCTCTCCTGTTCGTTCACTTGTGGTTCCTCCTTCTGGTCGAGTGGATAGATAAGATGCGGGGCTTTCGTCTGTTTTGGATTGTCTACTTTCCTCGGCTTGGTCGTCTTGGTGAGTCCGTACTTGTTCTTGACGGTGTACAACAGGTGCGTGCCGATGCCAAGCTCGTTCATGATCTCCTCATTCTTCAACCCTTGCTCCTGCAACTCTTTGATTTTGACAGCTAACATCTCGTGTCGTTCTGCCACTTTCATTGACCTCACCTCGATTTTTACTTTTTTGGGTTTGATTTTGGGTTTGGGCTTCCGCTTGAATCCGTGCTCGTCCACGATGTCACGGATGGCCTTCTGATGCTTGCCTAATATTTCAGCGATGGCGTACTTGCCGAGTCGTTCTTCTTCGTAAAGTTCCTTGACCTGTTTCACCAGCATGGTTCGTTCGTCTTTTCGTTCGCCGCGCTCGACACCTTGAATGAGTGGTCGAAGCGTTGCTTCGGTCGTATCGTACAAGCGACATAACTCAGGTAAATCCATGCCCCGCTGATATTGCTTGCGGACAACGCTCGGGATGATCGGGTTATGGTTGATGTCGGTCGTCATGGGTTGTCTCCCTTCTTCAAATTATGCAATTTGACAATTTCGTTAATCCGCTGGCGTGAGACGCCGAGGTGTTCGGCAATCTTCATTTGGTTCCATCCTTTGGCGTATAACCTCTTGACTTGTTCAATTTGGCTTGCCGTCTTGATGCCGTAGCGTCGGCAAAGCGTATCGACATAACCGCGGTCGATGCCGAGCAGTGAGGCGATTTCCTTGCGGCTGTAGCCTTCCTTGGCGAGTCGTTTCAGTTCCATCGTGCGAAACTCCGTCTTCTCAGCCGGTTTCGGCGGTCTGCCCTTGCCGAGCTTCTCAATCTCCCGCTTCGCTCGCCAACCGTGCTCGGTCACGATGGCTTGGATGTCCTTCTTTTTGAGTCCCATGAGCCGGGCGATCTGCAAGGGCGACATGCCCCGCTCCGTCCGTTTCTTGATTAAGGACAGTTGCACGCTGTACGGGATGTCCTTGTCTTCGACCAATGCGCCGTGCTCGTCATCCATCATGTCGGTCACTCTCCCAAAACTGCACATCGTATCGTCCTTCCAGCACACTCGCCACCTGTGAGATGAGGCGGTTGCGTAAGTAAAAGTAATGCCCGCGTGAGATGCTCAACTCCTGCGCCATGCGCTCGGGTGTGAAGCGATGCCTCGGGTGGTACACATGGTCCCAAATATCTCTCTCGTCGTCCGTGAGTAGGTCGTGCTGGTCGTCGAGCAACTTCTTGAGGCGTTCCATCTGCCCAATCTCGTCACGCTTGATGGCGAGGTTTGCCGTCGGGTCAGACGGGGAGGCGTTGCGACTCCCCTCCTGGACCGTGTAGCTGGCGGTGACGGCTTGCTCGGCGCGCATCTTGGCGCTCTCGATCTTACTTGGCATGCGGTGGTAGTCCATGAGCAGACGTTCGATGCGCTTGCGCTCTTTCTTGCTGAGTTTCGTGTTCAACAGTTCATCTTGCATCAAGGCGTTCCCCCTTCTGGTCTCTGCATGAGTGCGATGTGCGTCTCGCCGTCGACGTAAAAGTCTGTCGAGATGTCACCAAGTTGCACCCATCCTCTGTTTTCAAATTCTTGAATCTTCTTCAACAGTTCATGACGGCTTCTGCTTTTCAGCAGCTTCTTGCCCTGCCTGTTGAATCCACATACGAGTTGATGCCAGTTCTTCTGGTCGTCCGTGAGTTCTTGCTTCTTCTTCACCTTGTGCTTCGAGCGCTGTTTCTTCGATTCGCTGATCGAGATGAAGCGTTTGGGCATGTCGGGTTGGATGTCGGGTTTCTGCGGGATGCGCTTCGTCGGGTCGGCTGCTCCCATTTCTCTAAGTACGTCAGCGACTTCCATCGTCGTGACCGTGTATTCGGCACGTGGGTCTAGGTTATGTTGGATCGTGATGTCGTGTGCGTTCATGCCGTTCGAATAGAGTGTCAGTATCTTCCGTCTCATGCGTTTGTCCATGTACGATGTACCTCCCAGCCTTCTTTCAAGTGACGTTGCAACTCTTGCTGGCTCATGTCGTGATACAGAGTGATCCGCACGCCCGCCTCGTGGCGGACGAGGAACACTTCACGCGTTCCCCGATAGCGCACGAAGGTCTGCGGCTTCTTCTTGCGGCGGTTCATCGGCACACCCACTCATACGTTTCGAGCAAGGTGAACAATTCATCTTCGGAGACGTCCTTCACGTCGTCGAGGCGGTTGTCTGTGATGACGTGGAGTGTCAACCTGTCAGGAAAGAGCAGATAGCGTGTCGTGCCCTCTGTGCGTTCGTAGTGCATCGTCATTCTCCTTTCAAAAGACGAGGGTGCTCGTAGATGTTGCCGATGACTTCGCAAAACTCCGCCCAATCATTTTTGCGCATATCAAGTTGTTCCAAATCCCACTCCACTAATTCGTTGAATGGATCGCCCCATTCTTTTTCATCCCACTTGAGAATGTCGCCCTCGTAAATCTCGACGCCGTTCTTGTCTTTGAGTCCGGTCGAAAATGATACACATTCAGATTTAATTTCAAATAGTGGCAGGTTTCCCATATCACCTGCATACACACTTCCGTCTGGTAACAGATACAAGTCGCAATCAGTGATCCATTCGTTATTAACTTTGTCCCATGCTCGATATTTCATCTCAACGTCCTCCCTTTACCTGTTCAAAGTGTCGTTTCATCTGGATCCGTTCGCTCTTGGGCATTTGCTTCAACTCGTGGTGGTCCATCGAGCGCTTCACGACCCGCTCATGGCAGCCATAACGTTTGGCGATCTCCTTCATCGAGAGCACCTCTTCGTAATAGGCGTGGTAAAGGTCACGGAACGGGATGATTCTCGCCTGTACACCGTTGCCAGCGTACACATGAGCGGGGCGGACCCACCCATGTAGCTTGGCGTATTTGTAGATGGTCTTACGATGGACGTGATGACGCTTGGCGATGTCCTCGACGCGCTCACAGCTTGTCCGATAGGCGTGCCCGAAGGACTGGACGATATGCGGCTCAATCTCCTGCTTGTTCATGAGCCACCTCGCAACTCGGCAAACATCTTTTGCAACTCTTCGTCGTCCGGTACACTGGCGGCTAACTCATCTTGTCGGCGCTTGTCGTGCTCGCGTTGTTTGTTCGCCTCTTCTTCGAGCCAGGCAGGAGCGTCTTTCATCGCTGTTTCTTTCGTCGGTGACCACGACTTGCGTTTGTGTTGCGTCTGTTTCTTCTGTTCGAAGTCCGCACGGTCTTGGATGAGTCCTTGCATTGTCGTGACACCTCGGTCTTTCCATCCGTTTAGGATGCCTCGTACATATTTGTAGTTACGGATGTTCGAGAGTGCCGCCTCGTTGATTGCCTCGATGAGTAGTTCGAGTCCGAACTCTTGCAGGTCGTCTTCGAGGAACTCGTGGACGGCAGCGATGTTTTGGTTGATCTTGTTCATATAGACTTCAGCTAACTGCTGGAATTCATTCTCGCCAGTAGTAGTAGAATTACTTGTAGATGTAATCCCTGTATTAGTAATCACTGTATTTGTCTCGTTTTTATACGATAGGGGTCTCGTATCTATACGATAGCCCTCTCGTTTCTGTACGATAGGGTCTCGTTCTGGTACGACAGGGTAGGTCAATTCTTTCAGTCGAGCGGGTACCAATTCGATGAATCTGACATTGTTGAGGGTCATGGTGTTGGTTTCTACATGTCGGAGATGCGTCTTGATGACACCGAGTTCTTCAAGGAACTTGAGTGCCGTGTATACCTGGTCTTTCGTGAGAGCGAAAGTCTTCTCGAACCCCTTGCGGCTCTTTTGGAGCAAGTCTTCCTTGAAGCGTTTCTTATAGCCGAGGAACTCGCCCGTCACTTCGTCTTTCAATTGGCTCGGTCGATACCAGTACACGATCTCGGCCAAGATGATGATGGCGTTCGTGTTCGGTCGCCCTTTGTCGTTCACGACCGTCTTGAACCACGCGCTCGGGATGGCGATGGAAGGTGGCGCATAGTCCACCATCGCATCGACAATCTCGTTTCCGGTCAATTTCATTGCGTTCACTCCTTACTTAGATGCACTATCCAGTGTTAATGCGCTGACCATTTCGTGGTGTCTTTTTAATAAGTCGTAACGGTCCAGATACACATCGTATTTACTGTTTTCTCCCATACAAATTGAAACCACTTTCGCTTCGTGAGACGGGATGACGTGGATCTTTTCGATTTCTCTCAACTCATTCAATCGAACAGTGATATAGAAATCACATGTCGGATTCGCTTTTGCTGTTCGGAATGTCACAACACGATCAGTGCCCCGCAAGTAATACGAAACACCGACTTTTACATCCACCTTTGTCGTTCCGTTCACCAGTAAGTCGTAAGGGAACTTGGTTGGCATTTGCTCAACCTCGTACCCAAACCCTTTGAGCTTTACTTCAATCAATTCTTCGTAATCATTACCAAAGTGAGTTTCACAACTTTTCAAAGGTAAACCCAGCTCTTCTGCCCAACCACGGTATCCACGACCTTTTGTAATTGCGTTGTGAAGCCTCCAATCCTTAGTGACACCTTTCACTTGAGTGCTAGTAGGCATTACTTTAATGTTCAATTTTTCAATAACATCTAAGATGCCGTTTCTGACTAGTTCATCGCTCCAAATTTTCTTCATTTGATAGCCTCCAGACTAAAAGGGCAGATCGTCATCTTGAATGTCGATTTTCCCGCCACGGCTAAACGGGTCGGAGAATGCATCCGAATCTTTAGCCGTCTTCGGTTGACCCGGTGCATTGTCGTCAAGCGGTGGCAAGTCGAAGTCCTCAACCATCACGACCGACTTGGAGCGGTTCTGCCCGTCCTTGTCCGTCCACTTCTCTTGGTTGAGCCACCCAGATAGAGCGAGCGGTTTCCCTTCTTGCTGGAACTTGGCGAACGTTTCAGCCCGAGCGCCGAGTACTTTGTAATCGTGGAACGATGAATCGTACTTCCCTTCCTTGTTCGGCATCTTGTTACGAGTGCGGATCGTGCCCGTCACCCACGGCTTACCGCTTCCTGCTGTCTTGACCTCCATGCGTTGGTTGATGCCTGTCAATGTGATGTTGTTCATCGTATTTGCCCCTTCTTGAATCCGTAGTTATAAAACGTATTTGTGCGTCGGTCAATGTCACGCATTAGGGCTTGCTCTTGCTCCAAGCCCCAATGCTCCTCTGCTTGCGCCTCGTCCATCATGTCGAGGACGTGCGCCTCGTCGTGGTCCACTTCGATGACCTCGTATTCGTCATATTCAGGCAGTTGCATCTTGTTTCGCCTCCTCTTTCACCTTCTCGATTTTGGACTCCATCATCATTTTCACTTTGTTGTAATCTTCTTCCGTTTCGACGAGATGAACCTTATAAGCTTCGAGTACCGTGTCGAGGTCACGTGCCACCAAGGCGGCAACTTTCTCCCCGATGCTTCTCAATTCGTTCAACTGTCGCTCACTCACACGAGGCACGATGGTCTCTGGCAAGTCCTCGCCACTGAAGATGTAAAGACCGAGCCCGTGGAGCGCGATCGCTTTGACAAGGCAACGTTTATGCGCCTTATTGATTTCCATCGCGGTCGGTTCTGGCAATTGCTCCTGGACCTTGTACTTTTTGCCGTATTCATTTGTGTCTTTGCTCCAGACCATCGCGAGTGTACCGAGCGCGTTGTTGTTCTCATCCATGACGGGAAGCCATTCGGTTTCGGTCTGTCCTTGTACGGTGACGGACACTTTCACGAAGTAGCCGTTTGGCGTTTTGAGGTAAGGCACCATGATGTGCTCGTTTCCTTCGAGTGGAAACTCATGAATGATTGAGGTTGCGTTTGGATCGATTTTCTTGATTTCAGCCCAAGCCCAAGCCCACGAGAGGTATGAGAGTTTCGTTTTTCTCGGACCGACTTCTTTCGTCTCGACACGGTCGTTGACGTTCCGTGAGAAGAGTTGTTCAAATAACGTGAGTTGACTCATGTCCGTTCCTCCTTATCGAATGCTTAGGTTGCGATTGTCGACGAGGACGGCGCCAGGCACGTCCAAGCCTTGTTTCAGTGCGTCCTTGATGGCTGTCTTGTCCGCTTCTACGATGGTCTTCGTGCGCTTGAGCGCCTCTGGCAACGTGTCGAGGTCGAGGACGTTGACGGATGTGGACTTGCGGAAGCCGATGGTGTATTTCAATCCCTTCACACGGTCGAGCTGTGCGTCCTCGAGCATGTCGTGGAGATACGTCTTCATGCGCTCGATCTTCGCGTCGTTCAAGCGTCTGCGTTCGGCGAGGCGTTGCTCTTCCTGCTTGAGTGCGGCTGAATCGGCTTGGAGCGAGAAGATGAACGAGGCGACGTCCTCGGCTTTGGCTTCGATGGCTTCGTTGAGCGCGTCGAGCGTGTCGCCCACCGCGTCGGAGAGTTCGAGGTCCTCGTGGTCCATGTCGGCGATGGCGTTCAGTAAGTCTTGCTTCTGGCGTGTGAGTTCGTAGAGTTTCATCGTGTCGCCTCCTCGGGTACGTCTTCGATTGGGATGCACTTTTCAAACCTGTCTGAGCAGACTGTATGAACTTTGTCTAAGGAAACATCGACTTTCACGTCGTAAGTTAGAGCGGTGAGGACGGCACAATATTCAGTGCGGTCAAATCCAACTTTGAACCAGTATTCACCTTGCTTGAACGCCCCCACCCACTCGTTTGGGCGGTCAAGCATCGCTTGGCGGACGTCGAAAGGTTTCTTGACGTATAAATTCTTGTTTTTTATAAAGTCATTCAATGTAACACCCGCAGTGGATGTTCCGAATTTTGAATGGTAAATGACCTTATCGTTTTCGTTAAGCGTCCAACTACCCGAGTCTCTGCCGTATACAACTTCGCCATCAGCAAATCGTCTCAGCGCCTCGCGCCCGTCAATCTTTTCGAATTTATCTAAGTTCATACCGCCGTCCCTCCGTTCATCTCTTTCAGCATCGTGGCGTAGCAGACGCGTTTGACGCGCTTGGCACCGTATTTAGCGGCGAGGCGTTCGTAGCGTTTGCGAATCTCGTCCCGCTCCATTTCGTTGATGATGTCCTGTTGCCATTCGACCGCTTGGTCGATCTGTGTGATGGCGTCGCTGATGGGCCCCGTGATGTTGGCGTTGAGGCTACCCAGTGCGATGATGCGTTCGCGGATGTCATCAAGGTCGGCGGCGATGTCGTTCAGTTCGTTGACTTTGTCGTAGGCGTTCATGTCAATACTCCTCCTTTTGGAATGTCTGCTCGAACAGGTCCTGCAATTGGCGTAGCGTGTTGAACACGCCCTGTTCGTAGCTGTAATCGAGGTCCTTATAGTGCAACTGCTCAATCGCATCGTTGGCGTCCGAGCGAAGCTGTTTAAGTTGATGATGAAAGGCGTCAAGCTGTTGCTCACGCTCTTCGGGTTGGTCGTGTGCTTGGATGGTCATTCGGTTTCCTCCTTGCCGAAGATGTAATCGATGTCGTCGAGCACGTCTTGATAAATTGACATGAAGCTAAGAGCGATGGAGCGTTGGTGTTCGCTATTTTTCTCGTCCTCACTGACGTGTTTGAATGCGTCATGAGTATATTGAGTGCGAAGTCGATGTTGTTTGATTTGTTCCTCGCGTTCTTCGAGCGTGTAGCGCTTCATGCGTTGTCCTCCTTTGCGCTGAGGTAGCTGATCCCGGCGAACACGGTCGCGAGGGTGATGGTGACGGCGGCACCGACGAGGTAGTATTCGGATTGACCGAGTAGCATCGTGAGAAGTAGTGCAGCGAAGGCGCTGTACCCTGTCGTCAGGAACAAGATGTCGAGTTGTTGTTCGGTGAGCATGTTATCCTCCATTTCTGAGGCGTCCCGTGGTATACTCAAGGTGTCGAATCTTTAAGCGTACGGGTCATTGCCTCGTGCGTTTTTTTGCGTTTACCAGCGGTGGCCTTGCATGAGTAGATCGAGGTCACTTTTGAGATAACGGACGTTCTTGCCGTCTCGGTAGACGGGCAGGTTCTTTGAATACTCGCGTTCGTACAGTGAGGACCGTGAGACCCCGAGGTACTTGCACGCCTCTTCTTGGTTCAGCCATGTCTTCTGTGTGGCGTTCAGTGCGAGCTCGGCACCTTTCTGCGATGCGGCAACGAGTAGGTCGTTGAGCTCAGTTGCGGTGAGGGTGACGACTTGGACGTTCATGTGCGTGCTCCTTTCATTATTGGTTCTTAGCAATCCAATCTCTGATTGCTTCTTCCAGTGCAGCTGTCTGTGTGAATCTGTTTTGCGCGGCACATTCCTTGAACGCTGAAGCGACATTCGATTTAATGCGGTACGTCTTGTTGATCCATAAGAAGTCTTCTTCGAGAATGATTGGTTCTTGATTTACGGTTTTCTTAGGGTTTGCTTTTAGTTTTGAGTGTTCCGCCTCATCGTGACTGTCTCCGTTTTCTTTTAATGTTCGAAGACCTTTTTTAATTCGGGCGCGTTTGACGATTTCTTTGTTTTTGTCTCGATTCTTCTCTCGCCACGCGCGGTTGTATTCACGTTGACCGATAGATTCGAGTTTTCGTAACTCCTCTTCAGTCATTTCTTCGATTGGTTTATTCACCAATTCTGATAAATCCATTTCGCTCTCCCCTTTAATTGATTTGATTTACGTTTTTCGTTCATTGGAATGGTGGGCGCCATGCCTGTACATATTGCAATGCCTCTTCAAAGTCCTTGCGTAGAATCTCGCCGTACCGTGGAACATTGAACGCTTTCTTCAAGTCACTGCCACAACGACTGTGGAACTTCGCTTTTGAATCGAGAAATGGATGGTCATCACCGTAGCGGTCGAACATGTCACGGACCCGACGGCGTTTCGCCTCTTGGATGGCGAGTTCTTGCCCATGTGTCAACGTGAGGCTGTTCTTCAATTCGTCGATGTCCGTCTGAACCTCATCGAGTGCCGTCGTAGCGACTTCTTTCCAGTCGATTAAATCTGCAACGCCACGGAACAACTTCGGCATTGTTTCGACTACCTGTTGAGGCAGTTGTGGTTTCGGCATCTCATACGTTCCGGTTTTGCGGATTGACGGGAGCACATCGCCCGTGATCCACTTGCGGAATCGTTTTGCTTGCGGTTTGCGACTGTCGAGAATGACGTCGTACAATCCATCTTCATTGATTGCGGTGACCTGTTGCTCACGATCCATCGCATCTAAGATGACCTCATTACTAATGACCCCATCTTCTAGGCGGGATTTCACTTGGCTCGGGTTACCGAGCTCGAGCACCTTACAAACATCTGCTAATACGAACAACGGCGTTTCTTCATCACCGAGGATGCGGATGCTTTGCCCTTCAAACACTTTCGTCAATTGGTTCATTCGTGGTACACTCTCCTTATAGATTATTCTCAAATTGTTGAACTCTTCTCAATATGAGAAGTTTGTCCGTAAAAAAAATTTTCTCTAATGGTTCGTCTAGCACTTCTGCGATAATAAGCGCTTCGCCGACTGTAACTTTACGTGTACCTTCCTCGATTCGGAAATATCCGTTCGGAACGATACCGAGTTTGCTTGCAAGGTGTTTCTGGGTAATTCCTTTAGAGACACGCAAGTCTCGGAGTGTCGTTCGGTCGATGACTTGACTCATTCCCTCACCTCCTTGACTTCACTATAAACTTCTCAAAATGAGATGTCAATCACAATTCGAGATTTTTTTTAATCAATTTGATACTTTTTTATTTCATTCGTTATACTTGAGGAGGGTTAGTCATGATTGACACGGTATTCAAGGAGCCTTATAAAGGTAGTAGAGGGAGCGAAAATGAAATGAGTAGCATTGGAGAACGGGCGCGGAAGCGTCGAACGGCTTTAGGGATTACGCAGAAACATGTCGCGACTCAGCTTCAAGTTTCGCCGAACACGTACTCGAACTACGAGAACGATGTTCGTAAGATAGAAGCGGATATGATTCCTAAACTAGCGAGTATATTGAAGACGACGACGAGTTACCTACTCGGTGAATCGGATGATCCAGAGGAAACGAAGTTCGAGGCGGCGATGCGATTTAGCGATATGGAAATCAAATTACTTAAATCGTTCAACTTGTCCGAAGAACAAATAAAAAATCTCACGACGGAACAACTTCGTGAGATTCGAGCATTTATTGAGTTTCAGGTTTCTCGTCATAGAAACCGAAGTTAAGGGAGCGATCACGCTCTCTTTTTTTGTTGGAGAAGGATAGACGGAAGTTCTGCATCTTTCCAAGTAGTACGGTCGAATACTTCTTCTAAGGTGAACCTTATCAGCAAGGTAGCGTCTGTAACTTCGTCATGAACAAGTAGTCCAATCGTGTCTTGGTTCGATTCATCTGCATTTGATTGTCGTGACGTACGGGCTGAGACTTCTGCAAATACCATCCAAATTCCTTCTTTCGTCCTGTTTTTTACGAACGCTCGTTCGTAAGTTGTGACTCTAGTATGGAACAAGTCACTTATATATTCAACCACAAATTTGGCTGACCTTGTAAAATATTGTTCGACAGTTCAAGTGATTTCGTGTCGAACCGAAACTTTTTTTGACAAACATGGGTATATATAGATTAGATGCTACAATAGATGCGAAGAATTTGAAGGGAGTGAATGGAATGGAAGGTCTTTATATGGCGGTGCAGGGATTGTTCTTGATTGTCGCGGTCATCGCTGGGATTGCGCTGCACGACTTCCGGAAACGACGCAACGATGAGTTTGAGAGTGTGCAAGCTAAGAATGGGCACCAGCGTAAAATTCGAAAGATTGAGCTCACGTTGGCTGCGGCTGTGATTGTTACGGCGTTACTGTTCGTCTATCAGCCTGATTCGATGAACGAGACGCAGGTGGACGATCAGCAAGTGTCTGTCGAGGCGGACGAACCCGAATACCCCGAAGGTGTCTATGGACCAGGGACGTATAAAGTGGGTGCTGACCTCCCAGCAGGTGAATACAAGCTGACCGCTGAAAAGGACGATACGGGATACTATGAAGTAAAAACGGATATGTCCTCAGATGGCGGAATCGAGTCAAACTCGCTGTTCAAAGGGAATGAGTATGTCGTGGTGCGGGATGGGGAGTACTTGAGCGTCAATCGCGCCACTTTCACGCTAGCCAACTAAGACCCCACACGGGTCTTTTTTTATTGTACCCTCCCTTTGACGGCTCTGCTATGATAGACGCATAGCAAGGAGGATTCGACACATGAACATGAAAAAGAACGACAAAGGGAAATGGGAGGTTCGCCTCTCGCTCGGTACGGACGCCCGTGGCAAACGGGTCCAGAAGTATCTGAGCGCCGACACGAAGCAAGCGCTACGGGCCAAGGTCAGCGCCTTCGAACAAGCCTACGCCAACGGGGAAATCGCCTCGACCATCAATGAACGCAAGACGATACGGACCGTCAGCGACCTGCTCGACGAATACTATGAGGTACATACACCGTCCCTCTCGATCAATACACGCCGAAACTATCAGTCGCTCATCGCCTGCATGAAACGTCATCTCGGCACGCACGACATCAACCGATTGACCGCACGCCACCTCGAAGCCTATCTCTCGATGCTCGAAAAGGAGAAAGGGATGAAGGTGTCGTCCATCAACCTACGCATCGTCCTGTTCCGTGCCGCGTTCGACTATGCACGACAGGCAGGCTATGCGAAGAATGACGCACCGACATATCTCAAACGACGCAAGGAGACGAAAGCGAAGCGGAACCTCTGGAGCGTGGACGAACTCGTGCGTTTCCTCGAAACGGCACGGGAACACTCGCCCTACTGGATCACATTCGTCCTACTCGCCATGACGGGCGCACGACGCAACGAGGTCAAGGCGCTCACATGGGACTGCGTGCATATCGACGAGGGTTACGTCCATATCAATAAATCCATCGCCCAACTCACCGCCGCACAGAAAGTGGAGTTTCGGACGGACAAGCTGCACCATTTCACCCCACCGAAGACGAAGCGGAATCGTGACATCCACCTCGACCCCGTTACACTCTCGGAACTCCAGCGCTGGCGCATCGAGCAGAAGGAGTCGCTCTTTCGGTTCGGTGAGAAGCCGGAGGACAATCTCGTCTGCACGACCCCGTTCGGGAAGTACCTGAACGACACGTTGCTCCGTACCGAGTATCGACGCATCTGTAAACAGGCAGGACTCGACCCGATGCGCATCCACGACTTCCGACACATGCACGCGACCATCCTATTCAACAACGACACGAACATCAAGGTCATCCAGGAACGGCTCGGACATACTTCAATCGCTACGACCATGAACATCTATTCGCACGTCACGACGGAGAAACAAAAGGACGCCGCGAACGCCTTCCGCCTCCAAATCGACCAAGAAAAAAATCGAAATGTGCAATAAGTGTGCAATTTAAGACAAAAAAAGACCCACGAACGGCTACACTAAGCCATCCGTGGGTTTTTTT
>NZ_JAQJIN010000009.1:0-18006 GCF_027947425.1 Exiguobacterium sp. MMG028
CTTTTTTGTATGTATGATGAAATCGAACTCCGTATTTATGTCCCTTTTATTATGAAACTCCGAACAATTCTCATCATTCATAGAGGAATGAACACAATTCTGACTTTTCTGAACATCGGGAATTGAATTGCACTTTTGCGTTATACCTGTTACCATTACAGAAATATTTCGAAACAAAGATGTAGGTAGAACGAGAAAGGGGCCATCAATTTTTATGTGGGAAAACAAGTTTGCAAAAGAAGGTTTAACGTTTGATGATGTATTACTCGTACCGAGGTTCTCAAATGTTTTACCGCGTGACGTTGATTTAAGCACAAAGCTCTGTGAAGGATTAGAATTGAATATCCCAATCATCAGTGCGGGTATGGATACCGTCACGGAAGCTCCGATGGCGATTGCTATGGCTCGTCAAGGCGGATTAGGTGTCATTCACAAGAACATGTCAATGGAAATGCAGGCTGAGCATGTCGATCGCGTTAAGCGCTCAGAGAATGGTGTCATCACAAATCCTTTCTATTTAACTCCAGATCGTCAAGTGTATGACGCTGAGTATTTGATGAGTAAATATCGCATTTCTGGTGTCCCAATCGTCAATTCAGAAGAAGAACGTAAATTGATTGGTATTTTGACGAATCGTGATCTTCGCTTCATCAAAGATTATTCTACCGTCATCAAGGATGTGATGACAACGGAAAACCTCATCACTGCAAAAGTGGGTACATCGCTTGAAGAAGCAGAGCGCATTCTTCATCAACACCGCATTGAAAAACTTCCACTTGTCGATGAAGCTGGCGTATTGAAAGGTCTCATCACGACAAAAGATATCGAGAAGGTCGAACAGTTCCCGAACGCAGCAAAAGACAAGCAAGGACGTCTTCTTGTAGCAGCTGCAGTCGGAGTAACAAAAGATGCAGCATCACGTGCTCAAGTACTTGTAGAAGCAGGTGTAGATGCGTTAGTGATCGATACAGCACATGGACATTCGGCTGGTGTGCTTGAAAAAGTTCGTGAGTTGCGCGATACGTTCCCATCACTTCCAATCATTGCAGGTAACGTAGCGACTGCTGAAGCGACACGCGCTTTGATTGAGGCTGGAGCATCGGTCATCAAAGTCGGAATTGGACCAGGATCAATCTGTACGACACGCGTCGTTGCAGGCGTTGGTGTTCCACAAATCACAGCTGTATATGATTGTGTCACAGAAGCAAAAGAGCATGGTGTATCAGTCATCGCTGATGGTGGAATCAAGTACTCAGGCGATATCGTCAAAGCCATCGCTGCTGGAGCAAACGCTGTCATGCTTGGTAGCTTGCTTGCTGGTGTGAAAGAGAGCCCAGGCGAAATGGAAATTTACCAAGGTCGTCAGTTTAAGACATACCGTGGTATGGGATCTGAAGCATCGATGAAGCGCGGTAGCCAAGACCGTTACTTCCAAGAAGCAGACAAAAAGTTCGTTCCAGAAGGAATCGAAGGACGTGTTGCCTATCGTGGCGAACTCGCTGACACGGTATATCAATTGATTGGTGGTCTTCGCTCAGGTATGGGATACTGTGGCGCTGCCGACATCCGTGCCCTTCGTGAAGACACACAATTCATTCGTATGACGGGTGCGGGTCTTCAAGAAAGTCACCCACACGATGTCAATATCACAAAAGAAGCACCGAACTACTCACGCTAATGTAAAAAGCCGCCATCCTGTACACTCAGGATGGCGGTTATTTATTTGCGCTTCTCTACTAAAATCACGGTACCCCCTTGATTTTGAGCAGGAAGTGAGACAGTGACTTTGCCATTCTTTTGAACGATGTATTGTTTACCGCTATATCGGTCAATCAATACGGTTTTCGCTTTATATGAAGTATTAAAGGAAACAGTTTGCGCTTTCTCTTTCGTATTTAATCCGACGAGAACCGATTGTTTTCCATAACTTCGTTTGAAGATCGAATAGCCAGCCTCAGAATTCGAAGCGAGGGACGAACGTGTCCCTTTACTGAATACGTGAGAATAGTCTGCACGGATATTCAAAAGTTTTTGATAGTGCGTATGCATCGCTTTTCCTTCACCTTTGACGCGAGACCAGTCGAAGTCATAGCGATTTTCATTGAACTCGCCTTTATCCATATCGCCCGCATGCTTCCCAGATTGACCGACTTCTTCTCCGTAATAGATCACAGGCTGACCCTTCGCCGTGATTTGAAGAGAGGCTGCGACCATTTGCTTTCCAGTATCCCCGTCTGCCCGCGAGACAAGGAAGCCGTCTTCATCATGGCTACTCAAGAATTGTCCGAGCGTCGCTTCGTTCGATAATTGAGTGTTGCGATATTGAAGTGCCTTTTCAACGTCTTCGATATTGCCATTCACGAATCGTTCGGCTTGATATTTAAAATCAAAGTCGAGCAGGGAATCCATTTGACCACTTCTTAAGTAGCCGCCTGTGTTGTTGATACTCGCCCCGTAGTGCTCCCCAATCAATTTGAAATTCGGTTTGATTGCTGTTAATTCATTTTTAAAGGATTTCCACGTTGTGGAGTCCACGTGTTTGACCGTATCGACACGGAAGTAATCAATCGTGTTGCCTTTTTTCGTTTTCGATCGTTTGATCCAATCCGTCTGCCATTTCACCAATTGTTCTCGAACGGCAGCTTCTTCCGTCTTGAAGTCGGGAAGACCGGATAACGACATTTTAATGTCGTCCCCGTCGACTGGATTTTCACGAATCATTCCATCGAATACTTGTCGTTCTGCATCCGTTGGGAAGTTTGTGACAGATGAGCTTGCCCCAGGCTCCATTCCGTAGCCAGGATGGTTTAAGACGACGTCGACCATAATTTTCATTCCACGCTTATGCGCTTCATCAATCAGTTTATGGAAGGCAGCCATGTCCCCGAGATGTTCATCGAGTTTTTCAAAGTTCTTGGCCCAATACCCATGATATCCATACTGAGAACCGTCTTTTCCATATCGTAAATCCCAATCGATGTTATCCACAATTGGCGTGATCCAAATCGTATTGATCCCAAGATCATCTAAATAATCGAGTTTTTTCGTGACACCTGCAAAATCGCCGCCATGGTAAGACTCAGGATGGTCTTTGTCATAGTACTCACGATTCGGGTTGTCATTGGATAAATCTCCGTTGTAGAAGCGATCGGTGAGCATGAAATAGATGCGTGCCTCATCCCAGTCAAACGCTTGTTTTTCTTTCATCGCTTTAGGTACGACACGAACTGTTGTTTTCGAGCGATGAACATTTCCATATTGATCGATTGCAGTGACGGCAAGCGTCTTATTTCCAGGTTTGACTGTGTCTTTCACCGCGATTGTTTGAGCGTTTAACGCACGATCAATGTGTAACTTCGCAGGACCGCCGAGTGGGCGTGCATCGATATAGAGTTCTCGGAGTGTCACACCTTTTGGCAAGGTCGGATTTACTCGAACGACCGCATTTTCACGAGAGCTAATGGCTTTCGGACTGACAGAAGAAGTGAGTTTGACGGTTGGTTGACGATATTCGATTTGAGAAGCTTCGAAATAAGAATCTTTCACTTCAGTCGTGACGCCGTCCTTCGTGACGAGATACGTGTAGTCATGGATTCCTTCAGGTAAACGTACCGTGTGGCGGAACCACTCGTTTTCTGGCTCATAAGTCATCGGATACGTCTCGCCATTGATTTTGAGTGCGACCTGATCGATTTCATCCATTTCTCCTGCTTCATAGAGTGCTACATCACGATAGAAGAATTGAACCCCATCTGTACCGTATTCGGGACCACTGATTGTCGGAACTTGATGGAAGGTACCTTTTCCGCTTTCGACGACGACCTTCGTGACGCGGTCTTCTCCGAGCGTGACGTATCTGTCTTCTCCATAAGCATCCTTAACGGCCCAGTCCGTGCCTTTTCGAATGACGACCCCAACTTTCGTGGTGTCTTGACCGACTGGGATACGGAAGATGGCCCCATCGTCAGTTATCCGGTATGGATCGACTTGTCCGTCTTTTTTTCCTGTGCTCCATGTCCATAAGTTCCAATCCGTATAGTCATGATCGGCACGGACATATTTCATTTCGATATAGCGTGTCGTTTCCCAAGGATCAGCGAGCTTTGTTGCTGTTTTGAAAGTATTCGTCAATGCCGGGAGTGTCGTATTCGAAATCGTTCCAGTCACTGCACCTTCTGGAATAGTGGCCGTATATGACGTATTGAGAGCGAGAGCTTCTTTCGGTTGAAGTGTCACGCTCGTACCGTTCGTTGTCACATCAACGGGAACACGCGTCTCCCCTTGTTGTAAGGTGACCGATGCCGAATCGAGACGGACAGGTTCATTGAACGTCCATGTGATTGGAGCAGACACATCCACATCAATTGATGATGAGGCCGGGGTCACGGAAGCAACTTCAAGTTGGTCGATCGTCTCTACCCCATTTAATGTGAACGGGGCACTATAAACAGATTGTGTGGATGGCGTGGCGGACACGTTCCAACTATTGACCAATTGATTGGCAGCATTACTCGGAATCGTATCGAACGCTCCATGTTCTCCGGCGTTATTTCCGCTTAATACAGTTAAGGCGCGGACTCGATCTCCATTGTTTAAGCCGAGTAATGACAGAGGAACTTTTCCTTCAAATCCTTTCGTTCGGTCTAAGGCAAAAGCCGCACCGTTCAACTGATTCAATTGTAAAAGTGGTTTCTCTTGACCAGCCTGATAAAGAGCAGCCTCTTTTACATTCTGATCGCCATCGACTCGGACGAGAATATGATACTGAGGCGCCTTGTCGACACCTTTAAAATCGAATGGATAACCGAGGGGATTCGTCGATACACCTGAATCTTCATCATTGATTTGAAGGGCGATGTTGATATATTGCCCGTTGTCTCCCCAGTTCGGGACATTATTCGCGTCTATGTAAAAATATAGATGTTGGGCATCATTGTTTATGTATAAATCACCGACATCAAATCCTTGCCATCCAGCAGTGGGAGAACTTGCGAGGGCGGGAATATTAGCCCAATCTGTTTTTGCCCCATCAATTGTGATTGCAGTCGGTTCAGCCAATGCGTTCATCGGAACCCCGGCTTGAATGAGCAATGCACCGGACAGGAATAAAGTCGAAGCCTGACGAGCAGTTTTTTTCTTCATGAGACACCTCTTTTGTTTGAGTTAAATTGCACAATTTTATGCAAACGTTTTCAAAAATAGTTTAGCGGAAGTTGTGAGCGCTAACAATATGTTTTTGAAAAAACAATAAATGACCGCATCTCCTGTTGGTTGAGGAGATGCGGTCATGATTCAGTAGTGACGAGTGAACCTTTGACGATGAGTCGTTCCGTCGTATCGAACGTACAAGTGATCAATGTAAGGGTAGGAGTAGCTGTTTCATCTAATACATCAACTCGTTCAGGAGAGACGGTCTCAAGCGATGTCACGATGTATTCGTAAGTGTGTGTATCATCTCGAAGATAGATCTTCATACCAACATGGACTTCATGGAGCGGACCGAATAGAGCGGTCGCATGTTGTAAATAATGACCGGCCAGTGCGTAATTGCCTACCCCCATTTGTTGATCGGGATCCATGGTTCCCGCTCCGATGGCGAGACTCTCATCATCTAACCCTTTTATAATCGGAAGCTCCAGTGAAACATCTGGAATGGAAATGACACCGATTGTCGGCAACTGATGAAACCGATTGCGCGCTTGCAAGACGTCTGCTAAGGAAAGTGGTGTGACTGCCGCAAAATCATAATTCGACTCAATTTCACTCTCGTCTTGCAATTCCATATGTTCAACGACATATTCGCTCGTTGAACTAGCGATATTCTCTTTCCAAATCGAGCTCGTTAAAAAGAATAGACCGCTGCCGAGTAAACAAATTCCGATGATCCATCGAGCGTGTCGCTTCATGTAGTCGCTCCTTTCGGGATTGTCCAGGCATTCATCAACTGATCAATCACATTCGGTAACGAGGATTCAGGCAAGTGTGCAAAGCCAAACAAAAATTGTTTGTGCGAATCTGGGTGTACGATGCGATAGTCGTTCATCGATTTGATGGCGATTTCGGACGATTCAGCGGATTGTTTCAATTCTTTCTCTGTCCGATCGCTGATGACGGTCAAGACAACGTGCAATCCAGCGCTCGCACCTGTCACTGTGACAATTGGTTCGAATGGGCGGAAGGCAGCGAGCACAATCTCTAACTTGCGACGGTATATTTTTCGCATCCGATTCAAATGCTTCTCGAAGTCACCACTCGACATGAATAGAGCCAACGTATGCTGTTCGAATCGTGGAACGCTACACGTGAAGTAATGATGTCGCTCTCGGTAACGATTCAATAGAGGTGTTGGTAACACCATATATCCAATACGAAGGGATGGCATGAGTGATTTCGAGAAAGTACTGATATAGATGACACGTTCGTTCGGGTCCATACTTTGAAGAGAGGGGATGGGTTTACCACTATAACGGAACTCACTATCGTAATCGTCCTCAATGATATACGTCTGGTGAACGAGCGCCCAATTCAATAAACGTTGGCGTCGACTGACGGATAGGACAGTACCTGTCGGAAATTGATGGGCAGGTGTCACGTATAGCGCATCGATTTCATGGCGTTCGAGCTCACTGACACAAACTCCACTTTCATCTACCGGGATCGGGATAGAGGTGCGCCCCTGTTGCTCGAATAAAAGACGAGTGAGTGGATAGCCGGGATCTTCAATACCAAAGACCGATGCATCAGGTAACAAATCCAAAAGCTGTGGAAGGAGTTGTTCTGTCCCTGGTCCGACGATGATTTGTTCAGGTGAGCACTGGACGCCTCGTGAATGATAGAGATAGGTCGCAATTTCCTGTCGTAGCTCGAGATCCCCTTGGACGGAACCTAGCGCGAGTAGTTCATGATGAACCTCATCGACAACGTTCTTGACGTGTCGTTTCCAACGTTCAAACGGAAAAGCGGTCGTATCGATTTGACTTGGCGATACATCGTACGTATACGTCTTTTTAGGTGGGGACGGCGTGATGGTGCTGCTCGATCGCCGGACGTACAGTTCCTCTTGCGGTAACACATAAAATCCTTTCCGGGGAACGGATTCAATATATCCTTCGGCGAGTAACTGGGCGTATGCGAACTCGACTGTCGTCTGAGACACATCCAAAAATTGAGTGAGTTTACGTTTCGAAGGTAACTTGGTACCCGTCTTTAACGTATCGTCGACGATAGCATCCCGAATGTGTTTATACAATTGCTCATATAGCGGGATGGATGAGTCTTGTTCAAGTGAGAAGGTAAGCATATCCATAAGACGACGTTCCTTTCTTTACGAGCCGAAAAAGAAGTATAAGAGAAAACCGATGATGATCAAGGCTGAGACAATTCCAGGTGTACCGAATGAGGCGCGATGACCTCCTTCAAACGGATCGCGGTCGAACATATTGATTCCTCCTTTATACTTCAACACGTTCGCGATAGTAGCAATAGAGTCCTTTTTCCAAACTGACCACTTTAAAAAATGATAATCTGGCACTTTTAATATAGTCAATCCAGCTTATACTAGCAAGTAGAACATGAACTCATGGAGGGATTTCAATGGAAAAGAGACAAGTGGGAACAGATAAAGTAAAACGCGGGATGGCCGAAATGCAAAAAGGTGGCGTCATCATGGACGTCATCAATGCAGAACAAGCAAAAATTGCTGAAGCTGCAGGTGCGGTTGCTGTCATGGCACTTGAACGTGTGCCTTCGGACATCCGCAAAATGGGCGGGGTTGCCCGTATGGCCGACCCAACAATCATTGAAGACGTCATGGGAGCAGTATCTGTTCCGGTTATGGCAAAATGCCGTATCGGACATATCGCTGAAGCTCGTGTACTCGAGTCGATGGGGGTCGACTTTATCGATGAGAGTGAAGTATTGACGCCAGCAGATGAAGAGTTCCATTTGTACAAACGCGACTATACAGCACCGTTTGTATGTGGAGCACGTGACCTTGGCGAAGCGGCTCGTCGTATCGGCGAAGGCGCGGCAATGATTCGTACAAAAGGTGAGCCAGGAACAGGGAACATCGTGGAAGCGGTTCGTCACATGCGCACCGTACAAGCACAAGTGAAGCGTCTCTTGTCGATGAGCGTGGATGAAGTCATGACAGAGGCTCGTGATCTCGGAGCTCCATTTGAAGTGCTTATGCAAATTCGTGAAGCGGGTCGTCTCCCGGTCGTTAACTTTGCGGCGGGTGGAATCGCGACACCAGCTGATGCTGCCTTGATGATGCATCTCGGAGCAGATGGTGTCTTCGTCGGATCTGGTATCTTCAAAGCGGAGAACCCAGAGAAATTCGCACGTGCCATCGTAGAAGCGACAACGTACCACGATGACTATGAGCGAATCGCGAACCTTTCAAAAGGATTAGGTGAGGCGATGAAAGGACTCGACGTCCGTACGCTCAAAGATGAAGAACTCATGGCACCACGAGGCTGGTAAGATGGTAACGATTGGCGTATTAGGGATGCAGGGCGCAATTCGTGAGCATGTTCGTATGCTTGAAGCGCTCGGTGCTCAAACCGTTGTAGTCCGCTCACTAGAAGACTTGAAAGCAATCGATGGATTAGTCTTACCAGGTGGAGAAAGTACCGCGATGCGACGCTTACTCGATCGTTATGAGTTACTTGAGCCACTTCGCGACATGGAGACGTTACCGATGTTTGGTACATGTGCCGGCATGATTCTTCTCGCGAACGAAGTCGAAGGGTATGACGCCCACTTAAAGAAAATTCCGATGACAGTAAAACGTAATGCATTCGGACGTCAGGTCGACAGTTTTGAAGTCGATCTTCCGGTAAAAGGAATTGATGAGCCAGTCGAAGCGGTGTTTATTCGTGCCCCACAAGTGGCGCGAGTTGAACCGGAAGTAGATGTGCTCGCTGAAGTTGAGGAAGCGATTGTAGCAGTTCGTTACAACCAGTACCTGGCTTGTTCATTCCATCCAGAATTGACAGAAGATTTATCATTGCACCGTTATTTTATCGAGATGGTTAAAGAAAATCAGAAGCAATATGCATAAGTTTGAGGGACCTCATGAAAAGGGGGTCCTTCAAACTTATTTTTTGTTACACTGAACAAAGAAGCGTATAGAAAGGGGTAACTATGTGAAGGCTCGCTATTTAATCATGATGTTTGTTGCCATGTTGCTTGTACAAGTAATCGTACCCTCAGTCGCCTCTGCGGCCGCGCCAAAAGTCGACGCGGCGAGCGCGATGCTCGTAGACGTGACGACAGGGCAGGTCTTATTTACAAAACAGGAAGATGCCATGCTTCAACCGGCTTCGATCACAAAGCTGATGACGGCATTTTTGACGCGTGAAGCGATCGAAGAAGGAAAGCTCAGTTGGAATCAAGAGGTTACACCGAGTGACGCTGCCTTGGCGCTGACGAGAAAACCGGGACTTGCACGAATCCCGCTACTGAATAAACCGTATACCGTCAAAGAGTTATACGATGCAGCATTAATTCGTTCGGCGAACGAAGCGGCTGTGACGCTCGGGGAAGCGGTGTCTGGTTCAGAAGAGGCGTTCGTCAAAGAAATGAATCGTCGAGCGGATGAGTTAGGGATGACACAAACGACGTTTGCGAATGCATCGGGACTCGATTCTGTGTCAGCCGGTCTACCAGGAGATAATTTGACATCTGCCAATGATTTAATGAAGTTGGCGATTGCGTATTTGACGACTTATCCGGAAGTGCTCGACGTGACGAAACGGGCATACGTGGATGTCGACGGTGTTCGCTTTGACGCGACGAACCGAATGCTTGCCGACCGGGATCTCGCCTATCCAGGGATGCTCGGCTTTAAGACAGGAACAACGAATGAAGCAGGCTATTGCTTTGTCGGTGTGTCGACGCGGGATGGTCGCACTGTGTTATCCGTCGTTCTTGGCGCACCATCTGATGAGGGACGCTATGTCGCGACGAAAGCGTTACACGACTATGCATACGCAGATTTCGTCATGACACCGATTTTACGGACGGGGGAAACCATTTCGGAAACGGCAACGGTCTCTCAAGGTGAAACGGAACAAGTCGCTGTCCGGACGACGAATGACTTTGAAGTGTTAGTCGAAAAAGGGAAACCTGTCCCTGAACCGAAAGTTGAACTGCTCGAACTAGACGCTCCGGTCAAGGTCGATACACAGGCAGGTACGGTTACCATCGACTCCTCGGATCAAGTTCGCTATTTAGAAGGGGAGACGCCTCCGAAGATGACGCTTGTCACGGCAGAGGCGGTTGATACGGCTTCGTTTTTGACGAGAATGACGCGAGCATTTGTTGATTTCCTCGATCAAATCAGATTGGCACTTGGAAAAATCAGTCTTGTCGAACAAGTTCAGATGTTGTAAAGTAAGATTAATTCAATGACAGATGCGATGATGAGAATAAGTACGTTACGTACGTCTACTGACAGAGAGCTAGTGGTTGGTGCAAACTAGTGAGATGGCGTAACCGAATCGGCCTCGGAGCATTGACTTGGAAACAAGTCACGTTTGGCACACGTTACGTGCATCGAGTGGCTCATGCATTTGGGCAACGAGGGTGGCAACGCGGATCCAAGGTGGTTCGTCCCTTTCCTACGGGAAAGGGACGTGCCGCCTTTTTTATATGAAAAAAGGAGGAACAGCAATGTTAGACATTAAACGTTTACGACAAGATTTTGAAGGGATTAAAGAAAAATTAGCTTACCGTGGAGAAGATTTGAGTGCACTTGACCGCTTCCCGCAGTTAGAAGAAAAGCGCCGTGACTTGATTAACGAAGTGGAAGTAAAGAAAGCGAAGCGCAATGAAGCGACAAAACAAATCGCTGAACTAAAACGCAACAAACAAGATGCAGAAGGTCCAATCTTGGAAACACGCCGACTTGGGGATGAAATCAAATTGTTGGATGAGGAGTTACGAGAAGTAGAGGCAGAGCTCAACTTGATCTTGCTCAGCATTCCAAACATCCCACATGAGTCAACTCCAATCGGTGAGACAGAAGACGATAACGTGACGATTCGTGAAATCGGAACAAAGCCTGATTTTGATTTCGAGCCGAAGCAACATTGGGACGTGATGGAAGACCTAAAAATCGTCGATGTCGAGCGCGCTGGAAAAGTAACGGGTAGCCGTTTTGTCTTCTATAAAGGATTAGGTGCTCGCTTAGAACGTGCTCTGATCAACTTTATGATGGACCTTCATTCAGACGAGCATGGATACTCAGAAGTATTGCCGCCGTACATGGTCAATCGTGATTCGATGATCGGAACAGGTCAACTTCCTAAATTTGAAGAAGATGCGTTCAAAGTAGAGGACACGAACTACTTCCTCGTTCCAACAGCTGAAGTGCCAGTTACAAACATGCACCGTGAAGAAATCATCCCGGAAACACAGCTTCCGATTACGTATACAGCATATAGCGCTAACTTCCGTTCTGAAGCCGGTTCAGCTGGTCGTGATACACGTGGCTTGATTCGTCAGCACCAGTTCAACAAAGTCGAGCTCGTCCGCTTCGTGAAACCAGAAGAGTCATATGAACAACTAGAATTATTGACAGGTCATGCTGAAGAGGTATTGAAGCGTCTTGGACTTCCGTATCAAGTACTCAGCATGTGCACGGCAGACCTCGGCTTCACAGCTGCGAAAAAATACGACATCGAAGTATGGATGCCAGCACAAGGGATGTATCGTGAGATTTCTTCTTGCTCTAACTTCGAAGATTTCCAAGCGCGTCGTGCGGGAATTCGCTTCCGTCGTGATGACAACGCGAAACCAGAATTCGTTCATACATTGAACGGCTCAGGATTGGCAGTCGGTCGAACGGTGGCAGCGATTTTGGAAAACTATCAACAGGCAGATGGATCAGTCGTCATTCCGGAAGTGCTTCGTCCTTACATGGGTGGGAAAGAAAAGATTGAAATGCCGAACTAAACACTTGAGCCGCCTCGATTTTGAGGCGCTCAATTTTTTTTAATGTTTTTTCACAAAAGGGTTTGACATCTGTCTCTTCAGTTGGTACTATAAATCATGTCGAGCGACACTGTTGCTCACGAATTGCATATGAGCTTTGGAGGTGTACCCAAGTGGTTTAAGGGAACGGTCTTGAAAACCGTCAGGGGTGTAACAGCCTGCGTGGGTTCGAATCCCACCACCTCCTCCATTTCTTTTTTGGAGGCTCACACAATTTTATATCTTTTTGGAGGTGTACCCAAGTGGTTTAAGGGAACGGTCTTGAAAACCGTCAGGGGTGTAACAGCCTGCGTGGGTTCGAATCCCACCACCTCCTCCACTTTCTTTTTTTTACACTTTTTTAGGCCTGGAGTTGTACCCAAGTCCGGCTGAAGGGGACGGACTCGAAATCCGTTAGGAGTCGCAAGGCTCGCGTGGGTTCGAATCCCACCAACTCCGCTTTCAATCGGGCATCTGCAGAGGCAGATGCATTTTTTGTATCCACAGACATATGCGCTGTGGATTTTTTTATGCACAAAAAAGAGAGATCACGCTTTTGATGGCGTAATCCCTCTGTATGATTATCTAACTTTTGCTTCGCGAGCAATCGTTAACTGCTTTTCGATTTTTTCAAGGATGAGTTCGACTGAGTCTGGGTCTTTGATGAGGTCGTACTCTTCAATCGAGAGGCGTAGTACTGGGCACAAGTTGAAGTTGTTGATCCACTCTGTGTAGCGTTCGTACATCTCTTCCCAATAAGCGATTGGTGTTTGTTGCTCCATCTCGCGACCGCGCATCTGGATACGTTCAAGGACTTGTTCGAACGAACCTTCAAGATAAATCAATAGGTCTGGGTGTGGGAAGAAGGGTGTTAACACCATAGCCTCGAACAAACTTGAATACGTTTCGTAGTCTGTTGGTGACATCGTCCCTTTTTCATAATGCATTTTTGCGAAGATGCCTGTGTCTTCATAGATGGAACGGTCTTGAATGAAGCCGCCACCGTATTGGAAGATTTTCTTCTGTTCTTTAAAGCGTTCTGCTAAGAAGTAAATTTGAAGATGGAAACTCCAACGTTCAAAATCATGATAGAATTTATCGAGGTAAGGGTTCGTATCTACTTTCTCTAGCGACGTTCGGAAGTTTAAAGCATCGGCTAACGAATTGGTAATCGTCGATTTCCCGATTCCAACCATTCCACCGATTGTAATGATCGTATCGTTCGGAATGTTATATTTATCAATCAGCTTCATTTTAATTGTGCTCCTTTAGTTAATTCTAATTCGCGTTCAATCGTCTTGAGGACATGTGTCAAATCGTCCGGATTGTGTACAAAGTCGAGTTCATCCCCACTAAATGAGAGGATTTTCACTTCTGGATGGGCCGCGCGATAGGATTCGACGAACGTCTCATAATCGTGAGCAAGCTGTTCGAGATAATCGCGAGACATATTTTCTTCCACTTCACGTCCACGCAAAGCAACGCGTTTCATCAGTGTCTCAATGCTGGCGTGTAAGTAAATGACGACATCAGGTTTCGGCATATCATGTGTCAAAATCTTATAAATCTGCTCGTACTTGTTTAAATGCGCAGGTTTCAACGAACGGTGAGCAAAAATCAAGTTTTTGAAAATATGATAGTCCGAAACGACGGATTGCTGTTGACTCAAGTGGTGTTTATGAATATCATCCAACTGCTTGAATCGATTGCATAAGAAGAACATTTCCGTTTGGAAACTCCATTCTTCGATATCTTCATAAAACTTGCCGAGAAATGGGTTCTCTTCTACAATTTCATTCAGCATCTGCATCGAGAAATGCTGACTGATGATATGGGCCAGTGATGTTTTCCCGACACCAATCGGTCCTTCTACCGTTATAAACATATGATGTCATCCTCCATTATCCAAAGTGCAAGTTCCATTCTAGCATAGAATGCGAATGATATGGCGAGGGATTTGATTTTCATTTTTTTTCATAGTGTTAAATAAGAAATGAGGTGAATCGATGGAACGTGATGAACGATTTATGCAGTTGGCCATCGAAGAAGCAAAGAAAGCAGAGGCCATCGGTGAGGTTCCAATCGGCTGTGTGATTGTGAAAGGTGACGAAGTGATTGCGACTGGTCATAATCGTCGTGAAACCGATCTTTTAGCTGCTGCTCACGCTGAAATGATCGCGATTGAAGCGGCGAATGAAGCATTAGGAAATTGGCGATTGGAAGATTGTGAGTTATACGTCACACTCGAACCGTGTCCAATGTGTGCGGGTGCCATTGTGCTATCCCGAGTGAAGCGGGTCATCTTCGGTGCACATGATCCGAAAGGGGGTTGTTGCGGTACGTTGATGAATTTGGTACAAGATGAACGATTCAATCATCAGGCTGACGTAACCGAAAATGTTTTAGCAGAAGAATGTGGACGACTTCTAACTGATTTCTTCCGGGCGCTTAGAGAAAGGAAGAAACAAGAGAGACTTCATCAGAGAGGTTGCAACCCAATCGATTAAACAGTATAATGTAATAGCACTCGAGATAGTGCATAATTTCATTTACCCATTTGCCGTGCTAGGTGGGGAGGTAGCGGTGCCCTGTAACTCGCAATCCGCTGTAGCGAGACTGAATCCCGATTCGAGGGAGTGCGCTGGTGTGGTCTGCCTTATGTAAGTGGCGTTGACGTCTGAGTCCTGCGCAACGGTCACCCATGAACCAGGTCAGGTCCGGAAGGAAGCAGCCTTAAGTGGTGACGTACCGTGTGCCGCAGGGGTGCTTGGGCTGAGCAAACTGCATGAGTAACGCATGTTGACGTGCTTTCAGAAATCGGTGCGCGGCAGATTTATTTTATAACTTCAATCTATGGCCCCAGGGCTGTAGATTTTTTTGTATGATGAGATAGAGAAGAAAAGTGGGGAAGGAGGCGAACTCATGGCGTATCAAGCGTTATATCGGGTATACAGACCTCAGTCATTTCAAGAGGTCGTCGGTCAAGTCCATATCACACGTACGATTCAAAACGCTTTATTAGAGGAGCGGATGTCACACGCCTATCTGTTTTCAGGTCCACGCGGGACAGGGAAGACGAGCTTAGCGAAAATCATTGCTAAGGCGATCAACTGTGAAAGTGCACCGACACGTGAACCGTGTAATACCTGTCCGACGTGTATCGCTATCACGGAAGGTACGAGTCCGGACGTGTTTGAAATCGATGCGGCATCAAATAATGGAGTTGACGAAATTCGAGAAATCCGAGACAAAGTCAAATATCCACCGTCTCAAGGGCGTTACAAAGTATATATCATTGATGAAGTGCATATGTTGTCGACAGGTGCATTCAATGCATTATTGAAAACACTCGAAGAACCGCCAGCACATGCAATTTTTATCTTAGCGACGACAGAACCGCATAAAATTCCGGCAACGATTATTTCGCGTTGTCAGCGATTTGATGTCAAACGACATGAAGTGAGTCAATTGCAAACCCGGATGGCCTATATTTTGAATGATCAAGACCATGATTATGATCCGGAAGCATTGAAACTAATCGCACGGGCTGCTGATGGTGGGATGCGGGATGCCCTTAGCTTGCTTGATCAGGCTTTGGCATTTAGCGATGGACGTCTGACGGAAGAAGCGGTGTTAGAAGTAACGGGTGCTGTGACGGATGAAACACTGCTCGAAATGGCATACGGATTACAGAAAAAAGAATTGAATGCGATTTTGAGTACGCTTGAAATGATGTTACGTGAAGGGAAAGATTTAAAGCGTTTCATCGAAGACTTAGTGTTCGTCCATCGGGATGCGTTACTCTTAAAAGCATCTCCGCAAGCTGCCGACTTATTAGAGCGCGCTCGTCCGACTGATGAGTTCCGTCAGTTTGTCGAAGCGACTTCGACGGACGAATTGTTCCAAGTGATTGAAGAGCTCAATGAGTGCCAGCAGCAAATGAGGCTGTCGAATCATCCGAAGGTGTTGGTAGAGTTAACGTTCATTCGAATTGCAGAACAAGGTCGTACGATCAGTGAGCAGATGACACAACTTCAAGACCAAGTGCGTGAGTTGAGCCGCGAATTGAATGAAGTGAAGAAGAATGGGGTGACTGTGACAGGTGGAGAGGTGGAAAAACCGAAGCCTGCTCCGAAACGAACACAAATCCGAGTGCCGAAAGAGCGGATTCGCCAATTACTTCAGCGAGCTGAGCGGCAGCATTTGAATGCGATTCGCGATAGTTGGGGCGACATCATGACGAATATTCGGATACAGGATGGTCCAATCTTCGCACTCTTCTATGAAAGTGAGGCTGTCCTTTGTGCAAGTGACACCTTACTGGTACAATTTAAAGATGGAATGACATGGCACTATGAACAAGTGAGTTCGAATGGTCGTACGCGTGATGTAATCGAGCAGGCGTTATTTGAAGTTACGGGGATTCGTCGTGAAATTATGGCGGTGCTTGAAACGGATTGGAATGAACTGAAGAATGAGTTTATCCTTCAAAAACAAGCAGAGCGGACAGAGCGAGTCGAAGAACCAGAAACTGAAGACCCGTTGGTTGCACAGGCGATGGAACGTTTTGGCGATGTCGTTGAAATCGAAGAAACATAAGGGAGGCGCTCTGAATGCGTGGAATGGGAAATATGAATAACATGATGAAACAAATGCAAAAGATGCAAAAAGATATGGCGAAAGCTCAAGAAGAACTAAAAGAGTTATCAGTAGAAGGTACTGCAGGAGGCGGCATGGTAAAAGTTATCGTCAGCGGTCATAAAGAAGTTTTAGATGTCATCATTGCAGAAGATGTCGTCGACCCGGACGATGTAGATATGTTGCAGGATCTCGTCTTAGCAGCAATTAATGATGCGATGAAGCAAGCTGATCAGCTTGTGAATGATAAGATGGGGCGTTTCACACAAGGTATGAATCTCCCAGGCTTTTAAGTGAAGAAAGGATCGATGCGAGTTGCAATACCCTGAAGCCATTGGACGATTGATTGAGAGTTTTACGAAACTACCTGGAATCGGTCCGAAAACTGCAGTACGTTTGGCGTTCCATGTATTAGATATGGAAGAAGACGATGTATTAACGTTTGCGAAGTCTCTCGTCAGTGCGAAACGGGACATCAAATATTGTACCGTTTGCGGGCACATTACAGATATTGATCCTTGTGCAATCTGTAAAGACTCACACCGGGATGAAACGGTAGTTTGTGTGGTTCAAGATTCAAGAGACGTGATTGCCATGGAGAAAATGAGAGAGTATAGAGGGAAATATCATGTTCTTCATGGAGCCATAAGTCCAATGGAAGGGATTGGTCCAGAGGATATTAACGTTTCAAGCTTGCTGACACGGTTACAAGAGAACGAGTCAATCCAAGAAGTGATTTTAGCGACGAACCCGAACATTGAGGGAGAAGCGACTTCGATGTATTTATCACGCTTACTTAAGCCGACAGGAATCCGTGTAACTCGTCTCGCGCATGGTTTGCCCGTCGGTGGGGATTTAGAGTATGCGGACGAAGTGACCTTGTCTCGAGCGATGGAAGGTAGAAGAGAATTATGAAATGGTTTCGTAAGTCGTTAAAAGATGATTATGATCAACGACTACTGACTGAGTTGATGGAAGCGAAAGCTAAGTTTGAGTCGAAACGTCGGATGCTTGAAGTTAGCATCGAAGATACAGGAGAATTAGCGGCTCAAGTGAAGCAAGCAGAAGCTCTTTACTTTTTCTATTTGAAAGAGGCGAAAAAACGAAATGTATCCTTATCGTCTCTCCGTTCATAAGGCGAAGCCGTTGGCTCGCCTTATTTTATTTTTAACCCTATATAATGAAGAAAAAAATATAGTGTGAGTGGTTAAAGCATAATTTAATAAATTTCTTAAAACTATTTTAATAAAAGGGTTGCGTGGTTAAAGTTTTACTGATATATTAATAGACGTCGCCGAGATAAGCGGCAAACAAAATAAAAAATATTTTAAAAAGTGATTGACCTTTTGTTCTTCACTTGGTAAGATATTAAAGTCGCCAAGAGCGACA